>OZ240687.1:0-1792500 GCA_965199285.1 Parvibaculaceae bacterium | reverse complement strand
CTGGGAGGAAACAAATCGTGACAAAAAAACATTTGCCGGATTTGAAATCATCCCCACCCCAACCCAATATATATCCGTCCGGCGGTCACAATCGCGACAATATCACGCGGTGCTGCGCGAGCGGACATTACAAGACCGATATTTTTTAGCCGAAACCATTATCAGTAACAGCCTTTTTGAAGCGGCGCGCAATGTTGGGCTATCGCCACAAATGGTTCTCGCTTTGATAAAAATATTCTCCTATTCGGTTGATTTCCAGCGCGATATTCGCGAGGGTGACCAACTACAAGTATTTTATACCCGCCGCTATGATGACGCCAATAATCTCGCCGCCGATGGTGAGATTATTTATGCGGCACTTACCAATCGCGGTGAGAAAAAAGCGCTTTGGTCACTGCCTCAAGATGATGGTGAACTTGGCTATTATAACCAACAAGGCGAATCCATCCGCCGCCTGTTAATGCAGACCCCGATTGATGGGGCGCGGCTTTCATCTGGATTTGGCTGGCGCCGCCACCCGATTAAAGGCTATACGTCTTTGCATAAGGGGCTAGATTTCGCCGCCCCCACCGGAACCCCAATCTATGCCGCCGGTGACGGGATTATCACAAAGATTGATTATAATCGATTAAATGGCAATTATATTCGCATCAAACATAAAAATAGTTATGAGACGGTTTATCTGCATATGCATAAATTCCGCAAAGGTCTAAAAAAAGGAAGCCGCGTCAAACAGGGGCAACGGATTGGCTATGTCGGCAGTACCGGACAATCAACCGGCCCGCATTTGCATTATGAAGTGATTGCAAATGGAAAACATGTAAACCCCCGCCGCTTAAACTTTCCGCCGGTGAAAAAACTAACCGCAGACGGGAAACAAAAACTCCGCGCGCGGCAAGACGAGATTAATAATCGCCTAACCCAATTTATTGCCCAACGAACCGAAAGATCGCAAATCCAATAAGCCCCCTCATTTTGCTTATGCGTTTTAGATCGCTGCCTTGCCCTCAATAACCGTGCGATAAAAATCGACAATTTTTTGCGCTTGCGCCGCGCCATCAAGCGCACCCAAATCATAAATGAGTTTTTTCTTGCCCTCATTATAAACTTGCTGCATGGCTGCCGCCATGCCCGCCACATCTTCTATATCAACTAAGTTTGCCTGCTCCGGCAAAAAAGAAAGCGGCCCCTCAGTGCGGGTGGAAATGATCGGGCAACCAAATGACATGGCTTCTGCCAGTACCAAACCAAACGGCTCATAGCGCGAGGCAGAGATAAAGCAATCAAATAGCGGATAATAATTTTCAACATCCGTTTGCGTGCCCGCCCAGATGATATACGGATTGCGTACGACAGCCTGTTCGACATAAGCGCGTACATTTTCATCGCCATCACCAATAATCATAAGATGTGTATGGGGCTGATCGAACCGTTCAAAGGCCTCAATTAAAACATCAACCCCTTTGCTTTTTGTCAATCGACCAACAAAGCCGAAGATAAACGCGTCTTCTGCAAGCTGATGCCGCGCTTTTATCTGAGCCATGCGCGCCTCATCTGGCTCTGACAAGCGTGGTAACCAGTTCGGAATGACGATCTTGTGTCCATCATAATCGGCAAGTTCCTGCATTTGATATGGCGCAACGCAAATCAGCCCATCATATTTCCTGTACCGCCTTGCCTGATAACGAATATGCAGACTGGCAACTTTTGCAACTGGCAGACCAGCACATAGTTTTGCAGCATCCCCCAAATGGGCATGAATAATATCATAGCCTTCCTTTTGTATAAGATTGCGCAAAAATCGGTTGCGAAACAGGCGCGGGATTTCTATTCGTTCAACCTCAGCATCAAGATATTGGGTCATTGCGCCGCGCTGATTTTGCGGCGCAATCGCGACTTTTACATTATGCCCCGCTTGCATTTGCAAAGCGGCAAGATCAGCACAATAACGCTCCGACCCACCATAAAAATCATTCAGGATAACATGCAATATATTCATCTCAATCTCTATATCTGTAATATTCAGCATATAGTGATTTTTGCAGATACCCAAATTGTTTCTATTATATAAGCAGTGTTAATGCTTGACCGCATCCATGCGGGCGGCGGTGAGTATAATCTCGCCTGCTTGCGCGGTAATATTAATATGATCGCCATCACTAATCGTGCCTGCCAATATGAGCTCAGCCAGTTGGTCTTGCACCTGTTTTTGGATAACGCGTTTTAATGGCCGCGCCCCATAAGCGGCATCAAAGCCTGCTTCTGCCAGCACCGCACGCGCTTGCGGGGCAAGATGAAGTTTAAGCCCCCGCGCTGACACCAATGCTTCTAATCGCTGCATTTGTATATCGACAATCGCCCCCATTTGCTCTGGCTTTAACCTATCAAAACAAATAATCTCATCCAGCCGGTTCAAAAATTCTGGGCGGAAATAAGCGCGTACCGCCGCCATAATGTGTGCCGTCTCATCTGTCGCCTCATCGGAAAGCGTTTCAGCCATATCTTGCGCGCCTAGATTAGAGGTGAGAATAATCAGCGTATTGCGGAAACTCACAATCCGCCCTTGCCCATCGGTCAACCGCCCTTCATCGAGGATTTGCAAGAGAAGATTAAACACATCGGGATGCGCTTTTTCAACCTCATCAAATAAAACCACTTGATAAGGCCGTCGCCGCACTGCCTCTGCCAGCACCCCGCCTTCCTCATAGCCGACATAACCGGGCGGCGCGCCAATTAAGCGCGCCACCGAATGTTTTTCCATATATTCAGACATATCAAAGCGGCAAATGGCGCTATCATCATCAAATAGAAACTCTGCCAGCGCTTTGGTGAGCTCGGTTTTGCCAACACCGGTTGGCCCCAAAAATAAGAATGATCCAATCGGGCGGGTGGGGTCTTGCAAGCCTGCCCGCGCGCGTCTTACCGCTTTTGCGACGGCCTCAATCGCGGGCATTTGCCCAATCACGCGGTTGTTAAGCGCGGTCTCCATTGCTAATAATTTTTCGCGCTCACCTGATAGCATTTTTTCGACCGGAATACCCGTCCACCGCGCCACTATGGAAGCGATATGGTTTTCACTTACAATTTCTTCTAGCATGGTTTTATCGCGCCCTGCTTCTGATGCGGCTTTTTCTGATGAAGACGAGGCTTCAGAAATTTGCTTTTCAAGCGCCGGAATAATGCCATAAGCAAGCTCGCTGGCGCGTTCCAAATCGCCGGCGCGTTGAGCTTGCTCTAATCCGATGCGCGCGCTCTCCAATTCCTCTTTCATTTTATGATCCGCCGCCAGCCGATTTTTTTCCACCTCCCATTTGGTGGAAAGTTTAGACATTGTCTCTTCCAATCCGCTAAGCTCGGTTTGCAGTTTCAAAAGCCTATCGGCGCTTGCCTCATCACTTTCTTTCTTTAGCGCTTCGCGTTCAATCTTAAGCTGAATGATACGACGCTCCAGCTCATCCAATTCTTCCGGCTTGCTATCAATTTGCAGTCTTAACCGGGCGGCGGCTTCATCAATTAAATCAATCGCCTTATCGGGCAAAAAACGGTCATTAATATAACGGTCTGATAATTGGGTGGCGGCAATAATCGCCCCATCCGAAATATGTACGCCATGATGCAATTCATATTTTTCCTTAAGCCCGCGCAGGATTGAAACCGTATCTTCAAAATCGGGCTCTTCCACCATAACGGGTTGGAAGCGCCGCGCCAATGCCGCATCTTTTTCGACATGTTTTTGATATTCAGCCAATGTCGTTGCGCCAATACAGTGAAGCTCTCCGCGCGCCAAGGCAGGCTTTAATAAATTCGAGGCATCCATCGCGCCATCGGTTTTGCCCGCGCCGACCAATGTGTGCATTTCATCAATAAATAAAATAATCTGCCCGGCGGCGGCTTCGACATCATGCAGCACCGCTTTTAAGCGTTCTTCAAATTCGCCCCGATATTTTGCACCTGCAATCAGCGCCCCCATATCCAGCGCCATGAGCGATTTATGCTTTAGGCTTTCCGGCACATCGCCATTGATAATCCGCAATGCCAGCCCTTCCGCAATCGCGGTTTTGCCAACCCCTGGTTCACCAATGAGGACGGGATTATTTTTTGTTCGCCGTGATAAGACTTGCATGGTGCGGCGAATCTCTTCATCCCGCCCAATCACGGGATCAAGCCTGCCCGTGCGCGCATCTTCGGTAAGGTTGCGGGCATATTTATCAAGTGCCTGATACTGATCTTCCGCGCCTGCACTATCGGCTTGGCGCCCTTGTCTTAGTGCTTCAATCGCCGCCGCTAAGCCCTTATCGGTAAGCCCCGCTTGGGTCAGAATGTCGCTTGCCGGATTTTTCTTTGCCTGCACAACAGCCTGCAAAAACCGTTCAATCGTCACAAATTGGTCGCCTGCTTTTTGCGCCAATGTTTCAGCCGCGATAAAAATTTTATGGCTGTCTTGTGAGAGGCTAAGCTGCACGCCATCGCCTCTCACTTTCGGTAACCCTACCACTGCCGCATCCACCTGCCGGCGCACAGATATAATATCGCCGCCACAGTCCCGAATAAGCCGTGCTGCCAAATCATTCTCATCATCAAGCAGCACTTTTAAGACATGCAGCGCTTCTAATTGCTGATGCGTTTTGGCAGTTGCCAGCTTATGCGCTGCGTCAAGCGCTTTACGCAAATGATCTGTATAAATCTCTATATTCATAGATGATTATATGGGAACCGAAAAACGGTTCGACAAGGTTTTTTGAACAGAAAATTTACGAGAAAATATAAGGGGTAAAAATCTAAACAGCCGCTTTGGTGTCGGGATTATCAGCTTCTTCTAATTCATTTGCGGCATCTGCTGCATCTATTTCGGGGGTGGCTTCATTTTCTGCTTTTACCCGTTGCCGGCGGGATTTCAACGCCCCGCGCCGACGCGCTGGCTTTGCTGTTTCGTCAGCCGCATCATCGCCCGTTTCATTAGATGAATTGTCTTCTGCGGCAGTGGTGTCGCTCATATTTTGGCTGGCATTTTCGCCGATATTTTCTAAAGCCTCATTTTGCGCATCATCTCCTTCACGCTTTGGCGGCTGGTTTTGAATCATCAGCCGATAATAATGCTCCGCATGTTGCAATAGATTTTCGCCTTGCACGCGGTCACCGGCGGCTTGCGCATCCCGCGCGAGGGATTGATATTTTTCATAAATTTGCGTTGCATTGCCCCGCACTCTTACCTCAGGTCCATTACTATCATAGCTTCTGTTCGCTGGATTAGCTGAGCGGCGATTACGCCCACGTGATCTCTTCATGCAATACTCTTTTCTTTTGATATAATTCCAATAATATTATCAACAATCATATGAAATTTGAAACCCAACATATCCATTTTTAGAAATGACGCATTCATCAATAAATCGTTAAAAAATTAATGAATAGGTAAATCAATGAATCCTTCATTAATGAATTGTTGATTGTTTTGCTAAATATTGCTGCGGCACTTAAATGCCCAATCAGCAATGGCGTTAACTTAGCTTGATAGAGATAAAAGTCAATAAAAAATTTATTTTTTTTGTCCACATAAAACCCGGTCACGCCCTGCCATATCCTCACAAAGCGCAATCTCTAAAAACCCATTATCTTCCAAAATCTGCTGCACGGAGGCGGCTTGCTGATAACCAATTTCAAGCACAATATACCCACCAGCGCGAAGATAAGCCGCCGCCGCACTGATAATCTGCCGATAGCAGACAAGCCCATCTTCACCGCCATATAATGCCAGATGCGGGTCATAATCACGAATATGGGCGGGCAGATTCGCCATTTCGGTTTTGGATATATAGGGTGGGTTTGAGACAATAATATCAAATTGCGCATCTATATTTTCAAACCAATCAGTTTCGACAAATTTCGCCTGTGCCGAAAGATGAAGCGCGACGGCATTTTCGCGTGCTTGCTGCACAGCTTGGCGCGATATATCTGCCCCCACCCCGCTTGCTTGTGGATTGAGACGCAGAAGCGATAATAATAAACAACCGGTTCCGGTACCAAGATCAAGAATATGCACTTTACGCTCGCAAATAAGCTCATGCGCCTGCGCGACCACCATCTCACTATCGGGGCGCGGGTCAAGGGTGGCTTCATTTAGAGCAAAAGGCAGGCTATAAAATTCGCGCCGCCCTATAATACGCGATAGGGGCTTGCCCGCTAATCTTTGCGCGATAAAATCGGCGAGCTTTTGCGATTGCTTAGGCGATAGACACTCATCTTCATCCAGGATAAGCCGCGCTTGGTTTTTGCCTGTCACCTCACAAAGCAAAAGCCGCGCTTCAATATCGGCAAGCGTCAAATCATCTAGCGCCGCCATTTCTTTACGCAACCATAGGCGCGCCTGTTTAATGTTAAGTTTAATGCTTTTTGTCATCAGAGATAGAGGCCGCATCCATATCATCCATAGATGCCAGCCGTCGCAACTGGTCTTCTGAAATGAGAGCGCCGATAAGCTCTGGCAGCGCTTCGGCGGCGAGAATTTTATCGAGCTTATGTAGTGTCAGATTAATACGATGATCGGTGACGCGGCCTTGCGGAAAATTATATGTCCGAATGCGCTCGGAACGGTCACCACTGCCGACTTGCGATTTACGGTCTGCGGCGCGCTCATTTTCCGCCCTCTGGCGTTCCACTTCAAACAAGCGCGCGCGCAAAACCTTCATCGCTTTGGCACGATTTTTATGCTGCGATTTTTCATCTTGCTGCGACACGACAAGGCCAGTTGGCAGATGCGTAATCCGCACCGCGCTATCAGTTGTGTTCACCGATTGCCCACCTGGTCCACTGGCACGAAACACATCAATGCGCAAATCTTTGTCTTCAATCTGCACATCAACATCCTCAGGTTGCGGCAATACGGCAACGGTTGCCGCCGAAGTATGAATGCGACCAGAACTTTCCGTATCCGGCACGCGCTGCACCCGATGCACCCCACTTTCAAATTTTAGATGCGCAAATGCCCCATGCCCACGCACCGCCGCAATAATTTCCTTAAAACCGCCCACATCGCCTTCTGAAAGCGACATAATCTCAACCTGCCAGCGCTGCATTTCGGCATAGCGTTGATACATGCGGAATAAATCGCCAGCAAACAACGCCGCCTCATCACCGCCCGTGCCAGCGCGTAGCTCCAAAATCACATCAAGCTCATCAGCGCTATCTTTGGGCAAGAGCAAAATCTGCAATGCCCGTTCCATTTTTGGTAACGTCTCGGTAAGCTCCGTCAACTCACTCTCCGCAAGGGCGCGCATCTCGGCATCATCACCCGCCGCAAGCTCTTGCAAATCTGCAACGCTTTGCACGGCTTTTTGATAATCAGCAATCGCTTTCACGATAGGGTCAAGCGCGGCATATTCTTTCGAGATTTCAACAAACCGCTCCGGCGGGCAGTTGCCATTCATCTCATCTTGCAGGCTTTGGGCGCGATTGAGAATCGCCGTTAAACGGTCTTGTGGAATCATGCCGATGCCTTTTTATGTTTTTCAACCGCGTCTTCCACCAGCTCGACCAGATGATCGACCATTTGATCATGCGGCAATTTATGGTCAGGGCGGCCTTCAATATAGACCATGCCAGAACCAGAACCGCCGCCGGTAAAACCAATATCGGTTTCACGCGCTTCACCCGGCCCATTCACCACGCAGCCAATGATTGACAATGTCACCGGTGTGGCAATATGGGCAAGCCGCTCTTCTAATATTTTGACCGTCTCGATCACATTAAAGCCTTGCCGCGCACAAGAGGGGCAGGAAATAATCGTCACCCCGCGATGCCGCAAGCCGAGCGATTTCAAAATCTCAAACCCTGCCTTAATCTCATCAACCGGATCAGAGGATAAAGATACGCGGATTGTGTCGCCAATTCCTGCCCAAAGTAAATTGCCCAATCCAATCGCCGATTTTACAGTGCCGCTGACCAACCCACCTGCTTCGGTAATCCCAATATGAAGCGGGCAATCAATCGCTTGTGCGAGCTGCTGATAGGCGGCGGCCGACAAAAATACATCCGACGCTTTCACGCTGATTTTATAATCGTGAAAATCATGCGCTTCTAAAATATTGACATGATAAAGCGCGCTTTCAACCATCGCCTCGGGGCATGGCTCGCCATATTTTTCCAGCAAATGTTTTTCCAATGAACCAGCATTGACCCCAATACGCATGGACAGGCCATAATCTTTCGCCGCTTGCACCACTTGTTTGACGCGTTGGGCGTCACCAATATTACCGGGATTAATCCGTAAACAGGCAGCACCCGCTTCGGCCGCTTCAATCGCGCGGCGATAGTGAAAATGAATATCGGCGACAATCGGCACTTGTACCACCTTCGTGATTTTTTTAAGCGCTTTGGTTGAGGCCTCATCCGGACAAGAGACCCTCACAATATCTGCCCCTGCCTCTTCCAACTGTTTTATTTGTTCTATAGTGGCTTTTGCATCTGCCGTTAGCGTATTGGTCATGGATTGCACGCTTATCGGCGCGTCACCGCCAACTGGCACATTACCAACCATAATCTGACGGCTGGTGCGGCGGTCAATATGTCTCCAAGGTCTTAACATTATCTTTTCACTTAAAAGGGCGTATCAAAAGCAGCTTTACTTTTCAATTTGTTTTTTGTTTTCACCCATAACAGATGTTCGGGTGCGGGTGAATATATCGGTCATTTGTAAATCGCGTAAATTTTCGCGCAAATTATCTTGGGCATTATCAATAATATGATGCACGGCTAAGGATAATCTATCATAATCGCGAATATTATTAATCATATATTTCACTGGCCCAATCGATGAGGCCGGAATTGAGAACCGCGTAAAACCTAACCCCATCATGGTCATCGCCACCACAGGCTCGCCGACCGCTTCACCGCATAAGGAAACCGGTGTCTGGTGTTTTTGGCAGGCTTGCGCAATATCGCGCATAAGGCGCAAGAAAGGCGCTGAGAGAATATCATAACGCTGGCTGGTTTTCGGGTTACCCCGATCGCTGGCAAATATATATTGCATGAGGTCATTCGTGCCTACGGACAAAAAATCAACCAAAGGCAGAAGTTCATCCAAAGACCATAATAAGGATGGCACTTCCAGCATGGTTCCGACTTCAATTTTTAGCGGCAATTCATGCCCAAATCTTTGCTGGTGCTCAATCTCTTTTTGCAGCACCGCTTTGGCGCGGCGAAATTCATCAACCGTAGAAATGAACGGAAACATGAGTTTTAATTTTTGCCCTTGCGCCGCTTGTAATAGAGCGCGCAACTGATAGCGCAATAATTTTTCACGGTCTAAAACCATGCGAATGGCGCGCCATCCCAATGCCGGATTGTCTTCTTGCCGCGCCTGCATAAAGGGGAGCATTTTATCACCGCCAATATCTAAAGTCCGAAACGTCACCTCGCGCCCATCTGCCAAATCGAGAACATTTTTATAAAATTGCCGCTGTTCGTCACGGCGCGGCAGGCGGGCGGAGATCATAAATTGTAGCTCGGTTCGAAACAGACCAATATGGTCAGCGCCAGAATTTTTCAGATTTTCAACATCGACCAACAGCCCCGCATTTATATTCAGTTCAACCGAATGCCCATCGCGGGTAACCGCCGGACGGTTGCGATAATGCCGATAACGGCGTTGCTGGCGGGCAAAAAACTGCGCCCGGTCAGAACAACTTTCAACCAAATCGGGCGGCGGATTGAGATGCACCATCCCTTCACGCGCATCAATGATAATCTCTTCACCATCGCGGGCTATATCAACCACATGCTGCACGCCACCAAGCACCGGAATATTGAGCGCGCGCGCGACAATCACCACATGCGCGCCCGCGCCGCCTTCTTCCAACACCACCCCGCGCAAGCGGCGGCGGTCATAATCCAAAAGCTCGGAAGGCCCCATTGTGCGTGCCACCAAAATCGCATCACGCGGCAATTTTTCCTCGCTTGCTAATTGCGCCGCGCCGGTTAAAACCCGCAAAAGCCGGTTCGATAAATCATCAAAATCATGAATCCGATCACGCAAATATTGGTCGCGCTGCCCAACCAAACGGGCGCGCATATCATAATTCACTCGCTCAACCGCCGCCTCGGCGGTAAGCCCTGTATTTATTGCTGTATATAAGCGCCGTAGCCATCCCATATCATTGGCAAACATGCGATAGGTTTGCAAAACATCAAAATGATCGCCCGCATGCGAAACATCTTCGGTGACCAATAGCTCATCGATATTCTCACGCAATTTATAGATCGCCGCATTAAGACGCATGATTTCCGCTTCTGCATCATCAGCGATGAGTTGATGAATTTCAACCCGTGGCTCATGCCGGACAACATGCCCTAGCGCCAAGCCTTCGGATAATTTTTGCCCCGCAAAACTATAAGCCGTGCCTTCAGCATAAGTTTTATCCATGCCTTGCGTTTGCAAGATTTCTGATAAAACCATCGCAACGGTTTGCAGCGCCTCAACCTCTGGAGCGATAAAAAACCGCTCTTCGCGGTCTTGCACAACCAGCACCCCTAAAATCTCGCCGCTTCGTAAAATCGGAATCCCCACAAAACTACGAAACGGGTCTTCGCCGGTTTCTGGCCGATAAGCAAAACGCGGATGGCGGGTGGCATCGCTCAAATTAAGCAGCCGCCGATGCTGCGCAATATCACCCACCAGCCCTTCGCCCATCCGCAATTTGGTGTGATGCACCGCATCTTGATTGAGACCATGAGTGGCATAAAGCTCTAACACATCATCGGCTTGCCGAAAATAAACCGAACAAACCCCAACCCCCATATTATTGGCGATAAGCTCCACAATCGTATTGAGGCGGGTTTGCGCATTATCCTCATGCGCCATCACATCGCGCAAGCCACGCATAAGATTTACAGGACCATCAACCGAAAAAGGCATTGTCTTTTACGAATAGCCTAGGCTAGGCTACGCCCTTATCCTCATCAAGCCCAAAGCCGCTATGCAAAGCGCGCACCGCAAGCTCGGTATATTCGCTATCAATCAGCACGCTCAGTTTAATTTCGGAAGTGGAAATGACATGAATATTAATATTTTCTTGCGCTAAAATCTGGAACATTTTTTGCGCCACGCCGGCATGTGAGCGCATCCCAATCCCGATGATGGAGATTTTTGCCATATTGGTTTTATGCTCCACCCCGCGACACTTAATCTCACCTTGCGCTGCCTCAATCACGCTTAGGGCGCGCGGCAAATCATCCGCCGTCACGGTGAAGGTCATATCGGTATTCTGGTCATTGGAGGCAATATTTTGGACAATCATATCAACATTAATCGCGGCATCTGCCAAAATTGTGAAAATATGCGCGGCAACGCCGGGTTCATCCGGCACATCCCAAAGGGTGACTTTGGCTTCATCGCGGGCATAGGCGATACCGCTTACCACTTCCTGTTCCATAATCTCTTCCTCATTACAAATTAACGTACCACAAATATCATCTGGCGCATCTGGCGTAATAGCTGGCGCTGCAAAGCTGGAGCGGACGTGCAGACGTACATTTTGTGCCATCGCAAGCTCGACCGAGCGGGTTTGCAAAACTTTCGCCCCCAGACTCGCCATTTCTAGCATTTCTTCATAGGAAATGCGAGACAGTTTACGGGCCTTTTCTATCATGCGCGGATCGGTTGTATAAACGCCATCAACATCGGTATAAATATCGCACCTATCCGCCTTTAAGGCCGCCGCCAGTGCCACCGCGCTGGTATCAGAGCCGCCGCGCCCTAATGTGGTAATCCGCCCCTTATCCGAAATGCCTTGAAAGCCCGCGACCACCGCCACGCGCCCTTCGGCAAATTGGGCTTCCATCGCGCTTACATCAATATCCAAAATGCGGGCGCTGCCATGCTGGTCACTGGTATGGATGGGGATTTGCCACCCCATCCAGCTACGCGCGGCAATATCCATATCCATCAGCGCCATTGCCAATAAGCCACAGCTTACCTGCTCGCCCGCCGCAACCACCGTATCATATTCGCGGGTATCATGCAGGGGCGCAATGTCACGGGTAAGCCCAACCAATCGGTTGGTCTCGCCCGCCATTGCCGACACGACCACCGCCACTTCATGACCGGCCGCAACTTCACGCGCCACATGCGCCACAACATTGCGGATACGCTCACTATCGCCCACCGATGTGCCGCCAAATTTCATGACAATACGCGCCATTGGTTTTCCCTTTTTCTCATTATGCTGTATAATAATGCGCAACCCTTAACCGAAACAGATAAAAATGGCAAGAAACTGATGTCAACCATAGACCAAGATGAAATCGATAAATTCACCGCCATGGCGGATGAATGGTGGAATCCGGAAGGGCAATTCAAGCCCTTGCATAAGTTTAACCCCGTGCGGCTGGATTATATTTGCACCAATATAAAATCGCATTTCAAGCTGGCAGAGGCGAAATCACCCTCGTTTAAGGATATTGAAATTCTTGATATTGGCTGCGGCGGCGGGCTTTTATCTGTGCCGATGGCGCGTTTGGGGGCGCGCGTCACTGGTCTTGATGCCAGTGATGCCAATATTAACACGGCGAAGAATTATGCCCAAAAGCATGAATTAGAAATTGATTACCAGTGTGATACGGCGGAAGCGCTGTCGCAAACGGGCAAGCAATTTGACGTTATTTTGAATATGGAAGTGATGGAACATGTCGCTGATCTTGACCTGTTTTTGGCTTCAACCGCGCAGCTTCTCAAACCGGACGGGCTGATGTTTATCGCCACGCTTAACCGCACTGCAAAATCTTTTGCGCTGGCGATTATCGGGGCGGAATATATTTTGCGCTGGCTACCGCGTGGCACGCATGATTGGCATAAATTCATCACCCCGCAAGAATTGGAGCAAGGCTTAACCCGCCATAATTTACAGCTCGCCCAATCAACCGGCGTTAGTTTTAACCCGCTTTTGAACCAATGGAACTTAAGCGGTGATATGGGGGTGAATTATATGGGCATTGTCACTCATTGTTAGGTTCAGGGCATTCTAAAACGGGATGATGTCAAAGAAAGAAACCTTACTCAATATTATAATGAAAAAGAAAGGCTTGCGACATCTCTAATCCTGCTTGCTGCATCCCTCACAATAGAGTTCTGATTGTGGCATCTAATTCACGATAATCATCAATAATCGCGGTGGCGGCGAGTTGGTCTAGGTTCACACTTCGATAACCGAAAGATACACAAATGCACTTGATTGATGCGTTTTGGGCGGCAGTGGCATCGATCTCGCTGTCACCAATCATAATCGCATTATCTGTCGTCACCCCAAGCCGTGTGCAGGCTTCCCGCAAAGGAAGAGGGTGGGGCTTCGCCTGTGCAAGTGTATCGCCGCCAATCAGAACATCAAAAAATTTATCCATACCTAAACGAGATAAAAGTTTGGTAGCCAATAGTTCCCGCTTATTGGTGACCACAGCCATAGGGGTTTTTTGAGCATGGGCATGTTCCAAAAACGCATATAGATGCGGATAAACCCGACTATGCTCATCAATATGCTGGCTATAATAATCCACCATTTTTTCGGTTGCCTCATCCAAAACATCATCTGCCAGCGAAATATTGTTTAATTCGAAACCACGTTTGAGAATAAGCCGCGCGCCACCTCCAATCAGACCATCTGTCATGCCATCCGCAATCGGCGTACCATCATATTGCGGCAACACATGGTTCATCGCCGCAAACAGATCCGGGGCAGTATCTGCGATCGTGCCATCAAGGTCAAATAAAAGTGCCGGATAGGTCATGCTTCTTTCTAGCCTGATTACAGCGCCTGTGCTAGAGGTAATTTACTATGGCGACACATCATATAGGGTTTCTGGTTTTTATCTGTCTCATCTGGGGGTTTACCTTTGTGGCGGGCAAAGCCAGTGTTGAGGAAATTCCACCAATTTTTTTCACTGCATTGCGGTATGTGCTACTGGCACTAATCTTGCTGCCCTTTTTGAAGCCTGTGCGCGGCAATATGAAAGAAGTGGCGCTGATTTCACTATTTATGGGCTCGGCACATTTTTCTCTATTTTATGGCGGCATGGCTTTATCGGATAATGTTTCGGCGGTTGCTGTCGCGACACAGCTAGGGGTTCCTTTTGCGACGATTTTATCAATCATCTGGTTAAAAGAACAGGTGCAATGGCGGCGCTGGATTGGCATTATTATGGCGTTTTTGGGGGTGATGGTCATTAGTTTTGACCCTGCCATTATTGATGAACGTTTGGGGCTTGGCATGGTTGTTTTATGCGCTTTTATCGGCTCGATTGGCACAATCATTATGAAACGGCTCAGCGCCGATATTGCGGTTTTTCAAATGCAATCATGGATTGCGATGCTGTCTTGGCCGCTTTTATTTCTGGTCTCGGCGTTGTTTGAAAGCGGCCAGATTGAAGCTGTGATGACGGCAAGTCCGGCGGCGATTGGCGGCATATTCTATACCGCTCTTGGCGCGAGCCTGATTGGCCATGCGGGGATGTATTATCTTTTGCAGCGCTATGATGTAACCCTGATTTCACCTCTGACCCTTCTCGCCCCTATATTCGGGATTGTGTTTGGAGTGCTCTTTTGGGGGGATGATCTCGGCAGCCGCTTCTGGCTTGGTGGGGCGCTGACTCTGCTTGGGGTGCTGATTATCGCTATTCGCAAGCGGGAATTTGCGTCCGAAGGGGCGGTTTTGTAATGTCGCCCAATTATGATGAACGGTGTTTGCCGATTTCGCTACTCATTTTACATTACACCCAGATGCCCCGTGCAGCCGCCTTGGCGCGCCTGTGTGATCGGCAGGCAAAAGTATCAACACATTATTTTATCGATCAAAGGGGCGAAGTGATAAAACTGGTCGATGAGCAATATCGGGCTTGGCATGCCGGCGTTTCGCATTGGCATGGTATTGATGATATTAACAGCGCCAGCATCGGCATTGAGCTTGAACATTTAGGTCATGATGATAAGGGGCAGATGACCCACTATCCGGAAGCGCAAATACAAAGCCTGATCGCCCTGTCGTTGGACATTATCACCCGTCATCAGATTTTGCCACGCTATGTTTTAGGCCATAGCGATATTGCCCCTGAGCGCAAAATCGACCCTGGTGAGGCACTTTCATGGCAGCGTTTGGCGCAAGCCGGCATCGGCCTGTGGGTTGACCCAACAGATCATCCACCGATAGACCATAGCTCGCGCGATATAAGCACAATCCAACAGCAATTACGAGATTTTGGCTATTCCATCGCGCTTACCGGCAGCGATGATGAACAAACCCACATTGTCATCAAAGCCTTTCAACGGCATTTCCGCCCTGCCCGTATTGATGGCATTGCTGACCCGCAAACCCAAAATATACTTGCATCACTGCTGGCGGCTTGCTAAGCCAAACCATGCAGATGGTCGGGCAGTCGCTTCTCTTTTGGGGAAGAGGAAAGTCCGGGCTCCACGGAAATACGATGCCGGGTAACCCCCGGCCAGGGTGACCTGAGGGAAAGTGCCGCAGAAAATATACCGCCTTCGGGTAAGGGTGAAAAGGTGCGGTAAGAGCGCACCGCATATCTGGTAACAGAGATGGCAGGGCAAACCCCATCGGGAGCGAGACCAAATAGGCGTGACGTTATCATGTTTCCGGATTGTCATGCGGGTAGGTTGCACGAGCGCCGCAGTAATGCGGCGCCTAGATGAATGACTGCCATTGTTTATTTTCATGAACAATACAGAACCCGGCTTATAGACCATCTGCTTTTATATAAAGAGATTTGTAATTACAGGCATATTTTAACCTTATCATCTTATAGTAGAAATATAGTTACAATAAAATCATTAAAATAGTTTCAGGTGACAGAGAGATTTATGAGGCTCTGGAACTGAGATGAACTTAATAGTCGTGGCGATTATATAGTGATGTGTATAAGCGTCAAAATTTTAGCAATTATTATAAGGATAAAAAGAAATGGTAGACTTAAATGTAGGTGATGTTTTTGTTTTGCAGTGTATTGGAGATAGACCAAATTATAGATTTCTGGAGGGGCATACGAACAACAGCAATTTGGTCGATCTATCATATAGTTTTATGGATGAGGAAAGCTCTGGAACATTATGGCAGGTTGATAAGACGGAAGGCAACTTTCATTATTTCAAATGCCTGAACTACGAAAAGGGGAATAACCGTTTTTTAGATGGGAATGTTCATAACAGTTCTGTAAGCCTAGTAAAATCAACAGGGGATGGCTTCTCTGGAACTCGATGGCGTGTCACAAAAAACGCAGACGGATATTACCAGTTTAACAACCAAGGCGAAGGACATTATCTAAATGGTCACACCTTAAAATCCGATTCAGAATTTATGAGCGTAGATTTAGTTAATGATAATACATTATCAAGCACATTTTGGAGAGTGATTAAGCGAGAGGATATTTCATTAGGCAAAGACACATTTATAAATCCCATTGTGAATGAGGGTCACGACCCGTGGGTTGTAAAAGATCCTAATGGTTCAAAATATTACTATTGTTACTCTGGTGGCAGTAATATATATGTCAATACTGCAGATAGTATACAAAATATTGGCAAACCTAAAGCGAAGACAAGAATTATCGAGTCTCCAGACCGTCCGCATGTGTGGGCGCCCGAACTGCACCATATAGATGGCACTTGGTATGTCGTTTATGCTGCATCAACAGGTACTGGAATCCGGCCGAATGAATATGCAGATATGCAAATGTATATTGCAAGTAGCGCTGACCCTACCGGTTCCTTTGGAAATCCTTTTCGGTTTGAGACAGAACACTTCGCAATAGATGGTACCTTTCTGGAATATGGAGACGGGCTATATTTTATATGGTCATCACAACCCGATGGCAATTGGAACAGGCAAGTTTTGAAAATATGTGAAGTTAATTTAACGCCGACCGCGATAACAAAAATAGGAGAGGCTGTTACGATTTGCGACACATTCTACGATTGGGAGAAACCCACACACGATCCTTCGGGAAACCCCGCAACGAATATAGAAATCAATGAAGGTCCCCAGATTCTTAAAGCGCCAGACGGTACCCCGCATATCCTTTATGCCGCAAATGGGAGTTGGACAAATGATTATTGTCTCGGACGTTTCACCTTCATAGGAAACAGCCAAAAAGATTTGCTAAAGCCTGCTTGTTGGCAAAAACACAATCAACCTGTATTTAATAGTGGCGCGGGTATTGCCGGACCATATGGAATGGGTCATGTCTCATTTGTGAACGATGGCACCAGTGATTGGATCGTCTATCACACCGCTCGATATAATGGTGCTGGATGGTCAAGATGGATTCAAACCCAAAAATTCACTTGGAACAGTACTCCAGATTTTGGAACCCCAATACCAAGGCTCATTCCGCTTAGTCGCTCATAATCATCATAATCCTGTAGCGGTTTGATATTAAAAAGGGGCGCATTAATATTTGCGTCCCTAACATCAGGTGTCGGGGTGGTTGTGTTTATCTTTGCGTTTCTAGAGCGGTTTTAGCTTTCACTTCTTATATAGCGCTCTCACCCCGACATAATTTAACGCGATGGCAACCAACATATTTTTTGCAAAATAGTTGGTGCCGGGGTGTTAGAACAACCATCACAATGAATAGCCACGACGCTTTTAGTCGGGTGACCTGTTTTATAACGCCGTCACCCCGACCAGGTAGCAACGACGTTACGCACCCCTATAATTTATCGGAGTGACTTTTATTTATGGCTGTGTCATGCAGCCACATTGCGATGAGGGGTTCTAATCCCCCAGTGTCGAGATTGCTCAACACAGCAAGCATATTATCATAAAGCGTTATAATGTCAAAGCAGAAACCCTTAAACCGGCCAGTCGGTTTCGCCGCACCCTCGCAGGCGTGCCGAAGGCACTGCCGTGAGAGAGAAAAACAGCAATACCCGTCAGGGTGTTCCCATGAACGAAAAAACCCTTAAACCGGCCAGTCGGTTTCGCCGCGCCCTCGCAGGCGTGCCGAAGGCACTGCCGTGAGAGAGAAAAACAGCAATACCCGTCAGGGTGTTCCCATGAACGAAAAAACCCTTAAACCGGCCAGTCGGTTTCGAAAGTGACATAGTTGAGCTGTAAGCCGCGGCGTTCGACTTTCACTTTTTTCCCCTTTTCAACCCCATGCCATTTGTCTGACCCTGCGAATAAATAGCCAAGATTATGCTCAAACGGAACCGTTGCCACCAAATTAAGGTCAGTGTCATACATATCTGTGCCGAGATTTATATCTTCATCCGTATCATTAATATAGATGAGGCTTGAGATCAGCTTTTCGGGAATATCGCAATGCGGCTCCAGCCAGAATTGTTTGGTATCGTGCAAAATTTCCAACCGCACATAGGAATTTTCAAACATATCATCGTGACCCACCAGCCTGGCGATGGCATGGCGCACTTCGGGTGAGCGCATATCCTCAATAAAGCCCATGAGATGCGGATACTGATCAGCATTTTTACGGGTTATATATTCGCGCGCATTTTCATTCTTACCATCCGCGCCGTCTTTATTGCCAGCGCGGGTGCCATCGGTGATATAATGATCGCGATCAATATTTGCGGTTTTAATTTCGTGAATCTGCGCATTGGTGAGCGGGTTGCGAAATAAAAAATATTGCCAAGGCAGATTATGACATTCAGCTTGCGTGATACTTTTATGCAATGGGGTCATTTTGTCGCGGCCTTACTTATAGTCAACGCTTAGAATTTCATAAGATTTCTGCCCGCCCGGCGTGCGCACCTCGACACTATCGCCTGCCGATTTGCCGATGAGCGCGCGGGCGATGGGCGAAGCGATTGAGATTCGCCCCGCCTCAACATTAGCTTCATATTCGCCGACAATCTGATAACAATATTCCTCATCCGTATCTTCATCCGCTAATTCCACCGTCGCGCCAAATTTCACCGTGTCGCCAGAAAGCGACAGCACATTAATCACATCGGCGCGCCCCAAAATATCTTCCAGCTCCATAATCCGCCCTTCATTAAGGCTTTGCTGCTCTTTGGCGGCATGATATTCGGCATTTTCTGATAAATCGCCATGCGCGCGGGCTTCGGCAATCGCTTCAATAATACGCTTGCGTTCGCCGCCTTTCAAGCGCTGAACTTCTTCAATAAGCTGCTCATGACCAGCAGCGGTTATTGGGACGCGTTCCATTCACTATCTCCATAAATTCGTAAAAAATTATATTGGCAAAAATAATCAGCTTTGCATAGGATTATTTTCACGCCCATAATCTTGTAGCGATAGCACTTCAAAATCATGCTGCTGCATGGCGGCAATCGCTTCCGCCGCTGCCAGCGCGCCTTCAAGCGTGGTATAGTAAGGCGTTTTTGTTGCCAGCGCGGTGCGCCTTATGCTCTTACTATCGGCAAGTGATTTTTCGCCCTCTGTCGTGTTCACAACCAGTTGCACATCGCCATTTTTCATGGCATCAACAATATGCGGTTGCCCTTGATAGACTTTATTAATGGGGGTCACATCCATGCCTGCCTCTTGTAATTGGCGGGCGGTTCCCTGCGTGGCGATGAGCGAAAAGCCAATCTGCGAAAGTTTGCGCGCCACTGCGACGGCGCGATGGCGGTCACTTTGCCGCACTGAAATAAAGGCGCATCCTGAATGCGGTAAGGTTGCGCCCGCCCCGATTTGACTTTTGGCATAGGCCATATCAAAGCGTTTATCCAGCCCCATCACCTCGCCCGTGGAGCGCATTTCAGGGCCCAAAACTGTGTCAACATTGGCAAAGCGGCTAAACGGAAAAACCGCCTCTTTAACCGCAAAGCGGCTAAATTGGGGGGGGGTGAGATTAAATTCCGCAAGCGGTCGCCCTGCCATCAAACGAGCGGCGAGATTGGCGATGGGGCGGCCAAGCACTTTCGCCACAAAGGGCACGGTGCGGCTGGCACGCGGGTTCACTTCCAGCACATAAATCGTTTCTTGCTGCACCGCGAATTGCACATTCATTAAGCCGACAACACCAAGCGCCAGCGCCATTTTTTCCGCCTGCTGGCTTAAGCTTTCAATAATTTGTGGCGGCAAGCTATGCGGCGGCATTGAACAAGCACTATCGCCCGAATGCACACCGGCTTCCTCAATATGTTGTAAAATGCCAGCCACAAAAACGCTTTCCCCATCGCACAGCACGTCAACATCTAGCTCAATCGCTTCATGCAGATAGTGATCGATTAATACCGGACTATCGCCAGAGACAATCACCGCCTCGCGCATATAGCGGTTAAGCTGGTCATCATTATGGACAATCTCCATCGCCCGCCCGCCCAAAACATAAGAGGGGCGAATCACCACCGGATAACCAATCTGATTGGCAATCGCCAGCGCCTCTTCTTCTGAGCGCGCAATCCCATTTGGCGGCTGCTTTAAGTCGAGCTCATCCAACAGCGCCTTAAAGCGGTCGCGGTCTTCTGCCAAATCAATCGCATCGGGTGAGGTTCCCAAAATCGGAATATGATTGGCCTCGAGCGCCGCTGCTAGTTTTAGCGGAGTCTGGCCGCCAAATTGCACAATCACCCCTGCCATTTCGCCCGCCCCCATCTCATTGGCGAGAATTTCCAGCACATCTTCTTCGGTTAGCGGCTCGAAATATAGGCGGTCAGACGTGTCATAATCGGTCGAGACGGTTTCGGGGTTGCAATTAATCATAATGCTTTCAACATCAATATCGGAAAGTGCATAAGCGGCATGGACACAGCAATAATCAAATTCAATGCCTTGCCCAATTCGGTTTGGACCGCCGCCCAAAATCACCGCTTTTTTGCGCTTGCTCGGGGCGGCTTCATGTTGAATACCGAACCCAAGCGGCAGATCATAGCTCGAATAAAGATAGGGGGTGGTGGCGGCAAATTCTGCCGCGCATGTATCAATCCGCCGATAAAAGGGGCGTACCTCTAAAGCGTGTCGCGCCGCTCTTACCTCTTGTTCCGTCTGGTTTGTAAGCTCGCCCATGCGGGCATCCGAAAACCCCATTTTCTTAACCATATACATAGATTGCGGATGATCCGGCAGACCGTTTTCGATAATCTGGGTTTCCATCCGCACCAGCTCTTGTAATTGCTCCAAAAACCAGATTGTGAAATGCGACAGCTCATGCACTTCCGCCACACTCATGCCTTGCCGCAACGCATCCGCCACCATGAGCAGCCGGTCAGGGGTGGCGGTGCGCAAGGCCGTGCGCATATCATCCAGCCCATCCTTGCTTGATATATCGGGCGCATGGGCGGGCGGATTTAAGCCGGTAAGACCGGTTTCGAGCGAGCGCAAGGCTTTTTGCAGGCTTTCTTGAAAATTGCGTCCCACCGCCATTGCTTCACCTACCGATTTCATGGCGGTGGAAAGATAGGGCTCGGCACCCGGAAATTTCTCAAATGCAAAGCGCGGGATTTTTGTCACCACATAATCAATGGTTGGTTCAAAACTTGCCGGTGTCACGCCGGTAATATCATTATCCAATTCATCCAGCGTATAGCCCACCGCCAGCTTGGCCGCGATTTTAGCAATCGGAAAACCGGTTGCTTTAGATGCCAAAGCCGATGAGCGTGATACGCGTGGGTTCATCTCAATCACCACCAGCCGCCCATCGGCAGGGTTCACCGCAAATTGCACATTTGAGCCGCCTGTCTCAACCCCAATCTCACGCAACACCGCGATTGAGGCACTGCGCATAATCTGAAATTCACGATCCGAAAGGGTAAGCGCTGGCGCAACCGTGATGCTGTCGCCTGTATGCACCCCCATCGGGTCAACATTTTCAATCGAACAGACGATAATGCAATTATCGGCTCTATCGCGCACCACTTCCATCTCATATTCTTTCCAGCCGAGAATACTCTCATCAACCAGCACTTCATTGACGGGCGAAGCATCCAACCCCGCTTCCACCATAGACAGATAATCTTCGCGATTATAAACAATGCCGCCGCCCGTGCCGCCAAGCGTGAAGGACGGACGCAACACTGCCGGCAGGCCGACTTTTTCAAGCGCCGGCAGCGCCTCTTCAATCGTGTTGATTACGGTTGAACGCGGGCTTTCTAGCCCAATTCTATCCATCGCTTCGCGGAATAAAAGCCGGTCTTCGGCTTTTTCAATCGCTTCCAAGTCGGCGCCAATAAGCTCCACCCCATATTCTTCAAGCACGCCTTGTTTGGCAAGCTCAATCGTGGTGTTGAGCGCGGTTTGCCCGCCCATTGTCGGCAGTAAAGCATCGGGGCGTTCTTTGGCAATAATTTTTGTCACCATTTCCGGCGTGATGGGTTCAATATAAGTGGCACCCGCCGAGCTTGGGTCGGTCATAATCGTGGCTGGATTAGAGTTCACCAATATCACCCGATAGCCTTCTTCTTTAAGCGCTTTACAGGCTTGGGTGCCGCTATAATCAAACTCGCACGCCTGCCCGATAATAATTGGCCCCGCCCCAATAATAAGAATGGATTGAATATCGTCACGCTTAGGCATGTTTTGCCTCCTTAAGCGCGGCGGCAAAATCGGCAAATAAATAATGGCTGTCTTGTGGGCCCGGCGAGGCTTCGGGATGATATTGCACGGAAAAAATTGGCTTGTCTTTTACCCGAATACCGCAATTTGTGCCATCAAACAGACTGATATGAGTTTCCATAATATGGGCGGGCAGCGTGTCGCGGTCAACCGTAAACCCATGATTCATCGATGTAATCTCAACTTTTCCGGTTTGCAAATCTTTCACCGGATGGTTCGCCCCATGATGGCCTTGCGGCATTTTCATGGTCTGTGCGCCCAGCGCGAGGCTCAAAATTTGATGCCCCAAACAAATCCCGAATATTGGTTTTCCGATCGCGATTAGGGTTTCAATTTCTGGTAATATAGACGCTGCCGTTGCGGCTGGATCACCCGGCCCATTGGAGAGGAAAATCCCATCCGGCTGATGCGCCAACACCTCTTCCGCCGTGCTGGTGGCAGGCAGAATAATGACCTCGCAATCAACCGATGCCAGGCAGCGCAAAATATTTTTCTTCGCGCCAAAATCAAGCGCTACGACTTTATAGGTTTTTTGGCTCTCGCCAAATCCATTCGCCCAAGCCCAACGGCTTTGCGCCCACTCATAAGGGCTTTTCGTGGTCACTTGAGCGGCTAAGTCAGCCCCCTCTAATCCGCCGAAACGAGCTGCTTTTTCGGCTAGTTTGGCAATATCAAACATGCCATTTGGATGATGTGCAAGGGCGGCATGAAACATGCCCGTCGCACCGATTTGCAGCGTAATGGCTCTGGTGTCAATGCCGCTTATGCCCATAATGCCGCGCGCTTTCAGCCAATCATCAAGATGCGACTGGCTGCGATAATTTGAGGGGTTGGTGATTGATTCTCGTATAATCAACCCGCAAGCCGCATCGGGGGTGATTTGGTTTGAGGTTTCATCATCCTCATCCGTCGTGCCAATATTACCAATATGCGGAAAGGTGAAGGTCACAATCTGTCCGGCATAAGAGGGGTCGGTTAGAATTTCCTGATACCCCGTCATCGCCGTATTAAAGCAAACCTCGCCAACGGTTTCACCAATCGCCCCAACCCCAAATCCATATAGAACGTCACCTGTTGCCAAGACAAGAACGGCGGTTGGTTGCGGGGGCTGCCAGCGGGTCATCTCATATCTTCCTTTTGATGGATAGGGGGCTGATTGATAAAGGGCGGGCAAAAAATAACTCCCATTGCGAACAATGCCCCCACTGCTAACAATGGAGGTCGGATCATAAAATTATATCTCATAATTTCGCCTTTGCGGTTTGAATTTGCGCGATTTAGACTACACGTTTCGAATCACTTGAACGCGCAAAATTTCGGGGAAGCTATAGTTTTGCTTATCACAAGTCAAGTCTGTTTCGGACAAAATATTTTTATTTACAGATTCATCCACATAGTATCTGAAAAACCGGGGATAAAGTTCAAAACCGACCCGCCAAGACAGTGTATATAAAACAGGTGGATTGCATAAATTGCAAAAATATTTTACCCTCCCCATCGCTAAATAATCGGCTATATTATTTTGCTGTTTTGAAATATATGAAACGCGATAGATAAAAAGCCAGATGGATAAAAGGTGGAGATCCGACATGCGTACTGAAATAAATGCGGCCTTAAAACAGGCGGTGAAAGATCAGAATAAATTGCGTAGCGCAACCCTGCGCCTGATTAATGCAGCGATTAAGGATCGGGATATTGCGGCGCGCGTGAAAGACCAGCATGATGGTGTGAGCGATGATGAGATTCTCGAAATTCTGGCGAAAATGGTAAAACAACGGACAGAATCGGCCGTCACCTATGAGGAGGCAGGGCGGCTTGAGTTGGCAGAGCAGGAGCGGCAGGAAATTACAATTATTCAAGAATTTATGCCCAAACAGCTCGATGAAGACGAAGTCATGGCCGTGATTGATGCGGCGATTGCCGCAACCGAAGCGCAAAGTCTGAAAGATATGGGGCGGATCATGGGGCATCTAAAAGAACATTATGCCGGACAGATGGATTTCGGTAAAGCGGGTGGATTGGTGAAAGCCCGGCTAGGATAGCATCCACAGGCGGGCGATAAGGATGAGCTTTCCACCACAATTTCTTGATGAGATAAAATCCCGTATCGCGGTTTCAGATATTGTCGGGCGGCGCGTGAAACTAACCAGACGGGGGCGGGAATATGTCGGCCTAAGCCCTTTTAAGCAAGAAAAAACCCCTTCCTTTACCGTCAATGATGCGAAGCAGTTTTACCATTGTTTTTCAACCGGAAAGCATGGCACTGTTTTTGATTTCTTAATGGAGACGGAAGGCCTATCTTTTCCGGAAGCGGTTGAGAAGCTGGCGCAGCAAGCCGGGTTGCCGATGCCACAAAAAGACCCAAAAGCACGCGAAAAGATGGCGAAAGAAAAATCGCTGATCGAAGTATGTGAACTTGCGCAAGACTGGTTCACCTCACAGCTTATGACGACACAAGCTGAATCAGCACGGCACTATTTGGCGCAGCGCGGGGTGGATGAGCACATGATCGCAAACTTTGGGATTGGCTATGCGGCCGATCATCGGCAGGCTCTCATTAATCACCTTGCTAGCAAAAATATAACCCCAGAGCAGATGCGCGCCGCCGGTCTAGTGATCAAACCAGATGAAGGGTTGCCTTATGATCGCTTTCGGCATCGTATCATGTTCCCGATTCATAACCGCAATGGGCGGGTGATCGCGTTTGGCGGGCGGGCGATGGCAGCGGATGCGCCAGCAAAATATATCAACTCACCTGAAACTGAGATATTTCACAAAGGTCATATCTTGTATAATTTTGCCAAAGCCCGCCAAGCGGCTTATGAGCAAAAGCAGCTGCTTGTGGTTGAGGGCTATATGGATGTGGTTGGACTAGCGCGCGCGGGCATAGATCATGCTGTCGCGCCCTTAGGAACGGCTGTTACGGAACAGCAAATCAATCTTTTATGGCGGCTTGCGCCTGAGCCCATTTTGTGCCTTGATGGGGATGTTGCAGGTTTGCGCGCCGCTTATCGGGCGCTTGATAGAGCCTTACCCCTACTTAACCCGGGGTTTTCTCTGCATTTCGCACTCTTACCGGAAGGGCAAGATCCAGATGATGTGGTAAGAGAGGGCGGCAAAACCGCTTTTGACCAACTTTTGGCACAACCCTATAGTCTGGCCGATATGTTGTGGGAACGTGAAGTCACCGCCGCCCCTTGGGATACGCCAGAACGTCGTGCTGCTCTTAAACAACGCTTGCGACAAGCGGTTGGGCAGATTCAGAATCGGGATATTCAACATCTTTATGGCGAAGAGATTGCGCGCCGCCTCGATACTTTATTTACCCCCGCCCCACGCGGCGGGAGCAACAACCAACAGGCTCTCAATCGCCGGTTTAGGAACCAAAATATTTATCCATCTCGGGAAGCCCGCCGTCATGATCTAGCGCGCGGCAACGCCGCTTTACCGCCGCGCGAAGTGCTGATGCTCGCCTATGTTTTGGCCGATCCGACATTGCTTACAGATCATAGCGATTTATTTGAATCGATTGAATTTTCAATAAATGAGTTTACCCTCTTGCAGGATGAAATAATTAACCTATATATAGCTTATGAAACGCTTGACAATTTGTCGTTAAAAGGGCATTTGGAAGCGCGGAATTTTGGGTCTGTGGTGAATAAGATAATGGCCGTCGCGAAACAGCACGGATTAGAGATATATAAGTCAGCACGAGCACTCGCACAAAACCATGAGCATGATATAGCGCAAGCCGTATCAGCCAATATTGCTGAGGAAAATGCATCCTCTTCTGTAATGAGGTCTTCCCTTGATGCGCCTTCCCCTATTTCGGGTGATGCTGCCGGATTGGAAGAACCTGTCAGCAGAACAGAAGATGAAAAACCATCCGAAGAAATATGGCTGGAAGCCGTGCATTTGCATTATCACGCCGCCACTTTGGAGAAAGAGAAATCAGAGGCCAGACATGGGTTTCATGCCGATATGACAGATGATGAGCTAGAGCGTGAAGTCGAACGAATAAAAGCATTGCAGCGTGAACAAGCGCTATAAGATAAACGGATTATGAAATAAATTGAGAGCCAAGGGGAAGAAATGGCAAAGCAAAAGAAACAAGATCAGAACCGCGAGGGCGAAACAAGCGACAGCCCTGTGATCGACATGAATAATCGCGATGTAAAGCGAATGCTGAAGAAGGCCAAACAGGTTGGCTATGTCACCTATGATGCCTTAAACGAGGTCTTGCCATCCGAAGAATATTCATCGGAAGAGATTGAAGATATTATGTCGACGCTTTCGGATATGGGAATTAATGTTATTGATAATGAAGAAGCCGAAGCGCAAGAAGTCGAAGAGACGAATCGCGAAGGTGAAACGGGCACCGCCGTCGTCAAAACAGAGCCTAAGAAAAAAGCAGGCGACCGAACCGATGATCCGGTACGCATGTATTTGCGCGAGATGGGTGAGGTTGAGCTTTTATCCCGCGAAGGTGAAATTGCCATCGCCAAACGGATCGAGGCCGGCCGTGAAACCATGATTGCAAGCCTGTGCGAAAGTCCGCTTACCTTTCAGGCCATCATCATCTGGCGGGATGAATTAAATGAGGGCAAAGTTTTATTGCGTGATATTATTGATCTTGATGCGACCATTGCGGGGCCGGAAGCCAAAAAGATTGACCGCTCCGCAGAAGGGGCAGCGCCGCCGCCCTCCGGTGCGCCCTCAGGCGAAGCAGAAGGCGAGCCGGATGAGGATGATGAGGAAGCCTATGGCAATATGTCGCTCTCGGCAATGGAGATGGAGCTCAAACCAAAAGTTCTGGAAAGTTTCGATAATATTGCCGCAATATATAAGAAATTGCGCCGTGTGCAGGATAAAAAAGTGGAGCTCTCGGCTGCCAATAAAGAATTATCAAATGCACAGCAAAAGCGATTAAATGAGCTAAGCAGCAGCATCATTCATGAAGTAAAGAGCTTATCTTTGAATGCCAGCCGAATCGATGCGCTCATCGAGCAACTTTATTCGATTAATAAAAGCCTGCTCACTCTCGAAACCCGTCTATTGCGGATGGCAGAAAAGCATGGCGTCACGCGGGAAGATTTCCTCAAGCAATATCAGGGCAATGAATATGAAACAAATTGGTCGCGCCGCGTAAGCCGATTGGTCGGCAAGGGCTGGAAAGATTTTATCCAGAAAAACCGTGATGAGGTAAAATCAATCCGCAGCGAAATTCAGGACATTGCCGGCGAAACAGGATTAGATATTTCACAATTCCGGTCGATCGTGCGGATGGTGCAAAAGGGCGAGCGGGAAGCGCGGATTGCCAAAAAAGAAATGGTGGAAGCCAATTTGCGGCTGGTGATCTCGATTGCCAAAAAATACACCAATCGCGGTTTACAATTTCTCGATCTCATCCAAGAAGGCAATATTGGTCTGATGAAAGCGGTTGATAAATTTGAATATCGGCGCGGTTATAAATTCTCAACCTATGCAACATGGTGGATTAGGCAGGCAATCACCCGCTCAATTGCTGATCAGGCGCGGACAATCCGTATTCCGGTGCATATGATTGAGACGATTAACAAGCTGGTGCGCAGCTCGCGGCAAATGCTGCACGAATATGGCCGTGAACCAACTCCGGAAGAGCTGGCGGAAAAATTATCCATGCCGCTTGAGAAGGTGCGCAAAGTCCTCAAAATCGCCAAAGAGCCGATTAGCCTAGAAACCCCGGTGGGCGATGAAGATGACAGCCAGCTTGGTGATTTCATTGAAGATAAAAATGCCATTTTGCCCATCGATGCCGCCATTCAATCAAATTTGCGCGACACCACAACCCGCATTCTTGCCTCTTTAACCCCACGTGAAGAAAGGGTCTTGCGTATGCGCTTCGGGATTGGTATGAACACCGACCATACACTGGAAGAGGTGGGGCAACAATTCTCTGTGACGCGCGAACGGATCAGACAAATTGAGGCGAAAGCTCTTCGGAAATTAAAGCATCCAAGCCGCTCACGTAAATTACGGAGTTTTTTGGACGGTTAACTGTGAGGGGCGTAAAATATGAAGCTCACAATGTTTAAGGCGAAAATTCATCGCGCTGTGGTGACGCAGTGCGATATGAATTATGAAGGCTCTATCTCGGTCGATGAAGACTGGCTGGATAGGGTTGGCATTTTGCCTTATGAACAAGTTGATGTGCTCAACATTAATACGGGTGCGCGATTTACCACTTATGCCATTCCGGCGGCGCGTGGCTCGCAAACCATTGGCATTAATGGCGCTGCCGCACGGCTGGCACAACCGCGTGATTTGGTGATTATTATCGCTTATGCGCAAATGAGTGAAGATCAGGCAAAGACCCATCAACCAACTGTCTTTGTGCCTGAATATGAAAACGAATAGGAGGGCCTGTAGCTCAGTTGGTTAGAGCAGGCCGCTCATAACGGTCTGGTCGCAGGTTCAAATCCTGCCGGGCCCACCACCTCCTTATTTGCTTCGCTCACGACTTATTTAATCTCTTGCAAAACCTGCCGTAAAAAATCTAATTGCGGCGGTTCGGAGAGGCTATGATCGCCATTTTTGAACATATGCAAGCGCACATCGTCGCCGGTAATTTTCTCTGCCAGCTCAAACGATAATTGCCATGGCACGGAGGCATCTTCCTGCCCATGTAAAATCCGCACCGGAATGTGCACATTAATTGCCTTATCCAACAGACAATGGGCGCGGCCATCTTCAATCAAGGCGCGGGTGATGGGATAGCCCTCATCATCATATTCGGAAGCGCGCTTGCAACCCCCCTCTGTCTCGATTTGTCGGCGCTCATCTTCAGAAAAATTTTGCCACATAAGCCGTTCGGTCATATCAACTGCTGGCGCGATGAGCACCAAAGCGGCAATCCGCTCCGGCTGATCGAGCGCGGCAAGCAGCGATAAAAATCCGCCAAAGCTCGAACCGATTAAAATCTGCTTGCCAGTGGTGAGGTTTTGTAAAACCGTGTTTACCTCTTCCCGCCAAGCGCTGATAATACCTGCCGCAAAATTGCCTTCCGATTGCCCATGCCCGAAATAATCAAATAATAAGGCGCTGCGATGATGCTGCACCGCCCAATTAAAAACCGCTTGCGCCTTGCTGCCCGTCATATCGGATTTGAAACCCGGGAAAAACACCAGACCAGGCAAATCTGTATCTGCGCCTAGATGTTTTTGGTAAGCGAGCTTTACTTCGCCATGATGGGAATTTTCATAGATAAAGAATTGCGTCATCAGCCTGCCTGTTTTACAAGGCTAATATGAAACACAATATGACCATTTTGCAAGTCATTCCGCATTTGAATATTGGCGGGGCAGAAACATCAACGGTAGAAATTAATGCGGCGCTGGCGGCGGCGGGGCATCGCTCTCTCATTGCCAGCCAAGGCGGGCGGTTGGCAGCGCAAATCCGTAAAGATGGCGGCGAGATTATTGATTTGCCAGTGGCTTCCAAAAATCCGCTCACTATATGGCGCAATATTAGCAGGCTGGCGGATAAAATCAAAACCGAACGGGTGGATATTCTGCATGCGCGTTCGCGGGCGCCGGCGTGGTCATGCCTGTTTGCGGCGCGCCGCGCACATATTCCCTATCTTGCAACCTATCACAGCAAAGTGCCAGCCGCACCCGCGATAAAACGATTTTATAATTCTGTGATGACACGCGGCGCGCTCACCATTGCCAATTCGCATTATACGGCAGCGATGATACATGAACGGCATGGCACGGATGAGCAGAAGCTCCGTATTATTCCGCGTGGGTGCGATATTGATGCGCTTAATCCGCGCCGGATAAAAGCAGCAGAAAGGCAAAAGCAAAAACAGGATTGGGGGATTGAAAAATCCGCACGGGTGATTTTATGCCCTGCCCGTCTTACGCAATGGAAAGGGCAAAGCACGCTTATCCGCGCGCTTCACGCCCTACCGCAAGAGGTAAAAAAGCCCTATCTTGTTTTTGCGGGCAGCGCGCAAGGCCGTGATGAGTATCTTACCGCCCTACAAAATCTAGCGAAAGATTTAGGAGTTACAGATTATGTTTATTTTGCGGGTCTTGTCAGCAATATGCCGCTTGCTTATGCGGCGAGCGATATTATTTGCCTGCCCTCGCGCGAACCCGAACCATTTGGCCGCACTGCGATTGAGGCACAGGCCGCCGCCCGTCCGGTGATTGCCAGCAATATTGGCGGCTTTTGTGAAACCATCAACCAAGATGAAACCGGTTGGCTCGTGCCACCAAATGATCCGGCCGCTTTATCGCAAAGCCTTGCGGCAGCCCTGTCTTTAGATGCCCCCGCGCGGCGCAAAATCGGGCGGCAGGCACGGGCGCATATTGTCGATAAATTTAGCCGCGCCAAAATGTGCGCCGCCACTCTTGCGGTTTATCAAGAATTACTGGCAGAATAAGTTGTCCAATGCCTCCGCCTCACCCAAATGACCACGCTTTATTAATTGCCTGTGCCGCCCCAGCACATGAGCTTGCCGATGCCATAAATCAGTTGCGCCAAACATATACGCATGTGACTATTCTCATCCGTCCAGAACATCAGCTATCCCCGCTTCCGGCAGATGAAATATGGCTGTTTGACCGGCTCGGATTACGTGGCTTTTTGGCACTTATCCGCCGCATATCATGGCGACAATTTGCCGCAATTTATGATTTTTGGCCGCCCCGCTTTAGCTGGCTGCGATATTTTATCTGGCCCTGCCCGCCTTGGTATCATCATTATACCGCCCCAAACAATACGAAATAAACGTAAATAAATATTGACTTAGACCGTAAATGTCATAAACCATAGATAATCTTTAATAATGAGAGGAGCGCATCATAGCTAGACGACCTTTTAGTGCACAACCCGAAAAACCAAAAGGACCACGGGTGAACACAATGATTGATAATCCCCAAATTCTGCTGATTGGGGCAAATGGCGACAAGCATGGCATTACCGATATTGATACGGCGCTTGCTATGGCACAAGAAGAAGGGCTCGATTTGGTTGAAGTTTCCCCCAATGCGAAACCGCCTGTCTGCAAAATTATTGACTATGGCAAGCTCAAATATCAGGAACAGAAAAAGGCGGCGCAAGCGCGTAAAAATCAGAAAACCGTTGAGGTGAAAGAGATTAAAATGCGTCCCAATATTGATACGCATGATTATGACGTGAAAATGCGCAATGTCCGAAAATTTATCGAAAATGGCGATAAGGTTAAAATGACAATCCGGTTTCGGGGGCGCGAAATGGCGCATCAGCAGCTTGGTATGCAATTATTAGACCGCGTGCGCGAAGAGATGGAAGAGACCAGCAAAGTCGAAGCCGCCCCCAAGCTGGAAGGCCGTCAAATGATGATGGTCCTCGCCCCCCGCTAAATGAGGAAATAGCGGGTAATATATAGCCTAGTTTTCTACATCACAATTCTTATTACCAAGATAGCGATAATAGGCTTCCAAAGAACTAACTGAAAAGCTATTTTCCGCTCTGCCACATTCTTGCGTGTTTTTGTTAAAAACAGTCTGAACGTCTTCCTCCATATATTGCATCCTATAAGCGCCGATAACCTCGCCTGTTCTATCGCAGCCAGCGACACAATGCACATAAACAATGATTGACTTTTCACGCTTTTGCGTTAACAGCCCCCTTATACCGGTAACGGCTTTTATATCCAGATGCGTAAGCGATTGATTTGCGTTTTGAAATTCTTTCAATTTTCGTTCTAACTTTCCGAATACAGAGTAAGATAAAAAATGGTTTATAAAATGAACGCTTCTATCCGCAATATGTATTGTGCGTTCAAACTGGTTTCCGCCAATATGCCCAAAAACAGGGTAATTTACAAATTCGCCCTTTTCGGGGTTTTCGGCAAAATATTGCATTTCTACAGATAAGTCGGCTAACTCAACAAAAAGCAGGCTAACGTCTATAAGGTAGAAATCGTCCGGCAAATCTACGCCATCCCTTTGGGCAGCGGCTTTTATTAAATCGACCAATTCATCATATGCGAACTCATTGCTATTCAATACAGGGTCACTGCCGCGAAATAAAAAATTGTTATATCCCTTTTCGACATAATGATCGACCAAATGAACTCTGCTTGCGGTGATCTCTCTTCTGTCAGGATGGGTGATGCGTTCAATCGCTCCACAGCTACTAATAAGTGATAAGCACAAAATTATAATAATTTTATTCATTTTCATAAGCCTCTCCTTTCGCACTTAATTGAAAAATGAAAGGGATCTCAATATGAATAATTAAAAACCCACTAGTTTTGCACCTTCCCCCTTGCTATTTATAGGTGATAATATGGCACAATATAGGCCATTTGTCGAGCATAGATAGTTTCAGAAAAACCACGTAATTTACCAATATGATGTATGTCTGGTTTATAATGCGTATAAGTAAGCAAAAATGCCGCATAAGCATGTTCGGTCGCTTGATGAAGAAGAAAGGCAGCAGTATTATAATTTCCTTTCTCAATACCGCTTTCTGCATAATCTAAAAACTCTTTTGCAAGAGGAAACATTTTATCAAAATGCTCTTGCGAGAGGCGGATAAATTCTGCTTCATTCATCGGCTTAGCTTGTGCTAATTCCTGCATCGGGTCAGCTTCATATAAGGCAACCGCCTGATCGCGAATATCAGAGAAAAAATATTGCCCCTCGCTTAATTGTCGATTCACATCATCAAATGGTTCAACCACTATCTGCACAGCATGGTCAATTTTCGAGTCTGTGAGAAACCGCTCTTCGGCGCGTTCCCAAAACTCAAAATCACAAAAATAGCGGTCATTGACGATAATCAGAAGGTCATAATCGCTTTTATAACCGCTTATATGGTCTTCCACCCAATCGCCCCGCGCAAAGGACCCGAACAGGATGATTTTCAAAATCCGCCCACGTTTTTTCTGGTCTGCTTTTTTACGCACCCGCACCGCTTCAAACTCTTCGAATAGAATTTCGACAATGCGGTCTAACTCTCTCCGCTTATCACCGCGCAAATGGTCAAGTGAATCATTCATAGCCCACCTATAGCATGACTCATAATCAGTGAATGCGGTTTATTTTCACACTCCCTCTATTTTCATATGCCGGCTTCTAATCGCCAGGGCGGGTCAACGCCTCTTCCTGAACCGCTTGGCTGTCGACCTCTTTATCTACAATGTCATCAGCACGCCAGGCCATCAGCAAAATGGCGGCCGAAAAGACCAGTGCCAAAAGAAAGGGATAAATATGCGATAACAGATAAAGCGGCATAATCAGCACAGGTACAAAAATCACCCCCACAGCGGCTGTTGAATTGATAATGCCTGCCACACCGCCTTGCTCATGCGCTTCGACATTAAGTGAAGAGGCCGCCGCAATAGCAGGCCGCAACAAACCCATGCCCAAACCTTGCAAGCCGAAACCGATGACGAAACCGGCTAAATTAACAGGTAATAAAAGCAATAATATGCCAACACATAGAAAGAAAGATCCCCAAATCATCAAAGCGCGCACGGATAAATTGCTAAAAGGAATAATCACAAGCTGTGCGAATAGTGTCGCGACCGCCATGCTCATCATCCCCAGGCCAACAATTTGCGTCGCTTCGGCTGAAGCGAGCCCCATATCATCCATCACAAAAATCGCTGCCACCTGCATCACCGCTGCCTGAATAAAAGACACGATCACCCCCATAATAACGTAAAGGCGAATGCGCTTATCAGTGAATTTGAGAGTTGCTTGCTGTTCTTGTTGTTGCGGCTGCACAGGTTTGGTACGCTCTGGCAAAAACCATAAAATACTGAGCATGGCGATAAGCGCCATGCTGCCCAACACAAAAAATGGCGCCAATATGTGCCAGGCGACAAAAACAGCCGCAAAACCAGGCCCAACCACTGTGCCCGTGCCAAAAGCAGCACCGATCGCCGCAACCCCACGAGTGCGCTCGGCACGGCTGGTGCGATCAGCAACATAAGCCTGTGCCGCCGCTGGCGCGCCAGAGCCCAATAAGCCAAACAAGCTGCGCGTAATCACCATGGCGATAAAGGTGACCAATAGCGAAAACCACCCGGCCTCATGCAAAAATAAAAGTACCCCAATACCGATTGTGGAGAGACCAAACCCGAATATACCAATCAAAATAATAGGCTTTCTTCCCCATTTTGTACTCCTTTCTCCCCAAACAGGACTCATGATAACCCATGCAATTCCTGATAAAGTAAAAATTGCACTCATTTCTATTTCGTTCATTCCAATATCCCGCGCGATCGGCGGGAAGAGTGCGAAAAAGAGATTTTGCCCCATCCCTATGCAAAGTAAGGATATAAAAAGAAGGACAAGCCCACGTCGCCTTTCTTCAGGCGTGGTGGGGGTGGCTTGTCCAAGCTCAATATGTACAGAATCGGTTGATTGGTTTGGCATTGATCTTCTTTCTGCTCCCTCCGTAACGGGTGATAACATGAACAAAGAAATTAAAAAAGAAGCTATCTATCAATCGCATATCAAGAATTCTCATAAAAATAGAACATATTTTTTACATATTTTAACAGCTTTATCCACAAGTAATCAAATTGTATTACTTGTATCAAAATATTTTAATAATATAATGAAATGATCATCCATGTTAAATATCATGCTTATTAAAGTAAGGGTACATGATGGCTAAGTATATGTGGTGATATTATGATTATGAGTTGACTAAAAGTTATAAGTTTACTAAAGCGATTATACTTACTAAAATGGGTTGGCTTGACTATAAAATAACAAAATAAATTAAATGCCGCATGAAATAATGGGCAATAAATATTGATGGAATAGTGCATGAAATATAAAAAACAAGAAACAGATGAGCTAGGAAAAGCTGCGCAAGAGGCTTTTCGCCAAAACAAACAAAACAGCATTGTGAAGGATGATACAGAAACGCATAATGTATTAGATTATACGCGGGAAATTGTAAGTGCTTATGTTGGCAACACTCAGCTTGCGGCAGAAGAAATCGTTCCCCTGATTGAAAGCGTTTATGCAACACTTGACCGCTTGCAGGAAGATCAGCTGCATCGTCAACTTGGTTCGCAAGTCATTGAAAATCAGGACAAGCACCAAAGATTAAGATCAACTAATCGCCCTGCTGTGCCGATCGAAGACAGTATTCATGATGATTATGTGATCTGCCTTGAGGATGGGAAAAAACTAAAAACACTGCGGCGACACTTAAAAGCCGCATTTGGGATGACACCAGAAGATTATCGCCATCGCTGGGGATTGTCTGATGATTATCCCATGGTTGCGCCGAATTACTCCAAGCGCCGCTCGGAACTGGCCAATCAGATTGGCTTAGGAAAAAACAAGTAAGGCAAAAATAAATAACTGGCATGTAAATCGCGAGCCCGTAAATCACAAAGAGCTTCATTTCTTTTTCTCGTGATATTTTGGTTTTATAGAATCTGTTTTTAACGTAAAAAGCAGTATGTCGGATTTTCTTCATCGCTTTTTTTTTCGTGCTCTGTGGTCTTTTCGGGCTCTGTGGCTTTTTCTTTTTTTGTGGCCTACCCTGGCCTATGCACAAGACTTAGCCGAAATAGAGGCTGATCAGCTACGCTTTGATGAAACAGATGCAAAGGTTTATGCGCAAGGCAATGTGCGGGTTGATTATCAACAGCAGGCTTTATTTTCAGATATGCTGGTTTGGGATCAAAATAAGAACAGTAGCACAGCGACAGGCAATATTCGGTTTCTCCACCCAAATGGAAGCGTGGTAAACGCACAACACATGATCTGGAAACATGACGAAGATACAATCAATGCCGATGATCATGTTATTTTCAAGATTGATGAGACCACCACGATTCATGCCACAGACGCGCTGTTTTCTGATGGGTTTCGTGAAGCGACGCTAAATAACTTATATGCGGTTTTCATTTCTAATAGCTGGACACGATCCCCACATGCGGTGATGAAAAACCAAACCGTAACCGATATATCTGCCCCAATTTATTCGGCTTGTGAGCCCTGTAAAAATCAACAGCGTGAAAATCAGCAGCACCCGCCGCTCTGGCAAGTGCGAGCCACGCATATGCAGCATAATAGAGACACGCAAATCGCAAAATATAAACATGCCCGGATCGAAATGGCAGGTATCCCGGTTTTGTATACACCTTACTTGGCGCATAGTACAAGCGATGAACGGGCAAGCGGTTTTTTATATCCGCATTTGGGGTTTAAGAGTGATTTTGGTTTCACCTATGAGCAAGCCTATTATTTCAACCTTGCACCACAATATGATCTGACTATGACAGCACGCTTAAGCGAGCATCAATCGCCGGTGGCGGAAGCCGAATGGCGGCATCTTCTCCCACAAGGGGATTATAAACTAAAGGCGATCGGCCATAATCCGGAAGGCAAGCTCGCGCATCAAGATGGTCATTATGATTTTCGCGGCGGTTTGTTGGGCGAAGGGCATTTCTGGTTTGGTGGCTGGCAAACCGATATGGATATAAAAGCGCCAACCGATAATACGGTTTTTTACCGATATGGTTATGTTGATGATGTGATCCTCACCAGCACAATTTCAGCCCAGCGCCGCTATGACCGTAATATGATTGAGGTTGAAGCGCAGGATTATCGCTATGCCAATAATAATCTAGGCGCTGAAACTGTGTCTTACATATTGCCACGTCTCACACATACTTATTTTATCAGTGAGGATTTTATCGGGGGTACGCTAAAAATGCGTAATATTGCCTTACATTCTGAACGCCGACGCGGTGCCAATATTTCTGAACTGAGAAATAGTCTTGATTGGGAAAAGCAATATATCACCCCTTATGGCGTTGAAGTGACATTGCAAAACCATATTGATGTCGATCTCTTCCGGGTGCAGGATGATGCTATTAGCGATGAGCAATTTATCGCCAATAGCGCCAGCATAGATGCAAACTATCCGCTTATTCGCTATGGCGAACATAGCCAGCAATTCCTATCGCCACAGATGAAACTCACCCTTGCCAGCCGCAATGATGATTACACTCGTATTCCTTATACAAATCAAAGTTTTTCTCTTACACCCACAAATTTATTCGACACTCACCAACCCATTAATGAGGCAAGTCGGCTGGCTTATGGGGTGGATTATGAATATCGGCATAATGGCGGGTTCAAATCTGGCTTCCAGCTCGGGCAGATTTATAATTTATCTTCGCGCTCATTTGCGCAACATACGGGCTATCGTGATGATGCCTCAAATTATATTGGGCAAATCTTCATGCAATATGCCCGGTTTCGCTGGCAGCAGGATATGTGGTTCGACCGCAAAACCCTGGCGCTTTTGCAAAATGAGACCACCACCTCTTTCATCCATAAGCGTGGCGGTATAAGCCTTACCCATTCTTATCTCGATGAAATACAAAGCGCGGATTTCAAACGTCGCGAATATGCCAGTATTGACAGCCATATTCATCTCACAACAAATTGGAAAATGACCGGCGCTTATTATCGTGATCTAGAAGAACAACGCTCAGCCCGTGGCGAGCTAAGATTATCCTATCACGATGAGTGTACAGATTTTTCATTAAGCTATAAGCGCGACTTTAGCACGGTTGCATCGATTGAGCCATCAACGACAATCGGGCTTTATATTTCTTTACGCACATTGGGAGAATTCGGAACCGAGTAAGATCGACCCCCTATATGTTTTCTAAACTATTATTTACTTCCCCATAGATTGAGCGTATAAATAGATTTATGCGGATTATTTACCTTATATATTTTATGACCTGCCTAAGCATTACCCCTGTTATGGCGCAAAAATCATACCCCAAGCCGGATGAGGAGGCGATTTCCCGCCTCACGCCCCTGCAATATCAGATCACCCAGAAAGATGGCACTGAACGCCCGTTCCAAAACGAATATTGGGACAATAAAGAAAAGGGGATTTATGTTGATATTTTATCGGGCGAGCCGCTTTTCTCATCTACCCATAAATATAAAAGTGGCACGGGCTGGCCATCTTTTACACAGCCGATCGACGCGCATTATATAACTGAAAAAGATGATTGGAAACTTATCACCCGTCGCACCGAATTGCGATCCCGTTATGCTGATAGCCATTTGGGGCATGTGTTTGATGATGGCCCTGCACCAACCGGTTTACGCTATTGTATTAATTCAGCCGCGCTTGAGTTCATCCCCTTAGACGAGATGCAGGCGCGCGGCTATGGTGAATATCTGTCCCTCTTCGAATAAACAAGCCTATGGAAACAGATAATTTATCACCCGGCTATCGGGGCGTTGTTCAGGCATGGGAATGTGATCAGATTGGGCATTTAAATGTCAGCCATCATTTTGGTAGGGCATCCGATCAGGGGCATTTTATTCGGCATATGTTTGGGCTAACACCAGATTTTCTAAAGCGCGAAGGAAAAGGCACAGTTGCGCTTGAGGAACATGCACGGTTTCATCGTGAAGCCTTGTCGGGAGAAGTTTTAATCGCCCATTCAGCCCCGGTCGAGATTCATGATCGCCATATGGTGGTCTTTACCGAGATCCGTAATGGGGAAGACCTGCTGGTTACAACATTTCGTACCGTGATCGGCTATTTCGATCTTAACGCGCGTAAGCTCAACCACTGGCCCGATATGGTTTTGGCAAAAGCCAACCCCTTACAAATGCCCTTACCAGATTACGCAACCCCCAAATTTCTATCTGCGGCGCGGATTGAGACGGCGGGCATAACAGTTGAAAAAAGCAAAACCGCCGGTTTTAACCGTTATGGCGGCGCGGCGATTAATGCTTGGGAATGCGATCAATTTGGGCATATGAATACAATGTTTTATGTCCGCCGCTTTACCGAAGCAGTTGCTAGTTTTTGGAATGCGGCAGGCATGTCGCCGCAAAAAATGCGTGAGACAAAAACCAGCTTTGTGGTTGGTGAAATGAAACTCGCTTACGTTTCCGAGCTTTTGGCCGGGGATATTTGTGAAACATATAGCGGGCTTGCCGCGCTTTCTGATAAAACAATTTGTATCGAGCACCGTATTTTTAATACCGCAACAGGCGCGCTTGCAGCTGTGGGGCGGGTTCGAGGTGTTTGTTTTAATCTGCAAAAGCGGTGCGCGCAGACAATCCCACCAGAGCTTGCGCAAGCCCTAACCAAATTTACGATAAGACCAAAGCATGGATGATCAGAGCATGAATGATCCACTGGCTCACCTTCCGGTTTGCTGTCGCGATAGCGTGCAGAGTTGGGAAATTGACCGTATGGGGCATATGAATGTCAGATTTTATCTGCAAAAGGCAACCAATGCGCTAAATGGATTTTTCCACCATTGCGGCATCACACAAGCGCCACAGCTTGCCGAAAGCCATACCCGGTTTTTGCGCGAGCAAGTAAGCGGCGCGCCTTATTATTTTATCGTCGGGCTGGTGCGCGCACAGCCAGCGCAAATCTATTGTGAAATGCGACATGGGCAACATCATTCGCCAGCCGCAAGTTTCATTTTTACCTTGCGCGAACCGCCTGCCGCACTTTACGAAAAGGCCGTAAACTATTTATGTGATATTCCCCCGCATGGGCGGCCACGCGGGCTGGATATGTCGCCACCGCGTCCGAGGCCAAATCTGGCAGAGGCAGAAACATTACAGCTTTTTCAAACCTATCTGAATTTTGTTGATCCATATTATTGCGATGAGGCCGGACGGTTTCGTACCGCCTCATTTATGGGGGTGATTTCAGATAGCATCCCGCATTTGCTGGCACAAACCCAAGGGCGCGCCCGCGATGAAGAAGAACATATGGGCGGCGCAGCACTTGAATATCGACTGGTCTATCATCGCTATCCGCAAATTGGGCAACAAATTTGCCTGCGAAGCGGCTTAAGCGATTTACAGGAAAAAACCTATACTTGGGTGCATTGGTTGTTTGATGCAAAAAACGGGGATGCTCTGGCCACGGCCAGCGCTGTCGCCATTGCTATGGATTTGCGGGTGCGCAAGGCGATGATTATTCCAGATGCAAGACGGCAAACGCTCTCCGCCATTTTGGTTGAAGGATTAAGCGTTTAATTTGATTTATCTGTTTTGGTGTTTTCTCGTTCACAAAGATAATCCAGCACCATTCCAAGCTCTTGCGCTTAGGCAAGGCAGTTTTCCCCGATAGCCCCCAAAGTTAAGAAACAAATCGTAGAAAAATCTGTTGACGTTATACATTGAGAGCATATCCAGAGACCATAATAGATGCTGGTGCCTCCCCCCGCAATACAGCGCCTCACTCTTTCTGTAATTGTGTACGGAGATTTTCTGCTTCTACCCATAATTGGCTTAGTTTGGTAGTAGGGAATTTTATGCCCTTCGTCGTTTCAGAACTGGAAGAATTACGCTTTTGATTTGCCTGCTGCCAAAGGGCAGGATTTTCCGTCATAGCGTCTCGCGCCAAATTATATATTCCTTCAAGTTGAGAAAGAATCGCCCTTAGCTCAGGGGGATGGTTTTCTAAATTATGAATCTGATAATCCTGTTCACCCAATAGATTCTTCGCATTAGAAAGGTCAAGTTCTGTAAACTCTGCGATGGAGTTAATTATTTCTGGTGAAAAATCTTCTGAAAAAAGAGTAATCGTATTGGGAAAATTTCGCACCCAATCAGCCCAAAGCTGTATAAATGTAAGCCAAGCAATATATTCCTGTCTCCACTCTTGTTGACTATTAATCACCCCCCATAATTTGTGAGCTGAGGCAATTGATTGAATGGGGCTTCGTAACGTAAAAATATATTTTGCAGAGAAAAAACGGGCTTCATAAAATTTAGAAATTTCTTCTCTACTATATTCTGAAAGTAAGGCGGCAGAAAACGCCAGCTTATCTCCAATAACATCAAAATGATCTCCTCCAACGTCTAACCATTCCCACCATTTATGATCTCGCTTAGGAATAAAATCTGGTACATAGGTTGATTTTGTCGCTTGGTTTTTGAATTCTATATGCTGCTGATTATATAAATCCGACCAACGCGCTCCTTCTCTAGGCAAATGAAAACTTGCTTCACCTAATAAGAATGCATTGCGTGCTGTATTGATAAGTGCAAGTGTAATCGTTGTATTTGACCTCATGAAGCCAAGAATAAAAACGCATTGTGGCGATCGCTTTTGACACACTTCCATTTCGGCTTTCGTTGCAATTAAATTGGCAATATTATTTTGAGCTTCAGCCAGCTCTACTTCACGCTTCATTAGCTCTTGCGCAAAGTGATTTCTCTCCGTCCAAACCTTACGGATTTGTGGAATAAGCAGTATTGTATTCTTGACGAGCCGCTTCATATTTTATTTACTCCACTTAAAGATTACTGGTACTAGAGACATCTTATTAGCGCGCCCGTTCGATAATTGACACATAATTGGCAACCGCCGCACCGCCCATATTAAAAATAGCGGCGGTTTTAGCACCCGAAATTTGCATGTCGCCCGCATCTTCCATTAATTGCCGTGCCGCCATTACATGCATAGAAACGCCAGTTGCGCCAACCGGATGCCCCTTTGCTTTCAATCCGCCAGACGCATTGACCGGCAGCTTGCCATCCTTATACACCCAGCCTTCTTTAAGCGCAGTCGCGCCTTTGCCCGCCTCGGTTAAGCCCATCGCTTCATATTGAATAAGCTCGGCAATGGTAAAACAATCATGGGTTTCAACCAAATCAAGATCTTCGAGCTGCATATTTGTCTCTTTCAATGCTTCTTGCCACGCCCGTTGCGGCCCTTCAAAGGCAACGGCATCGCGCTTGCTCATTGGCAGATAATCATTCACCTGCACCCGCGATTTGAAGCGAATGGCTTTTTCATGGCTTTTTGCGGTTTCCTCATCAGTTAAAATGACCGCCGCCGCGCCATCTGAGATCATCGAACAATCCGTCCGCTTTAAGGGGCCAGCAACGAGCGGATTTTTTTCAGACTCGGTGCGACAAAACTCATAGCCAAAATCTGTTTGCATATGGGCGAGCGGATTAACCGCGCCATTTTTATGGTTTTTGGCAGCAATATGCGCCAGCGCATCCGAATGATCGCCATAGCGTTGGAAATATTTATCCGCAATCAGACCAAAAATACCCGGAAAGGTCAGCCCATTATCGCCCTCTTCTAGCATATAGCTGGCACGCGATAAGCAACGCCCAACATCGCGGCTTGAAAGATGCGTCATTTTCTCAACCCCGATTGCCAAAACATGTTTTGCGCGGCCAGCTTCGATCATATTGGCAGCTTGAAACACTGCCGCCGATCCTGTCCCACAAGCATTCTCAACCCGTGTGGAAGGTTTGAAACGAAAAATCTCATCAACCTGTAAGGCCAATGAGGATGAAAAATCCTGCTCCGACATGCCGGCATTAAATGTGCCGACATAAATCGCATCAATGTCTTCTGGCGCGAGTTTTGCGTCCGCAAGCGCCTCTTGCGCCGCCGCAACCAGCAAATCCTCCAGCCCCATATCTTCCGATTTTCCGAATTTTGTATGCCCCCATCCGATCATGCAAACTGACATTATAATCTCCTTTTCATTGATTTTACTTATACGCTATTGCCACGCTTTCGCCACCCATTTAACCGGGCGCAAGCGCTTATAAAACCCTTTATACCAGCCTTTACCTTCAAGCGGCCAGCGCCCAATAATCGCATCATCTGGGTCTGGCTTGCCGGTAAAGGCGACAATGCTGGCATCATCTGGCTGCGGCGCTGCTTGCCACAGGCGTAATGGCCAAGCTGGTAAAAGACTATGTTTGAAACTCACACACCAGTCGTCTGGCCAAAATTTTTGTTCGGGAATAAGCGCGCTAATATATTGCTGTTCAATTCGATATTCATCTAATACAGATTTTTGCTGCGCTTCGAAATGATCGAAAATCTGCCGATAGCGTTCGACCGGAAACCGAAAACAACTTGTATTGCCAATGCCTTGCCCTTTTTGCGTCCAATTATCGATCACGCAATAGCTACCAGGATGATAATCAAATAACCGATCCAAATCGCCAATAATCACTAAATCAAGGTCAAGAAACAGCACATCACCCGCCAGATCAATTAAGGGATATTGCCATATGGCTAATTTGCGCCATGGTGTCCAGCTCAACTCATCCGGCAAGGTGATAGAGGGGAGTTCATGGCAAATAACCGCCTCATCAATACCCGTGCGGTCATCGGTAAAGCAAATAAGGCGGGTTGGGCGTCGCGTGTTGCGCGCAATCGCACGGGCTAAGCGATTAACATAATCCGCGCCATAGCGCTTACCCCATTTCATACAAATAATTGTCTGCACTATATTTACCTCTTAGCTCTCATATACCATGCCCATAAGGCTGGTACAAGCAAGGGAAATATGGCAGATTAAAGCAAATAGGAGAGAAAATATGTCTATTATGTCAATGGCGCATCCAAAATTTACCTATACAAAGGGGCTGCATCAAATTGGCAATGGTGCTTATGCGTGGCTGCAACCAGATGGCGGCTGGGGCTGGTCAAATTCTGGTCTGGTGGTGAGCGATGGCGAGGCATTGGTTGTCGATACGCTTTTTGATGTGCCGCTGACCCAAGATATGCTCACCGCCTATGCCGATGCAACACCAGATGCAAAAATGATTAACAAAGTCATTAACACCCATCATAATGGCGACCATTGTAATGGGAATTGCTGCTGCCCTGATGCTGAAATCATCGCCCATAAATTAACCGTTGAAGGCATGAAGCATGAACCCCCTGCTTTGGTGCAAGGGTTTTTGGATGCCGCGCCAGAGCTTGGTGATTTGGGTGAGTATCTTGTTTCCTGTTTTGGTCCGTTTGATTTTAAGTCGGTGACCCCGCGCCCTGCCGATACAGTTTTTGAGACTGATATGGATATAAAAATCGGCAGTAAGGATGTGAAGCTGCACCATGTCGGCCCTGCCCATACACCAGGGGATACGCTTGTGCATGTGCCTGCCGACAAAACCGTTTATACGGGCGATATTTTATTTATTGGCGGCCACCCGATTATATGGGAAGGGCCGGTACAAAACTGGATTAATGCGTGCAAGCTGATTATAGATATGGATGTCGAAACAATCATACCCGGACATGGTCCCATCACCACAAAACAAGGGGTACAGAAAGTCATTGATTATCTCACCATGCTCACCCGCGAGGCGCGCAAACGCTATGATGCGGGCCTAAGCTATTATGACGCCGCGCTTGATATTGCCATACACGAATATAATGATTGGGGCGACCGCGAGCGGGTGGTGATTAATTGTGCGACGCTTTATCATGAATTTGGCATGCAAGACCGCCCCGATATAGCAGCGCTATTTGCCGGCATGGCGAATTATAAAAAAGAGACGAATAGCGCTTAAACCAAATGCAAAAAATTGATGCCCTAAAAATTGACGCGAGGGGGCAATTATGCCCGCACCCCGTTTTGAAATTGCGGAAAGCCTTACAGAGCATTGGCGTTGATGAAACGATAGAACTTATCGCCAGCGACCCGATGAGCGCGGTTGATATCCCGCATTTTTGCCATGAAGAGGGGCATCAGCTCATTGCCCAGCACAGCCAAGACAATGCGTGGCACGGCAAAACGCTATATTATTTTACCGTCGAGAAAAGGACGACATAATTCTAAAACAATTTATGTTCTAAAAATAATTTACCATTTCTTATTAATGGCAATGAACAATACCTGTTTTTGTTTCCATATGGCAACATTGTCCTGGTGGTGATGATTTTCTACATCCACCGCCATGAGCCTGCACCAAGGTTGGTAGCAAGATTATTGAAGCAACTAGGCTAATCATTAGAATTCGCATTATTTTCTCCTCTTCACAGAATGATGTTTTTAGCTTACTCTACTTTTAAGATAAATATTTCTTATTATATTGTAAAGGTAGAAAACCAATTTTATACAAATTAAATGTGAAACAAATTTCTTAAGTCAAGATAGTATGACGGTTATCTGTAAAATATTACCCAATTCGGGCTTTGACCGCATCGGTAAAGCCGACCATCACATCATCGCCAAAATCCCAAATCGGGCGTTTGAGCAGGGAATTATTCGCGAGCATTAGATTTTGTACATGCGCCATATCTTCATTTTCCTTATCCGCATCGGATAATTTACGCCATGTCGTGCCGCGCTTATTTAACAAAACCGACATATCGCAATGCGCCAAAAAATGCGTCAGCGTTTCAGCCGTAAGCGGTTGTTTTTTGAAATCATAAAACTGATAATCAATTTTCTGTTCATCGCACCAGCGCAGTGCTTTTTTACAACTATCGCAATTTTTAAGACCATATATTTTCATGTTCAAAAAAATTATAGACCCGTATCGAGGTTAAGATAATTCGGCATGCGCGCGAGCAAATTCTGATAAGTATGATGATAAATTTTGGGGGTAGGGATATTCAGCTCTGCCCGCACTTCCCTTAAGGGACGCGTGAGCAAATATTCCCAATCCGCCGCCGGTAACCATGCCGCTCGCCCAGCATTGCGATAACCTTCCCACACCGCTTTTGCAATGCCGACATCAGGAATATGTTTCCGCATCATCACAATGCCTGCCAGAATAATAAAGACAATGCCAATATTGCCAAGCTGCCGATAGGTAAATGCCAGCAAGGATAATTCGCCCAACGTATCGCGGCTATAGCCATTTGTGACATGCCATAAATCATGCGCATCGCGTTGGCGATTGCGATAGCATATCGCCTCATCTCTTATCGCTTCGGGCAGATGCGATAAATCAGCGCGCAAATCATTACCAATCTCGCTGGCATCGCGCAACCCATCGGGCGATAAATCCTCCTGATAGGTGAACTCATAATAAGCCCGCGCCAGACTGTCCTCAGACTGCGCTAACAGCCAATCTTTATCACTTAGATAATCAATCAATGGTTTTTCTGCCGCAAAGATTTTCTTGGCAATCGGGCTCTTGGAAAATTTTGCAAAACTCCTCTTGCCAGAAGATTGCCCCAGCGCTTCCAAAATCACAAAAACCTGTGCGGTATCTTCTTTATTGCGAACAAGCCGCTTAGTGGCTTGCATCACTCGTATAAACCGAAATTTTGAATACTCTTCCTGCATGCCCCCTCAATTAACGACATAAAGCTATTATAATCTTTTCATCTGCAAAATGCAAATCCGATTTTTGCATTTACCCTTTTATATCAGATATTTGCGGCGTGGTTTAGGATAAAGAGGGGAAAAGCGGATAATTGCCATAAATGCTGTCGATTATGCTATTTATGCGTGACAATATTATGAAGCTTGCGAAAATAGTACCGCAAGAAGAGTGAAATATAAAGGAGATAATAAATGACCATAAAATTACACCACCTTAATGCCTCGCGCTCGCAACGATTAGTATGGTTGCTGGCCGAACTTGAAGCACCGCATGAAATTATTCACTATAAGCGGCAAGAAACCAATCGCGCCCCTGAAAGCCTGCTCAAAATTCATCCCCTTGGCAAAGCGCCTATATTAGAAGATGGCGATAAAATCATCGCCGAAACCGGCGCGATTGCCGAATATTTGCTGATGAAATTTGACCCAAATCATAAGCTACATCCGCACCCTGATGCCGCAAATTATCACCTTTATCTAACTTGGCTGCATAGTGCGGAAGGGGCTCCCTTTCTGCCAGGGCTGTTAACTGTTTATATTAACGGCTTCGGTTTCTCCGAAACTGAGTTAGGCGCTTATGCGAAAGCCGAACGTGAAAAAGCCGTCACTTATATGGAAGAGCATCTGGCAGCACATGCTTATTTTATCGGTGATGATTTCTCTGCTATAGATTGCTTGATGGGCTTTGGCATGGAATCAAATTTACGGGATGGGTTTTTGGATGATAAGCCAGCCAGCAAAGCCTGGCTTGAAAGCGTAAAAGCGCGCCCTGCCTATCAGAAAATGCTGGCTGTCGGTATTTAGAGCATATCTCATGAAACGTGCGCTTTTATAATAAATTCTGGTATAATAAATTCTGGCACTTTTCCGCCATATTTGTAAAAATTTGGGATATGCGTAAAAACAACAGCTTAGCGCGTGTCTGATGAACCAACTTATAAGTGACACGCGCTAGAAGTGCCTGTGCCATTAATCATATTTACCCTTATTGGGGCCAATATAGCCAAACAGATAGGCCGCGACTTTGCGCATCTGAATTTCTTCTGCCCCTTCGGTAATCCGATAGCGGCGATGATGCCGATAAATATGCTCAAATGGTTTATGGCGCGAATAGCCGATCCCGCCATGCACTTGCATCGCCCGATCCGCCGCCTCGCAACATAAGCGATTGCCCCAATAATTACACATTGAGACTTTATCCGAAATTGTCCGTTCAATTTCCTTATGCTCCATGTGATCCATTTCCCACGCGGTTTTGCGGATGAGTTGGCGCAGCATTTCCGCCTGTGTCGCCAGCTCAACAAGCGGAAACTGAATGGCCTGATTATCAGATAAGCGCTGCCCGAAAGGTTTGCGCTGGCGGGCATATTTCACGCTTTCGTGAATACAATACACCGCCGCGCCAAGCGAGCTTGCCGCTTGTCGGATACGGTTTTGATGGACAAAACTTTGCCCCAGCCCCAAGCCTTTATCAATCTCACCCCAATAGGCATCTTCAGGAACCCATACATCGGTAAAGCGAAGGCGCGGATGGTCGGTCGGCATGTTAAATGTCCATAAATATTCTTCAATCACCAGACCATCTGTTGGGACGGGAACCAGAAAACAGCTAATCCCCAGCGCATCACCATCCTTACCGCTGGTACGGGCAAAGGTCATGCAGTGAGTGGCTTTATGCATGCCGGTAATCCACATTTTTTTGCCATTAATCAGCCAGCCTTTTTGCCCATCCTTTTCATGCGGCACGGCGCGGGTTTCCATAAATGTAGCATCAGAGCCATGTTCCGGCTCGGTCAGACCAAAAGCGGTACGCATTGACCCATCGATAAGTTTATCGGCATCGCGCGCATATTGCTCTGGCGTGGCGAAAGTTTCGAACATTTGCACAAATGGATTATTGCCAACCACACTATGCTCATTTTGCAAATCATTAAACAGGCCAAGCCCTTTGCTTGCCAAATGTTCACGAATAATCGCCATATCGAGCTGGCTGCCATCACTGCCACCAAGCGCTTTCGGCCACGCATAGCGATAAAACCCTGCCGCATCAGCGCGCCGCCGACATTCCGCCAGCAGTTCTTCCCACTCTTCGCGGGGCAGGCCTTGATCATCCCAATTCGTACGCGCATGTTCGCGGCGATGGTCAAAAAAACGCTCATTATCATCTTGCTGTTGCAAGGGCATAATCTCATCATCAATAAATTTATCGAGCGCCGCGATAAACTCTTTTAAGTCGGGGGAAATTGCAAAATCCATAAGTTAAGCTCCATCCAAAATATCGTTAAACCCACTTGGCGCATGCGGGCCAATAAATAATTGCTCAAATGCGCCAATTCCTATTTCCACGCCGCGCGCTGTTTCAAAGCGGGCTTCGGAAATCGCCTGAATATGTAAATTTTCAAGCGCCATCGGATCAATTTCATTCAAGTTAATCTCTTCGCGCGCGACCACTGGCTCATAAGATTGAAACGCGCCATGCCGACGGCTTGGGTGGCCATAGCCAATGCCTTTCATATAAAAAGTCTGCTTTGGGGTGAGGGTAATGTTTCCCATTTCTGGCAAATCAACCACCCCGCGCATGGCGCGCCGCGTACCGGTGACATAATCAATCGCGAGCCCGCAATCAGCATATTCCTGCGGCGCAAGAGCCGAATCATCCCAGATCAGCCTGCCGCGCTTATTCCATGCCTTGCCATCAGCATCATCATTGACATGAAAATAAACCGCCTTATCGGTAAAATTAAGTGGGGTCCACGCCCAGAAAAATTGCGGGCTAAGCGCGGGCACATGCGGCTGCGGGTCTGGCAAACCAAGCGGCCGCACCCCCCAAGAGCGGTCACGCGTGCCAGACCATGTCTCAATAGGGGTGCGTTTGCCATCTGCCTCAAACCAACCCTGCCAATGCCCGTTTTGCGTCATCCGCGTGCAGTCAATCAACATCCGCGCCCCTTCCCTATAGGTAAAGCGCGGTTCCTCAATCGGTGTCGAACGACCAGTAAAATGAAGCTCAAAGCAAAGCCCTTCCGCCTCTGCGCAAGTCAAACGAATTTGTGATAAGGGCTTTATGACTTCAATTTTCAGCCCTTCAATCTGCACATCCATCCGCTCCATCCCCATCGGGCGGGAAAAAAATACTGAATGCTGCTTGCCATCACCCCATAGCCATGACACAGCCGCATCCATAATATTGAGATGCGGATAGACCCCAAACGCAATCGCAAAAAAGCGCGTCCCTGCCGCATCATAGCCGTTAAAGAAATAACGGTCATAAAAATTGCGATCCGAACCAGCATAAGCAATCGGCTCAGCGGTTTGGTGGATGGGATATTCGTCGCCCCAACTTAACATGGCCAGCTCAACATGAAATGCGCTCCCTTTTGCTCTTCATTTTACGCTATTAAAAAGCAAAATAGAGAAAAAGCAAGGCTTGATTATGGCTTATCTGTTGCGTATGAGTGATACCATATATGGACATAGATATCGACATTGGGAAAGAAGCTCTTCGCATTGAAGAGGGTGATTTTTGGCTTTCACATATTCCATTTATCGGTGCGTTGGGATTATCCATTGCAAAATTAGAACGCGGGAAAGGCACAGTACGCGTGCAGGATGGCTTAGCCCGTTCCCCTGCTGCTATCGCCGGAATATTGGATCAAATTGCCAGCCTGGCGATCCGCTCGATTGCGGGACCAGAGCGTCCACAAGCGACACTCAATATGGATATCAGCTTTTTGCAAATGCCAAATGGCACACCCCTGCTCTTAACCGGAGAGCTGATCGCCATTCGACAGAATATGGCACATGTTCGCCTTTCCGCCAGCCAGCAAGCGGATAATATGCCGATTATATATGGTAGTGCGAATTTTATTTTAGGGGTTTTCCCTGGCGGGGGCGTTGATCGATTGATCTCGTCTGATGAAGCACCACATACAACAAAGCCCTGCCCCATCACCAAGCCATTTCATCAATGGCTTGGCATGCAGTTTGCCGATGGCATGGCGCATTTACCAATTGCATCGCATCTTATTGGCGGCAAACACCCACCCGTATTACATGGCGGTGCAAGCTTTGCCGCCAGCATAGAGGCGGCACTCAATATATTTAGCGCTGCAAAACATATGGCCTTACGACAGGCCTCTATCCACTATATGAATGCGGGCGTGGAGGCGGATAGCGCTATCCATCTCACCACTCACAGAATCGGGCGCAGTACCGCGAATTGCGCGGCGGCGCTAACGCAAAATAATGGTGAGCGGATTGTGACCACAAGCCAGTTTCGGTTTATGGCCTAATCATTATAAGGCCGGACGGCGAAGCCCGTGCTGATCACAAGCCGCAAATAATGTATTGCGCAAAAGGCAGGCGATTGTCATCGGTCCAACCCCGCCTGGCACGGGAGTAATAAAAGCGGCTTTCTGTTGCACGTCCTTAAAATCAACATCGCCTACCAAGCGGGTTTTGCCTGCTCCCTTTTCGGGGGCATCAATACGGTTAATCCCAACATCAATCACGCAAGCGCCATCGCCCACCCAATCGCCTTTCACCATTTCCGCGATCCCAACCGCCGCCACCAAAATATCCGCTTGGCATGCAAGGGCAGCAAGATCAGCCGTACGCGAATGGGCGATGCTGACAGTTGCATGGCATTGCAAAAAAAGCTGTGCCAAAGGTTTTCCAACCAAATTCGAGCGCCCAATAATCACCACATGTTTGCCGGTTAAATCTCTCACAGCCCGCTGCGCCAAAAGCACACATCCAGTGGGAGTACATGGCGCAAGCGCCGGCAAACCACTGGCAAGCCGCCCCGCATTAAGAGGGTGTAACCCATCGACATCCTTTTCCGGCGCAATCTGCTCAATCACGCGCTGCTGACTTATCTGCGCTGGCACAGGAAATTGCACCAAAATACCATGCGTATTTTTATCCGCATTGAGTTTTTGGACAAGCGCCAGAAGCTCGTCTTCGCTGGTATCGACCGGAAGGCGATATTCATAGCTGTTCATACCAGCTTCTTTTGTGGCAATGCCTTTATTGCGAACATAAACTTCACTAGCCGGATCATCACCAACCAAAACCACAGCCAAGCCCGGTACAATCCCTTGCGCTGATATAAGCTGGTTTACTTCGATTTTTAGGGATGCACGGAGCTGGGCGGCAACGGCTTTGCCATCGATAATCGCGGCGCTCATTGCATAAACCCGATATAGCCACTTGCAACCAAAATCTCCCACAATAAGGTACGCAAAAAACTAAGCGCCAGAATAAGAATAACCGGTGAAATATCAATCCCCCCTAAATCCGGTAAAAATTGTCGAATGGGGCGCAAAACAGGTTCGGTAAGTCGATCGCATAAATCAACCACCATATAAACAAAACGGTTGCTTGTGTTGATAATCTCAAAGGAGATGAGCCAACTCAACACAGCGCCAATAATCACCAGCCAGATATAAAGCGAAATAATTGTGTCAATAAGCTGATATAATGCAATCATGATAAATACCTGATTGACTTTTGCCATAATTTTGTCAAGATGCAAAGATTATTTTGCAAAGACAAAAAAGCAATAAGGGAGAATTTTAAAGATGATTGCATATATTACCTTAGGCGCGAATGATATTGAAAAGGCACGTGCATTTTATGGCGGATTATTGGCTGAGATGGGCGCAAAAGAGCTGTTTGATAATAATCGGCTATATTTTTACGGTACACCCGGTCAACCAATGATCGCGGTTGGCGGCCCATATGATGGACAGGCCGCAAGTGCCGGTAATGGCACAATGGTGGCGATCCCCTGCCCGGATACAGAAACGGTTGATAAAATGTACAAAAAAGGGCTGGAATTAGGTGCAACATGCGATGGTGAACCCGGCGAACGCGTGCCAGGGTTTTATGGCGCTTATTTGCGCGATGCTGACCAAAACAAGCTTTGCTTTTGCAAAATGGGCTAGCTTTATTTTTTCGCGCACGAGTTTTATCTCCCTCACACGAATGGCTTCCAGCCAGCGCCATTTTTCTTATTCACGCTCGTGACATTGCGCGCTGAACCTCCTCATTATATTACAAAAGAGAGGGGGATCTGAAAAAAGAGGGCATCAAACGCTTGGCAAGCCTCCCCTCCACCAAGCAGCGCCAAATCAATTAGAGTGAACGCCAACAAGATGGATAAGTTGATGCGTCGATAAAGAGACAATCGTGCCCTTATCCTTTCGTATGGAAGCCATTCTATTTCCCTCACGCGCGTGCGCAAGTGATTGAGCGAACACCCGCAATGCAGATCACCAAAATTAGGGCTTACCAAAATCGGGCGGCAACCCTTTTTCCGGATGAATGCCTAAATGAACCCGCGTTTCATAAAAATCGCGTATCGCTGCAAGATCCTCATCAATATTTTTAGGATGAATATAACCTGCAATTTCAATCTGCTTAACTGGTGCATTGACAAGGCCTAAACCAATCGGCACATTGGCGGCTTTTGCAATATGATAAAATCCGGTTTTCCACTTTCTGGTGGGGCTGCGGGTTGCTTCCGGCGTAATAACAAGAACCATCTCATCAGCCGCTGCAAACATTTCTGCGACCTTACGAACTTGCGCGGCAGGGTTTTTACGGTTAACCGGCACTGCCCCCGCATAACGCAAAACCCAGCCAACCGGCGGGAAAAACCATGTGTGCTTAATCAATACCCGAAAGTCCATGCGTTGTTGAAACACAAATAGAAGGAACAAAAGATAATCCCAATTTGAAGTATGGGGCGCGGCTATAATGACATATTTCTTTTCAGTTTCAGGAAATTTGAGAGCGGGAGTCCAGCCCCATAATTTTAGAACTGCTATAGATATGTAACGCAATAAGGGGGTTAAAAATGGTGTTCGAAAAAGGGTCATGGATTCACAATCATATAATCAAACTGCCAATAAAAAGGGGCGGAAGTTACGCCGCCCCAATTCTATAAGTTTTGTCTTAATGACTCGTTATATATTAACGACACCTACTAACGACCAAGACGACGCACATTGGAAGGTGTGAAATATTCTGGTGTCAGATATTCCAATCCTTCTTCAACCTGATTCGCCGGGCGTTCAGATTTCATTGCCAAGCCAATATAGCGACCAGAGCTCACGTCATAAATAAACTCACCACCTGTGGTAAAGCATAGTCCAGAAGTTGGACGATAATCAGGTGCTTGCCCTGCTTCTTGAATCCGCCACATTTCACCACGGCCATCATACATTTCACCACCTGTGATCTGCCAGCTATCTTCATCCATCCGCAAAACACGTTTTGCATAAATGTGCCGTGCGCCAGATTTCAGATTACCCTCAACAACCCACTGACGACGCAGTTCATAACGATGCGAATCAGGGTTTGAGTGTTTTGGTGTGATCAGCTCAGCGTAAGATGTAAGAGGCGCTCTATAATTATTTTGCTGTGACAGTTTTTCAAACTTACCACGAACCATCCAATTATACCGATCAGGTGCACCATTATAGCCATCATACTGGTCTGATGTTCCCATACCATCACCATTGGTAAGCGGATTATCATAGGCAATATTTGGCGCCCGACGTACGCGACGCGTACCAGGGCTATATGTCCACGCCTTACGCCCTTCCTTAACCATATTAATGGTTTCATGCACCAACACCACATTGCCTGCAAAACGCGCTGGAGCTGATGTATGCGCCACGAAATAGATTGACAGATTATTCAAATCTTCTGCCCGCTTATTCATCGGATCAGAATATGGGAAAATAATCTCATCTTTGGTGAATGTCAGCGTATAATCACCGGCGGCGGTTGGTACGGCAAAGTTAAAGTCCCGCGCCAAACGAATGCCACGATAGCGCATTGTATGGTTCCAAACAATTTCCAAACCACTATTCGGGATTGGGAAAGGCGAAGAATTAATCACTTCACTCAGCCCATTGCCCCCATCAACCAGTTCACCAACTTGTGCGTTGTAAATTGAGGTTTCATAAGCCCGCGTGCTATCAGGTAACACACATGACCGACGAGATGGATAGACATTTATCTTATAGCTATCCGGGTAAGTCGCTAGCATTTTTTTCTGACCATCGGTCAAAATTGCATCATATTGCGCTGCATTGCCGGAATTAACCGTATATTGCACCGCATCATCTGCGAATGGATCAGGCAAAGGCCCACCATCATAGTTTTGCAGCAAAGGTGCACCATTAATGGCATTGTTTTTGTCCCATTTCGGGATTGTACCATCGGCATTACCGGCGCGCTCAGCCCCGGCGGGGGTTAGGTCACCGTTCAAGCGATCAACTTGCGCTTGCGGAACCTTGGCAATTGCTGTGCCAACCATCAGACTGGTCGCCAGAGCAGAGATAAGGATTTTCGTTTTCATTTTATCATTCCTCCAAATTGTTGTGACGAGGGGCATGGACCATCCATGCCCCTTGTTCTGATGATTAGAACGCATAGCTTACGCTAAGTGACATATGGTCGCGATCTGTATTTTTGGTCCGCAATGAGCTCCCGAAGAAATCCCGATAGCTGATTGAGGCTTGCCAATTGCTAAGATAGCTCATCCCAAGACTATAGGCAACGGAACCAACACCTTCACGCCAGAACCCAATCGGTGAAGGTGCATAACCCTCAACACCACCTGAGATGATCACGGTTGGGCTTAAAGTGATTGGTGTACCGCCAACATTATTATAGTCCAGCCGGAACAAGCCAACCGCACCCCAAGATGATTCGGTCGGGCGGCAGATCCCGGTTATTTCGGTAGCAGCGTTTGCATTATCAATCGCCAAAATACCTGCCAATGGCAAATCAGATCCAGATGTACAGGTGTTAGATAATGGCGATTTATCGCTTGTCGCCCCAACCACGCCAGGATTATTACGCTCATCAATATTTGGTACATATAGACCTTGGAACTCGGTTACCAGAACCCCGCCATTCGCGCCGAAAAATTCAAGCACAGGGCTGGATTGGGCAAATACGGTGGTTGTGCCAATATCCCATGTATAAGCATCATAATCCTCAACATAACCTTTTAGCTTTGCAACACCAGGCTGACAATGCGCTGTCCCGAATTCTCTTTGATAGACTGATCCAATAATATAAGAAGGACCAACAGTGAGACTATCAAATGTACAATCGCGGAACAAAGCAGCAATCGCTAACACATCTGTATCTATTTGCAAAGGCACATCAGGGCGATAAGTAAAATCGCCTTGCAAGCCAATGCCAGCAACTGTTGTATTGAAGCTCATGCCATAAGTTTCAACTTCCGGAAACTCTGAAAACAGCCCGATATTATTGCTATGAGTTAGCGTAACCGCACCAGTTGGCAGAAGAGCACTGTTAAAGGCTTGCGCGGTATGTAAATCACAATTCAAGCGCAAAAGCTCACCAACACTCACACCATTGGTATAATCATTCGTGGATGAGAATGTATCAAGATTGGCAGCAGCCAGAACCCTGCCAGCCGCAGCAGCCAAATTATAGGGATCACCCAACCCAATTGTATCCAAAACAGTGATTGGCGTAGAGGTATACCCAATAGCAGCTGTCGTTCCTGCAACTACGGCTGCATTATTAACAAGCCCGGCGCAAGTTGCGCCTATCGCACCGCCAGCAAGGTGACTAACACGCCCTGCTTGCGAGGCGCTTGCCGTTGTTGCCTGTGCACCTATCTGATTGCCGGTTGGGCCAGCAATATAGCTCACATAAGGCAAGCGGCTATCGCCTTTTTGATAATAGAAAGCAAATTCGGTTGAATTTAGCTCTTCAGAATACCAGCGCAAAGCAATACCAATTTGGTCATCGCCTTCCTGATCGTTTGCATTATGAATTGTCCGCGTGGTTGGCCAATTTGCCGCCAAACGTTCTTGCTCCATCTTGCCAGGCGTCCAGGTTTTGAAGAGATCAATATTACCATTTGCTACATTACATGGGTTATCATCACCATAGGCAGCATCAAATGCTGCAACAAGATCAGCAGAACGCCCTAGCTGTACAGCCACACCAGGAACTGCGCGAGCTGCCGCATCGAGCCGTGCCTCCGCAGACAAGCCATCAGCTGCACAAAGATATTGCACCCCTGAACGACCGCCACCGCCATAGAAATAACGACCATCATTACCATTTTTGGTAAAGCCATTGAAACTGTCAGAACCAGCAATATAAGTGCCGCCAACATCGAGACGATATTCATCCCAACCGCCATAATAGGCTTCGATTGTGACATCTGGTGACAAAGCGATAGAAGCATATAGCGCTTCAACCGGTAGCAGGGCTTCTTTAATTTCTGCCCCTGGACGGCGTAGAGCGGCCACATCAATCGGGTTGAAAGATGAGTTACCACCCGGAATAAATGTCGCTTCCCCCCAGTTGATCACTTGCCGACCGGCACGAATATGGAGCGGGAAACTACCAATATCAAGATCATAAGACAGATAAGCATCGAGAAGTTCAATATTACGTCCCGCTTTTGCTTCTGCCCCCTCAGCCGAAAGACCGCCACGCTGAAAATTGCTTTCATCCATCAAAACCGCATCATAAAATGTGCTGACCCGCGCAAACACCGTGACCGGCCCCTTATAGGCCTCAAATTCAAACAAGGCTTTGGTGGTTCCGCCAATCAGATCCCCCGATTCATTGAAATTCAAACGACCATCATCCGTATTGATCGAACCAGAAAAATTCTCATTAGCGCGGTGGCTTGTTCCATCTGCACCAGTTGCACCATTACCCAAATCGCTTGAACAGAAACTACCGAGTTGCATATTATTATCACCCAATGTACCACAGCCCGGAACCCCAAATTGAGCCGCACCGCCACGGGTAAGATCAACCCAAGTTTTCAGGTCTTGGGTACCACCATTACCTTCCGCCAAAAAGTGCGTATTTGTATCCTTCATCAGCACAGATAGACCGGCTGAGAGTGTGGCATCAACCTGCACATCCCACCCGCCGAAATTATATGTCGCTGCTTTGGCGTTCATGGCAGGCATTGCGACAAGCAATAAGCCCAACACCCCAAACGCGAAAGATGCTAATCGTTTTTTTGTTTTGACAAACATATTGTTCCTCCCGTCAAAAAATTCACAATTTAATCTCAGAACGATTGCCTGAAATTCATTTCCTCTGTTGCGGGAACCGGTAGCTTATCGTCTTAATCCGTAGGGATTTTTAACCCCTGGATTTATGATAGCTATATTCGTCCCCTTTTTAGTCGAGCCCCCTAAACGTCCCCTCTTTCACTGCTTGTTAAGCTTTAATAGTGCTTGCCAAGCATTATCTCTTGTCATTTTATTATGGGCAGGAATGAACCCGATAAGATTACCCGTCAAACACAGGCATCTCCCCCCATTAAGACAAGAAACATGGCGTGCCAGGTTTCTCCATTACAGACGCTAGGCAGAAAACACCCTATTGTCAAAAGAAAAATCAATTATTTTTACTTTTTTTGCCTTTTTATGCGCTTATTGGTAATTTTTTAAGCAAAATTGGTAAATATTCGAAAGATTATATGCACATATTGCCATAAATAAGACATTACCCCAAATAAGAAGGCCTCTAAATAAGACAGCCCCCTAAATTAAGAAAGAACGGCACTCATGCCGCTCTTCTGATTTATTTTATGACTCTTTATATATATTTGCTATTCTTCTAATTGATGCTGCACCGCGCCAGCTTCACCAAATAGATTAACAACACCTTCTTCACCCGCGCCAACGGCGGCAAAGCTCGCACGTGATTCGCGTACCGTTTGGGTGAAAGTCTGGCCGCCATCCTCACTCACCAAAACACCGCCCGATAAAGCCGCCAGCACAATCGTGCCATCTTCAAGTTGGATGCCGCCGGAAATAGAGCGATCCGAATTGGTTTTCACCTTTTCCCAGCTCGCGCCATTATCTTGCGACATAAAGGCATTGCCGCGCATCCCCCAAGCGAGAACATGCCCATTTTCTAGCCCCATACCGCTCCATAATGAGCCTTCATAGCCAATTTCGAGCGCTTCAAAATTACGCCCGCCATCGCGTGACATATAGACCGTGCCGAATTCTGCCGGAATATAAATATTGCCTTGCGTATCGGCAAAAATATCATTTAAGTGAAAATCATCAAACCCATCTTCCATCAATGGACGCTCTTGCCATGTTTTGCCGCCATCGCTCGTTTCGAGCACATAAGAAAAAGCGCCCACCGCAATCCCATAATCGGCGGATGAGAAATAAATCGCAAATAAGGGCGTTTCACGCTCAGGATCGCTATAAATCTTCTCCCAATTCAGGCCGCCATCCGTGGTTTTTAGAATCACCGCATCATGGCCAACCGCAAAGCCGGTTTTATCATCAAGAAAAAAGACATTGGTAAGGGTCGAGCGCACCGGCACAGTGGCCGCCTGCTGCCAGCTTTTTCCCTTATCACTGCTGCGAATAATATGGCCATATTCGCCAACCGCAATAAGTTGCTCACCAACACTCACAACATCCAATAATAGCGTTTTGGAGGCAAGTTCACTTGATACGGCCGCAAGCTCGGTTGGTTCAGCATAAGCGGTGGACATAAACCCGACCATAGACAAGACCAAAGCCGTTAAAAAATTTACCATTTTCATAACTGGTTCTCCCAAATTTGCCCGACTTTAGGCTGTCATTTAGAAACTGGCAAGTGTTTTTTGCCTCGCTTGTATGAATAAGGGGGCATAAATCACCGCCCCAATCGCCGCACGCTTGATGGCGTGTAGCGGTCTTCGCGCAAATGGTCTGCCCAAAAATCAATCGGCGGTTCTTCATTGACCAGCCCCACCACCAAATAGCGCCCGACTTTCAAATCATAAATCGTTGCATGTGCGCCGCCGCAAAGCGGCACTTCATATTGCACCCCGCCGCCGAGCTCCTGCACCCGCCATAACTCGCCGCGCCCATCATAAATCTCTGTCGCGACAATGCCTTTGGTATCTTCATCTATATAAAAGACGCGCTGCTCATATATATGACGAAATTTTGGCTTGCGCGTGCCAACCACTTCCCACACCCGATGCTTTTCATAGCGTTTCACTGCCGGATTAATATGGCGCGGGCCAATAAGCTCATCATATGTCACATGCACGCTGTCATAATCATTATACACAATAAATTTCTCAGAGCGTTGCCGCACCGTCCAGTCAAAACGGTCTGGCGCGCCATTAAAACCGCCAAAACTATCCGATGTGGTGATGCCATCAGAATTGGTCCCCGGATTATCATAGGCAATGGTCGGCGCACGGCGTACCCGCCTTGTACCTGGACTATAAACCCAAGCGCGCCTGCCCTCCACTTCCATATTCAGGCTTTCTTGCACCAGCACAATATTGCCCGAGACCCGCGCCGGTGCAGTTGTCCGCAATAGATAGAGAATAGACACATTCTCTAATTCTTCGGCCGCTTTGAATTGCGGGTCTGACCATCGCAAAATCGCATCATCTTCAACCGAGATGCGTTCATAATCGCCAAGCTGATTGACCGGTATCGCGGTGAATTTGCGGGTGAGCTTATGGTCACGATAGCGCAATGTATGGTTCCAAACAATCTCCAGCGCATTATTGGGAATCGGAAAGGGCGATGCCATAATCGCTTTTGCCACCCCATTACCTTCCGCCACTAACTCACCGACTTGCGCATTGCGTTTGGCAGCGGCATAAACAAAATCCGGTTGCGCGCAGCTACGGCGGCTTGGGAACACACGCATATAATATGTGTCATACTGATCCATAAGCGCCTTTTGCCCGGCGGTTAAAAACGCATCATAATCTTGCCGATTGGTCTTATCAATCCGCGCATAGGGTTGGTCATCGGCAAAAGGATTGGGCAAATGCTTGCCTTTTTCATAACCAATGCCGTCGGGCGGGCTGGCGATGCCGCCCGTCCAAGCGGGGATAGAGCCATCCGTATTGCCGGCGCGCTCCGAGCCAAGCGGAGTTAAATCCTCCCCCAATCGAGCGACTTGTTCATCCGGCACGCGGGCGTGAGATAACGAGACCGCAAAGTCATCCCCCATAAAAGAGAGTGCAAAAAAGGCCATAAAAGAGAGAATAAAAAAAGAACTACGCATAAGGCGACAACTCTAGCAATGTTTTTTTATATGTACAGCAATTTTTACATATATAATTTCGCTGGACAATTTTTGCGCGGAAATGGTAGAGACAATACAGACGCAAAATAGAGTGCCGCTTTAGCTCAGCTGGTAGAGCACATCATTCGTAATGATGGGGTCGGGTGTTCAAGTCACCCAAGCGGCACCATTTCCCTTCAAAAAAAGTGTATTGTCTGTTCTTGTATAAGCTGTCATCGAATTGTATTTTGTTATATTATACAAAGCCTTATTTGATTATCGATTTTCTAGACTTGCGCCAATCAATGGACTTTTCGCCCTCTTTGTGATATATTACTTTTGTGTGGAAATAGACCAAATTGTACCTATTTTCCTCTATTTTGTTGCCCATGTGTTGCCCACATTGCACGTGGTTATGACCCTGCAAACGATAGAAAGAAAGCTAAACTTGATGGTAGCATAACGATAGAACTTGTTTGCGATGAGTATTACCAAGCTTTGCAGAGCGGTATTATTCTGAAACGCGGAAGACCATTAAAACCACGAACTTTAGAATCCTATCGAGGCATTATTAAGCAGCACGTTAAACCACTTCTCGGTGATGCTAATATTAAATCCTTAGCGCATGATGACATTGAACGCTTTGTACTGAACGTTAAATCAGGAAAAACAAAAAAGACATTTCAAACTAAATCTGGGGGTATATCTCATGTAACAGGTGGAGAATCCATTGCTAAAAACGCCATCGTCACGCTATCCGCTATTTTTAACTACGCCATCAGAAAAGGTTATATTGATAAAAACCCCTGCACACTTGTCGATAGACCTGCTCCAAAAGCAAGAACACGATATTTAAATGAGGAGGAATATCGCTCGCTCGGTGAATGTTTCAAGGCTTTAGACAATCAAAATGGTTTTGCGACAGCCATAAATGTTTTAAAGCTCGTCGCTCTAACCGGTTGCCGGAAAAATGAGATACTTAACCTTAAACGCTCAGAAGTAGATAAAGTGGGAAGGTCCATAAGATTTGAAGATACTAAAACCGGCGCACAAATCCGCCCATGCGGAAGTTCTGCATTTGAGATTATACAACGACAACTTACAACACATGATAGCGCGTGGGTGTTTCCGTCTCAGCGACGCGAAGGGCCTATAGATAACATCAGAAAACCAATGGCAAAAATCATGAAACAAGTGGAACTGGAAGATGTTACCTTACACACTTTTCGTCATAGCTTCGCGACAATGGCGCATATGCTTAACTATAGCGAGTTAACCATAGCTGGTTTGCTCGGCCATCGTGCCGGAAGCGTCACCGCCCGCTATGCTCATCATGTTGACCATGCCCTTGCAGATGCTGCCGATAGAGTTTCAAATCATATTAATAGCCTTTTGCTTGGCATTGAGGAGGAAACAAACATCATTCCGTTTATTCAGAAGTAGACCTGTTTATTTTTAACTGGATATAGGGGGTATAACCACCCATTTAAGAATAATAATAAACATATTCCTTGAATCTGTTTATATAAACCTGTATATAGGTAGTATGGCTACCCATATAGAAACTAAAATAAACAAGATATTGAAAACAACCCCCTCAGGCGTTGTCTTGCCATCATCATGGCTGACATCACAAGGGTATAATTTGGATTTACAAAAATACTATAGAAAAGGTCTATGGTAATACACTTTGCAGAATTGTCTTCGCGGAAGACTTCGGCGCAACGAAATAGCAGTGTTGGGCCTTATTTTAAAAAAATCCAATTCAGATGGTTCACCACCTATCCAAAGATTGTGAGTCTTTGGATTATCTACCATGTGATTTTGCCAGATAACTCCAAACATATTCTACCATTCTAAATTGATCTGTACCATGTCGCCCCCAATTTAACAATCTTTCGGCTTCACCAATAGAGTAAAACTCCCGCTTATATTGTCTGCCTGTTGATGGGTCAGGTTTATTCTCTAGAAGCCTATCTACCTTTGCTATAAATCGAAGCTGGGCAAATTCAGTTTCATTTGACGAATCCATGGCAACTACATGCACATGTCCTAAAAGTAACGGAGTTGTGAAAGTGACTTGCCCTTCCTCTATACATTCTCTTGTCAATGTTTCCAGCCATGTTTCTTCACTTTGTGGTTTTCCACCTGGTAGATTATATTTTCCTCGATCATTAAGTACAAACAGCTTATTATTTTCATCGAAGAGAAAACCATACACCTGCTTAACCTGCACAGAGTATTCCGGCCAATGTGGCTTCCATATTTGCGAGTATTTCATTAGCTTACTGCCCTCTTTTTTTCTACTAGGGCAAGTATTATGAAGACTGTTTCATAAAGGCTCTCTTGCCCCATATTTTTGATAATTTTTGCTCCATTTTGCTTCGCTAATTTTCTATAGGTTTCAATAAACTGTTTGTGAAATTCCTTCTTTGAACTAAATCGAATTTTATCGCGAAAATCCGATTTCAATTCAGAAGCTAAATAGCGTTTATATCTCTCGCAAAAATCAACTTCCAAGAACACAGCTACATCCGGATGAGGAAGGAGTACCCTGATAAGCTTTAGAAAGAATTTACCTATATTTCTGCGTTTTAAACAATCATAAGCGTAGACTCGTACCCAAGATGTTTCTTGAATAAAAATCGAATCTCTTGGAGGCTTACAGAACAAATCGAAGAAATAGGCTCCATGAAACACGATTCCCTTAATAGTTTCAGATTCACTTCTGTCCTGAGCAAACTCAACTATTCGTGCAACCAACCCCTGACAAAGTGATGTCCTAGATATTATTACCTTATGGCCACGCCCCTCAAGAATTTTGCATAACTCAGAAATTACTGTTGACTTTCCCGAGAAATCTCCACCGTCAATTGTTACAAGCAAGACTAATTCCCCTATTTATTAAAAATTCACTAGAGCGTGTCACTTTATTATTGATTCATAAGACAGGCTCTAAGCTATTGTTTTTACGTATATCTAGATTATCCTAATTTTATGCTAAACTATTTTTTTCAAAAACCAATAGTATTTTCATCCTTTTGCAGTTCTCTCTGCCGGTATCGTCGATTTGCTTTTATATCTGGTGAAATTATCCGCGGCTTTCGCTTGCGAGGAGTCGGGTAGGCAATAAGAATATTGGTAATCTTATGAGCTCAACATCGCTACCACTGACCTTACCCCTAATATTAGGCCCAGTTTTTAACTCGTGATTTTGCTAAGAATTACGTCTTTTGAGTAGAGGAGGACTTATTATGCCGAAGAAACGATTTAGCCCAGACCAGATTGTCAGGCTCTTGAAACAAGCCGATGTATTGTCATCACAAGGGATGACAGTATCAGAGATTAGCCGCGAGTTGGGTATATCAGACAACAGCTATTATAAATGGTGTAAGGAATATGGTGGTCTGCAAGTGGATCAGCTGCGTCGCCTGAAACAGCTTGAGGTTGAGAATAATAAACTGCGCCGCGCGGTTGCAGATTTGACGCTTGATAAGCAAATACTCAAGGATGCTGCTGAGGGAAACTTCTAAGCGCTGAGCGGCGACGGCAATGTGTTGTTACCGCCCAGCAACGCTATGGTGTATCTGAACGCCGAGCGTGTAAGGCGCTGGGTGTTAGTCATTCCGTTCAGCGCTATAAGAAACTTAGAGCGGATGATGAAGAAGCCTTACGCGCTGACATTATCCGCCTTGCCCGCCAATATGGTCGTTATGGCTATAATCGGATAACAAGCTTATTACAGGTTGAGGGCTGGAAGGTTAACCATAAGCGGGTAGAACGCATATGGCGTGAAGAAGCTCTACAAGTCCCCAAGAAACAAAAGAAACGCGGGCGTTCATATCTTAATGACGGTTCCTGTATCCGATTGCGTCCACTCTGGCGTAACCATGTCTGGAGTTTATTTTAGCGCATCAACTTATCTGCCTACGCTGACACTTCGGCAGGTTGATGCTATGACTTTGTGGCTGACCGATTACATAATGGCAAGCCGATACGCATGCTCACGGTGATTGACGAGTATAGCCGTAAATGTCTGGCGATAAAGGTTGGTCGCAAGCTCAATAGCAACCATGTTCTGGAGGTTATCAGTAACTTATTCATCACAGAAGGTGTTCCCGCTTTTATACGTTCAGATAATGGCGGGGAATTCACTGCTGAAATTCTTCGGGAATGGTTGAACAAACTGGATGTTAAGCCTGCTTATATCGAACCGGGAAGTCCGTGGGAGAACGGCTACAATGAAAGCTTTAATGGTCGCTTGCGCGACGCAGCCACTCAATGGTGAGGTCTTTTACACACTCAAAGAAGCGCAGGTGATTATTGAGCAATGGAGATTACATTACAACCACATCCGGCCACACAGTTCATTGGGTTACAGACCACCCGCACCGGAAGCGATTGTCTGTGATTGGCCTTATTCCGCACCCGCTCCATAAGCCCAATCACAGACATAATCCACAGGAAATTCATGTAATATCATAATTTATAAACTGGATCATAAATCGGGGGTTGACCAATATACCATCATATAGTCCTGCATCTTCAACTTTTTGGTCGTTGGGGATAAAGAAGTCTTTATGTTTATATAATGGTTTCTCTTGTTTAATTGGGTTGGTTTTGTGGTAACTGTAATAGAAGATCAGTAGCTCTCTTAAATGTCTATCTATTGTATTATCATTGATATGCTGGAAATATAATTTAGAGCGCAAACCCCGTTGTTCTGGGGGGCCAGACAATAAAAACAGCAATTCATCTAACTGGCTTGGAGGTAGTTTTTTGAGTTTGAATAGAAATTCATCAAGAACGTCCCGTCCCTTACCTTGGAAATAATATTTCCTGTTAAAGATAAACTCATGCGATAATAAAAGTAGTTGCTTAAAAGCTGTATGCTCGTGCATATCACTCTAGCCGAGTTTCATAGCGATGATGCCAATGGTAATAATAATAGCTGAAATCATACGGCTTTTATGAAATGGCTCACCAAGATATAGCACGGCGATGAGGGCAACGAAAAGAACAGAGGTTTCACGAAGCGCGGAGACATATGCAATTGGTGCTTTGGTCATCGCCCATAGAACAATCGCATATGATAGAATGGATAGAGCGCCACCAATCAGACCGCGTCGCCAATAGAGTTTCAGATAAGACAGACATATTTCTGTTCCCCTATGAGCAAAAATGAGGGGTGTAAAAATAATCGCCTTGAAAAATAAAGACCAGAAAAGATAGCCATTACTATCGCCGCTCACACGCACCCCGACGCCATCAATCAGTGTATAAGCGGCAATCATGATGGCGGTGGCAAGCGCTAGTTTTAGCAAGCCTTGGTAAGCGTGTTGGTTATTTTTCTCAAGAAGAAAAATGCCCCCGCCGATTAACAATATACCTGCCCACCCATAAAGCCCAATATTATCATTGATGAAAAAATAACTACCCATCGCGACCAGCAAAGGCGGTAGCCCGCGTATAATCGGATAGACCGTGCTTATGTCTCCTTTTTCATAAGTCTTGGCTAAAAAGAAAAAATAAATGATATGAAAAATAACGCTGAAGAAAATGTAAGGCCAACTCGCAGGCGCGGGAACAGGCGCAAATATCAGTGCAACACCACAAATAAAAACCCATGTCATAGTTAACAGCATTGTATTTAAAAGCGGGTCTTCTCCGCCTTTTAACAGACTATTCCATGCTGCATGCGCAAAGGCAGCAAATAAAATGGCACTGGTGACCTCTAAGCCCATCGGTTTTGTTTATCCTGATAATGCGGATTACGTTTCTCGAGAAGCGCCGTGCATGTCTTGTGGTGATCTTTGAGCATAAACTGATTATCCATAAAATTCTCTTTCTTTGCTGCTATTCTGCCTTATGCTTGATATTTATTCAAGTTTGTATTATATTTTCTGATAGAGTTATTAGGTTATATTCAAGCAAAAGTTAAATAATTTTTATCGACAATACAGGTCTAGAAGAGAGAAAAATGGGACATTACTCATTACCGCATATTTCACATGATTTGAGCGGGCATATTGCGCTGGTGACGGGCGCAAGCTCGGGACTGGGATGGCGTTTTGCTAAAGTGTTAGCGGCGTGTGGGACAACAGTAGCGATTACCGGCAGGCGCTTGGAAAATCTGCAAAAGCTAAAGGCTGAAATTGAAGCCGATGGCGGCAAAGCTGCTGCTTATCGGTTAGATGTGAGTGATGCGCAGGCTTGCGCCGATGTGGTGGCGAACATATCGGAAGATTTGGGCGTAATTGATATTCTTATTAATAATGCGGGTATTCCTGATGCACAATTAGCAACCAAAATACCTGTTAAGCTTATTGACCACGTGATGAATATCAATTTACGAGCTCCCTTCATTCTATCGCGTGAGGTAGCCAGTCGCTTAATTGATGCAAAAAGACCCGGACGGGTTGTAAATATCTCATCCATTGTCGCGACGAATTATGATGGCAATGGCGCTGCCCTTTATTCCGTAACCAAAGCAGGGGTGGCGCGGATGGCCGAGGCGTTAGCAGTCGAATGGTCGCGCTTTAATATTAATGTGAATGCGATCGCACCAGGTTTCTTTTCTTCGGAAATGACGGATGGCATGATTGATCGGATTGGGGATTTTACCGTCCACTTTCCACGCAAACGTGCCGGAGAGCCCGCACAAATGGACAGCACATTGCTTTATCTATGTTCACCTGCTTCGGAATGTGTCACTGGCACGGTGATTAAGATTGATGATGGTCAGATGCAAAGATAGGAGATTCTATGTCACAAGCGACCCCACAAATTGATATTCAAGCCCCTTTATTACCAGACTTGGTGCGCCTGCATGGTAAGTGGATACCAAATAAGACGGCTTTCATTGACAATCAGGTGACGCGTAACTGGCGAGAGATTGATGAAAACACCAACCGTATCGCCAATGGACTACTTGCCGCAGGCGTTAAGCAGGGTGATACTGTATCTATTTTAATGAGTAATTGCGTCGAATATGCCGAGATTATTTATGGTGTTTTCAAAGCTGGCGCAGTGGTCGTACCCCTCAATTTGGCTGTAACGGAAGAGGGGCTTACGGCGATGAATGTTGATGCGGATGTGAAACTCGCTTTTTACACACCGGAACAATATAAACGTATGCAACCTTTTTTATCGCAAATACCATCTATTGGCACGCATATTATCTTCGGTGATGAAAAATTTGACAGTACATTAAATTATAATGACTGGCTTACCGCGCAATCCGCCGATGCGCCTAATGTTAAAATCGCCGATACGGATGTTTGCAATATTATTTATAGCTCAGGTACGACTGGGCGCCCCAAAGGCATTAAGCATATCCATCGCCGTCGAATACAGGCACTTTATGAAATGGCACTGATGCATCGCTATCATTATGGGGCGGTGTCGATTACCGCTATTGGACTTTATTCGAATATTTCATGGGGCCCTTTGCTTTTGTCTCTATTGGTAGGTGCACCTTGTATCATTATGGAAAATTTCGTGCCTGAAAAATGGGTGGAGCTGGTTGAAAAGCATAAAGTCACCCACACAATGATGGCTCCCGTTTTGTTTCAAAATGTTCTGAAAGCATCGAATTTTTCCAAACATGCGGTCGCGTCTTTGCAAGCTGTCGTTTCGGGAGGTTCGCCGCTCTATGAGGATTTAAAGCAGGAGATTACCGATAATTTTGTAAATTGCGCTGTGGTCGAACTTTACGGTTTAACCGAAGGTTTTATCACCTCATTGCAACCAGAAGAAATGGAAGGACGACTTGCCTCAGTGGGTAAGCCGGTTTGCGGCAATGATTATATTTTGCTCGATAATGATGATAATATTCTCGATTGGGGTAATTCTGGCGAAATATGTGTTCGTTCCGTGCATTTAATGACCGAATATCATAACCGTGCAGACGCAACTTCCGAATGTATGTTCACTGATCCGCAAGGGCAATTATGGATCCGCACCGGCGATATTGGTAGCATTGATGAACAAGGGTTTCTTTATATTACCGACCGCAAAAAGGATATGATTATTTCCGGTGGGCAGAATATTTATCCCGCCGATATTGAGGCGGTAATGATTAAGCATGAGGCTATTTCCGAAGTCGCCGTGATTGGCGTGCCGGATGAAAAATGGGGCGAAACGCCAATCGCGATTATCGTTCCGACAGATGAAAACACCGATCCAGAAGAGCTGAAAGACTGGACAAACGAAACTGTCGGTAAGCGCCAGCGCATTAAGCAAGTGATCGTCCGTGCTGACATGCCACGCAACCCCAATGGTAAAATTCTAAAACGCAAACTCAAAGAAGAATTGCAATAAGCCCTTAGAGTATGTTCCGAACGAAAAAAGCGGGTATCAAATGAGATACCCGCTTTCATACATTCCGCCGAAGCGGATTGAGGAGGAAATTTTAGAAGCTATATGATGCTTCCAGCGAAACTGACCGTCCGGAAGACACAGAGGCCATTTCAGATAACACCTGAAGCGCATGCTGAATTGTCCGCTTATCGGTTAAATTGCGACCAATCAGTGCTACGCTCCAACGGCTTTTTTCGGAGGAAAGTGCCACCCGCGCATTTAATTTGCTGAATGAAGCTTGATATCCCTGCGGATCAAAATCTTCGCGAATATAAAGATCACCAGAATGATAAATATCAGTATTGATATTAAGTGTGAGGCCATTGCTTAGTGTGTCTTCCCATGCAATGCCGAGATTTAGCTCATGTTCAGGTGTCCGTTCAATGCGTCTTCCGGAAAGATCGCCTTCACCATTCACACAGCCTGCAACCTCGAGCGTATCATCCATATTTTTTAAGCATCTTGTGCCCTTAAAATCCCGATATTTTGCGTCAAGATAAGCCCCAGCGAAATTAATGCTTAAATTTTCATTAACATCCATATAAACCTCAAGCTCAAGCCCGTCAATATCAGCGCCCGCAGCATTTTTTGTGATAAATGCCATATTGTCGCCGTCATAAACAGAGGTCTGCAAATTGGTAAAATCCATCGTGAAAACGGTTGCATTCACATAAATATTATCACGCAAGATGGCTTTGACACCAATTTCCCAATTTTCTGCTTCTTCATCTTCAAAATCAAATACGCCATTTCCTTGCGCTAAGGTGAGACCGCTTAGCAGTTCTTCATTTGTAAGCGCAACATCGCCGCTAAGCCCTAGATATCTTTGCTTAAAGCCTGGATTTGAGGTGATTTTCTGATTTAATTTCCTTCCTAATCCACCATCATTTGCTGTTAAGCCACCGGGTTTGGAACCTTCCGAATAAGCAATATAGACATTTGTGTCGTCATTCACCTCATAAAGCAAGCGAATAGATGGATCCAAACTATCATCATCACGCGTTTGATAAAGTACAAATTCCGGATTGCGCTGCAGGGGTGCAGCATCGACAACCGTCGGCGTGTAGCCATCATTGAAAACGATGAATGTATTGCTGGCTTTACCTTTCTGCTCTTCATCCGTCCAGCGCAAATCGGCAATCACCGACAAGCGCTCTGTTGCATGCCATGCCAACTGACCATAGATAGAGATCGTATCCGTATCCCGATAAAAGTAACGATCTGAACCGGTCGCCAGCGTGTCTGCAGCTGCAAAGGCAGCATCGACGACAGCGGCAGGAACATTAACCGCCTTATAGAAGGTCGGGAAGAATTGACTATGCTGACGCGTATTGGTGTCAGACGTGTGATAGAGAGCTCCGACAATATAGTCAAAACTGCCACCAGTTGGCGATAGCACACGGAGTTCAATTGAATCCTGTTCATAATCCTCAAACAGGCGTGTATTCAACACAGGTTCAGGAACACCCACAACACCGAGATAATTATTATAATCCAATTCCCAATGACCAATAAGAACGCTTAATTCATGCCCTTCCATAATTTCGGTTTTTAATTGGGCAACGAAAGAGCTTTGCTGGGAATGATCAAATTCGCCAGGACCGTAACCTGGGCTTGAATGTTTTACGCCATCAAGATTTGTTTCAAGCACCGTCGTATCAATGCCGGCGGCCGGATTAGCTGCCCCCCCGAGTTTTACCAATTGGAGACGATTGCCTTTTACATCCAAATCAGCCGTTTCGGCTTTCATCCATAGTTCAGTTGTTTCATTAATATCCCATTCAAGGCTTAAGCGCGCGGCTGTGCCTTCAACACCACCATCTTCACTAGCTGTGAATGTATTTTTCATGTCGCCATCAAGGTCTTTTGTCTGAAAAGCCAAACGTGCCCGCAAATTGTCAGACAGTGAGCCTGAGACATGACCGTTTAGATATTCGCCGCCATTTTCTAATTCTGTGCCAATTGTGACTTTGCTTTCAAACTCATCTGTCGGGCGGGCACTACTGATTGCCAGAGCACCAGCAACGGTGCTTTTGCCGAAAAGTGCACCTTGTGGACCGCGTGCAACTTCAACCGCGCCGACATCCATATAGCCAAGTTCCAGACAACGCGAACGGCCACAATAAATACCGTCATTAAAAATACTCACGGAAGAATCAAAAGCCGGATTAGCGGCCCCCGATCCCATACCACGAATCCGAACAATCCAATTGCCGAAGGTTTTTTGCACCGCCAAATTCGGTACAAAGCCCTGCAAATCGGTAAGGTCGGTGATGTCATAATTATCAATGGTTTCGCCACTGACAACAGCAACCGAAATCGGTGCATCTTTAATTGTTGTTTCACGTTTGGTGGCCGTCACAACCACTTCATCATATTTTTGCGCTTGCGCTGCCCCAATGAATGAAGTCCCAATGAGCGAAACACTCACTGCAGCAACAAGAACAAAATTGGTTAAAAGACTTTCTCTGTACATTTTATCCTCCTCATGTAACCTTGTTAATAACATTATCAGTTTGTTAAATTATTGACAACATTTTTTTATAATTTTTTCCAAATTTAGACAAATAGAAAACTGATAATCATAAAAATAAAATATATATATTTGAATATAAAGGTATTTTATAAAATAAGGGTGATGGTATTCAACCCTTCGCTACTTCTAATAGAAATATCAGTTTATAATTAAAATATAATCCCATACTTGCTTTATGTTAGTTTTCTGATATAAGGTAATCATGTTAAAAGCAATCGAAACGAATAGCGATGGTCGCAAGGACACGAATAGCCAAGCCGATAATATTCTTGAAGTTGCTTTGGAATTATTCTCACTGCACGGATTTGATTCGGTGAGCACCATTCAGATTGCCAAGCAGAGCGGCATGTCGCAACCCAGCGTACATTACCATTTTCGTAATAAGAAAGAATTATGGAAAGCGGCAATGCGTCTACTCAACACAAAAATGAAAAATGAATTTGTGATTGCCGATAATCTCGCCAATCATGATGACCCGCTTTATTCCTTACGCTTTCGCTGTATGCGTTTGGTTGAGCTGAGTTATAAGTTTCCGCAACTTGGCCGCGTTCTTTTGCTCGAAGGGCAAGCGGGCGGTGAGCGGCTCGACTGGTTATTACATAAACTTTTTCGCGGGCAATATCGGGCATGGATATCTTTGATTGAGAAAGCCATTGAAAGCGGGCAAATTAAAAATCACGACCCGCAGCAAGTTATGATGTTGTTACATGGCGCGGCGGTAACTTATTTTAATCTTGCGCCTGTGTCACAATCGCTTTTTGGTGATGACCCACATGATACCAAACGCATTACAAAATTTTCATCATTATATTTTGATGTTATTTTTTCAGGATTACAAGCCGACCATAATTCCCAAAAGGCGTAATTCCTAGAAGGAAATAGAATGACACATTGGTGTAGGTTTTTTATCGGCGCAGTAATGCTATTAACTGTGGCGGCTTGCGACAATCTTTCCCCTGAGGACTCTGTAAACGGCATGTTCTGCCCTGATCGCAACCTTGCCGGCAATTTATATTGGGGCGACTTACATGTGCATAGCTCTTATTCTCTGGATGCTTATGCTTTTGGTACAAAAACCAACCCCGCCGATGCCTATGCTTTTGCGAAAGGTGAAAGATCATTACCTATGCCAGATGGTACAATGGTAAAACAATCGCGCCCGCTGGATTTTGCGGCTGTCACCGAACATGCCGAGACTTTTGATGTGATGCATATTTGCACCCAATCCCATCATGGCGAAAATATAGAATATTGTCGTAAGATATTGGATAATGCGGGTACCGAAGCGGCACAATCGCTTACGGTTTTTCGCGACGTGCTGTTACCTATATTGACGAAAGACCCGCCGCAGCGTGCCGCGCTTTGCACCCAAGACGGTATGGATTGTGAGGGCGCTATGCGGGCGCATTGGCAGGATATAAGGCAATTCTCACAAGATGCGAATGAGCCATGTAAATTCACGGCTTTCATGGGTTATGAATGGTCTTCGACACCGAATGCGGCGCATTGGCATCGTAATATTATTTTTAGAAGTGCGGCAGTAACAGCGCGTCCGGTCGATTATGTACGCTACCCGACCCCCGATTTAATGTGGCGCGCCTTAGAAGAACAATGCCGGATAGAAGAGGGGTGCGAGGCGCTGGCCATTCCGCACAACACGAACTATAGTGAGGGCGGCGGTTTTGATGTCGAAAAGAGCGATGAGGTTGAATTGCTACGCCGCGCTAAATATGAGCGCCTTATTGAAATTGTCCAAAGCAAGGGCACAAGTGAGTGCCTATTAGAAAACTGGGATGAGTTTGGTACTGATTGTGGCTTTGAAATTTCGCTTTTACGGCAAAGTAAAGCTTTATTGTCAAAAAAGCCAAGCCTCTACAAACAGTTTAATAGAAGCTTTGCTCGTAATATTTTAAGTCGTGGCTTGCAATCCTATGCGGCAAGTGGTGAAGCAAAACGCAATCCTTTGCAAATGGGGTTCATCGGGTCAACTGATAGCCACACGGCAATGCCAGGGCTAACCGATGAAAAAGCATGGAAAGGAGATGCGTGGGGGGGCGGCGGCAATTTTACCGCACGCTGGCTAACTCGGATGGATTTTAATCCAGGTGGATTGGTTGCGGTTTGGGCGTCGCAAAACACCCGCGCTGACATTTTTGATGCATTGAAAAATCGTCACGCCTATGCAACATCCGGCACAAGGATAAAGCTACGGTTCGGTAAAGACCCAAAAAACCTTTGCCCAAACCAAACCTTTTCCGCTGCCACCCCCATGGGGGGAAGTTTTCATAAAAGTAATGGTGCACCGCAATTCACATTATTTGCACAAAAAGATGTCGCTCCGCTTTCACGCATCCAAATCATTAAAGGTGCGCTCACAGGCGGTGAAATATCTGAAGCGGTCTACACAGTATATAATGCTGATATGGGGAGAGGCAAAGATAAGATTTGTACCACATGGCGCGACCCTGATTTTGATGCCGCCTCACCTGCTTATTATTATATGCGGGTCGAAGAGGTTGCAACACCGCGTTGGTCAAAATATGCTTGTGCCGAGATTGATTGCACAATTCCCAATGCTGACCGTATGATTAAAGAGCGTGCTTGGAGCTCGCCTATTTGGTATCTTCCTTAAACTTTTTTCGCATATTCTTGCGCGGAAAACCCTCTGCGGGAATATCAACACTCAAAAACGCGCATAAAGGCTCCCATCCTTGGTGTGCCTCAAATACCAGAAGCCTGTCGGGTGATACCGTGTCTATCACCGCTTGATTATGCTTTTGAAAAATATCTATGGCATAATCCTTATCAAGAAACCGCCTGTGAAACGTGTTTTCCAAAACCGTCTTGTGCGCCATTTTCACCAATGGATGGTTTGGCTCAGATGCTTGCGCCATGCGCGGATATAAAACCTCTTTAACACTTTCATACCATGCCGCCGGTTCACGAATGGTGAGCAGAACTTTGGCTTGGGGGTTCGCTTTATAAATTTCCTGCCAATATGTGCAAGCGGGCCAGTCGAGCGTTGCCCGATAATCAGCAAGCGGTTTTTGCCAATCCACAGCTTCACCATTGGCCGCATCTTGCCAATAAGAAACATGATCGAGATTGGCCATAACCTCATACATATGATAGCAGGGGCCAAAACCCAACATCTCCAACGCCGCCTTGGTTGATGTCGTACCAGTACGCCCGAAACCAGCACCGATAATTTGTAAACCCATAAACTGTCTTTCAAAAATACTCTTGCAATTCTGATAATCTCACATATAGTTACTAATAGAATTATCAGGGGAGAGCGACCATGACAAGCAAAAAATCTACAGGCTATGCCTATCAATGGTATGTGGTTCTTCTTTTAATGCTAGCGCAGACATTTTCATTTATTGATCGTATGATTTTAGGGCTATTGGTTGGTCCTATCCGTGAGAGTTTCGACATATCTGATACACAATTCAGCCTTTTGGTTGGCTTTGCTTTTGCTTTATTTTATGCACTCATGGGGTTGCCATTGGCGCGCATTGCTGACCGCTACTCACGGAAAATTCTTATCGCTGTTGGTATTAGTGTTTGGAGCGTGATGACAGCTCTTTGTGGCCTGGCGCAGGGCTATTGGGGGTTGTTTTTAGCGCGTATGGGGGTTGGAGTGGGGGAAGCATCTCTGTCACCTGCTGCCTATTCGATGATTGCGGATTTATTTCCGAAAAAATTATTGGGGCGCGCTTTGAGTCTGTTTACCTTTGGGGTTGCGATTGGTTCCGGTCTCGCCTATCTGGTCGGTGGCAAGGTGATCCAATATATTAACGAATTAGGACAGGTTGAGATTCCGTTTATCGGCACAACCGAACCGTGGCAGCTTACGTTCTTTGCGGTTGGCATTCCTGGGCTGCTGATTGCTGTCGCGATTTTAATTTCCGTCAAAGAGCCTGAGCGACAAGAGAAAATATCAGACACCAATGCGATACCGATAAGCGAGGTCATCGGCTTCATGCTTGATAAGAAGCGCGTTTTTATACCGCATATTTTAGGGCTATCGATTTTTATTATGGTGGTTTACAGCCTCAATATTTGGGGACCCACTTACCTCATCCGCACCTTTCAGTATAGCCCCGCCGAGGCGGGTTTGATCATGGGTGGGCTTTTGTTTTTCGGGGTGGCGATTGGTTTATTTCTTGGTGGTTATCTGGGCGATAAATGGCTCGCACAAGGGCAATATGATGCTTATAGCCGTGTGATACTTCTGTCGATTATCTGCATATTGCCTTTCACAATTATATTGGGAATGGATGTAGAACCGGTCATTGCTATACCTGTTCTTGGCGTTGCGCTCATGCTTTCGGGCATGCAAGGCGGCATTGGCGGCGGGCTTTTGCAATTAGTTACGCCCAATGAAATGCGCGGGCAAATCACCGCCGTTTATTTCCTGCTCGCCAATCTTATCGGGCTGGGCTTAGGGCCAACCGTGATTGCTATCTTTACGGATTATGTATTTCAAAATGATGCCGCCATTGGCAAATCCCTTGCTCTCAATGCGGTTATATTATGCCCGATTGCATTTATGATTATGGCTTCCGGGCTTTCTGCCGTACGTGCAGCTGTTTCTGAAATACAAAATAAATAAGCATTTTATGCTGATGGCATCCTATTCTTACACTGACGGCGACTTATTTTTATGCTGACGGCGACTTATTTTTATGCTGACGGCGTCTGGGTAATTTCATCACGCCGCTGGGATGTTCCCACCCCTTGCCCGTGCCATATTGACCATCTAACCCCATAATACGCGTATACGTAAAGCGCGATGTGAAGATGGCAAAGATGATGGCAATCGTAATCGGTTGCCAGCTAAAAATCCACGTCTCACCATGACAAATATAGGCAAGAATAACCATGCCGAAGTAAAGATAAAGCGTTAGCCCGACATTTAGCCAGATTGATAGTTTCAGATATTTCGCAGGCGTGCCGGAAAATTCCATCTGCACATGCGCTTCGGGAAGATTTACATCTTCTTCAGGAAAATTTACAGGGCTCATATCATCCTCCTATCACTGGTTTTACAATTGCCAGAAATAAAGTGATTGAAACAAAAATCAAAATCCCCGGTGTCGTAATGAGTAAGAACCACCAATGTGAGTGGATCGCTTTCTCATAGGCCGTCATATCACCGCTATGACGAATTTTTTCCTTGTTGCCACCAAAATGTGACAAATAATAATCATAAACCTCCATGGGAATAAACACACCCAGCACAATTAGGACTTTAAGATTAAGCCAATGCGTGGTCGTATCCCAGCCGCCGACAATAAACAGCAAAAGTCCGGTGATAATGACCACCGGAAAAGCAATATGCTCATATATCACGCCTTCATCGAAACGCTCCATCACCCAATTACGCATAGGGATAAGCTCCTTATCATCGGGGTTACGCCGCCAGGCAACAAAAATAGGATAAAGATAGGAGCTCGCACCAACAAATGTGCTGAATGCCCACATCATTACAAACAGAATATGGATGAATTTTATATAGATATAATAGTCAAAAAGAAGATCGCGCAGAAATTCTAACATATTGCTTTTTTAGATTATTATAAGTATTCTGTCAATTCAAGAAAGAGATAATCATGTTTTCACTGATTAGTTTATTAGACCGCTCAGCCCAAATAAGAGGCAATGAGGCAGCATTATTCGAACAGGAAAAATCTATAAGTTGGCAGGCTTTGAAACGAGAGCGTGAGCGATTAGCCGGCGCGATACGCGAATTGGGATTAAAACCGGATGATCGCATTGCCGCACTTATGCCCAATTCGATTGACTTATTTACACTTATTTTTGCTAGCGTCTGCGCTGGTGGGGTGATTGTGCCGATCAATACACGCTTTTCCGCCATGGAGATTTCTAGCTGCTTACAGGATTGCGGCGCAAAATTTCTTTTTATTGCAGAAAACCATAAGGATATGCTCACGCCCGAGCAGATTTTCGCCGCCGGGGTGGAAGAAATTATCTATTATTGCGATTATTCGCTTCCCGCCGCCTCGCATATTCATATCTTCAGTAAATTAATCGCAAACGCAAAACCGGCAGCAGATATAGGCAGGCAAGGGGAAGATTTAGCCGCTCTTTTTTATACGAGCGGCACGACCGGGCAACCCAAAGGTGTAATGCTGAACCATCAGGGCATTATCACCAATATACTGCAATGGAGCTGCATGTTAAATCTCACAAGCGATGATCATTTAATGATTGTTGCCCCCATGTATCATGCTGCAGGGGCGATGAATGCGCTCGGAGTGGCGGCACTTTCAGGCAAGGCTTATTTTCTAAGTACATTTGATATAGATAATATGTTGCAATCCATCGAAACCCATAAAATCACCAAAGTCGGATTGATTGTGGTGATGCTGGAAATGATCGGCCATCATCCGCGCTTATCGGATTATGATTTATCAAGCGTCAAAAAAATATCCTATGGCGGTTCACCCATTACAGAAACCACAATGGCGCTGGCACATAAGATTTTTCCCAATGCCTCACTGTATCAGGTTTATGGTCAGACCGAGGGAGGGCCAACGGTGAGTATTCTTGAACCACAATATCATGATAGTCGTGACAAAATCCGTTCGGCAGGTTTGCCGGTTCCGGCAACATCTATCCGTATTATTGATGAACGCGGAGATGAATGCGCAGATGGAGTAATTGGCGAAATTACCGTTTCCGGTCCTGGTATATCACCGGGCTATTGGAATCGTCCGGAAGAAAATAAGCACGCACGCAATGGCAATTGGCTAAAAACAGGTGACGCTGGCTATATTGATGCAGATGGCTTTTTATTTATTTGCGACCGTATTAAAGACATGATTATTTCTGGTGGCGAGAATGTTTATTCAGCGGAGGTGGAAAACGCCTTGATGAAATATGAAGGCATAGTGGAATGTGCGGTTATCGGCGTGCCGGACGAGAAATGGGGAGAGCGCGTACATGCAATTATCCGCCTGCAAGACGGCTATAACAGGGATGAGAAAGCCATCATAACCCATTGCCGCGCGCTCATTGCAGGCTATAAAATTCCGCGTAGCATCACGTTTCGTGAAGACCCATTACCACTTAGCTCATCCAATAAAATTCTCAAAACTGAGTTGCGAAAATCTTATCTTTAACGAACATAATAAAGATTAAAACCCTTTTTTCGTAAGCCAATCGGCACAAAGCATCGCCGCTTCTTGCGCTTTATCCTTCTGCCCAAAATAATAATGATTGGCGTCTTGTATCCAGTGTAACTCTTTATCATCATGCGGAATGGCATTATATAATTTATGCGTATGTTCAGGGGTGATACCGTCATCTGCCGTATTGCCAACCACCAGAGCCGGAATGCTAATCCGGCGCGCCGATTTTTCGCCATCGGCTTTCGCATCATCCCAGCTCCATTGCGACAACCAGCTACGCAGTGAGGTAAAACGTGCAAGACCTACAGGGCTGTCATTAACAATAGGCGGGTCACCAAGGAAACACCAATTAGGTTTGCGCCCATTCGGATCAATCGTCGGATCGAGCCATTTTGGCTCGGCCATAGTACGATGCACGACGAAGCAATATTCACGATTTGGTTCGCCTTGATCTTTATATTCAGCAAGTTTGTCTTTTACAAATTTGGTAATGCGGCGATTGCGATCAATTTGCGCCTGTCTAAAACGCGTCAAAAACGCTTCCGAATAGGGGGGCTGATTGGGGTTTTCGGGATTATAAATATCCAATTCAGGGTCACGATTTTCAGGGTCGTTCTCATCGATCACGGAGGGGTCAAGCCATTCAGTCAAGGTTAAGTGGCGCGCCAGATGTGCCGCAACCAGCATAATACCGTCAGCTGCGATAAAACCACGCTGTGTTAAATCAGGGGGATCACCAGCAGGGGTTGCTGTGATCGTTGGGTTTTCAGCTTCGGCTTGATAGAAAAGCGACATAGATCCGCCCCCACTCCAGCCGCCGAGAATAACATTCTTATAACCCAGCCGCTCTTTTGCATCACGGATACATGCGCCAAGATCACAAATAACCTTTTCCATAATCAGCGCCGTATCATTGCCGCGATAGCGCGTGTCACAATAAATTACATGCACACCGTTTTGCGCCAGCGCATTCATCATCGGCAGATAAGAGCCGCCCCCAATCGGATGCGACCAAATGACAACTGTATCGGAATCCGTTTCCGGTTTTAATAATTGCGAACTTAAAGCAACAACATCTATCTCGCCTGCATAAGTATCCTTAAAAGCGGATTTGTCTTCAAACACTACGAGATATGGAATACGTTCATATTTTACCTTTGCCATTTCTTTTCCCCTTAAATTTAGTAATCATAGAATTTTGTAACCGTGCGGCGATCTAATTCGCTCGCCCCAAAAATACTTTCTTTTTGCGCGCGGGTAGACGCTGTCCATTCAACCAAATCTGAACGACTCCTTTTCTGCTTGGCATTAGAAACCTCCTCATAATTAGGGGCTTTCACCGTAATCTCTAGCGGAATACCGTTTGGGTCATAAAAATAAATTGAATGGATAAAGCCATGATCAATCGGGCCTGCACAGACAATATTTGCGTCTTTTATTTTTTGCTTCCATATTTTGAGCTCTTCCATAGAGGCGGCTTCAAAAGCGACATGATAATCAAAACTATCCTTATGTTCGAATTGGTCAGCGCGTGCGGTATTTGGGTCATCAAAAAAAGCAATATAATTGCCATCGCCCATTTCAAAAAATAAATGCATATATCGGCGTGGCACTTCGGTGCCGGAAATATTATCCTCAATCAACGAAAAACGATATTCCAGTCCTAAAACATCTTCATAAAACCAACGCGTCTGCTCGGCATCACGGCAACGATAAGCGGCGTGTTGAATATTGCCTAGTTTCGATAACTCCATATCTTACTCCCTAATTTTATCTAATTTTGACAGTGCTAGCACAAAAATTTCTTAAGGTAAACTAATAATCCTATCAAATTTTAATATATGCATTGCCAAAACCCTTATTATGAATTAAAACGCGTCTTACGTGATTTAGACATTGGAGGCGTGTGTGCAAAAACCTCTTGAAGGGATAAAAATTATCGATTTAACGCATATGTTATCAGGACCTTATGGGGGTATGATATTGGCTGATTTAGGAGCCGATGTCGTTAAAGTAGAGCCACCTATTAAAGGAGAAGCGACAAGACGGCTCCTAGAAGGTGATCCTGATAACTCTATTCACAGCATGGGCGCTTATTTTTTCACGCTCAACCGCAATAAGCGTAGCGTGGTTTTGGATTTGAAAACTGAAAAAGGGCTATCCCTTTTTTATGAGATGGTAAAAGTTGCGGATGTGGTTATGGATAATTTCTCGGCAGGCGTTACCAAAAAACTCCAAATTGATTATGGGACATTATCCGCAATTAATCCGCGCATCATCACCTGTACAATAACCGGCTTTGGTGAAAGTGGACCAGCTTATCAGCGTCCTGCTTTTGATCAGATTGCACAGGCCTTAGGGGGGGGTATGTCGATTACCGGCAAGGATAAAGATAATGCGGTGCGCGCTGGTATTCCAATAGGTGATTTGGGCGGTGGGATGTTTTCGGTGATGGGGATATTAGCAGCTATAAATGCACGTCACGTAACGGGGCGCGGGCAACATGTGAGTATCTCCATGCTTGATTGTCAGATAAGTATGCTTAATTATATGGCAACCATGTATTCCATGTCAGGGCTTATTCAGGAACCGATTGGAAACTCACATTTTGTACACACACCTTACAATACGTTTAGAACCCAAACCGATTTGGTCGTGATTGCGGTGATTGGTGATACATTCTGGCCTCCCTTACAGGATTTACTCGATGATGATGAGTTACGCGACCCACGCTTTGATCATGCCGAGGGCAGGCTTGTAGAACAAAAATTTATAGAAGAGCGTATCAATAAAATCTTTGCCACCAATACAGCCGATTACTGGATTACGAAGTTAGAAGAGGCGCGTATCCCCTGTGCGCGGGTGAATAATATCGCCCAAGCTCTATCCGATCCGCAAATTCTTGCCCGTCATATGGTCGTCGAAATTGAGCACCCTAAAGGCGGTATGGCAACAGTGCCGGGCAATCCGATTAAATTATCGGATACAGGTGCAGAAAGTTTTACCTCGCCACCACTGCTCGGGGCGCATAATCAAGAGGTGTTTTGCGAATGGTTAAATTTATCTTATGATGAGGCGCTAGATGAATAAGTCTGTTTTTATAAATGATGTCGGTCCGCGTGATGGGCTGCAAAATCAGAATGTGCAAATTGAACCGACCAATCGTATTACTCTCATTGAGAAACTTTTGGCAGCAGGTCTGCCGGCAGTTGAGCTTGCGAGTTTTGTCAATCCGAAAGCCGTGCCACGTATGGCCGGTGCAGACGAGATTATGCAGCATTTCAAAAATCACAAAGCCAAGCTAAGCGTCCTTGTGCCAAATATGAAGGGTTATGAAATGGCGCGCGATGCGGGCGCAAAAACTATATCCGTCGTGCCCGCGGCAACCGAGACTATGAACCAGAAAAATATTAATATGAGTCTGGAACAGACCATCACCCAATCTTGTGAAATGTTACAAGCCGCGCGCAAAGATGGCGTTCATGCCCAAAGCTATATTGCCGTTGCGGTTGAATGTCCGTATGAAGGGCTCGTTCCGCCTTCACAAATTCTTAGCCTCGCGGAAACTTTGCTTCACGCCGGCGCGCAGGAGCTCATCATTGCCGACACGATCGGGGCGGCCAATCCCGCGCAGGTGAAAAGCCTGTTTGGACAAATCGCCGAGAAATTTGGTGCGGATATTATCGCGGCACATTTTCATGATACACGGGCAATGGGGCTTGCCAATGCATATGCGGCACTTGAGCTTGGCATCCGAAAATTCGATGCGTCGATTGGTGGCTTGGGTGGTTGCCCTTTCGCACCAGGGGCGGCAGGCAATCTGGCAACTGAAGATTTGGTAAGCATGTTACATCAAATGGGTTATGAAACCGGCATTGATGAAGATAAATTGCAATCAGCGATCGATTTTGCTGGTGCGTTGGTCGGCTTGCGCGTTGGTGGCCGTATGAGTGAGTGGTTCGAAACACGCCCTGTAAGATGATTTTTGCCATGTGTCGAGTAAGGCAGTATCTTATATAAAGGTTCTTATATACCTAACTATATAACACCTCTTGAAATTGATTTTTTGAACTAACAATTACATATTCTGGTAATTTAATATCTCTTTTCCTGTGATTATCAGTTCATTAATTTGTTCTAAAATAAATCATATAGTTAGGTATATAAAACCCGAAAAAAAAATCAGAAGCCAACCACAGAAAGAAAGGCCAGCATAAACCCCGCCCAGTAAGGCTGCAATTTTTGTCTTAGCCTTACTACCATTCCGCTCACTAAAAGAAACCTCCAATGTCAAGAAAGATGTCTCCTACTCCCCTCATTTGTCAAGTCTTTTAATTTAGCCCATATTTTAATCTTCGGGCATGAGGCCACAAATTTCGGAAAGTTCCGGCAATTATTATGTCTCCCCTTTCTTATAAGAAAAGGATATATTGTGCGGATTATAATTAACTTATGAGGGTGGTTTTTCGGAAAATAATATGGCTTTCTGAAACTCTATTATGACCTCTTCCAACTTTTCTATGAACAAGTGCCAAAAGGCCGGCTGCGGTTCGTCAATGCGGGTGACAAGATCAATTTTAATCGGGATATGCGGCAATATTCGACGATATTGCAACCCGTTTACCTCATTTGAATATGCTGAGATACTATCAATAACTGCAATCCCCAGCCCTTCCTGCACCAGACGCTTGGCAATATGATAGGTCTCCACAATAATGCGTGAATCAGGGGCAGGGCCTACCGCTTCCTCCAGCGCTGATTTGAGGGTCTGCCCCAGCACGCTTTTTTCATTTAGGGTGATAAGTGGAAAACTTGTTAATGCCGCCAGAGGCAGCGGGTTGGCTTGAGGTAATTGCACGTCCTCAGGGGCAATACATACAAACGCCACATTTCCCAATGTTTGCGATGTTAGCCCGGGTGTGCGAGGCGCATCAAACACCAACCCGACATCGCTCTCCTTATCCAAAATCGCTTTACTGATTTGATGCGCATGCAACGTTTCGACCTCAATTGTAACATCCGAATGTGCCTTCGCATATTCAGATAGCGCACGCGGGGCAATTTCCTGACTAAAAGCAGGCGTAATCGCAAAACGCAAGCGCCCGGTTTTCGCCTGTGCCAACTCAGTGGTAAAACGCTTAAGCTCATTCAGCTTATGAAAAATAGGTTCAATTTTTTGAAATAAATCATTGCCGCGTTGGGTCGGCAAATGCCGCCCTTTTATACGGTTAAATAAACTAAATCCCAACTGATCTTCAGCATGTTTTAAAACTTTGCTCACGCTTGGCTGCGAAACATTTAGCGTACGCGCCGTTAATCGACCCGGTAACGTAAACGGCATAAAATACCTCAATATGACGCAACCTCATTATTACCCCTGAAACATATTTCATTTTAGAGCACGCCATTGTCCACGGGCTCACCCCCTCTATTTGTGAAACTCTATCAATGTGTGTAGAGACTGTCAAACCCGCGATAGCTGCAGCGATGAAAGCCCATTTCACGGTCTGTATCCTCACTATATTAAAAAAGAAAATAGAAAATATAAAAAGGGGCACAAGATGAAAAGCATGGTCATATTGCTGAACCATTTGCCTTTAATACTCTACCCCCATATCGCTTATTTTCTTCCTATGGCGAATACGCTAAATGATTTCCCATAAGCCGGTATAGCAAGCGGCCTGTACCCACCCGAAATATAGAGCAAACACAATCTCGGTTCCATCTGCTATATTTATAATGTGCTTACAATTTTCATGTTCACTCTCACCGGTCATTTGATGGGCAATATTGCACTGCTTATAATTTTCCCGTTCAATATATTTGCCTGTATGAATTGCCAGATTTGTGAAAATATATGTCAGAGCTATCGCACAACCTACGCGGAGCATATGCGATTTTGTCGTGCGTTCAGGTGACACGAAGAAAATCATGAAAGGCGCAATAAGCGGCACTGCCCAAAGCCAGAGATTGACAGGAAGCGCCGTTAGAATTTTAACACTCGTATAAATAATGTCTTGCATGAATCAAACCATAAAAAGCCGCATTAAGACCTATCTATGATCAGTTAATATCTAATATTTTCTGGCTATGCTGATCCTCATTCATCAAAAAAGCCCTTGGAAAATCTTCCTGCTTTGGCATTTTTGGTTGTCGCCATTCCACCCGATTAAATTGCCCCGTAAAAGGGCAAATCGGGCTCCAGCCTTGCAGCCGCCGATCACCACTATACCAGCCAAATTCAGGCGGTGCGTCGGCCGCAAAGCGAAGCCATTGCCGCGCTTTTTCTTTATCCCCATATGCCCGGCCAATTTCGAGATCACACATTAAATAACAAAGCCGGGCTGATGATTTTATCTGTAGATCACCAAATTGGTGTAAAATCTTTTGCGCCAAGTCCCATCGCTCAGCCTTTATCGCCAGCTGACTATGCAAAATATGACTTTCAATATGTTGTGGCGCTTTTCCTATCAAAGCGGGTAAAGCTGCTAATTGCTGTGCAATATTGATATCACGGTGGCAATAATCCCAAGCCCTTGCCAAATCAGGGTGCGGCTGTTTTTTCCAGGCGCGAATAAGTAATTTATCTGCCTCTTGCACCCGCCCAGCCTGTTCATACAGCCGCGCCAACAGGGAAATGGCAGGCACAAAATCAGGGCTATGACGTAAGCCATGCCGCATCGTTTTGATGAATCCATTTACTTCGTCTTTAGGGGCGGGGGTGTCTTGCGTAAGGCGATATGTAATCGCCGCAATTTCAACAATATTTTGCCGCATTATAAAATCAGATTTTGCAATAATTTTATGGCGTTTTAAGGTGACAAGCAAGCGCCGCGCTTCCTCCCACTTGCCGGCGCGCACTGAAAATTCAAAGGAAGCCTCCAACGCCCAGCTCGCATTCGGTTCATAAAACAGCGCCATGCGCACTTGTTCCATTGCTTGAGCTTCTGCCCCTCGGCGTAAAAACAGATAATATAGGCCTTGCAACCCCGCCAGTCTTTTTTGTGGCTGATCCATAGCACCAGCAAGTGCGCGAAACCGGTTTTCTGCTTTTTCGATGTCGCCAGTTTGATCAATCGCCTGCGCCCAAACCAAACCAACAAATGGCTGATCGGGCAAGTTTTTTTGTGCCTGTTGCAAAAGCGGCAGCGCATAATTTGTGCGTCCATCTAAAAACGCCATCAAACCGCGGGTTAAAAAATCTTCTCCCCGCCGCACGCGCTTTATTTTTTGCGCCTCACCAATGGTAGAGGGCAGCCGCCAAAGCCAGCGCATTAAAAAAGCAAAACATATAATGGTAAGCGCACAAAATAGAATGAGGATAACCCCAATATGCGTCGGCATGGTTATTTCAATGCCCGAAAAATTAAAAACCCATGTGCCAGACAGTGAAAAAATATAAAAAACCGCCCCGAGCAGTAGAAACAGTGCTCCGAAAAAAAAGATGACGCGGCTCATGACTGCACCGCCCTTTTTTGCAATATAGCGATGAATTCCTGCACGTCCTGATATCGCCTTAGCTTTTCTAGCCACACCGCAAGCTCTTCTGCTTTTTGTACCGATAATTGGCGAATTTCCTGTTCCAGCAGAGCCTTATCATTGGCTTGAAAGGCAGCCAGTAAACGCGTCTCAACCTGCCATTGTGATGGCACATGGCGAACCCGAATCGCTCCCCCCGATATATCTTGCAGCCAAAGTGCTGTTGCCATCAGCCATTTATGAGGCATAACCGCATCATCCTTTTGCTGGGCTTGCAATTCATCCATTAAAGCCCGCTTTGTTGGTATGTCTAAATCTTTATACGCTTCAAGCCTTTGATATTCATCCGTCTGTAAAAGCGGTTTAACCGCCGCTAATTCTTGACCGAAATTCTCGCCCTTTTGCAACCGATAAATGAGCGGCCAAAGGGTTGGCTTTGCGACCTCAATAATCACTTCCTCGATAATTGTTTGAATTATTGGTTCAGCTGGCTTTGGCGGGCTGGGTGGTGCATATTGAGGCTGATCGGTTTGCGATGAGCGCGGTTTTTCGACCGCAAACCAGTTTTGCGAATATCCCAATGCCAGCAAGAAAACCGCAATGGTTAATGATAGCAAGCCTGCGAGAAAGGCTTGCAAAAGCGCATGGCTCCATCGTGCGAGCAGGGAGGCCGGATCGAGATCAATAATTCGTGTTTCATCGCGCATTATGTGCTCCGTTAACGAATTATAACTGATTTGCGCTAAGACAACATATGCAAAATACCCGCCTCACTATGGTGCGCCGATATTTTACAGATAAACCCTGCCGCCCGCGCAATCTCAGCTATTGCCTCTGATAAGCAAAACGCCACAGGCTTATGCGGATAATCTTTCGCCAAGCGGCAAAAGATTTTGGCACTGCGGGCAGAATATAAAAGGACGGCATCAATATTGCCATGCCGCAATTTATCGGCAATATCTTTTGCAAAAGCGGTAATCGTGCGGGCTTCATAAGCGGTGATAAAATCGGCGGCAATCTTATGCGCGTGCAAAGCTGCGATAAGATCACCGGCAGCATGCGCGCCTCTTACATGCAATAATCTGCCTTGCGGGGGCGCGATGAAAAATGTGCTGGCGATGAGGTCTGCCAATAATGTCACATTGCCGCCCGCAATCTTAATATCCCTCCAGCCAAATCTTTTCGCGACCGCCGCTGTCATCTCGCCAACGGCATAGGCAGGCAGTGTTTTTAGTCGCTCAAATTCAGAAACCGCGCGAACCCCATTGGCGCTAGTAAAGACAAGCGCCCCAACCCCGTCCCACTCATGGTTTGATAGATCATGATAATCTATCGCAAGCACGGGATGAATATCAACCGCATGCCCCCTATCGCGTAATTTTTGTGCCAATGGCAAAGCATCAGCCTGCGGGCGGGTGACCAAAATCCGCATTATAAATCCATTAATTTGGCTAAGAGCTTGCCATGCTGCTGCTTTATCGCTTCGGCGACATCCATGCCCAATGCGGCCGCATCTTCCACCGGCGCGGTGCGGGTTTCACTGCCGCCTGCTTTTCCATCGGGTGATAATAATTCGCCAGATAGCGTCAGCTCATTGTCGTTCACATGCGCCAAAGCCGCAATTGGAATACGGCACGAGCCTTCGAGATGCGCCAAAAAGCTGCGTTCTGCGGCAACCCGAAAACCAGTTTCACGATGATGCAAACTGGCAAGAATATCTTGCATATTCGTATCCGCTTGGCGGCATTGCAAAGCAAGCGCGCCCTGCGCTGGCGCGGGCATAAATCGGTCAGACGGCAAAGTGAGATAAGATAGCGGCACGCGCCCCAAACGCTTTAAGCCTGCCAGCGCTAATAATGTTGCAAAAGGCGCTTGCCGCGCATCCAGATTTGCCAGCCGACTATCAATATTACCGCGATAGGGGCGGATAGATAAATCTGGCCGCGCCCGCAAAAGCTGCGCCCCTCGCCGTAAAGATGAAGTGCCGACCACCGCGCCTTCAGGTAAGATTGACAAACCATCATCTTCATCCGAAACCGTTACCCCCTGCCGCAAAATCAATACATCTTCGACCGCTTCCCGCAGCGGCGTTGCGGCAAGCATTAATCCATCCGGCTGTAGGCTTGGCAAATCCTTATAACTATGAACCGCAAAATCTACCTCTTCCGCCAGCAAAGCCCGATGCAGTTCTTCGGTAAACAACCCCTTACCGCCAATATCAGCAAGCGGGGTTGTTTTATCGCGGTCACCACGCGTCGAAAAAGGGATAAGCCGCACATTATGCCCATAAGCGCGCAAGGGTGCGGCAATGGTTTCGCTTTGCGCCAGCGCCAGTGGCGAGGCGCGGGTGGCAATTTTAATCTCTATCTGTGTCATCCTGCTCCCGATGGTACGTTTCGCGATGCTTGCATTTTATCTTACATTGTTAGATATACATCTTATATCATCATGAATCCAGCGAGGGATTATGGCAATTATTTTGGGCATAGAGACAAGTTGTGATGAAACCGCAGTGGCGCTGGTTTCATATGATGAAAAAGGGCGGGGCGAGATTCTCTCGCATGTCGTATTTTCACAAATCGCAACCCATGCCCCTTATGGCGGGGTGGTGCCGGAGCTTGCGGCGCGCGCCCATATTGAACGCCTTGATGAGATTATCGCGCAAACCCTTAGAGAAGCGGATATATCATTTCCCGATATTGATGCGGTTGCCGCCACTGCCGGGCCGGGACTTGTCGGCGGGGTGATGATCGGGCTTACCACCGCCAAAGCGATTGCGCTGGCGCATAATATACCGCTTATCCCGATTAACCATCTGGAAGCACATGCGCTCACCATCAGACTGGAAGCACCGATTGCCTTTCCCTATCTGCTTTTACTCATTTCGGGCGGACATTGCCAGCTCTTAAGCGTTAATGGCTTGGGCGATTATCAGCTTTATGGCGAAACCCGGGATGATGCGGTGGGCGAGGCATTTGATAAGACGGCCAAATTATTGGGCTTAGGTTATCCAGGCGGGCAGATTGTCGAGGCTCATGCCAAAAATGGCGATGCGCACCGCTTTCCCCTGCCCCGCCCGCTTGCCAATAATGCGGGATGCGATTTTTCCTTTTCTGGTCTCAAAACCGCCTTGCGGCAAACGGCCGAAAAACAAGCACCATTACACGAGCAAGATATTCATGATTTATGCGCCAGCCTGCAAGCGGCAATTATCGACATATTATGCGAACGCAGCACCAATGCCATGCAGCGTTTTCGGGATGACCACCCGCATGTGCAAAATCCGGCTTTCGTGCCAGCTTTCGTGATTGCTGGTGGGGTGGCGGCAAATCAAGCTTTGCGGGACGCGCTTATCACCATAAGCCAGACGCATAATTATAGCTTTCACGCCGCCGCACCGGCTTTATGCACGGATAATGGCGCGATGGTGGCATGGGCAGGGGCAGAATATTTTGCGGCTGGTAAAATCGGTGACACAGAGTCTATGCTGAGCCTATCGGCGCGTGCGCGTTGGCCCTTATAGTTTGGTCTTTATAGCTTGAACCTTATAGCGCGTTAAAAAGCCATGCCTTCAGTGATGAAAGCATGGCTTTACAGGAGGATTGAGAAAAATTATTTAGAATGTTTTTCTCACCGATAGGCGCGCATTAAACGGCGTGCCTACTGATACTTGATGAGTACTATGCGCATGCGGATAATAAACCTCATCGGTTAGATTTTCGATATTGAGTTGTACGATTAAATCTTCGGCGAGCTGATAATATGCCGCCACATCAAACCGCGTATAGTCTGGCAAGATAAGCGAGGGATCATTATTTCTAATATTTGATTTACCCTGATGGGTGAGACCAAGCCCTAAATTAAACCTGTCGGTTACCGTAAATTCACCCCATAGAGAATAGCTGCGGTCGGGGATTTCGCGTGCCTCACCGCCCGTGCCTGTTTTGCCATCTAACTTGCTGTAAGCGGCGGCAAGAGAAAAATAATCAGTGATTTGCCCTTTCAGCTCAAGCTCAACCCCGTCAACTTTAAGACCAATAATTTCCGATGTCTCGCCTGTATCACTATCACGCACAGCTTGGGTTTGCTCGCTGTCAAAATAATTAGCGGTGAAGCTGAGATTTTCATCTATATCCCATTTCATACCAAATTCTTTATTTTCATAAACATCGGGCTTGAGCCGTGCATTATTTGCTGACAATGTTTTGAACTGCTCGCCCGAGCGCGGCAAGAAGCTCTCACTATAGCTTGCATATAAAGAGATATTATCCTGCGGCTTAAAGATGATGCCGGCACGCGGCGAAAATTTTTCATCTGTTCGTGATTGCATGCTCGCATCATCAATATCGCGAACCGTAATATCAAAACTATCAAACCGCCCCCCCAATGTGAGTTTAAGCCAGTTGGTGAGGTCTATTTGGTCTTGTATCAATAAAGAATTTACCGTGACATCAGACTCGGTGCGGTTGTGAAGATCGGTTGTAAAATCAACGCTTGTCGCCACCCCATTCGCATTAGTGCTAAGATCGAGCGGGCGGGTGACGCGAAAGGTCTCTTTATCCGACATTGTCGTTGACCAATATGTATTATAGCGATGGTTTTTATTTTCAGTATCAATATATTCTAACCCAAGCAAAAATGTATGTTGGGTTGCCGCAATATCAAATTCGCCGACAATATTGGCGGAGACAATGAGATTTGTCCGCGTGGTCGGATCGAGATAGCCATCCAAAGTGACATTGGTTCCATCATAACCAGAGGCATATAAGTTTCTATATGTTTTTTCATAATCGCCATAATGAATGGTTAAATTGCCTTTCATATTGTCGGAAATTTCATAGCTCAAAATTCCCCGCGCAATATGTGCTTCTAAGTCTGACGTATTTATAGTGGCGTCGCCAAATGTAATATCTTTAAGGGCGCGAACGGGGCGGCCATTTTGGGTCGGGATGCCCCGATCAATAAAGCGCTCATGATCGGCATATTCATAAGATATATCCAATGTGGTCTTTGGGGTGAGCCTCATCTTAAGGGCAGGGTTAATGCCCGTCCGCGTGCCATCATAAAAATCGCGGTGATTTTCCAAACTATCATGATGGACATTCACCCGCAGGGCGGAATTTTCTCCCACCTCTATATTATAATCGAGCGCGGCATCATAGGCTCCAAAGCGATCAGCGCCGACAGCAAGGCTGCCAAATTCTTCACCTATAACGCCTTTTTTAGTCACCCGATTGAGAATCCCGCCCGTGCCACCACGCCCAAATAAAAGCGCGTTTGGCCCGCGCAAAATTTCAACCTGCTCGAGATTATAAAGCGAGCGATAATATTGAACATCATCTCTTACCCCATCCAGATAAAAATCAGCGGTCGAACGCACGCCGCGAAAGACAATCGAATCACGATGCCCTTCCCCTTGTGAGGTGTTCACACCGGGCGTATAGCGGACAATATCAGCAAGTTCTCTAAATCCGCGCTTGCGAATATCTTCATCGGTTATAATCGACAGGCTTTGCGGCACATCAATAATAGGGATAGGGGTTTTAAGGGCATTTACCTGATCGGCATATAAATACTTCCCCTTCACAATAAGCTCATCAATTTCATTAATGCCTTGCCCGATTGCCGGCGCTGCCCCCATCATGCTGCTGATGAAAACCGCACTGGCGAATATATTTGTCTTATTAAAATTCATAATTCCCTCTCTTTTTATGTTCCATAGTATAGTTAATAATAATAATGATTATCATTTACATCTATTGGAATCATGATGCAAGCAAAAAAAGAAATTATTTTATAAATCTGGCACATCCACATTGCTGTCATACGCGCATCTATTTTAGTTAATGAAAATTTCTAGTTGCAAATCATTCTCAATAATACTACATAAGAATGATTATCATTATTATATATGAATTATAATCAGAAAAATATGGAAAGGGATATAAATGTTAAGAGCGCACATACCAGCCAGCTTTTGCGGTTTATTACTATCCGCCACTGGCGCACTTACGCAAACCAACCTATTGCCTTATGCGCAATTCGTAGAGGCTCTGCCGCATTTTGACTGGGAGACATACACCACACACAAAACAGATACAGGGATTTTCTGTAAGCTCCATATCCAAAATAATGGCTTGTTTTTGCATATTTTTGAGGCGCGGCAAGACAATCAAGATTTACACCTTATTGAGGTGAAAAAATTAACTATGGCGGGTGTCCAATGAATACGCCCCCTAACAGCAAAATTATCTCTCTTGAAAAAATGCGGTTGCAAAAAAATCTTACGCAAGCGCAAGAATCATATCAGCAGAAACGAAATCCCACACCAGCGACGCTCATCCGCTTTACCCCATTTGGGGGCAGGATTATGAGAAAAGAACAAACCACTAATCGAAAGCAGCGCTGATAAGGTTTTTGGTGTAATCTTGTTGCGGCCCATAAAAAATATCTTCGGTGGCGCCAGCTTCAACACAATGACCGTTTTGCATCACAATCACCCGATGAGCGATTGCGCGTACCACTTTCAAATCATGGCTGATAAACAAATAGGTAAGCTGACGTTGCTCCTGCAACCGAATCAACAAATCCAGCACTTGCGCTTGCACTGAACGATCAAGCGCAGAGGTTGGTTCATCCAGCACCACAAGCTCTGGCGCCAAAATAATCGCACGAGCAATCGCGATACGCTGGCGTTGGCCGCCGGAAAATTCATGCGGATAGCGCAGGGCGGTATCCGGATCCATTTCAACATCTAATAAGGCTTGCCGCACCCGTGCTTGTTTTTCGGCGCGGGTGAGCTGTGCTGCATGAATATCCAGCCCCTCAGTGATAATATCGAAAACCGACATGCGCGGGCTTAAACTGCCGAATGGGTCTTGAAACACAATCTGCATATTACGGCGCAACCCCCGCCACTCTTTACGAGAAAGGTTTTGCATATCACGTCCAGCAATTTCAACCTCACCTGTCGATTCCTGCAAACCCAATAAAGCCCGCCCCAATGTGGTTTTGCCACTACCGCTTTCACCGACAATTCCTAACGTTTCGCCTTTTCTTACCTCAAGATCAATATCATTGACCGCTTTAATATGATCATATGTGCGCCGCAAAACACCCTTTTGCAGAGGGAACCATACGCGCATATTTTTAGCCGATAGAAACGGTGCCGCCATTTGCGCATAAGGGGGACGCAAGCCTTCCGGCTCGGCGGCAATAAGCTGTTTGGTATAATCGGCTTGCGGCGCGGCGAATAATCTATTCGCATGATTGCTTTCGACAATCTCGCCATGCCGCATCACGCAAATCCGATCCGCCATATATTTAACCATGCCTAAATCATGCGAAATGAGCAGCATGGCCATATTTTCTTCCGCTTGTAATTTTTTAAGAAGATCGAGAATTTGCCATTGCACGGTTACATCAAGTGCGGTTGTCGGCTCATCGGCAATCAGTAATTTCGGCTTATTGGCAATCGCCATAGCGATCGTCACGCGCTGACGCTGGCCGCCCGATAATTCATGCGGATAGGCTGATAGGCGTTTTTCGGGTTGCGGAATACCCACCCGCGCCAGCAAAGCGATGACCTCTTGTTGCAAAGTTTCAGCCGTCCCCGAACGATGCTGGGTAATAATTTCAGCAATTTGTTTTTCAATCGTGTGGAGCGGATTAAGAGCGCTCATTGGCTCCTGAAAGACCATTGCAATATCGCGCCCCCGAATAGACTGCATTTCAGTTTCAGATGCTGTCATTAAATCCGTATCGCCAAACCTAATCTGACCGCTTTCGTGATAGGCATTAGGAGGCAATAATTGCAAAATCGCCGTCGCAGTGACCGATTTGCCGCTGCCGCTTTCACCAACAATCCCGAGCACTTCACCGGCTGCAATTTCAAAACTTATTTTTTTGACCGCATCACTTTTGCGACCATCGCTCGAAAAGCCAATATGTAAATCCTGTACACAAAGAAGCGTCATGATGAACGATCCTTGCGCGGATCAAACGCATCGCGCACCCCCTCGCCAATAAATACCAATAAGGATAACATAAGCGCAATCGTAAAAAAGCCGGTCAAGCCAAGCCACGGGGCTTGCAGATTTGCTTTGCCTTGCGCCAAAAGTTCCCCCAATGATGGCGAACCGGGTGGTAAGCCATAGCCGAGAAAGTCAAGCGAGGTCAGCGTGGTAATTGAGGCGTTTAAGACGAACGGTAAAAACGTAATGGTTGCGACCATCGCATTTGGCAGCAAATGCCGCCGCATAATCGTAACATCGCCCACCCCTAAGGCGCGCGCCGCTTCAATATATTGGAAATTACGGATGCGCAAAAATTCTGCCCGCACAACCCCCACCAGTGATACCCAAGAAAAGAGCAGCAGGATACCCAACAGTACCCAAAAGCCTGGCTCAATAAAGGCCGATAAAATAATCAATAAATAAAGCGTTGGCACGCTGGTCCAAATTTCAATAAAGCGCTGGAAGCCAAGATCAACCCAGCCGCCAAAATAGCCTTGCACCGCGCCAGCGATAATCCCGATCACAGATGAAATAAGCGTAAGGGTGAGACCAAATAAAACCGAAATGCGAAAGCCATAAATCACCCGCGCCAAAACATCGCGCGATTGGTCATCTGTCCCCAGCCAGTTCTCCCGATTGGGCGGAGAAGGCGCCGGTGTGGGCGGGGTTAAGTTAATCGTATCATAGCTATAGCGGATCGGCGGCCAGAGCAAAAATCCGCCTTTTTCTTCAATCAGATTGACAATATAATCATCCCGAAAATCGGCTTTTGTTGGAAACTCGCCACCAAAATCGGTTTCCGCATAGGTTGTGAATATGGGGAAATAGCTCGCCCCCTGATGCCGGACAAAAAGCGGATCATCATTGGCAATAAATTCTGCCCCCAGTGAGAGTATAAACAAGACTAAAAAAATCCATAAGGAATAATAGCCTCGCTTATTGGCGCGAAAATTTCGCCAGCGCCTCTGATTAATCGACGAGAGGGGTATCATGATTGCGCCTCAAAGTGAATACGCGGGTCAATCCAGACATAGGTTAAATCGGAAATCAGCGTGACGATGAGACCGATTAATCCGAAAATATAAATACTGGCAAAAACAACCGGATAATCGCGATTATAAATACTTTCATAGGATAACAGGCCAAGCCCATCGAGCGAGAAAATGGTTTCAATTAGCAGGGAACCGGTAAAAAACGCCCCCACAAAAGCCCCTGGAAAGCCCGATACAATAATCAGCATCGCATTGCGAAATACGTGCCCATAAAGCGCGCGGCGTTCGGTCAGCCCTTTGGCGCGCGCCGTTGTCACATAGTTTTTATGAATTTCATCCAGAAAAGAGTTTTTGGTCAACATGGTTGTAGTGGCAAATGTGCCGATTGTCAGCGCCAATAAGGGCAGTGCCAAATGCCAGAAATAATCGCCAATTTGCGCCAATATGCCAAGCTCGTACCAATCATCCGAGACCAATCCTCGCAACGGAAAAATATCAAAATAACTCCCCCCTGCAAACAGAACAATCAGGGCAATTGCGAATAAAAAGCCGGGGATTGCATAGCAGATAATAATCGCTCCAGATGACCAAATATCCATCGCGCTACCATGTCGCCGCGCTTTTGCGATACCTAAGGGGATAGAAATGAGATAGGTGAGCAAGGTTGACCATAGCCCTAAGGAAATCGAAACCGGTAATTTTTCTTGAATTAAAGAAATAACGCTTACATCACGGTAATAACTCTCACCAAAATCAAATAGAGCATAATCTTTCAGCATGGTGAAATAGCGAATATAAAGCGGCTTATCGAAACCAAATTGCTTTTCAAGCGCCGCAATAAATTCGGGGTCAAGCCCCTGTGCGCCGCGATATTTGGAGCTGGTCTCAAAATTTTGCGTTTGCTTTAGCTGGTCTTGCCCACCGGCAAAGCGTGAGGTGGCGCCGACATCATGCCCTTGCAGCTGCGCAATCACCCGTTCAACGGGTCCACCCGGAGCAAATTGGGCAATAAAAAAGCTGATCGTCAAAATACCAATAATGGTTGGAATCATCAGCAAAAGGCGACGAATAATATAAGCCGTCATTCGGGTGACCTTTGTTGATAGGGAGCCGCGCCATCACGCCACCAAATATGGGGAAAATCAATATAATGATGTGGCAAACGTTGCGGCCGTGCCAGCCCCTGCCAATAGGCCAGCCGTTCGTAAGGCGCATGCCATAGCGGCAGGGTATAATAATTCCACAGCAACACCCGATCCATTGCGCGTACGGCAGTAACCAGCGCTTCGCGATGATCGGCATAAATAATATGATCAATCAGCCGATCAATCGCCTTATCAGCAATGCCGGCATAATTGCGGCCGCCGGGGCGGTCGACAACCGCGCTTGAAAAATAATCGCGCTGTTCATTGCCTGGTGATAAGGATTGCGGCAAGACCGCAATAATCGCATCAAAATCATATTCATTGACGCGGTTTTGATATTGCGAGCTATCGACAATTCTGATGCGTCCCTCCACCCCGATTTTTTTAAGCGATTGGAGGTAAGGGGTTAAAACCCGTTCCATGGTTTTTTGGACAATCAAAAACTCAATCTGCAAGGGTTTTCCCGCTTTCATCAGCTTGCCATTTTCAACCTGCCAGCCAGCCTGTTGAAATAATTTATAAGCCTGCCGCAGATTTTTGCGATTTTCACCACTGCCATTGGTTTTGGGATTCGCAAAGGTTTTAGAAAACACTTCTGCTGGAATCACATCGCGCAATGGTTCCAAAATACGCAATTCAGCGTCTGAGGGTAATCCATTTGCGGCAAGCTCCGAGCCTTCAAAATAACTATTGGTACGGGCATATTGATTAAAGAACAGGTTTTTTTCCATCCATTCAAAATCAAGCGCATAAAGCAAGGCTTGGCGTACCAGAATATCATCAAACGGGGATTTGCGCATATTAAAAATAATCGCCTGCATGTGCTTTACATTTTGCAATGTGACAAGCTCGCGCTTGACCCGCCCATCCTGAACGGCAGGGAAATTATAGCCGCGTTGCCATTTCAGCGCCACATTCTCAGCGCGAAAATCAACATCACCTGCCTTGAAGGCTTCAAACACCACATCCGTATCGCGATAATAATCAATGCGGATATGGTCAAAATTATAATGGCCAATATTCACATTCAAATCTTTCGCCCAATAATCCGCCACGCGCTCATAAATAATATGAGAGGTATCGGTCACCACCCCATCCGCATTGACCTGATTGGCGATCCGATAAGGCCCACTGCCCAAGGGGGGTACCAGCGTGGTTTTGGTTAAATCCCGTCCTTCTGCCGTCCAATAATGTTTTGGCAAGATTGGCATTTGTCCAGTGATAAAGGGCAGTTCGCGATTGCCTTTAATCGCAAAATGAAAGGTAACTTCATGTTCGCCCGTGGCGGTTGCATGGGTGACATCAGCATAATAGGCACGAAACAAAGGGTTAATCTCTTTAATTTTTTCCAGCGAAAAGATAACATCTTCCGCCGTTATCGGATGACCATCATGGAAGCGTGCCTGTTTACGCAAACGATAGGTCACAGATGAAAAATCATCTGGATGCGCCACCGCTTCTGCCACCAACCCATAAGAGCTTGCTGCTTCATCATGATTATCGACCATAAGCGTTTCATAAATAAGCCCTTGCAAGCGTACACCGCTGGGCAAATCGCCTTTAATGCTCAACACATTAAACGAATCATAAGTACCAAAGGCAGCCAACCGCAGCTCCCCGCCTTTGGGAGCTGTGGGGTTCACATAAGGAAAATGCGAAAAGTCTTTGGCAAGCGCGGGAGCCCCTAACAGCGATAAGCCCTGCTTAAACGTAACCTCTTGAGCGTTTGCGTAAGACAGCACAAACCCCGCCAAAATATATAGACTAGCGCGTAGATTGTGATAAGGCTTCATTCATACCCCCTTTCCATTCGGAGATAATATAGCAAATTAACAAAGATAAAAGATTATCAAAAAATTATTATTTTAGGCTTTGTAAATAAGCGATGATATTGGCACGGTCTTTCGCCTTGCGTAACCCGGCAAATGCCATTTTGGTACCGCTGGCATATTTCTTCGGATTCGCCAAAAAGCCATTTAACGCCTCAACCGTCCAGCCGCCCTCAAGCGCGGTGAGCGCGGTGGAATAAGAAAAGCCAGACTTTGCCGCAATATCCGCATCAACAATCGCCCATAGATTAGGGCCGATACCATTGCCGCCATCTGCCTCAAGGCTGTGGCAGGACGTGCATTTTTTCGCAACTTTCGCGCCCTTTGCAATATCCGCACTGGCTAGCAATATAGCAATATCGGGCTCTTCTTCTTGGGGTGCAGAGGCAGACGCTGTGCTGCCTTCTTCTTCAACACCTTCAACAATATAGGCATTTTCACTGGCGGGCTTTGTTGTAAAGAGAATATCACCAAGATTATTAATGCCAATAAATACGAGCATGATAAACAAAACAGCGCCGGCAATTTTATTCCATTCAAAAGAATCCATTTTTTCCTCACTATATTAGCGTCGACATAAAAGGCGAAATATTTAACTTATGAATAGCAATAATTTCTCATTGCACCAATTATTCGCCTAAGCTAAGACTAGCAACATATAGAAAAACTTATATGAAAGCGCAAGCCATAATGTCATCTAACGACAAAAGGATCATTCTTATACCCGCTCGCCTTGCTTCGGTGCGCCTACCCAATAAGCCGCTTGCTGATATGGGCGGGGAGCCGATGATTGTGCAGGTCTGGCGGCGCGCTTGCGAGGCGAATATTGGCCGCGTGGTGGTGGCGGCGGCGGAAGCCGAAATTGCCGATGCCATCATCAATGCAGGTGGCGAGGCCGTGCTTACCGACCCTGCATTGCCTTCAGGTTCAGATCGTATCCATCAAGCCTTACAGAAAATTGACCCCGACCAGCATTATCAATATATTTTGAACGTGCAAGGCGATTTGCCGACGATTGAACCAATAGCGTTACAAACCGTCAGCGATTTGCTCGACGATGCGGATATGTCAACAATCGCTAGCAAAATCACCAATCCGGCAGAACGCGATAACCCGAATGTTGTAAAAGCTGTGATTGCATTTGATAAGCCCCAATCGAGCCAAATAAAGTCTGGCCAAATACAATCAGGCCAAGTACAATCAGGAAAGGCGCTCTATTTCACCCGCGCCACCGCACCGGCAGGGGATGGAGATTTATATCATCATATCGGCCTTTATGGATTCCGCCGCACAGCGCTGGATGCGTTTATCAAGCTTCCCCCTTCCGCTTTGGAAAAGCGCGAAAAATTAGAGCAATTACGGGCGCTCGAAGCGGGCATGAGCATCCGCATTGGGGTGATTGATACGGTTCCGATTGGGGTTGACACGCCAGAAGATTTAACCCATGCCCGCAAGATGATGGAGCGCGCATGACATCTGAAAAGAAAATCGCATTTCAAGGCGAGCTGGGCGCGTATTCGCATATTGCCTGTAACACATATTATCCCGATTATGAGGTTCTCCCCTGCCCCCGATTTGAGCAATTATTTGCGGCGCTGCATAATGGCGATGCGGCGCTTGCCATGACCCCGATTGAAAATAATTTTGCCGGTCGGGTGGCGGATGTGCATCGGCTGCTACCCGGTTCGGGGCTTTATATTATTGCCGAACATTTTGCCGCAATTCATCATTGCCTCATGGCAAAGCCCGACACTGTACTTTCTGATATTACATTGGTGAAAAGCCATGAAATGGCGCTGGCGCAATGCCGTAAATTTTTGAGCGTGCATGATAAACCATCCGCCATCACCACCGATACGGCGGGTGCGGCGCGGGAAATTCATGAAAACGATGAACCCTATCATGCGGCGATTGCTTCATCTTTAGCGGCAGATATTCACGGGCTTAAGATTTTGGCAGAAAATATTGAAGATGCGGCCAGCAATACAACGCGGTTTTTGGTGATGTCAAGAACCGCCGATGATGCCGAGCTTAGCGATGGCGCGGTGATGACGAGCCTCATCTTCCGCCTGCGCAATGTACCGGCCGCACTTTATAAAGCGCTTGGTGGCTTTGCCACCAATGGGGTTAATATGACCAAGCTCGAAAGCTATTATAGTGACGGACATTTTTCGACCACCCAATTTTATGCCGATATTGAAGGCCATCCCGATGATGAACGGGTGCGCCTCGCAATAGAGGACTTATCCTATTATTCAACCGCAGTTGATATTTTGGGCGTTTATAAAGCCTCACCCTTCCGCAAAGGCACGGATTAAGTGATGCGCAATCGCCATTTTCGGTGGCACCCCAAGCGTGCCTTCGCCGCGTAACGCCGCTCTTACCTCATCGCGCGATACCCAGCGCGCCTCTGCCAGCTCAACCCCATCAATGTTCAGCGTCTGACTGGTGGTCTGGGCAATGCACCCAATCATCAATGAGGCTGGAAACGGCCAAGGCTGTGAGGCAATATAATCTACCGATTCTATGTCAACCCCAGCCTCTTCCATCATTTCGCGCGCCACCGCTTCTTCAATCGTTTCGCCCGGTTCAACAAATCCTGCCAAAGCGGAAAACATATGTTCCGGCCAACCATTTTGGCGACCAATCAGGCACTGGTCTTCATACACGCCAAGCATAATCACGACCGGATCGGTGCGCGGGAAATGCTCTGCCCCGCAGGAAAGGCAGATGCGCTTATAGCCCGCTTCCGCAAAATGAGATGCCGCCCCACACACACTACAAAACTGATGCCGCTTGTGCCAATCAATAAGCGCTTTGGCCTGCGCCACAATGGCCAGCTCAGTGGCGGCAATATCGCCTGCCATTGCCAGCTCGCGCAAATCTTCAAACTGCCCCATGCCTTTGAGGTCACCAAAATTCTCAGGGTCAGGAAAGGCCGAAATATCCAACCCAAAGAGCGGCTTTTGGCGGCGGTTAAGCCCTAAAAAAATCACCAGACTATCATCGCGGAAAAAATCTTTTAACGCCGCCCGTGGCAGCCAGCCCATATCGCGCCCCGCGCCAGCTTGTAATTCTGGCAAGATAAGCGGTGAGAGATTCCATAGAGGCAAAAATAAAGCCGTCTCATGATTTAGCTGGCCATCAAGCCAATCTGCATCATTGCGAATATGCCCCATCCGGTCGAGCGGATTATTGGCAAATATAATCGGGTTTTCAGATAAGGGCATTCTCCCCTCCTTTACATGCTTAAAAATGCTAACATAAAGATAAGTTTTTTTCGGTCAATCATCTGGCGTTCATTTTCTCTCTTTGTTATAAGGGAGAGGAGAGGCTGGCGGCAGACGCATCCCTCGCCAACCGGGTCAGGTCTGAAAAGAAGCAGCCCTAACGAGTTCGGTGCGGGTTGCCTGTCCAGTCTCTCACTTAACCAAAATCGGAAAGAAGATAACCCAAACCCGAATCGAAGGTAAAAGAGTTAAATGGACGAAACCGACACACCTCCCCCATCAGATGACATCTCTTTGGACGATGGGTCTTTGGACGATGGGTCTTTGGACGATGGGTCTTTGGACGATGGGTCATCAGTTCAAAGTGAAGATGGAGATGGTTTCGGGTTTCTGGCAGATGCCGATAGTGAGAATCATGTCGCAGATGCAGATGGCTATCAGGTGCTGGCGCGTAAATATCGGCCGCAAAGTTTTGCTGATCTCATTGGTCAAGAGGCGATGGTGCAGACATTACACAACGCCTTTACCAGCGGGCGGATTGCGCATGCCTTTATGCTCACCGGCGTACGCGGCATTGGCAAAACCACTACCGCTCGAATTTTAGCCCGCGCGCTTAATTATCACAGCGATCAAAACGATCAACCAAGCCTTGATCTATCGCAGGAAGGCACGCATTGCCGTGCGATTATGGAAGGCCGGCATGTTGATGTGATCGAGATTGATGCCGCCTCCAATACTGGCATTGACAATATTCGTGAGCTGATTGAGCAGGTGCGCTATCTGCCATCATCGGCGCGCTTTAAGGTCTATATTATTGACGAAGTGCATATGCTATCGCGGCAAGCCTTTAACGGGCTTTTAAAAACATTAGAAGAACCACCGGTTTATGTGAAATTTATTTTTGCGACCACCGAAATTCGCAAAGTGCCCGTGACAATTCTGTCACGCTGCCAGCGTTTTGATTTGCGGCGCTTGACCAGTGCCGATACAGTTACGCTATTGCAAAAAGTGTTAGCGGCCGAACAGCAGGAGGTGGGGGAAGACGCCTTAGCGCTTATCGCGCGGGTGGCGGAAGGCTCTGCCCGTGATGCGCTCTCCTTGCTTGATCGCGCCCTTGCCCATGCCGGAGGCGATAAAGATGCCCTCACCAGCACCATGATGCGGGAAATGTTAGGATTGTCTGATCGGGGACGGATTTTCGATCTTTTCGATCTTCTGATGAAAGGCGAGATGGCCGAAACGCTAAACGAATTTGATGCCCAATATCGCGCTGGTGCTGAAGGATTGACGATTATCGGCGATCTGGCGGCGCTGACCCATTGGCTGACACGCTTAAAATATGTCGCTGATGCTGAGGCTGATCTCACCATTTCTGAAGACCAACGCAAGCGCGGCAAAAAAGCCGCCGAAGAGCTATCGGTGCAAGCTCTGGCGCGGATTTGGCAAGCGCTTCTGAAAGGCTATCAGGAAGTTGTGCAAGCCCCCGACCCGAAAGCCGCAAGCGAAATGGTGCTTATTCGAATCGCTCATATGGCAGATATGCCAACCCCAGATGAATTGATTAAACAATATGAAACGACCTCATCATCACAAATATCAGGGGGGCAAGCATCGCCACAAGCCACATCTGAACAGGGTGCATCCCAAACGCCTGCTCAACAAACACCTCTCCAACAAACATCAGCCCCGCAAGCCCATTCCTCTGGCGCAGCACCCCAGCCTGTCGCCCAGCCTATAGAAATGACGGAAGCTGCTCCCGAAAACCCACCCGAAACCATTATCCGCAATTTTGCCGATATTGTGGCGCTTGCCGCGACCCATAATGAAAAAGGCTTGCAATATGCGCTCGAAACGGGCGTGCATCTCGTTTCATTCAAACCCGGTCATATTGAAATGCGGCTCCGCGATGGGCAGGAAAATATCGCCCAAACCCTTACCCGCAAATTGCGTGAATGGACAGGCAGGCAATGGGTGATTAGCCTCGCCCAAACCGGCGGCGAAGAGACCTTGCACGCGCAAGCGCAAGCCGCCCGTGATATAGAACAGCAAAACGTGCTGCAAGACCCGTTGGTCGCAGCGGCAATGAAAACCTTTCCAAATACAGAAATTGTCGCCATAACCGAGCTTGGTGCTGCTGACCTCTCGCCTATTGAGGAAGACGATTAGGCGCGATGGCGGGAACCGAAATCGATCAGCTGATTAAAATTCTGGCGCGTTTGCCGGGGCTTGGCCCACGTTCAGCACGGCGCGCCGTCTTACAGCTTTTGCGGCAAAAAGAAAGCCTGCTTGACCCGTTAAGCAAAGCGCTCGATGAGGCGCGACAAGCGATTTCCACCTGCACCATATGCGGCAATCTCGACACCCAAAATCCATGCGGCATTTGTGCCGATACGCGCCGCGATGATAGTGTGATTTGCGTGGTTGAAGATGTCAGCGATGTCTGGGCGCTAGAGCGCGCGCAAGTGATGAATGGCCGCTATCATGTGCTTGGTGGGGTGCTTTCAGCACTCGATGGCATCGGTCCCGATAAGCTCAATCTCACCAGCTTACTTACCCGCCTTCAAGGGGTTGATGAGATTATCCTCGCCACCAATGCAACGGTGGAAGGGCAAAGCACCGCCCATTATATTATCGATATGCTGGCCACTTATGAGCTTAAAATCACCCGCCTTGCGCATGGCGTACCAGTGGGAGGAGAGCTTGACTATCTCGATGATGGCACATTGGCGGCGGCAATGAAATCCCGTCATTAGTACGCTTGGCGGGCTATTTATTTCGCTTACGACTTTACTTCCCTCACGCGAAGACCCTAACGGGTATCGCTCCTAAATCATAGCCATGCCGCCATTAACATGCAGGGTTTGGCCGGTTACATATCCTGCCTCATCGCTTGCCAGATAAAGGCACGCGGCCGCAATATCACCGCCCGCGCCCAAGCGTCCGGCCGGGATTTTTTGCATAATGCCCTGTTTTTGGTCATCATTCAAAGCATCGGTCATGGGGGTTTCGATAAAGCCAGGAGCGACACAATTCACCGTTACGCCGCGACTGGCGACTTCTTGCGCCACCGATTTGCTCATCCCAATAATGCCTGCTTTTGAAGCCGCATAATTGCTTTGCCCCGGATTGCCGGTCACGCCAACAACCGAAGTGATATTGATAATGCGCCCCTGCCGCCGCTTCATCATGCCGCGTAAAGAGGCCCGCAGCAGCCGAAACGCTGCCAGCAGATTAACATTTAGAATATCTTCCCAATCCTCATCTTTTAAGCGCAGCGCCAGATTGTCACGGGTAATGCCCGCATTATTAATCAGAATATCAACCCCGCCCAATGCCTCATCTGCTGCTTTTGCCAATTCATCTGCGCCTGCCGCGCTCGATAAATCAGCAGTGAGCGCAAACGCATCTGCGCCAAGCTCATCGGCCAATTCTTGCAACACCGCTTGGCGCGTGCCCGCCAGCCCAATTTTCACCCCTTGCGCATGTAAGGCATGGGCAATATCGCGGCCAATGCCGCCAGATGCGCCTGTGAGCAGCGCCGTTTTTCCACTTAAATCAAACATATTTCTCTTCTCCTATTCATTTGTCATGTGCAAAAATTCTTCAATATCGGCAGGCGTGTTGAGCGCTTGGGCGGTGAGGCGGCGATCAATCCGCTTTGCCATGCCGGTGAGCACTTTGCCCGCGCCTGCTTCAATCAGTGATGTGACACCTTGTTCTGCCGCCCATTGCATTGATTCCCGCCAGCGTACCACGCCCGTCACCTGCTGCACCAGATTTACCCTTATCGCTTCCGGGTCATCCACCGCTGTGGCTGTCACATTGGCAATCACCGGCAGGGCAGGGGCTGAAATTGTGGTTTCCGCCAAAGCCGCCGCCATTGCTTCTGCCGCTGGTTGCATTAACGCGCAATGGAAGGGCGCGCTTACTGCCAGCTCGACCACCCGTTTCGCGCCTTCTTGTTTGGCTAATGCCGAGGCGCGGGCAACCGCACCGGCATGGCCTGAAATCACCACTTGCCCTGGTGCATTATCATTTGCGGCGCTACATATTTCCTCATCAGTTGAGGCTTGTTTGGTAAGTGCGTGCAACGCCTCAAACTCTAACCCCAATATGGCTGCCATCGCGCCTTCGCCAATCGGAACCGCGCGCTGCATCGCTTGCCCGCGTAATTTAAGCAGCCGCGCCGCATCGGCAAGTGGAAGACTGCCTGCTGCCACCAGCGCCGCATATTCGCCAAGACTATGCCCCGCCACAAATTGCGCCTGCGCCGCCAAATCGAACCCCTCGCTTGCCAGCGCTTGCATTACCGCGACAGACGCCGCCATTAAGGCAGGTTGGGTGTTTTCGGTAAGGGTGAGCGCATCTTCCGGCCCCTCCCAAATGATGCGTGATAGATTTTGCGACAATGCCTCATCGACTGCCGCAAAAACCTCCGCCGCAGCCGGGTATTGTGCCGCCAACCCCTTCCCCATGCCAATGCTTTGGCTGCCTTGTCCGGGACATACAAATATACGCATCATGACCTCCTTACCATCCGAATCGCTCCGCTTAAGATAGAATGATAAAACCATCTTGCCAAGTCTTGTTAGATAGAGTAAAAGGACGGCGCGGTTGAGGGCTGAAAGGAACAGATGAAACCCGTTCCCTTGTCCTCACTCTTTGCGCTGGTCGCCTCTCCTTCATGAGGCTGGCTAGAGGCTTTGCGCCGCACGTAAATCTTATCGGCACATCTTAAAAGGTCACCGATATATTATAATGATAAGGAGAGGCTATGTCGCTTTACGAACATATATTTATTGCGAGGCAAGATATTTCTGAACAACAGGTTGAGAAATTAGCAGATGATTTTTCAAATGTGATTGCTGAAAATGGTGGTCATATTACCAAAAAAGAGTTTTGGGGCTTGCGCACACTTGCCTATCGGGTGAAGAAAAACCGCAAAGGGCATTATGTGCTGCTCAATATTGATGGCAGCCATGAAACCATTAGCGAACTGGAACGCCAGCTGAGCCTGCATGAAGATGTTATTCGCTATATGACATTGCGGGTTGATGAGCATGATGCTGAGCCATCGGCTCCCTTACAAGCAAAAATGCGGGATGAACGCCGCGCCGAACGGCGTAGCGCCATCCCCGAAACCAGCGATATGGAAATAGGAGAATAATGATGAGCCAGGTAAAACAAGTATTTGGACGCCGCAAGAAAACCTGCCCTTTCTCAGGCGATAATGCGCCCAAGATTGATTATAAAGATGTGAAACTTTTATCCCGCTATGTATCAGAGCGAGGTAAAATTGTGCCCCGCCGGATTACCTCTGTATCGGCAAAAAAACAGCGTGAGTTGGCAAAAGCCATTAAGCGGGCACGTTATTTGGCGCTGATGCCATTTACAACCGAATAGGAGACCGATTATGCAGATTGTATTATTAGAGCGGATTGCAAAACTCGGGCAAATGGGTGATGTGGTCACAGTCAAAGATGGCTATGCCCGTAATTTTCTGTTACCGCAAGGCAAGGCGCTGCGTGCCAATAAGGAAAATCTGGCGCGGTTTGAGGAGCAGCGCGCCCAACTTGAAACCGCTAATCTGGATCGTAAGAAAGATGCCGAAGCGGTGCACGCTAAGCTGGAGGGTGAAAGCGTTATCATTATCCGCCAATCAGGCGATACCGGCCAGCTTTATGGTTCGGTGAATTCCCGTGATATTGCCGCTGCTGTTACAGAGGCGGGCTTTACGGTTGCCCGCAATCAAATTGTGCTGGAAAAACCGATTAAAATGCTTGGCTTACACGCTGTAAAAATCATTCTGCATCCGGAAGTGAGCAGCATGATTAATGTCAATGTTGCCCGTACCGAGGAAGAGGCAGAGCGGCAAGCCCTAGGTGAAGATGTGACCGTTGAACAGCTCGATGAAGCAGAAGAGATGGTCGATAATACCGATCTGGTTGAAGAAGGTGTTTCCCTTGACCAGGGCGAGGAGATGGCAGAAGATGAAGACGCGTCTGTAGCTGCTTCTGAAACGAATGAAGAAGAGAGCCGTGAAGAAGCGGCTTTGGAGGATTCATCACAAGACAGCCCATCACAAGACAGCCCATCAGAAGATAGCGCAGAAAAAGACGCGAACTAAAAATCTATTTTGTTGTGCCAAATTTTGCAACGCGCCTTGTGTGGATAAAATCACGGGATAAGAAAAATAATAAAGCCTGTATAAAGCTGGGGGTAAAAAAACTTGCTCTTAATTTCTGAATCTTGGTGTCCTTAGGGTGGCTTTCGTTTCATGTTTTCGCTAGTGTTCCCCTATCATGGATACGCCGATTGCAACATTACATCAGCCTATAGAGTCTAGCTCATCACCAAATACAGAGGCTGAGAATACCGATAACCAGCTTAGCCTGCCACATAATATTGATGCCGAGCAGGCTCTGCTTGGTATTCTTTTGCTTAATAATGAAGCCTATGACCGCATTGCGGATTTTTTGCGCATAGAGCATTTTTATGATCCCGTACATGGCAGATTATATGAAGCGATTGGTAAATTAATCGTCAATGGCAATCTTGCCAGCCCGGTGACATTGCGAAACTATCTTGAACATGATGAAGGCTTGAAACAATTAGGCGGTGCGAGCTATTTAGGGCGGCTTACCACCAGCGCCACCACAATCTCCCATGCCAAACAGTATGGTCAGACGATTTATGATCTGGCTCTACGCCGCATGTTGATCGAGATCGGGCAGGATTTATCATTCAATGCCCAGCATGCCGAGATTGATTTACCCCCTAAGCAACAAATCGAAGACACTGAAAAAGCGCTTTATGATTTGGCCGAAAATGATAGTGCATCGGCGGCCGGCTTTATGGGGTTTGATAACTCTCTCAAAGGCGCGATTGATACAATCACAAATGCGAAAGAGCGCGCCGGCCAACTGTCCGGATTGGAGACGGGCTTTCATGGGCTTGATCATTTGCTTGGCGGCTTACAAAAAAGTGATTTGCTGATTTTGGCAGGTCGCCCGGCAATGGGCAAAACCTCGCTTGCCACAAATATCGCCTTTCATATCGCGCAAAGGCACATGAATGCCAAACGCGTCGGTAATGTCACCCATAAAGATGATGGCAGCGTCATTGTTAATGAAGGTGGCGTGGTTGGCTTCTTCTCGCTGGAGATGTCAGCAGAACAATTAGCGAGCAGGATTTTGTCTGAACAGGCACGGGTTGAATCTTCCTTTATGCGTAACGGCAAATTACACGATGAAGACTATCACCGGCTTGCCGATGCCGCACGCGACCTTAGTGAAATGCCTTTATATATTGACCAAACCGGCGCGATCCCGGTTTCCACTTTGGCTGCGCGTGCACGACGCTTACAACGCCAGCATGGGCTAGATGTGATTATTATCGACTATCTACAGCTCATTTCTGGAACCAATAGCAATCGCGGCAGTGAAAATCGGGTACAGGAAATAAGCTATATCACCCAATCTCTAAAAGCCTTGGCAAAAGAATTAAATGTGCCGATTGTCGCCCTTTCACAATTATCGCGTCAGGTTGAAACGAGGGATAATAAACGCCCCATGCTTGCCGATTTGCGTGAAAGCGGCTCGATTGAGCAAGATGCAGATGTGGTGATGTTTGTCTATCGGGGGGAATATTATCTCGAAAAAGAAAAACCCGATGAAGGCACGGATGAGTTTATGAAATGGCAGGAAAAAATGAGTGCCATTTTCGGTCGCGCCGAGTTGATTATCGGTAAAAATCGGCATGGTCCGGTCAGCACGGTTGATTTGAGTTTTGAGAAAAAATTCACGCGTTTTAATAATCTTGCCGAAGACACCCATATCCCCGAGCGCTATGAGTAATGTCCATGCCTGTCTCTGCATCTTCTCCACAGGCTTTGGTTACAATTCATCTTGATGCTTTGGCGCATAATTATCGCCTTATGCAAACGCTTTCTGGCGATGCGCAATGTGCGGCAGCGGTCAAGGCCAATGCTTATGGTTTGGGGCTTGCGCAGGTTGTCGAAACACTTTTGGGCGAAGCATGTGATGTGTTTTTTGTCGCGCATCTGCAAGAAGCGATTGCTTTGCGGGCGCTTGCCAAAAGCGCTGATATTTACGTTCTAAATGGCTTGCTTGAAGACCCTGATATATATCGCCAACATAATATATTGCCGTGCCTCAACAGTGTTGAGCAAGTTAAGAAATGGCAAAAAGGCGCGGCTGCCTTGTTTATTGATAGCGGCTTTAATCGCTTGGGGCTTTCTGTACCGGATATTCTCGAAACCCCTGATTTATGTGAGCACTGGCAACCTTCGCTTATCCTTAGCCATCTCGCTTGTGCCGATCAGCCGCAGCATAAAATGAATGCCGCTCAATGCGAAACCTTTGCAACCGCGCGTGCCCTTTTGCCAGATGCGCCTGCCTCGCTTGCCAATTCTGCCGGTGTGTTATTGGGGAAAGACTATCATTTGAATATGACCCGTTGCGGCATTAGCCTCTATGGGGGGCAGCCCTGTTTAGATAACCCATTGCCTGATTTACAAACTGTTGTGTCTCTCACTGTGCCGATTTTGCAAACCCGTGAATTGAGCCAAGGCGAAACGATTGGCTATGGCGCAAGATTTAGCGCCCCGCATGATATGGTGGTCGGTATTTTGGCGATTGGCTATGCCGATGGTCTGATGCGACACGCCGGTCGCGCCGCGCCGCCTTTTGTCGAATTTTCTTATGACGGGCAGCCAACCCCATTGATTGGGCGGGTGTCGATGGATTTAAGCGCGATTGACCTTACCAATCTGGCACAATGCCCGCGCGCGGGCGATATGGTTGAAATTTTCGGAGCCCATAATCCGATTGACCGGGTGGCGGCACAGGCAGGCAGTATTGCTTATGAGCTTCTCACAAGTATTGGCAATCGCTATAAATATAGCTATCATAAAACATCTTAAAATAGGGGAGGTAATATGGATAGCTTTGCAATTATCGGGCGGTTTGTTATTGGGCTACAGGCGCAAATTGGTCGCCTCACCCTTTTTATGCTCAACGCCATTATTGCGATGATTGCGCCGCCTGTCTATTTACGCCTCATCTGGCAGCAAATTATTCGCATTGGTTATTTCTCTTTACCCGTCGTGGCGCTAACCGCTTTTTTTACCGGCGGGGTGCTGGCATTGCAAATTTATTATGGCGGTAATCAGTTTAATTCAGAAGCGATTGTCTCAACCATTGTCGCGCTGGGTATCACCCGCGAGCTTGGCCCCGTTTTGGGTGGGCTGATGGTTGCCGGCAGGGTGAGCGCTGCCATCGCTGCCGAAATTGGGACAATGCGGGTGACAGAACAGATAGATGCGCTCACCACGCTTTCAACCGATCCGTTCAAATATCTCATCGCGCCGCGCCTTATTGCGGCGATTATCACCATGCCCATTCTTGCCTTTGTTGCTGATATTATCGGGGTCTATGGCGGCTTTATTGTGGGCACGCAATCGCTTGGGTTTAACGGCGCAACCTATGTGCAGCGCACGGTCAATTTTCTCGAGGCCAGCGATATTATCTCGGGGCTGATTAAAGCAGCGGCGTTTGGTTTTATCATTGCGCTTATGGGCTGTTATCATGGCTATCACTCACGCGGGGGCGCGCAAGGGGTTGGCCGCGCCACCACCAATGCGGTGGTGACCGCATCCATTCTCATTCTTGCCGCCAATTATCTTTTGACCACATTTCTTTTCGCCACCTAAATGATTGAGCTGCGCGACATTCATAAAACATTTGCCGGCAATCATGTGTTACGGGGGATTGATCTTAGTGTCGCGCGCGGACAATCCTTGGTTTTAATCGGTGGCTCGGGAAGCGGAAAATCGGTCATTCTAAAATCCATATTGGGATTGCTGCATCCTGAAAGCGGCGATATTTTAATTGACGGGAAAAATGTCGCCCGCAAGCCGCGTCGACAAAGGCTGGATAGTGACCGGAAAATCGGCATGTTGTTCCAAAATGGGGCATTGTTTGACAGTTTAAGCGTGTGGGAAAATGTGGTGTTTGCGGCGCGGCAAAAATGGCCACAGCTCAACCGGTCGAAATTGCGGGATTTGGCAGCAGAAAATCTAAACAAAGTTGGCTTGCCGGATTATATGATCGACCATATGCCCGACCAGCTTGCCGGCGGCGCGCATAAACGGGTGGGCTTAGCGCGTGCGATTGCGGCCAAGCCCGATATTATCTTTTTTGATGAACCAACCACCGGTCTGGATAGTATTATGACAGATATTATCAATCACCTTATTCGGGATTGCGTTTCCGATTTGGGCGCAACCACCATCACCATAACGCATGATATGTCGAGCGTGCGGGTGATTGCCGATAAGGCAGCGTTTTTATATCAAGGCAAAATTATCTGGCAGGGGGATGAGGCAGACTTTAGCAAAAGCGATAATGCCTATCTGCATCAATTTATCAATGGGCTTGCCGATGGGCCGATTGAAGTTGAGGGGCGCAACTGATAATGGCACGGGCGCAGAGTTATTTTGTCTGTAACCAGTGTGGCGCAAGCTATAATAAATGGGCGGGAAAATGTGAATCTTGTGGCGCGTGGAATAGCATTAGTGAAGAAGTAAGCTCCACAGCGCCACCGGCAGGCAAGGGCGCAAAACCGCGCAAGGGACGCGAGATTGAGCTTGGCGATTTAACCCATGACAGCACTGAGCCAAGCCGCTTTCAAAGCCAGATTGGTGAACTGGATCGGGTTTTAGGCGGTGGTCTAGTTCCGGGAGCAGCGATTTTAATTGCTGGTGATCCGGGCATTGGCAAATCAACCATTTTGCTGCAGCTGGCAGCGGCGATAGCAATGCAAGGCAAAAAAACCATTTATATATCTGGTGAGGAAGCCCTGGCACAATTACGGATGCGCGCGCGCCGCTTAAATCTGTCAGACGCACCGGTAAAACTCGCCGCTGAAACAAATATTGCCGATATTCGACAAACCCTAGCAAGTGAGCCACAAGTCGATGTGGTGATTATCGATTCGGTGCAAACCATGTGGTCACCATCTATCGAGGCCGCCCCTGGTACGGTGAGCCAAGTGCGCACCGCCGCCCAAGAGCTTATCCATTTTGCCAAGAAAAATAACACCACCCTTATTTTGGTTGGGCATGTAACAAAGGAAGGGCAGATTGCAGGCCCGCGTGTGTTAGAGCATATGGTTGATAGTGTGATTTATTTTGAGGCTGATCGCGGTGATCAATATCGTATTTTGCGGGCGATTAAAAATCGCTTTGGCCCAGCGCATGAAATGGGGGTTTTTGAAATGCGCGCCGAAGGGCTTGTTGAAGTGCAAAATCCATCCGCTCTGTTTTTGGAAAATCGTGAAAAAAGCATCGCAGGGGCGGCGGTGTTTGCTGGTATTGAAGGCACGCGCCCGATGTTGATGGAGATACAAGCGCTTGCCGCCCCGTCATCACTTGCCACCCCGCGCCGCGCTGTGGTGGGGTGGGATAGTGCGCGCCTTTCTATGATTCTTGCGGTGCTGGAAGCCCGTTTTGGGATTAGCTTTGCCGGCCATGATGTGTTTTTGAATATTGCTGGCGGTTTGCGGATTACTGAACCGGCGGCAGATCTGGCGGTTGCAGCGGCGCTTATTTCTTCGCGCCTAGATAAAGCGCTGCCACCGCATCATATTTTGTTTGGTGAAATCGCGCTTTCGGGCGCTATTCGACCTGTGGCACAACCAGCTCTACGCTTGAAAGAGGCGGCGAAACTTGGTTTTACCGATGCAATCATTCCGGCCAGCACACCAACTAACGCAAAGACACAAAAAGAGACAACTATTGACACCGCCCCTATAAGTGACTTATCAGATATTATCGCCATTATCGGCGGCAATAATGGGGCGGTTAATTTGTCATGATGATTGAAAACCTAAATCATCTCGACTATGTGATTATAGCTATTTTGCTGGTATCAATGGCGCTTGCTTTTATTCGTGGCTTTACCCGTGAAACCTTGTCAATTGGATCATGGATTGGCGCGATCTATATCGCGTTTTTAGGCAGCCCTTTTGTGCAGCCTTATCTTATTGGATTTATCAGCAATAGCTGGATTGCGGAAATGGTAAGCCTATTTCTAATATTCCTTGTCAGCCTGATTATTTTCTCGATCCTCGGTAATTATATTGCAACATATTTGCAAAAGACAAACCTTAGTTTTATTGATCGCTTATTGGGTATGATTTTCGGCAGCGTCCGGGGCGCTATTATTATTTTGATAGGGTATTTTACTTTGCTGGTCGTATTGCCCGAGAAAGATCAGCCTGAAATGGTAACACAATCACAAAGCCTGCCTTACTTAAAATTGGGCGTACAGGCGATTACGGCTATTTTGCCAACCAATAATATGCCATTTGGCCTTTCTGATATTGAAGAAGTTTTCCAAGAACAAAGAGAACGTGGGAAGGATGCCCTCAAAAATAGCTCACAACCTGTCGAAAATGAAATACAAAAAAAGCAAGAACAAGGCTACAGTAAGGAAGATCGTGCGCTTATGGATCACCTTATCGATGCCACGCAGGGGGATACGACGGAAAAGCAAAAGCGATAAAGGGGAATAAATAAATGGAACATGATGCCTTACTGGATGACCGCTTGCATGAAGAATGTGGGGTTTTTGGTATATTTAACCATCCAGATGCAACCGCTCTTACCGCTTTAGGCTTGCACGCTTTGCAGCATCGCGGGCAAGAAGCGGCGGGTATTGTTTCATCAAATGGGGAACAGTTTTTTGCCCAACGTCATATGGGCTTGGTGAGTGAGAATTTTACCAAAGAAGAGGTTCTTGATCACCTAAAAGGCAACCGCGCCATCGGGCATGTTCGTTATTCCACAACCGGTGGCACGATTTTGCGCAATGTTCAGCCGCTTTTTGCTGATTTTGCCGGCGGTGGATTTTCTTTGGCGCATAATGGAAATTTATGCAATGCGCAGACAACCCGCCAACGAATGATTGAAAATGGCGCGATTTTTCATACCACCTCTGACTCGGAAGTCATCTTAAAACTGATTGCACGGGCGAAAGGCAAAACCATTAGCCGCTTAACCGAAGCCTTGCGCCAGGTTGAAGGCGCTTATGCGCTGGTTGTTCTCACCAATAAAAAACTGATCGGGATACGTGACCCGCTTGGTATTCGGCCGCTTGTTTTGGGCAAGCTCGATGGCAGCTATATATTGGCTTCCGAAACTTGTGCGTTTGATATTATTGGTGCTGAGTTTATCCGCGAGATTGAAAATGGTGAAATGGTGGTGATTACAAAAAGCGGGATAGAAAGCCATAAGCCTTTAATGTCACTTGCGCCACGCCCTTGCGTTTTTGAATATATATATTTCAGCCGTCCTGACAGCATCTTAAATGGGCGTAGCGCTTATAATGTGCGTAAAGATATTGGCCGCGAGCTTGCCAAAGAGACAATGCCTAAGGCGGATTATGTTGTGCCGGTTCCCGATAGTGGTGTGCCGGCCGCGATTGGCTTTGCCGAACAAGCCAATATTCCTTTTGAAATGGGGATTACCCGCAATCATTATATTGGCCGCACCTTTATCGAGCCGAGCCAAGAGATACGCGAGCAACGGGTAAAACGAAAACTAAACCCCAATACGGAAGTGATTAAGGGAAAGCGAATTATTTTGATTGATGATAGTATTGTGCGCGGCACCACCTCCAAGAAAATTGTTGAGCTGGTGCGTGCGGCAGGGGCGAAAGAAGTGCATATGCGGATTGCCTCGCCGCCGATCAAATATCCGGATTTTTATGGCATTGATACCCCCGATACAGATATGCTGATGGCCGCCAATCATAGCATTGACGAGATGGCAAAAATTATTAATGCTGACAGCCTCGCTTTCCTCTCCATTGATGGGCTATATCGGGCGCTTGGTCATGCGCAAGGGCGCGACCCCCAAAATATTGCTTTTACCGATCATTGTTTTACGGGTGATTACCCAACCCGTCTTACCGATCAGCAGCAGCCAGATATTACGCCGCAATTATCCTTATTGGTCGAAAATGGTTAATTTTACTGATAGGCTTGTTCTTATCACCGGTGCGACGCGGGGCATAGGCTATGCGGTTGCCCGCGCCTTTGCCGCTGCTGGCGCGCATGTTCTCATCACAGGCCGCACCACCGGTGCATTGGAAGAATTATATGATGCGATTATCGCTGCGGGCGGCAACGCCACGGGTCTGCCCCTTGACCTTACCGATTATGACGCGCTTGATCGATTGGGGGCTGAAATATATCAGCGCTGGGGCAAGCTCGATGTGCTTATTGGCAATGCCGCCATGCTAGGGCCAATCACCCCGTTAGCGCATATTGCGCCGGATGAATTAGATAAAATTATAAATCTTAATGTCATTGCCAATGCGCGCCTCATCCGTGCGATGGAACCTTTATTATTGGCGGCTGAATATCCGCGCGCGGTCTTTACAAGCTCAAGTTCAGCCCAAAGCACGCGGGCGTTTTGGGGCGCTTATGCTGCCAGCAAAGCCGCCCTCGATGCGATGGTGAAATCTTGGGCAAATGAACATAAGCAGGGAAAATTACGCGCTAACCTGATTTATCCCGGTGCCATCCGTACCGCGATGCGAGCGCAAGCCCTGCCGGGAGAAGACCCGGCAACCCTGCCTGCGCCATCTGAAATTGCACCGCTTTTTTTAGAGCTGGCGCATCAGCGTGAAACCCGTACGGGTGAGATTATTCGCTTCGGCGATTAATCCCCACCCGCATTATTACCCGTCTTATTTTAAGCATTTATAAAATTAAAACGCAAAGCGGATGCTGGTATATATTTCTTGATCATCCTTACCATCCTCAAGGCTTGGAATGTTACGTTCACCGCTTAACATGTCAAAATGATAATAGCGATAGCCCAGCGCGATGTGCATATTATGGCGGGTAGCAAGCCCCGCTTCAACCCCACCGGCGGTTTTATCATTTTCAAAATTAAAAATAATATCGGTCGCTAAATGTAGGGATCTGAAATAATCGCCCTGCATCACAAATTTTTGATCATATCCTAATGTAAGCTCATCCGCAGATTTGCCATCGGTAACGGTTTCATAGGCAAAACTGATGATCTTATCTGTGCCTAGCCGATAATCGGTTGTTACCATAAGTGTTGGGCCATTGGTTGTATAATAATTATAAAAATCTGGCAGCCGGAAGCCATAAAACCGTATCGGTTTGAAATAGCGATTACCCGTGTTAACATAATCAATAAGCCCCAACGCATAGGCGATTGTCGTGCCAGAAAGCGCGGTTGATAAGAGTTGATTTTGCGCAAGTTCGGCATCATCATAACTACGCCCCAAGGCTTTCCAACGCGAAATCATTTGCGCCCTATCACCTTCATTTAGAGGTCTGTTAGCAGTGCTGGCGCTGGCATCAGAACTATCGCCAAAGATGAAGCTAAGCAAATCATCATCATAAGCGAAATAAGAGGCAGCATTAATATAATAAGAATAGAAATTCGCTATATCCATAGAATCATTAAAGCTACTTCTTTTCGCTTGCGCGCGGGCGAGGTTCACTTGCTGATTAATACCGGCTGCCACCCCAATAAAGCTAATCTCATCGCTAGGTTGAAAACTAACACCGGCTCTGGTTTCCATTACCTCCGGGTCTCGTATGGGTAAGAAAGAAGGACGCGGATGCAAATATTCCCCGCGTGGATTGCGCCATATTTCTGCACCCGTTTCATTATTGGTGGTCAACAAATGCAAACCAAGCGAATAGGGGTTGTCACCGAGCGGTTGATAATCCGGATTAAAACCATAATCTATACCAACAAGCGCGCCGCGCGAACGGTGCGCATATTCATGCGTCACTTCCCAGCCTGTGGTATTGAAATAGGCTGTAGGGTTAATAATTTCTTCCTTGATAACAAGTGGCATAAAGACAGCTTGGATACCGCGGCGTATTTTGATCCACTTACCATTACCACGGCCGACTGTCTTATAAACGTGTTTTTCAAGCAGATCATGACTGATCACCCCTAATGTTTCCCAATTTTGATAATAATTTACCAACGACCGGGGAGATGGCAATTTTGAAAATGTGCCAGAATCAATCGCAAAGACATAATTATTGGAATCTTGCATAGGCTCCGCGTGAACCTTAGTCGACATTAATAAAGCCACCATAAAGAGGGTGGACAGACTAAAATAATAGGCTTTTTTAATATGATATAAAGACATAGTTTTCTCCGGGTTTATTTGTTGCAACTTATGCCTATACTTCAAATTCGTTTTAAGTAAAGTCTCTTATTGACATGCTGAAGGGTCAAATCCAGCAGATATTTGTCGCCAGTCAATATATTTGAAATTCTGGATCTGCCCAGAAACACCTTCATTCTCATCATCTTGCACGACAAATATGCCGTTTGGATAATCTGACGATATCGGACGCGCCAAAACCGCAATCCCATCCGTATGGGTGACGCGGTCTATCCCCGCCGCTTCATTATCTGTAATCTTAAAGCGATGGCAGATTGCAAACGGCTCTTCGGCTTGTAAAACATAATATGTATCCGCCCCTTGCGATGAAAACAGAAGATAATCTGCGCCCTTTTTAGGTTCATAGAGGGTGAGTCCTTCAATATCTTCAACAATTTTATTGGCTCTTGTGATTTTAATAATTTCACGCGGCTTTAGGGTAGGGTCGTTTAAGTCAAATAACCATACCCCATATTCTTCTTCGCCGACAAAAAGACGCGCGCCGGTTTTGTCAAACACGCAGCCTTCCAGCTTGCCGCCGAGCTTCATAACCGCTTCCGGCGCAGATGGGTGCGTGGCAGAATTGGTAAAATTAGCCGCGAAAGACCAGAGCTGAACCGTGCCATCCTTATAAGTCACAGCGGCGCGATAATTTTTGCCCGCGCGCCCTAAACATATACCATAAGGCTCTTTTTTATGAACCGGAACATCGCCGACATGTGAGACTTTACCGGTTTTTTGATGAAGAGAAAACAGGGTGATTGTGTTTAGCCCATCATTGCTGGCAACCGCGAGATTGAGCGTTTTATTGGGCTGCTCCACCAAATCGACATTATTAATCAAACCAAGCGGTAAATGATCCATTGTTTTGCCTTGTAAATCATAGACAAATAAACCGTTCACCTTATTTGTACCAAGAATACGAATATCTTCGGCACGGCCAGAGCGATACCAAATCGCTGGATCATCCGCCGTATCGCCTTGTTCCTGCATCATATCGGTTTCAACAGTGGCGGTAATTTTTGCTAATGGGGGCGCTTTTTGCATACCGTCATCATTGCCACACGCCGCGACCATAAATATGCTCATTATGATTAAAATATGTTTCATTTCTTTACCTCTTTATTCTCATTTTGTAAAAAAGGGGGAAGATTTTAACTCTCCCCCCTCTTCTTGATTATTATAGATTGGGATTCTTATAGACCGGTTTTAGAATTTATAGCGAACACCAAACCGTGCCGTAAAGCCTATCTCATCATATTGTGAGAGAACCTTTGTGCCATCAGTCCCTAAGAGGTAGTAATTGGCAGGCTCATCGGTAATATTTTTGAACTGGGCGGTTAATTCGGTTTGATCATTAACATCATAATTAATGGTTAGATCGAGCTGCTCTTGTTCATCGGTATAACGGTCAACGCCCTCGCCACCCGTGTTAATCTCATCCAAATATTCGGACTGGTAAGAATAAGCAAGCCGAATATCCCAACCCATTTTGTCATAACCAAGAATAATATTATAAACTTCGTCAGAAAATTCTGGGGTGGAGATTGTTCGCGTGCCCCCATCCGTACCAACCGATACTTTAGAGGTGCTGTCGGAGAAGGTTGCGTTCACGCCGATCAGAAAGCCGCTTGCAAAACCTTCCAGATCCTCAAAAGTTTTCAAGAACCCAAGCTCAAAACCCGTCACGTCCGCATCAGCAAGATTAACTGCCATGGTAAGCTCATCATAAGTCCGCCCATTATAATCAAAATTTAGAAAGGTCTGATCCGCAATGAAATCCTGAATTTCCTTATAAAAAATACCTGCGGTGAGATAAGACCCATCCGCCAAAATTGTATCGACTGAAAAATCTAAATTTTTCGACAATTGATGTTTAATGTTCGGATTGCCAACATTCGAAGCCTCGATTTTATCGATATTGCGGTCATCATCATATTCAACCTTGATCTCAGCCGCGGGGGTGGCTTGAACTAATGTCGGCCGCCCGATCGAATGATAATAGGCTGCTTTTATGATTGTATCTTCCTCCATATCATAACGGACAGAGATAGACGGCAGAACATCACTATAAGAACGTGAGGCTTTTGGCTTGGAAATTGATACGCGCTTATCACTTTCATTTGTGTAAACGATCATATCGCCAGCTGGTGTTGTGTTGAGGTTCTCTTCTTCCAAAAACACAGATGTACCCGTGCCAGAAAAATCTGTCTCTTCAAAACGTAAACCGGCGGTAACAGTTAGGCTATGATCATATTCATATTGCCCCATAATATAGGCTGCCAAAATCTCTTCTTCCGCTTTATAATCACCAACATTACTCTTCTCGGCACTATCAAATTCTTCAAGCCCAAATGTGCCAGCAGCGACATTCTCACGAACATAAGTCCTGAAACTATTCGCATTGACGGCGGGGCCAAAATTACCCAAGCCAAAGCTAACTTTCCTTTCGAACATGGATAAATCGCTATGGCCATCCCCATCATATACGAGTGTGGTTAGTTCATATGATTTTTCTCGGTCACGAAATTTCACACCAGCTTTTAAAAAGCCTTTGTCTATTTCTTTGGTAATATCGAAAGAGATCATGTCTTCATCTTCTTCGGTCGTGCCATCAAGCAATTCAACCGTACCCAGCTCATAATTAGAAGCATCTCTAAACGCGGCTAAAAATGCCTCATCGCCAACAACTCTTGGCCGCAAAGGGTTGCTCATATCAAGCTGCAAATTGCCTGTCGCACGGTTATAACGGAAATCCGCATCAATCCGGCCTGGTTCTTTTTCTTCCGCATGGCTGGTAGCAAATGCAAATTCATATTTCAGATCATCTTGATGAATCGTACCGCCAATTTGAAAAGAGGTTATTTTCTGCGTTTCCAGACGAAGTTTAATATCGCGGTCTGTTTTAATACGCTCGCCATCGGTTGCGAATTGTAACGTCTGCCCAGACACAAGTGATACGGCATCGCTATCAACTTCTTCTGGTTTTATCTCAACCCGGCTGCGCACTTCCTCATCTTCAAACTCATTATAAAGAACACGAGCATAATATTCGCTATTTTCATCTGGCCGATAATTCGTATTTAGAGCGATAGACATACGCTCCCGCTCAATTTCGTATTTTCTAAATTCAAGCTCTTTTGGATAGGGTATGCCGTCAAAGCTCTCAAAACCACCGTCAAGCTCATTATTATCGGTTTCAAATTCACGACTATCAAAAGAAAAGCTGCCAGCGACACCAAGCACACCATCAGCAAAAATATTGGATGCATTTATAGCAAATTTCTGCCCCCAATCTTCGGATGATTCGGAATAAATCCCTTCTGCCTTCAGTTTCACAAACCTACCTTTACGATCAAAAGCAGAGACGGTTTTAATATCAATATTACCGCCAATGCCATCGCCATCCATATCAGCTGTACGGGATTTTGTTAGCGTGATTTCTTGGATAATATCACTGTCGATAACATCCAACGCCACGCCGCGCTTATCGGATTCAGGTGACGGGAGCAATACCCCATTAACAGCGGTTGAATTGAGGTTTTTGCCAAGCCCGCGAATGGAGACATAACGCCCTTCGCCTTGGTCATTTTGAATTGAAATGCCTGGTATGCGCCGCACTGATTCGGCAACATTGCGGTCTGGAAGAGATCCAATATCATCAGCCGTGATGACAGAGATAATATTATCCGCCGCTCTTTCTTTTTCACGTGCAAGCCTCGTCGCCGCGCGTTGTCCAACAACCACTACCTCTTCTAGGCTTTCGCGGTCTGATGTTGTTTGTTGTGCAACCGCAGGAACACTTAATAAGGTGATAAGTGCTACAGATGTCACTGACATAAATTTAACCATGATTTACTCCCGTCTAAAGTTAACGGGGATGTTGGTAAGGTAAAACTGATACAGTTTTGAGACAAAAATTAGACAGTTTTGATACAAAAACTATTCATTTTTGTGACAGGCTGGTCGATATGATTACTCAAAAATCGCAATATATTGGGTTGCATCAACCACCCGTTCGCCTTGTCGGTTATAAATCTCGGTTATTTGCGAGCTATAGCCGTGGCGCACGTGTCCGCTATAACTTCTGATCAACCACCAGCCATCTTCGGAGCACGGCTGGTCGGAGAGAAAATTAAGCGACCAGCTCATAGTGCTTAACGCCCTTAATTTTGTAAGTTTGGTAATGGAAACCGGTGGCGGCGCATCCGCCAGCGCCAAAAGGGATACAATATTATCATGGGCTTTGGGGTCTTTATTTTGGAACCAAATTGCAAAATCCGCCTTTTCAGGGTTGGAAAAAGGTAAGCCGCCTTGCATCAAGCGGGCATTAAAATTGTGAATATAGGCAGGCAGGGGCGCGCCATCGGGCGTAAAGTCAATCGGGCAATCTTCTGGCAGAATCATATTTTCATATTTTGGATAATCAATATCCGTCATCATCTCGCGCTTTACCGCAAATGTGAATATCGCGGTGCTGCCAATCCCCTCTTCGCCATCCAGACGCGCTTGAATGATGACAGTATTTTTGCCCCGCCGCAGCACCTCATATTGCGCTTGCAAAACGCCGCTTGCCGGACCAATAAAACTCGCCTGCACGTTTCGCAAAGGCGGTAAATCGGGTTCATGCGCCTCAATCTCTGCCAGCATCAGCGCTACCACCAGCCCGCCATAGGCAGTGCGGCCTTGTTTCCAATTCTTACCAGGGTCAATTTTACCGTCACGCTGAAATTGGTCTATGACTGATGAGAGTTCCATAATCCTATCCTTTTGCTATCGCTCTTTTACAAAAGCCCTCGCTTAAATGCCACCCGTAAAATTTATATTTACTGATTTCTGAAAAGGGGCTATGGGAAAAAAATGAATGATATTTACGGAATTGATCGTTGGGGCGATGGGTTAATTAAAATCCTCGAAAACGGGCATATTGGCCTTACCCACCCGCAACAGCCGGCGCAAAAGCCTGTTGACCTTATGTCAGTGGTCGATAGCCTCACCGCGCGTGGGATTGCAAGTCCGGTATTATTGCGGGTGGCAGATTTTCTCGATTATCGGATTGACCATATCCATAAATGCTTTGCCGAAGCGATTGCCGAAAATCAATATGAGCAACGCTATATGGGCGTGTTTCCGATTAAGGTGAACCAGCAAGCAGAAGTGATAGAGCGGATTGTGGGGCATGGGCGGCAATATGATTTTGGGCTTGAAGTGGGCTCAAAAGCTGAATTGCTCATCGCCTTATCGCATGACATATCGCCCGATGCGGCGCTCATTTGTAATGGCATTAAGGATGAGGAATTTATCCGCCTCGCTTTAATGTCGCAGCAATTAGGCTATAATTCGTTTCTGGTGCTGGAAAGCCCGCGTGAGCTTGAGCTGGTTTTGCGCCTAGCGCAAGAGCTAAATATGCGCCCGCAATTAGGGATACGGATAAAACTAACCCATCGGATTAGTGGCAACTGGGCGGCTTCGAGCGGCGACCGCTCCAGTTTTGGGATGACCATTGCGCAGGTGATGGATGTGATTGAAAGCCTAAAACGTGAGGATTATCTTGATTGTCTGGTCTTACAGCATTCGCATTTGGGGAGCCAAATTCCGAATATATTGGAAATTCGCCATGCCACGCAGGAAGCGTGTCGGTTTTTTGCCCAAATCAGGGCGCAAGGGGCGCCGCTTACCTATCTCGATTTGGGTGGCGGGCTTGGTATCGATTATACAGGCGAGCAAAAGCCAAGTGATAATTCGATTAATTATAGCTTGCCCGAATATTGTTTTAATATTATCGAAACGGTTAAATTTGCGCTTGCTGAAGCCGATTGTCCGCACCCCATCATCATCACTGAAAGCGGGCGCGCCTGTGTTGCGCAATCCTCAATGTTGATTTTTAATATTCTGGAAGTCACCCATTATGATAGCGACACCCCGCAAGCGGCGGCGAAAACCGATCACCCGCTTATTCATAATATGGTCAATATTGCTGATTATCTCGATAAAGACCGCGCCCAAGAATGTTGGAATGATTTGTCATTTTATCGCGATGAAATGCGCGCCCTGTTTCGGCGCGGGCAGGTATCACTTGCCGAAACCGCAAAGGCAGAGCGGATTTATCTTTACCTTATGAAGAAGATAAAAGATTATCTTTTGCAAAACGACCATCTTGATGAAGAGCTACAAACCGCGCTGGCGCAAACCGCCGATATTTATCATGGCAATTTTTCACTCTTTCAAAGCCTGCCCGATATTTGGGCGATTGACCAAATCCACCCCATCGCGCCCATTCATCATTTGCATACCCCCCCCAATCGGCGCGCAATTTTAAGCGATATTACTTGTGACAGTGATGGCAAGATAGACCGCTTTGTGTTGGAACATGGTATCTCATCGGTTCTGCCCGTACATGAAATAAAGACAGGGGATGATTATTATCTCGGTGTCTTCTTTATTGGCGCGTATCAGGAAACGCTGGGCGATTTGCATAATCTGTTTGGCGATACCAATGTGGTGACGATTAAATTGGGCGAAAATGGTCGTTTTGACCTCACCTATGAGCAAGAGGGTGACACGATTTCAGAAGTCTTATCTTATGTCGAATATAATCCACGCCACATGGTCGATAAATTCAAAGCGATTGTTGAACGCGGGGTAACGGCGGGGCGATTATCGCCATCGGACAGAAAAACCATGATTAAAAATTTCAAAGATAGTATTAATGGCTATACATATTATGAGAATTAAGGAACCACATTTATGAGCAAGATTTTGGTGATTGGCGCGGGCGGGGTCGGTGCAGTGGCAACTCATAAGATGGCGATGCTGCCAGAGTATTTTTCGCATATCACCCTTGCCTCACGCCGCTTATCATCTTGTGAGCGCGTGAAAGCCAGCATTGCCGAACGCTTGCAGGTGGATATTAATATTGCCGAACTTGATGCCGATGATTGCCATGCCACCGCACGGCTGATTGAACAGGTTGAAGCTGATTTGGTGGTTCATCTGGCGCTGCCCTATCAGGATTTAGCGATTATGGATGCCTGTCTTGAAACCGGCACAGATTATCTCGATACCGCCAATTATGAACCACGCGAGCAGGCGAAATTTGAATATCACTGGCAATGGGCGTATCAGGAACGGTTCCAAGAAAAAGGGATTATGGCGCTGCTGGGCTCTGGCTTTGATCCAGGTGTGACCAATGTGTTTACCGCTTATATAAAAAAACATCTCATTGATACGCCACGCCGGCTTGATATTCTGGATTGTAATGGCGGCGAGCATGGCCAGCATTTTGCGACAAATTTTAACCCCGAAATTAATATTCGGGAGGTCACCGCCCCCGCCCGACATTGGGAAAATAAGCACTGGATTGAAACCCCTGCGCTTTCGCATAAGCAGGTTTTCGACTTTCCTGAAGTGGGCGCGCGTGACATGTATCTCATGTATCATGAAGAGCTGGAATCGCTGTCGAAAAACTTCCCCGAAATTGAACGGATGCGGTTTTGGATGACATTTGGTGAGAGCTATCTCACTCATATTAAGGTGCTGCAAAATATTGGGCTTACCTCAATCGAACCAATTATTTATGAAGGCAAAGAGATTATCCCTTTGCAATTTCTAAAAGCGGTGCTGCCCGACCCGCGCGATTTGGGCAAAACCACCACCGGCAAAACCTGTATTGGGAATATTGTGAGCGGCACACATGCGGGCAAAGAGCGGCATATTTATCTCTATAATATTTGCGACCATGAAGCCTGTTTTGCCGAAACTGGCGCGCAAGCCGTGAGTTATACAACCGGTGTGCCTGCCATGATTGGGGCGGCGCTTATGATTTCTGGTGTGTGGCATAAGGCGGGCGTGTTTAATATGGAAGAGTTTGACCCCGATCCATTTATGGATATGTTGAACCAGCATGGTCTGGCTTGGCATTATGATGAGCTGCCGCATGGGTTGGATTTTTAACTCATGCTGCCGACCCAATCATCTGGCGCGGGGGCGTTTTCGCAATTTGATTTAGAGCGCGTGCCATCTCCCTGTTTCGTGATTGATGAGGTGAAATTACAGCATAATCTTGAAATCTTGCAAACCATTGCCGATGCCTCTGGCGCTAAAATTTTGGCGGCGCTCAAAGCCTGTTCGCTATGGCCGGTGGCGGATAGGATAAGCGCCCATCTTAATGGCACATGCGCCTCTGGCATGTGGGAAGCGCAACTGGCGCGCAAATATTATGGCGGGGAATTAGCGGTTTATAAACCGGCGTTTAAGGCAAGCGAAATAAATATGATTGCCCAGCTTGCCGATCATGTGATTTTTAACAGCCCGCAACAAGTTGAAACATTTTCCGCTGCCTGCCGCGCTCATAATGCAGATATTGGCTTGCGGATTAACCCACAATATCCGCAAGGGCTGGTTGAAAAATATGACCCCTGTGCGGCGCGTTCGCGGCTTGGTTATCCGGTTAAAGAGATGGATGTGGAAACAGTCGAGCCGCTCTTCCGCCAGCATATGGTTTCGGGTTTACATATACATGTTTTATGCGAGCAGGATTTTCCGCCTCTGGAAAAAACCTATGCCCATATTGAACCTCTGCTTCAAGCCTATAAGGATAGGCTCAACTGGCTTAATCTTGGCGGCGGTCACCTTATCACCAAGCCAGATTATCAGCGCCAAGAACTGATTGCGTTTCTCAAAAAAATACAAGCTGATTTAGGGGTGCAAGCCTATCTTGAACCAGGCGCGGCGATTGTCTTTGATGCTGGCATATTGGTCGGCGAAATTATCGACGTCACTGATAATGAAGGGGCGATTGCCATTCTCGATATTAGCCCGACCTGCCATATGCCCGATGTGTTGGAAGCACCCTATCGCCCTCTCTTGATGGGCGAAGCCGAAAGCGGAGAGATAATCCGCCTTGCAGGCGCAAGCTGTCTGGCCGGCGATGTGATCGGCGATTATCAATTTGCTGATTTGCCGCAAGCGGGCGCGCGGCTGGCATTTCTCGATCAGGCGCATTATTCAATGGTCAAAACAACCAGCTTTAACGGGGTGGAGCTGCCTGCCATCGCGCTATGGAACAGCCAGACCGATGCGCTTGAGATTATCCGGCAATTTGATTTTACCGATTTTGAAATGAGGTTGGGATGAGCAAAAAAGAAAATCAGTTTTTGGGCGAAGAACTTACAGAAGATGAAAATATAGCGGCGCAGGCTCTGTTTCACATCATTCCTTGTGGGCTTGAAAAAACCGTTTCCTATGGCACGGGCGCGGCGCAAGGCCCGGCCGCGATTATTGCTGCCAGCCATCAGCTTGAACGGCAGATAGACGGGCGCGAACCAATTAAGCGCGGTATTTTCACCCATCCGCCGATTGATTGCAGCGCCCCGATTGAGCAGATTATGGCGGGTTTGCGCGCACAGACCAGCGAGATTGCGCGGCAAAACAAAATTCCGGTGACACTAGGCGGCGAACATAGTCTTACCTATGGTGCGGTGATGGGGGTGGTGGATGCGCTTACCGAACAGGCTGGAGAGCCAGTTGGGATTATTCATATTGATGCACATGCTGATTTTCGCAACGCCTATCAAGGGCATAAATATAGCCATGCCAGTGTGATGTATTTATTGGCGCAAGAAAAAATCCCAATGGCAAGTTTGGGCGTACGCGCGTTTTCACCAGAAGAAGATGCAGCGCGCCGCGCGCATGGCGTGATGGCTTATGATGCGCCGCAGCTTATCCGCCAAAATATAAGCGCGATTAGCCTGCCCGATGAATTTCCACAAAAGCTCTATATTAGTTTTGATTTGGATGGGCTTGACCCTTCCATTCTGCCTACCACGGGCACACCCGTACCAGGCGGGCTTGGGTTTTATCAAGCGCTTGACCTTGTCCAATCCGCGCTTAAAGGGCGGCAATGTGTCGGCATTGATGTGGTCGAGCTAGCACCGCGTGGCCATGACCATGTTAGCGATTTCACCGCCGCCACCATCACTTACGCGCTGATGGGCTTGGCGCTGTAGCTGTTTTAGCGCTAATATCCAATTTGGAAAAGATTATTTAAACCAAAATTATCAAGACGTAGATTTGCAATCTCCAATATATTATCGCTTGGCATGCCCCACCCAATTAAGTCCTTGATAGTTGATTGATAACCCTCATCCGTATCGTTACGATGTGCATAAGCCAAATATACCTGATTATATGGTGGTTTTGCTTCAATTTCTTTCATTGCCGTTATAAAATCACTATGTGTAATATGACCTGCATTTGCATGAAAGACATATCCTATATCACTATTGCCATTAACATAGCATACTGACGCACATGTTATTAACCCGAATGATACCACCTCCTGCTCTTTCGTGCTCATCTGAATGCTTGCGCCTTGGTTTGGGCCTAAAAATTTTCTGTCAGTATTACCAAGAAAGGGAAAGGCAATGCTGGATGGCGGTTTTGTACCACTCACTAAATGAATAGCACCCGTAATTGTATAAGTTTGTTTACCAATAGTTGTTGCTGCTGAAATTGTATATGACATGGGGGTTCTCCTTCTAATTATTGACTCAATTATAGCAATTTTAATGAAAAAATACAATCTATAACAAGATATTTAGATAGTGACAGCCGCCGCAAGCCTATATAACAAAAATCATGTCAAAACTGTGTATCGGCGATTGTGGTGCGGTGGAGCAGCCGGTCATAGCCATCATAGCCGCCTGTGGCAGCGTGTAAGAGAGAGCGATTATCCCACATCACCAGCGTGTTTTTCGCCCATTTATGCGAATAGACCAGCTCTTCGGCGCTTTGGTGTTCGTAAAATTCCACCAGCAGCGCGTCGCTTTCTTCCTTTTCCATATCGGTAAAGCCCTGAATATAAGCGATGGATGAAAATAGCGCTTTTTTGCCAGTTTCATGATGGGTGCGAACAAAGGGATGCGTGTTTTGCTCATTTGCTCTGTCGCTGGCTATAATCTTCATTGACCGCCCGCTGTCTTGGTCAGCATCGCCATAAATGCCATCCGGCGCATAACCAAGCGCTGCCGAGTGGATGGCGGTGAGCGTGTCGGCTTTATCGCGCAACGCATCCGGCAAGCGTTCATAGGCCGCGACTTGGTCAGCAAAAAGCGTGTTACCGCCTTGTGGGGGAATGGTGATTCCAAACAAGCACGTACCGGCTGGCGGCACATCAAGAAAGCTCCAATCGGAATGAAAAAACTCGGCAAAAATCGGGGTGGTTTCATCGGCATTTCTTTGAATCGCGGCAATATGTTCATGCCCCTCAATATGGCCGAAAAAAGGGTCTTCCCCAAACGCACCAAAGTGCAGGGTAAAGCGTTCCAAATCATCATCGCTGATGGGCTGGTCTGGAAATGCCAGCACTTTATGCTCTAGCCAATGGGCGCGCAGCTCCGCCACTAAATCGTCGGATAGGTCTTGGGTAAGGTCAATGCCCGTGACAAATGCGCCGCATGCCGCCCCGCTTGGTGTGATGGATAATGTCATAATTATGTCCTCCCTGTTATGATTTATCTAATCAGTTCTATTTATTCACTTCGACTTTGCTTTCCAAAAACATTTTTTAGGCGTTCACGTAATCGCGGCGATGCGGCGCTGCCGCCTTTAAGCATAACATCATGCGGCGCGATGACCTGCCCTTCACTGTCAATCGCATAAAGATGGTTAATATTGCGGCCGGTTTTGCGACTATGGGCTGAGACAATCTTGCCTTTGGGAGGGGCGATATGCTGATTGCTCCAATTCAAAAGCGCAATCATCACCGGCCATAAGGCTTCGCCTTTTTCGGTAAGCTGATAATATGTCGCACGCCCATCAGCCTCATTTTCTGCTTTTACAAAAATGCCGGTCGCAACCAGCCGCTTTAACCTATCGGTTAACACCGCCCGCGAGATACCAAGCTCTTTCTTGAAAGTTTCAAATTGCTGGCTTCCATACATGGCTTCACGTATGATGAGCAATGTCCACCAATCACCAATCTCATCCAGCGCTTGTGCTACCGGACATTCATGATCGGAAAATCGCGATTTTGTCATTTTCACCTTTACATGCTATTGGCTTTATAATAAGTTCTGTTAACAGACTTATCATGAATGGCAGAGTTTGACAAGAGTTTACGAATAGAAAGGGAGACGGGAGTGAGCAAGTTAATATTATGGGGGGCGCAGACAGCCCGCACCTTACGCCCGATTTGGATGGCGGAAGAGCTTGGCCTCGATTATGAGCTGCATGCGATTGGCCCGCGCACGGGCGAAACCAAAACCGAAGACTTTACGGCGCTTAACCGCAAGCAAAAAGTCCCTTTCATGGTTGATGGTGAGATTAGACTATCAGAGAGCTTGGCGATTTGCCGCTATTTGCAAAACACTTATGGCGGTGACATTATCACAGGCGCGAAAACAGAAAGTGAGATTGCGAAAGAAGATGAATGGTGCTGCTATATTTATGGCGAGATTGATGAAACCAGCCTTTATGTGATGCGGCGGCATGGCGATTTATCGGCAATTTATGGAGCGGCGGAAAATGTCGTTGCAGCCGCCGCCGCTTATGCACAACATCATCTTGGCGTGGTTGAGGCCTATCTTGAAAGCCGCCCCACAATTATGGATTATGGCTTTGGGATTGCCGATATTATGCTTACCTCTTGCCTTGATTGGGCGGTTTTTTATGGTCTTGATTTGCCGACAGGGGTGCAGCATTATCGCGACCAGATTGCACAAAGACCTGCCTATCAAAAAGCAATGGAGATTAACTATGCCGGCTTATTAGACGGATGATGGCCAGATAAATAAATGGGAGATAAAAATGGGACCACTTGAAGGCGTAAAAATACTCGATTTAACCAGCATGGTATCAGGGCCAATGGGAGCGATGATGCTTGCCGATCAGGGCGCGGAGGTGATTAAGGTTGAGCCCTTGCATGGCGAGCAAATGCGGCATATGGCACCGCCGCATAATGGCGTAAACGCGCCCTTTTATTCCTGCAATCGCGGTAAAAAATCAATCGCACTGGATTTGAAATCAGATGAGGGCAAAGAGATTTTACGAAAGCTTGCCGCCGAAGCGGATGTGTTTATGCAAAATTTCCGTCCCGGTGCGATTGAACGGATGGGGTTTGGCGAACAGGTTTTACGCAAACAAAATGACCGTCTGATTTATGTCTCAATCAGTGGATTTGGCGAAAAAGGGCCTTATGCGCAATCGCGGGTTTATGATCCGGTTATTCAAGCGCTTTCGGGGGCAACCGATATTCAAGCCGATCGCGAGACAGGGCGGCCGCAAATGTTCCGGATTATTATTGCCGATAAGGTCACCTCGCTCACCACCGCGCAGGCGGTTTCATCCGCCCTTTATGCGCGCGAGAAAACTGGCACGGCGCAGCATATTCGCTTATCTATGCTCGATACAATGCTTGCCTTTTTCTGGCCGGAGGGGATGGCGGGGCTGGTTTATGGCGAACGCGAGTTTGATGTCCGCAAATTGCAAGGCACGCAAGATTTGATTTATAAAGCAAAAGACCGCTATATCACCGCTGGCGCGGTATCGGATGTTGAATGGGCCGGCATGTGCCGCGCCTTAAACCGTGAGGATTGGTTGGAAGATGAACGCTTTAACACTTCCGCCGCGCGGGTTGCCAATGCGCAAGAGCGTAAAACCATGACGGGCGAAGAAATTGAAAAATGGGATAGTGCTGAAATTCTTGCCCGCTTTCAAGAAGAAGGCGTGCCATCCGCGCCCTTGCTCGACCGGATGGAGCTGATGCAACATGAGCAAATTCTTGCCAATGGTTCGATAGAAAAAACCATCTATGAGGGGTTTGGTGAGATACGCCAAGCCCGTCCGGCCGCGCAATTTGAACAAACCCCAAGCGAGATAAGCCGCCCCGCCCCTAAGCTCGGAGAACATACGGGCGAGATATTAACCGCGCTTGGCTATGATGAAGAGGCACAAGCGGCACTGGTTGCGGCTAAGAAAATCGGTATAGATAAAAATTAGAGCCTTATTTATCTCCCTCACGTGAATACCCTAACGGGTATCGCTGTTCTTCTCGCTCACGACACAGCAAGGCTTTGCCTTGCGGCTCCGCGGGGACGACACTCTTTTTTGGTGTCCACCTTTTCGCAGGCAATTGCAACGCAATGCCTGCATAAACACGGCTTATCTGCTTACGCTTCACTTCAGCAGGTCGATGCAGCAATTCGCCGGAAACGCAGTCGCGTCTCTTTTCCCTTGCAATCTCTCAGTTTTGTTTCTCTCTTTGACTTCATATCCTTTTATGATAGTCTGTTGGCGTTGTCGGCAAAATCCGACACAAAGGGGGATTAGAAACCCTCACAGAAGCATGGCCGACAATAAGCGGCCTTAAAACCTCTTATTGCCCGATATTATATCGACATCCATATTTGTCGTTACGATTGTGTCGGGGTGACGACGCTATAAAATAGCCGCTTGCGGTAAAGGCGTCGTGGCTATGCTTTTGTGGTCTTTCTAACACCCCGGCATCAGAATTTCTCTGGTGCCGTTTTGCTTCGGGAAGGTGTTATGAAAAATAATATTATAAGTAAAATCAGTCTGCTTATCGTTATAGCTATGTTGGCACTCACATCCAGCATAGCAAAAGAGATCGGCTTTGCCAGTGACAGGGTAAAGCTTATCAAAGTGATTGATGGTGATAGTTTTATTGCCCGTATAGAAATATGGCCAAAGACAGAAATCACTGCTACCATTCGGCTTGCAGGTATAGACACACCAGAGCTAAGGGGTAAATGTACGAAGGAAACAGAGCTTGCCCAAAAAGCCAAAACCTTCACGAGAGAATGGCTCACCACCGCGCCGCTCTCTCTTACCAATATAAAACAAGGCAAATATGCCAATCGTTATATTGCGACAGTAAACCGTTTTAATGACACGCAAGATTTATCCGATGCCTTGCTCATTAACAAGCTCGCACAACCCTATCCCTCCCCAAAAAGCTGGTGTGAGTAAGGGGTAACTGAATAGTGTGAGGGGATAGAAGCACGACAATATGGTATGAGGGAAAGGGATAAAGCCGTGAACGAAATAAATAGCGCTCCTTTTTTAAGATAACAAGGAGCTTATGATGCGCTAGCCGCTTTTTTGAAATTAAGCGCGCCGGTCATGCGCCCACGCATATTGCCTTTTTTCTGTTCGCCCTCTTCAAATAATTCAGCCAGCTTATCGGTCATTGCGCCGCCGAGCTGTTCGGCATCGACAATCGTCACCGCGCGGCGATAATAGCGGGTGACATCATGCCCAATCCCAATCGCAAGCAGTTCAACCGGTGAGCTGGTTTCAATATCTTCAATGACATTGCGCAAATGTTTTTCGAGATAATTACCAGCATTGACAGATAGCGTGCTGTCATCCACCGGCGCGCCATCTGAAATCACCATTAAAATCCGCCTTTGTTCTGGCCGCCCCAACAGACGATTATGCGCCCAGATTAACGCTTCACCATCAATATTTTCTTTTAACAGACCTTCGCGCATCATCAGCCCCAAATTGCGCCGCGCGCGTCGCCATGGCGCATCGGCGCTTTTATAAATAATATGGCGCAAATCATTGAGCCTGCCTGGTGTTTCCGGCTTATTGGCTTTGAGCCATTCTTCCCGCGCTTTGCCGCCTTTCCAGGTGACAGTGGTAAAGCCTAAAATCTCAGTCTTAACATTACACCGCTCTAAGGTGCGTGCCAGAACATCCGCACACATGGCGGCAACCGTGATTGGTCGCCCCCGCATTGAGCCAGAATTATCAAGCAATAATGTGACCACCGTATCGCGGAAATTTGTGTCTTGTTCTTGCTTGTAAGAGAGCGGTTGGGTAGGATCCATAATCACCCGCGACAAACGCGCCGGATCAAGATAGCCCTCTTCCAAGTCAAATTCCCAATGCCGGTTTTGCTTTGCCAAAAGCCGCCTTTGTAAACGATTTGCAAGCCGCGAAACCACCCCTTGTAATTGTTGTAATTGCTGATCCAGATAGGCGCGCAAGCGAATAAGCTCATCGCCATCGCATAATTCTTCCGCTTCAATCTCTTCATCAAATGCAAGTGTGAAAGCGCGATATATATCTTTTTGCGCCGCTAATGGTTCATCAGAGCGCATCCCTTGTACGGCTTCATCGCCCTCTTCGCCATCGGCTTCGCCTTGAACTTCATCTCCTTCAATGTCTATCGATTGCTGTTGCCCTTCTTCGCCTTCCCCTTCCGAAAATTCCAGCTCATCCGCGCCCATAGAATCCTGCTCGGCGCTGCCGCCTTCGCCATCATTCTCTTCGCTTTGATCATCATCCATATCTTCGGGCGCTTGGTCACCTTCCGTATCGTCATTGAGCGGGTCGGCAATTTCAAGATCGCTTAAAATGCTGCGGGTAAGCTGTGCAAACCCTTCTTGGTCTTCCATCACATTTGCTAATTGGTCGAGATTATGAGCGGATTTTTCTTCAATCCACTCACGCCATGCGGCAACAATGGCTTGCGCACTTTCGGGCGGGGCAGCGCCGGTCAAACGCTCGCGAATGATAAATTGCATTGCTTCTTCCAAAGGTGCTTGCGCCTGCTCTTGCACTGTCGCAAAACCCGCGCGCTGGCAGCGGTCTTCATGCATATCGGCAAGATTTTGCTTTATCCCTTGCATGGAATTTGCGCCTAATGCCTCACAACGGGCATTCTCGCTTGCTTCAAAAACCAATCTTGCGTCGGCATCTTGGGGCGTAAAGCGCGCCGCAACCATTTCATCATGATGCGCCAGCCGCAATGCCAGCATATCTGATTGCCCGCGCACGATTTTCTTTTCCTCTGTCGCTAATTCAGTTGAGACGGGTCGGATACGTGCCTTTAACCCATGTAAGACAGGTTGCTCGGCACTAAAGCTCACATCAAGCTCGGGCTGTTCGGCGATAGAACGCATGGTTTGCGTTACCGCTCGCTTAAACCGATCGACAGCCTGTTCTTGTTTCATAAAACCACTTTCGCTGCTTAGCTTTCAGATGCCAGCACGCTCACCGCATCGGCGGGTAAATCTTCGCCAAGACAGCGCTGATAAAATTCGGCAACGGTTTCGCGCTCCAGCTCATCGCATTTATTTAAGAATGTAACCTGAAACGCCAGCCCAATATCATCAAAAATAAAGGCATTTTCCGCCCATGTGAGAACCGTACGCGGACTCATCACGGTTGAAATGTCGCCATTCACAAAAGCGGCACGACTAAGATCCGCCACTTTCACCATATTGGCAACTTGCTCTTTACCATATTTGTCGGCAAAATCTTTTGCCTTGGCACTAATGATATTGGTCTCTTGATCTTGCGGCAGATAGTTAAGCGCGGTGACAATATTCCAGCGATCCATCTGCCCCTGATTAATTTGCTGCGTGCCATGATACAGCCCCGACGTATCGCCAAGCCCGATTGTATTGGTGGTTGAGAAGAGGCGGAAAAACCCATGCGGGCGAATGACTTTGCTCTGGTCAAGCAATGTGAGCTTGCCAGAAACTTCAAGCACACGTTGAATCACAAACATCACATCTGGTCTGCCGGCATCATATTCATCAAATACGAGTGCGATCGGATTTTGCAGCGCCCAAGGTAAAATCCCTTCCTGAAACTCGGTGATTTGTTTGCCATCGCGCAGCACAATCGCATCTTTGCCAACCAGATCAATCCGGCTGACATGACTATCCAGATTAATCCGCACGCAAGGCCAGTTCAACCGCGCCGCAATTTGTTCAATATGGGTTGATTTCCCCGTACCATGATAGCCCTGCACCATCACCCGCCGGTTATATTTGAACCCTGCCAAAATCGCCAGAGTGGTTTGGCGGTCAAATAGGTAATCGTCATCCAAATCCGGCACATAATCACATTTTTGTGAAAAGGCAGGCACCATCATATCAATCTCAACCCCGAATATGTCGTGCGCTGAAACCTCCATATCTGGCTGTTGCGGTATATCGTCTATCCGCATCTCATCCATCCCCATCTCATCCATTTTTGTCATTATTTACTCCCTCTTGGTGATATATCTCTAACAGAAACCCATGCCTAACAAAAGCCCGAAGCGCGAAGATATTGATAGGCCTGTATGGTTTTTTGCATCATATCTTCATAAGAGCGGTCGCCGCCATTCATATCGGGGTGAAAGCGCTTGAGTAATTCTTTATAGCTTTTACGGACATCCGCCTTGCTCGCCGTTTCATCGAGATTAAGCCGCTCGAGCGCATGTTTTTGCCCGCGCGATATGCGCGGCATTTTGGCCGGGCGCGGGGCTTCATTTATCCCCATTTGTTCCATAATCTCAAGCGGGTCTTGAAATTCGCCCATAAAGGCACGCCGTGCGCCGAGCCCCCAAGTCGGGCGGTGGCCGGTTGCGGCTTCTTGGTGGAAGTATTGGCTGTCTTCTTCGCTCATATTTTCGAAAAAATTATAGCTATGATTATATTCTTGAATATGCTGCCAGCAGAAATATTGCTTCTCGCGCGAATTTTGCGCTGGCACTGCCAGCGCCGGATAATGCGCGTCTGCCGTGCAATCCGGCCAGCTACAGATAGGCGGTTGCGATATGGTTTGCACATTGCGCGGCTGCGAGATACGAATAGGGTCGAAATATTTTGATTTTAAGTTCATAAAAGCGATTATATAATAATGTGACAATTATACCAAATTTATGACCATATGAAAATAAGCTGATGCAGATAAAAACCAAAATTAAAAATAAGCTCGAAGCTGCCTTTGCCCCCGAAAGGCTAGAGGTGATTGATGAATCGCATCTTCATCACGGTCATAGTGGCGCGCGGCCGGAAGGGGAAACGCATTTTCGCGTTCACATTACCGCCGCCTGTTTTACAAGCATGAGCCGGCTTGAACGCCAGCGCGCGGTGATGGAGGTATTGGCGGATGAGCTGCAAGAGCCTGTCCACGCGCTTGCGATTAAAGCGCACGGGCTTTATTAAGTTCACGCGAATACCCTAACGGGTATCGCTGTTTTTCTCGTTCACGGTAATCATTCGCTTACGCTCATGATACCTCCACGGGGACGACTGAACTATCAGCTGGGCTTGCAGTCGCAAGCCTTTCTTTTCCCATGCAATATCTCGCAAGGGGCGGCGAAACTATTGGGCGGGCGCTTTACTATTGCTTTGACATCTTTCCTATTTATGATAATCTGTTGGTGTTGATGAAAGTCGACATGAAGGGGATTAGAACCCCCCAATACAGTTTGGCTGTCGGCAACAGCCATAAAACCACTTGCCATCCCATGTGCTTTTCGTGCGCTGGGGTGGCGGCGCTATAAAATAGCCGCCTGCGGTAAAAACGTCGCGGCCGATTAACTGTATTGGTTGTTCTAACACCCCGGCACCAACTATTTTGCAAAAAATATGTTGGTTGCCATCTCACTAAATAATGTCGGGGTGGGAGTCCTATAGAAAAGGCGAAAGCTAAAAAGACTCTGAGAGCCTGAAAGATAATCAAACGCACCCCGACACCATTAATTTATTTCGTTCACGGTAATCATTCGCTTGCGCTCATGATACCTCCACGGGGGCGCCAAACTGTTGGCGGGGCGCAGTCGCGCCCTTATTCTTTTCCCATGTCACCATCCAGTAAAGCGAGATAAGTTGATGCGCTAAAAAATAAGACATCAACCGAGTGAAGCGAGATCAAGTTAAAGAGCCGCTTCTATACTAAAGGCATAATCCGCAAAGCGGTGATTTGGTTGCGCTGGCGGCTAGCGACTGTAAAGCGTAAGCCAAAATAATCAAATTGCTGCCCCTCTTTGGGGATGATTTGCGCTTCATATATCACCAGCCCGGCGATTGTGGTTGCCATTTCATCAGGTAGTGTCCAGCCCATTTCACGATTAACATCACGAATGCTCATTTGCCCCTGCACCATAATCTCGCCATTATCGAGATGCTTTAGCATTTCTGCATCTTCATCATGCTCATCATCAATCTGGCCGACAATTTCTTCTAAAATATCTTCCATTGTGACAACCCCCATAAGCGCGCCATATTCATCCACCACCAGCGCAAAATGCGCTTTTTTATCGCGAAACGCATGTAGCTGGTCTGCCAAAAGGGTTGTTTCCGGCACAAACCAAGGTGGGGTGGCGAGCAGCGCAAAATCAATCATCTCAATATTTTGATGCTGTGCCATAGCGTGCAGCACATCTTTCGCATGCAATATGCCGATAATATTTTCCTGATTACCCTGCCAAAGCGGAATGCGGGTATAATTTGCCGCCAGCACCTCCTTAATAATATCTTCCGCCCTTTGCTCAATATTAATCATATAAAGGTTTTTGCGATGCACCATCACTTCACCGACTTCAATATCGCGCAAATCCAAAATGCCGCCAAGCATATCGCGGTCATGTTTCACCACTTCGCCTTGCTGATGGTGCAAATCCAAAAGCGAACGAATTTCTTCATGCGCCGCCAGCAGCCCCTCATTATGTTTTGATTTTGTACCCATAAGGCGCAAAATAGCCCGCGATATGAATTGTAACACGGCTGTAAACGGGGTGAGAATAAACAGCAAACCCCGCAACAAAAAGCCAACCCGCAAGGCGCTGCGGTCGGGGCTGAGAATACTATATGTTTTTGGCAAAACTTCGGCAAAAATCACCACTAATATCGTCATCATCAAGGTCGCATAGGCAAGCCCGGTGCTGCCAAATAATTCCAAAAACAGGCTGGTGGCAAGAACAGAAGCCAAAATATTAACCAAATTATTGCCGAGCAAAATCGCCGCAATCAGCCGCTCTTTTTGTTCGAGCAAATAGACGACGGTTTTGGCGCGCTTTGCGCCTTGCTGCGCCAGCCGCATCATCCGCGCTTTTGAAGTGGCGGTGATGGCGGTTTCTGAACCAGATAGCAAGGCAGAGATGAGCAAGAGAACAAAAATTGAGCCCGCAAGGATAAGAATATCAATCGCCATTTATGCCTTCCGCCCCTTCCGCCACCAGAAACTCCTTTAGAGTCTCGGGATCAACATCATCGCTTATAAACGCATCGCCAATGCCACGCGCTAAAATAAATTTCATCTTTCCCGCTTGCACTTTTTTATCCTGCTGCATATGCGCGATTAAGTCATCCGCCGTAAAACTCTGGTCAATATCAGCTAATTTTACGGGCAAGCCGCTGGCATGTAAATGCGCCGATAATTGGACGGCATCATCGGGCTTTGCAAACCCCAAATGCGCCGACAATCTTAGGGCTTGCGCCATCCCGACCGCGACAGCCTCGCCATGTAATAATTTTGTGCCATAACCGGTTGCCGCTTCCAGCGCGTGTCCGAATGTATGACCTAGATTTAACAGGGCACGAATATTATTTTCGCGTTCATCGCGTTTGACAATATCCGCCTTCATCTGACAAGAGGTCTTAATCGCAAACATAAGTGCATCTGTCTCATGGGCGAAAATTGATTGCCTGTTTTGGGTGAGCCATGTGAAAAAATCACGATTGCCAAGCACGCCATATTTTACCACTTCCGCATAGCCAGCGGCAAATTGTCGTGCCGGCAGGCTCTTTAGCACCGCGCTATCGGCCAGCACCAAATCCGGCTGATAAAAACTGCCAATGAGATTTTTGCCTTGCCCAACATTAATCGCGGTTTTGCCGCCAACACTGCTATCGACTTGTGCCAGCAGGCTGGTTGGAATTTGGATAAAGCGCGTCCCGCGGCGTAAAATACTGGCGGCAAAGCCAACCAAATCGCCAATCACGCCACCGCCCAAAGCGATGATTATATCTTGCCGTTCTATTTTTTGATCCAATAACCAGCCCAATAGAGTTTGTAATTGGGTGAAGTTTTTTGTCGCTTCACCGGCAGGAAGACTCTTGCACATGGCTGTGATTCCAGCTTTTTCTAAGCACTGCACAAGCGTTTGCAAATGGGTGGCGGCAAGATTTTCATCTGTGACAATCGCCACTTGTGGGCGGTGCAAAAGCGGCGCGATATATGTCTCAGCTTGCGCCAAAATGCCAGCGCCAATGATAATATCATAGCTATGTCCGCTTAAATCGAGCGATATTTTATCCGTCTTACTCATTTCGATATGCTTCCAATGCTTTGCTTATATCATCTACAATTTGTTTTGCCGATTTTTTTGTGCCGTCAATATGAATATCAGCTTCAGCGTAAACCGGCATCCGCTCATTGAGCAGGTCACTGATTTTCTGCTCTTTGTCAGCGCCTGCCAAAAGGGGGCGTTTATGCGGGCTTTTCGCGATCCGTTTGAGCAATTCCTCTTGTCCGACATTTAACCAAATCGAAACGCCTGTGTCTTTAATATGGGCGCGGGTTTGTGCATCCATAAACGCACCACCACCGGTTGCAATCACGCATTCTTTTTTTGCAAGCAAACGCTTAATCACCCGATGTTCACCATCCCGAAACGCGATCTCCCCATATTGCTCGAAAATTTCGGTAATCGTCATCTGGGCGGCACGTTCAATTTCGGCATCGGCATCATAAAAGTCTTTTTGTAAGTCGCGCGCCAGCATTTTCCCAATATGAGTTTTGCCGACGGCCATCATCCCAACCAGAATAAGCGGGCGTGATATGGATACATTTGTCATATATTACTCTTTCATCCGATTATACATTATTTTTTTTCGGATTAAATCTCTTGCTGACCTCTTTTTGCCATATTTATTTGAAATATAAGCGGCAATCACGCTAAAATGCTGATAAGGAGCAGATTATGTCGAAAAAGTTTTCATATCTTATGATTCTGATTGCGGTGGCGGTGATTGTCTATATCGCTTTAAGTATTACGATTGAACCGGACACAATTGTGGAATTACTGGATAATGAACAGTTCAAAAATTAATTATGTCGCTTTTTGCCTGCTGATCTTATGTCTTGCCATGACAGGACACGCCGACCCTTTGCCGATAACCCCGCCGCTCCAAGCAAAGGGGGTAGAGATTGAGCGCCCCAAACTGCCGCCTGCACAAGCATTGGTCTATCCGCGCCTATCCGAACAACAAGCTGATCGGATAAGGGTCGAACGGCTTGGCTCGCTCGCCCGCGCCGCGATTGGCACACATACGAAATGGCACCAGAATATTTGGCAAAATGCTGATGGCGAGGATTTAATGTCCTTGCTTTCAGGCAATTTGCCCCGCGCCGCGCCTGCCCCAATAGAAGCGTTGGAACGTGATCTTTTGCTCGCGGCCGCCTACCCGCCGCCTGGGGCTGGCGAAAACTGGTTTTTGCTGCGGGTAAACCGACTGCTTGCCTTAGGCGAAACAAAACATGTGATCGCTCTTATAGAGCAAACCGATGGCGCAAAACAAAATTTGCAAATTCTTTATATTTTAACCCAAGCCCAGCTCGCTGACGGGCAATATGATATGGCCTGCCAACAGCAAAACCGTTCCCCGCGCCAAATCATCGAACAAGAGCGCCAGCCCCTTACCGCCCAACAACAAAGACAAAATGCCCTGTTTTTATTTTTCCAAAAGCTCAAAATATTTTGCCTGTTGCATGATCAAGAGTTTCAAGAAGCCTCTACCCAAATCGAGCTTGGGTTAGATTATTTTGAAAGGGATAAGGTTTTTTACGATCTTGCTTTTAGCTTGGCGACGCAAACGGCATTGCCAGAGCCTTTAAATCTTCCGCCCCGATTATCAATATTACATTATCTTTTATTACGCATTGGGAGTTATCAGTTTCCCCCGCGGCTCAATGTTTATCCGCCGGCGCTCTATAATCAGATAGCGCATGATGAGGTTCTTCCCTTTATATTACGTTATCGGGCTTTATTGGCGCGCATCCATGCGGATCCACAAAATGCCTATCGTTTGCATCAACAGGCGGCAATTCCCTATCACCAGCCCGTCAATGCAGAAGCAGCAGATACAGTGACAGAAGAAATAAACGTGGGGCAAGAGGTTTTAATCGATCATGATTATGCCCGTTTTGAAGATTATCGACAAAGACTTTTTGCCGCACCAAATACCGCACAAAAACAGGTCTATCTTGCCGCCGCCTTACAAATTGCCCTTAAGCATGATTTCTGGTTTGCCGCGCTAAAATTATGCGAATTGCAAATTCTGCTTTTGCCTGATGATCCTGCCTCTGCTTACCACCCCCTGATCAGTTTTGCTCGACTTAGTCTTGATCACAATAAGTTTCTGCTCGATTTAAAAACCAACCCTTCCCCTTTTTCGCTTCCTCCTGCTCCAGAAATAATTATAAATATCCAAGCGCGATATCAAGAGCTGCAAGACAAGCTCATCGCATTTGATCAATCGAAACAGTCTTTGTCACTAACAGATCGCTGGCTGCAATTAACGGCAAATACTGACAATATTACAATCGAAAAAGATAAGACAAAATTAAAAACAACGTCACATTCCGGAGATTATCGGATCAGAAAAATACGCCAGCTTGCCGAATATAATCGCGAAAGCGAGGTGCTTATTTATCTGACAAATATCTATCGCAGCCCGCGCACAAACAATTTTTCGCAAGATGAATTTTTATCCACCCTTGCACCCTTAAAACAAATCCAGGCAGAGCCTTATATTGCGACGCTTACTCATGATTATGTTATAAGCGCCACCTTAGATGATGATCCTTTTGCCTCGCTCTGGCCGATTGTAAAAGCTGATCTAGAAGCAGTAAATACCGGCGCGCCCCTCATCGATATAGTGACAGATACAGTACCCAATACAGTGATAGATACAAATGACATCAGCCCCACAAATTGATGCTTTTTTGGAAATGCTGCTAGCTGTGCGCAATGCGGCGACCAATACCATATCTTCTTATCGCCGCGACCTTACCAGCTTAAACACATTTCTTGCGAAAAAAAATATCCCTCTTATGAATGCAGATCATCAGCATATAAAATCTTATTTTGCCCATTTACACCGGCAAAAGTTAAACAGCAATACGATTGCCCGGCATATATCGGCGGTAAGACAGTTTTATAAATTTTTACTGGCTGAGGGAAAGATTATGGAGAACCCGACCCGATATCTTCATCACCCGAAAGCTAAAAAAGACCTTCCTAAAACCCTGTCGCATAAGCAAATCGATTTGCTTTTTGATGCCGCCTATAAGGAGGAAGAAAACGCCCATTCCTTACGGCTTATTGCTATGCTGGAAGTGATTTATGCAACCGGTTTACGAGTTTCGGAATTGGTTAGCCTACCGCGCCACCCTTATAATGGAGAACGGGCGGAAATGATTATTCGGGGCAAAGGGAGCAAAGAGCGCCTTATTTTGCTCACCCCGAAAGCACAACAAGCGTTGCAAAACTGGATCACCTATCGGGATACGCAAACAAAATATAAAAATTCATCCTATCTGTTTCCGGGGCAGCGCTTAGGAAGCCATATATCCAGACAGCGCTTTTTCCAAATGATAAAAGCGCTTGCTGGCGAGGCCGGGATCGCCCCCCACCTTATATCGCCGCATACATTGCGACATGCCTTTGCCACTCATCTTCTGGAGGGGGGGGCAAATCTGATATTTGTCCAAAAACTATTGGGGCATAGTGATATTTCCACCACCCAGATTTATACGCATATTATGGAAGACCGCAAGAAATCTCTGCTCGAGCAAGCGCATCCCCTTGCGCAAATTTCGGGAGGGGGGTAAAAGACTGATATGCAAACTTATTTCGACTTTGAAAAGCCAATCGCCGAATTGGAACAGAAAATAAAAGAGCTCCAACGCCTAAGCACGGAAGGGGATGATGGCGAATTACAAGATAGTATTACGAAATTGCAAAGCAAAGTTGATGAGCAACTTATAAAGATCTATAAAAACCTTGATGCTTGGGAGAAAACGCAGATTGCGCGTCACCCTGATCGTCCCCATTTTATTGATTATATAAATGATATTGTTAGTGATTTCACGCCACTGGCGGGTGATCGACTATATGGAGAGGATTATGCGATTATTGCCGGGCTGGGTCGCTGGATGGGTGTTCCGGTTGCGATTTTAGGGCACGAAAAAGGTTCAACGACAGAAGCCCGAATTAAACATAATTTCGGTATGGCGCGACCAGAAGGCTATCGCAAGGCGATCCGGCTGATGGAGATTGCAGATCGTTTCAACCTGCCACTGATTAGCCTGGTCGATACGGCAGGCGCTTACCCTGGCATTGGTGCAGAAGAACGCGGACAGGCAGAAGCCATCGCCCGGTGTACAGATAAATGTTTGCAATTGCGTGTGCCTTTTATATCGCTGGTGATCGGTGAAGGCGGTTCAGGCGGGGCTTTGGCACTGGCAACCGCCAATCGCATTTTAATGCTTGAACATTCTATTTATACCGTCGCCTCGCCGGAGGCAGCGGCATCGATTTTATGGCGCAGTTCCGAACACGCCGAAACCGCCGCCAAGGCTCTTAAAATATCCGCCCAAAGTCTGCTGGAATTTGGTGTCATTGATCGAATTATCCCCGAATCAATCGGCGGCGCACATCGCAATCGTAATTATATGATCGAGCAGGTGAACCATATAATCATGGAAGAAATTCGTTCTCTACAAGGCATAAGTCGCGATGAGTTAAAAACTCAGCGACAAGAAAAATTTCTTGCCATGGGGCGCAAGGGATTGGCCTAAGAAGGTTACCCTAATTCTTTTTGATTTCTCTCTTCTTTATAAAATATCAAAGGCTAAAATAGCGGGCAAGCAAGCGGGTATAAATATCGGTAAGCTGCGTGAGATCAGAAACTGCTACCCGCTCATCCACCTTATGCATGGTTTGGCCAACAAGACCAAACTCCACCGGGCGAGTAATATCTTTGATAAATCGCGCATCGCTGGTGCCGCCAGAGGTGGAAAGCTCTGGCGTGCGCCCCGTCACCTCTTCAATCACGCTTACCAGCATATCGACAAATGCACCGGGTTGGGTGAGAAAGCAATCCCCCGTATGGATGAGGTCAAGCGTGTAAGCAATCTCGCTGTCAAATTGGGTGCTGGCAAATTGGGTGTTGGCGGCGCTAAGCTGCTGCTCAATCCAGTCGTTCACACTGTTACGATTCCAATGGTCATTATAGCGAATATTAAATTTTGCCTGCGCTGTTTCAGGGATTACATTGCTGGCAGTATTGCCAATATCAATCGAGGTAATTTCAAGATTGCTTGGTTGAAAATGGGCGCTGCCATCATCCAGCTTTGCGCTATCAAGCGCGTGCAGCAAATGCACCAGTCGCGGCGCGGGGTTGGCTGCCAAATGCGGATAGGCAACATGCCCCTGCACGCCCTTTACGGTTAATGTGCCGCACACGCTGCCGCGCCGCCCGATTTTCACCATATCTCCCATATTGAGAGGATTGGTCGGCTCGCCAACCAGACAATCATCAATCTCTATATTTTGCGCCTTCACCCAATCAACCATTTTCACTGTGCCGTTAATTGCTGGCCCTTCTTCATCGCCGGTGATGAGCAAGCTGATTGTCCCTTGTCTATGCCCGTGCGCTTCAACATGGTTAGACACTGCCGCGACAAAGGCAGCAATCGCGCCTTTCATATCCGCCGCGCCGCGCCCATAAAGCATATCCTCATGCACCGCGCCAGAAAATGGGTTATGCTGCCAGTTGCTCGCTTCCCCGATTGGCACAACATCAGTATGACCAGCAAAGCATAAATGCGGCTTGCCGCTGCCAAGCTGGGCGTAAAGATTATCAATATCCGCCGTGCCATCTTCAGAAAACGGCAAGCGGGTGCAGGAAAAACCAAGCCCGCTAAGGGCGACTTCAAGCACATCCAGCGCGCCTGCATCTTTCGGGGTTATGGACGGGCAGCGAATAAGATCGCCGGCAAATGTGACGGGGTCGAGCGGCATGGATTATATATCCCGCAATAATTCATTGACCGAAGTTTTGGAACGCGTTTGCGCATCGACGCGTTTGACAATCACCGCGCACGCTAAGGATGGTTTATCCGCACCACCAGGCAGGCTACCGGGAACCACCACACTATAGGGCGGCACAGACCCACGAAAAATCTCTCCCGTCTCGCGGTCAATAATTTTTGTCGATGCGCCCAAAAACACCCCCATTGATAAGACCGCCCCTTGCCGGACAATCACCCCTTCGGCAACTTCGGAGCGCGCGCCGATAAAGCACTCATCTTCAATAATCACCGGATTGGCTTGTAAGGGTTCCAACACGCCACCAATGCCTGCACCGCCGGAAATGTGAACATTTTTGCCGATTTGGGCGCATGAGCCCACCGTTGCCCATGTGTCAACCATTGTGCCGCTATCGACATAAGCGCCCAGATTCACAAAGCTTGGCATCAGTACCACACCAGGCGCAATATAGGCAGAATGGCGTACTGTGCAATTTGGCACGGCACGAAACCCAGCATTGGTAAAGTCATCCGCCCCCCAGCCCGCAAATTTGGATGGAACCTTATCCCACCATGCCGCGCCCCCAGCAGCACCAGAAATCATGCGCATATCATTTAGCCGAAAAGAAAGCAGCACCGCTTTTTTCGCCCATTGATTGACCTGCCATTCATCGCCCCCTTCACCGGCTTGTTTTTCCGCCACCCGCAAGCTGCCATTATCCAAGCGGTTAAGCGTTTCGTCCACTGCTTCGCGCAATTCGCCCGTTGTTTCGCTTGTCACATTTGCAATATCGTCAAACCCCTGCTCAATAATATCTGCCAATTCTGCCATAATTATCTCCTTTGCTTTCTTATAGCTTGGCTAAAAAATCTGTCAAATCATTGCTGTAATAATCAATATAATCGCGTTTTGTAAGATCGGTTGGGTGAATGAGCACAGTCGTTATACCCAATGCAAAAGCCGGTGCAAGATTTTCTGCCCGATCTTCAAAAAATATGCTGGCATGAGGGCTGATGCCAAATTTATCCAGCATAAGCGGATAGATTTCTGCTTGCGGTTTGGGCGTAAATTCAGCGTCTTTAATATCAAATATTGCCGTAAAGTGAGATGCGATGCCAAGCTGGTTTAATACATTTTGCGCATAAGCGCGTGGTGCATTGGTGAAAATAAATTTCTGACCCTTAAGGTGGAAAAGCGCGTCATTTAAAGCTGGCGATGGGGTGAGTTCGGTAAGGTCGACATTATGGACATAATCAAGATAATCATCTGCATCGACATGATGATATTTTATCAGCCCCATTAGTGAATGCCCAAATTCGTGCAAATATTTTTTTTGGAGGCGAAACGCCTCTTCACGCGGGGCGGAAAGACAACGCATAAAATAATTGGTAATCCGCCGTTCCATTGCGCGCATATGCGCTACGCCATAGGGGTAAAGCGTATTATCAAGATCGAATATCCAGTTTTCAAGTGATGACCCGTTTTTAAGTGATGAGATACCAGACCTCATTTCAGCTCTACCACCCAATAGCGCGCATTATCTGTATCAATGCGTTTAAAATTATGCTGATCCAAGCCGCGCGCCAGACAATTTTCCTGTCGGGAAATTGTAAATTGAGCCGGCTTTGCACACATTGGCACATCACCACCCCAGTTTTTTATAATCCCATTTTCTCGTAAAGCCTGTCCGTTTTCATCAACCGCTTCGGCATAATAAAAATAATAGCGCTCATTTAAATCTTCATTAATTGCCTGCGCGCAAGATTGAGCGGGCACACGCAACCAGCCTTGCGATTGGAAATCTTGTTGATCTAAAAAGCCAATGCTAACCCATATTAAATACGCGGTTCGATTGCAAAATTGCAAGCCGCGTTTCTTTACCTGCGCCCGGGCTTGTGCCAATAGAGCTTTGATGTTGCTGTCTGTTGGGCTATCGGCTTTCAAATTAAAATCTTTAGCCGCTTTTTGCAGCGCTTTTCGTGACCGTACACCGGCACGCCCATCGATTAATTTCACATTATAACCTAAATCCACTAATAGCCTTTGCACCCCCGCTTGGGCGGCGCGGCCACCATAATCTTGCGGTTCTGTAAAGGTTACAGCACGCGTATTATTGTCTAAAACAATAGGCAAGAAATCAGCCTCCAATAAATTACGCTGCCGACATTGCCGCCGCCCTTCAATCTGAAAATTCTCACCTAATGTTTGAATACAAAACCTTTCCTGCCCTTCATAAGTAATCACATCACCAGAATGGGCGCTATCAGACATTGCATAGGTAAATAGGATCGCATCCGCTGGCGCATCTTCCAGCCAATTTCTGCACCCGCCCGGTAAGAGTTCATACCAGCCGCCGCTTTTACTGACTGTGCCTTTTTGAAAGGCTGTCGCGACTTGCAAAACATGGCTTGTTTCATTACAAAATTTCACTGCTAGAGCGGGCATAACATAAAAATAGATGCTGGCAATCAGCAGGCTACATTTTATGAGATGCCTCATTTATGGGCTTCCTGCTTGCGAGATCAGCGAGCCGGCTCCCAAAGCGGTAAATAATTCTAACAAAACTGCATGCGGCACGCGGCCATCCAAAATGACGCTGGCATTTACGCCCATTTCAATCGCCCCAATACAGGTTTCGAGTTTGGGGATCATGCCACCAGCAACAATGCCTTTATCGATTAAATCGCGGGCATCGGGAATGGATAATTTTGTCAAAAGCGCGCCATCCGTATCAAGCACGCCGGCAACATCGGTCAATAATAATAAGCGCGCTGCCCCCACTGCCGCCGCGATTGCACCGGCTGCCGTATCTGCATTTATATTTAGGCTTTGCCCTTTATCATCGCTTGCAACCGGCGCAATGACGGGGATAATATCGGCATGCGCAATATCGCCTAAAAACTCTGCATTAATTTGCGTCGGCGTGCCGACAAAGCCTAAATCAATCAATTTTTCAATATTGCTATCTGGATCCCGTTTTGTCCGCCTGCTTTTCTGGGCGCGGATTAAATCAGCATCCTTGCCCGACAGCCCAATGGCGCGGCCGCCTGCCTGATTCATCGCGCTCACAATCTGCTTATTGATGAGGCCGGTGAGCACCATTTCAACCACTTCAATGGTTTGCGCATCGGTTATCCGCAAGCCATCGGCAAATTCACTTTCAATCCCTAAACGCTCCAGCATGGCGCCAATTTGCGGTCCCCCCCCATGCACGATAACGGGATGAATGCCAGATTGTTTCAGCAAGACAATATCGCGGGCAAATTGCGCTGTAAGATCGGCATTGCTCATCGCATGGCCACCAAGTTTCACCACAATCAGCTTATTCTCATAGCGTTGCATGAAGGGCAGGGCTTCGGTTAATATATGTGCCTGTTCAAGCCATGCAGTGGGTGTATCAGGTTTCTTATCGCTCATGCTGGTTCCTCTTGCTTGCCCTTATATCCTAATTTTTTCATATCTACCAGAGCCGCGATTTCATTGCGGACACTGTCGAGCCCCAAATTTTTATGGGCGCTTGACATAATTAATTGATGATGCGCGGCCGGACGGCGAGAAATTCTTGCCTGCGTTTCTTGTTCTCTATCGGCAAGCGCGGGTGGTTTTAATTTATCGCTTTTGGTAAGGATAATCTGATAGATAATCGCCGCCTTATCCAACATATCGAGCATCTCAATATCATTTTTTTTCAGACCATGACGGCTATCAATGAGTACAAAAATCCGTCTTAATTGTGGCCGTCCCCGTAAATAATCAGTAAGCAGCGCATTCCAAGCGGCAATTTTCTGCTTGCTTTCGCGGGCATAGCCATAACCTGGTAAATCCACCAGCCATAAAATATTGCCATTTTGCCGGTCTGCTGCTGGTAGAAAAAAATTAAGCTCTTGCGTTCGCCCTGGTGTGTTGGAGGTTCTGGCCAATCCTTTTTGTCCGGTGAGCGCATTTATCAAGCTCGATTTACCGACATTGCTGCGCCCCGCAAACGCAATTTCAATCCCCTCAGTTTCAGGCAGGCCAGAAAGAGACACCACGCCACGCGCAAACGCACAAGGCTGCTGAAACAGCCATGCGCCAGCATTGTTTGTTTTGGGCGCACTTATTTTGGACGGGGTCATTTTTTGAGGCCGATATTTTTCAAAAGCTCAATCTCAACCCCATTGCGGCGCATAATCATACCCTGTTGTAGGATGGATAGAAAATTATTCCATGTCCAATAAATCACCAGACCAGCCGGGAAGCTCGCCAGAATAAAGGTGAAGAAAATCGGCATATATTTGAAAATCATCGCTTGTACGGGGTCGGGTGGGGGTGGGTTCATTTGCATTTGCACAAACATTGTGATGCCCATTAAAATTGGCCAAATCCCTAGCATGAGGAAGCTCGGCGGAACCCATGGGATAAGCCCAAACAGATTAAATATTGTGGTCGGGTCGGCGGCAGATAAATCCTGCACCCAGCCAAAAAATGGTTGATGGCGCATATCAATGGTGACGAATAACACTTTATAAAGCGCAAAGAAAACCGGAATTTGCAGCAAGATAGGCAAGCACCCCGCTAAGGGGTTTAGCTTTTCTTCGCGATAAATTTTCATTAATTCTTGCTGCTGAGCAACCCGATCATCCTTATAGGTTTCGCGTAATTGCAGCATTTTCGGTTGCAGTTTTTTCATCTTCGCCATAGTCTCATAAGACCGGTTGGCAAGCGGGAAAAAGAAAATCTTGATAATCACCGTGACAATGAGAATCGACAAGCCATAATTGCCAACCAGATTATAAAATATCTCAAGCCCCCGAAACATGGGCTTGGTGATGAAATAGAACCAGCCCCAATCAATCATGAGGTCAAAATGGTCAATGCCAGCATCTTGATAATCATCAATGAGATTTACCTGTTTCGCACCGGCAAAAAATTGCGTTGTGGCGGAGATGCGCCCCGCTGGTTGCAGATTTTGCACGGGCATGAGATAATCGCTGCGAAACACTTCCGCCGCTTCGGTTGCGGCGCGGCTGGCAACAAATCTTGCGGTTATGGTTTCTGCTTGCGCGGGGATAAGTGCGGTCGCCCAATATTTATCAGTAAAGCCAAGCCAGCCGCCGGTTGATGTGGTCTTAACGCTGCCATCCTCAATCAAATCATCATAATCAAGCTCATAAAGCCCCTCTTCGCCGAGATAGCCAATCGCACCTTCATGCAAGATAAATAATTGCGAGACTTCTGGTCTGCCGGTGCGGGTGATTTGCCCATAAGGGTAAAGCATTATCGGCGCGCTGGTCTCAATCGCTTCAACCGATTGCTCAATCGTGAACATGAAATTGTCATCAACCGAAATCATCCGCGTAAAGCGCAACCCATCATTGCTTTCATAAACCAATGTAATCGGGCTGGCGGGGGTGAGCGTGGTACCGGTTTTAAGCTGCCATAAACTGTTTTCATCCGGCAAGTCGAGGGCGGTATTTTTGTCTGTCAGCCAACCAAAATGAACCTGCCAATGCCCTGTCTGCCCTTGCGGAATTAAGAGTTTTTGCGCTGGCGCATCATCCTCAATCGATACCGCATATTGGCTGAGTGTCAAATCATCAAAGCGCGCGCCGATAAGCGCGATTGAGCCTTCAAATTGGGCAGTCTTAATTGGCACGCGCGGGCTATTGGTAAAGCTGGTAGGTTGAGGGGTGGAGGCTGCATGTCTGCTTGGAGTGGTCGGGGTTGCGCCTTCATCCACTTGTATTTCATCCACTTGACCTTGCGCCCCTTGCGCTGGCGGATTTTCTTGGGCGGCTTGTGTTGCAAGCGCGGCTTGCCGCGCTTCTTCTTGCGGAACAACAAAAAAATAATTCCAGCCCAATAGAACCAGCATTGACAATATCATTGCGATAATAAAATTACTATTATTTTGATCGTTCATTCGCTCATACTTCCTTTTTATCATGTGCAGGCTCTTTATCATTTGCATGTATGCGTTTTAGTGCATATTTCAAATCACCACACAGCAGCTTAAAATCGCGGCTTTGGGTGGTATATCGCCCGATCAGCACATAATCAAACCCCTTTTTGCCATAGCGCGATAAAATCTTACCGCTAATGGCGCGCAAGCGGCGACGCGTTTTATTGCGAATGACCGCATTGCCGATTTTTTTTGTCGTCGTATAGCCAACCCGCATGTGTCTTTGTTCATCTTTGCGGGCGGCGGCTTGCAGCACCAGCCCATGCGTGGCTTGGGTTGTGCCTTTGGCGACACGCAGAAATTCACTTCTTTTTTTAAGAACCGGTATTTTGGTTGTAAGTACCAATGATTTAGGGGTTGGATTGACGATTGTCATAATCGCTCCACAGGCACGGACAGCTTTATGCGGTTAAGCGCTTACGCCCTTTCGCGCGGCGGCGCGCCAGAACCAAGCGACCGGCTTTTGTTGCCATGCGCGCACGGAACCCATGCCGCCGCTTACGAACAAGATTACTAGGTTGGAATGTTCTTTTCACCGTAAACTCCCTATCGGCTTTATGAAAAGCCTGTTTCGTGCAGCCGACATAGCCAAAACAGCCGCTAAAGTCAAGCGGAAAGCAGTGTATCTTTGGTTTTTAGATTTCTCAATTTTTAGATTGCTCTGGCACACCAGCAAGCGGGGCGACCGGAATACCTTCATCGATTAAATCTTTTGCTTCCTGTATGGTGGTTTCGCCATAAATATCGCGGTCTTCGCGGTCGCCATAATATATGGCGCGCGCTTCATCGGCGAATTTATCGCCGACATAATCAAAATTCTCTTTCACATGCGTGTGCATTTTTTGCATCATATGGGTGATTTTTTGGGCATTCAGAGGTTCAGTCGAACGGGCTTTTGGGTTTGATTTTTTGCGAATTGCTGGAGCCATAATGGCGCGGGAAATTTTTTTATCATCGCAAAACGGGCATGAAATATAGCTGCGCTTTTGTTGCCGCTCAAAATCCGCAATGCTCTTAAACCAGATTTCAAATTCATGGTCTTGGCTGCAAATGAGGTTATATTTAATCATCACAAACTCACTTGAAAGGGACGATCATGGGTGAGAGAGGGGATGGCGCGCCGCGCGTTTTGCACCATTTTCGGGTCAATTTCGGCGATAATAAATTCATCGCCCGCTTTGGCTTCTGCCAATATCTGCCCCCATGGGTCAACAATAAGGCTATGGCCAAATGTCTCCCGCCCATTTTCATGACGGCCACCTTGCGCGGCGGCAAATATAAAGCAGCCCGTTTCGATGGCCCGCGCGCGCACTAAAATATGCCAATGCGCTTGCCCCGTTAGTTTTGTAAACGCGCTTGGAATGGTGATAAAGTCCGCGCCTGCTTGCGCTAAGTCTCGATAAAGTGCGGCAAAGCGTAAATCATAACAGACCGAGAGCCCCAATTTGCCCCACGCAATATCTGTCACAATCGCGGTTTCGCCTGCCCGAAATCGTTCTGATTCATGGTGCTGCTCCCCATTGGGTAGGCTCACATCAAATAAGTGAATTTTATCATAAAGAGCGGTAATCTCCCCTTGCGGGGTGATGAGATAAGCCCGGTTGGCAAAATGGGTGTGGTCATAAATCACTTGCAGCGAACCGGCTTGCAAATATATATTCTGCGCTTTGGCAAGCATTTGAAGTTTGGGTAGAAACTGCTGTGCCATGTCGCTTTCCAGTGCGTCGCGTATTTCAGCGCGATGCTTACCCATAATATTACAGGTTTCCGGCAAGACGATAAATTGCGCCCCTGCCGCACAAGCGGCATTTATTTTGCGCTCTATATCGGCCAGATTTTCAGCCATTTCACGGCCTGTACATAATTCTATGCAGGCAGCCTTAAAAGGGGGTTGTTCTGTCATAGCTTATATATAGGTCATTTTTCGCCAATCACAACCTGTGCAGCGGTCAGCACATTCACCCGCGCCACGCCCGCTTTCAGAAGCGTTTTGGTACATTGTTCAATGGTTGTGCCGGTGGTGATGACATCATCAATTAGCAAAACATGCTTTCCCTTCAAACGTGACCGCGTTTCGTCCTGCACAGAAAACGCGCCCCGCAGATTGGTTTGCCGTTGGCGGCGGCTAAGGCCGATTTGTTGCGGGGTCGGGCGGATGCGCCGCAAGCCATCATAGAGAATTGGCTTTGTGCCTGCTTTCTCCATCGCCCGACAAATTTCTGCCGATTGGTTAAAGCGGCGGTGAAGCAAACGTCGCGGGTGAATGGGAACTGGCAGAATATAATCGGTTTCATCTAACAGAGCCGCGCCTGCGCTCATCATCATCCGTGCCAGCAAAATCGCGATTTCAGGATGATCGGCAAATTTCATCCGCCTTATCAGTGCCGCACCGCTTCCGGTATAGATAAAAGCAGAGCGCGCCTTGTGATAGGCAGGTGGGTTGGCAAGTGCCTCCAGACTAATCGTCTCTTCACCTAAATCCGTTTGCATTGGGCGGCCGGTGATTTGACATAATGGCGGCTGAATGAATTTAACCTGCTGCCAGCATGCGACGCATAGCTGATCAATCTCTGCTAGGGGCGCTTGGCACAAAGGGCAAGCTGGCGGCAGTAAAAAATCGAGCAATCGTGTAAGAGGCTTCATTTATTCCTTTCCCGCATTTTTTACGCTATATTGCCCCGATGAAGCCAAAATCACCAGCCCTTTTTAATCGCAAATTACGGGCGCGACACCTGACCCGCGCGGCGGCGGATTTTCCCCGCTATGATTTTTTGCATAAATCGATTGCCGAAGATATTGGGGTACGCCTTTCCACGATTAATCGGCAATTTGAAAACGCCCTTATTATCGGCAGCTATCACGGGCTTTTGGGCAAAATCCCGCTCATTGCCGAACAGGTTAATCACTTTTATTTTGCCGATTTGACGGCAGCAATGCTACCGCCGCAAGGCGGCATTGTGCTAGACCAAGATAATCTGCCACTTGGCAGGCAAAAATTTGATTTGGTGATTAGTTTTTTTGATTTGCACGTCACCAATCATCTGCCGCAGGCACTGGCGCAAATTAAACAAGCCCTTAAAGCGGATGGCTTGTGCCTTGCCGTGCTACCCGGCGAAATGAGCCTCGCGCCCTTGCGGCAAGCGATTTTACAGGCGGAAAGCGATATTTTAGGCGGCGCGCAACCGCATATTCACCCTTTTGCGCGGTTGGAAGATATGATGAAATTAATACAAGGCGTAGGCTTTGCGCTGCCGGTTATTGACCGCGATATCATAACCTTAAACTATCATGACCCAGCTCGTATTTTCGAGGATTTGAAAGGTATGGGCGAACGAAATTGCCTGCTTGCGCGCCGCGATGTCTCTTTGCGCCGCGCTGTATATGAGCGTGCGCTTTCTTTATTATCCGCTAATGGCGGCTGCAAAATTCCGTTTGAAATTCATTTTCTGATGGGGTGGGCTCCGCATCATAGCCAACAACAACCCCTAAAACCCGGTAGTGGAAAAACCGCGCTTGCCACCGTCCTTGCGGGTTCTAAAACTTACTAGCGCATATCACTTATCTGTCTGCTGATCGTAAACCTGATATTCATAAGCAATCGAAAGCTCGATGAGATGCCGCCAGATGGGTTCAGCGATTTCATGCGAAAGGCCATGCTTACTGGCATGCGCCAGAACCAAACGCATAACTTCTTCAATCCGCGCTTCATCGCGCACCGTATCACGGCGTGGTTTTGCTTTGCCAGCCGCCTGAATAAGCGTCTGTCTGTGTGCCAAAAGTGCCACTAATTGCGCATCCAGCATATCAATCTGCTGCCGAATAGCGGTCATTTCTGGGACAGGAACCGGCGCACGCGTAGGTTTATTCTGTAATTGCGGATCATCCATCTATCGCATATAAGATGTCCGATATGATAAGTCCATATGAGAGCTTGCAATTTATTGAGAAATTATATAATACAACACCAAAATGTTAAATAATTATATTTACAGTTATTTTTTGTATAAATAGGAGGGGGTAATGAGCCAACCGATAGAAACAGATGTGGTGATTATTGGTGCTGGCCCGTGCGGGCTGTTTGCGGTGTTTGAACTTGGTCTTCTCGATATGAAGGCGCATCTTATTGATATTCTCGATAAGCCGGGCGGGCAATGCGCCGAGCTTTATCCAGAAAAGCCGATTTACGACATTCCCGGCATGCCGGAGGTCTCAGGCCAACAACTGGTTGATCAATTAATGGAGCAGATTAAACCATTTGAGCCGCAATTCCATCTTAATCGTATGGTGACGGCGCTTGAAAAACAAGCGGATGGGCGTTGGCATCTGCGCACAGATGAAGATGAGGTTTTTATCGCGCCGGTGGTGGTGATTGCGGCAGGGGGCGGTAGTTTTCAACCCAAAAAACCTCCGATTGCGGGAATTGAAGCCTATGAGCAATCAAATAGCCAAAATGGTAACGGGGTTCATTATGCGGTCCGTAAAATGGAGGCATTTAAGGATCAGGATATTCTTATTTCAGGCGGTGGTGATTCGGCACTTGACTGGGTCTTAAGCCTTGAGCCGCTTGCAAAATCGATGACTCTTGTCCATCGTCGGGATGAGTTTCGTGCCGCGCCTGACAGTGTCAATAAAATGCGGGCATTGGTCGAGGCAGGAAAAGTGAACTTACATATCGGGCAAATTACTGAGCTTAAGGGCGATGCGGGCGCATTATCGGGCGCGGTTTTGAAACCCAAAGAAGGTGAGATTGAAACCCTTGCTTGTAACAGTTTTCTGCCCTTTTTCGGCCTTACCATGAAACTAGGCCCTATCGCCGATTGGGGGCTTAACTTAACCGAAAACCTTATCAAGGTCGATACAGAGAAATTTGCTACCGATCAGACGGGCATTTATGCGATCGGCGATATTAATCATTATCCTGGAAAATTAAAGCTGATCTTAAGCGGATTTCATGAAGCCGCCCTTATGGCGCATGATGCGTTTAAGATTATTTACCCGGATCAGAAGCTGACATTTCAATACACAACTTCATCTTCATCGCTGCAAAAAAAGCTCGGCGTGTGATAGATGCTTAGCGCCCACGCCTGAGGTCACATATTTCGTGCTTTTGTGCCGTTATGTAATCAAATGGCACAGATCACCGCGATTATGGTTTAATCATACCGCCTAAGACTTTACGAATTTTGTCACCATAAGGCGGGCGGAACATGCCAGCAGCAAACTCAAATGGCGTTTGCCGGAAAACTGTCTTTGCATGGCTGAAATTCACAAACCCTTCCTTGCCATGATAAGCGCCCGTACCAGATGGGCCAACCCCACCAAAGGGCGCATCATCCTGCATGATATGGGTAATCACATCATTAACGCTCACCCCGCCTGAGGTGGTGTTATTGACCACTTTTTCTTCTTCCTGCCGGTTTTCACCAAAATAATATAGACCCAGCGGACGCTCATGATCATTCACATAGCCAATCGCATCATCCATCGTCTTATAAGATTTAACTGGTAGAATAGGACCAAAAATCTCTTCCTGCATCACTTTCATATCATCGGTTGGCTCAACGATAATGGTTGGCGGAATCTTATGATGTGGCTGTTGTGAAAAATCCTCATCTGCCGGATTAATCTCAACAATTTTCGCACCCTTCTCGCGCGCATCGGCAAGATAAGATTGCAAGCGGTCATAATGACGCTGGTTCACCACTGACGTATAATCATTATTATCCTTAAGGGTGGGGAACATATCGGTCGTAATTTTGCTGGCTTCTTCGACAAAATCATCAACCTTGCCTTCGGGAACCATCACATAATCTGGCGCGAGGCAGATTTGCCCGGCATTTAGAGTTTTGCCAGTCATCACCCGCGCGGCGGTTTTACCCATATCTGCTGTGTCAGAAACCAAAACCGGCGATTTGCCGCCAAGCTCCAAAGTGACGGGAACAAGATTTTCTGCCGCGCCGCGCATAATATGATGCGCAATCGCTGTCGCCCCCGTAAATAATAAATGGTCAAACGGCATCCGCCCAAAAACCGCACCGGTTTCAGATCCGCCCGTCACAACTGCCGCCTCATCCTCATTATAAGTTGCTTCAACCATTTCTTTGGTCAGCAATGCCGAATGCGGCGTATATTCTGAAGGTTTGATAATGGTACGATTGCCAGCCGCAAAAATGCTGCCACATGGACCAAAAGCGAGATTAAACGGGAAATTCCACGGCACCACATTGCCAACACAACCTAGCGGTTGATATTCCACCCGCGTTCTGGCTCCCAACAGCCCAAGCGGAAACATTGAATGACGCTTGGAGGCGCGCATCCATTTTCTAACATTTTTGCGCGCATATTTAAGCGCCCCTATTGTGCCGCCCACATCTGTCGCCAGACTGCCTTCGGGGCTGCGGCTGCCAAAATCTGCCATCAGCGCATCGACCATTTTATCTTGATAGTCAACCATCATATGAATGGTACGATTGATAAGGTCAATCCGCCGTTCAGCCGACATCGGCCCTTCTTGAATATGGGTACGTTTTTGTAACTCAATAATCCGCCGGATTTCCTCTTCCGGTGTATCTGGCATATCGACCACTGCTTTTTTTTCTGCCGTCATTTTCATCTCCCGACTTGCATTTTAGATAATTAAGGCTAATCTAAATAAAATTATTTTTCAAGCAAATTAAGGGGGAGATAATGAATTTTGATTTTGGAAAAATCTTACTGGATATTGAAGACCATATTGCGACGCTAACCTTAAATGATCCTGATACGTTAAATGCGGTTTCAGAAGCGGTATTGGATGGGTTCGACCAAGCATTGGATGAGATTGAAGATGAAGATAATAAAGTGCGGTGTCTGATTATCACTGGCGCGGGGCGCGGATTTTCTGCCGGTGCGAATATTACCGCTATGCCTGCGGATACGCCGAAACCACAAAAGCAGCCGAAAAGCCAGATGCCGGGCATGGGCTGGAAACCCGTTATCACCCGATTTTGCGGCGCTTGCGCAATCTCCATTGCCCGATTATCACATCGGTAAATGGTCCCGCTGCCGGTGTGGGGATGAGTTTTGCGCTGATGGGCGATATGATTCTTGCCAGCAAATCGGCGTTTTTTCTGCAAGCCTTTCGACGGATTGGGCTGGTTCCCGATGGCGGCTCAACTTGGCTATTACAACGCGCAGTTGGGCCCGCGCGCGCTAGAGAGCTTACCATGATGGGCGAGCGTCTTTCGTCGGAACAAGCGCTTGAATGGGGGATGATTAATCGCGTCTATGCCGATAATGAACTGCCGGTGGAAACCCGCAAACTGGCGCAAGAGCTTGCCAAAGGACCATTCTCTTTGCAAATGATCCGCGAGCTTATGTGGGATGGGCAAGAAAATTCTTACGAAGAACAATTAAATGCCGAGCGCGAGGCGCAACGCATTGCCGGCCGCAGTGCTGATTTCAAAGAAGGTGTCACCGCCTTTGCCGAAAAGCGCGATGCCGAATTTCAAGGCAAATAAATGAAGCCGCAACTTATTCTTTCGAATGTTATAATAACCCAAGCGCCGTAAGCTCCGCGCGCATCGTTTCGGGCATATCATCATCACGATCGGCAGGGTTTATATCGGCAGGAGCATCCGCCACCGGTAAATAGCGCCAGCCCTGAAATGGGCGACGCGTTTGCGGGCGGGTACGGATCAGCTCATCATCGAGAAAAATCCGGCAGCGTTTAATATCTTCATCATCGTAAAACTCTTCAAATTCAGTGATGATTTGCCGTGCCGCAATATGTCCCTTAATCACCCAATATAGCGATCCACCATCCAAAAGTTCAGACTGGCGGCGGGGAGTCATGCGGGTGACATGCCGCAGTCTTTGCCCATAATGCGTACGCATCCAATCTTGCCGGGTTTGTAAATCGGTTATGGTTTCAATCCCCACCGCCAGCTTAATCAAATGGATTGTCACTTAGCGTGCCTCGTAAATATGGGTTTGGTCTGAGCCGGTAAACAGAGAGAAAAAAGGCCGCCCCAATGCGCCGCCAAAAATAAGCAACTGATCGCGATAAACCACATAGGCGGATTGTTGCTTGCCGGTTTCAAGCTCTGGTGCGCGCATCCATTTGCCATTTTGCAAAACCCGATGCTGTGCCAGAACCTTAGCTGTTTTTTGTGAAAAACCCCCAACAATATGCAGCCCATCGCTTAACACACCGGCCATTGCACTGCTTACCGCATAGGGCAACGCGACCCCTGCCTTCCATTTTCCGGTACTTGTGTTATAAATGCGCACCGCATTTTGTTCTTGCCCTTGTTCGTCAATGCCACCAAGCAGATAGATGAGCTCACCATCAACCGCAAGCGCCATCCGACTACCCGGATCCGGCATGGCGGCGAGACTTTGCCAGTTTTCGGTTTCCCATTGATTAGAGCTAAGATCAAGCCGTAACACTTGTTGCGAACCGCCAATACCACCAAACACATAAAGATGATTATTGACGACTACAGCACTATGCCCAATCCGTGTTTCGGGTAAATCGGGCAGTTCGACCCAAAGGCCGCGTTCGGGCGCATAAAACCAGATGCCCGCCGAAATCACATTGCCTTGCCTGCCGCCAATCACAAAAATCCGCCCCGCCCCGGCGGCAAAGGCAAAATCTTGGATTTGCTGCGGCAAAGGCGTAAGCGGCTGCCAGCCATCATGTTCGATATGATAGGTTTCAAAAAATGCGCGCCTGCCTTGCCCCACCGTACCGCTCAATACATAGGCCTGATTGCCAATAATCGCGGCCGATGCAGAGGGCACATTAGTTGCCAGCTCATGCCCTTGCCGCCATTCGGCCTTTGCTGAAAGAGGAACAACCCAAAGGGCAAGCACCCAAAGGGGCAATAAACAAAATCTATAAATCAATCGTCGCATCATTTCACAATAATAATTCATATCACATTAACAATAAAATTGTGGCAAAACCAAGAAACGCCATAAACCCTATGACATCAGTGACGGTTGTCACAAATACGCTCGATGCAATCGCCGGATCCGCACCGATCCGCTCAAGCCCCACTGGCACGAGAATACCGGCCAGCGCGGCAACAATTAGGGTCACAATCATTGCCATGCCCAGCGCAAAACCTAGCATCACATCTTGAAACCAAAACGCGCCAACCCCGCCCATAATCACCGCAAATAAAACGCCATTAATCATGCCGACGCTAAGCTCACGCATAATAATCCGCCTCACATTTGCCGCCATAAGTTCACGCGTGGCAAGCCCGCGCACCGCAATAGTGAGGGTTTGCGTACCAGCATTACCGCCCATTGAAGCAACAATCGGCATCAGCACTGCCAGCGCCACCATTTTTTCAATCGAGGCATCAAATAGCGCAATCACAATAGAGGCGGCAATCGCGGTGAGCAAATTCACAAATAACCAAGAAAAGCGACCGCGCACTGCGTCCCACACACTATCAGTGACGGCTTCATCGCCGACCCCGCCTAGTCGCAAAATATCTTCTTCCGCCTCTTCTGATAAAACTTCAAACACATCATCCGCCGTGATCACACCAAGCATGTGCCCATCCTCATTGGTGACCGCCACACTGACCAGATTATAGCGTTCGAATATCCGCGCCACTTGCTCCCGATCCGTGTCAGCAGCAAGGGTGAGAAAATCATCCGCCGCCAGTTTTTCGATGACAGTGTCACGGCTAGCGCGTAAAATATTATTCAAAGGCACAATGCCTGCCGGTTGATAGGTGGCATCTAAAATAAACACTTCCAGAAAACTATCCGGTAAGTCTTCGGCCTCACGCAAATGATCGATGGTTTGCCCCACCGTCCAAAATGGCGGCACAGACACAAATTCAGAGCGCATTAATCGGCCGGCGCTATCCTCATCATAATCAAGCGCGCGCTGCAAAATAATCCGGTCGGTTTCGGGAATTTGCTCAAGCACTTCTTGCTGTTCGTCTTCATCCAAATCTTCCAGAACAAAGACCGCATCATCACTTTCCAATGCCTGCACGGTTGTGACCAAGGTATCAAGCGCCATATATTCAACAATCTCGCTGCGAATATTCTCATCAATCTCAGCATATACATCGGCTGGTAATTCATCGCCAATGAGCGCCATGAAATCGGCGCGCTGCTCGGCCGACATGAGCGTTAAAAGATAGGCAATATCCGCTTCATGATATTCCTTAAAACTATCGCGAAGCGCTTGTTTGTCTTTGGCCTCAATAAATTTCGTATAGTGCAATAGCACTTCCAAAGTAGCGCTTTCTTCACGGTCTTCCAGCTCAAGAAGGTTATCTTGGTGCTCAATTTCATCCATAAATATGGCTTACCAAGTTTTGTGCCAGATAGCAATTTGCTATCGATGCGCAAGCATATTATATTATAATCAAATAAAAGAGAGAGGGCTCACATGCAATTCCACCAAGATATGATTGCCGCGATTGGCAATACGCCATTGATAAAAATGAAAGCTGCCTCAGACGCAACCGGCTGTACGATTCTAGGTAAGGCCGAATTTATGAATCCCGGCCAATCGGTGAAAGACCGGGCGGCGCTATTTATCATTCGCGATGCTGAGAAAAAAGGCATATTGCGCGCGGGTGGCACAATCGTCGAAGGTACGGCTGGTAATACCGGCATTGGCATTGCGCTGGTCGCCAATGCGCTTGGTTATAAGGCAGTGATTGTGATCCCCGAAACGCAAAGCCAAGAGAAAAAAGATATGCTGCGTCTGGCCGGCGCAGAGCTTATCGAGGTTCCGGCTGTTCCCTATAAAGACCCGAATAATTATGTCAAATATTCTGGCCGCCTTGCGCAAGAGCTCAATGAAAAGCTCGAAGGCGGGGCGATTTGGGCAAATCAGTTTGACAATATCGCCAATCGGCAAGCGCATATTGAAACCACCGCGCCAGAAATATGGGCGCAAACGGATGGCAAAATTGATGGCTTTACCTGTGCGATTGGCACGGGCGGCACGCTGGCTGGCACGGCGATTGCCTTGAAAGAGCGCAATCCAAATATTCGCATTGCTGCTGCTGACCCGATGGGGGCGAGCATGTATCATTGGTATAAGTATGGGGAATTGAAAGCCGAAGGTGACAGCATTACCGAAGGGATTGGGCAAGGCCGCGTCACCGCCAATCTGGAGGGTGCACCGATTGATGATGCTTATCAAATCCCCGATGCGGAAGCATTGCCATTGGTTTTCGATTTACTCAAAAATGAAGGCCTATGTCTTGGTGGTTCGAGCGGCATTAACCTTGCCGCTGCCATTCGGATGGCGCAAGATATGGGAGCAGGCAAAACCATTGTCACAATTTTATGCGATTATGGCACGCGCTATCAGAGCAAATTATTTAATCCCGAATTTCTCAAACAAAAAGGCTTGCCCTATCCTGATTGGTTATGATGCATAGCTATCCTGTCACTGTTACCCATTTACATATACACCCGCCCTTTCGCCCCTTGCCCAAACAGGCATGGCCGCAGGGCATATCATTTACGAAAGAGGTGGATATATCCGTGCCGCTTTATCGGGAGCTTTATCATAATATTGGTTATCAATGGCATTGGACAAACCGGCGGTTTCTTAATGATGAGCAGCTTTCTTCCCTCATCCATCACCCGCAAACCGAAATTTATATTTTGCGCGCCGATGATATGCCGATTGGCTTTGTCGAAACCAATGCGCAGCAGCACCCGATTATCGAGATTACTTTTGTTGGGCTGCTCAATGATTATATTGGCAAGGGGTATGGCTATAAAATGCTGACAGATACATTATCGCGCCTCTATACCCGCAGCCCACAGCAAATCATTATCCAGACCTGTACGGAAGACCACCCGCGCGCGCTGATGCTCTATCAACAAATCGGCTTCCAGATTCACAAAAGAGAAAGCGCCGTGATCGAAGATGATCATTAGATTATCATCCAATTTATCTACTATTGCCGGATCGCTATAATACGCCTCCTACCCACATTAAATCCATAGCCCACACAATCTTTAATAGAATATTTCCCTTGACACGGCAGTTTAGGGGGAGGGCAGCCTTTTAAGTGTAAAATATTGTGGAGGATTATAATGGCTGATGAAATAACAGTAACAGGAACACCTTTTCAGTTTGATTTTGGTTTTTTTGGATTTTTCGGATTTTCGAGCTTCGGAGTTGGGCAAGCCGGCATCTATAATATATATAGTCCGGAACCTTATATTCCCGATGAAATACTTATGCCGAGTATAGAAAACGCGATTGCGAGATACCATCAAAGTGTTGTCAAGCAGCAAGCATTGAAAAAAAAAGCGAATTATGTCGATAATCATATGATTGGTGTCAATGATACAAGCATGACATATGATAGACAAAAATTAGAACTAAGTATTAATGGCAATAACATATCGCTGGAACCGATAAAGCATCACCTATCGGTAGATTTTGATATGGGGCAGCATTTGCAAAGCTGGCATGATTATACGGTCTCCTACACATTGGGGCGCATAGATGAGTTGGACAAAGACATCATCTGGAAGAATATGCTGGAAGCCCCCGCCCCGACAGACCAGGCCGAAGCGATTAAACGAACCGGGGATCAGACAATGGCAGATAAAGAAATACCGGGGTTTCTTGATATTGGGGAATTGGGTCTTGTCACACATATTATTGATTATGATGATTATACGATCGTCAATGCAACGACCGAAGATCATAGCCTTAATCGCGGTGTTGCCGCCTTAACCCTGGAAGAACATAATGGACATTATGTGCTGGTTGTGCGGGGGATTGGCAATGGGGAAGATAATTCTGGCCTTCTTGAATATTTCTATGATGGGAAGGATCATTTCGACGCAATTGTGAATGAGAGACTTTCAAAAGATGTCTGGCAAGAGGTTGCGGATGATATTTTGCAGGATTCTTTTTATGAAACCGAAACCGGGGTGGATGCAAATACAGGTCTTTCTTTGGAGAATGGCCGCTTGCAGGAACTTATCGCTCCGCAAGCGCCAATCGCGCCACCACCACCGCCGGCCCCCTTTATTGACCCGATCAGCTATATTGATATAGAATTTGGCTATTTCGATATTGGAGGATTCTTTTAGTGCCCCTAAACACCCTAAGGCAAAAACTGCACCCCTATTGGTGGGTGGGCATTGTGGCGTCTTTCGGCTGTTTGCTATTATTAGACATGATTATAAGATTAACTACGCCCCGCATAGATGTTGATGGCGGTTACCTTATCATTCCGCTGGCCTTGTTCTCGGGTGGTGTCTATTTGGCTTATGTGAGGGGGATGGGGCTCACCATCTTCATGTGTATATTTGGTCCCTCGATCGTTGTTTTGATATATGGCACCATTATGGCAATATATCGTGTTTTGACTGAGGAAGGGGAGCATACTCTTGATCTAGAAACTATAATAGGCGCGATAGGAGCTTTGGGGGGAATCGCCGTCTGGGCGTTTATACTGACAGCGATGGCAAGGTATAATTTTTTTATCTTATTCCTCATTTTTCTAATCCCCACCCGCCGCATCCGCCTATGGTGCTATGCCGCAAGCGCTGTGTTCTTACCTTTCTTGGTGAGATGGTTGCTGAGCGGTGATTGGTTTAATCTGAATAAACCAGATAAACTGCTCATTCCTGTAACGGTTTCATCGATTATTTTATTTTTCTTTTTCATTTGTGTCGAGCGGCGCAATAAAACCCGCCCCAGCTTGCCATTTCTAAGGCAAAATAATAGAGATTAGCTCTATCTGCCCCCTTTATTGACCCGATCAGCTATATTGATATAGAATTTGGCTATTTCGATATTGGAGGATTCTTTTAGTGCCCCTAAACACCCTAAGGCAAAAACTGCACCCCTATTGGTGGGTGGGCATTGTGGCGTCTTTCGGCTGTTTGCTATTATTCGATATAATTATGAGATTAACCCCCTCCCGAGGGGCGATTGATGCTGGCTATGATATCATTCCGCTGGCTTTATTCTGGGGCGGTGCCTATTTGGCTTATATTAGGGGGGTGGGGCTCACCATCTTCATGTGTATATTTGGTCCCTCGATCGTTGTTTTGATATATGGCACCATTATGGCAATATATCGTGTTTTGACTGAGGAAGGGGAGCATACTCTTGATCTAGAAACTATAATAGGCGCGATAGGAGCTTTGGGGGGAATCGCCGTCTGGGCGGTACTATTAACATTTATGGTAAGGTATAATTTTTTTATCTTATTCCTCATCTTTCTAATCCCCACCCGCCGCATCCGCCTATGGTGCTATGCCGCAAGCGCTGTGTTCTTACCTTTCTTGGTGAGATGGTTGCTGAGCGGTGATTGGTTTAATCTGAATAAACCAGATAAACTGCTCATTCCTGTAACGGTTTCATCGATTATTTTATTTTTCTTTTTCATTTGTGTCGAGCTGCGCAATAAAACCCGCCCCAGCTTGCCATTTCTAAGGCAAAATAATAGCGACTAATAATCCAGCAACTGACCGAGAAATAATTTGCTGCGCTCTTGTTTGGGGTTTGAGAAAAACGCGTCTGGCGTATTTTCCTCGACAATCTCGCCTTCATCCATAAACACCACCCGATCCGCGACTTGGCGGGCAAAGCCCATTTCATGAGTGACGCACAGCATGGTCATGCCATCATGTGCAAGCTCGACCATCACCTCCAAAACCTCTTTAATCATTTCCGGGTCAAGCGCGGAGGTGGGTTCATCAAATAGCATAATATTGGGGTTCATACATAAAGCCCGCGCAATCGCCACGCGTTGTTGCTGCCCGCCTGATAATTGCGCCGGATATTTATCGGCCTGATCGGGAATCCGCACCCGTTCGAGATATTTCAGCGCCTGTTCGCGGGCTTGTGCGCGGGGCATTTTGCGTACCCAAATTGGCCCCAACATGCAGTTTTCAAGCACGCTCATATGCGGAAATAAATTAAATTGCTGGAACACCATCCCAACCTCGCGGCGTACGGCATCAATATTTTTAAGCGCCCCGTCAAGCGGCACACCTTCGACAATGATCTCACCTTCATGATGGTCTTCAAGCCGGTTGAGGCAGCGAATAAGGGTTGATTTGCCCGAGCCGGACGGCCCGCAAATCACAATCTTCTCACCCATTTTTACAGATAGATTAATATCGCGCAAAACATGGAAATCGCCATACCATTTATTGACATTATGTAATTGAATTATTGGCGCGCTCATAATGTGTCCTTTTTATGATCGGTTGATAGATAGGTTTCGAGATAAATTGAATAGCGTGACATTGAAAAACAAAAAACCCAAAACAGGGCGGCGGCAAAAACATAGCCGGTTATTGATGTTTGCGGGGTTGCCCAACTGCTATCGGTGAAATGAAATTGCACAATTCCCAACAGATCAAACAGACCAACAATCATCACCAGTGAGGTATCTTTGAACAGCCCGATAAATGTATTCACAATGCCAGGAATAACCATTTTTAGCACTTGCGGCATAATCACCAGACGGATACTTTGCCAATAGCTTAAGCCCAGCGCCTTTGCGGCTTCATATTGTCCTTGCGGGATCGCTTGCAAGCCGCCGCGAATAACTTCTGCCATATAGGCAGAGGCAAAAAGCGCCACGCCAATCAGGCAGCGCAGCAATTTATCGAAGCTCACCCCTTCGGGCAAAAATAGGGGCAGCATAATACTTGCCATAAATAAGACTGTTATCAGCGGCACGCCGCGAAAAATCTCAATAAAGCCGATGCTTAAATATTTAATAATCGGTAAAGAAGATTGCCGTCCTAATGCGAGCAAAATACCCAAGGGCAATGAAAACACAATCCCGATAATGGCAACAATCAGCGTCACCATTAATCCACCCCAGCGTGCTGTTTCAACCGCTTCGAGACCAAACCAGCCACCGGTGAGCAGAATAAAACTCAGCACCGGATAAATCGTCAGCAAAAACCAGATATTGGCTTTTTTATAGGGCAGGCGCGGCATCAGCGCCGGAATAAGCGCCAGCAAGCCAACCGCAAACACCATATTCACCCGCCAATGTTCAGCGACCGGATAGCGGCCATAAATAAACTGATCGAATTTCGCGCTTACAAATGGCCAGCACGCACCTTGTTCCGCTTTTAAGCAGGCTTGCCGATCATCGCCGCTAAAGCTGGCATTTATAATCGCCCAATCCAGCACAGTGCCAAACAGCAGATAAATAATATAAAGAGCGGTAAAACTTAACAGCGTATTTAGGGGCGTTGAAAATAAATTCGCGCGCAACCACCCCCACATACCCGTCTGTTGTCGTGGGGCAGGGCGGGCAGGCTTTGGTTGCCATGATTTAATCTCGCTCATCGCGCTTGCCCCACCAATGCGACCCGCGCATTATACCAATTCATCAGTGCTGAGGTGATGAGACTGAGGCTTAGATAAATAATCATGGTGATAAAAATAATCTCAATCGCCTGACCGACCTGATTAAGCGTTGTGCCTGCAAATACCGAAACAATATCGGGATAGGCAATCGCTACCGCTAGGGATGAGTTTTTTGTTAAATTGAGATATTGGCTGGTCAAGGGCGGGATGATGACGCGTAGGGCTTGCGGGATAATGATTTTACGCAATATCACCGCTTGCGGTAAGCCGAGCGCCTGCGCGGCTTCGCTTTGCCCTTTATCAACTGACAAAATGCCAGCGCGAACAATCTCGGCAATGAAAGAGGCGGTAAATAGGCTCAATGCTAAGAGAAGCGCCATAAGCTCCGGAATAATTGTGATACCGCCCTTAAAGTTAAATCCTTTCAGAGCCGGATAATCCAATCCAAAGGGCAGCCCGATAAGCGCCCATAATGCACCAGATATAATCATCACAAGGGGTAGAAAAATTTTGATGATTGACGGGCGGATGCCGGTTTTATCCTGCTGGTGATGTGCCCAACGCCTTAGCCCGAAAAAACCAAGCGCCACAAGAATGAAAGCCAGACCATACCATATTGCGCCGGTCTCAAATAGGGGTGAGGGAAAAATAAGGCCGCGATTGTTCAAAAATACGGTCTCGCCAAATTGCAGGCTTTGGCGCGGGCGGGGGAGATTATGCAGAACCCCGAAATACCAGAACATTAATTGCAATAAGAGCGGAATATTGCGAAACAGCTCAACATAGGCGGTTGCCAGCTTGGCGATTAACCAGTTCGAAGACAGCCGCGCCACCCCAACCACAAAGCCGATCACTGATGCGAGAATAATCCCTAAAAATGCAACCAATAATGTATTGAGAAAGCCGACCAGCAAAACCCGCCCATAACTATCATCTTCTGAATAGGGGATTAAGGTTTGCGGAATACCAAAACCGGCGCGCTGGTCAAGAAAGGCAAAGCCAGAGGCGACACCCTGACGCGCCAGATTTTCGGCGGCATTCTGCCCCAGCCAGATAAACCCTGCCACCACCAAGACAAGCAATATGATTTGCAGGATTAACCCACGTCTATTATTGAAATTCATATATGCCTTTTAACGGATAGGCGGGGCATATTGCAATCCCCCATCCCGCCATAGCGCGTTAAGACCGCGGGCAATCCCAAGCGGGCTTTGCATCCCAACATTGCGTTCAAAACTCTCACCATAATTGCCGACATGACGAATAATCTGATAGCCCCAATCATCGCGGATATTAAGGTTTTTGCCAAATGTGCCATCCAGCCCCAATAGCCGCTTAATGGCGAGATTGTTAGATGTTTTCATCGCCTCCACATTTTTCGATGTTACGCCCAATTCTTCCGCATTCACCATCGCATAAATTGCCCAGCGAACAATATCCGACCATTGCGCATCGCCCTGCCGCACCACGGGCCCCAATGGTTCTTTGGAAATAATTTCCGGCAAAACCATATGCGCATCGGGTTCGGTAAATTTTAAGCGCTGCGCATAAAGGCCGGAAACATCGGTGGTATAAGCATCACAGCGCCCCGCATCATAGGCGGAAACGGTTTCATCTGCACGTTCAAAAGTGACAATTTTATATTCCATATTATTCACCCGAAAATAATCCGCCGCATTGAGCTCTGTCGTTGTGCCGAGATTAACGCATAGCACCGCTCCATCCAATTCTGTCGCGCTTGTTATGCCCAAATCTTTACGCACCATAAAGCCTTGCCCGTCATAATAATTAATGCCAGCAAAATCGAGTCCCAGCCCCGTATCACGATGCATTGACCATGTCGTGTTGCGGGATAATAAATCGACCTCGCCCGATTGTAGGGCGGCAAAACGCTCTTTATTAGAAAGCGGGGTATATTTTACCTTTTTATCATCACCAAATATAGCCGCCGCCACAGCGCGACAAATATCGACATCAATGCCAACCCAGTTGCCCGCATCATCAGGATTAGAAAAACCCGGTAAGCCCTGACTTACGCCGCAATGCAAAGCACCGCGTTTTTTGACAATATCTAATGTCGCTTTTTGGGCGCTTGCAACAGCAGGTGCCGCGATCATCAGCGATAAGATCATTAGGTAAATAGGTTTCATCATCTCCTCCTATGGATTTGCTATTGCCGCTATGCTAACATAAGCCATCTAATAAGGGAAGTTGGCATGAAAGACAAAAGCCCATCCATGAAAGATAAGAGTAAAGTGATTTATGAGGGCCGTGCGCCAAAAGATCATCACGGTGCGGTCAATATACCGCCTTATCGTGCCTCAACAATTTTATTTGAAAGCGTTGAAAAATTTTTGCATCCCGCCCCCGATGCGCCGCAATATGGCCGTCATGGCACACCGACCAAGCGCGCCTTTGCTGAGGCGATAAGCGCGCTTGAACATGCGGCTTTTACCTGTATCACACCATCGGGCATTGCGGCGGTGAGCACAGCGATATTGGCGGCGGTTGAAGCGGGTGACCATATTCTTATATCGGATAATATTTATGCGCCGACCTATAAATTCTGTCAGGGTCTTTTGCAAAAATTTAATATTTCTTGCGATTATTTTTTTGCCCGCGATGCGGCTCAATTAGAACCTTATTTTCAGGAAAATACAAAGCTGGTCATCACCGAAAGCCCCGGTTCAAACACATTTGAAGTGCAAGATATACCGGAATTTGCGCGCCTTGCCCATGCCCGCGGAGCGTTGCTTGCGGTTGATAATACATGGGCAACCCCGCTATTTTTCAAGCCTTTGGAGATGGGGGCTGATTTTTCCATTCTTGCAGGCACAAAATATATTATCGGCCATGCTGATGCGCTTATCGGCACAGTTGCTTGCGCTGATGCCCAAGCCGATAATTTGCGCCGCACCCATGCTTTGCTTGGACAAACCGCCGGGTCGGATGATATTTATCTCGCTTTGCGGGGGTTGCGCACCCTATCCACCCGTTTGGAGGCGCATCAAAAATCAGCGCTTGAGATTGCCCGCTGGCTCGAAACGCTGCCCTTTATCGAGCGGGTGCTTTATCCGGCGCTTACCTCACATCCCGACCATGATTTATGGCAACGCGATTTTTATGGTGCGGCTGGTTTATTTTCGATTGTTATGGATGAATTGCCCGCAAGCAAATTAGCCGCGCTTTTGGATGATATGGTATTTTTCGGAATGGGATATAGCTGGGGCGGGTTTGAAAGTCTTATGATTCCGGCAAGTCTCAATCGGCTATCATCGCGCCCATGGGCGAGGGATAAAACAATTTTACGACTAAGCATTGGGCTTGAAGATGTGGAAGATTTACGCGATGACCTTGCCGCCGGTTTCAAACGTGCCAGTCTGATACCATAAGATAGGAATCACGTATTTATGGTGACCTGTTCAGCTTCTTCAGCATATTCACGCGTTTTGAGAATATAAAGTTCCGGCACAATCAGACCCGCCTTATAAAGATCACGCAAATCATGCATTTTTTGGTCGATATGCGCAAGTTTTTCTTCAACTATAAAAGTAGCATCTTCTTGCGCTTCATCTTCTTCCTGAGGGTGAGGGATCACCTCCTCCGGAGGTGTACCACGTGGCGGGATAGGAGCGGCAACATTATCTGTATGATTGGCAATTATATCTTCAGCAGTAAATTGTTGAGCCGATGCATCATCATCTTCAGTGATCGCCGGTGGTTCCATTTCAATGGGTGTTTCACTATCTTGATATAAAGCATTAACCAATGATGAGGCTTGTTGTGAAATCTCTTCCGCCTCATCTTTCAATTCTTCGCCCAAATCATTTCGAATAAGCATGGTAAGCTCTTCTTCTGCTTTTGGAACATCAGATTGATGATCTTCTTGATTGTCTGCTGCAAGTGGGTTTACTAAATTTTGTGCTGCTTTTTCTTGAGCGGGGTGCTTGTGTTTACCTTTTCGAAGCGAGGTTATGATTAAAACGAGAAATAATAATATTGCGACACCCAAAGCACCACCAGCATAAAATTCTGGGTTTTCGGCAATCTCAAGCGCTAATGCTTGCCATATATCTTCTGGTGATTGTAGCGCAAATATGAGATCGCGCAGCCATTCCACAAAATTTTCAAACCAATCCATATTTATCTATTCTCCGAATCGATAACCCATCTTCATAGTGTACCCTTTTTTAGGGCATGCGTCACCTATTGTATAATCTCTTTTGCACTTATCTCTTTTTGGGAGAAAATGATGATCACCCGCCATCCGTCCACGGGTCTTTAGACCATGGATTCTCTGGGGGATTTTCTTCCTTCCGTTTTCGGGTGATGGGAACATGCCCTGAAGCACCGGCAACCGGCTGCATTGCGAAAGCACGTGAACGCGCTTTTGCAAATAAGGGAATATGCGCTTTTTTGAAAAATGGTATCAGCACCATACCGGCAATAAATCCGCCAATATGAGCAAAATAAGCGACCCCGCCGGTCTCGGAGTCAAATTGTCCAAGATTGACAAATTGCAACATAATCCACCCGCCAAGCACAATAAAAGCAGGGATATTCATCACCCGAAAGAAGATGAAAATGCCAATAAGACAGCGTATATTAGCGCGTGGGTGCAGCATCAGATAGCCGCCCAAAACGCCGGCAATCGCCCCGCTCGCGCCTACCATCGGGATTTCAGAAGCCGGGTCTATCAGCCCTTGCGTGAGCGCTGCGGCAATACCGCATAGGCTATAAAATATGATAAACCGCCCCTTGCCCATTGAGTCTTCAATATTATCAGCGAAAATATAAAGATATAGCATATTGCCGAGAAGATGCGCCCAACCGCCATGCATAAACATGGATGAGAACAGGGGCAGCATCTCGCGCTGTTCAAAAAATAAGCGCGGCGTAAATCCATAAGCGCCAATAAAATCGCGCGCTGCTTCAAAAGGTAGGCTTGCTTGCCATAAAAAAACCAGCACGCAAGCGGCTAAAATCAGCCATGTTATAAGCGGGTGGCGGTGGGTTGGATTATCATCAAAAAGCGGAAAAAAGAACATGGCCTAATCCAAAACCGCTTTATCTATTTCATGTTCGCCGATTGAGGTGATAAAGAGCCTATCGGCTTGAAAAAAATCGGCGGCGACACGATTGGCCTGTTCGAGGCTAACAGCAGCAAATTTCTGATTGCGGGTCTGAAAATAATTGGCCGCAACCCCATGCACCTGCAACTCGTTTAATTGCCTTAAAATAGACGTGCTGGACGAAAAGCGCAAAGGATAAGAACCAATAATATAATCCTTCGCGCGGGCAAGCTCTGCCGCGCTTATGCCGTGTTGGGTGAGGCGGCGAATTTCATCGCGCAAAACCCGAACCGCTTCATCTTGTGTTTCGTGCTTGGTTGAAAAACTGCCAAGCCATAGCGGGGCGAGACGGAATTGGACAAAATAACTATAAATACCATAGCTAAGCCCGCGCGCTTCGCGGATTTCCTGCATCAAGCGCGCGCTTAAGCCGCCGCCCCCTAAAATATGATTAACCAAACTTGCGGCATAAAAATCGGGATGTTTGAAGGGCAACCCTTCATGCCCAAACACAATCATGCTCTGCGGCACGGCGCGGCGTTCAAATATATAATCTTTTTTCGTATCTATTTGTACTGATGGCGGCACGGCAAGCTGCGCTTTTTCGGGAAGCTCTGCCAGCAACATATCCAGCATTTTTTTGGTTTCCGCTTCTGTGATGTCGCCAACCACGCTTACCAGAAGATTGTCGCGGGCAAAATATTTTTTATGATGCGCGATAAGCTCAGCACGCGTCACCGCCTTAACGCTTATGTGTGTGCCAGCGCTATCCTCAGCATAGGGATGATCACCAAAAACCAGCCAGCGCCAGTTCAAAAAAGCACGCTCGCGGGTTGATTGCTGATTGGCATTGAGCTCGGATAAGATAATTTGCCGCGCATCATCAATTGCGGCGTCATCAAAGCGGGGATGATAAAGCGCGTGCCGCAACAGGTTTAGAAAAGCATGTTTCTGACTTTTTAGCACGCTAAATTCAATTTCCACCTCATCCGCATTGGCGATAATCTCAACCCGTGCGGCGGTTTTATGCAAAGCGGCGCGAAAGGCTTTTGCATCACGCGTGCCCGCACCTTCACGTAAAAGCTGCGCCATAAAATAGGTTAATCCCTCACGGTCTTGTGGGTCTGCCAGCGCCCCGCCGCGCCAGTGCAATTTTACGTGAATAAGCGGCAAGCGATGATCTTCCACCAACCATGCTTTAATGCCTGCTTCGGTTTGGATGTCTTTGACCTGCGGCAGTGCCATAGCGGGTGCGAAAAGAGGCATACCTAAAATCAGGCCTAAAATAAGGATAAAAGCTGATCGAACCATGTTTTCTCTTTCCTAACGATGCCGGTAACGGCATAAGTCTTGCCCCAATACTGGACGGCTGCGCGTTGGATTTTTGCACCCGTCATATTGCCAATAAGGTCAAGCCATTTTTGCCTTTGTGTAAAAGGGATATTATGCCCCGCCAGATAGCCAATTTGATAGATAACATCTTGCTGGCTATCTTGTGACAATATTTCTTGCGTCAACAGATTGGCTCTGGCGGCGGCAAGCTCATCATCGGTGACGCCTTCCTCAATCAGGCGGGCAATCTCTTCATCCAAAATCGCGATTATTTTTTCTTGCGTGCCTTGCGCTTGGGCTTCAATATAAAATTTGCTCAACCCGTAAGATTGCAACCCATCTTGTGAATATCCATATAATTCATGGGCAAGATTTTCATCTCGAATAAGCCGCTGCACCAACCGCCCCGTCACCTCATTGGTTAGGATATAAACCGCCATATCGAGGGCGGCAAAGTCTTCCGCTGTTTCGGGGGTCCATTGCGGCAAAGCATAAATGCGTTGCACCAAAGGGCGGCCAAAATCAGCCTGCTCGATAAGCGGTTCATCGCTTTTCTGTATCGGAATATCGACAGTTGGGATTTTTGGCTCCGGCGCTGGACTTGCCGGAATTTTGCCATAGCTTGCCTCCGCCAACCTCACCACCTCTTGCAAAGTGACATCGCCAAGCACCACAAGAGTGGCAAAATTTGGGGCATAATAATTTTGATAAAATTCCACCGCATCATCATAATTTAAGGCCTCAATTTCCTCCGGCCAGCCAATCACCGGATCGCCATAAGGGTGGTCGCCAAAAAGCTGCTGCATCATTTTTTCATTAAGCCGCGCCGATGGTCGATTATCCACCCTTTGGGCGCGTTCGGCGATTACAACATCACGTTCGGTGCGGATATTTTCAAGCGTCAGCTCAAGATTGACCATCCGGTCGGCCTCCAGCGCCATTAGTTGCGGCAAGGCCGATTTATGCGCCTTTTGGTGATAGACCGTGAAATCTTGGCTGGTAAACGCATTATGTTCGCCGCCAAGCGCTTGCATGATTTTATCAAACGCGCCATCTTCATAAGTCTTTGTGCCTTTGAACATTAAATGCTCAAAAAAATGCGCCACGCCCGATTTGCCCTCTGGCTCATTCGCCGCACCCACCCGATACCATAACATATGAATGATTGTCGGCAGGCGATGATCTGAGACCACCACGATTTGCAGACCATTATCAAGAATTGCGGTTTGCGGTGCTATCTCGGCTTGTGCGAAAGGGGGGCTACCACATATTAAAAATAAACCTAAGACGCAAAACCGAAGCCGAAAAATACGAATCATTCGCCCGTCTTAATAGAGTCTGTCTTAATAGCATCTGTCTTAATCGCGATGCTTTCAACCAGCAACGGGTCTTTGCTCACCGTTTGCCGGGCTTCATTATCCAGCTCAATCCGTACCCCGGCATTGCGGTCACTCGCACCAGCCTTGTCAAGGAAATTACGCTCGCCGCCGCTTAGATTTTCCGGCTCCGCAATCTCCCGCCCGGTTAAAATAAAATAAGTCACTTCGGCACTGCTCGGTGCGGTGCGCACCCGTTCACCTGGTTGGGGTGGGCGCAAATTATAGTCTGGCGGCAAGGTCAAAGCGGGTTTGGTGCTGATGATAAATTCTTTAGGCGGGTCTTTTTCAAACCCCAACCCCTCTCTAATCGATTCGCAGGATGGCAAAAGCAACAGGCTTGCCAGGCTCAATAGCAGATATTTTTTGTGCATTATCATATCGTCTTTATAAAGTTTTTTCAGCTCATCTCAAGTCTTGTTTTAGCACGATAATAGAATTATAGGGGTTTTTTAGGATTGGGTTTTATGAAGGCGCTAAAGATAAGCGCCGCCGCGCCAAGCGTGATGAATATATCGGCGAGATTAAACACATACCAATAATAGCCCTGCCAATAGAGCGAGATAAAATCAACCACCGCGCCATGATAAAGCCGGTCAATAATATTGCCGATTGCGCCGCTCATGATAAGGGCAAAGCCCGCCCGCGCAAGTGGTTTGCTTTCTTGCCGCCACAGCCATAGCATGTAAAGCGTAATGGTCATCATAATAGCGGTTAAAAGCCAGCGCGTAGAGGCCGTGTCAGAGGCAAATAAGCCATAGCTTATGCCCTTATTCCAAATCAAGGTGAAATCCATAAATGGCAGGATGGGCAGCGGCGCGGTCAGCTCGGCAAATATAGCAAGAATGGCAAATTTGCTTATCTGGTCAAGGCAGATAAGCCCCCCCATGATGATGAACCCTTTATTGCGCATCAAAAGCGCGCACGGCAGCCGCATCGCGCGGGCTTAAATCGGGATAATCAGGGTCGGCACCAATATCGGCAAGAATTTTCCAAGAGCGTTGGCATTTTTTGCCTTGCGCTAATTGCGGCACAACGCCAATGCCCGCCACATCTTCCAGCCCAAAAGCGGATTTCGGGGCAGCGCCATGAATGATCTCAATTTGTGAGGTGATACATAAATCAGCCATCTCACTATCTTCTGTCAAAGCAAATAGCGCCGCATCCTCAATATAGACCTGCGGCGCGGCTTCCAGTGAAGAGCCAATGCGCTTTTGGGTCCGTTCAATCTCAAGCGCGCCGGTGACAACCCGCCGGATGAGCCTTAGCTGTTCCCATTTTTCCGCCAAGCCATCATCTTGCCAATCGGCGGGTAGGTCAGAAAATAACCGTAAATGGACGCTATCATCTTCATCCGCAAATCGGCTTTGCCACACTTCCTCCATCGTGAAGCATAAAATCGGTGCCAGCCATGCGGTGAGGCAATGGAAAAGCTGGTCAAGAACCTGCTGGCAGGCGCGCCGATTAAGGCTAGTCGGCGCATCGCAATAAAGCGCGTCTTTGCGAATATCAAAATAAAATGCCGATAAATCAACCGTCATGAAATTAAACAAAAGCTGGAAGACGCGGCGAAATTCATAAGTCGTATAATGGGCGCGAATTTGTGGCTCCAACACCGCCAGCCGATGCAGAATATAACGTTCCAGCTCCGGCATATCCTCTATTGGGATGGTTTCAGACGGCTCATAATCATTTATATTGCCCAAAATAAAGCGCAATGTATTGCGCATTTTCCGATACGCATCGGTGGCATTTTTAATAATCTCATCACCAATCCGCAAATCTTCGGTAAAATCGCTGCTGGCGACCCAAAGGCGAATAATCTCAGCGCCAGATTGCTGGACGATTTTTTCAGGTGTAAGCGCTTTGCCGCTTGATTTCGACATTTTCTTACCCTTTTGGTCAACCACAAAGCCATGCGTCAAAACCTGCTTATAAGGGGCATGCCCCCGCGTCGCACAAGCCTCCAAAAGCGAAGATTGAAACCAGCCGCGATGCTGGTCAGAGCCTTCCATATAAAGCTCGGCTGGGCTGTAAAGCTCGTCACGCGCTTCCAGCACATAAGCATGGCTGCTGCCACTATCAAACCAGACATCGAGAATATCTTGCACCTGCTCATAATCGCTAAGCGCGTAATCAGAGCCTAGAAAATCTTGCGGATTATCATCAAACCACGCATCCGCCCCGCCTTGCCGAACCCGTGCGGCAATCCGTTCATTCACCGCCGCATCACGCAAAATCTCGCCCGATTGTTTATGCACAAAAATAGTCAACGGAACCCCCCAGGCGCGCTGGCGCGATAATACCCAATCCGGCCGTTGCTCAATCATTGCATAAATGCGGTTGCGGCCTGTTGTCGGCAACCATTCGACTTCATCAATCGCGGCCAGTGCTTTTTGGCGCAAATCATTATGCTGCATAGAGACAAACCATTGCGGCGTATTGCGGAAAATCAAGGGCGCTTTTGACCGCCAACTATGCGGATATTGATGCCGCAATTTGCCTTGCGCAAAAAGCGCTTTTGCCTCTGTAAGCGCGTCGATAACCGCGCTATTGGCATCGCCATTTTTACCCTTTTCGGTAAGCACGCAGCGGCCGGCAAAAAGCGGCACATGTTCGTAATAAATACCTGCCTCATCAATCATGAAAGGCACGTCAATATTATGCTTTATGCCAAGCTCAAAATCATCCTGCCCATGTCCTGGCGCAATATGCACCAGACCCGTACCGGTTTCATCGGTGACAAAATCACCTGCCAAAATTGGCACATCAAATTCATAGCCTTGCCCGTGCAAGGGATGGCGCGCCACCAGACCGGCAGGGTCAATATCGCCAAGCCGTGTGACTTCATCAATCTCGCCTGCTGCCAATACGCGTTCGGCCAAATCATCGCATAAAATCACTCTGCCATGCGGGGTTTGATAAATCCCATAGGGCAGGTTTTCGGCATAGGCTATCGCCCGATTACCCGGAATGGTCCAAGGTGTGGTGGTCCAAATCATCGCAAAAAGATCGGTTTCATCTTTAATCGGGAATTTGACAAATATGGTTGGCGAGACATGCTCTTCATATTCGACTTCTGCTTCCGCCAAAGCGGTTTTTTCAACGATTGACCACATCACGGGCTTGGAGCCGCGATAGAGGCTGCCATCCATGATGAATTTTTGAAATTCCTCGACAATCACCGCTTCGGCTTCATAGCTCATGGTGAGATAGGGATTATCCCAATCCCCCAGCACGCCGAGACGTTGAAATTGTGCGGATTGTATGTCGACCCATTTTTGCGCAAATTGCCGACAGGCGTGCCGAAACTCGGATGCGGGCACATCTTCTTTGCGCTTGCCTTGAGCGCGATATTGTTCTTCAATTTTCCATTCAATTGGCAGGCCATGACAATCCCATCCCGGCACGAAAGGCGCATTTTTGCCCATCATTTGTTGCGAGCGGATAATCATATCCTTAATGATTTTCTGCATCGCGTGGCCAAGATGAATATCGCCATTCGCATAAGGCGGCCCATCGTGCAGGATAAAGGTTTCGCGGGCTTCCCCCTGTTCGCGCAAGCGTTGATATAGCCGCATTTTTTGCCATTTCTCCAGCCATTGCGGTTCGCGCATCGGCAAGCCTGCTTTCATCGGGAAATCGGTTTGCGGCAAGCGCAATGTGTCTTTATAATTTCTGGTGTCGCTTTTGCTCATTGTGCCTGCTTTTATCAATCTTTAGCGCGGCTGAAAAGACTTATATAATCTTGCGCCATTTCGCTGTCTTTGGCGATTTGTTGGGTCAAGGCTTCAAGACCACCGAATTTTTGTTCGGGGCGCAAAAAATGCAATAATTCTATCGACAGGGATTGGCCATAAATATCCGCATTAAAATCAAATAAATGCGCTTCCAAACGCGGCTTTAAGGTGCCGACAGTCGGGCGCATACCAATATTAGCAACGCCATATTTTGGTGCGCTAGATGGAGCGGCGAGTTGGGTGGTGGAGGTAAAATTGGCGCGGATGACATATACGCCAAAGGCAGGGTGTAGATAATCCGCCAGCTCAATATTGGCGGTCGGGAAACCAATGGTGCGGCCGCGCTGGTCGCCTTTTTTGACCTCCCCTTCGATTGCCCAAAACCTGCCAAGCATGGTTTTGGCTTGTTCGACATTGCCATTTGCTAAGGCTTTACGAATGGCGGATGAGGAATAGGCTTTATCATCGCCTTCTCCCACACCATCCCCCTCTTCTTCATTGCCGCTAAAGGCGGCGGCAATATGAACCGCAAAGCCATGGATGCTGCCTGCCTGTTCAAGCAGGTCTGGCGTGCCAGTGCGGTCTTTGCCAAATCTGAAATTAAAGCCCACCGATATGGCGGATATTTGTAAGGCGCGGCATAATACATCACTGATAAATTGTTCGGCCGGCAGCGATGCCATCGCTTTATCAAACGGCAGTGCCAGCACAAAATCCACCCCTTGCGCTTGCAATAATTGCGCCCGCGTCGCGAGCTGCGTTAACCGAAAGGGCGGCTGGTCTGGCATGAAAAATTGTCTCGGATGGGGGTCAAACATCATCACCCCTAAGGGTACATGATTTTTATCGGCATAATGGCGGGCGGCGTTTATCACTGTCTGATGCCCCAAATGAACGCCATCAAAATTGCCAATCGCGATAATGGCGCGCTTTTTATCGGCCGGAATATCTGCAAGCTGCGTATAAATCATATTGCGTTTATCCTGCTCATTATATTATTGCGCCCCTACAATATCGGTAAGCCGTTCGGCTAATGCGTCGGCGGTGATTTGATGGTCAAAATGGGTGGCGAAGGTTCCATCTGGCCCCATCAGATAGAAAAAAGAGCTATGATCCATCGTATAAGCGCCGGCCTGTTCGGGGTCTGGGATTTTGCGCGCATAGACCCGAAAGGTTTTGGTGACAGTGTCAATCTCCGTCTCACTGCCGGTCAGACCAATAAAGCGCTTATCAAAATAAGACATATATTGCCGCATTTCATCAACCGTATCGCGGGCCGGATCAATCGTGATAAAAAGGGGTTGAATATGTGCGGCTTGCGCGCCCATTTGCATAAGCGCATTGGTCATGATTTGTAGGCTCAGCGGGCAGACATCCGGACAATAAGTAAAGCCAAAATAAATCAGTTGATATTTTCCTAAAAATTCATCCGAATGGCGGGTTTTGCCGAATTGGTCGGTTAATTGATAGGCGCCGCCAAGGTCTAGGTTTTGGCTATGGCTTTGCAATGCCAGCTGGTGCGATTTTTGCCGCGCTTCCCGAAATTGATGCTGCACCAAAAGCACCAGCAAAATTGCGGTGCCAATCAGCGCCATCAATAGGCTTATTTTTCTTAAATTTCGCATAATGGACACTCTATAGCAGATTTTTTTACAATTTCTCCCCTAAAATTTTCATATTTTGCTTGCTTTTTTTATACGGACAGGCAATCTATGAAGCACGTTTAAGGGGGAATCTTATGGTCGGGAAATTAGAAGCTTTTGTCTTTCGCTTTCGGGTTGCAATTTTATTATTATTTGCGGCTTTTACAGTGTTTAGTGCGTATTTTGCGTTTCAACAAAAATTAACAGCAGGCTTTGAAAAGCAGCTCCCTGCCGGGCATGAATATATTCAAACCTTCCAAGAATATCGCAATGATTTATTTGGTTCCAACCGCATTATTGTGGTTCTCAAACAACGCGAAGGGGATATTTGGAATAAGGATTTCTTCGCCGCTTATAAAGAGCTTACCGATGCGGTTTTTTATCTCCCTGGGGTTGCGCGTTCTACCGTCACCTCGCTATGGACCCCCAATTCACGCTATTTTGAAATCACCGAAGATGGCTTTGTTGCCGATGATGTTATCCCCGGTACGGTGACGCTTGATAATATTGATAGTGATTGTGTGTCGCGGGTGAAAATCGCCTCGCTTGCAACCAGTTGCGAACCGGCTTTGAGCATTATTGAAAATAATGTCGTGCGCGGGGGCTTTGTCGGCAATCTGGTGGCGAATGATTTTTCTGGCGCGATGGTGCGCACGGAGCTTATCGATTTTAACCCAAGCACGGGCGAGCAGCTAGACTATTTCGACCTTGCCGATAAGCTGGAGAGCGATCTGCGCGGCAAGTTTGAAAATGATAAATTTGAAATTCAGATTATTGGCTTTGCCAAAAATATTGGTGATATTGCCGATGGTGCGGCTACAGTTGTGTGGTTTTTTGCGATTGCGCTGCTTCTCACCATTGCGGCGGTTTATCTTTATGCCCGTTCGATAACCCTCACATTCCTGCCTATTTTCTGTTCTCTTACCTCATTGATTTGGCAATTTGGGGTGCTGAAAATATTAGGCTATGGGCTTGACCCGCTCGCGATTTTGGTGCCGTTCCTTGTCTTTGCGATTGGGGTAAGTCATGGCATTCAGCAGATTAACCTTATTACGGCTGAGATTTCATCCGGCAAGGATAGTGAACAGGCGGCGCGGGCGAGTTTTCGCGGCTTATTGATTCCCGGTTCAATGGCGCTGGTGACCGATTTGGTTGGCTTTGGCACACTTATTCTTATTCCCATCCCGATGATTAAGGAATTGGCGATTACCGCATCGATTGGGGTGGCGCTTAAAATTCTGACCAATCTTGTTATGCTGCCAATTTTGGCAAGCTATTTCAGCTTTGATGAAGGCTTTTCAGAACGCGTCGCAGCAGCGCGGGAAACGCGGGTGCGGCTGATGCAAAAGCTGGGCAATATTGCCAATCCGAAAACCGCGATTATGGTGGTGCTTTTGGGGGTTGTGTTATTTGTGACGTCCTTTATTCAATCGCAAAACCGACATGTGGGGGCGCTCCATGCTGGCTCGCCAGAGCTGCGGGCGGAAGCGCGTTATAATGTCGATAGCCGCGCGATTGCCGATAAGTTTGCGCTGGGGCTTAATCTGTTCACGGTGATTGTCGAAACGCCGGTGCAGTCTTGCATTAATCATCCCTATATGAGTTATCTCGATGATTTCACCTGGTATTTGCGCAATGTTGAAGGGGTGTCGCAAGTGCTATCCCTGCCTTATGTGTTAAAGCGCTCATTTGCGGGCTTTAATGAAGGCAATCTGAAATGGCAAGCCTTGCCGCGCAATAAATATTCGCTGGTTTTGTCGGGCGGGCCGATTGGCACTTCAACCGGTTTGATGAATGAGACGTGTGATTATATGACGCAGCTTGTCTTCCTTGACGATAGTAAAGCAACCACAATTAAGCGGGTGGTTGCGGCGGTGCGCGACTATCGTGCCAGCCAGCCCGCGCCATTGGCGAATTTGCTGGTCAGCACAATCCCGCAAAGTCGGCAAATGCCGCGTGAGCTTGAGACGCTTGGCAAACAGGCTGATCTTGTTGATGATGGGCTAAATGCGGCTTTCTCCATCACCTATGAAGTTGCAAAAGATAATCCGCAAGATTTGATGGCGCGGGTGCAAGAGATTTTCCCGAAACATGAATTTCATGAGCTTATCTATCAAAAACGGTTTAAGGAAATTTCTGATTTGGATGCTGAAAAGCAACGTATTCGTGACTTTAAGGCGGAAAAACAAGCAGAGGCGGAAGCAAATGGTAAAAAAACGGGCTTTTATGAAAATGAAACAGTGAAAATCCGCATGGCATCCGGCAATATGGGGGTTCAGGCGGCGGTGAATAATGAGATTGAAATCTCCGAACTGCCCATGATGCTTTATGTTTATGCGACGATTATCATTCTGGTGATTCTCACCTATCGCGATTGGCGGGCGACCATTGCATGCTGTGTGCCGCTGACATTGGCGACATTTATGGGCTATTGGTTTATGGAAATCTTACAAATCGGGCTAACTGTGGCAACACTGCCGGTGATGGTGCTGGCTGTGGGGCTTGGGGTGGATTATGCTTTCTATATTTATAATCGTATTCAATATCACTTATCGACCGGTAAGGATGTGACCGCCAGCTTTAAGGAAACCTTAAATGAAACCGGCATGGCGGTGGTGTTTACGGCGGTCACTTTGGCGGTTGGGGTTGCGACATGGACATTCTCATCGCTGAAATTCCAAGCCGATATGGGGCTGCTGCTGACATTCATGTTTATGATTAATATGATTATGGCGGTGACGGTTCTGCCTGCTTTGGCGGTGGTGTTGGAAATGCTTATGCCGCGCAAAGCGCCGCCGAAGCCGCCATCTGGCGCACTCGCGCACTAAAATATTGAAACATAAACGGAGCTTGAGCGGATTTCTCTGGGCGGGAGGCTTGCGACTGTCTCTTTTTATAGCGCATCAACATGATCCTCGCTTTACTTACGCGCCTCTTCTCTGCCGGCAATGTTATGATGTAACATACCTCCGTATGGGGAGCTCGGTTGATACGGCAGTCCGGCGAATAGTTTTACAGCCCCCGTGAAGCTCACAATGCGTAAGCATCACTAGTGCATGTCGCAGAGTTATGGGTTCAGTAAATATTTTGCAGCACTATTCGATTTGTCGAAGAAAAAGGAAGGCTTGCTGCCTAAAAAGCAAACCGCAAGCCCGCCGAACGCGGCGGCTCCGTGGATACGCACTGCAAAGCATTGCTATCGTGAACGCATAATTACGCACATCGCGCTAGCGTGAATGAGAAAATACCATGAACAAGAAAATGTCATAAACTTTTTGCCCGATATACTAAAATCATCCACATTTGCTATATAAATTCTTCGCCTTTTAACTTGATTTTTCAGCAGTTCCTTTCTATATGAGGGCAGAATTTGGAAGAGAGGTATAAATGGCAACACGTCTGCCAAAAAACTATACACCATCAGAAGATGAACCATTTATGAATGCCAAGCACCGCGAGTATTTTCGCCGTAAATTGATGACTTGGCGCGAAGAATTAGCGCGTGAAAATAAGAATACCTTACAAGGCCTACAAACAGAAACCAAGCATCATCCGGATGAAATTGATCGGGCAACCGCGGAATCTGAAAAAGCACTGGAATTGCGTACCCGCGATCGCTATCGCAAGCTTATTAATAAGATTGACTCTGCACTTACTCGTCTTGAGGATAAGACTTATGGCTATTGTTCTGAAACCGGGGAGCCGATTAGTCTGAAACGTTTGGAGGCACGGCCGATTGCAACTTTGAGCATTGAAGCGCAAGAGCGTCACGAACAAAAAGAGCGCGTTCATAGGGATTAAAGATGACTTTTTTACAATTTAAATAGACGCGCGCCTGCACTTACTGGTCTTATTGTTTACAGTTCAGGTAGTGCGTGTTTTGGTATCTGGAACGAATATCGAACAGTTTCATCCACAGGCAAATATTTATTGCTTTCACCTGCCTCTGGCATAATAAAAGGAACAGGGATAGAGTTATTTAGGGGTGGTGGAAAGGCAGGACATTATGGGACAAGAAACAGATAAAGATAAGGCACTGGCGGCGGCGCTTGCGCAAATTGAGAAGAATTACGGCAAGGGCTCGGTTATGAAGCTGGGCAGTGGCGAGCAAGAGATTGTACCAATTGAAGCGATTTCCACTGGCTCACTTGGGCTGGATATTGCGCTTGGGATTGGCGGTCTGCCGAAAGGGCGGATTATCGAGATTTACGGACCTGAAAGCTCCGGCAAAACGACATTAGCCCTGCATACAGTCGCGGAAGCGCAAAAAGTCGGCGGCATTTGTGGTTTTATTGATGCTGAACATGCGCTTGATCCGGCTTATGCCAAAAAGCTCGGGGTTGATTTGGAAGAGCTGCTTATCTCTCAGCCTGATAATGGCGAGCAAGCGCTTGAAATTGCTGATACGCTGGTGCGTTCGGCGGCGGTTGATGTATTGGTGATTGACTCGGTGGCGGCGCTTACCCCCAAAGCCGAACTTGAAGGCGATATGGGCGATAGCTTACCGGGCTTGCAAGCGCGCCTGATGAGCCAAGCGCTGCGCAAACTTACCGGTTCCATTTCACGCTCAAATACAATGGTGATTTTCATCAATCAAATCCGGATGAAAATCGGGGTGATGTTTGGTAGCCCCGAAACCACAACCGGCGGTAATGCGCTGAAATTTTACGCCTCTTGCCGGCTTGATATTCGCCGCATTGGGGCGCTTAAAGATAAGGATGAAATTATTGGCAATCAAACCAAAGTAAAAGTGGTGAAGAACAAAGTTGCGCCGCCTTTCCGGGTGGTTGAATTTGATATTCTCTATGGCGAAGGCATCTCAAAAATGGGCGAGCTGATTGATCTTGGCGTTACCGCCGGCATTGTTGATAAATCTGGTGCTTGGTATAGCTATGGCGATCAACGGATCGGGCAGGGTAAGGAAAAGACACGTACATTCCTGCGCGAGAACCCTGATATTGCAAATGAGATTGAAACAAAAATTCGCTCCGATGCCGGCTTATTTGCTGAAAAATTAATTGATGAAAACCCCAATGAAGGGGATATGGATGATGATGAAGAGACAAAAGCCGATGCCCCACTTTCTCAATCAGCTGAATAAAGGTTACAGGTTAAGATCGAGTTTCCCCAATCCTCAGCCGCGCATCTCGACCCTATAAAAGAATAAGCGCATGCTTAGGCATGAGGCGAAAAATAGGATCTAACCCTGCATTAAAAAAGCGAAAAAATCAGATTAACCGTAAACAAATAAAGCGCTATAAACCAAGCGCGGCTTTGGTCATAATGCCGCGTTGCACCTCATTCGAGCCCGCATAAATGGTTGTTTTACGCACATTGAGATAGCGCGGCACAATAATCGGCGCGCCATCAAAACCAATATCGGGCGCATTGCCACTGGCTTGCGTATCGGCCACAAAGGGGAAACCATATTGCCCTATGGCCTCAACCCCTAATTCAGTGATGGCTTGTTGCAGCTCTGTCCCGCGTGTCTTTAGCAGCGATGAACTTTCAGGGCCAATATTCTGACCCGCACTGATTTGTGAGAAAATCCGCAATTCGGTAAATTCCATCGCCATAATTTGCCGTTCAAGCTCAGCGGCACGACGCTTAAAATCTTCATCCCTCTCAGAGCCCGATAGAGCAGCGACGTCACGCACATCCTGCAAGCTACGTTTTAGGCCTGCTGAATAGGGATTGCCGCGTTCAAATTCGAGCAGATATTTTGCACATGTCCAGCCTTCATGCTCATTACCGACGAGATTTTCTTTCGGCACTTTCACATCTTCAAAAAACACCTGATTAACCTCTTGCTGCCCGACCACCGGATCATCCAGCGTGATGATGGGATCCACCGTGATACCGGGGGAGTGCATATCAATCAGCAGAAAAGAAATGCCTTGCTGCCGCTTTTCCATTTTGGCGGTGCGAACAAGGCAGAAAATCCAATCCGCATGCTGCGCCACGCTTGTCCAGATTTTTGTGCCATTCACCAAATAATGATCGCCCTTATCATCGGCACGGCATTGTAGGCTTGCCAAATCAGACCCCGAACCTGGTTCAGAATAGCCCTGACACCACCACACATTCGTCGCCAAAATATCTGGCAAAAACCTATCTTTCTGTTCTTGCGTGCCAAATTTCATAATCACAGGGGCAACCATCGTTAATCCAAATGGGATATTATGCGGCGCACCAGCCTTATCCATTTCTTGCGTATAGATATATTTTTGGGTAGGCGTAAACGCCGCACCGCCATATTCTACCGGCCAATTTGGCGCTGCCCAACCTTTTTCATAAAGCCGCTTTTGCCACAGAATATGACCTTCCTTATCCATATAGCCATTTTTGGAGCGCGCCATTTTTTGTTGCAAATCAGGCGTAAACGCCTCTTTCAAAAAATCTTGCACCTCCTTTTGAAACGCTAAATCTTCTGCATTAAATGAAATATCCATGCTTTATGCTCCTATAATGTACTCACGACATTTACTTTTTTAATATCCGGCGCGCCTGCCAAGCACCCGCCCATAGCCTGCATCGCCTCGCGCACGCCATCGGTTTTACCATGCACCGCCAATGCCTCTTCATCGGCATAGGTTTCCATCACATGATAGAGGGTTGCATTTTCAGGGTCACGACATAAATTATATTGCAGGCAATTTGGTTCATCCGCTTTTACGGCTGCTTGCGCTTTTTTGAAAATCCCCTCAAATTCATCTTGCTTTCCGTCTTGAATGGGTAATGTGACAAATAATCCGATCATGTTTTCCTCCTCTAATCTGGCTATTGATCTTGATAATCTGGTGGCCGCTTGTCGATAAAAGCCGACACCGCTTCCAAATGGTCATCCGTGCCATGCATAAGCGCTTGCGCGGTGGCCGACATTTCCATCAATGTATCGAAAGAGACCGATTGTCCATGCCGTAACAAACGCTTTGCGGCGCGCAAAGATTCGGGCGATTGCTGGCAGATATGTTCGGCCATTTTATGAGCTTCGTCAAGCAATTCATCTGGCGCAAAAAGCTGCGAGACCAAGCCCCAATCTTTCGCCTCTTCGGCAGAAATGGTTTTGCCGGTAAATAAAAGCTCAGCCGCCCGCGCCATGCCGATGGTTTTGGGCAATAACCACGCCCCTCCATCACCAGGGATAAGCCCAATTTTCAAAAATGTCGCGCCGAAAATCGCGCTTGTCGAGGCAATTCGCATATCGCATAAACAAGCGACATCATTGCCCAAACCAATCGCCGGACCATTTACCGCCGCGATTACCGGCACTTGCAAGCCCCATAGCGCTTTTACAATCTGATGAATGCCCTGCCGATAGCCATCTGCCACCTTACTGCCGCCGCCAGCAAAAGCGCCGCCTTTTTCTTGCATCGCCTTAATATTGCCGCCTGCCGAAAACGCCGAACCTGCACCGGTTAAAATCACACAGCGCACATCCCTATCGGCATTAATCTTATCAGCGGCTGCCTGAAACGCCGCGCCGTCGCCTGCTTCCCCAAGCGGGTTACGCATATCCGGCCGGTTGATTGTCAGCGTGACAATATGCCCCTGCTTGTCAAATTGCAGCTGCTCTGCCATTTAGATGCTCGCAAAGCGTTTCAGATGATAATCCATATTGCCGAATAATGTATCCAGCATGGTGAGGCGTTTGAAATAATGACCAATATTCAGCTCATCCGTCATCCCCATACCGCCATGCATTTGCACCGCTTCTTGGCCAATATAGCGTCCCGATTTACCGATTTGCACCTTCGCGCCAGAGGCCGCTTTTTTGCGTTCGCTCTCATCTTCAACCAGTTTCATATTGACCATATAAGCCATAGAGACGGATTGCTCATATTCCATAAACATATCCACCATCCGATGTTGCAAGACTTGGAAACTGCCAATCGGCACGCCAAATTGCTTGCGGGTTTTGCAATATTCAACCGTCGCATCATTGGTGACTTTCATGCCGCCAATCGCTTCGCCGCAAATCGCGCCAATGCCATAATCAATCGCTTCTTCGAGAATCGCCACGCCTTGTTTTGCATCACCGATCATCGCATCCGCCGCGACACTAACATTTTCAAGCGTAATCTCACTGGCGCGGCCGCCATCAACGGTTGGATAATCTTGGGTGCTTACCCCATCGGCACTTTTGTCAACAATAAACAGACCAATGCCCTCATGGTCATATTGCTTGCCAGAAATGCGCGCCGAAACAATCAGCTTATTCGCCCATGGCGCGCCATGCACCACCGCCTTATTGCCGTTTAGAATATAATTGCCGCCCTCTTCTTTCGCGCTGGTTTTAATATCTGCCGGATTATAACGGCTTTGCGGCTCGCTATAGGCAAGCGCCCAAATATCCTCACCGCCAGCAATCGCGGGAATATGCGCCTGTTTTTGCGCATCACTGCCATGTCGGCTCAAAATCCCACCGCATAAAACCACACTTGGCAAATAAGGCTCAACCACCAGACCACGACCAAACTCTTCCATAATAATCATGGTTTCAATGGGGCCACCATCAAGCCCGCCAAATTCTTCCGCAAAAGGCGCTGCCAACAGGCCAAGCTCGGCAAATTGCGCCCAATTATCGCGACTCATCCCCTCCTCCGAGCGGACAATTTTTTGCCGACTATCAAAATCATAATTATCCTGCACAAAACTTTGCACCATATTGCGCAATAAGGTTTGTTCTTCTGTAAAGCTAAAATCCATTTTTCTTCTCCCTAAATCCTTATTAAAACCCTAATACCATTTTTGCAATAATATTACGTTGAATTTCGTTCGAGCCACCATAAATGCTGGTTTTACGAACATTGAAATAATCTTGCGCCACCCCTTGGCTATCATCTGGCCCGATTGCCAAATAATTATCGCCCCTATCTAATTGCGGCACAAAGGGGGCGGCATAATTACCCACCGCTTCTAAGGTAAGCTCGGTAATGCGCTGCTGAATCTCGGTTCCCTTGACTTTCAAAATCGAGCTTTCCGGCCCTGGTCCCTGCCCTTTGCTTTCAGATGCCAAAGTGCGTAGCTCGGTATATTCCAAAGCGGTCAAATCAATTTCCAGTTCAGAAATTTTACGGGTAAAATCCTGATCCGATAGCAATGGTTCACCATCGACAAGCTGGCTGCGGGCAATATCTTTTAAGCGTTCAATATTCTTTTTCGAACGCGCCACCCCCGCAATGCCAGAGCGTTCATTACCAAGCAGGAATTTTGCAATCGTCCAGCCCTTATTTTCTTCCCCCACCAGATTGGCAACCGGCACGCGTACATCTTCGAGGAACACTTCATTCACCTCATGCGACCCATCAATGGTAATAATCGGCCGCACTGTAATACCAGGGGTTTTCATATCAATCAGAATAAATGAAATACCTTCTTGACGAATATCACTATCCCCCGTCCGGCACAGGCAGAACATCCAATCGGCATATTGGGCTAAGGTTGTCCAGATTTTATGGCCATTAATCACATATTCATCGCCCTCCCGCACCGCACGGGTTTTGAGGCTGGCGAGGTCTGAACCCGCGCCTGGTTCAGAATAACCCTGACACCACCAAACATCGCCTGATAAAATGCCTGGTAAAACCGTATCTTTTTGTTTCTGATTGCCAAATGTATAGACCACTGGACCTAGCATCGCCACCCCGAAAGGCAAAGGCGGGATGGTACCAAAACGGGCGCTTTCTTCGCCCCAAATATATTTTTGGGTGACCGTCCAGCCGGTGCCGCCATATTCCTCCGGCCAAGAGGGAGCAACCCAGCCTTTTTTATGCAAAATCTTATGCCATTTCAAAAAATCTTCGCGTGACAATTCACCCCGATCCGCGCCCACCAATTCAGGCGGATAATTTTCCTCAATAAATTGCCGCACTTCGGCGCGAAACGCCTCATCTTCGGGGGTGAAATCTATATCCATTATGGTCTCCTCACAAATAGGGGCAAGCTGCCTAAACTATATGTCAAAAACATATAACCACGCCGCCACCGCTTCATAAATGACAAACGTCAAATATAAATGTGACACCAGCGTCATAATTATATATATTCACTTTAGGATGCGCTTACAAGAAAAAAACAGACAAATAAAATCGCCTTGCAAATCCCGCTGTGCAGTATCAGGCAGGGTCGGTTTTTGCGTGTCTTGCGGGCGCAGCTTAAAAGAAATTAGCCGCTGGACAAGCTATACAGATGCCGAGCGCGAGACCATCCTCACCGCCCTACCACAAAGGCTTTCTGGATTAGAAGAGGCCAAATTAGAAAAGACCAGATTAGAAAAAGCCAAAAGCGGGAAGGAATAATATAATGATTGCCGGAGGGATTGGTTTCATATTCGCCCTTGCCGTCGTGATGGGGAGCCGAAAATTGAGGTTAGCGAATAGCTTATTTGCTCTGACACTGGTTATCTTACCGATTGTCTATATGCTCTTTGCGCTATGGGCTGGTCATCAATCGGCACTTCTACATGAATTTTTATGGGGTATTCCCTTTTTCGGAGCGGGCATTGCCTGCTTTTATCTAGGGCTCAGGAAAACCGGCTATATTGTGGCTGCCATGTGGTTTTTACATCTGCTCTATGATGTCTTTCATGATCAGCTTTTTACCAATGCTGGCGTTCCGGGCTGGTATCCCGCCTTATGCGCTGGTTTCGATTTGGTGATTATACTTTATATTGTGTATCTCATGCGTACACCGGAGCCGGATCGCGTTTAAGCCTGGGCGATGACCGCTTGCAAGTCCACCACTTTGCCGATCACAATCAGGCTTGGCGGTTTAAGGTTTGTAAGTTCGCTGTCGCCGACGATTTTCCCCAATGTGGTTTTATAGACCGATTGCATCGGCATGCTGGCATGGGTAACAATCGCAACCGGCTCATCATCGGCGCGACCGCCACACAGCAGCAAATCGGCAATCGCTTCGATTCGGCTTAAGCCCATATAAATCACAATCACCGGTGCGGCGCGGGCGATGGCCTGCCAATCCAATAATTCTGGCTCATCGCCGCCAGCCAGATGGCCGGTCACAAAAGTAACGGCATGGTTCACCGCGCGATGCGTCACCGGAATACCGGCATAAGCCAGCCCGCCAACCCCTGCCGAAATACCGGGGATAATTCTAAAATTTATATTGGCAGCCGCCAGCGCTTCACACTCTTCCCCACCGCGCCCGAATATAAATGGGTCACCGCCTTTTAGCCGCAAGACACGTTTTCCCTGTCGCGCCTGTTCGATAAGGGTGTTGCAAATATCGTCTTGCTTCCAACTGGCTTTGCCGCCGCGTTTACCGGCATAAAAGCGTTCAGCCGTCTTCGGGGCAAGGGCAAGAATATCTTCACTGACCAAAGCATCATAAACAATAATATCCGCCTGCTGCAAAGCGTTTACCGCATGTAAGGTGAGCAGCCCAATATTACCCGGCCCTGCCCCCACCAGCCAAACCTCGCCAGCGGCAAAAACCGGCAAGCCGTGAATGCTGACATCTGGCATCTTCTGATCGGACAATGAAAGCCGGATAATATCTTGCTTACGCATCGCAAATCACCCGATAAAAATCGCCACGCCCATGCGCAGCGCGGTGAGCAATAAAAAAGCAGCGAAAATATAGCGCAGCGCTTTTGGCGATAAATAATGCGCCAGCCGCACCCCCCATGGCGCGCCAATCATTGTGGTGGGCAGAAGCACCAAAAATGCGATAATGTTGACATAGCCGAGGGAATAGGCGGGCAGATTATCTATCCCCCAGCCGCCGACGATAAACCCAATGGTTGCCGGAATCGCAATCAGAAACCCAAGCGCTGAGGAGGTTGCCACAGCCTGATGTATATCACGGCCGGTATGGCGCAAAAGCGGGGTTGAAAATGTACCGCCGCCTATTCCCATAAGGGCGGAGAATAATCCGATAAGCCCGGCCAGCGCTTTTTGCACGCGTAGCGAAAACCCTTGCCCTGATGCGCCTGATGCCCCTAATACGGATGAATCTATGGATGTATCGACGCTATCTGCCGTCATCAATATCTTTACCCCCAAAATCAGAGCGAGGCTTGCGAAAATAATCTTCAACTGATCGGCACTTATGAACCGCGCCGCCAAAGCGCCAATTGCCGCACCGCAAAAAATCCACACGCCCCAGCTCTTGACAATTTCCATATCCAGCTTGCCGCGCGCCGCATGAGCGCGGGCTGAGCGGAGCGATATAAAAATAATAATCGCCAGCGAGCTTGCCACTGCCATATGCATTTGCAAAGCCGGCGCGACATTCATAAAAATAAAGGTTTGAAACAAAACCGGCACCATCACAACCCCACCGCCAACTCCCAATAGGCCAGCAATCACGCCCGCTAATAAGCCAGATGCCAGCAAGCCTATGATTAAGACAATAAGCTGCTCTGACATTATGCCGCGCTCCCTATGCCGTGGCGTTGCTGATAATCGCGCATATGCTGCAAGGCTTGTTCTAATACGCGCGCATTTTTTGCTTTTGGCGCATGTTCGCTTAAAAAGCGGCGCCAATATTTACCACCGGGTTGGGATTGATATAAGCCCATTATATGGCGGGTGAGCGCATGTAGCGGCAGATTGCGAGTGCATAAATCTTCAGCATAGGGGATGAGCTGCTCAACAATTTCCTCCCGACTTCGCGGCGGTGCGGTTTCGCCATAAAAAGCACGGTCAATATCCGCCAAAAGATAAGGGTTCTTATAGGCCGCGCGGCCGAGCATCACCCCATCCATACGCGATAAATGTGTTTCACATGCGGACAGGCTGGTAATGCCGCCATTAATGATAATGGTTAGGTCCGGATGCGCTTGTTTGAGCGCATAAACAAGCTCATAATCAAGCGGCGGAATATCCCGATTTTGTTTCGGGCTTAACCCCGCAAGCCACGCTTTGCGCGCATGCACAATAAAATGACGAATGCCCGCTTGTTTACTCATTTCAACAAGGGTGAATAAGGCGTGATGTGGGTCTTGCTCATCCACCCCAATCCGGCATTTAATGGTGACGGGAATATTAACCGCCGCTTGCATGGCGGCAGCACAGTCTGCCACTAATTCAGGATGCCGCATCAAACACGCCCCAAACGCGCCTGATTGTACCCGATCAGATGGGCAGCCAACATTTAAGTTAATTTCATCATAACCCCAATCGGCACCAATTTGCGCGGCTTCGGTAAGCGCGTTGACCTCACTGCCGCCTAATTGCAGAGCAAGCGGATGTTCGGCCGCATCAAAATCGAGCAAGCGGGCGCGGGCGCCAAACCGCACCGCATTGGCGGTGAGCATTTCAGTATAAAGCCGCGCGCGCTTACTGATAAGGCGCAAGAAAAACCGGTCATGCCGGTCCGTCCATTCCATCATCGGGGCAACACAAAAGCGGAAGGCCTTATCATCGTCCCCGCTTGTGGCTGTTTGTTGTCTCTTTGTCATACTGGCCGCGATATTAGCCTTTATTGCCGTATGAATAAAGAGGGGGGAATAAAGAGGTGTTAGAACCGAATTATTAAATTATATGGTAAAGCGCTACATATTGACAGAATAGAATATGTCCCATAATTTCTCAATCATCGCAAAGGGAGATCATATTATGACCGCGCCGCACCATATGTCAGCTTTAGACTTAGCCAAAAAGATAAAGGCGCGCGAAATTTCATCCCGCGAGGTGACACAATATTTCATTGATCGTATAGAACAATATGATGACAAGATTAATGCCGTTATCGTTCGCCGTTTTGAGGAAGCCTTAAAAGAAGCTGATGCGTTTGATAAGGATCCGATCTCGGGGCTGTTTGCCGGTGTTCCAATGACGGTTAAGGAATGTTTCGAGATTGCAGGCACGGGTGCAAATGTCGGCATGCCAGAATGGGCGGATGTGATCTCCACACAAGATGCTTTTATCGTCAAAAAACTGCGCGATGAAGGAGCAATTATGTTGGGAAAAACCAATGTGCCGCCCATGTGTGCGGATATTCAAAGCTATAATGAGATTTATGGGGTGACCAATAATCCATGGGATGTGACGCGTACCCCTGGCGGATCTTCGGGTGGATCTTCGGCCGCCCTTGCGGCGGGCTTCACGCCGCTGGAATATGGCAGTGATATTGGCGGTTCTATTCGTATTCCGGCGCATTTTTGTGGATTATTTGGACATAAATCAAGCTTCGGGATTATCCCTAAGCGCGGACAAATCCCCCCAGCACACGGCACTTTATTTCGCCGCGAGCTTTCAGTTCTTGGGCCCTTGGCGCTGCATGCTGCCGACCTTGGCGCGGCCACTCATGCAACGCTTGGAGTCTTGGAACCACAAGCAAAAGCCTATCACCTTACCCTCCCACCAGCGCGGGCAAAGCAGATAAAAGGCTTACGGATTGGTGTATGGCTTGAAGATGATTATTGCCCAGTGGATAAAGAAATAGTTTCTGCCATGCAAAAAACCGTGCAAGAGCTATCAGACCATGGTGCGATTATAAAAGATATACGCCCCGATTTTTCATTGGAAGAACATCATTATATTTATAATACCCTTCTAGGGGCGGTAACGAGTGCAGGCGCTGATGAAGAAACACTCGCCCGACACCGCGCTTTATTGGAAGATAAAGACAAGGGCGCAGATATAGCATACACCAGCTTAAGACAAGCAGAACTTACGCTTATGCGCTATGGGGAATGGGTGCAATGGGTCGAAAAGCGTGAACAATTAGCCCAAAAATGGGTGCGCTATTTTGAGGATGTTGATATACTGATTGCGCCGGTTACCCCAACCCCTGCTATTATTCATGATCACAGTCCGCCGCATGAGCGCCAGATAAATGTAAATGGGCAAGCCTATTCCTATTGGGATAATATTATTTATGCCGGACTTGCGGTTTGTTGCGGCCTGCCAGCGACGGCGATCCCCCTATCTGAGAAATGGGGTGTGCATAGCAATGGCATGCCATTTTCGATGCAAGTGATTGGCGCTGCTTATGAAGATAATACCACTTTGGCCATTGCCACATTATTAGAGGAAATGGGCTACCACGCCACTCACGCTCCGGCATATCGTTAAATTTGCCAAACTAGAAATAAGTGGCCAGAAATAATTTTAATGCCATAAGGTGAACGCATAATTATGCACATCATACTAAAATCTTGATCATCGTAAGGTCTGGAAAAAATCCCGCAACATCATCTGGCATTTGGTTTCCGAAATGCCGCCATAAACATCTGGTCGATGATGACAATTAGTATGGTCAAAAAACCTTATCCCATGATCCACCGCGCCCGCCTTCTCATCGGCTGCACCATAATAGAGCCGTCTAATCCGTGCATGCGAAATCGCCCCCGCACACATGGCGCATGGCTCTAATGTGACATAAAGATCGCAATCAATAAGCCGTTCATTGCCAAGATATTTAGCGGCCGCCCGCAACGCAATGATCTCGGCATGTGCGGTCGGATCTTTATTTATACGGATAAGATTATGCCCTGTCGCTACAATCTCACCTTGATGCACAATCACCGCCCCAACCGGCACTTCGCCTTTGTCTTGCGCCAGCCGCGCTTGCGCCAGCGCCATATCCATAAATTGATCCATAAGTCCTTTTATAGCACTCAGAGTGCTATTCAAAGCGATAGCTTCATGCTAGAGCATAGTTAGGGATATATATTTGAAATATGGAAAAAACATCACAATTTGCTGGCCAGCGCATCGCCAAAGTTATGGCACGCGCGGGCTTATGTTCGCGGCGCGAAGCCGAAACCATGATTGCCGCCGGCCGCGTTTGGGTGGATGGCCGCAAACTCACCACGCCGGCTTTTAATGTCGAATCACATCACAAAATTATGGTGGATGGCAAGCCGTTGCCCCAAGCCGAACCGCCGCGCCTCTGGCGTTATAACAAACCGGCAGGATTGGTCACAACGACCCGCGACCCGCAAAACCGCAACACGATTTTTCAAAAACTCCCGCCCCTCCTGCCACGCGTGATGAGCGTCGGGCGGCTTGATATAAATACGGAAGGACTTTTGCTGCTTACCAATGATGGGGCGCTCAAACGCTATCTCGAACATCCGCAAACAAATTGGTTGCGACGCTATCGGGTGCGCGCTTATGGCAGGGTGGATGACGCGCGGCTGCAATCGCTAAAAAAAGGGGTAACGATTGAGGGCGTAAATTATAAGGGCATTGAGGCGAAGCTGGAACGCCAGCAAGGTGATAATGCGTGGCTTGAAATGGGCTTGCGCGAAGGTAAAAATCGCGAGATTAAGCGCGTGCTTGAACATATGAATATGAAAGTAAACCGGCTTATTCGTATTTCTTTTGGACCGTTTCAACTTGGCAATTTAGCCGTGAGCGCGGTAGAGGAAATTCCACGCCGCGTTTTGCGCCAACAATTAGGGGGGAAATGGGCCGAATTTGCCGATTTACCTCACAAAAAGCGAGACGCTTAATATGCGGATTATTGGCGGCCAATTTAAGGGGCGCAATTTACACAGCCCCAAAACCAAAGCCACCCGCCCCACCTCTGCCCGCGCCCGCGAAGCCCTGTTTTCAATTTTGCAATCACATATTGCGGGGGCGCGTATTCTCGATCTATTTGCCGGAACCGGTGCATTTGGCTTCGAAGCCCTCTCGCGCGGGGCAGAGTTTTGCTGTTTTATCGATCATAAAACGGCACGGCTCATAAACCAAAATGCGGCTGATTTAGCGATAAACTCTCAGTGCATGATTTTACCGCAGCCCATTGAAAAGATCGGAAGCTGTAAGGACGAGGCTTTTGACATTATCTTTGCTGATCCCCCCTATGGTAAAGGGCTTGGCGAAGCGGCTTTCCAACATAGTTTGGATGGCGGCTGGGCAAATGAGGATACGATTTTTATTTTGGAGGAATCAGTGCGCAGCACCATAACCCCCTTGCCCGCTTTGCAAGAAACAGATCGCCGCCAATATAGTGATACGCAATTTATCTTTTTCATGCACGCACAAATTAAGTGAGGGAAAATCCTAATCCACAGCACCGGCTTTAAGGGCGTAATGCCAGCCCGTATCAGAAAGCGGCTGCACCCTATCTTCCATTTGCGCAGCATGTGCGTTTGAGGCTGTGCCATCCCGCACCCGCCCAACAATGCCTTGCAAAATACCGGCCAGACGGAACATATTATAGGCAATATAAAAATCCATATTCTCAATACTATCCCGCCCCGTATGCTCACAATAAGCGCGGGTATAATCTTGCGCGGTCGGAATGTTGAGCAGGTCAAAATCAGCATCAATAAGCGAATTGGTTGACGCGCCACCGGCCGGTAAATACCATTGCATCAAATGATAAGTGAAATCGCCTAGCGGATGGCCAAGAGTTGACAGCTCCCAATCCAGCACCGCCTTGACAACCGGCTTTTGCGCATCCAGCACCATATTATCGAGCCGATAATCACCATGCACAATCGAGACCGTATCATCATCGGGAATATTATCGGGCAGCCAGTCAATCAGCCGGTTCATGCTTTCAATATGTTGGGTTTCGGAAGCCTGATATTGCTTTGTCCAGCGTGAGATTTGACGAGCAAAATAATTTCCCGGTTTGCCAAAATCAGCCAATCCAATCGCTTCATAATCAACCATATGCAGCTCTGCGAGGGTTTTGATTTTCGCTTCAAAAATCGGTCGCCGCTCTGCCGCTGTTAGATCCGGCAAAAGCGGATCCCATAAAATCCGCCCTTCAACCATATCCATAATATAAAACATTGTGCCGATGACATCTTCATCCTCACACAAGCAATACGTTCGCGCGACGGGATAATTGACCTTTGCCAGCGCGGTCAGAACCTTATATTCGCGGTCAACCGCATGGGCGGAAGGCAATAGCTTACCCGGTGGCTTGCGCCGCAATACATATTTTTTTGTGGGCGTAATGAGCTGATAGGTTGGGTTTGATTGCCCGCCTTTGAACTGGCGTACCTCTAACGGGCCCGCAAAACCATCAACATGTGCGGCCATATAATCTGCCAATCGCGCCTCATCAAATTTATGGCTATCGGCAACTTCTTTTGTGCCGCCAAATTTTTCTGCTCCTTCATCTTTCATCATACACCTCCCTCAATGTTCACTTTTTTCGCGAGCTATTGCGCGCCAGCCAATATCGCGGCGATAAAACCCTTGCGGCCAATCGATTTTTGCAATCGCACTATAGGCTTTTTCGGCCGCTTCAGTGATGCTATCACCGCGCGCGGTAATATTCAATACGCGCCCGCCGGCCGCGAGCAGGCGGTCATTTTCATATTTTGTGCCGGCATGGAATATTGTTACCGCTTCATCCATCGCGGCGGCTTGCAGATTTCGAATTTCGGTATTTTTCTGATACGCTTCGGGATAGCCTTGCGCGGCCATAATCACGGTGATCACCTTATCATCCGCCCAATCCAGCGTGATATGCGATATATCACCTTGCGCCACTGCCCATAGGGCAGGCACAATATCATCATTTAAGCGCGCCATCAGAACCTGACATTCAGGGTCCCCAAAGCGGACATTATATTCCACCAGTTTCGGCCCTTCCGCCGTGAGCATAAGACCAGCATAAAGCACCCCCTTAAAAGGCATATTTTGCGCTGCCATATGGTGAAGTGTGGGGTTTATAATCCGCGTCATAACCTCATCAGCAAGCTCTGCTGTCATGATTGGGGCAGGCGAATAAGCCCCCATGCCGCCTGTGTTTAAGCCTGTATCACCCTCGCCAACCTGTTTATGGTCTTGCGCTGTCGCAAGCGGCAGGGCGGTTTTCCCATCGCAAAGCGCGAAAAAACTTACCTCTTCACCTTGCATAAAGTCTTCAATCACCAGCGATGCGCCAGCGGCGCCAAAGCCGCCATCAAAAATCATATCAACCGCATCATGCGCTTGCGTATCTGTCTGGGCGATAATCACCCCCTTACCGGCCGCCAGACCATCGGCTTTAATCACTATCGGGGTGGCATGGGTGGTGAGATACTCATGCGCGGCGGCGGCATCGAAAAATCGGGCATAAGCGGCGGTCGGAATATTGGCAGCGGCGCATATATCTTTGGTAAAACCTTTCGAGCCTTCTAATTGCGCGGCCGCCGCCGAAGGGCCAAAGACCGCGATATTTGCCGCCGTAAGCGCATCCGCCATGCCATTGACGAGCGGAATCTCAGGCCCGATAATGACAAATTCAATATTTTCTTTTTGGCAAAAATCAATCACTGATGACGCATCATCCGCATCGCAAGCAGCGATTTCGGCAAGCTCTGAAATCCCCGCATTGGCAGGCGCGCAATAAAGCCTATGGCATAAGGGGCTTTGTGCAATCTTCCACGCCAGCGCATGTTCACGCCCGCCACTTCCTAAAATCAGAATATTCATCTCTTCCCTGCTTTTTTATATTTGCAAATTATGGCAGACTATAAACTATGAGTGACGCGCAACCAACAGATAATATTGCTGAATTTTCGGTTTCGGAAATATCCGGCGCGGTCAAGCAGGTTTTAGAAGGGCAGTTTGGCTATATAAGAGTGCGCGGCGAATTGGGGCGGGTCTCACGGCCAGCATCGGGGCATGTCTATCTTGACCTTAAGGATGACCGGGCGGTTTTATCGGCGGTGATTTGGAAAGGGGTGGCGGCGCGCTTTTCTGTCCAGCCCGAAGAAGGCTTGGAAGTGGTCTGTACTGGCAAGCTTACAACATTCGCCGGACAATCCAAATATCAGTTGATTATTGATAGCCTCACACCGGCAGGCGAGGGCGCGCTGATGGCGCTTTTGGCGGCGCGCAAAAAACAATTAGCAGCAGAAGGGCTGTTTGATGCAGAACGAAAAAAGCCAATCCCCTATCTGCCGGATGTGGTTGGCATTGTCACCAGCCCGAGCGGGGCGGTGATCCGCGATATTTTGCATCGCTTTGCGGATCGGTTTCCGCGCCATGTATTGGTGTGGCCGGTGCGCGTGCAGGGCGAAAATTGCGCGGCGGAAGTGGCGCAAGCGATTGCCGGATTTAATGCTTTGGGGGCAGGGGCTGTTCCGCGCCCTGATTTATTGATTGTCGCGCGCGGCGGCGGCAGTGTTGAAGATTTATGGGGCTTTAATGAAGAGATTGTCGTTCGCACAATTGCCGATTCTGATATTCCGGTCATCTCGGCGATTGGGCATGAAACCGATACAACTCTGATTGATTATGCTGCTGATTTGCGCGCCCCTACGCCGACAGCAGCCGCCGAGCTGGCAGTGCCCGTGCGGGCTGAGCTACAAACCACAATATTGGATTATACGCGTCGCTTGCTCGATAGCCAATCGCGGCTTTTGCGGCATCGGCAAGAGCATCTTATTGGGGTAAACCGTGGCCTGCCGCGTTTGCAGGATTTACTCTTCCGTCCTGCGCAAATTCTTGATGGGCTGGCGCAACGACTGGCGGCGGGCTTACAGAAAAATATTCAGCATCATTATGCCCGCTTCATGCGGATGGAAGGGCGGTTGAATTTTTCGATGATAAAACGGCAGGCGGCAACCCAGCATCGCCATTTGCAACATTTATTTCACAATATCCAGAAGTCTGAAAATCGGGTTATCGCACATTATCAGACGCGCTTAACATTGGCGGCGCAAAAGCTAAAATTGTTAAGCCATGAAACAACATTAGAACGCGGTTTCGCGCTTGTGCAGACCGCCAAAGGCAAGCTGGTGACACAAGCAAGCGATGTAAGTGAAGGCGAAGACATTATGATTAAACTCGCAAAATCGCAAAACCTACAGGCGCAAATTATCGGTTCGGCGTCACCCACGCCCGCCCGAAAATCGCCCCGAAAACAAGTGCGCGCAAAAAAGCCAAAACCAGAAGATGACGCGCAAGGCAATCTCTTGTAAGATATATCTCTTTGATAGGCGACACATGACAGACTTAAACCAGCAAGAAGCAAAGCTCCTTTATCTTGATGCGGATTTTGAAATTCTGCACAATGGTCATTTTGTACGCTGCGCACAGACGGGCCGCGCCATTCCGCTTGAGCAGCTTCGTTATTGGAGCGTCGAGCATCAAGAAGCCTATATTGATGCCGATGCCTCGCTGGCGGCCTATCTCAAACATAATGCTTAAGCTCATTCTCACATTTTTTATCGGCCTTTCCCCCGTGCCAGCGCCGCAAGCCCTGCCGACAGAATTTGTCACTGCCAGCTATGGCCAATATATTCAAGGCGGGATGGTGATTTATCACTTGCAACCAGATACGCGCATATTTTTGGATGGTGAGGAACAGCAAAGCCGCAACCAAATTGCGGTGATAGGCTTTGGCCGTGATGCTGCCGCCAAAAGCAGGCTTCACTTTATACGCGGGGAAAATAATTTTATCGCGACCATGAATATTGCCAAGCGCGATTATGATATTCAGCATATTGATGGGGTTGCGCCCAAATATGTAAGCCCGCCGCCAGACACAAAAAACAGAATTGCCCGCGAAGGAAAGCAAAAACGCGCCGCCCTTGCGCATGTCTCGGCGCATACTGATTTTGCCAAGGGCTTTCAATGGCCAGTAAGGGGGAGGATTACCGGTGTTTATGGCAGCCAGCGTTTTTATAATGGCGAAGCGCGCCGCCCGCATTATGGTATTGATATTGCCGCCCCGGCTGGCACGCCCGTGCGCGCCGCCGCAAGCGGGCGGGTGAGCCTTGCCGCCAATATGTATTTTGAAGGCGGGCTTATTTTTATCGATCATGGGCTTGGGGTCACCAGCGCCTATTTGCATCTGGCGGATATGCACGTTCAAAATGGTGACATGGTGGAGGCAGGTGCGATTATTGGCACGATTGGCTCAACCGGTCGCAGCACCGGCCCGCATTTGGATTGGCGTTTGTTTTGGCGCGGGCGGCGACTTGACCCGGCGCTTATTCTGCCAGCAGGTGAGTGATGGATAGATTATCTCACTTTTTCTTTTAACACTGCTTTTTTAACATTGCCCAAAGCCTATCTTCTTGTTCGATTTTGAGGGCGACTTCCAAAATCTCCGCCTTTTTGCTCAGGCGGGTGCAATATAAATGCTCTGTTTGGGTTTGCAGCCTCACAATATCTTTGCGGGTTGTGATAAGCGGCACTGACAAAGCGTTCGCCCGTTCGATTAATTTTTCAGCTTCCGCATCGGTATAATTATGATGATCGGCAAACACCGCTTGATCGATAATCTCATATCCTTCTGCTCTGAGGCTATTAAAAAACTTTTCCGGATAAGCCAGCCCGCAAAAGGCAAAAACTTTTTTAGGCCTCGTGTTTACCGCTTTAAGCTGTGCGGTGAAAATACCAATATTTGTTTTCTGGCAAAGGGCTATAAACTCATGAACCGTTTCATGCTCTGCTTCACCGATCACAATCACCGCATCAATCCGCGCCAGCGCCGCGCTTACAGCTTCGCGCAAAGGCCCGGCTGGAAATAGTCGCTTATTTCCTAAGCCCAGCCTGCCATCCACCACAATAATATTCATATCATGATACAAGTTTGGATTTTGAAAGCCATCATCCTTAATCATAACATCTCGATTTTCTGCTAATGCCATTTGCCCCGATAAATAGCGATTAGATGATACATAGACAGGAAACTCTTCCGCCATCATCCACGCTTCATCGCCGACATCTTTGACGCTTTGGAAGCGGCGATCCACCCGTGTGGGTATTTTTACCCGCCCGCCAAATCCGCGTGATAAAATTGCTGGCCGAAACCCGTGCCGCTCAAATAATGCTACAAGATAAAGTGTCATGGGTGTTTTGCCGCCGCCGCCCATAGTTAGATTGCCAACACAAATAACCGGCTTTCCTAATTTTTGTGGCCGTGCGATGGCAGCCCGTATCTTGCTTGCGGCGCGATATAATAGGCTTAACGGCCACAATAAGAGGGCGAGCGGGTGATAATATGATTTCCAAAAATCGGGTGTCCGCATCATCCTGTCTCCAATATGGTTTCGATTATTTTCGCCGTTTCACCAAGCGCGCCGCTTCTGCCTTTTACAAAATGATAAGCCCGTCGCCCGCACGCCTCTGCCGCTTTTTTATCCTCTATAAAATGCCGCACTTTATCAGATAGCTCCCCCTCATTTGTCAGCTGATAGGCAGCCTCTGTCTTATTTAAGCCGCTATAGATTTCGCGGAAATTATCAATATGGAACCCATGAATAAGCGCGCATTTTAAGCGCGCTGGCTCGAGCGGGTTTTGCCCGCCATGTGGCACAAGCGAACCGCCCATAAAACAAATCTTGGCGAGACGATAAAATAAGCCCATCTCCCCCATTGTATCGGCAAGATAAATATTGGTGCGCGCCGATAATTGCTGCTGCTTACGACGTTGCGCGACACTCAACCCACAAGCGGTAAAGCGGGATGCAAATTGGTCGCCCCGATGCGCATGGCGGGGGATCACAATCAATAATAAATCAGGATGTGATTTTTGTAATGTCTTTTGCGCCTGCGCCAGCATCTCTTCTTCTCCGGGATGAATGCTTGCCGCCACCCATACGGGCCGATCGGCAATTTTATCACGCAAGTCTTTTAATTCTTTTCGTTTATAAGGAAGCAAAGGCGCATCAAATTTTAGATTGCCTATGTCTTGCGCTTTTTCTGCCCCTAATTTTTGAAAATGCGAATGGCTGATTGCATCTTGCGCTAAGATATATTCAAATTGGGCAAAGATTTTCTGCAAAATCCGCTTTACCCATAAATAGCGCTTGAAACTTCTCTCCGAGATGCGGCCATTTACGAGCAATAAGGGAATGTTCATTTTACGCGCTGAAAAAATAAGATGCGGCCATATTTCTGACTCGACAAAAATGCCTAATTGCGGTTGCCAGTTACGGATAAAGCGGTCGGTAAAATGCGATATATCGAAAGGCACATAAAGATGAAAAATATGCTCATGTTTTTCATCCGCAATCCGCATTTCGATAAAATCTGCGGCGGTGCGGGTGGCGGTTGTGATGAGAATATGATGGTCGGATTTTTGCCGTAAATCTTTAACCAATGGCCAGATTGACATCACCTCTCCCATGCTGGCGGCATGAAACCAGATGGGGCGAATTTTTGGCGCATGATTTTTTGGTGCATTTCTCCCTGTCGCAATAGCCCCAAAGCGTTCGCGCATCCGTCCCCATTCTTCGCGCCCGCGCAATATGCGCAGCAGCAAAATCACCGGCACACATAAATAAATCATCCAGCTTAGAATTTTATAGACGGTTAGCATTTGCTTTATCTCTTAATATATTATGGCTTATGCATTATCTTGAAATTGCATCTGAAAAAGCCGGTTATAATGCCCGTCTTGTGCCAGCAATTCATCATGCGTGCCGCTTTCAATAATCTGCCCTTGCTCAACGACATAAATTTTATCGGCATTCAAAATGGTTGAGAAGCGATGCGCAATCACCAAAGAGGTACGCCCCTGCATAAGCTCTGCGAGTGCGTTTTGAACCTTTGCTTCAGACGCGGTATCAAGCGCTGAAGTTGCCTCATCAAGCAATAGAATTGGCGCATTTCGCAAAATCGCGCGGGCAATCGCAATGCGCTGTTTTTGCCCGCCCGAAAGCCTCGCCCCCGCTTCGCCGGCTTGGGTGTCAAACCCATCCGGAAACGCCATAATAAAATCATAGGCCGCGGCTTGCTTGGCGGCTTTTTCAACATCTGCCCTTGTCACATTGGGGAAACCAAAAACAATATTCTCATATATTGTGTCATCGAATAAAAACGGGTCTTGGGTCACCAAAGCAATCGCGCCGCGTAAACTCGCGAGCGTGACGTTACGAATATCCTGCCCATCAATTTCAATTTTACCCTGTTCGACATCGAAAAACCGCAAAACGAGATTAAGAAGGGTGGATTTGCCCGCCCCTGACGTACCAACAAAAGCGATGGTCTGCCCCGCTTTAATATCTATTGTGACATTATTTAGAACCTGCGGGCTTTCGGTATTATAGCGAAAATCAACCTTATCAAAGCGCAACGCGGCTTGGCTTATTTTTAATGGTTTTGCATCCGGTTTATCGAGAATATGCGGCGGTTCATCCATGAGAGCAAATATACGATTGCCCGCCGCAACCCCTTCTTGCAAAGAAGTTTGAATATTTGCAACCGAACGCAAAGGACCATAAGTCATCAAAAGCGATGAAATAAAGCCCATAAACTCACCCGTTGTCAAAACCCCTTGATAGCTTTGTTGCGCCCCGAAATATATAATCGCTGCCACTGCAATGCCTGCCAGAATCTCAACCATAGGGCCGGTCGCGGCGCGGGCTTTGCTGCTTTTTGCGCTATAATGGACAACATCCCGAATGGTGTTTTGCGCCCGCATGAGCTGTGTTTCTTCCTGCCGATAGGCTTTAACAATCCGCAAGCCGCGCAAAGTCTCGGTAATATGACGTGATAAAGTGCCTGCCTCTTCAAGGCCACGCTTGCCGGCTTTACGCGTGACGCGTCCCAATCGCCGCACCACCAATATCGCCATAGGAATCACCAATGCGACATAGATAAGAGCGAGTTTCCAATTCATCACAAACATCATGCCGATGAGCACAATCACTGTTAATAAATGCCGCGCCAAGCCAACCAGCGCATTATTTACCGTATCGCGGATGCGGACATTATCATTCATAAAAATGGATAAATATTCACCGCTATGCTGGGTTGTCACAAACCCCACATCACCCCGCAAAAGCGATGCTAAGAGATCGCTTTGCATATCGGCGATGCTCCGCAATCCGACAACCGCCATAATTGCATTTGAGGCATAAGAGGATATGCCCTTGATAAGTTGCACCGCAATAATGCCTGCCGGAATAAGCAAAAGCATGGTCTGATCGCGGCCATCAAAAACATCATCAATCGCTTTTTGAATAAACCAAGGTAAGACACCCGTCGTCGCAGCGACGATGATATTAAATATGATACCCAAAACCAATAAATGCCAATAGGGACGTAAATAGACTTTTGCCACCCGCTCAATAAGCGCCCAAGATCGGTTTTTGCGGGTTTGATAGGTGTGGATAATCTGATCCATCTTACAGCCCTGCAATTGCCATTGCTTCAATCAAAAGGCTTGGCGAATTTGTGCCGCGCCGGAAACTGAGATCATTCGCACAGATAAGCGAGGAAAACATATCACGCAAATTACCGGCAATCGTCACTTCGCTCACCGGATAGGTAATCTCACCATTCTCAATCCAAAAGCCTGCCGCGCCGCGTGAATAATCACCAGTAACACCATTCACCCCCATGCCGATAAGCTCGGTGACATAAAGCCCGCTGCCCATATCGCGGCGCAAATCTGCTGGTGTTTTGCTTCCCCCTTCAAAATATAAATTGCTGCTCGATGGCGCGGGCGGCCCGGCTGAAGACCGCCCTGCGCGTGCATTGCTGTTAAGACCTAATTGCTGTGCCGTTGCACAATCCAACAACCAGCTTTGCAGCACCCCATCTTCTACCAGTTTTAATTTATCGGGACATAAACCCTCCGCATCAAAGGCAAAAGAGCGCAAGCCTCGCTTGCGATGCGGGTCATCAATCACGTGCACTGATGATGGAAAAATCGCTTTTCCCATATCCTCGCGTAAAAAAGAGGTTCCGCGTGCAATCGCGCTGCCGCTCATTGCGCCAGCCAAATGACCGAGCAAACTATTGGCAATGCGCGGCGCGAACATAACCGGTGCAGTGCAGCTTTTAATTTTACGCGGATGCAAACGCTCAACACTTCGCTTGGCGGCTTTTTCGCCAATCTCGTCTGGCTTATCGAGATCGGCAAAATGGCGCGCATTGTGACTGGCATAATCGCGCTGCATGGTTTCCCCTTCGCCTGCGATGAGGCTACAGCTCAAAGAAAAATGACTGCTTTCATAAGTGCCGGCAAAGCCATGACTTGTCACCAAAGCGGTGGTGCTTGTTCCCCAACCCGCGCCCGCGCCTTCGGAATTTGTAATGCCGTCACTGTGCCGCCCCTTATCTTCGGTTTGGCGCGCCAAATCAATAAGCGCATCTGTTTCTGGCACATAAGTGTCACATAAATCAAGCGCTGGCAAATCCTTTGCCAGCATAGACGCATCCGCCAATCCACAAAATGGGTCTTCCGGCACAACGCGTGCCATATCCATCGCCCGTTCAACCAGACTATCTATTTGCGGCAATCTTGCCCCAAGCGCCGAAACAAAGGCTTGTTTTTTGCCGATTAAAACCCGCAAATCGAGGTCACGATTTTCTGCCCGCTCGACATCTTCAATTTTGCCTTGCCGACAGGATACGCCCAAAGATTGCCCCATCGTCACAATACTATCAGCCGCATCGGCACCACACGCCATAGCGCGCGCCACTGCCGCTTCGGCCAAATCAAGCGATTCATTTGTCATGCTATGATGTGTATCACTTCTGGCATTAAAAGTGCAACTAACTATTATATGTTTTATCCCGCATCTAAGGTAATTTTATTACCTAGAAATCTCATCTTCGTAATAATGCTGCTTTTTGCGAGGCAGTGTCGATTTTGACTGGATTTCTGATTTTATCCTTATATTTTTAAGAGCGGCAATATTAAAGGAACAGAGATGAAAAAGCCCATTCAAAATTCTGGCCAAGATTTTGAGTCTACGTCCGCTAAAGCGGATGCGTTTTTGACATATTGGAATGACGCGCCAAATATAGATATAGATGACCAGCGGCTGTTTACGTTTTGGCAAGATATGACCCTCATTCGCCGCTTTGAAGAACGCTGCGGCCAGCTTTATTCGATGGGTGAGATTGGCGGCTTTTGTCATCTTTATATCGGCCAAGAAGCGGTTGTTGTCGGCGTGCAAGATGCAGTGAAAAAGGGCGATCAAGTGATTACCAGCTATCGTGACCATGCCCATATGCTTGCCTGCGGGATGGAGCCAAAGCGGGTAATGGCAGAGCTAACCGGTCGCAAGGATGGCTATTCTGCCGGCAAGGGCGGCAGTATGCACATGTTCTCCCGCGAAAAAGATTTTTATGGCGGGCATGGGATTGTCGGCGCGCAGGTCGGGCTTGGAACCGGATTAGCATTTGCCAATCTCTATCGCCAAAATGAGAATATCGCCTTTGTTTATTTTGGCGATGGCGCTGCCAATCAAGGGCAAGTTTATGAAAGTTTCAACATGGCGAGCCTATGGCAGTTGCCGGTGATTTATATTATTGAAAATAATCGCTATGCAATGGGAACCAGTGTTGACCGCTCTTCCGCGCAAACCAATTTATCGCAACGCGGCAGCAGTTTTAATATCCCCGGCCAGCAGATTGATGGCATGGATGTCGAGGCAGTTTGCCAAGCCACCCATAAAGCGGTGCAATGGGTGAGCGATGGGCGCGGTCCCATTATATTGGAGATGGTGACTTATCGTTATCGCGGTCATTCCATGTCTGACCCTGCCAAATATCGGCAGCGCGAAGAGGTTGATGAGATACGACAAAATGCCGACCCGTTAATGATCGCGCAAACCCGCTTAATCGAGCGCGGCGCATTTACCGAAGCCGAGCTAAAACAGCATCGCAGCACTATTCATGATGAGATTGCAGAAGCGGTGGATTTTGCGCTTGCAAGCCCGCTTCCTGAACCGCAAGAATTAATGACCGATATTTTGGCTGATATTCTGGTCGAGGATATATCATAATGACGGTACAGATTACCATGCCCGCCCTGTCGCCCACTATGGAAGAAGGAAAATTGGCGCAATGGCTCGTCACCGAAGGCGATAAGGTGAGCGCGGGCGATATATTGGCTGAAATTGAAACCGATAAAGCGGTTATGGAATTAGAAGCGATTGATGAGGGGGTTGTCGGCAAATTATTATATGAGGCAAGCCAAACCCCGATTAAAGTAAATGAAGTGATTGCGATTTTGCTTGAAGAGGGGGAAGACCAATCAGCGCTTGATAATCTGCCGCCTCCATCCGCAACAGATGCGCCTGTAACAGACGCACCTGCCACAGAAAAACCCATATCGGAAGATGCGCCCGCCACACCTACTACCTCCAGCCCATCTGTCACACCCCCGCCAGTATCATCTCTTTTAGACCCGACCCTGCCAGAAGGAACCGAAATGCAGTCACTTTCTGTCCGCGAAGCCTTGCGCGATGCGATGGCGGAAGAAATGCACCGCGACCAAGATATATTCATTATGGGCGAAGAAGTGGCGGAATATCAAGGCGCGTATAAGGTGACCCAAAATCTATTGCAGGAATTTGGCGCGCGGCGCGTCATTGATACACCGATTACCGAACATGGTTTTGCAGGCTTAGGGGTGGGCGCGGCAATGGCAGGTTTACGCCCCATCATCGAATTTATGACCTTTAATTTTGCGATGCAGGCGATTGACCAAATTATCAATAGCGCTGCCAAAACTCATTATATGTCGGGCGGGCAAATTAGCTGCCCGATTGTGTTTCGCGGGCCAAATGGAGCCGCCTCGCGGGTGGCGGCGCAACATAGTCAGGATTATTCAGCTTGGTATGCACATATCCCCGGCTTGATTGTGCTATCGCCCTATTCCGCCGCCGATGCGAAAGGGCTTTTGAAGGCGGCCATTCGGTCTGAAAACCCGGTTGTGTTTTTAGAGCATGAATTGCTCTATGGCGAAACTGGTGATGTGCCGCTATGGGATGATTATGTTTTACCCATTGGCAAAGCGCGGGTCATTCAAGCAGGTTCAGATGTCACATTGGTAAGCTATTCGCGCGGCGTTTCTTATTGTCTGGACGCTGCCAAAACCCTTGCCACGCTTGGCATTGAGGCCGAGATTATTGATTTGCGTAGCCTCCGCCCGCTTGATATGGATACTGTGCTGGCAAGCGTTCACAAAACCCATCGGCTGGTAACGGTTGAGGAAGGTTGGCCAGTCTGCTCGATTGGGCATGAGATTGCCGCGCATGTGCAGGCGCATGGCTTTGATATGCTGGATGCACCGATAGCCTCCATCACTGGCGCGGATGTGCCTATGCCCTATGCCGCCAATCTTGAAAAACTGGCATTGCCCGAAATTGATAATATTGTCGCGGCGGTAAAACAGGCTTGCTATAAATAATCATCATGACCCGCATCATCGCCAGCCCATTTGCTCGTAAACTTGCGCAAACCCGCCAGATTGATCTTACCCATGTTATAGGCACTGGCCCTGAAGGGCGGATTATCGCGCGGGATATTGAAAATTGGCAAGCTGATACGCAATCTGGAGCCGCGCCCTCAGCTGCATTAGAGGCGGCCTTTCAAATCCCGCCGCTTGTTGATGCGCGTTTGTTTTATGATGCCGCCCGCTATGATGAGCAGCCGCTTAATGATATGCAAAAAAGCATTGCCAAGCGGTTAAGTCAGGCCAAAACCATTTTACCGCATTTCTATCTCACCGCAAAAATAGAGCTGGATGCGCTATTGGATTTACGGGCAAAAATGAACGCCCAATTAGATGCGCTGCAAAGCGATGAGAAGCTCACCGTTAATGATTTTATCATCCGCGCGACGGCACTGGCTCTTATCGATGAACCGGCGGTGAATGTATCTTTTGCCGATGATGCGATTTTGCAGCATCATCATGCTGATATTGGGGTTGCGGTGGCGTTGCCGGGTGGGTTGATTACGCCCATCATCCAAAATGCCGAAACCAAATCTCTGCGCAACATATCGCGGGAGGTTAAATCGCTCGCGGCGCGGGCGGCTGAAAAAAAATTAAAGCCCGCCGAATATGAAGGCGGCAGTTTTTCAATCTCAAATCTCGGCATGTTTGGGATTGAGGATTTCACCGCCATTATTAACCCTCCCCAAGCAGCGATTCTGGCAGTCGGCGCAGGGCAAAAACAGCTTGCCAAACGCGATGGCGAGATTTGCGAGATAACAGAATTACGGGTGACGCTGTCTTGCGACCATCGTGCCATTAATGGCGCGGTCGGGGCGCAGTTTTTACAAGCGCTTAAATTTTATAGTGAACATCCCCTTACGCTCAGCTTATAGGATTTCAGCTTCTCGATTTTGCATATGTGTGAGTCATGCTATAGATGGTTGTATGAAAACCTCTCTCGACCATCTGCCCTTGCCCAAGCAGCGTGAGCTTGATCATATTATCAATATTCTGTTTGAAGAATTTGAAGCCGCCCAGGCTGCGAAAACATCACCTAAGAAAAAAGGCGGGCGGATTTTGAAAATCATCCTGTTTGGTTCCTTCGCACGCGGCGATTGGGTGGAAGATTTTAAGAGCGGCTATAAGAGCGATTTTGACCTTCTGATTATTGTGAGTGCGAAATATTTATGTGATTTTGAATATTGGGAAAAGGCGGAGGAACGGTTTTTATTTCACCCTAATATTCGCCGCACGGTTCAGCTTGTTGTTGAACCGCTTTCGCATGTGAACAAGATGTTAAGCGAAAGGCAATATTTTTTCTCTGATATACGCGATGAAGGGATTGCTTTATATGAGGCGAATAGCCGCAAAGCACTGCCACAAGCCAAGCCCTTAAATGAAGCTGAGTTCACGGCGCTATCGCAAAAGCATTTCGAAATTGCATTTCCAAGCGCGAAGGAAATATTTGAAACCGCGCATTTGCAAATCGAAAAAGGGATGAATAAATGGGCAGCGTTTAGCCTCCACCAAGCCACCGAACATGCTTATAATGCGTTTCTATTGGTACATACGCATTATAGCCCTTCCACTCATAATATTCGTAAGCTACGGGGTTTTTCTGAAGATTTGGATAAGACACTGGTTACGATATGGCCGCGTAATAACCGCATTGCCCGGCGACGGTTTGAGCTTCTGCGGCGTGCCTATGTTGAGGCGCGTTATTCGGAGCATTATGAGATTTCCCGCGAGGATCTAGACTGGCTTACCGACCGTGTCACGCATCTCCATAAGGCAATTGAAAAGGTGTGCAAAAAACGGCTCAAACGATAATACAGATTTTAGGTCTGATACAGAATATCCATATTAATAGAGGAGCCGTCTGGCTGCACAATGCGCGCATGGTGTGGTTGTAAATCTCTTACATCTTTCACGCCGCAACTATGCGCGATGAACCGCACTTCACGTTCCATATTTTGGATATAATTGGCAACTCTTGTGGCTTTATCGCGTGGGTTTAGCCCTCTTTGCAGATCTTCATCATGCGTTGCAATACCGGTTGGGCATGTATTTTTGTTGCAATGCAGGGATTGAATACAGCCAAGCGCAAACATAAACCCGCGCGCACTGGTTACAAAATCTGCCCCGGCACAATAGGCCCAGGCAACTTCTGATGGATTAATCAGCTTGCCACTGGCGCAAATTTTAATTCGGTCACGCAAATTTAAGCGGGTGAGGGTCTTTACAGTAAGGGGTAAGCTCTCATGAATCGGGATGCCCATATTGTCAATCAGGCTCATAGGGGCAGCACCTGTGCCACCATCTGCACTATCAATCGTTATAAAATCCGGCGCTTTCTCAATCCCGCGGCGCTCAATTTCTGTGGCCATATCTTCAAAAAAATGATAATGTCCGACGACCATCTTGAAACCAACCGGCTTTTGGGTAACATCACGTATATAATTAATCATATCAAGTAAATCAGACATATTGGCGATTTCGGGATGACGATTGGGGCTAAACGCATCCACCCCGACAGGAATGCCACGAATAGCGGCAATTTCTTCTGTTACTTTTTCGCCAGGCAGAATCCCGCCCTTGCCGGGTTTCGCACCTTGGCTCACTTTTAGTTCAAACATTTTGACATTTTTATGGGCGGCAAGGGCTTCCAATTTTTCTTCATCAAACCCGCCATCTGGGCGACAAACACCAAATTTTGCCGTTCCAATTTGGTAAACAATATCTGCGTCACCGCGCAAATGATGGTCTGATAATCCTCCTTCGCCGGTGTTTAACCAACACCCCGCCATGCCAGCGCCGAATGAAAGGGCTTTAACGGCAGGAGCGGAAAGAGCCCCATAACTCATGCCGGAAATATTAAAGATCGAACTCGCCTTATAGGGGCAGGCGCAATATGGCCCGATCTCTACCGCCTGTGGTGCAGCCGATTCTAAATCCAACGGAGGGAAGGCACAATTTGCAAAATAAACCGTGCCGCTCGGGCGCAAATCACGAGACGAACCAAAGGCAACGGTGCTGTCAACATTTTTTGCGGCACGATAAATCCAACTGCGCTGCGCCCGGTTAAAGGGCATTTCTTCTCTATCCATAGCGAAGAAATATTGTCGTAAAAAGCTGCCTAAATATTCCAGAAGATAACGGAAATGTGCCAGTACTGGATAGTTACGTCGCAATGTGCTTTTGGTTTGCAACCGATCTGTGACATAAAGTAAAGGTAAGCCTAAAATGCTTGCCGCTAATAAAAATAATAAAGCATAGCCGATAAAACTTTGCGCTATATCTGCACTTACTGCCAAAATCTCATTTAAGTAACTCATTTTCACACCATTTTTAACCTATCCCTTTTACGTCATGACTTGCATGAAGTTTATCCATAGGCAAAAGGAAGGATCGCTTGAGCAGAAAGACACCTCAAAGCGGCATAGAAAATATTTCTCCTAGAATATGAAATATAGAAATAATTATTGTTTCAGATAAGATCAGAAGCCATATTGAACTGAGAAATTATAACGTTGACTATCAATATTGGTGAAGCCCTTAGGTTTGGTGATGGAGCCGCTTACTTCAAGATTAAGGCTTACGCCATTGCGCAATGAAACCGTGTTTCCAAAAGTCGCTGATGAAGCAAAATTATGTTTCCAATCACCGGGCTGGAGAACCGTTTCTCTATTCACAACCTCGCCAGCATCAAAGGCAATATAAGCATTATACACCATATAACCACCAATCCCGCGCAACCATGAGAACCTAACCGATCCAAGCAAACATTCATCCCCAGAAATTATACCTGGAGAAAAACCAAACCCGTAACGGCGGCCACCATAGCTACATTCAGCACCACTTAGCAATTTTTTATCTGTAAGTAATTGCTGCGTGTATAAAGAGATGGGCATGCTCAGGCTACCGCCCCAAAAGCTACCCAATATTTGCGTATAATTGGCCAAAAGATCAATGGTGCTAAATTCACCATTCGAGCCATCCTGGCTGGTGCCCTTTGCTTTAATAATATCAAGACCATAACGGGTTTCTGTACGGAATGAAAAAGAAGAGCCTGATTGAAGCGTGCGCCGCCAATCCAGCCAAAAAGAAAGGGTTCGTACACTATCTTTACTGATAATTACTCCCGCAAGTTTTGATTCTGTATCATCGGTTGCAAACTCACTGCCAATGGATAGGTTATTATTGCGTAATCTTATTAACGGGTAACTTATAAAAATACTGGAATCAACTGAGCTGCTCGTGAATGAAGCCAAATTCGCCTGTTCGGGCGAGGTATACGATCCGCCGACCGAAGCCCCAACATTTAATCCCTCCCCTCCTAAATAGGTTGAGAATAAAAGCGAACCGCCCTTAAATATCGTGACATCTGGCGATACATTAAACGTTGCGCGAATTAAGTCATCGCCCGTGAGAAGCCCTCTAAAATCACTGCTAAGGGAAATAAGCTCACGTCCCAAATTATCACTCAAATAAGAATTAACGCCAACCGATGCTGAAAACGGATCATATGATGAGCTAACATACATACGTGCCGCACTTTCCCCTTCAGATGGTGCCAAAACACCTGTTGCTGTTACTCCGCTAATATCATCCGCAAGCAGTAGGTAGCGCTCTAATGTGTTGGATCTTACCGGACGCTCAACCGTAATATTTTTAACAACCGTTTCAACACTATCTTCAACCCTTTGTAGGATAAACCCCCTTACCTCATAAGAATCGACAAACCCTTCAACGATTTGGATTTTGAAATGCCCCTCATCAGAATCCAAATCCTGTTCTGGTACAACCGCAAAGGATAGGGCATAACCCGCATCTCGATAGGCTTGGGTAATGTCGGTTGCAAACTTGAAAATATCAGCTGTTGAGACGCGTTCGCCAATACGATATGGCCACAAAACATCTATATAATCAGGAGGCAGAGAGCTCTGTCCAATAATTTCATAGCTTCTAAAGATAAACTCAACCCCATCAGATCCGCTTGTTTGAGGGGGGGCGCGGGGGCAGCAACATTTGGCTGCTCTGGAACAGGTGCAGGATTTTGCGGCCGAACAAACCGTTCCCCAAACATGAATTATCAGATTGACGGCGCGGTGTTGTTAAATATTGACCCGCCCAACGATCTGTTTCAGCACCACGATTGCCCACACTATTTGAATAAGGTAACACATCACCGCCCGCCATCGCCGCAACAGCTATTAAATGGCTTACAAGCAGAAGCGTCACAGAAAACCATTAGACGAAAGAATGACACAAAAGAGATAGCCATAAAGCGCGTTTTAGCTCTATCCCTATCGCAACAAAATGTAACTACCTCAATATTCATTGATCACCCCACCACATCATGGCCACGTCTTCACACAAAGGCGAAGATAATTTTATACGCGGCTCCTATTTCCATTATCCTGATTCTTTTATCTACAAAAAATTAAACTAGCAATTATTAACACATTGCGGTTTCACACTATAACCACGGGCACGCATACAATTATCGAACTGTTTTTGATAAAGGTTGAAATCTGCTACATTATTATCATAGGCCGCATCATAACCGCTTAAGCCACCTTGCACACCATTTGGCAGGCGTACAGATTCTCAATGTTGCCCACTATTGCGCCGCCCCGCATTCACCCTTTGCTGTGATGCGGGGGTCAATGCAGCATAATCCCCACACGCTTTAAGCGCTTCATTCAAAGACTCAATATTTCGCCCTGTCGTTATCGGAACATAAGAATCTTTATATTCCGGCACTGAACACCCTGCAATAATGAACAGGCTTGCCATGCCAGCAGGAATAGCTCATAGTCTTGATAAACCTATGCACTAAATTATTTAATGTTACTAACGAATTATCCACATATTTATTCATAAATACTATAACTATTATTAAGGAACGAAATTTACCGGACAAATAAATAAAGAAAATCTATTCTCACACGAATCACGAGCCGCGTGTCATTTCGTGATTTACTCCTGAGACACATGCAATGCACTTTTACTAGATATGCTTTAATGCGCCTCATCCCAATTTTGCGCGGCCGCCGCATCGACCACCAAAGGCACACTTAACTCAATCGCGGGCAGGGGAGCTTTCTCCATCACCCGCCGCACGGTTGCAATCAGTGTTTCTGCTTGCTCTTCTGCCACTTCAAAAATCAATTCATCATGCACTTGCAGCAACATATGGGCGGCTAAATTTTCCTGTTCAAGCACGGATGGCATATGGATCATGGCGCGGCGAATAATATCGGCAGCGCTTCCTTGAATGGGGGCATTAATCGCCGCGCGCTCGGCAAAGGAACGCTGCGCGGGCACTTTTGCATCAATCCCCCGCACATGGACTTTCCGCCCAAACAGTGTTTCAACAAACCCATGCTTATGCGCCTCGCTTTTAATATGCTCCATATAATCACGAATGCCTGGAAATTTCTCAAAATAGGATTTAATATAATCGCTCGCCTCGCCGCGCCCAATCGCCAGCTGATTTGCCAAGCCAAAGGCAGAAATACCATAAATAATGCCAAAATTAATCGCTTTGGCACGGCGGCGGATTTCCGGTGTCATATCGGCAAGCGCGATATTAAATATTTCTGAAGCTGTCATGGAATGAATATCCAACCCCTCTGCAAAAGCGGTTTTAAGCGCTTCAATATCCGCCATATGTGCTAGAATCCGTAATTCGATTTGACTATAATCGGCGCTCACCAAAGCCTTGCCATCAGAGGCAATAAAGCCGGTGCGAATGGCGCGCCCATCTTCCGTGCGGATGGGGATATTTTGCAAATTCGGCTCTGATGAGGAAAGCCGCCCCGTTGTGGTGGCGGCCAAGCTATAAGAGGTATGAATGCGTCCGGTTTGCGGGTGAATATGTTCGGGCAGTGCATCCGTGTAAGTTGATTTAAGTTTTGCCAGCCCGCGCCAGCGCAAAATATGGCTTGGTAATTCATGCCCTTGCCCCGCCAAATCCTCCAACACTTCTGCGCTGGTTCCCCACGCGCCGGTTTTGGTTTTCTTGCCACCCGGTAGGCTCATTTTATCAAACAGAATCTCGCCTAACTGCTTGGGGCTAGCAATGTTAAAGTTTTCCCCTGCCAATTTATAAATCTCATCCTCAATCGCCGCCATTTTTTGCGCGAATTGACCAGAAAGACGCGAAAACACAGTCCGATCCACCGCAATGCCTGCCGCTTCCATCGCCACCACAATCGGCACAAGCGGTTTGTCGAGCACTTCATAAATCCGGGTCACTTGTTGCGCCGCTAAGCGCGGTTTCAAAACATGCCAGAGGCGCAATGTAATATCCGCATCTTCGGCTGCATAAGAGGTGGCATCCTCAATTGGCACGTGGTCGAACGTGATTTGCTTTTTGCCACTGCCCAACAGTGTTTTAATGGGGATGGGTTCATGCTCTAAAAAACGTTTCGAAAGCTCATCCATGCCGACATTATGCGCGCCGCCATAAAGCGCATAGGCGATCAGCATCGTGTCATCAAATGCGTTTATCTGTAAGCCGACGCGATTGAGAATATGCAAATCAAATTTTGCATTTTGCAATATTTTTAGCACGCTTTCAGAACCCAAAAGCGGCTGCAATGCGGCGCGCACTGTTTCGAGATCAAGCTGATGAATACGCGCCTTATCCGTATCTGGCTCTAAATCCAACCCATCCGCCTGACCATGCGCAAGCGGAATATAAGCGCCCTTGCCAATCTCGGCCGCCAGCGAGATACCAACCAGCCGCGCTTGCATCGCATCCAGCCCATCGGTTTCCGTATCAATCGCGACAATGCCTGTTCGATAGGCAGCCTCAATATAAGTCTGTAGCGCATCCATGCTGGTGATACATTCATATTGATTGGTATCAATGGCAGGCATATCTGGCGCTTGTGCCGATGGTAAATCCCCGTTACTAGATTCAGTTTGCGTTTCACTCGATGTTTCGCGAGGCGTGCCAGCCAATCTAGCATCAGCATCAAAAGCCATTGGGTCTGCCTCATAGCGGCTGGCGAGCCTTTTGGTGAGGGTGGTAAATTCCATCGCTTTCAAAAACCCAAAAAGGGAAGCGGGGTCGGGGGCAGCCAGACCCATATCGGCAAAATCCACCGGTTGCGGAGCGGTCTCATCCAACCGCACCAGCTCACGACTAATCCGCGCTTGTTCGGCAAATTCAATCAGATTTTCGCGCCGTTTATTTTGTTTAATCTCCCCCGCATGCGCCAATAGATTATCGAGATCGCCATATTGTCCAATAAGCTCAGCGGCGGTTTTGATGCCAATGCCCGGAACACCCGGCACATTATCAGCACTATCACCCGCCAGCGCCTGCACATCAACCACTTTTGCGGGCGGCACGCCAAATTTTGCAACCACCTCATCATGCTGAATAAGATTGTTTTTCATTGTATCGAGCATGCTCACCCGCTCATCAACTAATTGCATAAGGTCTTTATCAGATGAAATAATCGTCACTTTCGCGCCTTGTTCGGCGGCGGTTTTTGCGTAAGCAGCGATAATATCATCGGCCTCATAACCCTCACACTCAATCGCCGCAATGCCAAATGCCTCCACCGCTTTGCGGGTGAGCGGGAATTGTGGCACTAAATCTTCCGGCGCGGGCGGGCGATGGGCTTTATAATCGGGATAAATATCATTGCGAAAGCTGCGCCCCGAGGCATCAAAAATAACCGCCATATGCGATGGCGGTTCAACCTCATCTATATCATCAAGCAATTTCGACAACATATTGCAAAAGCCTGACACTGCCCCAATCGGTAAGCCATCCGATTTGCGGGTAAGCGGCGGTAAGGCGTGATAGGCGCGGAAAATATATCCCGATCCATCAACCAGATAAAGATGATCTTGTGCGGTTAGGCGGCTCATACCCTTATGATATAGAATTTTTGTCTGATTCCCAAATTTAATTGCAGCATATCACGCTGCATGCTAGTTTCATCCACATGAAAATAGATATGCAAGCTGCAATTCGGGCTAAAAACGTACAAAAAATCTATAAAGCCGCCAATGGGCAAGCTGCAAAACATGCTTTAAAGGGGATTGATTTGACCATTCCGGTTGGCTCGATTTTTGGGCTTTTGGGGCCTAATGGGGCGGGCAAATCCACCTTTATTAATATTCTGGCGGGGCTGGTAACAAAAACCAGTGGCACGGCTGAAATATGGGGGTTTAATATTGACAAAAATCCGCGCCAAGCGCGCGGCGCAATCGGGGTAGTGCCGCAAGAGCTTAATATTGATCCGTTTTTCACGCCCGCCGAGGTGATGGAGGTGCAAGCCGGTCTTTATGCCATCCCCAAAAAGCAGCGCCATACGATGAATATATTGGCAGCCATGGGGCTGGAAGATAAAGCCCATGCCTATGCCCGCACGCTTTCTGGCGGGATGCGGCGGCGCTTGCTTGTCGCCAAAGCGATGGTTCACCAGCCGCCGATTTTGGTGCTGGATGAGCCGACCGCCGGCGTTGATATTGAATTGCGCAAACAGCTATGGGATTTTGTGCTCGATCTCAATAAAAAGGGGGTGACGATTGTGCTGACCACCCATTATCTTGAGGAAGCCGAAGAGCTATGCGATAAAATCGCCATTATCGATCAAGGGGAGCTTATCGCCTGTGATGATACGCCCAAGCTATTGCAGCAAATTGACAATAAGGGGCTTATCATCCAGCCCGAAACGCCGCTTCGCGAAGCGCCCTTAATCGATAAGGCGGATTGCCAGTTGGATACAATGGGGCGGCTTATCATCCGCTATCATCCCAAACAAATCACAACTCAATATATACTTGATAAGCTCGCACAAGCGGATATTAAAATCGCTGACCTCAGCACAGATGGGGCAGATCTGGAAACCGTGTTTCTCAAACTTACCGGTAAAAAAGCCGACAAACAGGCGTAATGAGTTTATCTCTTTACAGCAGATAAAACAAAACCCCTCTTAAGATTTTATGAGTCATGCTATAGATAGGGCATGAATGATTCACTTGACCATTTGCGCGGTGATAAGCGGAGAGAGCTAGACCGCATTGTCGAAATTCTATTCGAAGAATTTGAAGCGGTGCGGGCGCGTAAAACAACTGATAAAAACCAGCGCGGGCGGATTTTGAAAATCATCCTATTTGGATCCTTCGCGCGGGGCGATTGGGTGGAAGACCATAGAAGCGGTTATAAAAGCGATTATGACCTTCTGATTATTGTCAATAAGCGCTATTTTTGTGATTTTGAGTTTTGGGAACGAGCCGAAGAGCGCTTTCTCACTGATCCGAAAATTGACCATGCTGTGCAGATTGTGGTCGAACCATTTGATTATGTGAACAGCTTACTCAGTCAAAGGCAATATTTCTTTTCGGATATTCGCGATCAAGGGGTTGCTTTATATGAAGCTGACCCGATGCAGGAATTGGCACAAGCTAAGCCGCTAAATGAAGCAGAATTTATCCGCCTATCGCAAAAGCATTTTGAGATGGTATTTCCGAGTGCAAAAAATTTCTTAAAAATGGCGCATTTTGGTGTTAAAGAAAATAATTATAAAGAAGCCGCTTTTATTCTTCATCAAGCGACCGAACATGCTTATGCGGCATTTCTACTGGTGCATACACATTATAAACCAGATATCCATCATATTGGTAAATTACGAAGCCTATCTGAAAACATAGATAAAAACCTGATTGAGGTATGGCCGCGCAATACACGGCTGGCGCGGCGGCGGTTTGAACTTCTGCGCCGCGCCTATGTCGAAGCGCGCTATTCGGAACATTATGAAATCACCCATGAAGATTTGGACTGGCTTACTGAACGCGTCACCTTATTGCACCAGCGCATCGAAGCAGCATGTAAAAAACGATTAGGGGTAAAGAAATAGCTTTTTAATCCTCATCAAGCTGTAGGGCAACATAGCGTTGTCCGGCCGGAGACAAGAGCAGCACCAGAACTGATTTTTGCTGTTGCGCTTTTGCAGCTTCAAGCCGCGTGAGCGCTTGGTCTAACGAGTCAACTTCCTCATGCCCAATTTCAATAATCACTTCCCCACGCCGAACCCCACTATCATCAGCCGGGCTTCCCGTTTCGACCTTGCTGATGAGCGCGCCACTCGCCCCCTCATCAAGGCCAATTTGTCGGCGTGTCTGGCCGTCAAGCTCTTTTAAAGACATGCCCGCAAACTCAATTGTTTCGCCATTTGTTTTCTTTTCTTTTGAGATACGCGAAACATCTTCTTTCATGCGCGTGGTTTTTATGGTCAGCGTTTTGGGTTTACCCTCCCGCATCACAACAATTTTGACGGTTTTATGAATCGGCGTTTCAGCAACAATACGCGGCAGATCACGCATCATAGGAACCTCTTTTTCATCAAATCGCAAGATCACATCGCCACGTTTCACCCCGGCTTTTTCGGCAGGGCCATCTGCCTCTACGCTTGAGACAAGCGCCCCTTGCGCTTTTTTCAAACCCAGGCTCTCGACCAGATCATTGGTGACAGGCTGGATCATTACCCCGATCCAGCTGCGGCGGGTTTCGCCAAATTCTTCCAGCTGCGCGATCACACTTTGCGCAAGATCGGCCGGAATAGAAAAACCAATCCCAACCGATCCGCCGGTTGGTGAGATAATCGCTGAATTAATGCCGATCACTTCACCATTCATATTAAACAAAGGCCCACCGGAATTGCCGCGATTAATCGCCGCATCGGTTTGGATAAAACTATCATAAGGGCCAGAACGAATATCGCGATTAATGGCTGAAATGATCCCGGCTGAAACCGAACCACCCAAACCAAACGGATTGCCAATCGCCAAAACCCATTCACCAATGCGCGCCTTATTGCTATCGCCAAATTTCACGAAAGGTAGCGTCTTCCCCGTCTCAATTTTAAGAAGGGCAATATCTGTTTTGGGATCACGCCCCAAAAGTTTCGCCTCATATTCATCACCATTAGTGAATTTCACTGTTATTTCATCAGCCGCTTCGATCACATGATTATTGGTGACAATCAGCCCATCGGCACTAATCACAAACCCTGAACCAAGCGAGCTTACTTTGCGTTTCTGATCGCCATCATCATTTTCAGGTGCTCGATTGCGCGGCAAAAATTCTTCAAAAAAATCTTCCAATCCAGGCGGAACACCACGTGGCAAGCGTCCCGCTTCAACCAGTTGCGAGGTTGAAATATTGACCACGCTAGGCATTAAAGGTTCTGCAACATCGGCAAAATCAACCGGCGGCGCGGCGATTGCTCTGTTTAAACCAACGACAAAAAGACCAATAACAAAAAAGATGGTAAGAAAATTTGAAATGCGATTCATTTTTTACTCCAAAACTGCGACCAAAATAACACCAAATATAAGCCCGATAAAGCCCATAAGCCGTATATGCTGGTCAGACATCTCTATAACTTCACGCAAGATACGGCGCATTTGTGACGGAAATAGGGCGTAGATAGCCCCCTCAATCGCACAGAATATCGCGACTGCCAGAAAAAATTTTTCAATCATTCTTTTGTGGTAGAGGTTTCAGCAGCCGACTGAACAGATGCGGGGGTGATCTCCGGACATAAGCTGGTGCTTAAACTCCCACCACTTGCCAAAATCTCACTAGCATTAATCCAGCTCTTGCCTTTTGTCGTCGATGTTGCAGCTTGGCCAGATCGCTCATTCGGGTTTTGAATATAGCGGAAAAAAGCACTATCGGGTGACATTATCATCGTGGTTTCGCTTTCATTCAAAGCGCGTTCATAGGCTTGCATTGAACGATAAAAGCTGAAAAAATCTGGGTCTTGGCCATAGACTTGGGCAAATACGCGATTGCGGCAGCCATCCCCTTGGCCGCGAATAATATCGGCATCACGCTTGGCTTCTGCTAGCGTCACCGTCACTTGCTTATCGGCTTGTGCGCGAATGGCGCGCGCCACCTCTTGCCCGCGCGCCCGAAATTCTGCCGCTTCCTGTTCGCGTTCGGTTTGCATCCGCCGATAAATCGCCTGACTATTTGCCTCTGGCAAATCAGCGCGGCGAATACGGACATCGACAATTTCAATCCCGAAATCTTTGGCTTGAACATTCACCAAATCGCGAATACGAGCCATTAACTCGCCCCGCTTATCGCGCACAACCGATTGAAATTCTTCTTCACCCAAGACCGAGCGCATGGATGAAGAAACCATGGTTGCAAGCCGTGAGCGCGCCCGGCTCTCATCGCGCAAGGCTTTATAGAATTGCAGCGGGTCAATAATTTTATAGCGGGTGAACGCATCCACCACCAGACGCTTTTGGTCTGCCGCAATCAGCTCTTCGGCAGGGCTTGATAGGTTCAAAATGCGCTTATCCAAAAAGATGACATTTTGCACGAAAGGAATTTTCAAATTTAATCCGGGTTCGGTAATTACCCGCCGCGGGTCACCAAATTGCAACACCAATGCTTGTTGGGTTTGATGAACCGTAAAGGCAGAAGAGAGCGTCAACACCGCCAAAACCGCCAAAATAATCAGGCTAATAATCGTAAGAGACCGGTTCATTATCTTGCTCCCTTCTTATTATTTAATTCATTTAAGGGCAGGTAAGGCACAATGCCATTGGCGCTGTTTTCATCAATAATCACCTTATTGGTATTTTCCATAACCCGCTCTAGGGTTTCGAGATAAATCCGCTCACGGGTGACCCCTTTGGCATCTCGATATTCTTCATAAATCGCCGCGAAACGACTGGCTTGACCATCCGCATCGGCGATTGTCTGGGTACGATAGGCCTCCGCCTCTCGCCTTATGCCTTCTGCTTCACCTTTGGCTTCCGGCACCACCCGATTAGCATAGCTATTGGCTTCATTGCGTGCCCGTTCTTGGTCAGCGCGTGCTGCTTGCACATCGCGGAAGGCATCAATCACCGCCGCTGGCGGGTCGACTTTTTGCAGCTTCACTTGCGTGATGCCAATCCCCGCGCCATAGCTATCGAGCGTTTTTTGCATTAAATCCTTCACCTTTTCCTCATTGGTTTGGCGTTGACCGGTAAGAATTGGCTGAATTTCATTCTGGCCGATAATCTCCCGCATCGTGCTTTCGGCAACCGCTTTAATGGTTGCTTCGGGGTTTTCGACATTAAATAAATAAGCCGGCGCATCGGTGATAAGCCAAAACACAGAAAAATCAACATCAACAATATTTTCATCACCTGTCAGCATCAGGCTTTCTTCGGGAACATCTGGCACCGCATAATTTGCATTGCGCTGGCGTTCATTCACTGTCCGCATTCCAATATCAATCCGGTTGACGGTTGTAACTTTTGGGGTGACAGCGGATTCAATCGGCCAAGGCAGGTGATAATTCAGCCCCGGATTGGTTTGAGTGTGAAATTCTCCAAACCGTAAGACAACCCCTTGCTCATCTGCTTGAACCCGATAAAAGCCAGAAAGAGCCCAAATCACCAACAATGCGGCGAGCAAAAAAGTAAACCCCGAACCAAACTTAAAGCCTTGCGGGAGTTGATCTCTTAAGCCTTGTAAAAATTCATCTAGATTTGGATCGGGGCGTTTACCACCGCCGCCACCAGAACGTCGACCACCGCCGCCACGACTACCAGATGAATTATCCCACGGGTTGCGGCCACCGTCATTTCCATTTTCCCAAGGCATATTGATCTCCTTTATTATGCGAAAGGCACTTATATGATAAGTTCCTATAGCTTGCAAACTGCTTTCGGCTTATATATTGGCTTTAGCACGGCAAAAATCAAGGTGATTATGGCAAATATAAGCGAAAAACAAATATATGCAGCACTGGCGAAAATTGATGACCCTATAAGAGGCGGCGATTTATCTGCAAGCGGGCGGGTGCAAGGCATTGTGATAAAGGATGGCAATATTGGCTTTGCAATCGAGATTACACCAGCAGAAGCCGAACAGATGGAAGCTGCACGCCGCACTGCCGAACAAGTGGTGCGTGACATAAAAGGCGTATTATCAGTAAGTGCGGTGCTCACCAGCCATCAGGAAGATATACCGCAAAACTCACCGCAGGCCGATAAAGCAAGGCCTGCCGCCAATCGGGAAATACCGGCGATATTTTCCCGCTTTTCAAAAGTAATTGCGGTGGCAAGCGGCAAAGGTGGGGTTGGCAAATCAACCATCGCCCTTCATCTGGCACTGGCACTTGCCAAAACCAATAAGCGGGTCGGGCTTTTGGATGCCGATATTTATGGCCCCTCCATCCCAAGCCTGCTGGATATTACCGAAACGCCCCGCCTTACCGAGACAAAAAAACTAATCCCGATTGAAAAATATGGGCTCATGACCATGTCGATCGGCTATATTGTGAAAGCCGAACAAGCAATGATTTGGCGCGGACCAATGGTGCAATCAGCCCTTTTGCAGCTCTTAAATGATGTCGAGTGGCCAGAACTCGATATTCTGGTGATGGATTTACCGCCCGGCACAGGCGATATTCAACTGACCATTGCGCAACGGTTTCCCGTTTCGGGCGCGGTTTTGGTGTCGACCCCGCAAAGCCTTGCGCTGGCAGATGTTCGTCGATCCATGGCGATGTTTACACGGGTTGATATTCCGCTTTTGGGCGTGGTGGAAAATATGGCTTATCTCACCGCGCCAGATGGCACTAAGCTCTTTCCGTTTGGCGAACCACAAGCCGCGAAACTGGCGCAAGAATTTAACACTGATTATCTCATCAGCCTGCCGCTTGACCCGCATTTGCAAACCCAGCCCCCCAATATAATAGATGAAAAAAGCGAAGAGGAAAAAAGTGAAACTGGCCCGCTCTTTGCCCAACTCGCACAAGAGCTTTTAGTGCGGCTATGATAAGTAAAAAATCACCACAGAAGAAGCCTATAAACATCTCACCGACACAGATAATGCCGCCTTCTTTAGGAAGGTAATGATAGGAAAGTCGCTACCGTTCCTATGCCCGAGATAAAAATAGCTAATAGTGCGAGTCGGATATTTCTCTTTTGCTTTTTTATACGAGCCCTAACTGCTGGTGCTAATGCCTCTAGCTTAGATAAATTATCTTGAATATCGGGCAGGGCTTTTTGCATATCATTGAGATAATCTTCTCTTGTTTCCTTATTTTGGCTTGCCGTTATGATAAATTGATTAGTTTCATTACGTCTATTCAGAATAGTTTCATAAGCTTCAGCATTTAAAATATCTGCAAGAATGTCTTCATATCCCTTATATGACTGCAAATATTCATCAATGCGCCCCTTTAGCATAAGTATTTGTAATTCTCTTGAATCATACATTGCCCGCCGGCAATGACGCTCATATTTACTCAAAGAATCTTGATCTTCTGAAATAATATAATCGATTAAATGTGCCGCTGCATAACGCAATTCATTCACCGCGCCTTGTGGCAACTCACCAATTAAAATTTCACATTCTTTAATCGCAGATTCGGCAGTATCAAAAGCCTGTTTAATTTCTAAAAACGCTTTTGAGTGACCACCTTCCTCATCTTGCATTAAAAATCTTTCTTATATTTTTTTGATCTAAAAGGCTTTGTGACAGCGTCTCGCAGCTTGTCGACATCCTGCTCAGTTTTATATTTTCCCGTGCGTGCCAGAACATTTCCGGAAAAAAAACGAGATTGCAAATCTCTTGCCCAATCATTCGCCCTGTCATTTTCTGATAACTTAAACATCTGTTTTTCTCTCAAAGAGGGACGCCTCAAAATGCAACCCCTAACTTATGTATAACTCATAGCATAAGTTAGAGGATAACGCAAAGTATAAATTTCTTTTAACTTGCCTGCTCAATGAAATGATTGCATATTTTTTTCAAGCCAAAACAATATCCCACCCTCACCGGTTTAGGAAATTAAGCGGGGTTCCGGCGCATTCCCATTCGGTGGCGACCAGCCTGCCAGTCGCAGATAGGGTGATATAGGCGGTACGCAAATCTTCCCCGCCAAAGCAGATATTTGTCGTCATCGGGTCATCTGTCGCGACATGGCGAATCTCACCCGTTTCGGGATGAATACGGGTGATACCGCTATGCGCGATGGTTGCCACCGCCACTGTGCCATCGGCCTCCACCGCCAGACTATCGAAAAAATTAAATCCCGCCGGTGAAGCGATAAAGTTTTTCGCCGACAAGCTGCCATTTCCTTCCACCTGACCGGCGCTCTCAATTTCAAACCCCCACAGTCGGGCGCTATTGCTGTCGGCAACATAGACCATGCGTTCATCCGGACTTAAACCAACCCCATTGGGGCTTTCAATCGGGAAGACTTGCTGGCTGATATGATTGCCGTCAATCGTCGCATAAAATAAACCGCCGCGATGCCGCAAGCGTCCCTCCCCTTTGCCATGATCGGTAAACCACATCCCCCCTTCGCGATCAAAGACAATATCATTTGGGCCAATCAGCGGGCTCCCATCACAGTGCGTATAGAGTATGTCGATTTTGCCGGTTTCAATATCAACCCGCTCAATGCGGCCACCAGAATAATCTGTCGGCATATCACCAGCAAATAATTTGCCGCCGACATTATGCCACTCAAAGCCGCCATTATTGCAAATATAAAGCGCCCCATCGGGACCAAGTGCCGCCCCATTTGGGCCGCCGCCAGTTTCGGCAATCACGCTGATTGCACCAGTCTCATCAACCCGACTAACCGTGCCGCGCGCAATCTCAACCAGAATAATGCTGCCATCTAGCATCGCGATTGGCCCTTCGGGAAATTTTAGTCCATTGGTGATTTCACGCATCTCTAACCTCCCCCATTATCTGCTTTTGCAAACTCATGCTTTTGATAACCTTGAATATAGAGTAAAGCGGTTAAATCACCATAGCGCAGATTTGCGGTCGCTGCCTCCGCCAAAACTGGTTTACCGCGATAGGCAATACCCAAACCGGCTTCCCTAATCATATGAATATCATTTGAACCATCCCCCACCGCGATGGTCTGCGCCGGTGAGATTTTTAGCTGTTCACATAAAGCGCGCAATATATCGGCTTTGCTTTGGGGTCCTAAAATCGGCTCACCGACTTGCCCGGATAGGGTTTTATCGATGATTTCGAGCTGATTGCTGTAATGCGTATCAAACCCCAAACGCGCCGCAATGCGTTTGGTAAAAAACGTAAACCCGCCCGACACCAGCGCGCAATATGCCCCATGCGCGCGCATTGTGCCAATCAGCTCAGCCGCGCCCGCCATAATATGAATACGGTCATAAAGTGCGTCGAGCGCTGCTTCAGGAAGTCCCGCCAATAAATCGACCCGCGCTCGCAAAGCCGCTTCAAATTCCAACTCACCAGCCATCGCGCGGGCGGTAATATCGGCAATTTGCGGGCGTATATTAAGCTCATCCGCCAGCTCATCGAGACATTCTTCTTCGATGATTGTGCTTTCCATATCGGCAATAAGAAGCTGTTTTTTGCGGTCTGTATCGGGGCTGGTGATAATATCAAGCGGCTCTGCTGCAAGCGCGGTGCGGGTCGCTTTATCATCTCCATCAAAGGCAATCTCAACCGCCTCATCTTCTGCCAGAATTTTGGGCGGCGCGGCGTTTGGCAAGTTTTTATGTGCCACCTCGACCAGCGCGGGCGTTAAATTTCGCACTTGCGGATTGGCAATCAGTGTCATTATATGGGGCATGGTTAAACCTGTTATTCTCTTGGCTGGCCCGACGGCAAGCGGCAAATCGGCGCTGGCGCTGCATATTGCCCAGCATTTTAATGGTAGTATTATAAATGCCGATTCCATGCAAGTATATGCGGATCTCGCAATCCTGTCTGCCCGCCCGACCCGCGCCGAAATGGCAGATATTCCGCACCATCTTTATGGCCATATCGCCGCCCATGCGCCTTATAATGCGGATATATGGGTGCAAGACACCATCCGCGCAATCAATACAATCTGGCGAAATGAAAGGCTGCCGATTGTGACAGGCGGCACAGGGCTTTATTTCAAAGCCTTAACCGAGGGGCTTTCGCCAATGCCGGATATACCGCAAGATATTCGCCAATCCTTACGCGACAGCTTGAAAGACACAGGGCTGGCAGCGCTTTATGAGCAATTATCTGAAATTGACCCAGATTGGGCGCAAAAAGTGAAACCAACCGACCAGCAACGTATTTTGCGCGGGCTGGAAGTCTATCATGCGAGCGGCCGCCCTTTAAGCAATTGGCAAGACCAGCCACCAGAACCACCGCTACAAGCGCAAATGATAAAATTATTATTAATGCCAGACCGTGACTGGCTCTATCAACGCTGCGATCAGCGGTTTCATCAAATGCTCGAAACCGGCGCGCTGGATGAAGTGAAAAAATTAATGACATTAGATATTCCCGCCGCGGCGCAGGTTTTGAACGCGGTGGGGGTGGCGCAATTATCCACCTATCTGCAAGGTGAGATAAGCCTTGCCACCGCGACCCGCCAAGCCCAACAACAGACTCGCAATTATGCCAAGCGGCAAATGACCTGGTTTCGCAACCAGATGGCGACATGGGAATCGCTTGATGAGAAATATTATTACCAAAATAGTGATAAAATTATTCAATTTATTACCGAAAAAGGCTTGACCTTATCATAATTTTGCGTATAACACGCTTCTGACGAAAGGAAAGCATGATGGCGAAACAACCTATTATGACCGGCGCGCAGATGGTTTTACAAGCCATGCGTGAGCATGGTGTTGAGCATATATTTGGTTACCCAGGGGGCGCGGTGTTACCGATTTATGATGCGCTTTTTGAGCAAGATGACATTGAGCATATTTTGGTACGCCATGAACAAGGCGCCGGTCACGCGGCCGAAGGCTATGCGCGCTCTACCGGCAAACCCGGTGTATTGCTGGTGACCTCTGGTCCTGGTGCTACCAATGCGGTTACCGCATTGGCGGATGCTTTGCTTGATTCCATTCCGCTCATTTGCATTAGCGGCCAAGTCGCCACCCATTTAATTGGCAGTGATGCGTTTCAAGAGGCGGATACGGTAGGCATCACCCGCCCTTGCACCAAGCATAATTATCTGGTGTCTTCGATTGAAGACTTGCCGCGCATTTTGCATGAGGCGTTTCATGTCGCAACCTCTGGCAGACCAGGGCCGGTGCTGATTGATATTCCCAAAAACATTCAATTTATGGAAGGCGAATATCATAAAGCAACAACCATAAAGCATAATACGTATCAGCCCAAAATTAAGGGCGATATTGCTACCATCAAACAAGCCATCGCTCTTATCGCAAAAGCCAAAAAGCCAGTTTTTTACACAGGCGGCGGGGTGATTAATGCCGGCGCGCAAGCAAGCCAGCTGTTGCGGCAATTTGTTGATCTTACCGGCTTTCCTATCACCTCTACCCTATTGGGGTTAGGGGCATTTCCGGCAAGCGATAAAAAATGGCTCGGCATGTTGGGCATGCATGGCACATATGAAGCCAATATGGCGATGCATGATTGCGATTTAATGATTAATATTGGCGCTCGCTTTGATGATCGCATCACCGGCGCGCTAGATAAATTCTCACCCAATAGCAAGAAGATTCATATTGATATTGACCCGTCTTCAATCAATAAAAACGTGCCGGTTGATGTCGCGATTATTGGCGATTGCGCGCATGTGCTGGAAGATATGTTGCGGATATGGAAGTCACAGGCCGAAACTCCTGCCAATATTGATAATTGGTGGAAGCAGATTGAAACATGGCGCGGCAAGAACAGCCTCTCCTATGCGGCGGATAAAAAGCAGATTAAGCCACAATATGCGGTTGAGCGGCTTTATGAACTGACCAAAGATAAAAATGCCTATATCACCACAGAAGTGGGGCAGCATCAAATGTGGGCGGCGCAGTTTTATCATTTTGATGAGCCACATCGCTGGATGACCTCTGGCGGTTTGGGGACAATGGGCTATGGCTTACCGGCGGCGGTGGGGGTGCAAGTGGCGCATCCCGATGCGCTGGTGATTGATATTGCCGGCGAAGCCTCCGTTTTGATGACCATGCAGGAAATGTCGACCGCCGTGCAGTATAATCTGCCAATTAAAATCTTTATTCTCAATAATGAATATATGGGCATGGTGCGGCAATGGCAGCAATTATTGCATGGCGGCCGCTATTCGCAAAGCTATTCGGAAGCTCTGCCGGATTTTGTAAAACTGGCAGAAGCCTATGGCGCGACGGGTATTCGCGCAACCACACCGGCGGAGCTGGATAAAGCCATCAAAACCATGCTTGATACGAATGGGCCGGTGATTTTCGATTGCGTGGTAACGAAAGAAGAAAATTGCTACCCGATGATTCCATCAGGCGCGGCGCATAATGAAATGATTTTAAGCGATGACGCGGCAGGGATTGAAGTCTCTGATGCAGGTAAAATGCTGGTTTAGCTTTACATTTGGTGGATAAAAAGATAGATACGAGCCCATAAGAAATACCACGAGCGATAGCATGAGCGATACACAGCCTGTCAAGACACATATTATAGCTGTTCTGGTCGATAATGAGGCCGGCGTACTGGCACGCGTGATTGGTCTGTTTTCAGGGCGCGGTTATAATATTGATAGTCTCACTGTCGCAGAAATTGACGAGGCCGGCAATCAATCCCGCATCACCATTGTGACAAGCGGCACGGCGGCGACGATTGCGCAAATCAAAGCGCAGCTAGGGCGGCTCGTACCGGTTCATCGGGTGGTTGATTTAACGATTGAAACCGAAAGCGTTGACCGCGAGCTGGCATTGGTCAAAGTCGCGGGCAAGGGCGAACAACGGGTTGAAGCCTTGCGCATGTCAGAAGCCTTTCGGGCGCGGGTGGTGGATGCAACGCCTGCAAGTTTCATATTTGAAATCACTGGCAGAAGTGAGAAAGTCGATGCTTTTATCGAGCTGATGAAAGATATAGGGCTGGTCGAAGTATCGCGCACGGGCGTTGCGGCAATCGCGCGCGGCGGCGAGGCGATGTAAAGAAGAATTACTTTAGGGAATGGAGAAAAGTATGAAAGTTTATTACGATAAGGATACGAATGCGGATTTGATTAAAGGCAAAAAAGTCGCGATTGTCGGCTATGGCAGTCAGGGACATGCGCATGCGCTTAATTTGCGCGATAGCGGGGTTTCCGAAATATGCGTCGCATTGCGGGATGGCTCGGCAAGCGCGGCGAAAGCGCAAGCCGAAGGCTTAGAGGTGAAAAGCGTTTCTGAGGCAGCGAAATGGGCGGATGTTGTGATGATGCTCACGCCGGATGAATTGCAGCGCGATATTTATAATGCCGAGCTCAAAGAGAATATGCAGCAAGGCGCATCGCTTATGTTTGCGCATGGGCTGGCCATTCACTTTAAGCTGATTGAACCGCGTGCCGATATGGATGTGTTTATGGTTGCCCCGAAAGGGCCAGGCCATACAGTGCGCAGCGAATATCAACGCGGCGGCGGCGTGCCGTGTCTTATCGCTGTGCATCAGGATGCGTCAGGCAGTGCGCATGATTTGGCATTGTCTTATGCCTCTGCTATGGGCGGCGGGCGGTCTGGCATTATCGAAACCAATTTCCGCGACGAATGCGAAACCGATTTATTTGGCGAACAAGCGGTTTTATGCGGCGGGTTGGTGAGCCTTATTCAAGCTGGTTTTGAAACCCTCACCGAGGCAGGCTATCCACCAGAAATGGCATATTTTGAATGTCTGCATGAGGTGAAATTAATTGTTGATTTGATTTATGAAGGCGGCATTGCCAATATGAATTATTCGATTTCCAATACCGCAGAATTTGGCGAATATGTCAGCGGCCCGCGGGTGGTGACGGAAGAAACCAAAAAAGAAATGAAACGGATTTTGGAGGATATTCAATCCGGCCGCTTCACCGACCGCTGGATGCAGGGCGGGCAGAAAGAAATCGTCAAAATGCGGGAAGAGTGCGCCAACCACTCGATTGAGGATATTGGCAAAAATCTACGGCAAATGATGCCATGGATTGGCGCCAATCGTCTGGTCGACCAAAACAAGAATTAAGGCGGTTTATAATTATAGATTCAATTTCTCCTCTCATTTCGTGAGAGAAAAGAAAGGCTTGCGACTGCAAGCCCGCCGCCATCTTTTATGATAAGTTGGGGCGCCCCCCCCTTTTTTAAGACAATGGGGAGGTATGGCACGTAGTGCCATTACCGTGAACGAAAAGAATCTAGTCCGCTCGTACATTTAACCAACTCAATAACTTATGCAACACACTCTAAACCATCCACCCACCGATAAGAGGCTTGCAAGCGCGGGGATTTTCGATTATGTTCCGCTCAATTCTAGTTGCGCAGGGATAATTGGGGTGTAGCCAAGTGGTAAGGCACCGGTTTTTGGTATCGGCATGCGCAGGTTCGAATCCTGCCACCCCAGCCACTCAATGAGATACAGGTTTGCCGATATTTCCAGCCCATATTTCGCCAGCTCATATTTCAGTTGACAAATAACTATGCCTATGGCATGGTCATAAAATAGACATGACGGATATCGCCATTATAGAATTGCCGCCTTTCACAAAGAAAGCGGAAAAAATACTAAGCGAAGAAGAGCTTGAAATATTACGAAGCTATCTTATTCAGAATCCAGATAAGGGCGATGTCATTTCTGGCACGGGCGGCATACGCAAATTGCGTTGGGCAGCTGGTGGAAAAGGCAAGCGCGGTGGCGCGCGGGTGATTTATTTTTACCATGTGGTAGGCGCGAATATTTATTTGCTGACTTGCTACAAAAATAATGAACAGGCAGATATTAACCCTCAGGTTAAAAAGCAGTTAAAAGCGATTATTGACCAAATTAAAAAAGGAACATGATATGGCAAGACCCAAAAAACAAAATGCAGAACTAAGCGAGCTTGAGATGGATTTGCTGGAAGCCGCAAATGCGATGCTGGCGCATGCGCGCGGTGAAACAGAATTTCTAACCCATAATTACACCATTCCCGATACTGTCGATGTAAAGAAAATCCGTAGCTCCATGCACCTTACGCAAGAGCAATTTGCGCATTTTATTGGTGCGAGTGTCCATGCTGTGCGGCATTGGGAAAATGGCCGCCGTACGCCCGATGGTACAGCCCGCACATTGCTTTACGTTCTGCAAAACAACCCCCGCGCCGTGCTCAAAGCCCTTAAAACCCCCGCCGCTTGAGATATAATCCGGCGATATTAAACGATAGAGAGCATGAAATGGGAAAATTAACATTTGAGGAATTTGATAAGTTTGGCCGCAAGCCTTTTGCCAAGCGTTTAACAACAGTCATCACAAAATTCTCACAATTTCATGATGAGGCTTATGTGCTAAGCCTCAACGCAAAATATGGGGCGGGAAAAACGACTTTTCTTAAAATGTGGCAAAGCTATTTAGAAGAAAAGGACTATAAGGTCATTTATATAAATGCGTGGGAAACAGATTTTGATGATGAGCCGCTTATACCAATTATCAGCACTTTATTAGATGCTATTGACGAGGGTTATTATTCTGAAAACATCAAAACCGCTTTGCAGAAAACGCTAGGCGCAGCCATTTTCGCAGCCAATAATTTCATAAACCATCACACAGGCTTAGATATTAAGAACGCACTAAAAGAGGGAAAAGATAAATATACTCAAGAGATTGGAGAAGATTTATACAAAGAATATTCATATAAAAAATTGGCTTATGAGACCTTGCATAAGGAACTAAAAAATTATCTAGGCGAAATAAAACAGCCATTAATCATTTTTGTTGATGAGCTTGACCGCGTTCGCCCTGATTATAGTGTCAGATTTCTTGAAGCGATAAAACATATATTTTCCCTGCAGGGCATTTGTTTTGTTCTTGCGGTCAATCGAGAACAATTAAAAGCATCGGTTAAACAATTATATGGCGATATTGATTTTGAAAATTATTATTTAAGATTTGTTACACGAGAAACTGATTTACCTGAAATCACTAAGATAGAGTTAGACCCATTCATAGATCTGCAACTTAGCAAACTTGATGATGAAAAAGGAAAATACGAAATCGCCCAATCTAATAACTTAGAAGAATTAAAAGATTTTATAAAAACGATTAGCAGAGCATTTTCTCTTACCCCCAGACAAATTGAAACCTTGTGCCGCACTTTTGCGCAAGTGACATCGGTTCCTAATCAGGAAAAAACAGCCGCCCAAGTACCACTGCAAGCAACTATTATTTTATGCGCTCTACTTATAGCAGACCGTGAAACGTATAAAAAAATTGGCGAGGGAACCATGCCGGTTGATGAATTGCACGAATATTTCAAATCTCTTGACTATAGCCACCCCCCTTACAATGAGAATGAAAGATATGTTATTTTAACAGTTCTTGCTTGTTATATGCGGAATGATAAAGATTTATTAAACAATATAGGAAATATCGGTAAGCAATACCTACCAGGAGAGAGGAATGCGAAGGAGTTTGTACAATATTTAGCCAGTATAAATGAGTTTATACACACTCCAGATCAATCTAGATTCCAATCTCTGTATTCAAAAATTGAAGAATGGAAAGAATTTTTTTAGTAAGTCATTTATGTCATCCATCCACTCTGTATCCACTCACCCCGCCTTAGATAATGCTTGCTTTATATCGGCGAGGATGTCGTCAATATGTTCAATGCCGATGGAGAGGCGGATATAACCGGGTGTTACGCCGGAGGCGCGTTGCTCATCTTCCGAAAGCTGGCTATGGGTGGTGCTGGCGGGGTGGATTGCCAAAGACCGCGCATCACCAATATTGGCGACATGATATAAAAGCTCTAAATTATTGATAAAGGCCTTGCCTGCCTCCATCCCGCCTGCCAGCTCAAAGCCGATAAGCGCGCCATAGCCATTCGTCAAAACCTTATCGGCGCGCGCCTTCGCCTCCCCACTCATAAGCTCAGGATAAGTGACAGAGGTCACTGCTTTCTCACCACTTAAAAAAGCCGCCACCTTGCTGGCATTCTCGCAATGTGCCCGCATCCGCAATGGCAGCGTTTCAAGCCCTTGCAAAAACATAAATGCGTTAAATGGGCTCATCGCGCCGCCCAAATCGCGCAATAGGGTGGTGCGCGCTTTTAAGACATAAGCAATCGGCCCGATGGGTTTGGCAGCTTGGCTCCAGACCGCACCATGATAAGACGGGTCGGGATTATTCATCGCCGGTTGGCGGTCGCCGGCAGCCTCCCAATCAAAAGTGCCGCCTTCAACAATCATGCCGCCAATCGATGTGCCATGCCCGCCCAAATATTTTGTGGTGCTATAAACCACAATCGCCGCGCCATGGTCAAAGGGGCGACAAATCACCGGCGCAGCGGTATTATCCATAATCAGCGGAATATGATGGGCACGGCCAATCTCGGCAACTTCGCGAATGGGGAAAATTTGCAATTTCGGGTTTGGCAATGTCTCGGCATAAAAGGCACGGGTTTTATCATCAATCGCTTTGGCAAAATTTTGCGGGTCGGACGGGTCAACAAAGCGCACCTCAATCCCCATATCTTTAAGCGTGTTGGAAAATAAGTTCCATGTGCCGCCATATAAATCAGTGGAAGACACAATATTATCACCCGCATGGGCAATATTTTGCAGCGCCATGGCGCTGGCGGTTTGACCAGACGCAACCCCAAGCGCTGCCGCCCCGCCTTCCAACGCCGCAATGCGCTGTTCCAGCACATCAGTGGTTGGGTTCATGAGACGGGTATAAATATTGCCCAATTCTGACAGCGCGAACAGATTTGCCGCATGTTCCGTATCGTTAAACTGATAGCTTGTGGTTTGGTGAATGGGAACCGCAACCGAACCGGTATTAGGGTCATTGCGCCAGCCTGCATGCAGCACAATGGTTTCAGGATTTTTTGAATCTGACATTATTGCCTCTTTTGTTTTCTATTTATTTACTTATTCAGCGGCGATTTTTTCATCGCGCGTTTGCTGCACGCCACGGATGAGCTTACCAGGCATTTTGCCAGTTGGCTCACCATCCTTATAAGTCACCACCCCATTTACGATAGTATAACGATAGCCGCTAATTTTCTGGATAAGACGGCGACCGCCTGCTGGCAAATCAAACACCATTTCAGGCTCGCCTAATTGCAAATCATCAAAAGCGATAATATTTATATCCGCCTTCATACCCGGTGCGATGACACCACGATCATGCAAGCCATAAAGCGCTGCCGTATCGCGGGTTTGCGCGGCAACCGCTTGCTCCAAACCAAAGCGCGGCCCCCGCGCCCGATCCCGCGCCCAATAGGAAAGCAGATAGGTTGGGAAACTTGCATCCGTAATCACGCCGCAATGCGCGCCGCCATCCGACAGGCTGAGAACCGTATTGGGATTATGGAACATTTCATAAATATGGTCAAAATTATGCTCGGCGTAATTGAGAAGCGGCAGATAAATATAGCCCGTCCCCTCATTTTCCATCAAAATATCATAGAGAAGCTCATAAGGCGTTTGCCCGCTTGCCTGCGCCATCGCCGCGATTGACTCGCTGGTTTCTGGCTCATAATCCGGAACCCCATTTTTCATAAGCCGGAACATGTTTTCGAACCCCAGCGCTACCAGACCAGCAACGCCTGCCCCTCCGGGCATACCTTCGCCATCATGTGCATTGCCATCATCTTCAAAATAGGGTTGCTCGCTCAATAGCGCCGCGCGGATTTCCGGCCGCCGCAATTCTGCCAGACGCTCTTCAATCGGCAAATCTTGCAAAGGCTGATAAGAGGGATGGAAATAAAACGGATGAACCGTACTGTTCCACCCCAAAATCAAACCGGTAGGGCGCAAGGCAATTTGAGCTTTAATATGCGCACCATCGGCAACCGCATCATCGGTCATTTGCAAGAGCTTGCGCCAGCTATCCTTATCAAGCGGGTTTTGCAATAAAGCATAAGTGACCGGCAGCCCCGTGGTTTTGGAGACTTCCGCCATCCAGCCAAATTCCTCTTCTGCCGGATTAAGGTCGGATGCCATTTCAAACACACCATGACCCGCGCGGTTCATCGCCGCCGCAATGCCCAATAATTCATCCTTATTGGCAAATGTTCCGGGAACCGGAATCCCATCTTTGGATAAATGCAGCATGGTGCGCGAGGTTGAAAAGCCAAGCGCGCCTGCCTTCATCCCCTCTTCAACAATATCCGCCATCGCCGCAATATCTTCTTCGGTTGCCGCCTCATTATTAGCGCCGCGCTCGCCCATAATATAAGCGCGCACCGCCCCATGCGGAATTTGCGTTGCGACATCAAGCGCGCGCGGTTGCTTATCAAGCGCATCCAAATATTCGGGGAAGCTCTCCCATTCCCACGTAATGCCTTCAGCAAGCGCGGCACCAGGAATATCCTCAACCCCTTCCATTAATCCAATCAACCAATCATGCCGTTCAGGGGCAGCAGGCGCAAAGCCAACCCCGCAATTTCCCATCACCGCGGTGGTCACACCATTCCAGCCCGATGGCGAAAGATAGGGGTCCCATGTCACTTGCCCATCATAATGGGTATGAATATCAACCCAACCGGGGGTGACCAAATCACCCTTTGCATCAATTTCAATGTCAGCTTTTTCATCCACCGTGCCGAGCTTGGAGATTTTGCCATTTTGCACCGCAATATCCGCCATCCGCGCAGGCGCGCCCGTACCATCGACCAGATTGGCGTTTCGAATAATTAAATCATACATGTTTCTGCTCCCTCACTTTATAGGCATAATTTTTACCGATATATTTGTGAAAGGCAAGACTTAAAGCGCAATCCCCAATTCTTGAAACTGTTGTTCGGTTTCATGCCATAATTTTTCCGCCTGTTTCGCATCCACCGCCCAAGGCCGCACGCCGGTAAAGCCCGCATCATCTTCTGCCACCGCTTCGGCAATATCGCAATCCTCACAATAGACCCCGCCCTTGCCGTCTAATTGCGGGCTGGTCGCACACCATAGGCTGGTGGTTGCGCCTTGCCGTGGGGTTTTGAAAATCGCCGCCGCACCATCGGATGGCGAACCATCTTCTTTTGTCCAACCCAGCGCGACCATTTCTTCATTGCCTAAATGACGTTGCAAAGGCGTGAAAATGCCGCCCGGATGCACCGCAAAGGCGCGGATATTTTTATCTTGAAAGCGCCGGTCACATTCAACCGCCAATAAAGAAACAGCGGTTTTTGACTGCCCGTAAGATTGCCATTTTTCATAATCGCCATTGCGATAATGCATATCATCCCAGCGGATGGGGCTCATCCGATGCGCGATCGAAGACAGCATCACGATACGCGCATGAGGCGCGGCTTCAAGCAAGGGAAGCACACCATGAATGAGCGCAAAATGGCCAAAATGATTAACCCCAATCTGCCATTCCAGATTTTGCGCCGTATAATCTTGCGGGCAAGCCATCACCCCTGCATTTGCAATCAAAATATCGAGGCTTTCACAGCGCGCTTGATAGGCTTTGGTGAACGCACCAACGCTATGCAAATCGCTTAAATCCATTGGCAGAATATCATCCGCATCCAGAATATCCGCAAGCGCGGTTTGGGCGCGCGCAACATCCCGCGCCGGCACGGCAACTTTCGCGCCTGCTTTTTTCAACGCCCGCACTGTTTCCAACCCAATGCCTGAATAGCCGCCCGTGACGAGGGCATTCTTTCCTGACAAATCAATGCCAGCAAGAATATCATCCGGGTCAGATTTAGCGATAAATCCAGACTCTATCGGTTTTTGTGTCGTGTTCATTTCGGCTTCCTCCTTTTATTTCATCATATCAACAAACCCGCACCATCTAACCAAAAGCTTGTATATCGGTAATCGCGCGGCCTAAAACAAGCGCATGCACATCATGCGTGCCTTCATATGTATTTACCGTTTCCAGATTCATCACATGCCGGATCACATGATATTCATCACTAATGCCATTGCCACCATGCATGTCGCGAGCATCGCGCGCAATCGCCAGCGCTTTACCGCAATTATTGCGCTTAATCAGGCTAATCATCTCGGCGGCAAAATTATCATTATCCATTAATCGCCCAACTTGCAACGCAGCCTGTAAGCCGAGCGTAATCTCGGTCATCGCATCGGCAAGTTTTTTCTGAATGAGCTGAGTGGCGGCCAAAGGGCGGCCAAATTGCTCCCGTTCAAGCGTATAGGAACGCGCCGCAGACAGACAAAACTCTGCTGCTCCCATACTGCCCCATGCAATACCATATCTAGCCCGATTAAGACAACCAAATGGTGCAGCCAGACCTTCCGCATTTGGCAATAGATTTTCATCCGGCACAAACACATCTGCCATTACAATTTCGCCAGTTACGGAGGCGCGTAGAGAAAATTTTCCTTCAATTTTAGGGGTAGATAAGCCGTCCATACCACGCTCGAGAATAAACCCTCGAATAGCATTATTATGCTCAGATGATTTCGCCCATACCACCATCACATCCGCAATCGGGCTGTTACTAATCCATATTTTGCCACCATTAAGGATATAGCCGCCCTCAGTTTTTACCGCCTTTGTTTCCATACCGGCCGGATCAGAACCCGCATTTGGTTCGGTAAGGCCAAAGCACCCAACCCACTCACCGCTTGCCAGTTTTGGCAAATATTTTTGCCGTTGCGCTTCCGCGCCATAGGCATAAATCGGGTGCATCACCAAAGAGCTTTGCACCGAAATTGCCGAGCGATAGCCGCTATCAACCCGTTCCACCTCGCGGGCGATTAAGCCATACGAAACATAAGAAGAACCCGCACAGCCATATTCCTCCGGCAGAGTTGAACCCAAAAACCCTTGCGCGCCTGCTTCGCGCATAATATCGGGATCAAAATGCTCTTTCCGATTGGCCTCTTTCACGCGGGGCATTAAACGGTCTTGGCAAAATTCATGCGCCGCATCGCGAATAAGGCGTTCTTCCGCCGTTAACTGACTGTCGAGAAATAAGGGATCTTCCCACACAAACGGCACTAAGCCTTTTTTGTAATTCATCATTTTCATTGCCTCCAAATACTGCTTCTTAATTATACAGCCATTTTAAAATCAGTGGCATTCCCGAACCACTAATATTTCAAAATTATCCGTCGGAACGATTTTGCCGATTCTCGATCAAATCATCAACCACGCCAGGATCGGCTAGGGTCGAGGTGTCACCAAGATTCGAAAACTCATCTTCGGCAATTTTGCGTAAAATCCGCCGCATAATTTTGCCGGATCGTGTTTTTGGTAAAGCTGGCGCAAATTGAATAAGGTCAGGTGTTGCGATGGGACCTATCTCTTTGCGTACCCATTGTACCAATTCACTTTTTAGCGCTTCATCACCCGTAAGCCCTGCGTTTAAGGTGACATAACAATAAATGCCTTGCCCCTTAATATCATGCGGATATCCGACCACCGCCGCCTCAGCAACATTTTGATGCGCGACTAAGGCACTCTCCACTTCGGCCGTGCCTAGACGGTGGCCAGAAATATTCAAAACATCATCGACGCGGCCGGTAATCCAATAATAACCATCTTCATCGCGTCGGCAGCCATCGCCGGTGAAATAATAGCCATCATATTGGACAAAATATGTATCAATAAAGCGTTGGTGATCGCCATAGACGCTCCGCATCTGCCCTGGCCAGCTATCCGCAATACATAAATTCCCCGATGTCGCACCTTCAAGAATCTGTCCTTCACCATCAACGAGGGTAGGGCGAATCCCAAAAAAAGGCTTTGTTGCGGAACCTGGTTTCAGCTCTGTTGCGCCCGGTAGTGGGGTAATCAGAATACCTCCCGTTTCGGTTTGCCACCATGTGTCAACAATCGGGCAGCGGCCGTCACCAACAATTTGATGATACCACAGCCAAGCTTCTGGGTTAATCGGTTCACCCACTGAGCCAAGCAAGCGCAATGATTGTCGCGACGTGGATTTTACCGGCTCGTCTCCCTCCCGCATTAACGCGCGCAATGCGGTGGGGGCGGTGTAAAAAATCGTCACCTGATGCTTGTCACAGACTTGCCAGAAACGCGCATTATCGGGATAATTGGGAACCCCTTCAAACATAAGTGTTGTCGCGCCATTGGCAAGCGGTCCATAAAGAATATAACTATGCCCCGTAACCCAACCAACATCTGCCGTACACCAGTAAATATCCCCCTCATGATAATCAAAGACATATTGATGGGTCATGGAGGCATAAACCATATAGCCACCGGTTGTATGCAATACGCCCTTTGGCTTGCCGGTGCTGCCCGATGTATAGAGAATGAAGAGTGGATCTTCTGCTCCCATTTCTTCGGCAGCACAATCACTATCGACCTTCGCCGCCTCTTCATCATACCACACATCGCGGCCGGACTTCATATCAACTTTGCCTTGTGTATGCCGAATGGTGATGACAGATTTGACGTTCGGGCATTGCGCTAGAGCGTCATCTGTATTTTGTTTAAGGGGAATGGTTTTGCCCCCGCGCACCCCTTCATCTGCGGTTATAATAAAATGACTATCGCAATCTAATATACGACCGGCCAGCGCATCTGGCGAGAAGCCCCCAAACACAACACTGTGAACAGCGCCAATCCGCGCACAAGCTAGCATCGCATAGGCGGCCTCCGGTATCATCGGCATATATATGGTGACCCGATCCCCCTTTTTTACCCCTTGTGCTTTGAGTACATTTGCAAAACGGCAAACATCTGCATGTAATTCGCGATAGGTGATTTTTTTGTCGACATCCGGCTCATCACCTTCCCAGATAATCGCGACCTGATCGCCGCGCGTTTGCAAATGTCGGTCAACACAATTCACACAGGCATTTAGGGTACCGTCTTCGTACCATTTAATCGATACATCTGACTTACTATAATGTGTATCTTTAATTTTGCTATAGGGTTTGATCCAGTCAATGCGTTGGCCATGGGCGCCCCAAAACCCTTCCGGATCATCTATACTCTGCTGGTAAAGAGATTGATATTGATCATGATTTACAAGTGCATGTTCAGCAATATGTTGTGGTACTGGAAATAATTTATTTTCGCTCATCTTTTCCCCCATTTTTGGAAAAGATTATGCTGCCCATTCCTAAAAAGCAAGATTAATCATCACTCTTTTTTTGATTGCGGAGCGCATATCCGGCGCCGCGTACGGCTTGAATCATCTCCCCACAATCCACTTTTTTAAGCGCGTTACGAAGCCGACTAACATAGACATCAACGGTACGATCCTCCACATAAACACCATGCCCCCAAGCACCATCCAGTAATTGCTCGCGGCTAAAAACGCGCTCTGGACGCTCGAGAAATATGGTAAGCAGTTTGAATTCTCGTGGCCCTAATTTTATATTTTTCCCGCAACAACTCACCTGATGCGTATCATTATTGAGGGATAAATCGCCATAGCTCAATTCATCCAGCAAAAGCGAAGGGCGGGCGCGACGCAAGAGAGCTTTTGCCCGCGACACAAGCTCACGCGGGCTAAATGGCTTAACGATATAATCATCAGCACCAGAATCTAGCCCCTTGGTAAGATCAGCTTCTTCACCACGCGCGCTTAACATTAAGATTGGCAACATTTTTGTCTCTGATCGCTGGCGCAATTCATAACACACATCAATGCCAGAGACTTCTGGCATCATCCAATCCAGCACCACTAAATCAGGGTGTTCTTCTTCGACCATATGAATGGCATCACGCCCATTTTCTGCTGCACAAGTGGTGAATCCTTGTTTTTCAAGATTATAGCGAAGCAATTCCAACTGTGCCTTATCATCATCAACGATAAGAATATGGGCAATCATTTTGGATTAATCCTTAATCGCTTGTTCGCTCGACTGGTCTGCTTTCAGGCGCTCATCAGCCGGATACTGACCATGTTCGAGAAAATAAATTTGCTCTGCAATATTGGTGATATAGTCACCAACCCGCTCGATATTTTTGGCGATAAAAAGAAAATGCGACCCGGCGCTGACACTTTCTGAATTCGCCCGCATCGTATTTAACAGCTGCTCAAATAAATATGTATGGATTTCATCAATTTCAACATCGCGATCACGTATCTGCATTGCCAATTCGACATTGCGTACCATATAAGCATCGAGAATCTGGTTCATTGATGACAGAACCAATTGCCCCATTTGTCCAATCGTTGCGCTTAGCTCTATATTATGCCCATGCGATACAACCACGCGCAAGCGTTTTGCGATATTTTTGGTATAATCGCCAATGCGCTCCAACATGCTAGCTACCCGCAAGGCAGCAACGACGCGACGCAAATCATCCGCCATTGGCCCGCGCAGGGCAATAATTTGCAAAGCCTGATCACTAATCGCGGCTTGCAATGTATCAAGCTCAATATCATTCGCAATAATCTGATCGATATTTTGCAAATCCTTGGTTTCCATAATGTCCAAAACAGCCTTAAACTGCATTTCTGCAAGCCCGGCAAGCTGTGCCACAGAAGCGTTAAGATCGTTCAGATCTTCATCAAATGCCGTTATAATGTGGTCGTTCATCTTTAACCTACCTTACCTGAAATATATGCCTCTGTCTGCTGGTGTTGCGGACGAGTAAAAATATTCTTAGTATCGCCATGTTCAATTAATTTACCAAGATGGAAATAGGCCGTACGTTGCGAAACACGCGCAGCCTGTTGCATGCTATGGGTCACAATCACAATCGTAAAACCCTGCCGCAATTCATGAATGAGTTCTTCAATCACCGCGGTTGCGATCGGGTCAAGCGCTGAACAAGGCTCATCCATAAGTAAAATTTCAGGGCTAACCGCAATCGCTCGTGCGATACATAAGCGTTGCTGTTGTCCCCCCGACAGGCTGGTTCCGGGCGCATCAAGGCGGTCTTTGACTTCTTCCCAAAGTCCGGCACGCTGCAAGCTGTTTTCAACAACCTCATCAAGGGCAGTACGCGTATCGGTAAGCCCGTGGATGCGTGGTCCATAGGCCACATTATCATAAATCGATTTGGGAAACGGATTGGGCTTTTGGAACACCATGCCAATCCGTGCGCGTAATTCAACCACATCAATTTGCGGGTTATAAATATTTTCATTATTAATAATGATTTCACCATCAACCCGACAGCTATCAATCACATCATTCATACGATTAATGCACCGTAAAAATGTTGACTTGCCACAGCCCGAAGGGCCGATAAGCGCGGTGACCTCATGCGGATTAATATCTAAATCAATCCCAAACAAAGCCTGATTGCTACCATAAAAAACATCAACCCCACGCGCTTTTATTGTTCCATTATCTGTCATGTCTTCCCTACCATCTTTGTTCATATTTTTTGCGTAAATAAATCGCCAGCGCATTGGCGCTTAGTAAAAATGTAAGCAATATAACAATTCCAGCACTGGCGCGCGCTGCAAAAGCCCGCTCCGGATTATTCGCCCACATAAAAATCTGCGCCGGCAGAACCGTGGCTTTTTCGGTGATCTCGGTTGGAACATCGACCACAAAAGCCATCATCCCAACCATCAGTAAGGGTGCTGTTTCGCCTGCTGCACGTGCCAAACCAATAATCGTGCCAGTTAAAATCCCCGGCAGAGCCAAGGGCAAAACATGATGCGTGATCACCTGCAAACGAGACGCGCCAACCCCTAAGGCAGCTTCCCGAATAGAAGGCGGAATAGAAGCTAGGCTTGCGCGGGTTGTGATGATGATTGTCGGCAAAGTCATCAACGCCAGAATAATCCCCCCCACCAAAGGTGCCGAGCGGGGAAAATTTAGGAAATTAAGGAACACTGCTAAGCCGAGCAAACCAAAAACAATCGACGGAACGGCTGCCAGATTATTAATATTCACTTCGATAATATCGGTAAACCTATTTTTGGGGGATAATTCTTCCAAATAAATCGCCGCCGCAACCGCGACTGGAAAACTCAATAAAAGTGTCACCAATATGGTGAGAACCGTGCCGACAAAAGCACTTTTAATCCCAGCCATTTCTGGCTCTCGACTATCACCCGCCTGAAATAATAAGCTCGCGAATTTTTCCTGCAACCGCCCTTGCGCAATGAGCGCATCAATAATTCGTAAATCAAAGTCAGAAATAACCCGTTCATTTTCCGGCAGATTGCGGTCAATCAGACCCTTTAGCAACAGATCAACATCATCTGATAAAAGCAGCGAGAAAGTTTGGGTTGTGCCGATAAGCGCCGGAGTCTCACTCACGGTCGTTGCAACAATATCGCTCGCGCCAATCGACAAGAGTTGCCGTAATTGGGTTTTATCTTTGCGCGATATAATATCAGGGAAGTCGCCTTGAAAAGCCGTAAGCGTGATTCCCCGCCAATCTGTTTGTGATAAATCTTCCCGATCAATCGCTTCCGGATCAAGATAAATATCCTGAGTAACATAATGGGCGGTAAAGGCTGGAAGCGAGGTATAAATAATACTCCCCAATAGGCTTACCAGAATTAATGTACCGGTCAAAATCGCCGCGAGTCCATAGGCTCGAAACCGTTTTTCAGCCCGATAACGCTTTTGCAAGTGGCGCTTATATTTTTCATTATTTAGAAAGCTAGTCATATTGCTCCCGATATTTTCTGACAATATAAAGGGCGAGTATATTCAAAATCAGGGTCATGATAAATAATACCATCCCCAAAGCGAAAGCCGCTAATGTTTTTGCGCTATCAAATTCCTGATCCCCGATCAGCAGCATAACGATTTGCACCGTTACGGTTGTGACGCTTTCAAACGGATTAGCAGTTAGATTGGCCGCCACTCCTGCCGCCATGACCACAATCATGGTCTCGCCAATCGCGCGGCTCATCGCCAATAAAACCGCACTCACAATGCCGGGAAGTGCGGCCGGCACAATCACTTGCCGAATGGTTTCAGATTGGGTTGCGCCCAAAGCTGCCGCGCCGTCACGCAGACTTTGAGGGACTGCATTCATTACATCATCAGAAAGGGAAGAGATAAAGGGAATAACCATAATCCCCATCACCAAGCCTGCCGCAAGCGCAGATTCAGATGACAATGTTAGCCCCATGGAAGCTCCCCCATCGCGCAAAACCGGTGCCACCACAAGCGCTGCAAAAAAACCATAAACAACGGTTGGGATTCCAGCCAGAATTTCTAATGATGGCTTAAAAATACTCCGCACGCGTGGATGCGCATATTCTGATAAATAAATCGCTGATAACAGCCCGACTGGTACAGCCACAATCATCGCAATAAAGGTAATTAACAAAGTACCGGCAAAAAGGGGGATTGCCCCAAATGCACCAGAGCCACCGGCTTGATCTTCCCGAATGGCGATTTGCGGCGCCCAATGTGTTCCAAATAAAAATTCGGTAATCGAAATTTCCCCAAAAAACCTTAATGTTTCAAATATAAGGGATAGAAAAATCCCAACCGTTGTCAGGATCGAGATGCAAGCTGCGACAATCATAATCGCAATGCTGACACGCTCAACCCAATGCCGCGCCCGAAATCGAATAGAAATCATCCGTAAAGAAAGAGAAAAACCAGCGAGACTAAAAACCGCCAATAAAACGATCAGCAGATTTTGCGATGCAGTAATAAGGCGCTCATAATAAACCGCCGCCTGTTGTGCCAATTCGGGAACAAAGGCGGCCGGCAACAGCCCCTGATAAAAAGATTTTGTCTGCGCCACCAGAATATCAATCTGCCCTAGCGTATCAGTTTGTGGTGCGCGCGCCTCAATATAGCCCGTCAACATATAATCAATCACCAGCGGCGCGACACTTTGCCAGAGCAATAAAATGAGCGCTGCCGGCAAAACCGTTGCCACCGCCACAAAGCCGCCATGATAGCGGTTAAGTGAATGTTGCTTTTGAATAGAGTTTTGCCCCGCTTGGGCTTGCTGCGACTGTACCAAGACCAGCCGCCGCACCCGCGACTGTCCAAACCAATAGCTGGTAAAAGCGAGACCACATAAAGCCAATAATGAAATATTAATAAAATCCATGAACGAAATCACATTACAGTGAAGGGATTATATATGAGTCATAGCGAAAGCAACATACAAGAAAATAAGTAAACCCCGCCACGGGAGGATATGTGGCGGGGTTTATCGATGGCGAAATTACATTTTTAATTTCGTCTTATTTTTACCCGCATTGCTATATTTCTTACGATCTGCTTTTGGCAGCGGGATAAGCCCTTTATCAAGCAAATAGCCATTTTCACCAAATGCTTCTTCGCTAGTAAATTCAGCAACATATTCCTGGATACCTGGCACAACGCCAATATGCGCATGCTTGACATAGAAATAAAGCGAGCGAGAAATATTATATTTACCATCCGCAATATTATCAAAAGTTGGTTTAACATCATTTACGACCGCGCCTTTGATTTTATCGGCATTTTGATCAAGAAAACTAAAGCCAAACACGCCAACCGCTTTATCATTGGCAACCAGTTTTGAAACCATCAAATTGTCATTCTCACCAGCGTCAATCCAGTGGCCATCTTCGCGTACGGTGCGGACGAGCTTTTTATAAGCCTTTTTATCCTTCTTTTTCATCGCTTTGATATAAGGGAATGTTTTCGCACCGCCTTCCATCGCAAGCTCTTGAAACGCATCACGCGTGCCAGAGGTTGGTGGCGGGCCATAAATTTCAATCTTTTGATTAGGAAGCGATGCATCAATATCGCTCCATTTTTTGTAAGGATTATCAACCAGCGTGCAGCTATCTTTACAAGCATCCCCTTTTGCCGGTACTTTTGCTGCTGTCGCGAGATAGATCTGACGTGTTGTCAAAGATAATTTATCACCAGACTTTGCATTTGCCAGCACAATGCCATCAAACCCAATAACAATCTCGGTCATATCAATGCCATTATCTTTACATTTTTTATATTCTTTTTCTTTGATACGGCGCGATGCATTCGTCACATCAGGGTGTTGCAGACCAATACCGGCACAGAATAATTTCATACCGCCGCCAGAACCTGTTGATTCAATCACCGGTGTTTTGAAAGCGCTTGTGCGGCCGAATTGTTCGGCGACTGTCGTCGCAAATGGGAATACGGTTGATGAACCAACGATTTGAATCTGATCGCGTGCATGTGCTGATTGTGATACCATCACTGCAAATAACGCACATATTATAGTGGTAAGCTTGATTTTGAACATGTTTTTTCCTTTCCTCTTGAAAACAAATTCTAACCGCGCTTATGGCGCACAAATATTACAGTTTGATGACGCTCTAGGTTGCTGTTTTATAAGGAAAATTTATCTCAATCGTGGTCTTGCCCCGAATATCACTGCGAATCTGTAACTGCCCATGATGACGATGCACAATATGTTTTACAATCGCGAGCCCCAGACCGGTACCGCCTTGCGTGCTGGTGCGGGCGCGGTCAACACGATAAAACCGCTCGGTTAATCTCGGAATATGATGAGCGGCAATCTGTTCACCCCAATTTGCCACCTCAATATGAATATGATTTTCATGGGTTTGCAAACGCACTTCAATTCCCTGATCGCTTTTGCCATATTTAAGCGCATTATCAAACAGATTGTGAAATAATTCTGTCAACTCATCCCTATCACCAACCAGCTGAAACGGGTAAGGCGGCGGATTAAAATGAAACGACATTTTTTGTTTTGCGCTGCGCGCGGCAAAACTATCAATAATGGTAGAGATGAGCGGCACTAAATCAATCGTCATATGATAATCGGCTTGCGTACTTTCCATCCGCGCCAAAGATAAAAGCCCATTTACCAAGCGCTGCATGCGCTTTGCTTCATCATCCATAATACACAAAAACTGCTCGCGGCTCTCTTTATCATCTTGCGCGCCATCCAATAAGGTCTCAATAAAGCCGGATAGGGTTGTTAGCGGCGAGCGCAATTCATGGCTTATATTGGCGATAAAATCTGTCCGCATTTGGTCAATATTTTTGGTCGCCGTAATCTCTTCGACAATCACAAATATATCGCCTTCAAAAGGGAGAAGCTGCAAATGAAATTGCTGTTCTGTTTGGGCTTTGCGCTCATAATCGAGCGTTTGTTTTTTCCCCTTGGCGGCCGCCGCAATATGATCGAGCAAATCGGGATGGCGGATAAAATTATTCAGCCCAAAGCCATGTAAATCAACTCCCATCATATTTTGTAAAAGCTGATTGGCAAAAAGAATTTGCCCGCGCGGGTTTATCAGCGCCAAACCATGCGGGATGATTTGATCAACAAGAGTGACGATTTTCTGTTGGGCATCATTCATAGATTATAATATAGGCGCAAGCGGCGAATATATCGATGAATAATTACAATAAATCCCTAAAAGGTAGATAGTGTTGTTAAAGCGGCTTGCGCGGCAAATCGGCTTGCTTCATCTGCCGCTTCCGCCAATGCTTTTTGTGCATGTTCAATTTCGGTTTGCAACACATCACCGGTCAGTTCGTCGCGGGTGATGGCATGCGCCGCCAAAACAGTAAGACCATCGGGTGTCACATCCGCAAAGCCGCCACGAATAAAAAATTCAATCTCGCCATCTTCACCAGATACGCTTAGCACACCCGCCCGCAACACAGAAATAACTGGACTATGTTGCGCCAATACACCAAACTCACCCTCAGCCCCTGGTACACGCACATGGGTGACCTTGGCTGAAAAAATCAATTTTTCTGGTGAGACAAGTTCGAATTTGAACATTTGGGATAAGCGCTCCTATCGCTTTTTTTACAGCTTATGCGGCTTCATCGGCGGCCAGTTTTTCGGCCTTTTCAATCGCCTCTTCAATTGTGCCAACCATATAAAAAGCAGCTTCTGGCAAATGGTCATAATCCCCCGCGCATAAGCCCTTAAAGCCTTTAATCGTATCTTCCAAATCAACCAATACACCCGGTGAGCCGGTAAACACTTCCGCGACATGGAACGGTTGTGACAAGAAGCGTTCAATTTTCCGCGCCCTGTTTACCACCAGCTTATCTTCTTCGGAAAGCTCATCCATCCCCAAAATCGCGATAATATCTTGCAGCGATTTATAACGCTGCAAAATTTCTTGCACCTCACGCGCGGTTTGATAATGCTCATCGCCGACAATGCGCGGCTCTAAAATACGGCTGGTTGAGTCCAATGGATCAACGGCCGGATAAATCCCTTTTTCAGAAATTGCCCGTGATAGCACAGTCGTTGCATCCAAATGCGCGAAAGATGTCGCCGGTGCTGGATCGGTCAAATCATCGGCGGGCACATAAATCGCTTGTACGGAAGTAATTGAGCCTTTGGTCGTGGTTGTGATTCGCTCTTGCAGCGCGCCCATATCGGTTGCGAGCGTTGGCTGATAGCCCACGGCTGACGGAATCCGCCCCAATAGTGCCGAAACCTCAGAACCAGCTTGGGTAAAGCGGAAAATATTATCGACAAAAAACAACACATCTTGCCCTTGATCGCGGAAGTTTTCCGCCACCGTCAAACCGGTCAAAGCCACCCGCGCCCGCGCGCCGGGTGGTTCATTCATTTGCCCATATACCAGCGCGCATTTTGAGCCATCGCCGCCTTTTTCCTTATTCACGCCAGACTCAATCATTTCCCAATAAAGGTCATTGCCTTCACGTGTGCGCTCGCCAACCCCGGCGAACACCGAATAGCCACCATGCGCTTTGGCGACATTATTAATCAGTTCCATAATCAAAACCGTCTTGCCAACACCGGCGCCGCCAAATAGACCAATTTTACCGCCTTTGGCATAAGGCGCGAGCAGGTCAACCACTTTAATACCCGTGACCAGCAATTCCGCTTCGGTCGATTGCTCGACAAATTCTGGTGCGTCTTGGTGAATGGCGCGGGTTTCATCGGTTGGAATATCACCTGCCTCATCCACTGGTTCACCGATGACATTCATAATCCGCCCCAATGTGGCATCCCCGACCGGTACTGAGATTGGGGTTCCGGTATTTGTGACCACTTGCCCGCGCACCAGCCCTTCGGTTGAATCCATCGCAATCGTCCGCACCGTGCGTTCGCCCAAATGCTGCGCAACTTCCAGCACCAGACGCTGGCCATTATTTTCTGCCTCAAGCGCATTGAGAATTTCCGGTAGCTCGCCCTCAAATTGAACGTCAACAACCGCGCCGATAACTTGTGTGATTTTTCCTGTTTGCTCTGACATATTTATCCCCTGCTTTGGTTATGGTTAAAGCGCTTCTGCGCCAGAAATAATTTCAATCAATTCTTTGGTGATTTGCGCCTGTCGTGACCGGTTATAAGTAATGGTGAGACTATCAATCATCTCGCCCGCATTGCGGGTGGCATTATCCATCGCGCTCATCCGCGCGCCTTGTTCGCCAGCAGCATTTTCCAATAAGGCGCGCAAAATCTGCACCGTAATATTGCGCGGCAATAACACATCCAAAATCTCGCTTTCTTCCGGCTCATAATCATAAGCCGCGCCGCCTAAATCAGGCGTTTGGGCGGCCTCAAAATCGGCTGGAATAATTTGCGTCATTGCCGGTGGTTGCGATAAGACGGATTCAAAATTAGCATAAAACAGCGTGCAAATATCAAACCCGCCTTCGGCAAAATCTTTCAAGACAATCTCCGCCACCTCTTCCGCTTGCGCAAAGCCGAGCTGCCGGATATTTTGAAAAATCACTGGCTCCATCAGCTCATCTTGAAAGGCGCGGCGCAACACATCATAACCCTTTTTGCCAACGCACAGAATTTTAACCTCTTTGCCTTGTGCTTTTAAGGCGCGGGCATGGTCTCGCGCCAGCCGCGCGATGGAAGAATTAAAGCCGCCACACAAACCCCGCTCGGCAGTGGCAACCAACAGCAAATGCCGCTTATCATCACCAGTGCCAGCAAGCAATTTGGGAGCAGATGATATATCGGTAATGCCAGCGGTCAGATTTGCCAATACCGCCCCCATCCGCTCAGCATAGGGGCGGGCTGCTTCGGCCGCCTCTTGCGCGCGGCGCAATTTGGATGCCGCCACCATTTGCATGGCGCGGGTGATTTTTTGCGTCGCCTGCACGCTGGATATTCGGTTCCTTAATTCTTTTAATGATGCCATCTCATCGCTCTATGGTAATTATTATCCACGAAAAACCCGTCTTAAAATGCTTTCTTATAGGCTTCCAAAGCCTGTTTCAACGCCGTCTCGCTATTTTCGGAAAGCTCTTTTTCAGTGCGGATAGCATCGAGGATTTCGCTATGCTTATCGCGTATCATATCCAATAAGCCTTGCTCAAATCTGCCAATATCTGAAACGCTTACATCATCAAGATAGCCATTCACGCCCGCATAAATCACAATCACTTGCTCTTCCACTTTCAAAGGCGAGAACTGCCCTTGTTTGAGAAGCTCGGTAAGCCGCTCCCCGCGATTGAGCAATTTTTGCGTCGCTGCATCCAGCTCCGAACCAAATTGCGCAAAGGCCGCCATTTCGCGATATTGCGCCAGCTCACCCTTAACCGGACCCGCCACTTGTTTCATCGCTTTAATCTGCGCCGAAGAGCCCACCCGCGAGACCGATAGCCCCACATTCACGGCCGGCCGAATCCCTTGATAGAATAAATCCGTCTCCAAAAAGATTTGCCCATCAGTGATTGAAATCACATTGGTGGGAATATAGGCCGACACATCATTGGCTTGGGTTTCAATAATGGGCAGCGCGGTCATTGAGCCCGCGCCATTATCTTCATTTAATTTTGCGGCGCGTTCCAAGAGCCGTGAGTGAAGATAGAACACATCACCTGGATAGGCTTCCCGCCCTGGTGGACGGCGCAGCAACAGCGACATTTGCCGATAGGCAACCGCTTGCTTTGACAAATCATCATAAACAATCAGCGCATGCATGCCATTATCGCGGAAATATTCGCCCATTGTGCAACCGGCAAAAGGTGCCAAATATTGCAATGGGGCAGGGTCGGATGCGGTGGCGGCAACCACAATAGAATATTTAAGCGCATCATTTTCTTCCAGCGTTTTCACAATTTGCGCGACAGTTGAGCGTTTCTGCCCAATCGCCACATAAACGCAATATAGTTTGGCGCTTTCATCATCACCCTCATTAATTGGTTTTTGGTTCAAAATCGCATCAATCGCAATCGCGGTTTTACCGGTTTGGCGGTCACCAATAATCAGCTCGCGCTGGCCGCGCCCAATCGGAATCAGCGCATCCACCGCCTTTAGCCCTGTTTGCATGGGCTCATGCACAGATTTGCGGGGGATAATCCCTGGTGCTTTCACATCCACCTCGCGCCGTTCATCTGCCTCAATCGGGCCTTTGCCATCGAGCGGATTACCAAGCGGGTCAACCACCCGCCCTAGCAAGCCTTTGCCCACCGGCACGTCCACAATATCACCGGTACGTTTCACCGTTGCGCCTTCGTGGATTTCGCGGTCAGAGCCGAAAATCACCGCCCCGACATTATCTTCTTCCAGATTAAGCGCCATGCCCCGAATGCCCCCGGGGAATTCAACCATTTCACCGGCTTGCACATTATCCAGCCCATAAATGCGGGCAATCCCGTCGCCGACTGAGAGAACCTGCCCAATCTCGGAAACTTCCGATTTTTGTTCAAATCCTTTGATTTGCTCTTTTAATATTGATGAAATTTCAGATGCTTTAATATCCATTGCCCAACCTCTATTTATTTTACCTTTATCTATTATGCCTCAATCATTATGCTTCGATGAGGGCGGTTTTTAATCTCTCTAATTTATGGTGCAAAGACCCATCAATCATCTGGCTGCCGACTTTAATCACCAAGCCGCCTAGAAGCGATGAATCTTCTCTGGTTTTCAAAATAATGGTCTTGCCATAAATCTCTTGTAATTTTTGTGAAAGCGCGGTTTTTGTCGCCTCATCCAGCTCTGTCGCACTGCTTACAGATGCCACCAGCTCATCGCGGGAGGCTGCCATTAATTGCGCATATTTGCGGGTCATATCAACCAGCACAGCCGCGCGCCGATTGCGAACAACCAGCTGCACAAAATTTTGCACAAATTCATTCATTTTTGCTTTTTGCATCACCGCGCCGAGCGCTGCATTTTGCTCTTCAATACTGATAATCGGGCTGCGGATGAGGTTTTGCAAATCTTCGCTTTCCGCCAGCATGGTCTGGAGCCGCGCAATATCTTCGGTTAGTGATTTACTTTGGTCTTTATCAAGCTCTTGCGATAGTTCAAACAAGGCAATGGCATAGCGTCCTGCAATCCCGCCTTCCTTGGTTTCTGCGATTTCTTCGCTCAGCCCTGCGCTTTCAGACATATTCTTTAATCCAGCTTATGTAAACTTGCAAGCTGCTTATCACGTGCAAGCTTCACATGCAACCGATTCCACACGTTTCACACAGTTTTTTTTGCTCATAAAAAAGAATAGGGATCAATATCCACAGTGATCCGCATATTGCCTTTCAAAACAGGTATTTTTTCTAGCCATTGGCGTATAAAATCTTGGATTGGCGCGCCTCTTATTGCTTTCACCAAAAACCGATGCCGATAGCGCCCGCGCAATCGCACAATCGGGGCGGGGGCGGGGCCAAGCACCCGAATATCCGGATGCAGCGGGATATGCCGCGCCATCTCACGGCAAAAGGCATGTACAGATTGCCCTTGTGAGCCAGAAATAATGAGACCTGCCAAGCGCCCAAAAGGGGGCATGGCAGCCATCCCCCGCGCCTCAATTTCGCGGGCTAAAAATGCCTCTCTATCGCCGGTCGCAATCGCTTGCAGCACCGGATGGTCGGGCAGACGGGTTTGCAACATGGCATAGCCTTTTTGCTGTTCGCGCCCCGCCCGCCCCGCCACTTGCGAAATCAGTTGAAACGTGCGTTCAGCGGCGCGCAAATCGCCATTGCCCAAGCCTAAATCAGCATCCACCACGCCGACAAAGCCAAGTTTCGGGAAATGATGCCCTTTAGCAACAATTTGGGTGCCAATGATAATATCTATCTCACCCGCAATAATCTGCGTCAAAGCCTGTTGCAAAACGGGGGTTGGCATGTCAGATGATAAAACGCTTATTTTATGGTCGGGAAAATGCGTTGCCGCCTCTTCACAAATCCGTTCAACCCCTGGCCCTACCGCCACCAGCGCATCGGCTTCGCCACAAGCGGTACATTGGTGCGGCAGCGGCTGTGTATTGCCACAATGATGGCATAAAAGCCGGCTATCATAGCGGTGTTCAACCATCCAGCTATCGCAAGCATCACAGCCATAACGATGCCCGCAAGCACGGCAAATAACGAGCGGCGCATAGCCACGCCGGTTCAAAAACAATAAGGCTTGCTGTTGCTTTGCCAGCGTCGCGGCAATCATCTTCACCATAGTGGGCGCGAGCCATTGCCCGCGTTCTGGCGGGTCAAGCCGCATATCGGCAATCTCAATATCAGGCAGTTGCGCCGCCCCATGCCGATGCGCGAGCTGGTGAAGCTGATAGCGTTTATGACGCGCATTTACGACGCTTTCCAAAGATGGGGTTGCGCTTGCCAATAGTACAGGACAAGCGGCAAAACGGGCGCGCACAACCGCCATATCGCGGGCATTATAAACCACCTGCTCTTCTTGTTTGTAACCGCCATCATGTTCTTCATCAATAACGATAAGCCCTAAATTCTGCCATGGTAAAAACAAGGCGGAGCGCGCCCCGATTAGAATTTTTGCTTCTCCATTTGCCGCCGCCAACCAGTTCCGCCGCCGTTCATTCGCGGGCAGACCGCTATGCCAAAGCGCCGGTGTGCAGGAAAAGCGGCTTTCAAACCGATGTAGAAATTGCTGCGTTAATGATATTTCAGGGAGCAAAACAAGCACTTGCTGCCCGGCCATAAGCGCGGCTTTCATCGCCTCAATATAAATCTCGGTTTTGCCGGAGCCGGTCACCCCATCCAATAAATGCGCCGAAAACGTTTTCGCATTTATGGCAGATTTTAAGGCTTCGGCAATCTTGGCTTGCGCCGGTGATAGGGTCATTTCATCTTTGTCAAGGCGCGGCGGTTGCAATGGTTTGGCTTTGGGTAAGGCCACCGCTTCCAGAAAACCGCTTTTGACCAAACCGCTCACACTCGCCGCGCTTACCCCCGCCGCATGGGCGATGGCACTGATTGGCAGTGCCTCACCTTGCGCCAACACCTCATAAATGCGCTGGCGTTGCGGGGTCATGCGCGCTGGTCGTTCGGCAGTGGCGCGATAGGCTGTAAGCATGGTCTCATCGGCAAAAAGGCGGGGTTCGCTCATCGCCAAACGCAACACCATGCCTAAGGGCGACAGCGTATAATCAGCCACCCAAGCGATAAAATCGCGCATTTGCGGTGAAAGCGGCGGCAAATCATATGTGTGAATAATTGCTTTTAGCTTTTTGGCAGGCACATCGCCCATTGCCTCTCCCCACACCACGCCTTGCACTTGCTTTTGCCCGAGTGGAACACAGACAAAATCCCCGCGCTTGACCTCAATATGGGCAGGCACGCTATAATCAAAGGGCTGGTTAACAGCGCGCGGGATAAGAACGGTTACAATGCGCATGATAGGATGCAAATTACAGAAGCCACACAAAAAGGCAAGTTGCTCTTTTGCGCGAATAGGGGGATAATGGGGCAGGAGTTGAAAATGAAATTTTTTATTGATACCGCAAATATTGATGACATTAAAACACTGGCGGCAACGGGCATGGTTGATGGGGTTACCACCAATCCCTCGCTGGTTGCCAAATCGGGACGCGATTTTAAGGATCTCATTGCCGACATATGCGCCCTTATTGAAGGGCCCGTAAGCGCGGAGGTCACCGCCCTTACGGCCGATGAAATGCTGGTGCAAGCAGACCGGCTTATCAGTATCGCGCCCAATGTGTGTATTAAAGTGCCACTTACATGGGAGGGCTTAAAAGCCACCCGCGCTTTAGCCAATCAGGGGGTGATGGTGAATGTCACACTCTGTTTTTCTGCCACTCAAGCCTTGCTTGCCGCTAAAGCCGGGGCGCGTTTTATCTCTCCCTTTGTGGGGCGGCTTGATGATATTGGCGAGGATGGGATGCAGCTTATTGCCGATATACGGGCAATTTACGACCATTATCCCGCCCTTGAAACCGAAATTCTGGTTGCCTCGATTCGCAATCCCGAACATGTGCGCCGCGCCGCCCTTATCGGTGCTGATGTTGGCACGCTGCCGCCGGCTATTTTGCAAGAGCTTGTGCAGCACCCGCTTACTGATAAGGGACTTGCTGCATTTACCGCCGATTGGGAAAAAACCGGACAAGACATATAAATGTCATCATCTGTCACAAAAGCCCTCTATGAGCAGATTTGTCGCTGGCAGGAGGAGCTTTCGATTCATCGGCAGATGAGCCCTCACACAGTGAAAAACTATCATCGTGATGTGATGCAGTTTTGCCAGTTTTTTTATGAATATGAAAATCGTCCCTTTGACGTAAACGACATGGCGCAATTAGAGCTTACCAGCCTGCACAGTTTTCTCGCCGCCAGACGCAAACATGCCGAAAGCCGCTCGCTCGCGCGCAGCCTATCGGCTTTGCGCAATTTTGCGCATTATCTTAAAGAAAATGATTATCGCATTAGTGATGCTTTTTTCCAAATCGACAGCCCGCGTTTGGCGCAAAAATTACCGCGCCCGATTGAAACCGATATGATTATGGAAATGCTGGCGCTTGCGCGCCAAAAAAAGGGCTGGCAAGGGGCGCGCAATGTTGCGCTTTTATGCCTGCTCTATGGCGGGGGCTTGCGTATTTCTGAGGCACTTAACCTTAATTATGGCGACTTACCGCCGCCAAGCCGCCCGACGCTAAGGATTATCGGCAAAGGCAATAAACCGCGTGAGATTCCGCTTCTTGCCCCTATTGTGGCGGCGCTTGAAAATTATTGTGAAGCGGCGCCGTTTGGGTTCGCGAAAGATGATCCGCTGTTTCGTAGCGTGAGGGGCGGGCGTTTATCGGCACGACAAGCGCAAATCATGGTTGAAGATTTGCGCCGCAAGCTCAATCTGCCCGACAGCGTCACCCCGCATGCGTTACGCCATAGTTTCGCAACCGTTTTGCTGGCGGGCGGCGGAGATTTGCGTAGCATTCAGGATCTGCTTGGCCATAGCCAGCTTAGCTCCACCCAAGTTTATACGAAAATCGAAACCCAGCAGCTCAAAACCGCTTTTGCCAAAGCCCATCCGCGTGCTTAGTCTTTTTCGTTTCGTGATAAGAATTGTTTGATGATGCCCGCAACTGCACCTGATGTAGCAAGTACACCACCCAAAACGGGTTCACCAATTACAGCGCAATAAACCCCTGCCCCTATTAAAGCTAAAGACACAATAAGGCTAAAAGATAGTCTCAACATATCATTAAAAAGAATGAAACCGCTATCACGCCTTCTGATTTTCTGTTCTGTCTCTGCCATTGTCATAATTCTATCGGCCGCACCGGGCAAAGTATTTTCATATTGTTGAAAACTTTCTGGTGAAGGTATGGGGCCGGAATAACTACTCTCTCGCTGCGCAATTAAAGCAACAAGACGTTCCTCTTGTTCTTTAGGTGAATCTAAGTCTGGTGTATCGACATCACGGTTTGAAGAATCATCTAATGAAGCTGGTGGGGTTCCGTCTTTTTCAGTTATGGAATGTCAAGGCGGATTCGAAATAGCGGCGCATCATCCGCGCATCTTGCTGCAAGCCCTCAGAGCCATTTTTCACTTTCCGCATACCGATTTCGGAAGGAGAAATATACATATCAAACAAATCGGCAAGGAAGTCGCTCGTTCTGCGCCCATCCACGCGCCCTGAATCTAAATCATTATCTAAATCGCTTTTAACCAAATAGTCTGCTTTTTTTGTGATAATATTTTCCATTTTACACTCATCTATCTGCATATACATACACATATATATAAAATTATTATACCCATATATATTCAAAAACCAAGAAAAAATAAAAATCTAAGCAAAAACAATTACATATGAAGGGCGCGATTATCAACCGCCAGCGCTGCTTCTTTCACCGCTTCCGAATAGGTGGGGTGGGCGTGGCAAATCCGCGCCATATCTTCGGCGCTGGCGTTAAAGGTCATCGCAACCGCGGCTTCGGCCACCATATCGCCGGCATTAGGTCCCATAATATGCACGCCCAAAACGCGGTCGGTTGTGGCGCATGCCAGCACTTTCACAAACCCATCTGTGGCGTGATTCACCTTCGCACGGCCATTCGCCATAAACGGAAACTGCCCGGCTTTATAGTCAATCCCTTCGGCCTTTAACTCTTCTTCATTTTTGCCGACCCAAGCGACTTCCGGATTGGTATAAACCACAGAGGGGATAATATCATGGTCAACATGCCCCGCCCCGCCTGCTAGTTTTTCAGCCAAAGCAACGCCTTCTTCTTCTGCCTTATGGGCAAGCATCGCGCCTTTGACAACATCACCAATCGCATAAATGCCATCAATATTGGTTTTGAAATTTGCGTCAATCTCAATCCGCCCTGCTGCATCAGTGGCAACGCCAATATCCGCCAATCCCAAACCATCAGTATGAGGCCGCCGCCCAATCGCCACCAGAACCTTATCCGCCTCGATAATGTCTTCCGCGCCGCTCTCATCAGATTTTATAAGGCTCACCTTCGCCATTGTCTTTGTGGTTTTTATGGCTGTTACTTTATACCCAAGCTTAAATGTCAGCCCCTGTTTTTTTAAGCTGCGTTGAAAGGCTTTTGCCATATCTGCATCCATCCCCGGTGTGATGCGGTCAAGAAACTCTACCACTGTCACCTCCGCGCCCAAGCGTCGCCACACCGAGCCAAGCTCTAAGCCGATAATGCCCGCGCCCACCACGATTAAATGTTTTGGCACTTTGGTAAAATCCAGCGCGCCGGTGGAAGAGACAATCATTTTTTCATCAATCTCAACATCTGGCAGCGGCGTTACCTCCGAGCCGGTTGCAATGATGATATGTTTGGCCGCAAGGGTGCGGTTGCCCCCATCCAGCAAATCGACCGCCACTTGCCCTGCGGCGATGATTTTTGCCGCGCCCTTAATCTCTTCAATTTTATTTTTCTTAAATAAAAAGCCAATGCCCTGCACATTGCCATCCACCCCTTCGGTTTTGTATTTTTGCATAGTCGCCAAATCAAGGCTTGCTTTCGCTTTGATGCCAAGCGCCTCCGCATGGGAAAGCTCATCATAAAGTTCGGACGCATGCAGCAAGGCTTTTGATGGAATACAGCCAACATTTAGGCAGGTTCCGCCCGGTGCGCCGCGTTTATCAATACAAGCAACCGACATCCCCAACTGCGCGGCACGAATGGCGCATACATAACCACCAGGGCCAGCCCCGATCACAACCACATCAAAATCTGTTTTGGCATCACTCATTATTTATGCTCCTAAATATCTAATAAGAGCCGCTCAGGATTTTCCAAGCACTCTTTCACGCGGACGAGAAATGTCACCGCCTCTTTGCCATCAACAATCCGATGGTCATAAGATAGAGCGAGATACATCATCGGGCGAATGGCAATTTCACCATCCACCACAATCGGGCGGTCTTGAATTTTATGCATCCCCAATATGCCAGATTGTGGCTGGTTGAGAATCGGTGTCGACATAAGCGAGCCATAAACCCCGCCATTAGAAATTGTAAATGTGCCGCCTTGTAAATCATCAATCGCCAATTTGCCATCGCGGGCGGATTTACCCAAATCCGCAATCGCCATTTCAATCTGGGCAAAGCCCATGCTTTGCACATCGCGCACCACCGGCACAACAAGCCCGCGCTCGGTGCCAACCGCAACCCCCATATTGACATAGTTTTTATAGATAATCTCATCGCCAGAAATTTCCGCATTCACGGCCGGAATGTCATGCAAAGCAGAAACGCACGCTTTGACGAAAAAACTCATAAAGCCAAGTTTTGCCGCATATTTCTTTTCGAAAACCTCTTTATATTCGCGCCGCAACTGCATAAGGGCGCTCATATCAACTTCATTAAATGTGGTCAGCATGGCGGCGGTATTTTGCGACTCTTTCAAGCGCCGCGCAATCGTCTGCCGCAGGCGCGTCATTTTAACACGTTCTTCCCGCGCCGATTGGTCGCCCGCCTGTTGCGCTGGCGCAATCGGTGCAGCAGGGGGGGCAGGGAGAGGTGGATTTTCAAGCGCCGCCAATACATCACCTTTGGTGATACGGCCATTTTTGCCCGTACCGGTAATATGGCTGGCATCCAGATTATGTTCGCTGATAAGGCGCTGGACGGAGGGCGCCAGTTTTTCGCCTTCTGATTTTTCTGGTGCTGATTTTTCGGGCGCGGGTGCTTCTGGCTTTTGGGGGGCAGGCGTTTGCGCCTCAGCTTTTGGGGGTGCTTCTTTTTGGGGGGAGGCTTGCCCCTCGCCTTCAGCAATATTGCCAAGCAAAGCCCCAACCTCAACCGTTGCGCCTTGTTCGGCCAACACATCTTGCAAAACCCCTGCCGAACTGGCGGGCACTTCGATGGACACTTTATCGGTTTCTAATTCGCAAAGCGGTTCATCCAGCGCGATAGCCTCACCGGGTTGCTTATACCATTGCGCGACAGTTGCTTCGGTAATTGACTCGCCTAAGGCGGGGACACGAATTTCTACACTCATCACTTACTCCATTTATAATCATTCACAAGCGCGTCTTCTAAAAACGCGTCTCGTTCTTTATTGTGGCGGCTTAAAAGTCCGGTTGCGGTTGAGGCAGATGCCGCCCGTCCGGTATAAGATACCCGCCTATATTTTGCCTCAAGCTCATCCAATATCTCTTCAAATTCTGGCGCAATATAATGCCACGCCCCCATATTTTTCGGCTCTTCCTGACACCACACCATTTCCGCCTGTTTGAACTTCGCCAGCATTTTTAAGAGCGCCTTTTTGGGCATAGGATAAAGCTGTTCGATGCGCAATAGATAAACATCATCCAGCTTTTCGCCTGCCTCTATACGGGCGGCGCGCGCTTCGAGCAAATCATAATAAACCTTGCCGCTACAAAAAATAATGCGGCGGATTTTTTCAGGCGGCTGAAGCACGCCTTGCCGGTCTTCATGCCGACAATCTTCATCATCCCATAAAATGCGATGAAAGGTTGAGCCTTGGCTCATATCGGCAAGTGGCGAGACGGCTTTTTTGTGCCGCAATAAGGATTTCGGGGTCATCAAAATAAGGGGTTTTCGATAATCGCGAATAAGCTGGCGGCGCAAAACATGGAAATAATTGGCAGGCGTTGTGCAATTTGCGACAATCATATTATTTTCCGCGCAAAGCTGCAAATAACGCTCAAGCCGCGCCGAGCTATGTTCTGGCCCTTGCCCCTCATAACCATGCGGCAGCAATAAAACCAGACCAGACATCCGCAGCCATTTATTTTCGGATGAAGAAATAAATTGGTCGATAATCACTTGCGCGCCATTGGCAAAATCACCAAATTGCGCTTCCCACAAGACCAGCGCATTTGGCTCCGCCAGCGAATAGCCATATTCAAACCCCAAAACCGCTTCTTCAGATAGCATTGAGTTAATCACCTCAAAGCGGGCTTGGTTGTCGCTTAAATTGCATAAGGGCTTATAGCGTTTTTCGGTTTCCTGATCGATAAGCACGCTATGGCGCTGCGAAAACGTACCGCGCTCGCAATCCTGCCCCGATAGGCGCACGCCATGACCTTGCCGCAATAGCGACCCAAATGCCAGCGCTTCGGCTGTTGCCCAATCAAAGCCTTCGCCGGTTTCGAACATGGTTTTTTTGGCGTTTAATTGCCGCACCAGCGCGCGATGCAGCTGAAACCCCTCTGGCGGGGTGGTGAGGCTGACCCCAATCTCTTGCAATAGAGTTTCATCCACCCCTGTTTCACCCGCCTTATATTCGCCCGACATTTTACCAAGCCCCGCCCAGCGGCCATCCAGCCAATCGGCTCTATCCGGCTTAAACTCATCGGCGGCGGCAAATTCTTCTTCCATCATCGCCCGATATTGACCGGTTGTTGCATCCACTTCTTCGCGGGTCATCACCCCTTCGGCAACCAGCCGGTCGCCATAGGTTTTGGTGACGGTCTCATGGGCGCGAATGGCTTTATACATAAGCGGTTGCGTGAAGGCCGGTTCATCGCCCTCATTATGGCCAAAGCGGCGATAACAGAACATATCAATCACCACTGGCTTTAGAAATTTCTGGCGAAACTCAGTGGCGATTTTTGCCGCTTGCACAACCGCTTCCGGATCATCGCCATTGACATGGAAAATCGGCGCTTCAACCATTTTCGCGACATCACTAGGATAGGGCGAGCTACGCGAATAGCGCGGATAGGTGGTAAAGCCAATCTGATTATTAACAATAAAATGAATCGAACCGCCCGCCTTATGCCCTTTCAAACCAGACAAGCCAAAACATTCAGCGACAATGCCTTGCCCGGCAAAAGCGGCATCACCATGCAGCAAAAGCGGAATCACCGTGCTGCGGTCTGGCAAGGCATGCGGGTCAGGGCTGTCATCATATTGGTCTTGCTTGGCGCGCGCCTTGCCAAGCACAACCGGATCAACAGCCTCCAAATGCGAGGGGTTTGGGGTTAGTGATAAATGCACCATATTATTATCAAAGGCTCTATCAGATGACGTACCAAGATGATATTTCACATCGCCGGAACCTTCAACATCATCAGGATTTGCCGAACCGCCCTTAAACTCGTGAAACAAAGCGCGGAAGGGTTTGCCCATAACATTGGTGAGCACATTTAAGCGGCCGCGATGCGGCATGCCAAGAATAATCTCTTTCACGCCAAGATTGCCGCCGCGCTTGATAATTTGCTCAAGCGCGGGAACCATTGCCTCACCCCCATCCAGCCCAAAGCGTTTGGTACCAGTATATTTGACATCTAAAAATCGCTCCAGCCCTTCGGTTTCAACCAGCTTATGGAAAATCGCCTTTTTGCCCTCAGCGGTGAAGTGGATTTCCTTATCCGCCCCTTCAAACCGCTCTTGCAACCATGCTTTTTCTTCCGGGTCAGAAATATGCATAAACTCAACCGCAAATGTGCCGCAATATGTGCGCCGCAAAATGTCAATAATCTCGCGAATTGTCGCGGTCTCCAACCCCAATACATGGTCGATAAAAATCGGGCGATCATAATCATCAGGCGTGAAACCATAGCTTTCTGGCTCTAATTCAGGGTGAGAGCCGGGGGGTTCTAATTTTAGCGGGTCAAGGTCTGCTGCCAAATGGCCGCGAAAGCGATAAGCGCGGATCATCATAATCGCCCGAATGCTATCAAGCGTGGCAGCGCGCAACGCCGCACTATCATCTAAATTGAAATGCGCGGAAACTTTTTGCGCCAGCGCATGTTCGGCAACATTTTCCGTGTCCCCCCAATTACCATCTAGTGCTGCGGTGAGATCACCATTAGCAATAGGCGGCCAGTCATCTCTTTGCCATGAGGGCTGTTGCGCACGCACGCCCTCTTTACTCATTTGCGCAAAAAAATCTTGCCAATCTTTGCTTGCGCTGCTGGGGTTTTTCTGCCAGCGGGCGAGTTGTTGTTCAAGATAAAGGGCGTTTGCGCCATCAAATAAACCATCATCGATAGAAAGCGGCAGGGAGTTATTATCATCTTCAGACATGAGCATCGCCTTTTTTGAATCACTTATAGTATACACCCAAACGACAAATCTGCACCCTATTTAATTATTATGAGTTTAACAATTCAACCAGTGTTTTGCCCAATGCGGCCGGGGTTGGAGAAACCATAATATCGGCGGCGCGCATCGCCTCCATCTTATCTTCCGCACCGCCCTTACCGCCAGAAATAATCGCGCCTGCATGCCCCATCCGCCGCCCGGGAGGGGCGGTGACACCCGCGATAAAGCCAACAATTGGCTTTTTCACCTTTGAAGATTTTAGAAACTCTGCCGCGTCTTCTTCTGCCGCGCCACCAATTTCACCAATCATGATAATGCTTTCGGTTTCATCATCGCCAAGAAACATATCCAGACAATCAATAAAATTTGTGCCATTTACAGGGTCACCACCAATCCCGATACAGGTGGATTGCCCTAAGCCGGCGGCAGTGGTTTGCGCCACCGCTTCATAGGTGAGCGTGCCGGAGCGTGAGACAATCCCCACCGAGCCGCGGCGATGAATATGCCCTGGCATAATCCCGATCTTGCATTCATCCGGCGTGATGACACCAGGGCAATTTGGCCCAACCAAACGCGTATTTGAACCCTTAAGGGCGCGCTTGACCTTGACCATATCCAAAACCGGAATGCCTTCCGTGATACAAACCGCAAGCTCAATGCCTGCTTCAATCGCTTCTAAAATTGCATCCGCCGCAAAAGGCGGTGGCACATAAATGGCGCTGGCAGTCGCACCGGTTGTTTCAACCGCATCTGCGACCGTATCAAAGACCGGCAAATCGAGATGCGTGCTGCCGCCTCGTCCTGGCGTGACTCCGCCAACCATTTTGGTGCCATAGGCGATCGCTTGTTCAGAATGAAATGTGCCTTGCGCGCCGGTAAACCCCTGACAAATGACTTTTGTATTTTTATTGACCAAGACAGACATTTAAGCAGCTCCTTTCACCGCAGCAACGATTTTTTGCGCCGCATCATCGAGATTATCCGCCGCAATAATCGGCAGGCCGGATTGTTCCATTATCTCTTTTCCCTGTTCGACATTAGTGCCCTCAAGCCGCACCACTAAAGGCACGGATAAGGCGGTTTCTTTCGCCGCCGCAACCACGCCTTCGGCAACAATATCACAGCGCATAATACCACCAAAAATATTGACGAGAATACCTTCTACATTTTCATCTGATAAAATAATCTTAAAGGCTTCGGTGATTTTATCTTTGGTCGCGCCGCCGCCAACATCGAGAAAATTTGCTGGTTCAGAGCCGTAAAGTTTAATAATATCCATCGTCGCCATCGCCAGCCCCGCGCCATTGACCATGCAGCCAATTTGCCCATCCAGCTTGATATAATTGAGATCATATTTTGAGGCTTCAATCTCGGCCGGGTCTTCTTCCTCCAAATCCCGCAGCTCAATAATATCGGCATGTCGATAAAGCGCATTGCTATCAAAATTAATCTTGGCATCAAGGCAAATCAAATCCCCCGCACCGGTGACCACTAAAGGGTTAATCTCAAGCAATGACATATCTTTTTCGACAAAGGCCTGATAAATATTCGTCACCAATGTGCTGGCTTGTTTGACCTGCTCACCAGCCAATCCCAAAGAAAACGCAATTTGCCGACAGTGATGCCCGCTTATACCAGAGGCAGGGTCAATGCTTATGGTGAGAATTTTTTCCGGCGTTTTGGCGGCAACCTCTTCAATATCCATACCGCCTTCGGTTGAGGCGATAAAAGATATGCGCGAATTTGCCCGATCAACCAGCGCCGAGAGGTAAAACTCCTTATCAATATCAGAGCCGTCTTCAACATAAATGCGTCCGACTTTGCGGCCTTCGACGCCGGTTTGATGGGTGATTAATGTCATCCCCAACATGCGTTCAGCCTCAGCCCGCACCTCGTCGATTGATTTTACAACCTTAACGCCGCCGCCCTTACCGCGCCCACCAGCATGAATTTGCGCTTTCACAACCCATATAGGTCCGCCCAAATCTTCGGCAATTTTCGCCGCCTCATCAACCGTAAACGCCACCCCGCCGCGCGGCACCGGAACCCCAAACCCCGCCAAAACCTGCTTGGCCTGATATTCATGAATATTCATCACAATCTCCTATCATGATTAATTTAATTGGTTTATGTCGAGCGCGCCCGTAAGCGGCAAATGCAGCCATGTGCCATCTTTTGCAAGAATAGCACCAGTTTCAAAATTCTCTTTTACGCCGCGCCGGAAATAAGTCTCAAATAAGCGGTTCACCGGCACTGGCGCATAATGGGTGAAGACAAGATGTTTGGCATTTGCTTGGCCTGCAATATCCGCCGCATCAGCAGGTGAGGTATGATAGTCAAGCGTATCGGTTAGAATTTGCGAGAGAGAGGTCCTCCCCGCCTCTTGCAAAACCTTTGCAAATATGGAGACAAGCTCTGGCTGCAACACTTCATGAATTAAAATATCGCTATCTCTTGCGGCATAGGCAAGGTTTACACTTTTTGACGTATCGCCGCTAATCACGACAGATTTTCCCTGATAGTCAAACCGATAGCCATAGGCAGGTTCAATCGGCGCATGTGGCACAATAAAGGCGGAAATCTTAATCCCACCCTCATCATAAAATGGGGTAAGGCCAGACGGTGCGGCGCGCACAATGCGGGCATCTAATCCAGCAGAGGCAGACGGCAAAAGCGCTTCGCCATGATGGGCGGTGCGATAGCCATAATCATGACCATAGGCAATATTAAATCCCGCCACCACTTGCTCGACACCCGCCCCGCCATAGACTTTCAGCTTGCCATCGCGCCCATTTACCCAAGAGCCTAAATGCAAATCGCCCAAGCCGGCAATATGGTCAGAATGAAAATGGGTCAGCAACACTGCATCCAACCGCCCTGTCGGCAAGCGCAAAGCCTGAATAAGAGCTGGTGAACCAGCCCCACTATCAATAATAAAAAACTTGTCGCCGATAAAAATCGCTATACATTGTTGGGCGCGGCCAGTGCCCATTGGTGAGGCGGTGCCGCAAAACACCACATCAATCGCATCTTTGCCAAATTCAGGTAAGGGTTGCGTAAAGCGCGCTTTCAGCAGACCCGCAATAACCCGATCTTGTACCGTTTGCGAATTGAAAAGAACGACAAGCCCGACTATGATAATCGAGATAAAACCGAGTAAGACTTTCACTAATCGATGCATTATGGCAACCTTTCCAGCCCGTCCCTGTTACTATTTCAGAGATGGATCAATTTTTTTACAAGCGGCAAGTAGCCCCTTCACCGCTTGCACAGATTTTTTGAACATGGCGCGTTCTTTTGCGTCAAGTTTAATCTCGACAATCTGCTCCACACCTTTTGCGCCAATCACGGTGGGAACCCCGACATAAAGCCCTTTTTGACCATATTCACCATTTAAGTGAGCCGCACAAGGCAGCACCCGCTTTTGGTCTTTGACATAGGCTTCTGCCATTTCAATCGCTGAAGCGGCGGGCGCATAAAAGGCAGAACCGGTTTTGAGCAAGCCAACAATTTCCGCCCCGCCATCACGGGTGCGCTGAACAATCTCATCAATCCGCTTTTGGGTTGTCCATTTCATTTTCACCAAATCCGGCAAGGGGATACCGGCAACAGTCGAATAGCGCACAGAGGGAACCATCGTATCGCCATGCCCGCCCAACACGAAAGCGGTGACATCTTTGACCGAAACCTTAAATTCTTCTGCCAGAAAATAGCGAAACCGCGCTGCATCCAAAACCCCTGCCATGCCGACCACTTTATTTTTTGGTAAGCCAGAGGCTTTTTGCAACGCCCAGACCATTGCATCTAAGGGGTTGGTGATACAAATCACAAAGGCTTTGGGCGCATATTTTTTAATGCCGGTGCCGACTTGCTTCATGACTTTCAGATTAATTTCCAATAAATCATCGCGGCTCATCCCTGGTTTACGCGGAACCCCAGCGGTGACAATCACCACATCTGCGCCTTTAATCGCGGCATAAGATTTTGTGCCGGCCAGTTTCGCATCAAAATGACTAACCGGTGAACTTTGCGCCAAATCAAGCGCCTTGCCTTGTGGAATACCATCCACAATATCGAAAATCACAATATCGCCAAGCTCTTTTAGCCCTGCCAAATGTGCTAATGTTCCACCGATTTGTCCGCCCCCAATAAGAGCGATTTTTTTACGTGCCATTGCCGCATCCTTTCTATTAACTTAACCTTTGAGCCGTCTTTTTCTAATTCATTTATGGCTCTGGTGCAAGGGGTGTGACGGGCTTATTCACGAAATCGTGGTTGTGACAAATAATCTTCGCTTTGCATTTCATAAAGCCGTGAGATTGTCCGCTGAAATTCAAACTTATGTTTACCTTGTGTATAAATATCATCTAACCCGCATGCGGCACTGACAATTAATTTCACTCTATGTTCATATAATATATCGATAAGCGTGATAAAGCGTAACGCCTCATTATGATGATCGACGCTAAGCTGCGGCACATTTTCCAAAAAAAGAATTGGAAAGCGCCGTGCCAACACCAGATAATCTTCGGCGCCGCGCGCGCCGCCGCACATATCGGTAAAACTTGTATAGCCTGCCATATGTGCAGCCTGTATCTTAAACTGCCGCCCCTTCACCTCAAGCGTGATAAAATCCGCCGCCACGCCATCGGTAAGCGTGTGAAACATTTCCTGCATTTGGGATTTGCTTTTGGCGTTAAGCGGGGTGTGCCATAGGGTTTGGGTTTCTAGCTTCGCCAGCCGATAATCACGATGCGCGGTTAACATAACAACCTCCAAACGCGCTTCTAACATATCAATAAAGGGTAAAAATCGATGCCGATTTAACCCTCCCTTATAAAGCTCTTGCGGGGTACGGTTTGAGGTTGCAACCACAATAACCCCCTCATCCAGTAAGCCCTCAAACAAGCGGCTGAGAATAGAGGCATCGGCAATGTCTTTGACCTGAAACTCATCAAAGCATAAGAGCTGTGTCTCGCAGGCAATCTGTTTGGCAATCGCTGGCACGGGGTCGCCTTTTGCTTGCTTATGCTTTTCCTGCTGCCGCCATTCATATATGCGTTCATGCACATGTTTCATAAATTCATGAAAGTGCAGCCGCTTCTTTTTTGTAACCGGCGCATGCGCAAAAAATAAATCCATCAACATGGATTTGCCACCCCCCACCCCGCCATGAATATAGATACCACGCGGTGCGGCTGGTTTGGCAAACCAGCGAAACCGTTTTTGGCGGGCTGTCTCTATATCCTCATAAAGTCGTATGAAACTCTGTAAGGCGGTAAATTGCGCGGGGTCTTCATCAAACCCTTTTGCGATACATAGCTCTTGATAGGCCTGAAGCAAAAGCGGGTCACCCATATATTAAAACCCTAATGCAATTTTACTGATAATATTGCGCTGCACTTCACTGCTACCGCCATAAATGGTTGCGGCACGATTATTGAGATATTCGGCCAGCCCAATCCGCGCCAATTCTTGCATATTTTCTGTCGCCGCCAATGGTTGCTGATTATGCCCCATCTCACGCAATTCTGGCATAAAAGGCAGACTATATTGCGCCAATACATCTAAGCCTAGCTGGTCAATATGCTGAATGGTTTCCGTACCGGTAATTTTTAATTGCGAAGACGCAATGCTTGCATTTTCACCCGCCGCAAGGGCGGCTTGAATACGCAATTCATTTGCCTGTATCGCATCGGTCTGGATTTGCAAGGCGCTTAAACGGCGGCTCAAATCAGCATCATTTATCTCTTTAATTAAGGGCACAAGGCGTTCAAGTTTCACCTGCATGCGCGCCGCAAAAGAGCCGCCCCGTTCAAAGGTAAGCAGGGTTTTGGCAACCGTCCAGCCATCATTTTCCGCCCCGACCAGATTTTCTGCTGGCACTCTTACATCGGCGAAAAAAATCTGATTAACCTCATGGTCACCCGCCAGCGTAATGATGGGCTGCACCTCAATGCCTGATGCCGTCATATCAATCAGGATAAAGCTAATCCCTTTTTGCGGTTTCGCCTCCATATCTGTGCGGACAAGGCAGAATATCCAATTTGCGTGCTGCGCATAGCTGGTCCAGATTTTGGTGCCATTAATGATATAATCATCACCATCGCGCACCGCCCGACATTGTAAAGACGCAAGGTCAGACCCAGAAGATGGCTCCGAATAACCCTGACACCAAAAATCTTCCCCCGATAAAATGCGGGGCAGAAAATGTTCCTTTTGCGCCTCATTGCCGCAAGTGATTAAGGTGGGGCCAATCATCCCCAAGCCCAAAGGTGACAGGCGCGGGGCATGGTGGCGCGCCGCTGCATCGGCATAAATATAGCGTTGCATATCGCTCCAGCCCGTGCCGCCATATTCAGCCGGCCAATGCGGCGCTGCCCAACCTTTTGCATGGAGAATTTTTTGCCATTGCAAGGATATATTAACATCGCCAATAATCCCACTGGCGCGCCGTCCGCTTTCGCGAATCTCATCGGTTAAATGGGTTGTAAAAAAATCCTCAACCTCTTGCCGAAACGCATCGAGATGTTCCACCATATGCCTCTATTGCTGCCGCTCAACCATGAGCGTTTTAATCTCGGCAATGGCTTTGGCAGGCGATAGGCCTTTCGGACACGCCTTCGCGCAATTCATAATCGTATGGCAGCGATAGACCCGAAACGGATCTTCCAAATCATCGAGCCGGTCACCGGTCGCTTCGTCTCGACTATCAGCCAACCAGCGATAGGCTTGCAATAAAACCGCTGGACCTAAATATTTATCACTATTCCACCAATAGCTCGGACAAGACGTTGAGCAGCAAGCACATAAAATACATTCATAAAGCCCATCCAGCTCTTCTCTATCTTCGCGCGATTGTTTCCACTCTTTTTGCGGCTTCGGCGTATCGGTTTTTAACCATGGCTCGATTGAAGCATATTGCGCATATAGATTGGTGAGGTCAGGCACTAAATCTTTGATAACCGGCAAATGCGGCAATGGATAAATTGAGATTTGCTGTTTCGATTCATCCAAGCCTTTGGTGCAAGCAAGCGTATTTTGCCCGTCAATATTCATCGCGCATGAGCCGCAAATCCCCTCCCGACACGAGCGCCGAAAGGTAAGCGTGGGGTCGATTTCATTTTTAATTTTAATCAGCGCATCCAGCACCATCGGGCCGCATTCGGCTTCATCAATCACATAAGTATCAACCCGCGGATTATCTTTATTATCCGGGTCATAACGATAAATCTGGAGCTGTCGCGGTTTTTTCATATGCCCCACCCCGCCATACATTTTGCCTTTTTGAACTTTCGAATTTGCTGGTAATGCGATTTCAACCATCTGTCTATCCTCTTAGTAAACCCGTGCTTTGGGCTTGATATAGTCAACCTCATTGGTGAGGGTATAATTATGCACCCCCCGATAACTTAATTTTGCTTTGCCCTTTGCATCGGTCTTGACCAATGTATGCTTCATCCAGCTGCGGTCATTGCGTTTGGGATAATCCTCCCGCGCATGTCCGCCGCGACTTTCCTTACGGGCATAAGCCCCTTCCACAGTTGCGATAGCTTGGACGATGAGATTATCAAATTCCAATGTCTCGATAAGGTCAGAATTCCAAATCAGCGAGCGGTCTGAGACCTTAATATTATCACGCGCTTTGACAATTTTCTGCATTTGCTTACAGCCCTCTTTCAAGACCTCGCCGGTGCGGAAGACGGCACAATTTTCCTGCATCCCGCGTTGCATTGCCAAACGCAATTCAGCCGTTGGGGTATCGCCATCCGCATAGCGGAAACGGTCGAGCCGATCGATCGCTTGCGCGCCGGCATTTTCAGGCAGAGATATAGATTTCCCTGCGGTGATGGTTTCCGCCGTCCGGATGGCAGATGCGCGCCCAAACACGACAAGGTCAATCAGTGAATTTGAACCAAGCCGGTTCGCGCCATGCACAGACACACAGGCTGCCTCGCCAATCGCCATCAGACCGGGAACAATCCGGTCGGGATTTTTCGCGGTCGGGTTCAACACTTCGCCATGATAATTGGTCGGAATACCACCCATATTATAATGTACAGTTGGCAGCACCGGTATCGGTTCTTTGGTGACATCAACACCGGCAAACACTTTCGCGCTTTCCGAAATACCAGGTAGACGCTCTGCCAAGACATCTGGATCGAGATGGTCGAGATGCAAATAAATATGGTCTTTCTGTGCGCCCACGCCGCGCCCTTCCCGAATTTCTATCGTCATGGAGCGTGACACCACATCGCGCGAGGCAAGGTCTTTGGCGGAGGGCGCATAGCGTTCCATAAATCTCTCGCCTTCGGAATTAATTAAAATACCGCCTTCCCCGCGTGAGCCTTCAGTAATCAGACACCCCGCGCCATAAATGCCGGTTGGGTGGAATTGCACAAATTCCATATCCTGCAAAGGCAGCCCCGCCCGCAACACCATCGCCGAACCATCACCGGTGCAGGTATGCGCGGAAGTTGCCGAGAAATAAGCCCGCCCATAACCGCCGGTTGCCAATATGGTTTGTTGGGCGCTGAAGCGATGCAGGCTGCCATCATCCATACATAGCGCCACCACGCCAACGCATTTGCCTTTTTCCATGATGAGGTCGAGGGCAAAATATTCAATAAAAAATTCGGTTTCATAACGCAAAGACTGGCCATAAAGCGTATGCAAAATCGCATGGCCGGTACGGTCAGCAGCGGCGCATGTACGCTGCGCAATCCCTTCGCCAAAATTTGTGGTCATGCCGCCAAAGGGACGCTGATAAATTTTCCCTTCTTCGGTACGCGAAAACGGCACCCCAAAATGCTCCAGCTCGTAAACCGCTTCCGGCGCATTGCGGCATAAATATTCAATCGCATCCTGATCGCCCAACCAGTCTGAACCTTTCACCGTATCATACATATGCCATTGCCAGCTATCTTCGCCCATATTGCCAAGCGCGGCAGAAATGCCGCCTTGCGCCGCAACCGTATGCGAACGGGTGGGGAAGACTTTGCTAATGCAGGCGGTTTTAAGCCCGCGCTCGGCGCACCCTAAAGCGGCACGCAAACCGGCGCCGCCCGCGCCCACCACAACAACATCAAAATTATGATCTATAAATTCATATGCCATTTAGTCTCTCCAGATGATCGGGTCACGAACCCAATAGAATTTTCAAAATCGCAAGCGCGCTCACCACCGCAATGCTGCCGGTAAAAAAATTATTAAAAATAAGCGCGCATAATTTTGTCGCTTTGCCGTGAAGATAATCTTCAATCACGCTCTGCAAACCCAACCGCATATGCCATGTGCCAACCAACACCAATAGAAGCAGCCCCGCACTTACGAAAAGGTTTGAAAGCTGTTCTTGCGCACGCGCATAATCTGCACCGATGAGACCGACTATTGTCACCATCAAAAAAATCGTCAATGGAATAAGCGCCAGCGCGGTGAGGCGTTGTTGCCAAAAATGTTCAGTTCCCTTTTTGGCAGAGCCAAGCCCGCGTACGCGCGCCAAAGGGGTTGTGAGCTTATTATTATTCATGCGCTTACGTCCTTTCAAATCACATCATAAACAAGAGCGAAGATAAACAGGGTTATGACAAGCGGTATAATCGCCGCGCCGCGTGCCAAAAGTTCAACTTGTGACAGCTCAAAGCCCTTGCCCATATCCCAAATAAAATGCCGCAAGCCGCCAAACATATGGTGAAACAGCACCCATACATAGCCGAATAAAATAAGTTGCCCCCACATGCTGCTGGCACATTCATATGCTAGCGCGTAAGTCTCCGCCCCTTGTGCGACCGCGACCAGCCACGCCGCCAGCAATAATGTGCCGGCATAAAGCGCCACACCGGTGGCGCGATGCAAAATTGATAAAAACATGGTCAGCGTCCAGCGATAAATCTGGATATGCGGTGATAAGGGGCGTGATGATGCGGACTTTGCCGATTTTAATTGTGCCATAAAACCTCTCCATAATCAGGTTTAATTACGGCGCATATAAGCAAAGATTACCATTTTTTGCAAGCCGCACGTCCATAATAACACACCCCACTTTAGAGGCGCGGCATGCCGTACCAGACATCCATATCCAAAATCAGCCCCGGATCATCAGCAAGGGGGTCATCCGTAGGGGGGAGGGCAGCAGGGGGGAGGGCAGCAGGGGGGAAATCTGTTGGGGCTTTATTTTTCACCGCCACATGCCGCACCCGCAGCGCGGCAATATCTTCCCTTCCAGCAAAAACCGCTTTATCGAGAATTTCAGAAAAACCGTAAATCGTATCGCCAGCAAAGGCAGGCGCAACATGCGTGCCGCCATTCAGCCCTGCCACGCACAGCGCATTTTCCAGCCCCTGAAAACTTATCGCCCGCATATGCGAGATAATATGACCGCCATAAATCAGCCTTTTGCCGAACCGGCTATCGGCCTGCAAGAGCGCATCGAAATGCACTTTCGCGGTGTTTTGATAAAGCCGCGTCGCCAGCATATGTTCCGCCTCTTCTAATGTTGTGCCGGTATTATGAATAAGCCTCTCACCGATTGTAAAATCATCCCAAAACTTATCACTGCCCGAAGCGGCGGGGTTAAGGTTTCGAAACTCACCGGCGGGCGGCTGTAAATCATCTGCCGCCAAATGGGCGCGCAATTCCGGCACATGCGAGGCGTTCATCTTAGCGGCGGGGTCGCGCTTTTGCACCATCACCCAGCGGCAATAGCGAAGCACCGTTTCGCCCTGTTGATTAGCCGCTGTGGTGCGGACATAAACAATGCCGGTTTTGCCGGATTTATTTTCTTTTAAGCCTATCACTTCGCTTTCGACATAAAGCGTATCGCCTGCATAGGCGGGCGCGCCAAACACACCTTCCGCATAGCCGAGATTGGCAACCGCATTAAGCGAAACATCCGGCACGCTTTTGCCAAACACAATATGAAAGACCAGCCAATCATCCAGCGGGCGGTCACGATAGCCGCATTTTTGTGCCTCCGGCGCGGCGGAAGATAAAATATGCCGCCCGCCATATAGGCCTTGATAAAGCGCCGCATCGCCCTCGGTCAGCGTGCGCGGTGTGGCATGGGTGATAATCTCCCTAAGCGTAAAATCTTCAAAAAACCGATCTTTCATTTCCGCCTATCCCGCCCGTGCAGAAATTGCATCGGCAATCGCGAGCGTCTTGCGGGCAATTTCCAAATGCAGAAGCTCGGTCATTTTGCCGTTCACTTTCAACACGCCCTTACCGGCATTTTCAGGCGCGGCAAAGGCTTTCACAATATCGCGCGCCTGTTCAATCACCGCAATATCGGGGGCAAAAATCTGATTGGCAGCTTCCAGCTGGCTGGGGTGAATAAGCGTCTTGCCATCAAAGCCAAAATCGCGGCCTTGCGAACATTCAGCCTCAAAGCCTTCTTGATTGGCAATATCATTATAGACCCCATCAATCACTGCCAGCCCATGCGCGCGCGCCGCCATCACCGCAAGCCCAAGCGCGGTTTGTAAAGGCGCACGCGAGGCTGTAAATTGCCCTTGCATATCTTTGATGAGGTCATTCGTTCCCATCACCATGGCTTGCAATTTGCTTTGTGCTGCCATTGCGGCGATGGGTTCGACATTAAAAATCGCCATTGGGGTTTCGACCATAATCCATAAATCTATCCCCTCAGCGATCAATCTATCAATGGCGGCAATGTCTTGCGGGGTCGATATTTTGGGGACTAAAATCGCATCTGGTTTGGCTTTATTGGCGGCGGCAATATCTGCCTCTCCCCAAATTGTATCCGGCCCATTTACTCGAATGATAAGCTCACGCGTTCCATAGCCGCCTTTATCAACTGCCGCGCAGACTTGCGCGCGCGCCTCTTCCTTACTGTCGGGCGCGACCGCATCTTCCAAATCCAAAATAAGGCTATCGGCAGGCAGGCTGCGGGCTTTTTCAAGCGCCCGCGCATTGGCACCGGGCATATATAAAACCGAGCGTCGCGGCTTTATCTCCATAATCTCTCTCCCTTTTCCCTCTTTATATAGGATAGCAGGGCTAGAGATAGCGTGCAATTAATTCTTCGGCTTATTAGAACAATACCTCAAGCCCAATGCCAAAACTAGTTTCCTCAGTTTTGAAATTATTGCTTTTCGAGTCTGCCTGACTTACGCCACCTAGAAAGCACAAACGATCAACGCATTTTCTAAGTGCTACACCAATCTCATTATTGTCACCCAAATCGCCAGATTCACCTTCAAAACTTAATTCCATACTCCAGCCATCACCAAGACCAGCATTGAAACCAGCGGTTAAAAATGTATCGGCATTACTGAAAGACCCTCTATTAAAATTTATTGTAACGCCATTACGCGTGACTGTAGACGGACCATTATAAGTTACTTCGGTATCATCACGACGAATGCCGAAAAAAAAGCCTCTCCCTGTTCCTGCTTGATAGTCTACCCTGTCTGTATGAACGGTGACTCCAAAACTATGACCATCAACATCAAAGGTCTGCCCGAAAAATTTAACATCACCAGCATAGAGGCTGCCTCCAAGTTCCACATGGTCACCAAGAAAATAACTGACATCTACACTTGTCGAATTATTATCAGCATCAAAGGTTAAGCCATCAAGCGAAATATCACCTGACCCTGATGCCCCTATAAACAAAACACTTCCCTTATGTAATTCGGCAAAAGCCAATGATGGGCATAAAGCCAAAGCTAAAATTAAAATACGAAACATAATATTTCCTTCCTTTTCTATATCGTTTCACATGACGGTGCGCGATGGCACCGGGCTGTGCTTAATTTCTGATGCATGAAAAGAAAATCCTGCGTTTTCCCCGCAAAGGTATTGTATCCGGCAGGCAACCCGGCTAAGGGTCGCATGCATCAAAAAATTAAGCCTGCTTACAATATGCTGATATGCGTTTGCACGCAATAAGAAAATGGAAACTATTTTATAGGCAGGTTTTTAAGGTAAATCAGGAAATGCGGCTTTCGGTGAGATAGCGCGCAATTAATTCCTCAGCAATTTGCACCGCATTTAGCGCCGCGCCTTTGCGTAAATTATCAGAGACCACCCAAAGATTAAGCCCATGTTCAAGGGTCGGGTCTTTGCGAATACGCGAGACGAATGTCGCCTCATCACCCACCGCTTCCACCGGTGTGATATAGCCGCCATCTTCGCGCTTATCAATCACCATCACGCCGGGCGCATCGCGCAAAATATCGCGCGCTTGCTTGTCTGAAAGCGGCTTTTCAAATTCAATATTCACCGCCTCACTATGGCCGACAAAGACCGGAACCCGCACACAAGTGGCGGTAAGCTGAATATCGGCGCTTAGCATTTTATGGGTTTCATTGACCAGCTTGGTTTCTTCTTCCGTATAGCCCAAATCGGTAAAGCCGCCACAATGCGGGATCACATTAAAAGCGATTTGTTTGGGATATTGTTCGGTGACCATCTCATCATTGACATAAATGCCGCGCGTCTGCCTGAACAGCTCATCCGCCGCCTCTTTGCCGGTGCCGGAAACCGCCTGATAGGTGGAGATAACAATCCGCTTAATCGTGGCGGCATCATGCAAGGGTTTAAGCGCCACTAATAATTGCGCGGTTGAGCAATTTGGATTGGCAATAATATTGCGATTTTTATAGTCCGCCAGCGCCTCTATATTCACTTCCGGAATAATGAGGGGAATATCCTCTTCCAGCCGATAAAGCGAGCTATTATCAATCACCACGCAACCGGCGGCGGCGGCCTTGGGCGCATATTCCTTAGTCGGGCCAGAACCGCATGCGAAGAGCGCAATATCGGCTTTGCTAAAATCATAAAATTCCAACGCTTGTACTTTTAAGATGTCGGTATCACCAAAGCTCACCTCTTTGCCTTGCGAACGGCGCGATGCCAGCGCATCCACCCGCGCGGCGGGAAACGCACGTTCCGCCAAGATAGACAGCATTTCGCGGCCAACATTTCCGGTCGCGCCAACAATCGCAACAACATATTTTTTCATCATAAACCCTCATTTAGGGCGGCAAGTATCGCATCGCCCATTTGTGTGGTTGATAATTCTTGCATGCCGGATTGCATAATATCGCCTGTGCGTTTGCCATCTGCCAGCACTTTGCTTACCGCGCCTTCCAGCAAATCAGCATCGCCGCCGCGCTCAAATGTATAACGTAGCGCCATCGCAAAAGACAGAATTGACGCGATGGGGTTGGCAAGATTTTTGCCGGCAATATCAGGGGCAGAGCCATGCACAGGTTCATACATAGCCCGCGCCCGCCGTGCTTCTGTCTTCATACCTAAAGAGGCGGAGGGCAACATCCCCAAAGAGCCGGTGAGCATTGCCGCAATGTCAGATAAAATATCGCCAAACAGATTATCCGTCACCAGCACATCAAATTGCTTGGGCGCGCGCACCAGCTGCATCGCACAATTATCCGCCAGCATATGCGATAATTCCACATCCGGATATTCAGCTTCCACCACGCGGGTGACCTCTTCATGCCATAAAAGCCCGCTTTCCATCACATTGCGTTTTTCGGAAGAGCATAATTTTTTACCGCGCTTGCAAGCCAAATCTGCCGCCACGCGGGCGACCCGTTCAATCTCATAAGTCTCATAGACTTGCGTATTGATGCCGCGCCTTTGCCCATCGCCCAAATCTTCAATGCCACGCGGTTCCCCAAAATACACCCCGCCGGTAAGCTCGCGGACAATCATAATATCCAGCCCCTCGACAATCTCGCGCTTCAAAGAGGAGGCATCGGCAAGCGCCGCAAAACACATGGCAGGGCGTAAATTCGCAAATAGCTGCATATCTTTGCGGAGCCGCAATAGCCCCGCTTCGGGGCGCACATCATAAGCGACATTATCCCATTGCGGACCGCCAACCGCGCCAAGCAAAACCGCATCCGCCGCCAGCGCTTTTTCCATAGTGGCATCAGAAATCGCCTGCCCATGCGCTTCATAGGCGCAGCCGCCAACCAAATCTTCTTCCACTTGGGTTTCAAAACCGCGTTTGGTGCCGAACCAATCAATCACGCGGCGCACTTCCCGCATCACTTCAGGGCCAATGCCGTCGCCCGCTAAAATTAATATTCGCTCCATTATACTCTCTTATTTATTATGACTCTATTTTAAGACCCTATTTAAGACCAAGCCAAAGCATTGCGGGTTTTTTCAAAGTTTGAAATCCTGTCTGCCTTTTGCAGCGTAAGCCCAATATCATCCAGCCCCTCAAGCAGGCATTTTTTGCGAAAGGAATCCAATTCGAAATGAATCACGCCGCCATCGGGCCCGCGAATTTCCTGCGCCTCTAAATCAATGCTGATTGTCGCATTAGCACCACGTTCAGCATCATCCAAAATCTTATCGATCTCTTCTTGCGGCAAAGCGATGGGCAGAATGCCATTTTTGAAGCAATTATTATAAAAAATATCGGCAAAGCTGGGCGCAATCACGCAACGTATGCCAAAATCGAGCAACGCCCATGGCGCATGTTCACGGCTTGAGCCGCAGCCAAAATTTTCGCCCGCCACCAAAATCTGCGCTTCACGATAGGCAGGTTTATTGAGAACAAAATCGCCGATTTCCTTACCCTCATCATCATAGCGCATTTCATCAAACAGGTTTTTGCCAAGCCCCGAACGCTGAATGGTTTTCAAAAATTGTTTGGGGATAATCATATCCGTATCAACATTTATAATCGGTAAGGGGGCGGCAACACCGGTTAGCTTTGTAAATTTATCCATCGCTCTTTTCCTTTATAATTTCCGAATATCAACAAAATGCCCTGCCAATGCGGCCGCCGCGGCCATTTCTGGCGAGACTAAATGGGTTCTGCCGCCGCGCCCTTGTCGGCCTTCAAAATTGCGGTTGGAGGTTGAGGCGCACCGCTCTTCTGGCGCGAGCTTATCGGCATTCATTGCCAAACACATAGAGCATCCCGGTTCGCGCCATTCAAACCCTGCGGCTTGGAAAATCTTATCCAGCCCTTCGGCCTCTGCTTGTTCTTTGACCAAACCAGAACCGGGGACAACCATAGCCGAAACGCGCGCTGCAACTTTACCGCCTTCGGCAATTTTTGCCGCCGCCCGCAAATCCTCAATCCGGCTATTGGTGCAAGAGCCGATAAAGACCCGATCAATTTCAACATTCTGAATCGGGGTTCCCGCCGTTAAGCCCATATAGTCAAGAGCGCGTTCCATCGCGGCGCGTTGAGCTTCGGTTTCGGCTTTGGCGGGATCAGGCACATGCCCGTCAATGCTAATCACATCTTGCGGGCTTGTCCCCCATGTCACGAGCGGCGCGGCATTGGCAATATCAATCGTGATTTCCTTATCGAAAACCGCAGCCGCATCCGACACCAGCCCGCGCCAATACTCGCAAGCCGCCTCCCAATCCGCGCCCTTAGGGGCTTTGGGGCGGTCTTTCAAATAGGCAAAGGTTTTCTCATCTGGCGCAATTAGGCCTGCGCGCGCACCTGCCTCGATAGACATATTGCATAGCGTCATCCGCCCTTCCATTGAGAGAGCTTCAATCGCCTCGCCCGCATATTCCAGCACATAGCCAGTGCCACCGGCAGTGCCAATCTCACCAATAATCGCCAGTGCAATATCTTTGGCGGTAAAATGGGCGGGCGCTTTGCCAACAACATGAATACGGAAATTTTTGGCTTTGCTTTGAATGAGCGTTTGGGTTGCCAGCACATGCTCAACCTCAGACGTGCCAATGCCATGCGCCAATGCGCCAAATGCGCCATGAGTTGAAGTATGGCTATCGCCACAAACAATCGTTAAACCGGGCAGGGTGAAGCCTTGCTCAGGGCCCACCACATGCACAATGCCTTGCCGAATATCTGCCATATCCAAATATTCAATGCCAAATTCGGCGGCATTTTTTTCTAATGTCTCAATCTGGATTTTGCTATCAATATCCGCGATCGCCGCCACCCCGCCAGCGCGGTCTGTGGTGGGGATATTATGATCAGCAACCGCTAGCGTTTTGTCTGGCGCATGCACGCCGCGCCCTGTCATTCGCAAACCTTCAAAGGCTTGCGGGCTGGTGACTTCATGCACTAAATGGCGGTCAACATAAATCAGGCCATCTTCAATCAGATGTGCGTCCCAAATTTTATCGTAAAGCGTTTTTCCCATTTATCCGTCCCTTTTTGTGAGAGCGCCTGCCCCCATAATCAACAAGGATAATAGGGGCAAGAGTGTTTACTCTTCGTCCTTCGTAATAATTGTGTCGGTTGCGGTGGTCTGTTTATCAGTTTTGGTCACTTTGGCGCGCTTTTCAACAATCCGCGCTGCTTTACCGGTAAGCCCACGCAAATAATAAAGTTTGGCGCGCCGCACCTTGCCGCGACGCACGACTTTCACCGCGCTCACCAGCGGGCTATAGAGCGGAAATACACGTTCAACCCCTTCGCCATAAGAGATTTTGCGAACCGTGAAATTTGCATTTAGCCCATTGCCAGAGCGCGCAATGCACACCCCTTCATAAACCTGAATACGCTCGCGCGTGCCTTCAACAACTTTCACATCAACCTTAACCGTATCACCGGCGGCGAACTCATCAATATGTTTATCGCTTAATGTCGCGAGCTGTTCGCGCTCAATTTCATCAATCATATTCATCATATCACCTATTTACTTGCGCTTTCATTTACTTACACGCCTAAAGCTATTTACGGCACGCAAGATTATCAAAACCTGCGGCGGGATAGCATGAAACGCCTTGCTTGTCATGTATTTTTTCGGGTTTTGGTATTTTTTCGGTTTTTGGCTAAAAATTTTTGCCATAAGTCAGGCCGTCGGGCGCGGGTGAGCTGTTCGGCCATATCCTGCCGCCAGCTTGCAATCGCGGCATGATCCCCACTGCGCAAAACCGGCGGAATATCCTGCCCCTGCCATTGGGCCGGCTTGGTATAATGCGGATATTCAAGCAAATGCGCGGAAAAACTTTCACTTGCAGCACTTTCAGACCTTCCCATCACACCGGGTAATAGCCGAATAATTGCATCCAAAACCGCAAAGCACGCAATCTCGCCGCCCGAAAGCACATAATCCCCAACCGATATTTCTTCCATATCATAATGGGTGATAAGGCGTTGATCGATTCCCTCAAATCGGTTGCAAAAAAACAAAGCGCCCTTGCCTTGTGACAATTCAATCACGCGGTTTTGCTGCAATGGTTTACCGCGTGGGCTCAACAGCAGAAGCGGTAAATCGGGTGCAGATTTACGCGCCGCCTCAATCGCGCTCTTGCCGACATCGGCGCGCATGACCATACCAACCCCGCCCCCGGCGGGCGTATCATCAATCGCGAAATGTTTGCCAATACCAAATTCCCGAATATCATGCGTGGTGAATTGCCAAATCTTATTTGCCAGCGCGCGTCCGGCTAGACTATGCCCTAGCGCGCCGGGAAATAATTCAGGATAAGCGGTGATAATATGTGCGTGCCAGCTCATTTATCTGTCTCCGCTTCATCCGCATCACTTGTCTCTTCTTCTGCATTGCTTGTGGGGGGAATCTGAATTTCCATCCGCCCTGCTGCAAGGTCAATCATCGGAACATTTTGCTTGGTAAATGCCAGCATAAAATCGCCAATCTCCAAAATATCATCTACGCCAAAATTATGAACCGCTTTCACGCGGCCATAAGTCTGCCCCGCCGCATCATAAGCCATAAGCCCGATAAGATCAGCATGATAATAATCATCTTCATCGGCAAGCGGTGGCAAATCAGCGCGCGCCGTAAAAAGCTGGGTTCCCTGCAAAGCGGCGGCTGCATCGCGGTCATTAATATGGGTAAATTTTATCCGCAAAATACCTTTCGGCAAAACCGCATTATCGCTGATTTCATAAATCTGCCCGGTCGCATCGACAAGCGGATAGCGGGTGATATTGTCAAGCGGATCGGTGAAACTTTTAAGTTTCACCTCGCCGCGCACGCCATGCGCGCCCATAATCGCCGCCATCAGAATTTTATCATCTGCACCCATGCCAAACCAATAAGACGCGTTTTATTCGGATGCTTCTTTTTCTGTTTCTTCCTCTGCTGGTGCTTCTTCTGGCTCTGCTGGCGCTTCTTCTTCAGTGGCCGCCTCTTCAGCCGGAGCTTCTTCTGCTGGTGCCTCAGCAGCAGCTTTCGCAGCTTCTTCGGCTTCGCGTTTGGCTTCTTCTTCGGCAGCTAAGCGTTCAAGCGCTTTTGCCTTTGGCTTGGCTTTTTGCGGATTATTACGGGCTTCTCGTGTCCACACGCCTGCCTCATCAAGAAACCGCGCAATCCGGTCTGACGGTTTAGCCCCGCGCGCAATCCAAAACTGGCAGCGCTCAATATCAAGATTAAGGCGATCTTCGCGGTCTTTCGGGAGCAGGGGATTATAGGTTCCCAGCTTTTCGATAAACCGACCATCGCGGGGCATCCGCCCATCCGCAACAACGATACGATAAAACGGGCGCTTTTTACTTCCCCCGCGTGACATTCTGATTTTCAAAGCCATATTTTTTCCTTTCGACTATTTTGTTTATTATTTCTTTTTGGACGGAAGTCCTAATCCCGATAAATCCGGCACGCCGCGCCCATTTGTTAAATTTTGTAAGTGGTTCAGATCCGGCATTTGCTCATCACCTAAATTAGAGTCCAGACCCGCACCCATTCCGCCGCCTCCTAATCCATTGCCACCAAGCCCAAACATATTGCTTAAGCCTTTCATGCCGCCTTTGCCGAGTTTCTTCATCATATCCGCCATTTGACGGTGCATTTTGATAACCTTATTCACATCTTGTACTTGGGTACCACTGCCGGCGGCAATGCGCTTTTTACGGTTCGCATTGAGAAGTTTTGGATTTTCCCGTTCTGCCAGCGTCATTGATGAAATAATCGCCGCCTGGCGGGCTAACGCCTTATCATCCATCCCCGCCGCGTTAAGCTGGTTTTTCATCTTACCCATACCAGGCAGCATCCCCAACACGCTCGACATGCCGCCCATGCGCCGCATTTGTTGCAACTGATCGGCCAAATCCTCAAGCGTGAATTGTCCTTTCTTCATCCGCGCCGCAATTTTTTCAGCCTTTTGAGCATCTATCGTTTCGCTTGCCTTTTCGACCAGCCCAACAATATCGCCCATGCCCAAAATGCGGTTAATCATCCGTGCGGCATCAAACTCTTCAATTTTGTCAATGCCTTCACCGGTGCCGAGCAATTTGATCGGCACATCCGTCACCGCCCGCATCGAAAGTGCCGCACCGCCACGACCATCCCCATCCAGTCGGGTAAGCACAATTCCGGTAAGTGCAATCCGTTCCTTAAACTGGCTTGCAATCGTCACCGCCTCTTGCCCCATCAGACTATCGGCAACCAGCAAAATCTCATGCGGATCAGCCTGTGTGGCAATCGCCGCCATTTCAGTCATCAGCGCTTCATCCGCATTGGTACGGCCTGCGGTATCCAGCATTACCACATCATAGCCGCCAAGCTGTGCCGCCTCTTTGGCACGCTTAGCAATATCAACTGGACGCTGCCCATCAATAATCGGCAATGTATTAATCTCGACCTGCTCTCCCAATACCCGCAACTGTTCCATCGCGGCAGGACGTTGCACATCCAGCGAAGCCATCAGCACTTTCTTGTTATTTTTATCTGCCATGCGTTTGGCGATTTTGGCGGTAGTGGTGGTTTTACCGGAACCTTGCAAGCCAACCATCATCATCACCACAGGCGGGGTTGCTTCGAAGGAAAGCGGCACAGGGTTGCCGAGCATTTCGACCAGCCCATCATTGACGATTTTCACCACTTGCTGCCCAGGCGTGACAGATTTTAGAACATCCGCCCCGACCAGCCGTGGGCGCAAATCATCCAGCAATTTGCGAACAACAGATAGCGCCACATCGGCCTCAATGAGCGCGCGGCGAATATCGGCAAGCGCCGCATCGACATCTTTTTCTGACAACGCCCCGCGGCCGCGCAGCCGATCAAAAATCGAACCAAGACTGTCTGTTAATGTTTCAAACATTTATCACCTTATCCTACCCAAAAAGAACCAAGCAGAAAAACACCCGTGAGCAAAACTTGCCGACGGATGGTGATCACATTTATCTTTTTTCTTTTATCCAATGCCTGCCTTATTGGGCAGGGTAAATGCGACCAAATGTCTCAATTCTTAACAAAGAGTGGGCGCAACATAATGACCGCGCTTAAACTTGTCAATAGATTTGCACTCAGAAACAGATTTGCTATAAGGGCGACATGACGGATAGCACCACCATCTCTCCCCTTACCATAAGCCGCCTCACCGTAAGCCGGATGAATGGTTTGGGCAATCATTTCTTAATTGTCGATGCGCGGGCTGATGATATATCTCTTAGCGGCGCGCAAATCGCGGCTCTTTCTGCTGACGATCACCCGCAAACCAAGGGGTGCGATCAATTTTTAATCATTCGACCACCCAAGCCCCACACTCCAGAGGCTGATATTTTTATGCAGATTTTCAATGCAGACGGACAAGAAGTCGAAGCCTGTGGCAATGGCACCCGCGCCATCGCCCGTTATCTTAGCGAAGAAACTGGTAAATCCGATATAAGCATCGATACGCTGGCAGGGTGTCTTTATGCAAAAGTCGATGGTGAAATGGTAAGCGTTAATATGGGTGCGGCAAAATTCGCTTGGCAGGATATTCCGCTCGCGACTGAAACAGATACCGAAGCCGTATCTTTACATCCGCAATTACCACCCGCTTATTGTGTTAATATCGGCAATCCACATGCGGTGATATTTATTGACGGCAATCCGCAAGCCTATGCGCAAGATTATGGCGCGGCGCTTGAATACCATAAGCTGTTTCCGCAACAGGCAAATATTAATTTCGTCCGCATTGATGGGGATGGAAACCTCACAATCGCCACCTGGGAGCGCGGCGTTGGACTTACCAAGGCCTGCGGCACGGGTGCTTGTGCCAGTTTTGCCGCCTATCAGCAAAAACAAAACCATATTTTTGAAACCGAGCTGACCGTGCATCTACCGGGGGGGGATTTATTTTTGCACGAACAGGCAGGCGAGATTTTTATGCGCGGCGCGGCGGTGTTTGAATTTACGGTTGAGGTGGCGCTATGAGCCTTATTGTCAAAAATTTTGGCTGTCGCTTAAATGCGCTTGAAGGCGACCAGATTAGCGCTGCCGCGCAAAGCGTAAACATGCAAAATACGGTTATTATTAATAGCTGCGCAGTCACCAAAGAAGCGGTGCGCCAAACTCGCCAAAGCGTTCGCAAAGCGGCGCGTGAAAATCCAGACCATAAAATTATTGTCACCGGCTGCGCTGCTCACACCCATGCGGCCGAATTTGCTGCAATGCCGGAGGTTACACAGCTTATTGGCAATCAGGAAAAGCTGCAAGCGGCAAGCTATACAAATAATGACGACCAGCTTGGCGATATTATGGCAGCGACAACCGCCTTGCCTATCGCGCCAGAGCAAGCCGGTCGCGCGCGCGCCTTTGTGCAGATTCAAACCGGCTGTGACCATCGTTGCACATTTTGTATTATCCCTTATGGGCGCGGTAATTCGCGCTCTGTTGCCAGCGCCGATATTGTCGCCGCCTGCACCCGCCTTTACGCGCAAGGGCATCAGGAAATTGTCCTCACCGGCGTTGATATCACCAGTTGGGGGGCAGATACGGGAGACGGGCAATTAGGCGATTTGATGCGGGCTATCTTAAAAGCCTTACCAGAACTGCCGCGCCTGCGTCTAAGCTCGATTGATGCAGTTGAGCTTGCGCCTAATATGCTGGATATGATTATTCATGAGCCGCGCCTGATGCCGCATTTGCACTTATCGCTGCAAGCCGGCGATGATATGATTTTGAAGCGGATGAAACGGCGTCATAGTCGCGCCCAGGCGATTGAATTTTGTACAATGATGAAAACGAAACGCCCCGATATTATATTTGGGGCGGATCTGATCGCAGGCTTTCCGACCGAAACCGATGAGATGTTTGAAAACTCCCGCGCCCTTATTACCGATTGTGATTTGACGTGGTTGCATGTGTTCCCCTTCTCGCCACGTCCCAACACACCGGCGGCACGGATGCCGCAAGTGCCGCGCGCGGTCATAAAACAGCGTGCCGATATATTGCGGCGCACGGGGGATAAGCAAAAACAGGCATTTCTCAAAAGCCAGATTGGGAAAACCTATAATGCGCTTATTGAAAAGCCAGATTTTGCGCGTGGGGAAAATTTCGCGCCCATTCGCGTAAAGGCAGGTGTAAGTCCAGCCGCTATAGGCGAGATCGTCCGCCTTAAAATCACCGGCGTATCAGATGCAGAATTAAACGGCGAGATGTGCGCATGAGTTTATTTTCCCGCCTCAAAAAAGGGCTTAGCCGCTCGCGCCAAAATCTGGGTGACAGCATTGCGCAGATTTTTGGCGGTCGCAAAATCGATGCTGCGACGTTACAAGAGCTTGAAGATCATCTAATCGGGGCTGATTTAGGACTTGAAACCAGTGATGAGATTATTGCTTTGTTGCGCGCCCAAAAGCAAGACCATGCGCCAAGCCCGCAAGAGGTACGGCAGCTTCTCATTAATAGCATTGCGGATATACTCACCCCGCGCATGGCGGCGTTTGAGATACCTGAAGATAAAAAGCCTGCCGTCATTTTAATGGCGGGGGTAAATGGGGCGGGCAAAACCACTAGCATTGGCAAGCTTGCCCATAAATTTAAGATGGGAGGGAAGTCTGTCATGCTGGCAGCTGGCGACACTTTCCGCGCCGCCGCCATCGAGCAATTACAGATTTGGGGCGAACGCGCTGGCGTTCATGTTGTCACCACCCAACAAGGGGGCGATGCGGCGAGCCTCGCTTACACGGCTTATGAAAAAGCCAAAACAGACGGCACAGATATATTGCTGATTGATACGGCGGGGCGTTTGCAATCAAATGAAAATCTAATGGCAGAGCTTACCAAAATCATTCGGGTGTTGCGAAAGCATGATGAAACCGCGCCGCATCATTCGCTGCTTGTTTTGGATGCAACAGTGGGGCAAAACGCTATCAGTCAGGCCGAGGGGTTTCAGGCGGCGGCCGAAACAAGCGGACTGATTATGACCAAGCTGGATGGCACGGCGCGCGGCGGGGTGCTGGTGGCACTGGCGCGCAAGCTGGCTTTGCCGATTTATTTTATTGGCGTGGGCGAGGGGCAAGATGATTTGCAGCCCTTTGATGCGGCAGATTTTGCCCGCGCGCTTATCGGAGATGATGAGATAGGAGACAAAGATGCGTAAATTTTGGGAAGATTTTGCCCCGTTAATTTTATTCTTCTTACTCAATGCTTATGGGGCTGAAATTTTGGGGCGGCCAGAAAGTGATAGCCTGTTCATCGCAACAGCTGGTTTTATGGTCGCACTTGCCATCATTATCGCGCTGCAGCTTATGGGCGGGCGTAAACCGAGCTTAATGAGTCTGATTACGGCTGGTTTTGTATTCGTCTTTGGCGGGCTGACGCTTTATTTGCAAGATGAAATGTTTATCAAAATGAAACCAACCCTTGTTTATATTTTATGCGCCAGTATTTTGTTTTTTGGGTTGTGGCGCGGGCAATCTTACCTCAAAATTTTAATGGGCAATGCGATGCCTTTGGATGAAGCAGGCTGGCTGATTTTCACGCGTAATTGGGCGATTTTTTTCGTCATATTGGGTGTGATTAATGAGATTGTCTGGCGCAATTTTTCAACCGATTTTTGGGTGAGTTTTAAGCTATTTGGCTTTACCGGCTTAAGCGTAGCCTTCATCATCGCGCATATGCCGCTTCTCAAAAATCATCTGCAGGATATGGATTAGCCGTTACCTCCCTCACGCGAATGGCTTCCAGCCATCGCTCCGGGTGGGCGGCGAAACTATTCGCCGGAAGCGCAGTCGCGCTTCTATTCCCATGTGAGCATTGCGGGATGCCCTTATTCTTTTTCCATGCAATATCTCACGGGGTGGGGTTTATATCCCTCACGCGAATGGCTTTCAGCCATCGCTGCGGGGGCGCGGCGAAACTATTCGCCGGGCTTGCAGTCGCAAGCCTATTCCCTTGCAACACTATCGCTTTTTATGGTAGCCTGTTTGCAGTGTCGGGAAATCTCGGCGCTGGGGTTTAGCAACCTCATATCACCGGCAGTAAGCAGTTGTCGTTACCTAATTGCTGCTATCTCGATTTAAGTCGGGGTGGCGGCGCCATAAAATAGCCGTTCGCGGTAAAAACGTCGCGGTCATGTGATATGATTTGTTAACACCCCGGCACCAACGATTTTGAAACAGAAACGTTGGTTGCCACATTCATGATTTATGTCGGGGTGGGAGTCCTATAGAATAGGCGAAAGCTAAAAAGGCTCTAAGAACGGAATAATAAATGGCATGCACCCCGACACTATTATGTTTCATATATGCTTTACCTCATCAATGTGGAGAGGTTATTTATTTTTTGGCTTGCTTTTTGCGCTCATTGGGGTCGAGATATTTTTTCCGCAAGCGCAAATTTTCCGGCGTGACTTCCAGCAATTCATCCGTCCCAATATAGGCCATCATCTCTTCTAAAGAAAGCTTGCGCGGCGGGGTGAGGATAACCGCCTCATCACTGCCCGAAGCGCGCATATTGGTGAGCTTTTTACCTTTCATCGGGTTCACGTCCAAATCATTATCGCGCGCATGTTCGCCAATAATCATGCCCTGATAAACATCGGTTTGCGGTTCGATAAACAGCGCCCCGCGCTCTTGTAAATTCCACAAAGCAAACGCCACTGCCGCACCTTGTTCATTAGCAATCAGCACCCCATTGCGACGCGCTGGCACATCGCCCTTATAAGGCGCATGGCTATGATAAAGCCGGTTTAGCACACCCGTACCCCGCGTTTCAGTGAGGAAACGCCCTTGATAGCCAATCAGCCCGCGCGAGGGGGCAAGAAAGACCAGCCTTTGTTTGCCCGCGCCCATCGCCCGCATTTCAATCATATCCGCCTTGCGGCGGTTCATTTGGTCAATCACTGGGGATGAAAATTCTTCATCGACATCTATAGTCACCTCTTCAACCGGCTCGATTATCTGCCCCTGTCCATCTTCTTGCAATAAAACCTGCGGTCGCGATACGGTTAGCTCATAGCCTTCCCGCCGCATGGTTTCGATCAGCACGCCAAGCTGCAATTCGCCGCGCCCACCAATTTCAAACGCATCCTTGCCCGCGCTTTCGGCAAAGCTAATCGCGACATTGGTTTCGGCTTCCGCCAGCAACCTATCTCGCAACATGGTGGAGGTCAGGCGATTGCCATCTTGCCCCGCAAAGGGTGAGTCATTAATCGTGATGGTGATAGACATGGTCGGCGGGTCAATGGGGGTGGAGGGCAAGGCCATGGTTTGCGCCGGCGCGCAAATCGTATCCGCCACGCTTGCTTTTTTTAAGCCCGCAATACAAATAATATCGCCCGCTGCCACTTCATCCACAGGCACGCGCTCTAACCCATCAAATTTCAAAAGCTTGGTCAGCCGCCCGCTCTCCGCCGTTTCGCCGGCAAGGGTAAGCGCGTGGACAGCGTCATTCACCTTAGCGCGGCCTTGCTCCACCCGTCCGGTCAAACAGCGCCCAAGATAGGAATCATAATCCAACAAAGTCGCCAGCATCGCAAAAGGCGCATCGGCCAGCAAATCGGATGATAAATTGGGTGGAGGCACATGCGCGGTAATCACCTCCAAAAGCGGCGATAGATTTTCGCGCGGCGCATCGAGGCTGGTTGCCGCCCAACCATCCCGCCCTGAAGCATAAATGATGGGGAAATCAAGCTGTTCATCATTGGCATCAAGCGCGATGAATAAATCAAAAATCTCATCCAGCACCGCTTCGGCACGGGCATCGGCGCGGTCGACTTTATTCACCACCACAATCGGCTTTAGTCCTTGTGCAAGCGCTTTACCTAACACGAATTTGGTTTGCGGCATTGCCCCTTCCGCCGCATCCGCCAGCAGCACCACCCCATCTGCCATATGTAATACCCGTTCGACTTCGCCACCAAAATCAGCGTGCCCTGGGGTGTCGATAATATTAATCCGCACCCCATCCCACAGCACCGAAGTGGGCTTGGCAAGAATGGTGATGCCGCGTTCTTTTTCAAGATCATGCCTGTCCATCATCCGTTCCGCCACGGCCTGATTTTCACGAAACATGCCGCTTTGCTTCATAATGCTGTCAATAAGCGTGGTCTTGCCGTGATCGACATGCGCGATAATCGCTATATTTCTAATATCTGATTGCACTTTTGGCTCCCGTTTCCTGCCTTGCTCTTATCGAGTTTTCACCTATACTACAAGTGGTTTTACGATCCGTTTAAGGGGAAAAACATGACTTACAGATTGCGGCAAATTTGTTTGGTGGCAGAAGATTTAGAAGCAACACTTGCCGCCCTATCCCAAAGCCTGAATGCAGAAATTTGCTATCGCGACCCGGATGTGAAACTATTTGGTTTGGCAAATGGATTATTTGCCCTAAATAGCGATTTTTTGGAAGTGATAAGCCCGATTGAGGAAAACACGGCCGGGGGGCGGCATCTCGCCCGATATGGCGATAGTGGTTATATGATTATCCTTGAATGCGAAAATGCAGCGCCTGTTCGAGAGCATATCATCGCGCAAGGGGTGCGGGCGATATGGACGATAGATAATCATTCCGAATTGCCGGGTGTGATTGCGACCCATTTTCACCCGCGTGATGTTGGCGGCGCAATTCTTTCTATTGACTCAATGGGGGGTGAAACAGATTGGCAATCCCCGCATAGTAAATGGATATGGGCTGGCACAGATTGGCACCAAAAAATAAGCACAAGCACGAAAGGGTTTCGAAATGCGCGGCTTACCAGCCCGCAGCCAGAGCGATTAGCGCAAAAATGGAGCGCTTTACTGAATATAGAGGTGCAAGAAAAAGCAGGCGCGTTTCATCTGCCGCTTATCAATGCTGAACTTATTTTTGAAAAAGGCGAAACAGAGCAGCTTTGCGGTTTTTCCTGCCATGCTGGTGATATTGATAAGATGCAGACGCATATTTGCGGCGTGGATATAAATATTGATTAAAAAATATGCTTCTAATAAGCCTCGATCTGGGCAATGGCGGTGAGTAAATCCTGCCACGCGATTGCCATATCACTTGTCCATTTATCTTGCAGAATATCGCGAAAGCAATCACGGATAATAATAAAGAAAATATCAAATTGCGTAGGGGTGAGATCATAAGCCTCATGGTGCAGCCGAAACGCGGCAATGCTTAAGCCGCCGGTTGAGTTGGGCGGATCATCACTTACCGCCATATCGAGCAAAGCCTCGAAACTTGTTTGCAACATTGTACCGCGCACATAGCCATCGCGATCAAGAATAAAAAGCACCTCCATTTCGGGATAGCGCTCAAAAAGCAAAGCGAATATGCGCTCTTGCGGGTCACCGCAAATTTCGCTTACCGCTTCAAAACTATCCAGAATATGTGCTGCCCCCTTCATCCCTGTTGCTAATCATGTGACGGATTATTCGAAAATCACGGTTTTATGGCCATTTAATAATATCCGCCTTTGCAGATAATAATTCACCGCTTGCGCCAGCACCTGTTTTTCAATATCGCGCCCGACATCAACAAGCTGGGCAACGCTCATATCATGGCGAATATCAGCAACGCCTTGCGTGATAATTGGCCCTTCATCAAGCGCGGCGGTGACAAAATGGGCGGTTGCGCCAATCATTTTCACCCCGCGCTCATAGGCGCGGCTATAAGGCACTGCGCCTTTGAAGCTCGGCAAAAAACTATGGTGAATATTTATCACCTTGCCGTCGAGCATCTGCACCAAATCTTCCGATAAGATTTGCATATAGCGCGCTAAGATAACCAAATCGATTTTTTCCCGCGCGACAAAATCGGCAATCATTTTTTCATGAGCAGGTTTTTCTGCTTTGCCTCCCGCCATCAAAAAAAACGGAATATCAGCATGGGCAGCGCGCTTTTGGGTGGTTTCATGATTAGACATAATACCGGCAATTTGCATATTGAGGCTGCCAATCTCGCTACGATAAATAAGGTCTTGCAGGCAATGGTCAAATTTCGAAACCAAAATAAGCACGCGCGGCGTTTGGCTCATATCATAGAGTTTCCATTGCATCGCAAAAGACTCCGCCAATGCCGTAAATGATTTTTCAAATTCAGCGATGCTTTGTGTTTCTATCGGCTCAAACGCGACGCGCATAAAAAATTGCTTTGTATCGGGGTCGCCAAATTGATGACTATCGGTAATATTCATCCCGCTTTGTGACAAGGCAGAAGCCACGGCCGCGACAATGCCAGAGCGGTCGGGGCAAGATAGGGTTAATATATAAGTGTTCATTCAACCTCTTTCCGATAAGAAAAACTCTCATCAATTTTGCTAAGCAAATGCTCGAGGCATGTCGCTGGCGGATAATGTGCCGCACCGGTTTCAGCTAAGCAAGAAGGAAAAGCCGATAAATCCGTCTCCGGGTCGGGGTCAAAGAAAAATGCAAGACTATGGCGATGATGCGGTTGGCGATTTATCACCCGATGCGGCGGCGAGCGATAGAGGTCATTGGTCCAGCGCGCCATCATATCGCCTAGATTAACCGCAAGCGCGTCTGGATAAAACGGCACAGGCAACCAGTCTCCATCTCGTGTTTTAATCTCTAACCCGTCTGCATCTAATTGCGCGACCAGCGACAGGCAGCCAAAATCTGTATGCGCGCCCGCCCCCAGCACCTCACCTTGCTGCGGCGGATAGCGCAAGGGTGAAAGCGTCGCCATCGGGTCGGTAAGATAATCGGCAAAATAATCTGCCGGCAGCACAAGCGCCAGCGCCAAAGCTTGCATCAGCTCACGCGATAAATCGCTTAACAGATTATAATTGTGCTGCATGACCGCTTGCCAGCCCTCTATATCCGGCCATTGATTTGCCCCATGCAAGGGCACGCCTGCCTTTATGCGCGGGTGATCGGGCGGGCAATCAAAACCGATTTTAAGCCCTTCCTTATAATCACCGGCTGCATTTTGAATTGGGTCAAGTATTTCTTCATGCAATCGATACCAGCCGCGATGACAAGATGATTTAGAGATTGATATTTTTTCTTTTTCGCAAATGGGGAGATTGAAAAAATCCTGCGCTGCCCTAAAACAGGTGTTTAAGGTATCATCCAATCCATGCCCGATGAGAAAAAAGAACCCCAAATCACGACACGCTCTATCCAAATCGCGGATAAATGCCTCGCGGCGGAAGGTTTCATCGCTCTTAAAATCCGCCAGATTGAGAATGGGGAAATCCTTAGCCATGTTCTAAAAATCCGAAACTTGCTGCCAAGCGTGTATAAATATGGTACTTAAAAGGGATAATCAGCTCACAGGCGGTTGCCATATTTGTCCATTGATAATCTTCAAACTCGATTTGTTCGTGCTGAGCAAGGTCTATTTCGCTGTCTTTACCTTCAAACAAAAAGGCAAACCATTTTTGTTTTTGCCCGCGAAACTTTCCTTTAAGGGCGCGGCCGATAAGCTCATCGGGCAAATCATAAGCCAACCAATAGGGCATTTCATAAAGCAGCCGCACAGATTTTATACCGCTTTCTTCATATAATTCCCGATAGGCGGCACGCATGGGGGCTTCGCCCTTATCAATCCCCCCTTGCGGGAATTGCCATGGATATAAGGGAGGCGGATGTGAGAGAGAGTCAAGCGCGAATTGATCTTGCGCCCGCTTGCCCATAAACACCTGCCCCTTCCGATTAAATACAACCACACCGACACAGGCGCGATATTGAAGTTGTAATTTATTATTCTGTTGCATCTGCTAATTCTGCAACATCCTTGACAGGTGGGGGAACAATTTTCTGCTGGACGATAGATGATGGATCACGCCGCGCTTTATCCATCTTCGTTAGCATAGAAAGGGCATATTGAAGCTGGACATCATCCTCTGGTTTTGAGGGAATATAAGCAACCGAGAATTTACTATTCTCGTCTTTCTCTGTTTCATCCTCATCCTTTTGATTAGACTGACCGTCAATATCTTCACCCTCTAGCCGTCCGCGCAAATCAGCCTCGCGACGAGGTTTAACGCGTTTTTGTAATTCTTCTGGCACGTGCTGGCGGACAAAAATATCAGGGGTAATGCCCAAAGCCTGAATCGAACGCCCTGATGGCGTATAATAACGCGCGGTTGTCATCCGAATAGCGGCATCATTTTGAAGCGGAAAAATTGTTTGTACGGAACCCTTGCCAAAACTTTGCGCCCCCACAACAATCGCCCGATGGTGATCTTGTAAAGCACCGGCAACAATTTCAGATGCGGAAGCTGAGCCGCCATTAACCAACACAAGAACAGGAAGTCCATTTGTAAGATCACCTGCACGCGCGCTAAAGCGAGCCCCATCACGCTTATGTCGCCCCCGGGTTGAAACAATTTCACCCTGCTCCAAAAACATGTCTGAAACCGAAACAGCTTCATTGAGTAAACCGCCCGGATTATTGCGTAAGTCAAGCACAACTCCGGCAATGTTTTGCGCCCCAATTTCAGCCGTAAGCTCTGCGATCGCTTGTTCCAAATTCGGCGTGGTTTGCACATTAAAGGTTGTCACCCGCAAATAAATAATGTTTTCTTCAATCCCCTCCACACGGCTACGAACGGCTCGAATTTTTATAATATCACGGGTGATTTTAATTTCGAGGGGCTCTTCTTCACCGGCGCGCAAAATGGTTAACGTGATGCTTGTGCCTTTTTTCCCCCGCATTTTATCGACCGCCTGTGAAAGCGTTAGCCCTAACACAGGTTCGCCATCAAGATGTGAGACAAGATCATTTGCAATAATGCCCGCCCGTTGCGCGGGCGTATCATCAATCGGAGAAATCACCTTAACCAGCCCTTGCTCCATTGTTACCTCAATCCCGAGGCCGCCAAATTCGCCCTTGGTTTCAACTTGCATATCTTCGAAATTCTTAGGCGGTAGATAAGATGAATGGGGATCAAGCGCGGTCAGCATGCCAATTAACGCGCTTTCAATTAAATCCTTATCTTCTGGCGCGTCAATATAATCCCGCCTTACCCGCTCCAGCACATCACCAAATAGGCGCAATTGGTCATACAAATCCTGCCGCTTTTCAACCTCCGTTTTGGATATATCCTCTTCGGCCGCTTGCGCAAAAGCCGGAATTAAAGTCAGGCTTATATATAAAAATAATCTCACAAAAATTTTCATGTTACTCTCGTCTTATATCTAACCAGTTAACCGCATCCAAGGGACAGGGTCAATCGGTTCATTATTATAGCGTAGCTCAATATATAATGGTTTTCGTACCACATCGCCAATATTCTTTTGCATTTGACCAATTGGTTCGCCTGCAAGGATTTTTTGTCCGGCATAGCTTTGTAAATTAGCAATGCCCGTCAACACCATTTGATAATCATTTCCTAAGCCCAGAATAACAATATTGCCATATTGACGAAACGGTCCCGCATAAAGGATTTCAGCATCATGTGGTGCCGTAATCTGCGCACCATAAGGTGTGTCAATATAGATCCCGCGTGCTATATCACCGGTTTTTTGCTCTTCACCAAAGCCTTTGACGATACGTCCACGTACAGGCAATGATAACGTACCGCGTGCTTGTTCAAAATTTTCTATCTTCAGGCTATTATTTCGTTCGCGACGGTGCTGGGTTAATTTTCGGCTTAATTGCCGCAAATTCTGTGCCTCGGCAACGAGACGAGCGATTTCTTTTGCTTCTATATCGGCTTTCTTCCGAATTGCTTTTTCTGTTTTAGCTCTTTGCATAAGCCGCTTTTCCAATGTTTTACGATGCCTGGCCGCTTCTGTCTCTGTCGCGGCAAGTACGTCTTGGTCTTCTGCAATGCGCGCGCGTAAAATTGTAAGTTCTGTTAAGCGCGCCTTTAGATCCTCTGCCCGCAATTGTAGGCGCGGAACCACGCTGGCCAAAGCAATACGCCCCTGCACCGCCTTTAACGCATCATCAGGGTGAACTGCAAAAGCGGGAGGGGGGTGTTCACTCATCGATTGCAGCGCTGCCAGCGATTGCGATAATTTTACCCGGTCATCATGCAAGGCGGTTTTTTGCTTCATTTCGCTTTCTTTTAATGCCGCTAACCTCTTTTTAAGTTTACTGCGGCGTTGATCCATATCGGTAAGTTTTTTTGTTAATTTTATAATCTGCCGATTGAGTGTTTTTCGCTCTTGCTCAACCCGTTGTGCTTGTGCATTTAATTCTTGCTCTGCGACGCGGCGCTGCTCTATTTCACGCTCAATCTTGAGCAAATCCTGTGCCGCGGCTGAGAAATATAAAAAAGCAGCAGCGATAATGTAACTTAATTTATTCATGCGCCTCTATGATAAGGGTGATTTGTCAGAATAGAAAGAGCCCGCCATAGCTGTTCTGCTAGCAAAACACGTGCCAGCAAATGCGGCAAGGTCATGCTTCCCAGTGACAAAATCGCATCCGCTTTTTGTAATTGTGCCGCGCTAAACCCATCCGCCGGCCCGATGACAAAAGATAGGGTTTCGTAATTTCCATCCAAATGGGTTTGTAAAAAGCCTGAAAACCCTTCGCTGCTCATGTGAGTGCCAGCGGCATCTAAAAAGATGAGTTTTTGTCGCGTATTTTGTGACGCTAAGGCATGCTCCAAAACATCATCATTTTTGCCTTTTTTCTCTTTTAATTCGAGAAGTTCAAACTGGCTTATCCCGCATAAACGCCCATGCCGCATAATCAGCTTCGCATAATCATCATATAATTCTTGTTCGGGGGACGCTTTAGCCTGCCCAAATGCAATAATCCTTAACTGCATAGATACCCCCCACGCATCAGGGGTTAAGAGGCAGGGGCGGTTTCAACATCGAGCTGCCACATTTTTTCGAGATTATAAAATTCCCGAACCTCAGGCCTGAAAATATGGATAACAATATCAAACGCATCCAGCAAAATCCAATCGCCTGTATCTTGCCCTTCAATCCGGATATTTTTGCGGCCGGCGCGTTTTAATTTTTCCAAAAGATGATCGGTTATCGCGCCGACATGGCGTGATGACCGACCAGAAGCAATAATCATATAATCAGCAATGGAAGATTTGCGCGCCAGATCAATCGTCACAATATCGCTTGCCTGATCATCATCGAGGCTTTCAAGCGCAAGTTTAAGAATGTGCTCGACCTCTTCATTTATTTGCGATGCTACCGAAAGCGTCATGCCAGTATATAATCATAATTTGGATTATTTTTCAACACTTATCCGCCCCGCAAGATTGTTGAGGAAAGCGGGTTTAACCGCCCGCTCAACCGCCCCCAAGCCGGCGGCGCGGCTGTCACCAAAGCGGGCGTAGTGGCTTTTCGATAAGCCGCAAAACATTGCGCGGCGGGTGACAAAAACGCTTTTTCTCCCGCCATAGCGCGGGGATATATAATCACGGGCAGGCGGTTTAAGATCTCTTGCCAGCCGCGCCATTTATGAAATTGCGCCAGATTATCCGCCCCCATAATCCAGATAAAATGAACTTGCGGATAATGCTGCTGCAAAAACCGAATAAGCTCAATCGTGTGATTGGTTTGTAATTGGGTTTCAATATCCGAAATAAAAATATGCGGGTCTTGCGCCATTGCTTTGACGAGCGCTTTGGCGGCGGCAATGCGCTTATTCTGATTTTTGGGCGCATGTTTTTTTAGCGGGTTTTGCGGTGATACCAGCCACCAGACACAATCCAACCTTAATTGCCTTTGTGCCGATTTGCTAATCGCAACATGCCCCATATGCGGCGGGTCAAAACTTCCGCCAAACAGACCAACCCGCATGCTCGGAAATAATAAGGGGGCAGATTTAGTCATCATAATATGTCGTCATTATTTTATCCAGATTATACTGGCCCAAATTAAAGCGGGCGGGTCTGGCCTTGCCCGCGCACCATATATTTGAATGTCGTCAACTGCTCCAGCCCGACCGGACCACGGGCATGAAAGCGTCCAGTGGCAATGCCAATCTCCGCCCCCATTCCAAATTCGCCGCCATCGGCAAATTGGGTTGAGCTATTATGCATCACAATCGCGCTATCAACCTCGCGCAAAAAGCGGGCGGCGGCCGCCTCATCATTGGTGATAATCGCATCTGTGTGATTGGAGCTATAATGATTTATATGCGCAATCGCGCCGCCCACCCCATCAACTTGCGCCACAGAAATAATCTCATCAAGATATTCAGTCGCCCAATCTTCCTCTGTGGCGGGGATAATATCAGCGATGATGGCTTGCGTATCCGCATCGCCGCGTATCTCGCAACCCGCATCGCGAAGCGCATTTACCAATTCCGGCAAATGGGTTGCCGCGCATGCTTTATCAACCAACAATGTTTCGGTTGTACCACAAATACCGGTGCGGCGCATTTTCGCATTGACCACAATTTCAACCGCCATCGCAATATCGGCGGCGGCATCAACATAAGAATGACAAATGCCATCCAAATGCGCGAAGACAGGCACGCGTGACTCATCTTGCACCCGTCCCGTCAAGCCTTTGCCGCCGCGGGGCACAATCACATCAATATTGCCGTCAAGACCCGCCAACATATCGCCCACATTTTCCCGCTCTGGGCTTGGCACAAGCTGCACCGCATGCGGGTTAATGCCTGCCCCTTCCAATGCAGGGGTAAAACAATCGGCAATCGCTTTGGCAGAATTTTGAATTTCAGATGAGCCGCGTAAAATCACGACATTGCCGGATTTCAAACAAAGCGCCGCCGCATCCGCCGTGACATTGGGGCGGCTTTCATAAATCACCCCAATCACCCCTAAGGGAACCCGCACGCGGCTAATATCGAGCTGATTATCGGCCGTCCAGCGCGCCATTTCAGCGCCAACTGGATCCGGCAGATTGATAATTGCTTCGAGCGCTTGCGCAATCCCCTCCAGCCTGTTCGCATCCAATAAAATCCGGTCAAGCCGCGCTTTGGGGAGATTCTCATTGCGAGCAATCTCCATATCTGCCTGATTAGCCGCGATAATAATATCTGCCCGCCCCCTTAACTGCTGGGCGGCTTCGGCTAAGGCTTTATTTTTGGCTTGCGTATCTGCCATTGCCAAATTATGCGCGGCAGCCCGCGCATTGCGCCCCAATTCCAGCATCATTTCATGTCGTTTCATTCGTCTCTCCCTTATTTACCATCACCAAATCATCGCGATGGATAAGCTCATAACGGCCTTCAATTCCTAAAATATCTTTCACCGCCTTGCCCGATTGACCAATTATCTGCTTAGTATCAGCATGATTAAAGGCAATCAGACCGCGCGCAATTTCATTTTCATCTGCATCCATAATACATACACAATCACCGCGGTCAAATCTGCCAGAGGTTTTGACCACCCCAACCGGCAAAAGCGAGCGGCCTTTTTGTAAAGCCTCTAAAGCACCGGCATCAATATAAATATACCCTTTGGGTTTTAGATTGCCGGAAATCCATAATTTGCGTTGCGATTGCGCCTGCCCCGCCGCCGGAAATAAAGTCGCCCGCATATCCCCGTTCTGATATTTTGTTAAAGGGGCAGGACTCTTACCGCTTGTGATGATTGTATGACAACCAGCCTGGCGGGCGATTTGCGCTGCCTCTAATTTTGTTTTCATACCGCCTTTACCGAGCTTACCTGCCGCGCCTGCCATGGCGACAATCTCCGGCGTAATCTCATCAATTTGGACAATATGGTCTTCGCCGCGCAAGTCAGCGGTTTTATAAAGCCCGTCAACATCCGACAGCAGCACCAGACAATCGGCCGAAATCATCGCTGCCACGCGTGCCGCCAGCCGGTCATTATCACCATAGCGCAGCTCTGCCGTGGCGACAGTATCATTCTCATTAATGATCGGAATAACTCCCAAATCTAGTAATGTAGAAAGGGTTGAGCGGGCATTCAAATAGCGTCGTCTTTGCTCCGTATCCTCAAATGTAAGCAGAATTTGCGCCGCCTCCAGCTCCGCTTTCGCAAGCGCATTTTGCCAGCCTTGCGCCAGCGCCACTTGCCCCACTGCCGCGCACGCCTGACTTTCTTCCAATGTCAGCTCCTTATCGGTAAATCCGAGCTGCGCCCGCCCCAGCGCCACCGCACCAGAAGAGACAATGATAAATTTTTTCCCCTCGCGGCGTAAACGCGCAATATCCGCCACCAATCCGGCAAGCCAGTCATCATCAAGCGCATGGTCTTTCACCAAAAGGGAAGAGCCAATTTTGATGGTGATGATATTCGCTTTGTTTAATTCATCGTTCATAATTTATCCATCATTCGCTTTAAGGATACCATGCCAGATTTTGGGCTCTGTTGGTGCCATCACGCAATTCATCAACCGATAATAAAAGCTGGTTTACCACTTCATCAATCCCTATCCGTGCGGCGGCCGAAAGGCATAATATATTTTGCCCGCTTATGGTCTGCAATTCAGCCTGTTTTTGCGCCAATTCATCGGCACTTACAAGCTCGCTTTTGGTAAGCGCAATAATCTGCGGCTTGGCAGAAAGGCCATGACCATAATCGGCCAACTCGCGCTGAATAATATGATAGGCGGATTGAACATTATCGGCGCTGGCATCGATTAAATGCAACATTGCCGCACAGCGTTCGACATGGCCTAAAAATCTATGCCCCAATCCCGCACCGTCGCTTGCGCCTTCGATAAGACCGGGAATATCAGCCATCACAAATTCGCGCCCTTTGGCGAACACCACCCCCAAATTAGGATGCAAAGTGGTGAATGGATAATCTGCGATTTTTGGCCGCGCTCGACTTAATGTCGCCAAAAGGGTTGATTTGCCAGCATTGGGCAGACCCACCAAGCCAATATCGGCAATCAGTTTGAGGCGTAACCAAATCCATGCCTCGCGGCCTTCATGACCGGGATTGGCATGGCGCGGCGACTGATTGACGGGTCCCTTAAAGCGGGCATTACCAAATCCGCCATTGCCGCCGCGTGCGAGAATAACCTGTTCGCCAATTTCGGTGAGGTCAGCGATGAGCGTTTGCTGGTCTTGGGCGAAAATCTGCGTGCCAACAGGTACCGGCAAAATAACATCCTTACCGCCTGCGCCGGTGCGATTTGCACCCATCCCATGTTGTCCGGTTTTGGCTTTGAAATGCTGGCGATAGCGATAATCAATAAGCGTGTTTAGACCATCCACACATACGGCGATAACATCGCCGCCGCGCCCGCCATCGCCGCCATCGGGACCGCCATATTCGACATATTTCTCGCGCCGAAAACTAATGCAGCCCGCGCCGCCATCGCCCGAGCGAATATATATTTTTGCTTGATCCAGAAATTTCATAAATCACACCATAGCATGAACCATCTTTTACGCCTCTCACTTTTGTGTCTTAATCAAACAAAAAAAGGAGATGGCTTACCATCTCCCCTATTTCATAAATTGTGAGATGGTTTATTCAGCCGCCTCAACCGCCGGCAAAACAGACACATAAGTGCGACTGCCGCGCCCTTGTTTGAACGATACATTACCATTAACAAGCGCAAAAATCGTATGATCTTTGCCAATGCCCACATTTTCACCCGGATGCCATTTTGTCCCGCGTTGGCGCAAAATAATATTGCCCGCCACAACCTGCTCGCCGCCAAATTTTTTAACGCCAAGCCTGCGCCCAACACTATCGCGTCCATTACGGGATGAACCACCTGCCTTTTTATGTGCCATATCTTTTTCCTCGTCGCTTACGTCGCTTTAATTGCGGTAATTTTCAAAACGCTTTGTTCCTGCCGATGTCCTTTTTTACGGGCATAATCTTTGCGCCGCTTAAACTTAATCGTGGTTATTTTATCAGCCTGCATATGTTCGACAAGCTCTGCCTCAACGCTTGCGCCCTCTATTAAGGGCGTGCCAATCACAGGGTCAGCACCGTCTTCGCCGAGCATCAAAACCTCACCAAGCGATAATTTATCGCCCACCTCACCTGCCAATTTTTCAACAGTGACAATATCATCTTTGCTCACACGATATTGCTTTCCGCCTGTTTTAATCACTGCAAACATTGTCTTACCTATCATCTATAGAAATATAATTGGCGAAATATACTGATAAGCGCCTGCAAGTCAAGCCATTTGACAGTTAATTTTACTTGCCATAAATAAGGAAAGCTGTAAGGGTTAACAAGCCTAAAATATAGGGGGAGAAAATGGAACTTAAAGATAAAGTCACCGTCATCACCGGTGCCGCTTCGGGGATAGGCCGCGCTTTGGCGGTGAAGTTTCAGGCCGAAGGCGCGAAAACCATTATTTGCGCGGATATGGATATGGCAGGGGCGGAAGAAACCGCCGCAATGACAGGCGGCATTGCATGGGCGCTTGATGTCAGCAAGGAAGAAGGCATTAAGGCGCTGATAGAGCAAGTTGAAGACACGCATGGCGGCATTGATTTATTTGTCTCCAATGCGGGTATTGGTTTTGCAGGCGGCGCGGAGGTTGAAAATGAGGCATGGCAATTAATTTGGGATGTCAATGTAATGGCGCATGTGTGGGCGGCGCGGCATATTGTCCCGCGTATGTTGGGGCGCGGCGGCGGCTATTTGCTCAATACCGCGTCTGCCGCTGGTTTATTATCGCAAATCGGCAGTGCGCCTTATGCCGTAACCAAACATGCGGCGGTCTCTTTTGCCGAATGGCTGGCCATCACCTATGGCAAGCAAGGGCTTAAAGTCTCGGTGCTTTGCCCGCAAGCCGTGCGTACCAATATGACCGCCGATAATCCGGATGGGGTGGCAAGTGTCGATGGCATGATGGAGCCCGAAGATGTCGCGGCGGAATGTGTGAATGTCATCCGCGCTGAAACATTTCTCGTGCTACCGCATAAAGAGGTTGGCGAATATATTAAACGCAAAGCAGGCGATTATGACCGCTGGCTTGGCGGCATGCAAAAATTAAACGAGCTCTATAGCGCGGATGCCGACACCCAACGCAATAGCGGCAAACAATTTGGTAAGCAGGATTAGAAGTTTTTCTCGCTCACGGCTTTATTAAGTTCACGATTTTTCTTCGCTCACGGTAATGGGACTATGTGCCATACCTCCGCGGGGGCGCCAAACGATTGGCGGGGCGCAGTCGCACCCTTATTCTATTCCCTTGCGCCATTCAGATGAACGCAATCGCGTCTCTATTCCCTTGCGCTATCCAGTAAAACGCAGTTTACCTTTTGGGCAGCGCCCTTATTCTTTTCCTATGCAATCCATCGGTTTTGTTGCTTTGACATCATCCTCTTTTATGATAATCTGCTAGCAGTGTCGACAAAATCCGGTGCTAGGGTCTGAAAGCCCTTATAGGAACGTGGCTGTGTGACTCAGCCATAAATAAGGTCACTCCGATGGTTATATGGGAGTGCGTAACGTCGTTTCTACCTAGTCGGGGTGACGGCGTTATAAAACAGGTCACCCGACTAAAGGCGTCGTGGCTAATCGTTCCGATGGTTCTTTCAGCACCCCGGCATCAGTGTGAGAACATTGATGCCGTTTTGCTTTGGGAGTGTTATGAGGAACAATATTATAAATAAAATCAATCTACTTATCTTAATAATTATGTTGGCACTCACATCCAGCAGCGCGAAAGAAATAGGCTTCGTCAGTGATAAAGTAAAACTCATCAGGGTGATAGATGGCAATAGTTTCATTGCCCGTATAGAGGTGTGGCCGTATACAGAAGTCACCACCACCATTCGACTTGCGGGTGTAGATGCACCAGAAATACGCGGGGGGTGCGACAGAGAAAAAGAGCTTGCCCAAAAAGCCAAAGCCTTTACTAGCCAATGGCTAGAGAGCACGCCGCTTTTTCTCACCGACATAAAACCCGATAAATATAATAATCGTTATATCGCGACTGTCTTTATCGGCGCATCAACTTATCTCACTTTACTCGGTTGATGCGGCAGTCTCCGGCTGGTAGTTCAGCCGCCCGTATTCTGTTAATATAATGGAGAGCGATACCCGTTAGGGTATTCGCGTGAGGGAAGAAAAGTCGTGAGCGAAGAAATGCCGTGAACGAGATAATGCGCTAGCCTTCTGGTGTAAATTTAACCGGCATATTTAAAATCGCATTAAACCAGATAGACCGCAGCGGCTTTTCAATGTCGCCAATGGGCTTAACATCCCCAATCCGCGTGATCATCTGCATTAACAGAGCGTTTAATTGCATATGCGCCAAGCGTGCACCCAAGCAAACATGTGAGCCCGTGCCAAACGCCAAATGCTTATTCGCATTTCCGCGTAGCACATTAAATTCATCCGGGTTTTCGAAAATTTCCGGATCGCGATTTGCGGCCGGATAGGATAAATAAATCTTATCGCCCTTTTTGATTGCCTGCCCATTAATTTCGGCATCCGCTGTTGCGGTGCGGCGAAACTTGATCACCGGTGGCGAAAAGCGCAAGACTTCATCAATCGCATTAGGTAAATATGTTTCGGGATCACTTTTGACAATCTCATATTGCTCGGGATGTTCATTCATCAAGCGGATAAAATGTACCGCCGTACCACGCGTGGTTTCATGCCCTGCAATCGCGAGAACCAGAAAAAACATATTAATCTGCTCTTGTGTCATTTTCTGGCCATTTATGTCGCCATGAATGAGGCGGCTTAAAATTGATTCATCTGGCGTTTTTCGTTTCTCGGCACATAAGGCTTCGCAAATCGCAAAGAGTTGAAAGGCCGCTGTTAAGCCTTCATGCTCTTGCCCATGCCCGCGCGGGCTTTCCGTATCCGCCAGCATATTGCCAAGCGTGAACACCTCTTCACGCCGCGCATTATCGATACCCATAATTTTGCAAAATGTATAGACCGGCAATCTGGAAGCCACCTCAAAAACAAATTCGCATGTTCCCTTATCGGCAACCGCATCAATAATCTCACGCGCGGCGCGTTTAATTTCTGGCTCAAAAAGTGCCAGCTCCTTTGCCCCAAATGGTGGTAAAACCAAACGCTTTACCGCCATGTGATCTTCCGGCTTCATGCCCATAAGACCAGCTTGTTGCAGGGCAAGTTGGTCGGGCTCAAAATCCCAAATCACCGGGCTGCCATCATGCGAGCTGAACAAGGCTTGGTTGCGCGAGACATCATAAACATCCTGATAGCGGGTTAGCACCCAAAACCCTTTGGAAATGCTAGCGCCAACCATGGGGGTTGAATAATCTGTCGGGGCAGGATTCCAATGCACCGGATCTTGCTCACGCCACCTCTTAAACAAATCATGGGGCGGTCCCATCATATTAGGAATTAAGTCTGGGTCGGCCAGATTTGTGTCTAAAGATAAGTCTTGCACCGGTCTTTCTCCTGCTTTTTCCCGTATAAGCACCCGCTTTTACCACGCCCCAGCGCTGGCGTGGTTTTGCAAATAAGGTGATATGTCGACATCCGGGCAATATTGCCCAAGCCCTTGCACAATTTTATCAAGCCCATAATTTTCAGCCCAATGCATAATCCCGCCCGTATGTTTTGGCCAGCCATAACCGCTAAGCCACACCACATCAATATCTGACGCGCGTTGTGCCATGCCTTCATCGAGAATTTTGGCAGCTTCATTGACCATTGGGAATAATAGGCGGGCAAGGATTTCTTCATCCTCTATCGCGCGCAATTCATTGCCAGAGGCTTTGGCAAATTGGGCGATAATCTCTTCAACCTCTGATGAGGGATGCGGACGGCGCTCGGCATCATAATCATAATAGCCTTTACCGGTTTTTTGCCCGCGCCGATCGCGTTCGCATAATACATCGCGAATGGTCTCACCCTTTGAGGTTTCTTTATTCCAGCCAATATCCAGACCGGCAAGATCAGACATTTGAAATGGCCCCATCGGGAAGCCAAACTCTAGCAAGCAGCGATCAACATCCCATGGTTTTGCCCCTTCCAAAATCATTGATTGCGCCTGGGTTTGGCGGGAAAATAAAATTCGATTGCCGATAAAGCCCGGACACACGCCAGAAACAACCGCATGTTTATTGATCGCTTGCGCCAGTGCCATGCTTGTGGCGAGTACGCTGTCAGAAGTTTTTTCGCCGCGCACAATTTCTAACAGTTTCATAATATTGGCGGGCGAGAAAAAATGTAAGCCAATCACCGCCTCGGGGCGTTTGGTGACACTGGCAATTTCATTGACATCAAGGGCGGAGGTGTTGGTCGCTAAAATCGCCCCGTCTTTACAAATCTCATCCAACTGCCGAAAAACATCTTTTTTCACATCCATATTTTCAAACACTGCCTCGATTACCAAATCGCAATCTGCCAAATCCTGATAATTGGTGGAAGATGAGAGACAGCCCATCGCGCCATCAATTTGCTCTTGGCTCAGGCGGCCGCGCTTCACGCTATTATCATAATTCTTTTGGATAATCCCGATGCCGCGATCCAGAGGGTCTTGCGCCTGCTCGACAATCACCACCGGAATACCGGCAAGGAGGAAATTCATCGAAATACCGCCCCCCATTGTTCCGGCGCCAAGCACCCCGATCTTCTTAACATCAATCAATGCCGTATCAGCCGCAATATCATCAATCATGGTTGCTTTTGTAATCGATTGTTCAAAATGTGTTTGTGATGCTTTCGTGTCCGCCGCATGGCTACTTTCCAGAATAGACATAAATTTCTCCCTCTTAAATAAATTATACGAATATCATAGCCTGCTAAAGTTTAGATGAAAATGCTTTTTTACGAAAATGAGGGGATAGAGTTTCGAAACAAAATCAACCTACCGGCCTTATTCACGCCTTATCTCTCGATAGGCTTCCAACTGCTCATGGGGTATGGCCTCAACCTTTTCGAGAAAATGAAAGAAGGCGTAACGATTGGTTTCCAAATCAAGTCGTGTGCGAGCCGACATAACTGTAACCAGCACACCATAATGCGTGCCGTGATAGGCAACAATCTCAAACTCCTGCCCGATTGGCGCATTTTGAAATTGCCATAGCTCGAAACGCATATTTTTTGCATTTGTAAATTCGATAATTTTCTCAACTGTCAAGTCTTTCGCGCGCGCGCAAAGCGGTTTCAGACTCGCGACGGGTTTTATCAATCGCCTCCTGATAAGCATGGCGACTATGAATAAGGTTGGCATATATAATGACGGGACTAGTATTAAAATTATAGCCCACGCGTTGATAAAAAACGCATAGCCCATCTTTTTTCTGATTATGTCGAGCGACAAAATTGACGGGATTATCGAATATATAACTATTACGATCATCAGCACATAGAATATCTTTTGCAATGCTTGGCAGCGGCACATAAGCGAACCACAGACCGAGACATAACCAGAACACCCTCATAGCTGCAAATCTATGTAAAGCGGGGCGTGGTCGGAAGGGCGTTCCCACCCGCGTGCGGCGCGGATGATTTGATAATCGGTGACATGCTCACGCAAAGCCGGTGTCACCCATATATGATCGAGCCGCCGCCCGCGATCAGAGGCTGCCCAATCGCGCGCCCGATAACTCCACCAGCTATAAAGTTTCTCTTCCGGCGGCACAAAACGACGCGCCACATCATCCCAGTTTAAGGTTTTTTGGACTTTGGCAAGTGTCTCGCGTTCAATCGCCGTATGGCTCACCACATTTTTTAATTGTTTAGAAGACCAGACATCATGCTCATAAGGTGCAATATTCAAATCCCCCAGCAACACCATTTTGTCGCGGGCTTTGTTGCGGGCAGGCGCAAACCGTTTTTTCATTTCGGCAAGAAAAGCAAGTTTATGGGCAAATTTCTCATTAATATCTGGATCTGGCTCATCGCCACCGGCAGGCACATAAAAATTCTGGACATGCAGTAACCCTTGCGCGGTCTCAAAACTGGTTTCGATATGCCGCCCATCTTGTTTTTTGCAATAATCAATAATATCGACATTGGCGAAAGGCAAGCGGCTAAGCGTCGCCACCCCATGATAGCCTTTAATTCCATTTTTGGCAAAATGCGTGAATCCATGTTTTTTGAATATTTTTTCGGGAAAGGCATCATTTGGGCATTTGGTTTCCTGCAAACAAATAACATCTGGGTTGATTTTTTTTATCAGCTTTTCGACAAGCCCCGCCCGCAATCGGACAGAATTAATATTCCATGAGACAATCCGCATTATTCTGTTTCTTCCTGTATAAATTTTATTGAGTTTTGTAAGTCTACCATCCGTTGATCAATTTCCTGCATTCGATTATCTGTCGGCAAAAGGGTTAGATATCCGCCCCCCTGATTTATGTGCGCAACCAAATCAGCACGCATCGCATCTGGCTTAACAGCCTCTCGCCATTGTGTGGCGATTGTCGGATCAGCACGCCTTACCCCGCCGAATTTATCGGGGCGTGCGCGAGCCGCATCCCAAATATTTGTGTTTAGCAAACCAGGACAAAGAATGGTTGTCTCCACTTCATGAATCTGTGCTTCCGCCCGAATGGCTTCTGCGACACCCATTGTCGCATGTTTGCTGGCCGCATAAACCGTAAGCGGCGGCGTAGGTGGGGCAAGCGCTGCTGATGAGACCGTGATGCCAATATGGCGAGCGCCTGTTTGGGAAAATAAATGCGGCAAAAATGCCTGCGCTGTCCAAATACTGCCTAAGGCATTAACCGAAAACCCCCATTCGATGGCACGCGGATTACCCTCAATCAAACTGGCGCCAACGCCAACCCCGGCATTAATCCAAACAATACCCCAAGGGGCGGGATGGCTTTTAAGTTGCTCAGCCACATCAACAAGCTCCTCCCGCTCACTCACATCCGCCGCAATCGCAAAAGCCTCACCTTTTGTGGTGACACAAATTTGTTCCGCCGCCATCGCGGCGGCATCAGCCCGAATATCAATCAGTGCGACAACCATCCCATTATCGGCAAATGTTTCAGCCAGCATATAACCTATCCCATTAGCACCACCGGTAACAATCGCCAAACGATCTTGATATGTTTTATCTAGAATTATAATCACGCCCCTTATAAGATATTAAAACTACGACCAGTGATGGCAACCGGCCAGCGGCCATCTGCGAAAAGCTGATATTTTAACATGAAAGGATGTGCCATCAGCTCTTCTTTATTTATAATATTTTGTTCATAAGGGTCTAAATGCGCAGCAAAGGCAAGCATGACCGAATGCGCCGCTTGTTGCGCTGCCCCGATGAGAAGATGCAAAAGCGCGTCATCTTCATCACTCATATAAAGAACCTCCTCAGCACTTTCTTGCACTAATTCAGCAAGGCTGGCACTGGTAAAAGCTGTCATCATTTCCAGCGCTTGCGGGGTGAATATATCCATCGCCTGTGTGGTAAGGCTTGCTCGCAACTGCTCTTCGGCCTCCCAAGCGGGGCTGTTAAAATCTTGGGCGGCGGCTGCATCTGCCGCTTCTTGCCAATTTTGCAATGGTACAATCTCTGTTTCCGGGAACCCTAATTGTGAAACATAGGCGCGCGCAATATGAAGACATTCAGACGACAGGGTTTCGCCAATATTGGCAAACCAGCCGATCTCACCCATGCTCAGAACAAACGCCCGCAGCTTTATAAGAAGCGGAATTTCATCTTCTAAATCTTGTAGCTCATGCGCATCAATCATCATTCCGCTCAATCTCCTCAACCCAAAACAGATGCGCCGGCAAATATGCGGTCTGGTTTAATTCATATAATTGCACCATGATGTTTTGCCCCTGTATATCATCGACGCGCCACCCCAGCCAGCTTATATCTGGCCACGTAAAGAACAGCCCTAAGCGACCAGCAATATCTTGTTGTGGGTCTTCAAGAATAATTTCAATTGTTTCTGGCCATTGTTTTATGCTCTGCACATAAGGCGATGTTGCAAATCGAAATTGCGGATCAAAAAACAGTGCCAGAGGCGTGCTGTTTATGGGATAGCGATTGGCTTGAGCGCCGGGATATTCTTGTATGCTTAGCCAATCATCATTGGCAATGATGATCGCCTCATCAGGCAGGGCATATTCGAACCGCAATCGATCGGGACGGCGCCAATAAAATTTCCCATTGCTTTGATTGCCACGCTGTTCGACTTGCGTGAACCCGCCTGACAAATGCTCAATATCTGCCATATAAGAATCGATAGACTGCAAAATTATTTCATCATTAGCTTGCGGGTGATCCATCACAACAACACATAACCAAACAAAAAATCCGAAATAGAGATAGCGTAACATTTAATGATCCTCTACCAAAACTTCACGCTTGCCGCTTGCATTTGGCGGGCTAATAACCCCTTCATCTTCCATCTGCTCGATAAGCGTCGCGGCACGATTATAGCCGATTGATAAGCGCCTTTGGATATAGCTGGTGGAGGCACGACGGTCGCGCGCCACAATCGCCACCGCTTGGTCATAAAGCGAATGAGCCGCATCTTCCTTGCTTTGTTCCGTGTCGTCATTTTCTTCTGGCGGAGCGGCGGTCACACTCTCTATATATTCAGGAATGGCTTGCGCTTTTAGAAATTCAACAACGCTTTCAACCTCAGCATCTGATACAAAAGGTGAATGCACCCGCCGCGAGCTTGCTGTATCCATAAACAGGCTATCGCCCTGCCCAAGAAGTTGCTCCGCGCCTTGTTCACCAAGAATTGTCCGGCTATCGATCTTAGAGGTCACCTTGAAAGAAATCCGGCTCGGGAAATTCGCCTTAATGGTTCCGGTAATCACATCGACAGAAGGGCGCTGGGTGGCGGTGATGACATGAATACCCGCAGCACGTGCCATTTGTGCCAATCGCTGCACCGCCGCCTCAATATCTTTTCCGGCCACCATCATTAAATCCGCCATTTCATCAATAATCACCACAATATAAGGCAATTTTTCCGGCACAATTTCTTCCATTTCGTAAATCGCCTCGCCGGTTTCGGGGTGAAATCCGGTTTGCACTTGCCGCGAAAGCGGCCGGTCTTTAGCGATGGCTTCTGCCATCCGTTCATTATAGCCATCAATATTACGGACATTCATTTTTGCCATTTTACGATAGCGATTTTCCATTTCTTGCACCGCCCATTTTAAAGCAACAACCGCTTTTTTGGGATCGGTGACAACCGGTGCGAGCAAATGCGGGATACCATCATAAATCGACAGCTCCAGCATTTTTGGATCAACCAGAATAAGCCGACATTCCTCCGGCGTGAGACGATAAAGAAGCGAAAGGATCATTGAGTTAACACCGACAGATTTCCCCGAGCCGGTTGTGCCCGCAACCAGCAAATGCGGCATGCGGGCAAGATCGGTGAGAACCGGCGCACCACCAATATCTTTACCAAGCGCCAAAGCGAGATGAAATTCACTTTTTTTATAAGCGGTTGAGTTTAACAATTCGTGCAACGACACGGTTTGGCGCGCTTCATTGGGAAGCTCAATCCCAATGATATTTGCACCCGGAACTGGTGCCACCCGACAAGAAATAGCCCCCATAGAACGGGCAATATCTTCAGCCAAGCCTACCACCCGCGATGACCGAATGCCCGGCCCTGGTTCTAATTCATAAAGCGTAACCACCGGTCCGGTGCGGACATCTTTTATGTCACCGACAATACCAAACTCATTTAGCACCTCTTCTAACCGCGTTGCATTTTCTTCAAGACTTTTTGGGTCTGGCTCTGATGCTTGCGCATTTTTATGCGGCTGCAATAAAGATAAGGGCGGCAGCTTAAACTTTCCTGCCCCGCTGCGCCCGCGCGATTTGGGGGATGAGGGTTTGGAGGATGAATTTTCAACCTCTTGATCTTGCTCTTCGGCTTGGCTACCTTCCGATACGGGTTTTTTGCGCGGGCTGGATATTTTGCGCTTCGATTTGGTTTTGGCATGTGCCCCCTCACGGCGGATAAGAAATATAATCATCCTATAGCAGCCGTGCCAAATCAAACCGATTATCTGTTTGAGACGCGATATAGATTGCGCCAACCAGCCAGCGCTATAAAGCCCCAGCATCACACTGATTAAAAAAATCAATAGCCCGACACTATATGCTAAGGGCTGCATATAAGGGGCAAATGAAGCGGGTAATAATGCGAGTGCCATTTGCGCCGGGGAAAGCAAGACTTGCCCCAAAATACCGCCCGCCTGTGGGGCTTCTGCACTCACACCGAGCGGCCATAATGCATGACTAAAACTCAATCCCAAAAGCGCCAGAAAAACAGCAAATAATTGTTTCCGCGTTGTAGCGAACATCCCAAGCTGCCAAAATGTGATAATCTGCCGTGCCAGAAAGATAAATAAAGCCGCCACCCCAATACCAATCATTTGCAGGCTTGTATCAGCAATCAAAGCACCGGCCCCACCGAGCAGATTTTGCGGCTCTTGCAGCGCGACATTATTGGGGCTGGTGTCAGAGGTGTTAAAACTCAATAAAGCCAGCCCCCATAATAACAGCGCCAGCGCCGCCACCAATGTCAGCACTTTTTTAAGACCCCAAAGGAGCGTTGCTTTTATTGTCTCGCTCATGCCTGTTCCTCATCATCTTGCAAACAGTCTCGCAAACGCATAAGCGCATTGCGGGTTTCTTCAATCTCACCGACAAGCGCCAGCCGCAAATATCCATGCGCCGGATTTACTCCTTGCCTATCGGGGCGCGCCAAATAGCTACCTGGTAGAACCCGAATGCCTTCCTGCCGATAGAGCTTAAGCGCGGCACGCTCATCATCTTTTGTTTTGAGCCATAGAAAAAATCCGCCGGCAGGGCGCGTAAAGCAAAAAGAGCCTGCCAAAATCTCTTCTGCAAGGGCAAATTTTTTCTGATAAAGCGAACGGTTTTCAATCACATGCGCATCATCTTGCCATGCTAGGCTAGCGGCATATTGGGCAGGCAGCGGATTTTGCGGCGCCGCAATCATCCGTAAATCGAAAAAACGCTGCATTATCGTTTTGCCGCCTGCGACAAAGCCGCTTCGCAAACCCGGCAGATTAGAGCGTTTTGATAGCGAATGAAATGCCAACACGGGCGCATCGGACATGTTTTCACTTTGCATAATTTCTAAAATAGAAGGCGGCGGGGATTTATCATAAATCTCGCAATAGCACTCATCAACCAGCAAAAGAAACTCATATTTTTGTGCATAATGTAATAATATCGTGAGATAATCGCGCCCGGCAATCACCCCTTGCGGATTGGCAGGGGAACATAAATAAAAAACACTGCAATTTTGCCATTCGGTTTCTGTGACGCTTCCTAACTCTGGCAAAAACCCTTGTCCGGCACTGGCGGATAAATAATAAGGGGTTTGCCGCGCTGCGAGCGCTGCCGCCGCATAGACTTGATAAAAGGGATTGGGCATCATGCAATAGGCAGGTGATTTTTGCGGTGCTAATTGGGCGGCCAGAAATAAAGCCTCGCGGGTTCCGTTCACTGGCAAAATCTGCGTGGCGGGGTCAATAAAATCTGACGGCAGTGAAAAGCGGCGACCAAGCCAACCATGAATAGCGTGCCGCAACGCATCAGTTCCGGCAATCGGCGGATATTTTCCATACGCCATATGCTCTTGCGCCAATGCTGATATGACCATTGCGGGCGGCGGATGGCGCGGCTCCCCAAGCGCTAAGGATATTTCTGTCTTCGCCGGCTCAATATCGCTTAGCAATGCGCGTAACCGCGCAAAAGGGGAGATGGGTAAATCGGCAAAGGCTGTGGCGATCATGAATGTCTCTTTTGGTTTATGCCGATATAATCTAGCTGATTTGCCGACATAAGAAAAGAAAAGGGCAGCTTGCGGCTGCCCTTTCCATATCCTTATCCATGCGGGAAATTTATCATCTATTGCCCCACATTGTGGTTTCTGGGTCAGCCCCAATTTTATGGATGCTTAAATCCGCCCCCATATGTTCATCTTCCGGCGATAGGCGAATACCGGCAACCGCTTTGATGAAACCATAGACCACAAAACCAGCCGCAAAAGCAAAACCACAGCCGACCAGCGTGCCGATGATTTGCGCCAAAAGGCTAACCCCGCCTAAGCCGCCAAGCGCTTGTAGCCCGAAAATGCCAGCCGCAATGCCGCCCCATGCACCAGCAAGCCCATGCAGCGGCCAGACCCCCAACACATCATCTATTTTTAGCTTTTCTTGACAGATTGTGAACATCACCACAAACAGCGCGCCCGCCACCGCGCCGGTTACCAACGCGCCGGTCGGGTGCATAATGTCAGAGCCTGCACAAACAGCAACCAGCCCCGCCAAAGCGCCATTATGGACAAAGCCCGGATCCATCCGCCCGACAAAAAGCGCCGCCAATAGACCACCAACCATCGCCATGAGAGAGTTTACCGCAACCAGACCGGATATGCCGTCTAGACTTTGCGCGCTTACCACATTAAAGCCAAACCAACCAATACATAATAGCCATGAACCAAGCGCCAGCCATGGAATGGAGGAAGGCGGAAAGGCTTGCCCTTTTTCACCATAGCGCCCCGCGCGGGCGCCAAGCAAAATCACGGCGGCGCAAGCAATCCAGCCACCGACCCCATGCACCACAACCGAGCCTGCAAAATCATGAAAGCTGGCGCCGAAACGTGCCTCTAACCAATTTTGAAAGCCAAAATTTCCGTTCCAAATCATGCCTTCAAAAAGCGGATAAACCAGCGCCACAATCAGCAATGAAGCGATGAGCTGTGAACCAAATTTTGCCCGCTCCGCAATGCCGCCAGAAATAATCGCCGGAATGGCGGCGGCAAATGTAAGCAAAAAGAAAAACTTTATCAGCGTCAAACCTTGCGGCTCATAAGCGCTATCTGGTGCGCCGCTAATAATATTGGCGGCCGCGAGAAACTGTGTGCCATAAGCAAGCCAATAGCCGATAAAAAAATAGGCAATGGTTGAAACCCCAAAATCGCTAAGGATTTTAACCAGCGCATTGACTTGGTTCTTTTTCCTGACAGTCCCCACTTCTAAAAATGCAAATCCAGCATGCATGGCAAACACCAAAATCGCTCCCATTAAAATAAAAAAGACATCGCTTCCTGTTGACATTATTCTTTCCTCCTCTGTTTAACTTTAGTCTTATCTTTACCCCAAAATCCAGAACAGAGCACTATGAAAGTGCTCTGCCCCAGAGAAAATTAAGTCAAAAATTAGGAGGTAAAGTTAAACTTAATTTAATTATCTCGTGAACTCAGGATAAGCCTCAATACCTGTTTCCAGCCTATCGAGCCCATCATATTCCTCACTTTCGCTTGGCCGCAAGCCGATCACCATTTTAATCAGCCCCCAGACAATGAAGCTCATGACGACAGCAAATGCACCAATCGACACCACGCCCAAAAGCTGGCTTGAGAAACTTGTTTCGCTATTGCTAAGCGGCACGACAAGCGTCCCCCATATGCCGCACACAAGGTGAGCAGGGATAGCGCCAACCACATCATCTATCTTCAGCTTATCAAGCAGTAAGGCTGAAAGCGGGATAAGCGTACCACCAATCGCGCCGATAAGAATCGCAAGCTCGCCCGAAGGGGCTAAAGGCTCGGCGGTGATTGATACCAGCCCACCAATCGCGCCATTTAAGGCGAATGTCAGATCGACTTTTTTATAAATGATTTGGCTCATCACCATTGCGGCAATCACACCACCGGCAGCGGCGAGATTTGTGTTGATGAAGATTTGTGAAATCGCCACCGCATTTTCCGCACTGCCGAGCGCTAATTGCGAACCGCCATTAAATCCGAACCACCCCATCCAGAGAACGAATGTGCCAAGCGTTGCCAAGGGCATGGATGAGCCAGGCATGGGCGTTGCTTCGCCGGTTGCGCTAAAGCGTCCTTGCCGTGCGCCGAGCATAATCGCACCGATGAGAGCCGCCCAGCCGCCGACCGAGTGAACCAGGGTTGAACCAGCAAAATCACTAAAGCCCGCTTCGCTTAACCAGCCGCCGCCCCATTGCCAGCTGCCTTGAATGGGGTAAATTAAGCCGGTAAGAACCGCAATAAAAATCAGAAACGGCCATAGCTTAATGCGTTCCGCCAGCGTACCAGATACAATCGATGCCGTGGTGGCGACAAACACCATTTGGAAGAACCAATCCGAGCCACTGGCATAGGTGTCGCCATCGCCAAAGTCTGGCGTTTCGGAAAGAACCGCACTATCATCAGGCCCCCAAATGGCAAATTCACCTAAAAATCCGCCCGTCTCAACGCCATACATTAAATTATAGCCGACAAAATAATAGATAATTCCCGCAAGAGAATAAAGCGCTATATTTTTTAGGCAAATTGTCGAAACGCTTTTGCTGCGCACCATCCCGGCTTCCAGCATGGCGAAGCCTGCTGCCATCCACATAACCAGAACGCCACATAAGAGAAACAGAAGGCTGTTAAAAACAAATGCTGTTTCCCCCTCAACGGCCGCATGAGCATTGCCCATGATTAATGCTAACAGCCCCGCAAATAGAAGGCTCGATTTCGCAAACCGCGTAAACAATGAACTGCCCTTTTGCGTATGAAAGGGTAATGCTTCAAGTTTTTGTACCTGAACTTGTTGATCTTCACTTTTATAAATTTTATACATGTTATTATCCTTATCCCTGATTTGTAATATGAATACCCGTGATTAAAGCAGATATTATACCAGTTATTGAGGGGTAAAATTTCGCAAAACAGGGCAAAATTGCTAAAAAATAAGGCATCTTTCTTATTAAAAAGGAAATGACTAATTTTTGGGCAGATAATAAATCTATTTTTCTCTGGACGGCATATTGTTTCTCCGGCATCTTACAGGCTGGTATTTTAGGCATATGACAACAGATTATGACATTATGGTTTTGGGAACCGGTAATAGCGCCCATATTTGCGCTTTATCGCTTCAAAAAGCGGGGTTTTCGGTTATTTGCCAAGCCGCAGCCTCTGACATGCGCACCGCATTGGAAGGCTATTCGGTTTTGGCGCTTACCCAATCCAGCCGCCAATTATGTGAAGAGATTGGCATTTGGGATGATTTATCGCCGCACATATGCGCCGTGCAATCGATGGATATTTATAATGCGCCGCAAGGCAGTGCGGCAACGCAGCTTAATTTATATCAAAATAATGATGCCGATACCTCCCACCCCCCTGCTGCTTATATTGTCGCGCTCGATACATTATCTAATGCGGTGCGGCAAAAACTGAGCGAAAGCAAGCTGGCGCAGTTTTCAGAACAGATTGAAACCTCACAGATAGATGAATATGCGCGGGCGCATCTCACAAATGGCGACACGCTTAGCGCCAATTTATGCATAGATGCAAGCGGCGCGCACTCCCCGTTTCGGGCGCTTTGCGGCATAAATATTTTGCAGCATGATTATCAGCAAGCCGCATTTGTTGGCAAGGTGACATGCGCCGCCCCTCACGATCAAAAAGCGGTGCAGATTTTCACGAGCTTTGGGCCGCTCGCGCTTTTGCCCGCACCCGATAGGGATAAGGATGGGGGGGATAGGGATGGGGGGGATAAGGATTATGCGCTCATCTGGTCACAGGCGCGCCATCGCGCCAAAGCATTTCTAAAAGCCTCGCCAGAGATGGTTTTGCACGAGCTTAACCAGCACTTAAGCCCGATTGGGATACACGCCATTGCCAGCACCGCCCATGCGACGCGCCCCTTATCCTTATTGCTTGCCGATCAGTATAGTGCGGGCGCTTATATTGGGTTGGGCGAGACTGTTCACATGATTCACCCGCTTGCCGGGCAAGGGTTGAATTTAACCCTCCGCGATATTCACTGCCTAACAAAAATCCTGTCGCAAAGCCGCGCTGTGGGGTTGCCGCTTTATGACCCGCATTGCTTGTCAGATTATAATCAGCTCCGCCGTGCCGATGCAAGCGCGCTTGCGGCCATCACACATGGTCTAAATATAATGTTCCAGACAGGTGAAGCTGGTCAGATTGCGGCCGGATGGGGGATGGATTATATTGCCCGCAAAACCGGCAAGCGCACAAACCCGCAAACTATATTCACCGATTTTGCCCATTTCGGACTACATACATAGCTTTTAAAAGACATAATGATCAGGGGGCGGGCTTTTTCTTAAGGGTTACAAAATTTGCGGTTGATGAGGCGGTGGCCAATAATGTGCCCTCCTCATCATGCAATGTCCCCTCCACAAATCCGACCGATTTACCGCGCCGCAGAACCCGCCCGGTGGCAAAAATTTTACCCGGCCGACAAGGCGCGAGCATTGAACATTTTAACTCCAAAGTTGGGCTGATCTGTCCCCAATCGAGATTAAGCCCGATCGCAAAGGCCATTGCATCATCGAGCATGGCTGCCACCATGCCACCTTGCACCCCGCCCCATTTATTACAAAGCTTATCGGTTGCATGAAAAACCATCTCGACAATCCCCGCCTCTCTATGAACAGCCAGAATCTCAAGCCCTAAATATTCTGAAGCCGGCGAGCATTTTTTGTGGGCGGCTTGAATATTGGGCGGCCACTCTTCTGGATTGGATGTAAAGCCCTGCCGATTTTCTTGGCGGGTTTCTTGTCGATCTTCATTGCCCATACGTTTCTCCTTTACACACAAATAACTTATTCGTTATAAATATGCTAGACTGAAGGCATGACAAATACGCTACCATGGCGGTCGCCGCCGCAATATATTCAAACATTTTCTGTCACACCAGCAGATATTGACGATTTTCAGCATGTCAATAATGTCGTCTATCTGCACTGGATGGCAAAAACCGCTTGGGCTCATTCAAAAGAATTAGGCTTTGATATGGCGCGCTATAAGCAAGAAGATTGCGGCTTTGTGGTGCGTCATCACGAAATTGATTATCAGCGCGCCACCCCGCCTGCCGACACAATCCATTGCGGCACATGGATTACCAAAAATGATGGGCGGCTGCATTTACGCCGCCGCTTTCAGATGATGAGCGAAACCCTTGCCGATACGGTTGCCTTTGGGCTTTCAGATTTTGTGACCATGCGGATTTCAACCGGCCGCGCCCAGCGCATGCCCGAAATCTATAAAACCGGCTATTTTTGCCAACCCGAAGTGGAAGCGCTTTTTACCCGCGCATAAGCCGATAGCCTTGCGCATCCGTAACCAATAAGCGCGCTTGCGTCGGATCTTTTTCAATTTTTTGCCGCAAGCGATATATGTGCGTTTCAACTGTATGGGTGCTAATCTCTTCCCCATATCCCCAAACCTGATGCAAAAGCTCTTCCCGTGCCAGCGGTTGATCTCCTGCCTGGCATAAAAGAACCAGAATATGCACCTCTTTTTCAGTGAGCTTAATCTTTTTCTTATCTGATGTTTCGAGCCATTTCTGTAGCGGCCTTAAGATAAAGTCACTGATTTTATATTCATCCGCCGCATCCGTATGGGATGCCAGATATTGACGAATCTGCTTGAGTAACACGCCAAAGCGGAAAGGGGCAATCATTGCATGGGCAACCGATTTCGCTTCTTCTTCTGAACCACAAATGGTGATTTGTAAAAGCGGTGCGGCTTGTTCCCATTGCTGATAAAAGGCATAATCGCTGAGCAAAAGATCAAACCCATATTGCCGCATGGCCTCTTCAGCCATCTCATATGATGAAGCCGTTTTAATTGTAAACTCTGCTTGTGCCGCAAACTGCTCATCCAAAAGCGCCAATAAGGCAGCATCTTGCATGGCGATTAAAATACGATAATGCTGCTGCATGGTCGGTCTACCTCTATAAATTTAGCCTATACATAAAACACCATATATAAGTATACTGCAGTGATGATTATTGTCACCCACCAAAATCAGGCGCGCGGGGTCATTTCTTTTGGCGAAGTGCATGCCCCTTGCGCGCTAGGCAAATATGGGGTCACAGATGATAAAAGGGAGGGTGACAAAAAAACCCCTTTAGGCATATTTTCTTTGCGCCGTCTCTGGTATCGCCCCGACCGCATGACCCGCCCCGATACGCACCTGCCCTGTTATAAAATTTCCCCTTATCATGGTTGGTCAGATGATCCGACAGACCCGCTTTATAATCGCCCCCTCTTATTGCCTCATAAATTTAGCCCCGAATTTAGCCATGAATTTCATCATGAGCAATTATGGCGGGAAGATAATCTTTATAATATTTTTCTTGAGATTGCATATAATGACGCCCCACCCCGCGCAGGTAGCGGCAGCGCCATTTTTTTGCACCTCGCTAAACCTGACCTATCGCCGACACAGGGATGCGTTGCGGTGGAGCTGGATATTATGCAAAAAATAATCGCCTATATAGACCCCGCCACACAGCTTCACATATTGCGCGCACCAAATAAAGCCGAACCCACCCGCACATAAGTCGCACCTTGCTCTATGGCCGCTTCATAATCATTGCTCATCCCCATGCTCAGCTCCGGCAAAGAATGCCGCACCGCCAGTTTTGCCAGAAACGCAAAATGCGGTTGCACCGGCACATTTTGCGGGGGAATACACATTAATCCCTCAACAGGTAGATTATATGTCCCGCAACACAAAGCGATAAAATCTGCCAGCGCGCCTGGCAAAACCCCGCTTTTTTGTGGCTCTTCTCCCGTATTGACCTGAATAAAAAGGCGCGGACAGGCGACCCCCTGATCGCGCAAATCTGCAATTTTTGCGGCGAGCTTTGGGCGGTCAAGCGTTTGGATGACATCAAAAAACTGCATGGCTTGCTTCACCTTATTGGTTTGTAAAGACCCAATCAGATGCAGCTCAAAATCATAATTTTTGCGTAAGGGTGAGAATTTCTCAACGGCTTCCAAAACCCGATTTTCACCAAATATGCGATGCCCTGCCTGCATGAGCTGTTCCGCATCTTGCGTAGGGAATGTCTTTGCAACAGCGATAAGCCGTGCCTTTTGCGCCCCCTCAAAGCGCGCGGCTGCAAGGTACATTTTTTCCTTAATCTCCTGATAGCGGCGCTGTATAGTCATAAGCCTAGTTAAGCAGGAACAAAATGAAACGCAAGCTCAAAAACCGGCGAAAAAATCAGCGCCAGAATAAATTATCTCACCATAGGCTGCCCACCCGCATCATGATTATTGATGCCGCAACCATAGGGAATTGGCAATATCATAGTTGCCATCTGAAATCTGGCGATGGCATTTTGCTGCGCGCCTATCAAGACCCCTATCGACTGAAACGGGCAAAGCAAATCCAAGCCTATGCCAAACGGCGGCGGCTTGTGTTTCTATTCGCTTGTGCAAGCCCCCCTCTCCCATCCAGCCTCACCAACATACATTTACCAGAATTTAGCAGCAAAACCGCTTATGCCCATCACCCCGCATCTGGCGCACCCACCCCCCTCAAAACACCCACCCCCCTCAAAACAATTGCCGCGCACAATATCCCCGCCCTTTATCAAGCCGCACGCATTGGCGCGGATGCTGTGTTTATCTCACCCGTTTTTGCCACCGCATCACATCCGCACGCACGCACGCTTGGGGGGGTAAGGTTTCGGCAAATGGCACAAATCGCCCTCCGGCTCGGCTTAAAACCTTATGCGCTCGGCGGCATAACACGACAGAGCTTGCGCCGCTTGCGCGATAAAAAGGGGCAGCTTCCGGCTTTTGCAGCTATTCGCGCATTTATCCGCGATTGAGGCTTTACTTTTTTTGGGATGCAACCTAATTATGAGAAAGCTGATTTTTGGGGAAAGGATAATATTATGAAACGAACCAATATGCTTGCCGCGATAAGCCTTAGCCTTAGCCTTGCCGCCTGTGGCAGCAATGTTGAGATTGCGGAAGACTATCCTAACCGCAGCCCCTTAGACGAAAAAAGTGATGAAGGACGGGCGTTTGGTGACTCCTTTATCGATATTTTTGGGAGCAGAAGCAAAACAGACACACCTTCCGAGCCCGCTAGTGCAGCAAAAACCATTTCCGCCCACCCTATTTTATGGCAAGCAACACTGGATAGTTTTTCATTTCTGCCCATGCAAGAAATTTCTGGCGCGGGGCTGGGGCTGTTAATCAGCGATTGGTTTATTGACCCCGCCTATCCGAATGAACGCTTCAAAGTTGAAGTGCGCTTTTTAAGCAGCGAGTTGCGCGCTGATGCGCTTCGCATTTCTGCCTATCGGCAAGTCAAACAAAAGGGAGACTGGATAAGCGCCCCACTTGGCGGCGGAACCGTGCGGCAATTAGAAGACTCTGTATTGGTGCGCGCCCGTGAGCTTTACCAAAAGCAACAAAATATCATTACTGAATAATATGGAACCAACCCAACCATATAATGTGCTGGAGGCGGAATCACACTGGCAGGACATATGGGGAAAAGCGCAATGCTTTGTAATGCAGGGGGAAGACCCCACCCGACCCAAAGCCTATATATTGGAAATGTTTCCTTACCCTTCAGGGCGTATTCATATTGGCCATGTTCGCAATTATACAATGGGCGATGTGGTGGCGCGGTTCAAATCCGCACGCGGATTTAATGTGCTGCATCCGATGGGGTGGGATGCATTTGGATTGCCGGCAGAAAATGCGGCCATTCATCAAAACATCCACCCGCGTAGCTGGACATATAAAAATATCGAGACCATGCGCGACCAGCTTAAATCGCTTGGCCTGTCGATTGACTGGACGCGGGAATTTGCGACATGCGACCCCGATTATTATAAATTTCAGCAAGAGATATTTTTGCACTTTCTCGAACATGGTCTGGTCGAGCGGCGCGAGAGCAAAGTAAATTGGGATCCAGTTGACCAAACCGTACTGGCAAATGAACAAGTGATAGACGGCAAGGGCTGGCGCAGCGACGCAGCCGTTGAGCAACGCATGTTGGCACAATGGGTTTTGAAAATCACCGATTTTGCCGAAGAGCTCCGCGATGGATTGGCCGAATTAGAGCGCTGGCCAGAAAAAGTGCGGGTGATGCAAAATAATTGGATTGGCCGCTCGGAAGGCTTACTGGCACATTTCGAATTTTCAAAAACACCTAAGACGGCAGATCTTGACAGGCTGGATATTTATACCACCCGCCCCGACACTTTATTTGGTGCTAGTTTCTGTGCGATATCACCAGACCACCCTTTGGCGCAATCGCTTGCCGCAGAAAATGCCGAACTAGCCGCTTTTCGGCAGGAATGCGCCGCGCTTGGCACCAGCGAAAGCGCCATTGAAGCGGCAGAAAAAAAAGGGTTTGATACAGGGTTGAAACTCATCCACCCGCTTGACCCAAGCTGGGAGTTGCCGCTTTATATCGCCAATTTTGTGTTGATGGATTACGGCACAGGCGCGATTTTCGGCTGCCCCGCGCATGACCAGCGCGACCTTGATTTTGCCCGCAAATATGATTTGCCAGTCACGCCCGTCGTCTGCCCAAAAGATAAAGCAGCCTCTGACATGGTGATTGATAAAGACGCCTATACGGGCGATGGGGTGATGATAAATTCACGCCATCTTAATGGCTTATCGCCGCAACAGGCTCGCGAAAATCTTATTGCCGAATTTACCAAGAGCGGCACGGGCGAAGCGAAAGTGAATTTCCGCCTCCGCGATTGGGGGATTTCCCGCCAGCGCTATTGGGGGTGCCCGATTCCCGTCATTCATTGCGAGCTTTGCGGGATTGTGCCATGCGCGCGCGAAGAGCTGCCGGTGCGCCTGCCCGAAGATGTGTCGTTTGATAAGGCAGGTAATCCGCTAGCACATCACCCCGATTGGAAACATGTCACTTGCCCCAAATGCGGCAAACCCGCCACCCGCGAGACCGATACATTCGATACATTTATGGATAGCTCATGGTATTTTGCCCGCTTCACTCAGCTTGACCCCGACAGCCCAATCAATAAACAGGCGGCCGCTTATTGGCTGCCGGTTGACCAATATATTGGCGGCATTGAACATGCCATATTGCATTTATTATATGCCCGCTTCTTTAGCCGTGCCCTCAAAAAATGTGGGCTTTTAGATGTTGATGAACCCTTTGCCGGATTATTTACGCAAGGCATGGTTTGCCATGAGACCTATCAGACCCCTGATGGCAGATGGTGCGCGCCAGATGAAATTATCCGCACCAGCGATGCGGCGGTTCTAAAGAGCGATGGCGCAACCGCGATTAAAATTGGGGCGGTGGAGAAAATGTCCAAATCCAAGCGCAATGTTATTGATGCCAGCGCGATAATTCAACAATATGGCGCTGATGCGGTGCGCTGGTTTATGCTTTCGGACTCACCGCCAGAGCGGGATGTACATTGGTCAGAGGCAGGGATTGAAGGGGCGGCGCGCTTTGTCCAAAGGTTCTGGCGGCTGGTAGACCGCGCCAGCACCTTAAGCGTAGATGCAAACCACACAAAACCGACAGATGAAACAGCGCTGCAATTTTACCGCATGGCGCAGCAAAGCTTGCATCATGTTACCGAAACGATAGAGCAGCTTGCTTTTAACCGTGCCGTTGCCCGCATTTATGAACTTGCCAATGCGCTGCAAAATTTTCCCGAAAGCGAAAACGAAACCATCCAAGCTCATTATAAAGCGGCGGTGGAAGTGCTTATCCAAATCACTGCGCCCCTTATGCCACATCTGGCGCAAAGCTGTTGGCAACATATGGGGCGGGCGGGGCTTTTGGTTGAAATCGCTTGGCCGGAAGCTGATGCGGATATGCTGATCGAGGATAAAATCCTACTCCCCGTTCAGATTAATGGGAAAAAGCGTGGCGAAATTTTCGTGCCACCAGATGCAAAAAAGGATATAATAGAAGATATTTTATACGCTGATGAAAAAATACAAAAGCTGACAGATGGAAAAGAGATTAAGAAACTTATTATTGTCCCGGGGCGGATCGTCAATTTTGTTATTTAGATCAACCCTAGCCCTTTTGCTTGGCGTAGCTTTATCAGCTTGCGGCTTTACCCCCCTACATCAAAGCCAAAGCACAGCCACCGCGCACAGCTTTGCCGCGATTGAATATCAAGAAGATAATCGCACAAGCACCTTGCCCGCCACTTTTGAGAAGCGTTTTCAGATTAAAAAAAGTGAGCCCTTCCGGCTGCTGCTTCACATCAAAAAGGCGCGGCGCACGCAAGGGCTTACCCGCAATGCGGATATTGATCGCTTACAATTAGATTATCAATTAGACCTTAAAATTATCGATAAAGAATCGGGTACAGTCATTTTCACCCGTAGCTTAAGTGCCATAACTTCGCTTTCACGCAACAATGATGAACTACAAAATCGGGAGGCAGAGCGCCGCGAGGCTGAAAACTTAACCTCACAATTAGCAACAAAAGCGCAAACAGAGATCCGCATATTTTTCGCAAAGGCAATAAGTCATGAAATTAACCGCAAATAAAGTTGAAGGGTTTTTAGAGACCCTTACCGCCGCCGATTTAAATGGCAAAATCATGCTTCTTTATGGCGGCGATCAGGGCGCAGTTACAGAAACAACAAAACAGTTAACAAGCCTTTATCTCGGCACAGAATATGATCCTTTGCAGAATATATTTATTGAGGAATCGCAGCTTAAACAAACCCCCAGCTTGATTATGGATGAAGCAAATAGTATTTCAATGTTTGGCGATAAGCGCTTGCTCTGTTTGCGTTGTCAAAATGCAACCGGGGTTGATAAATATGTTCTGCCTTATCTCACATCACCAGCCAGCAAAACTTTACTTCTGATCGAAGCCGCCAGCCTCTCCCCCCAAAATAAATTACGCAAGGCGATAGAAAATGCCACCAGCGGCATTGCACTGCCCTTTTTCAGTCTGCAAGCTGCTTCGCTGGATGGGTTTATTCGCCGCTTCTTAGCACAAGAAGGCTATCGCATAGAAAGTGTAACCTGCCAGTTTCTACGGTCCTTATTACCAGGCGATCGTGGTATTATCACCCGCGAGCTAGAACGACTGGTTCTGTATATGGGGGTACGTACCGACAAGACAATGGAGGCACAAAACGAAACCAGCCTTATTAACCTCGACCATATTATTGCCGCGATGACAGATCAGACAGAAAGCACAATCTTTCAGCTTGCTGATGCGGTGAGCTTGGGCAACATCCAAAGCGCCGACAAAAATCTGCGGCAGCTTGCAAATGCCGGAACAGACCTTAACAGCACCTTGATTGCCTTGCGACAACATTTTCATAATCTACATTTGGCGGTAGGGCAAATCGAGCAAGGGTATCCTGTTGCCGAAGCCTTAAAAAGTTTTCGCCCGCCGATCCATTTTCAGCGACGTGCGGCAATAGAAAAGCAAGTCCGGCTTTGGTCGCGCGCAAAAATTGAAGGCGCGCTTTCTATTTTGCAAGAAACTGAAGCCGCATTGCGCCAACAATATGTTCCCGATACAATTATTGCTTACAATCTTTTGCGCCTTAGCCGCGCCGCCCAACGCGCAAGATAGATAGGGGAACAAGATAGAGGGCGAACAAGATAGCTTATTTTAACCGCCGTAAACGTCGTGACACATCGTCCAACTGCTCGAGCGACATATAATGAATTTCCAAAACTCCCTTTTCGCCTTTTTGCGATTTTATCCGAACCTTAAGACCGCAATCATCTGACAGGGATTTTTCAAAGGCTTTTATATCAGCTGATTTGGGGGAAGAACGAGATAATGAGGTTTTGGTTTGGTTTATTTTCTTTTGCTCAGAAATAATGGTTTCAACCGCGCGTACGCTCAAATCTTTTTTGATAATTTCCTGTGCCAGATGCGTCGCCTGTTCATAACCGATTAAGGCGCGTGCATGACCGGCGCTTATTTTCCCATCGCTTACATATTGTTGGATGCGTGGTGGCAGATTTTGCAGCCGTAATAGATTTGCAATATGACTCCGGCTTTTTCCTAGGCTTATGGATAGTTCTTCCTGGGTATAGGAAAACTCATCAATCAATCTTTGATAAGCGGCTGCTTCTTCAATCGGATTAAGGTTGGCGCGCTGAACATTTTCAATAATCCCAATTTCAAGCGCTTCCACATCCGAAAGCGTATGCACCACAACCGGCACGTGATGTAGTTTTGCCAGTTGCGCCGCCCGCCAGCGCCGCTCACCGGCAATAATCTCATAGCCGCCATCATCCATCTTACGCACCACAAGAGGCTGTAAAATGCCTTTGTTTCCAATACTTTGCGCCAGTTTTTGTAAATCTTCATCAGCAAAATCAGAGCGGGGTTGATATTTTCCAGGGCGCAACAAATCAATCCCCAACTCTTGCGGAGCCGCATGTTCACCCCCTTCAGAAGAGATTTTTTCTGCCTCTCCCACATCCCCGATTAAGGCCGAAAGACCCCGTCCCAATCCTCGTTTTTTCTCAGCCATTTTGTTTTTCACCTCTCTCATCTCGTGGCGCGGTTTGCTCAATAAGCTCAGATGCAAGCTGCATATAAGCTAATGAGCCGACGCATTTATGATCATAAAGCAAAGCTGGCTTGCCATGCGAAGGGGCTTCTGAAAGGCGAATATTGCGCGGGATTAAAGTACGATAAACCCGCTCACCAAAATGCGCGCGCACATCTGCCTCAACCTGCGCCGATAAATTATTCCGCGCATCATACATGGTCAAAACAATGCCCAAAATATCAAGCTGACTGTTCAAACTCTCTTTAACATCCTGCACTGTCGATGCCAGCTGGCTTAACCCCTCAAGCGCAAAAAACTCAGCCTGCAACGGCACCAGAACATGTTGCGCCGCAATCATTGCATTTAATGTCAGCATATTCAAAGAGGGCGGACAATCAATAAAAATATAATGGTAAGGATTTGGCGACAGCTTATCATCAATCATATTTTGCAGCGCATCTTTCAAACTATATAAGCGGCGGGGATTATCGGCAAGCTCAACCTCAACGCCCAATAAATCCATTGAAGCGGTTGCCAAATCAAGCCCTGGCATTTGAGTGGCTTGCGTGATTTGTAAAATCGTTCGTTCACCCAATAAAACCTCATAACTGCCCGCCAGCTCATTTTTATTTTCAACCCCTAGCCCGGTGCTCGCATTGCCTTGCGGGTCAAGATCAATCAGCAAAACGCGCGCCCCAATCGCGGCCAGCGCGGTGCTTAGATTAATCGCAGTGGTGGTTTTTCCAACCCCACCTTTTTGATTAGCCAAAGCAATAATATGCGGGCGAGCGGTTGAAAACCGACGTAAAAGGGCTTGCGCGGCTTCATTTTCATTTTTTAATGAACTTATTGGCAAAGTGATACCCCCTAAAACCTCTAACCAGCCGCTTTTATCGCTGCTTTAAGGTTTTTATTTCTAATATGCGTGCCCTTTCTTCAGTCTTACTTATATAATCTTGCGCCGTAAATGTCCAATCCTGTTTGGCAATTTTTAGTTCACTTTGCCAATTTTGCCCTTTATGAAGCAGCGCATAAGTGGTTTTTCCCCAAAAAGGATGCATTAAAGCGCAAATTTCACGAAGCGGAGCCAGCGCGCGGGCGGAAATAACATCCACCACCCCCAATTTTTCTATAATTTCAGGGGCACTTGCCTCAATGCGCTGATTATAAACCGTAATTTTGGTTTCCGTCTCCCTCGCCACTTGCTGCAAAAACCCACATTTGCGCTCATCACTTTCGCATAAGTGCATGTTAATCTTTCCTTTACCCATAATAGCCATCACAATACCGGGAAAACCCGCACCAGAACCCAAATCAACCCAGCGTAAGGCATTTTCTTTGGCATCTGGCAGATAATCAGCCAACTGCGCCGAATCATAAATATGGCGATGCCAAATATCATCAAGATCGGCAGGGCTGATTAAATTTATTGTCTTTTGCCATTTTTTCAAAAGCCGCTCATAGATTATCAGTTTTGCCAATGTTTCACGTGAAACATCTAAATGTGCCGAAAATTCATGCGGCGTCATGCTTTTTTACCACATGTAAAAGCAGCGTTAAGGCGGCTGGTGTCATGCCATCAATCCGCGCCGCCTGCCCCAGCGTAAGCGGGCGGGTCGCCGTCAGTTTTTGCCGCGCTTCTGTCGACATGCCCTCAATCGTCATATAGTCGATTGTCTCTGGCAAGCGCAGCTTTTCATCGCGCCGAAACGCTGCAATATCGGCTTTTTGCCGCTCAATATAACCAGCATAAAGCGCTTCTGTCTCTATTTGTGTACAAATATCTGCCGCCCATGCTTTCGTTTGGGGAAATAGTCTATAAATCTCTTCCCAACCAATATCGGGGTGCGCCAGCAAATCCAATATATTCCGCCGTACCCCATCGGCCTTAATATGAAGCCCATATTTTTGCCCTTCGGTCGGGGTAATATTAAGAGCTGTCGCGGTCTCGCGCGCTGCTTCAATACGTTTCATTTTCCCAGCGAAAACATCTGCCCGCGCGGGGCGAACCAGACCTAATGCGATGCCCTTAGAGGTTAGCCTTTGATCTGCATTATCTGCCCGCAGGCTAAGCCGATATTCCGCCCGCGCCGTAAACATGCGATAGGGTTCACTCACGCCGCGCGTCACTAAATCATCAATCATCACACCAATATAGGCTTCGGCGCGGTCAAACAAAACACCCTCTTGCCCCGCTACATAACGAGCGGCATTTAAGCCGGCGACAATGCCTTGCGCCGCCGCTTCCTCATAACCAGTAGTGCCATTAATCTGGCCGGCAAGAAAAAAGCCGGCAAGTTTTTTGCTTTCAAGCGTGGGATATAATTCGCGCGGGTCAATATAATCATATTCAATCGCATATCCAGGGCGCAAAATTCGGACATTTTCAAGCCCCTTAATGGTGCGAATAAATTGTTCTTGAATAGGCTTTGGTAGTGAGGTTGAGATTCCATTTGGATATATGGTGACATCCTCCAACCCCTCTGGCTCGAGAAATATTTGATGCGCTTTCCGGTCTGGAAAGCGGGCAATTTTATCCTCTATCGAGGGGCAATAGCGTGGCCCCGTCCCCGAAATTTGCCCGCCATAAACCGCCGATTTCTCTAAATTCTGTTCAATAATATCAAATGTCGCCTGATTTGTGTAAGTGGTATGGCAGACAGTTTGCGGCACATTTATCTGTTCTGTTAAAAACGAAAAAGGCTCGGGTGGCGCATCGCCATGCTGCACCTCAAGTGCGCTATAATCAATCGTTGTTTTGTCGAGCCGCGCCGGTGTTCCTGTCTTTAACCGCCCCATTGCGAAGCCCATATCATAAAGCCGCCGCGATAGGGCAATCGCCGGCGCTTCCCCATGCCGGCCGGCGGGTGTTTTTTTATCACCACAATGAATCACCCCATCCAGAAATGTGCCTGTCGTCAGAACCACTGCTTTAGCACGAAGCGCGCGGCCATCTTCAATCACAATGCCGGTGATTTCACCTTTCTCAACCAGCAAATCCTCTGCCGCCGCCGCAATAACATTCAAATTCTCGGTCTGCAAAATTTCGTCTTGCATCGCTTTACGATAAAGCTGGCGGTCAATCTGTGCTCTTGGCCCGCGCACCGCCGGCCCTTTGCGCCGATTAAGCACGCGAAACTGAATGCCGCTCTGGTCGGCAATGCGCCCCATCACCCCATCCAAAGCATCAATCTCTCGCACCAAATGCCCTTTGCCAATCCCACCAATCGCTGGATTGCATGACATTTCCCCAATGGTTTCGATTTTATGGGTAACAAGCGCCGTTTTTGCTCCCAACCGCGCGGCGGCGGCGGCGGCCTCGCAACCTGCATGGCCACCGCCAATGATAATCACATCATATTTATCTTGTCTGTCCATCATATATATCTCGCCTCATCAAGAAGCACGGCGGGGTTGTACAATAGCTGCCCTATAAGCGCAATCAAAATAATGTTTCACGTGAAACATTATTTACCAATACAAAAATCTGAAAAGACAATATCCAAAAGTCCCTCAACATCCACCGCTCCGGTAATTCGCCCCAGCGCCCGCGCCGCCAGACGCAAATCCTCCGCCACAAGGTCAAGCCCTTTGTCTTGTGCTTTAAGCCCACGCTGCAAAGCATCATGCGCCTCTTCTAATGCTTGCCGATGGCGCAATCTTGTCATTGCCGGCGCTTCGCTTAGCCCAAATTGATTTGCAACTCGTTTTTCTAACTCCGAAAGAAAAGCCGCCACCCCATCACCGGTTTTCGCGGAAATGATAAAATCTGCCTTTTTTTCTGGCGCCGCAATATCAGATTTATTAAAAATAACAATATCATGTGGCTGAAAATGCGGCATATCTGTAAGCAGCGCATCGGGTGAAGAGACAAAAATCCGTAAATCAGCCAGTTCAGCGCGCGCTTTTGCACGCCGAACCCCCTCGCGCTCAATATCATCCCCCGCCTCACGCAAGCCTGCCGTATCAGCAAGGATCACCGGAACCTCACCAAGTGCCATATGCACCTCAACCACATCGCGGGTTGTGCCCGCCCGCGCTGAGACAATCGCCGCCGCCTTTCCTGATAACATATTGATAATTGTAGATTTTCCAGAGTTTGGCGGGCCAATTAGGGCAATCTCTATACCATTGCGTAGCTGCTCGCCGCGGCGGTCTTGCAAATGCAAAGATATTTCCTCTGATAGTGCGTCTAACCCCTCAAGAGCGGCAACTCCAACCCCGCCCGGCAAATCTTCTTCGGCAAATTCTATATCCGCCTCAATATGCGCAAGCGCATTATGTAGGGTGGCGCGCCAATTATCATAAACTTTCCCTAATTCACCCCGCATTTGCCGCAGCGCTTGGCTTTGTTGTGCCGCTGTTTCTGCCTCAATCATATCCGCTATCGATTCCGCCTGTAATATATCAAGCCGCCCATTGATAACCGCTTGACGGGTAAACTCCCCTGCCTCTGCTGGCCGCAAATGCGGCTGTTTTGATAGGGCGCGCATCACACTTTCCACAATCGCAACACCGCCATGCAAATGCAGCTCAACCATATCTTCGCCAGTAAAGCTATGCGGGGCGGGAAAATATAAAACCAGCACCTCATCCAATAACCGCTCAGCATCATACAGCTTGCGGACGGCTGCTTGCCGCGGCGGCGGTAGTGATTTGGTGGTAAGAGCCTCTAAAGCCGTCGCAGCATGCGCGCCAGAAATACGAATAATCGCAATCGCCGCGCGCGCCTGTGAAGTAGAATGTGCAAAAATTGTCATTTATCATCTTTCATATTTTGCCCGCACCCCAAATAAGGGGCTTGCTTTTTTGCCTCAGCTCCGCAATCTATGGGCTTATGACAAAAAAGCCAAATAAAAACCGCTTAAGCGAGACAACCAGCCCCTATTTATTACAACATAAAGATAATCCGGTCTTCTGGCAAATCTGGAATGATGAGACTTTCGCCACCGCCCGCGCTTTGGATATGCCGATATTGCTTTCGGTTGGTTATGCCGCCTGCCACTGGTGTCATGTGATGGCGCATGAAAGTTTTGAAAACCCTGAGATTGCCCAATTTATGAATGCGCATTTTATCTGCATCAAACTTGATCGCGAAGAGCGCCCCGATATTGATGATATTTATATGAAAACGTTGGCGCTGATGGGAACCCAAACCGGCTGGCCGCTGACCATGTTTCTCGACCCGCACGGCAAGCCCTTTTGGGGGGGTACTTATTTCCCCCCCCATAGCCGTAATGGACAAACGGGTTTTATGGAGATTATGAAAGCGATAAACACAGCCTATCAAAATGACCGCGCAAAAATATCGCAGAACAGTGAGACATTGCAAAATGCTTTACGGGAAAGCGCCAAGACAGTGCCCCAGCAAGATATTGACTCCGCCCTGCCAGCGCGCGCCGCAAAAAGCATTCTGCCGCATATTGATATGGAAAAGGGTGGGTTTCATCACGCCCCCAAATTTCCGCAGCCATTTTTTTATGAATTTTTATGGCGGCATTATTTGAGCCAGCAAGATTTAACTGCCAAAAATGCCGTCACCTCAACCTTACGGCAAATCTGTCGGGGCGGGATTTATGACCATATTGGCGGTGGCTTTGCCCGCTATGCGGTGGATGCGGATTGGCTCATCCCGCATTTTGAAAAAATGCTTTATGATAATGCGCTGCTCATACGCTTGCTTTGTTTGGTCTGGAAAGATACGCGCGAGCCTCTTTTTGCCCGCGCCATAGGCGAAACCATCAACTGGCTTAAAAATGATATGCAGCTATCTGATGGTGCGTTCGCCGCCAGTCTTGATGCCGATAGCGAAAATGAAGAAGGGATATTTTATCTTTGGACAAAAGCCGAGATTGAGGCGGCGCTCACTGAAAAGGGGGGCGTGGGCGAAAGAGCCGCAAAATTTTGTGCTGCTTATAATGTTACTGAAGATGGTAATTTTGAAGGCAAAAACATTCTAAACCGCCTCCGGAATGAAAATTGGGATGAAAATCTTGATGAAGCGTTTTTAGAAGAAAGAGCCATTTTGCACGCGCTTCGCCAAGCCCGTATTCATCCCGCGCAGGATGATAAAATCCTTGCCGATTGGAATGGTCTTATCATTGCCGCGCTTGCCGAAGCAGGGTTTTGTTTTGACCGCGCCGATTGGGTAAAGCTTGCCGAACAAGCCTTTGCAGAAATTATAACTGCCAGCCAAAATGCAGATGGCGGGCTTTATCACAGCTGCCGCGCCAACCAGCACATGCCCATCGCGCTGGCAGAAGATTATGTTTTCATGGCCGAAGCGGCATTGATTTTATATAGCGTCACCGGCAAAGCCGATTATTTATCGCGGGCTGAAATCTGGCTCGAAAAACTTGTGGCCTACCAAAATAATGAAGGCAGCTATGTATCTTCACCACCAGAAGAGCAGCTTATTGTCCAGCTTGCGCCCATTCAGGATAATGCGACACCCAGCTTAAATGGGGCGCTTTTATCGGTCTTTACACGCGCCTTTATTCTGACCGGTAATCCTTTATATCGAGAACGGGCAGAGCAAATCCGAAAGGTTTTTGCCGGGCAGTTGCCGCAAAACTATATGTCAATGACGGCTTTCTTAAACGGGCATGATTTTTTAGAAAATCATATTTCGCTTATCATTACCGGCGATAAAGAGGATAAGACCGTAAAAGAGTTTATTCGCTTGTGCGCGCAGTACCCATCCGCAAATCTGGTGAGCCAATATTTTGCCGACACAACAGGCTTGCCGCCCGCGCACCCGGCTTTTGCGAAATCTGCAAAAGACGGGCGCGCCACCGCCTATATATGTCAAAACCAAAGCTGCTCGCCGCCCATCACAAAGATTGCAGACTTGCAAGACAGGCTTGATCATTTTATAGTTTAGGTGATTTATAAAAGCGCAAGGTTAGCGAAAGAGAGGAAAAATATGGGCGACAAGATCAAAATTACAGGTGAAGATGGTGATTTCTCCGCCTATCTCGCCATGCCCGAAACTCTTAATACAGATGAACCCGCACCGGGCGTTGTGGTGATCCAAGAAATTTTTGGGGTCAATGAGAATATCAAATCCATTGCTGATTGGCTGGCGGGGCAGGGCTTTGTCGCGCTCGCACCAGATTTGTTCTGGCGCCTTGAGCCGGATGTATCGCTTACCGATAAAACCGAAGAAGAATGGCAAAAAGCCTTTTCACTTATGAATGATTTTGATCCTCAAAAAGGTGTGACGGATATACAATCAACAATTAATACTTTACGCAGTCACCCTGCCTGCAATGGCAAGGCAGGTTTAATCGGTTACTGTTTGGGCGGCAAAATGGCATATATGGCGGCTTGCGGCACTGATATTGATGCGGCTGTCGGTTATTATGGGGTTGGGATTCAGGATATGTTGGCGGAGGCGGAAAATATTTCAAACCCGCTTATGCTCCATATTGCTGGCAAGGATGCATTTGTACCGCCAGAGGCACAGGCGGCGATTGAAACCGCTTTGGGTAAGCACCCGCAAATTACATTGCATGTTTATGCGGATGATGACCACGCATTTGCCCGCGAAGGGGGCGAGCATTATGCCGCTGCCTCTGCCGCAACCGCAAATGACCGGACGCTTAATTTGCTTGAAAGTGTTTTAGCTAAATAATTTACCTATTGATTAGGTATTCATGTTTGTTAGAGCATAATTCGATTTGTCGAAGAAAAAGGAAGGCTTGCAGTTATTTTTTAGGCAGCAAGCCCGACACTTGCGTTTTACTGGATGGTTATATGGGAATAGGCGCATGACTCTCTTTTTTGCGCATCAACTTATCTCACTTCACTTCGCTTCGCTCGGTTGATGCGGCAGCGCCCCGCCCAATCGTTTGGGCGCTCATGTGAAGCGGCAGCGTAAGCTGCTCGCGTGAACTTAATAAATCCCGCCCCTTCTTTTTTAAAATAATGGGGAGCCATGCCTGCAAGGCATTGGCGTGAACGAAAAGAACCTAGCGCGTATCCGATGAGCCAATATATAAGTGACACGCGCTAGGTGTTCATAGAGTCAAAAAACTCGGCATTTTCTTTTGTGCCTTTAAGCTTATCGATTAAAAACTCTATCGCATCCACCGTTCCCATTGGGCTTAAAATGCGCCGCAAGACATAAATTTTTGACAGGCTGGCAGGGTCAATCAGCAGATCTTCTTTCCGGGTTCCGGATTTTAGAATATCAATGGCAGGGAAAACCCGCTTATCGGCAACTTTACGGTCAAGCACAATTTCAGAATTACCGGTTCCCTTAAACTCTTCAAAAATAACTTCATCCATGCGGCTGCCGGTTTCAATAAGAGCGGTTGAGATAATGGTTAAAGAGCCGCCCTCTTCAATATTGCGTGCCGCCCCGAAAAAGCGCTTTGGGCGCTGTAACGCATTTGCATCCACCCCGCCGGTCAGAACCTTGCCAGAAGATGGTACCACCGTATTATAGGCGCGCCCCAAGCGGGTGATGCTGTCGAGAAGAATAACCACATCGCGACCATGCTCAACCAAGCGCTTGGCTTTTTCAATAACCATTTCAGCAACTTGCACATGTCGCGATGCTGGCTCATCAAAGGTGGAGGATACCACTTCCCCCTCAACTGAGCGCTGCATATCTGTCACCTCTTCCGGCCGCTCATCAATCAGCAACACGATTAAATAACATTCGGGATGGTTTTTAGAAATCGATTGCGCGATATTTTGTAAAATCACTGTTTTACCGGTGCGCGGCGGCGCGACAATCAGCGCCCTTTGCCCTTTTCCTAAAGGTGAAACAATATCAATCACCCGCGTCGATAAATCTTTTTTGGTGGGATCCCCCGTCTCCATGCCCAAACGCTCATCAGGATAAAGCGGGGTTAGATTATCAAAATGAACTTTTTGCCGCGCTTTTTCTGGCGTTTCAAAATTAATCTTATTAATCTTTATAATCGCGAAATAGCGTTCACCCTCACGCGGAGAGCGAATATCGCCCTCAATCGTATCGCCCGTGCGCAGTCCGAACCGGCGAATTTGCGACGGGCTTACATATATGTCATCGGGTCCAGGTAGATAATTCGCATCCGGGGAGCGTAAAAATCCAAAACCATCCGACAAAACTTCAACCACCCCTTCACCAATAATATCCGTACCCGCTTCGGCCATTTGTTTGAGGATTTCAAACATCATATCTTGCTTGAGCATGGATGATGCATTTTCGATTTCATATTGTTCCGCCAATGCCAATAAATCAGCTGGCGATTTTTCTTTAAGGTCGTGTAATCTCACATGTTCCATGAGTGAGCTCCATTAGATATAAATGTGGATATAAATTATATGAATAATTCAAAAGAAAGGATTGTATTCTATCAAAATACGCCCCCTCTTATCATAATCAGAACGGGCGTACAACCACCATAATCACAATAATGATTGTGAAAAGAGGGGGTATTTCATTTATCATCCGAAAAAATCGGCTCGAATAGAGGGTATTTTCTTGTAAAAATTGCCGCCGCAGCCGCGCTAAAAACCCATGATAGGCGGTGAGGATAATGACCAGTGACAATTTTATAACAAGCCAAAAATCTGCACTTTCAAGAAAACCAGGTGAAAAAAGCAGGCTTAAGCCGAAAACCCAACTAGCGATAAGCGCAGGGTTCATTATGATCCGCAAAAGTTTAAGCTCCATCACCTCAAAAACCTCATGCGCCGTGCCGATTTCAATCGCTTCAGCATGATAGACAAATAAGCGGGGCAAATAATACATGCCTGCCATCCAGAACATGACAGAAATAATATGGAATGCCAAAATCCACTCGTGGAAGGAAAGTATCCACTGATGGAAGGAAATAAGAAATTCAGCCATTATAATCCTCTCTCACCAGCCGCACGAGCTGTGCAACATGTTCAGGCGGCGTGTATTGGCTAATCCCATGCGCCAGATTAAAAATATGCCGTCGGTCTTTTGTAAGCAACAATATATCTTGCACGGCTTTTACCAACACTTCACCGCCTGCTTCAAGAGCAGACGGGCTTAAATTTCCCTGCACCACAATATGCGCGGGCAGTGTCTCAAAGATCATAGCTAAATCCACCTCACTGCCGAGGCTCACACCATTGGTCTTGGTTTCTTGGCAATAATCAAGCAGCGAATAGGTGCAATTTCGCGGAAATGTTATAATCGGAACCCTGATATTGCGGGCGCGTAAATTTTGGATGATTTGTTTTACCGGCGAAAGACACCAGCGCTCAAATTCAGCCCCCGCCAGCGCTGATGCCCAGCTTTCAAATATTTGCAAAACCTCAGCCCCTGCCAAAACTTGCTGTTCCAGATAATCAGTGGTGGCGATAATGAGAAGATCGATAATCTCTTGAAAAGATTGCGGATGATCCCGTGCAAAAGCACGGGCAGGTTCCTGATCGGGGGTTCCGCATCCAGCAATCATATAAGTCGCCACCGTCCATGGCGCACCAGCAAACCCGATCAATGTGGTTTGCTCAGGCAAGGAATTTTTTAATCTTGCAAGGGTTTCAAAAATCGGCGCAAGGGTTGCGTCAAATTTTTCATAAGATAGAGTTTGCGCACCATGAACCGGATCAAGCCGTGGCCCTTCCCCTATTTCAAACCATAGATTTTGCCCTAAGGCTTGCGGTATGAGGAGAATATCTGCGAATAAAATAGCACCATCAAAACCATAGCGCCGAACCGGTTGAAGCGTTACCTCTTCCGCCAACACGGAGTTATAACAAAGGTTCAAAAAATCACCTGCTTGTGCTCGTGTTTTCATATATTCGGGAAGATAGCGCCCCGCTTGTCGCATTAGCCAAATAGGTTTTTGCATTTGTTTGGGATCATATTGTTCAGCGAATATCGAAAGTAAAGGTTTTCTCATAAAATCCATTTCCTATTTATATATAAATAAATAAGTAGTTGTTGTTGTGCAATGGAAATTCTGTGGATTCTTGGGTATAGGAAAACTCATCCCCAAATAAACGCGTGAACAACTCTGCTGATGATAACGTGGATAAAAAATATAATTCAAAATCTTATTCTAACCTATTGAAATGAAAGACAATGAAGAATGTGAATTATGGGCAGAAAATAATATTTTTAAGAAGAAAAGATATTCCCAGTTTTCAAATCAATAAAAAAGGATTTATTAAATTGCAAATAAGCGATATGAAAAAAACAGAGATATGTGAACTATTTTTGGGAAATCGCCAGAGCGCGCAGCTATCCACATAATTCACATAATTCGGGAGGGTTTAGATGGTTTCATTTGACTTACATCTTATTTCAGACGGCACGGGAGAAACAATAAGCGTACTTGCCAAAGCGGTGTGTGCGCAGTTTGAGGCCGCCACCCCGAACGAGCACAGCTATGGTCTTGTTCGCAATGAGAAGCAAATGCAAAAAATAATCGATAATATTGAAGAGCACCCGGGGCCGGTTTTCTTTTCCATTGTTGATGACCGCTTGCGCGAAAAGTTAGAGCGTGTCTGTGCGCGGCTTTCGGTTCCCTGTCTTTCGGTTCTCGACCCCTTTATTTCGGAAATGGTTGACTATCTGAAAATTCCGGTAAGCGGTAAAGCGGGCGGGCAACATATTATGGATCGGGATTATTTTCAGCGCATTTCAGCCCTTAATTACACAATGATGCATGATGATGGGCAAAGCCAAGGCGATTTGAACGAGGCGGATATTATCATTACGGGCATAAGCCGCACCTCCAAAACGCCGACCTGTATTTATCTTGCCAATCGCGGCCTAAAGGCGGCAAATGTGCCACTGGTCATGGGTATAGAGCTGCCTAAGGAATTATTTTCTCTTACCAAGCCGCTCATTATTGGTCTTACAACAAATGCCGATCGGCTTATTCAGATCAGACGCAACCGGCTGCTTTTACTGAATGAAGAAAATGAAACAGAATATATTGATCCCGATATGATTAAGCAGGAACTATTGGAAGCACGCCGCTTTATGATGCAGAAAAACTGGCCAATAATCGATGTGTCGCGGCGCTCAGTTGAGGAGGTTGCGGCTGAAATATTAAACATATATCAGCGCCGACAGGAGAATAGCGATCATGGCCAAACATAATCTTATCCTTGCCTCCGCCAGTCAAAGCCGTGCGCAAATTTTGCAGCAAGCTGGTCTGTCTTTCGATATTTGTGCCTCTCAACTAGATGAAAAACAAATTAAAGACAGTTTTGATGGCGCGTCCGAAGACCTGCCCTTGCGCTTGGCTGAAGCAAAAGCAGGGGCTGTTTTTCACCTTAAGGATAAGCCAACAGAAGATTATATTTTAGCGGCTGACCAAATTCTCGTTTGCGAGAATGTGATTTATGACAAACCAAAGACGATGGATGAAGCACGCCGCAATCTGCAAAACTTTCGCGGAAAACCACATTTTCTTATGAATGGGTTGGTTTTACAAAAAGGCGAAACCATCATCTGGCAGTATAAAAACCATGCTTCATTAATGATGCGGGCGTTTTCAGATGGGTTTTTGGACGATTATCTTGCCGCCGAGGGGGAAGCGATTTTATCTTCGGTTGGTGCTTATCGGTTAGAGGCGCGCGGCGGGCAGCTTTTTGATGAAATAAAGGGAGATTATTTTACCATTCTCGGCCTGCCTCTCTTGCCGCTTTTGCAGGTACTTCGCGATTTTGGGGTAATCCCGTCATGAGTGTAAAAACAGGCATTGTTGGATATCCAATCACTCATTCGCGTTCGCCCCTTATTCATGAATATTGGATGCACAAGCACAAGGTTGCAGGGAGCTATGAGAAGCGAGCAATTCAGCCAGAAGATAATTTTCGCGATGAAATACTGAAATTGAGGGATCAAGGTTTTGTCGGGGTTAATGTCACGGTTCCGCATAAAGAAACGGCGTTTTCGATTGCGGACGATATGTCGTCTCGGGTTTTATTTATGAAAGCGGCAAATACTTTACATTTTCAAGGCGCGCAGATTTTTGCTGATAATAGTGACTCTGCAGGTTTTTTGGCAGCTTTAGCGGCGGCACAGGCCGAACCTATATGGAAACCATTTCCGGTGATGGTTTTGGGGGCGGGTGGGGCAGCACGCGCGATAATTGCGGGGCTGGCGGATATTGGCGTCGCGGATATTCTTCTCGCCAATCGCAACAAACCCCGCGCCCTTGCTCTGGCGGATGAATTTAGCTTGTCAAAAACCAAGATCACGATTTGCGATTGGGGGCAGCGTGCCGATTATCTAAAAGAGTGCCGCTTGCTTATAAATGCAACAAGTTTGGGGATGCAAAAATCTCCCCCGCTTGATTTATCGCTTGCTGGCTTTGCGGCTCAATCTGTGGTGATGGATATTGTTTACACCCCTCTGCACACACCTTTATTGCAAAGGGCGCAAGCGGCGGGACATATTGCCATTGATGGTTTGGGCATGTTGCTTCATCAGGCGGTTCCGGCTTTTGAGATATGGCATGGCGTGCGCCCGGTGGTGACGGACGAATTGCGCCAGCGTGTCATTAAGGATTTGGAGGCGTAGTATGTTAATTATTGGTCTCACCGGTTCAATCGGCATGGGTAAATCACAAACCGCAAAACTTTTCGAACAAGAAGGCCTGCCGGTTTATGATGCGGATGCGGCAGTGCACACAATATATCAAAAAAACGGCAGCGCGGTTGAGCCTATAAGAATGTTATTTCCGCGAGCGATTATTGACAATGCGGTTGACCGCGAGGTGCTGGCGCGACTGGTCTTGAAAGATAAAGAAAAACTGCGAGCGCTTGAGGCAATCGTTCACCCGCTGGTTGCCCAAGTGCAGCAGGAATTTTTATCACATTGCCGCACTGCCAATCACCCAATGGTGGTTTTGGATATTCCGCTTTTATATGAATTTGGTGGCGATGAAAGGGTTGATGCGGCGGTGGTGGTGAGCGCGCCTTATGAGGTTCAGCGCGCCCGCGTTTTGGCGCGTGACGGCATGAGTGATGAAAAATTTCAAGACATTCTCAAAAAACAGCTTCCTGATGCTGAAAAGCGCAAGCGCGCCGATTTTATTGTTGATAGTTCTGTCTCGGTTGAAGATGCACATAGACAAGTGCGGCAAATCATAGAAAAACTAAAAACATGGGATAAAACAGGGCAAGACAAGAGAGGCAAAGATGAAACTGCGTGAAATTGTGCTGGATACGGAAACCACGGGCTTATCGACGGAGGATGGTGATCGCATCACTGAAATTGGCTGTATCGAGCTGATAAATTCTATTCCAACCGGGAAGAATTTTCACCAATATATTAATCCGGAGCGTGACATTTCTGCCAAAGCAACCGAGATAACCGGCCTTACGCGGGAGGCGCTGAAAGACAAGCCGCGCTTTTTTGAAATTGCGGATGCGTTTTTGGACTTTATCGGCACTGACCCGCTTATTATTCACAATGCAAAATTTGATATGGGCTTTCTCAATTTTGAGCTGGGGCAGATAAGCAAGCCTTTAATTGAAGAAAATACAATCATTGATACGCTGGATATTGCCCGCAAAAAATTCCCTGGTGCGCCCGCTTCTTTAGATGCGTTATGCCGCCGGTTTGATATTGATAATTCGAACCGCACGCTACACGGCGCTTTATTGGATGCAGAATTGCTGGCAGAGGTTTATCTGGAGCTTACCGGCGGCCGGCAGCAAATGCTGATTTTATCAGATGAGGTAGCCCCCATTGGGTCTGATTCTGCTGTGTCAGCGGAGCCTGATTTTGCACAAGACACTCCCATCCGGCAGCAATCTATCGAAACGATTATTTTGCCGGCAACGGCGCAAGAGGCAGAGGCGCATCGGCAGTTTATTGAAAACCTGCCTGTAAAAAGCCTATGGTTACAAGGCGAGACTTAAGCGTCTGCTTGCGGGCGCGCCTTGCTTTCCGCTACCGCCTCAAGATTGCGGCGATAAAGATCAGCAAAATCAATCGGGTCGATTAAAAGCGGTGGAAAAGCGCCATCGCGCACCGTTTCGGCAAGAATACGACGGGCAAAAGGAAAAATCTGGCGCGGAATTTCAATCGATAAAACCGCATCGCGCTGTTCGTCCGGAATATTCATTAATGTGACGGCTGCCGCATAAACCAGTTCAATAATAAAGGCGGTTTGGTCATTTACTTTTGTTTCGGCCTTTAACCGCAAGCTTGTTTCATAAATATTGTCTTTCAGAATTTTGCTTTGCACGCCGACTTCAATATTGACACTCGGGGCATCATCGCCAAGCTGGGTATCTTGTGCACAGCGTTCGAAAGACAGATCCTTAATATATTGCTGGCCAATATTTAGCCCCATTGGTTTATCTTGGGGCTGATTTTGTTCACCATTTTGGGGGTTTGGTGTTTGCGTGGTTTCGTCTGCCATTTTATTCCTTTTTTATTTCTGTCTATATTTAATCATCGATCCGATATGTCACATCGATAATGCCATCATCGGCTTTATAATGTGTTTTACCGCGCTTAGAATAATAATCTACAAATTTCGCAAAAAATATCATCATCAGCCCCGCCCGAAACGGGGGCACAAGCAGACAAAAACCAATGCTATCGGTAAAAAATCCGGGCGTAAGGAGCAGCGCTGCTGCGATAAGCAAAAACACCGCATGAATCATTTCTGAAAGCGGAATCTCGCCTCTATCCATTTTCTGTTGGGCTGTGCGTAAGCTAGTTAACCCTTGCTGGCGAATAATTGTAATGCCAAGCGCGGCGGTGGTGAGAATAAGTAAAATCGTCCACCCCGCGCCAATAAATCCGCCAATTGTGATAAATCCATAAATCTCGATAAGCGGCACGATAATGAATAAAAGCAAAATAAAACGCGACATATGTTTTATATAGTATTGTTTTTCACGATTTAAAGGTGATAATATAGATATTATAAAGGAGACTGAAAATTACTGCATTAAATATTATATTGCTTATTGCTGCAATTATCATTGGCATCAAACTCTTTTCCATTTTAGGCACTTATAATGGTGAGGAAGATGATCCGACACGAGAAAAGTATGATTTTAAGGACGCAAAAGATGATAAAAAGCCTGCGCTTCGTCTGGTCGGAGAGCCAGAAGAGGCAACAGAAATAAAAGCAGACCTCCCGCAAGAGGGGCGTGGGCTTGCGATTTTGAAAAATGCTGAACCAGATTTTGAAGAGGGCGCGTTTTTGAAGGGGGCTGCCCGCGCCTATGAGATGATTTTGCAAGGTTTTGCGCACGCCGATAAAGAGCTTTTGCAACAGCTTCTCTCCCCACCTATGTTTGAGGCTTTTTCTGAGGCAATCAACACGCGCCAACAGGCGGGGCAATCGCTTACCACCACCATTGAAGCAATCAAAAAAGCGCTGATTGATGATGTCACGGTTACGGCTGAGCAGGTGGCTATTGCGGTGCGTTTCCGCACTGAGATAAGCAGCTATATTTGTGATCAGGATGGTAATTTATGTGATGGCGAAAGCCAAGCCCCTCGCCTCATTGAAGATATATGGTGCTTTGAGCGCGCCCTTCATGGGGCGGATAATAGCTGGCAACTTGTGGCGACGGAATCGGTGAATGCCTAAATCTGACAATAGGTCTAATAATGGGCTTGATGATGCGGATGTGTGGCAAAAATTTAGCCAGAAGATTCGCCCGCTACCGCCTGAAAAGCGGCAAACATTATCGCGGCGTGGGCAGGCGCAATCTGCTCCGCGCAAATCTCATACAAGATTTGCAAAGGCGGGCACGGGTGAAGGGTTAAGCAAGCCAGAGTCTGCTAATCCCTCATCTGGTAAAGTTGGCACTATGGGCGCGCGCCCAAATATTATTCACTCGGAATTTGACCGCAAAAGCCTGCGCCGGATTCGGCGCGGCAATGATAAAATTGATGCCCGCATTGATTTGCACGGCCTCACTGAAGCGCAAGCGCATCAAAAAATACAGCACTTTATTTTTAACGCGCAAGCGCAAGGGGCGCGGCTGGTATTGGTGATAACCGGCAAAGGGTGTGAGGGCAAGGGTGTGTTACGGCAGCGATTACCGATTTGGATTCGGCAAGCGCCGCTGGCGGCGATGGTGTTACATTATCAGCCAGCACAACCCATACATGGCGGCGATGGGGCATTTTATCTTCGCCTCCGCCGTTCATCGGCAGGCGGATAAGATAAGAGATATAGGGGGCTGGCATATTTCTGTAGTCTTTGTTAAAAGATGACAGATGAGGTGACATATGGAACGGACAGCACAAGTTTCGCGCAACACAAAAGAAACCCAAATTGAGGTAAGCCTTAACCTTGATGGCGAAGGCATTTATGACATTGAAACCGGCATAGGCTTTCTCGATCATATGTTGGAACAGCTATCGCGCCATTCGCTTATTGACCTAACCGTGCGGGCAAAGGGCGATTTGCATATTGATGCCCATCACACAACGGAAGATTCAGGCATTGTGATTGGCGAGGCGGTGCGCCAAGCTTTGGGTGACTTTAAGGGGCTTACCCGCTATGGCAGTGCGACAATCCCGATGGATGAAACATGTAGCCGCGTCGCGTTAGATGTATCGCAACGCCCCTATTTGATTTGGCGAGTGCAGTTTTCGCGCGCCAAGATCGGGGATATGGATACGGAATTATTCAAAGAATGGTTTCAAGCCTTTGCGCAAGCGGCGGGCATAACCCTGCATGTTGAAAACCTATATGGTGAGAATAATCACCATATTGTTGAAAGTTGTTTTAAGGCGCTGGCGCGGAGCTTGCGGCAAGCGATCGAAATTGACCCGCGCAAGAGCGATGCGGTTCCGTCGACAAAAGGTGTCTTGGGGCGTTGAGCAAAGTCGCGATTATTGATTATGGTTCTGGCAATCTACGCTCTGCCTATAAAGCCTTTGTGCAAATAGCAGGCGCGCATGAAGTTTCTCTCGTCACCCAAGCAGATGCGTTGGCGGCGGCGACGCATATTGTTTTACCCGGCGTTGGCGCATTTCAGGATTGTTTGCGTGGGCTTTCCGCATTGCCAGATATGCGTGCGGGGTTGGAGCGTGAGGTTATTGAAAACGCTAAACCCTTTTTAGGCATATGTGTCGGTATGCAGCTTATGGCAAGCTATGGCTATGAACATGGCAAAGCGGCGGGGTTTGATTGGCTTGCCGCCGAAATTCACCCTCTTGAAATTTCATCCGATTATAAAATCCCGCATATGGGGTGGAATAATTTAATCCTCGAAAAACCGCACCCTGTTTTAGAGGGACTTGAGGGCGAGAATGTTTATTTTGTCCATAGCTATCATGCCCAACTTGCTGAGTCGGCGCATCTGTTGGCATCGGTTGATTATGGTGGCGCGCTTACGGCGGCGATGGGGCGAGATAATTTATTCGGTACTCAATTTCACCCCGAAAAAAGCCAAGCCGCGGGCTTGCGCTTGCTCGAGAATTTTGTCAGGTGGCGGCCATGATTATCTTTCCGGCGATTGATTTGAAACAAGGGAAATGCGTCCGCCTTGAGCAAGGCGATATGACGCGTGCCACTGTTTTCAATGCCTCCCCTGCCCAACAAGCGCGTATGTTTGCCAAGCAAGGCTTTGACCATTTGCATCTTGTCGATTTAGATGGCGCTTTTGCGGGTGGTTCGGTAAATGGCGCGGCGGTGGAAGAGATTATTGAGGCATGTCCCGATATGCTCAAGCAATTAGGCGGCGGTATTCGCAACCTTAAACAGATAGAGGGCTGGCTTAGCAAAGGGATTGACCGGGTTATTCTTGGCACGATTGCAGTGCGTGACCCTGCATTGGTGCGCGAGGCATGTAAAAATTTCCCCGATAAAATCATTATTGGCATTGATGCGCGTGATGGCAGAGTTGCGGTCGAAGGATGGGCGGAAGCGAGCAGCATGACAGCGCTTGCGCTGGCGGCTGAATTTGAAGATGCAGGGGTGGCGGCGATCATCTATACGGATATAGAACGAGATGGCATGTTGGGCGGCATAAATATTGCTGCGACCGCCGCGCTTGCGCAAGCCGTCTCAATTCCCATCATTGCATCGGGCGGTCTGTCATCTATTGATGATGTGAAAGCACTTTTGCCTTATGAGGCTGATGGTGTGGTTGGCGCGATTTCAGGCCGCGCGCTTTATAATGGGCGTTTAATCGCGGCGGAGATTTTTTCGATAAAGGATGCGCCATGCTAAAAATAAGGATTATCCCCTGTCTTGATGTGCATGATGGCCGTGTCGTCAAAGGGGTTAATTTTATTGACCCTGTCGATGCGGGCGATCCGGTAGAAGCCGCCAAAGCCTATGATGCGGTTGGCGCAGATGAGCTTTGTTTTCTCGATATTTCCGCAAGCCATGAAAAGCGCGATACGATGATTGATGTTGTCAGGCAAACGGCGGAACAATGTTTTATGCCGCTCACTGTAGGTGGTGGGGTTCGAAAGTCAGAAGATGTCCGCAATCTTTTGCTGGCAGGCGCCGATAAGGTTTCCTTTAACACGGCGGCGGTGCGTGAGCCGGATATTGTTGGTGAGGCGGCGCAAAAATTTGGTAGCCAATCTATTGTGGTTGCGATTGATGCGAAACAGGTTGATGAACAACGCTGGGAGATTTTCACCCATGGCGGGCGCGAGGCAACCGGCATAGATGCGGTTCAATTTGCCCGCGATATGGCGAAGCAGGGCGCAGGGGAAATTTTATTAACCTCAATGGATCGCGATGGCACTCGCGAGGGGTTCGACCTGCCGCTTTTACGGGTTATATCTCAGGCGGTTTCTGTTCCGGTGATTGCCTCTGGCGGGGTTGGCGAGATTAGCCATTTTATTGAGGGGGTGAAAAAAGGCGGTGCCAGCGCGGTCCTGGCGGCGTCGGTTTTTCATTTTGGCGACATTACAATTTCGGAAGTAAAAGCGGCAATGGCCGAAGCTGGTTTGCCGATCAGACTATAATTTGATAGAATAAAATCATAGAGGAGAGGGCTTTTGTCTAAGACAGATTTTTTAGAGCACTTATTTGCACAAATTGAAGAGCGGAAATCAGGGGATATGACCTCCAGCTATACGGCGCAATTATTGGCAGGTGGAGTTCCCAAATGTGCCCGAAAATTTGGTGAAGAAGCAACCGAAACCATTATTGCCGCCTTGGAAGAAGATGGCGGCAAAATTGGTGCCGGTCTGGTAAATGAGGCGGCAGATACAATTTATCATTTGCTGGTTTTGCTGGCGGCTGGAAATTATAGCTGGGCGCAAGTGCGGGCAGAATTGCAGCGCCGTGAAGGCGTTTCGGGTCTTACTGAAAAAGCCAGTCGTAATAAATAAGATTTCATGGAGCCTATCTTACCATCTCCCTATCGCCATTTTACTGCCGCCGAATGGAGTAATTTACGCAAAGGCACGCAGCTCACGCTTTCTGAAGAAGAGCTGGCGCGTTTGCGCGGGCTGGGCGAAACCGTATCGCTTAAAGAGGTTGAAGAAATTTATTTACCCTTATCGCGCTTGCTCAATCTTTATGTTTTGGCATCGCAAGGGCTTTATGATGCAACCAACCGGTTTTTGGGGCGCGAACAAAAAGTTCCCTTTATCATTGGGGTTGCAGGTTCGGTCGCGGTAGGCAAAAGCACCAGCTCGCGGATTTTGCAAAGCCTTTTGCAGCGCTGGCCGTCGCATAATCGGGTGGAGCTGATTACCACAGATGGGTTTTTATATCCCAATGCCGCGCTTGAAAAGCGTGATCTTATGCAGCGCAAGGGCTTCCCTGAAAGCTACGATGTTGATGCGCTGCGGCAATTTTTGGCAGATGTAAAATCGGGTGAAAAAAATGTCAAAGCCCCCGTCTATTCGCATGTGTTTTATGACATTGTGTCCGACCAATATAATCAAATCTGCCAGCCAGATATTTTAATTGTTGAGGGGTTAAATGTTTTACAGCCGGCAGCGATTTTGGATTCTGATAATGAACAGGCCTTTGTTTCAGATTATTTTGATTTTTCCATTTATATTGATGCGGAAGCGGATGAAATACGCGAATGGTATATTGAGAGATTTTTATCCTTAAAAGATACGGCGTTTCTCGAGCCGGGAGCCTATTTCCGCCGCTATGCAGATTTAACCAGAGACGAAGCGATAGATACAGCGCGCGATATTTGGACGCGGATAAATTATGCCAATCTTATTGAGAATATTTTGCCCACGCGCGGGCGCGCTGATCTCATCATCCACAAGGCGAAAGACCATAGTGTTGATGAGGTCTATTTGCGAAAGATATAATATCTTTAAGAGCGACGCCTATGCCGCCAGCCCGCGTAACACATGTTGCAAAATGCCGCCGCTTAGGAAATAATCGACCTCATCTTGAGTGTCAATCCGGCTTAATAGCTTCACTATTTTTTGTTGTCCGCCTTTGCGGGTGATGGTCATATTTATTTTTTGGCGCGGCTTAATCTTATCGCCAAGCACTTGAATGCTTATGGTTTCAGTGCCATTAAGTTTCAGCGTCTGCCAGCTATCCTTACCGGTAAATTGTAATGGGGCAATGCCCATGCCGACGAGGTTTGAACGGTGGATACGTTCAAAACTTTCGGCAATAACCGCTTTTACGCCGAGCAAGCGGGTTCCTTTCGCCGCCCAATCGCGCGATGAACCCGTGCCATATTCTTTGCCCGCGAAAACAACAAGCGGGGTTTGGGATTTTGCATATTTAATGGCAGCATCATAAATTGACATTTGCTTGCCGCTTGGCTGATGGGTGGTCACGCCGCCTTCTGTGCCTGGTGCCATTGCATTGCGGATGCGAATATTGGCAAATGTGCCGCGCATCATCACTTCATGATTGCCGCGCCGCGAGCCATAAGAATTAAAGTCGGCAGGCTTTACTTTATTATTTGTCAAATATTTCCCGGCCGGGCTGTCATGCTTAATCGCGCCCGCCGGTGAAATATGATCGGTGGTGATACTGTCGCCCAAAAGCGCAAGAATACGCGCATCAGTGATTTCTGCCGGTGCGGATATGTCTTCTGATACATTATCAAAAAAACCGGGCTTTTGAATATAGGTTGATTTTTTTGCCCAGCTAAAGGTCTGGCCTTTGCCGGCCTTGACTTTCCGCCAGTCTGCATCGCCCTTGAAAACATCGGCATATTTTGTGCGGAACATTTGCGCGGTCACGCAGTTACGGATTGTGTCGGCAATTTCCTTATTGCTTGGCCAAATATCTTTCAGATAGACGGGCTTGCCTTTTTTGTCTTGCCCCAAGGGCTCGGTGGCAAGATTAATATTCACCGAACCCGCAATCGCATAAGCAACAACCAGCATGGGGGAAGCGAGATAATTCGCCCGCACATCAGGGCTCACGCGGCCTTCAAAATTACGATTGCCAGACAGAACCGAAGTTGCGATTAAATCATTTTGATGAATGGTTTTTGAAATCGCCTCCGGCAGTGGACCGCTATTGCCGATACAAGTGGTGCAGCCAAAGCCGACAATATTAAAGCCAAGCTTGTTCAAATCTTTTTGCAAATCCGCTTTTTTCAAATATTCGCTAACGACTTGCGAACCCGGTGCCAGCGAGGTTTTCACCCATGGTTTTACTTTAAGGCCTTTGGCTGCGGCATTGCGCGCCACCAATCCGGCACCCAACATAACGCTTGGGTTAGAGGTGTTGGTGCAAGAGGTAATTGCCGCAATCACAACATCACCATGCCCAAGATCAAAATTCTCGCCCCTTACCTTATGGCGGGTATCGGCTTGTTTTTTGGTTATTTTTTGCTCTTTCAAAACCCCCTTAAAGGCGCTCGGCATATTATCAAGCAGCACCCTATCTTGTGGCCGTTTTGGCCCTGCAAGGCTTGGTTTCACGCTGCCAAGATCCAATTTTAGGGTTGAGGTGAAAATTGGGTCTTCGGAGCGGCTGGTACGATACATGCCTTGCGCTTTGGTATATTTTTCAACCAAATCAATATTTGTTTTTTTGCGCCCGGTTGCTTTTAAGTAAGATAGCGTATCCTTATCAACCGGAAAGAAGCCGCATGTCGCGCCATATTCTGGTGCCATATTGGCAATCGTGGCTTGGTCTTCAAGCGATAGATTATCAAGCCCCGCGCCATAAAACTCAACAAATTTCCCAACCACGCCTTTTTGCCGCAACATTTCAACCACGGTTAAAACCAAATCGGTTGCGGTTGCGCCTTCGGGCAATTTGCCGCTTAGCTTAAAGCCAATTACTTCTGGCAGCAGCATGGAAATAGGCTGGCCGAGCATGGCCGCTTCGGCCTCAATGCCGCCAACGCCCCAGCCCAAAACCGCCAGCCCATTGACCATTGTGGTGTGGCTATCAGTGCCGACCAGCGTATCTGGATAAGCGATTGTCGCCATTTTGCCGCCCACTTTTTCGCGTTTTGTCCATACGGTTTGGGCAAGATATTCAAGATTAACCTGATGGCAAATGCCGGTGCCGGGTGGCACAACCCGAAAATTTTCAAACGCCTGCGCGCCCCAGCGCAAAAATTCATACCGCTCCTTATTGCGCTGATATTCAAGCGACACATTATTTTTAAGCGCGCTTCGCGTGCCAAAATGGTCAACCATCACCGAATGGTCAATAACCAAATCGACCGGTGTTAAGGGATTAATTTTTTTTGCATTGCCGCCCATATCTTCCATCGCATTGCGCATTGTCGCAAGGTCAACCACCGCTGGCACGCCGGTAAAATCCTGCATCAAAACGCGGGCGGGACGATAGGCGATTTCGCGGTTGGATTTGCGTTTCGTCATCCAGCTTTTGACAGCGCGAATATCATCCGCCGTCACCGTGCGCCCATCCTCATGCCGGAGCAGATTTTCAAGTAGAATTTTCATTGAATAAGGCAGGCGGCTTATGCCTGCCAAACCATTTTTTTCTGCTGCCTTCAAAGAATAATAGACATATTCACGATTGCCGACTTTTAATTTCTTCTGCGCCTTAAAACTATTTGGGTGTGGGTTTTGCGTCATCTCCGCCTCTATTCCTTTATCTGATTTTCATCTGTGGCGTTTATATAAAGCGAATATGGGCAAAAATCAATCTTTATGCTAGAAACAATCGCAATGACGATAAGCCGCTTCCCAAAATCATCTTTAACCGCGCGCGCGCTTGCCTGTCGGCGCGGCATGAGGGTTATTTTTGAAAATGTTGATTTTGCTTGTGTGGCCGGCGACGCTTTGCTTGTGACGGGGCGCAATGGCGCCGGCAAAACCTCGCTGTTAAGATTATTGGCAGGCTTTGCGCCGCCTTTGGCGGGAACAATAGATTTTGAAACGGTGGATAGGGGTGCGCCCATTCATTATCTTGGCCATCAAAACGGCGTAAAGGCGGTCTTAAGCGTGCTTGAAAATCTCACTTTTTTTAAGACATTCTGGGGTGGCGAAAATGACCCCGCTAATATTTTAGAAATGCTGGATTTATGGCCTTATCGCCACACGCTGGTTGCGGATTTATCGGCCGGACAGCAAAGACGGCTGGCTTGGGCGCGGCTATTATTATCACCGCGCCCCTTATGGTTGTTGGATGAACCATTTACCGCGATTGATTTGGCGGCACAAAAAACGCTTACAGATATATGTCAGCAGCATTTGCAATCCGCTGGCATTATTGTCGCCACCAGCCATATGCCGCTTGCCTTTGCAACCGATGAGCTTGCTTTGGACGGGGGTGCGTAAATGGTGTTTTGGTCTCTCATTCAGCAAGACATACGGCTGGCGTGGCGGCACGGGCGGCTGGCGGTGATGCTGGGCTTTTTCCTGCTTGGGGTGAGCCTGCTTCCCTTTGCGATTGGTGCTGATTTTGTTCTGCTTAGAACATTGGCGGCGGGGCTTTTATGGATTATTTTTCTGCTCACCATTTTACTTGGGCTTGAATATTTATTTCAGGAAGATTGGGCGGATGGCACTTTTGAGCAGCTTCTTTTATCACCCTATGCGCTAGAGCAAATCATTGCGGCAAAGCTCATTGGCTATTTTGCCGCGTTTACATTTCCTTTATTATTGGCTGTGCCGTTGGGGGGGCTGCTCTTAAACCTGCCTTTTACGGCAATTATTGTGCTTATGACCGCCTTATCTCTGGCCGCGCCTGCCTTGATTTGTTTTGGCGCGATTGCGGCTGCTTTTTCGGTTGCCTATCAACGGACGAGCCTATTGAGTGCTTTACTGATTATGCCTTTTTATATTCCCCTCTTGATTTTTGGCAGCGGGGCAAGCAAAATCTCTCTTCTTAATGGAGGCGCGCCGCTTGCAAATTATGCCATATTAGCGAGCTTTAGTTTAACGTTGCTCATCCTCGCGCCTTTTTTGATAAGCGCAATATTGCGACAGGGATTAAGATGATAAGGGTAAGATAAATGACAACGCCATCGACATTATGGATTTATGCGAACCCCCATCGGTTTATGCGCGTTTCTGGCGCGCTGCTGCCATTTTTATGGGGCGCGGCGATTGTGCTGTTGGGCTATGGGCTTTATCTTGCCTTTACCGCGCCGCCTGATTATCAGCAAGGCGATAGTGTGCGGATTATGTATGTGCATGTGCCATCGGCATGGATGGCAATGTTTGCCTATAGTGTCTTGGCTGGCGCGAGTGCTTTTGCGTTGATTTATCGGCATCCGCTTGCGTCCGTCGCAGGCCGCGCGGTCGCGCCGATTGGGATGATGTTCACATTGGTTACGATTTTAACCGGCGCGCTTTGGGCAAAACCAATGTGGGGCGCGTGGTGGGCATGGGATCCTCGTCTTACTTCGGTGCTGGTGATGTTTTTCATCTATCTTGCCTATATCGCGCTGTGGCGCATGATTGAAGAGCCGATAATCGCCTCCCGCTTGGCGGCGATTTTTGCGCTTATCGGCGCGGTTAATCTGCCGATTATAAAATTCTCGGTTGATTGGTGGAATAGTTTGCATCAGCCTGCCAGCGTTTCGCGCTTCGCTAAACCGGCCATCCATCCCACTCTCTTAGAGCCGCTTTTATGGATGGGGGGCGGGTTTTTGTTGCTGCTTTTGGCGCTGCTCTTCTGGCGGATGCGGGTCGAGATTTTGGCGCAAAAATTACGGGTAAAATTAATCGAAGGCTTATGAAAATAGAGTTCAGGCAAAGATAGGGGTCAGGCAAAATGCAAACATATATCACATATATTTATGCAAGTTATTTTATCGCGTTCATCGCGATAGGCGGATTATGTGTTCAAACATGGTGGCGGCAGCGCCGAATAGAAAAAATGTTAAAAGATGAGATGAGCGATAATGATACGGCTTAAACCCTATCTGCCTTTGCTAGTGTTTCTCCTCTTGGCGATTGGCTTTGCGGTCGGCTTGTTTTCGCGCCCACCCGGACAGTTGCCAAGCGTTCTTATCAACAAGCCCGTGCCGGATTTTGCAAGCGCGCCGCTTTCAGGCTATGAGGGGTTTTCTGTCACGGCGCTCCGGCAAGAAGAATTGGTAATTTTGAATGTGTGGGCAAGCTGGTGCGCGCCGTGCCGGGATGAACACCCGCTTCTTATGGATTTGCAATCGCGGGGGGTAAAAATATATGGCTTGAATTACAAGGATAATGTGGCCAGCGCGCAGCGATTTTTACGCGTCCTTGGCAATCCTTATACCGGTATTATGCGGGATGAAACCGGCGCGGCGGCAATAGAGCTTGGCGTTTATGGGATGCCGGAAAGTTTCATTGTCGCGAATGGGCAGCTTATTTATAAACATGCAGGCGCGCTTACAGCAGAGCTTATCGCGCAAGACATAGCGCCGCTTTTGGATGGGAGATAAAAATGAGTTTTAGAGATAAATCGCGCGACTATCAGCACCCGCTTTCATTTTCACAACGTCCCCCACATGATGAAACAGTCACGCGTGATATTTGTGATCATTGCGGCCTTATTCATTATAAAAACCCCAAAATCATTACCGGCGTGATTGCCTCTTTTGCGGATAAAATTCTTATGTGCAAGCGCGCCATTCAGCCCCGTCAAGGGTTTTGGACTCTGCCTGCTGGCTTTATGGAAGAAAATGAAACCACCCAGCAAGGGGCGGCGCGCGAGGCGCTCGAAGAAGCGCATGCCGAAATAGAGATAGGCGCTTTGCTTGGCATATATAATGTGCCACGCATTGCACAAGTGCATATTTATTATCGCGGCGTGTTGCAAAATGATGATATTGCTTGCGGGGTGGAAAGCGCGGAAGTGGCACTATTTGCGTGGGCAGATATTCCATGGGGCGCGCTTGCCTTCCCCAGCGTGTATTGGGCGTTGCAACATTATCATCAAGTTAAGGATGAAACCATTTTTGCGCCCTTTACCGAGCCTGAAGATTGGGGTTCAACACCTGGCTTTGAAGATTTGGCACGCGCGGTTGCGCCCGTATAAGGCGTTTCTTAAAAGTCTATTGGTCTTAAAAATCTATAGCCCTAAAAATCTATTGTGAGGCCTTTTTTCTCCCAATCGCCATAGCGGGTTGGCTCCAGCCCCGCCCGCCCCTTTGTTTCAGCCGGTGGTTTGGTTTTAGGGGCTTGTTTTCGTCTTATCTCCGCTTCTGCCTTAGCGCGCTTGGCGGCGGCGCGCAGGTTTCTTTGATACGTTTCAGTCTCTGGCATAATTTATTCCCTCTCGTTATGTAGAAGAGTTTGCAGGCGATAGAGCCAATCATGCGCCTCGCGCGGGGTAAGCGTATCGGGGTTAATTTCTGCCAAAGCTTCACGCAGCGAGTCGGTTTGCGATTGCGGTTCTGTCGTTTGCGCATCAAATAAAGGCAAATCATCGAGCTGCGGAGCCAGCCCGCTTGTATTGCGGCTATCTTCCAGCATGGTTAGGATATGCCGGGCGCGCTCGATAACCCGCTCCGGCAGACCCGCCAGTTGCGCGACATGAATACCATAAGACCGATCCGCCGCGCCCTTAATAATCTCATGTAAAAACACCAGCTTGCCCTTATGTTCGCTCACCCGCATGGTGAAATTTGCAAGCCCGCTTAGGCGCGCGGCAAGGGCGGTAATCTCATGATAATGAGTTGCAAAAATTGTCCGGCAGCCAATCACATCATGCAAATATTCAACCGTTGCCCATGCCAGTGACAAGCCATCAAAAGTGGCCGTGCCGCGCCCAATTTCATCCAATATAACGAGCGAGCGCGGGCTTGCTTGATTGAGAATGGTGGCGGTTTCGACCATTTCGACCATAAATGTGGAACGCCCGCGCGCTAAATCATCGGCCGCGCCAACCCGCGAGAAGACCCGATCAATAATCCCAATATCGGCTTGCGCGGCAGGTACATAACTTCCCATTTGCGCCAAAATCGCAATCAAAGCATTTTGCCGTAAAAAGGTTGATTTACCTGCCATATTGGGGCCGGTGAGCAATATGAGGCGCGCTGCCTCATCATCCTCTTTATTTGTGTCTGCATTTAAGGTGCAGTCATTTGAAATAAAGGCGCGGTTTTGGTCTTGGCGCAAGGACTCTTCAACAATCGCGTGTCGGCCGGCTTTAATCGCAAAGCGAAAATCATCATGAATGGTTGGGCGGCTCCAATTATTATGGCGGGCGAGATGGCTAAGGCCGGCAAAAAAATCCACTTCCGCAAGCCCGTCCGATATGTCTGTGATTGCCGCTTTTGCGGATATTACAGTCTCAACAAGCCGTTCAAATATCGCCAATTCTATGCCCTGTGTGGTTTCGGCAGCGCGGCTGATTTTGCCCGCAAGTTCGGATAATTCAGTGGTTGAAAACCGCACACTATTGGCAAGCGTCTGGCGGTGGATAAATTCATCGACAAAGGGAGCTTTAAGCAATTTATCACCATGCGCGGCAGGCACATCAATATGATAGCCCAAAACAGCATTATGCTTTACTTTTAAGGCTTTGATTTTTGTCTGCTCGGCATATTTAATTTGTAGACCCGCAATAATCCGCCGACTTTCATCGCGCAAAAGCCGCGCTTGTTCAAGCCCCGCATCATATTCGGATTTAATAAAGCCACCATCGCGCGCCAAAAGCGGGGCTTCATCTTGCAGTGCTTCGATTAAATCACGCATCAAATTGCCAATATCGCATTGCAGTTTTTCGGCGGCGCGGGCAAGCGCGGGTGGCAGATTTTCGGTGCGCATAAATTGTAAAGATAATTTTTGTGCCTGCTGCAAGCCGCGCCGCAATGCCAATAAATCGCGCGGCCCCCCTCTGTCTAATGAAAGCCGCGACAGCGCCCGACTTATATCCGGCACGGCTTTCAGCTCATCGCGCAGATTATCGCATAAGCCGCTTTCATTGTGCAAAAACTCAATCGCCTGATGGCGTTCGCAAATCATCTCCCTGTCGGTAAGCGGGGCGGCCAGACATTGCGCCAAAAGCCGCGCACCCGCGCTGGTGACAGTGTGGTCAATCAGCGATAAAAGACTGCCTTTGCTTTTGCCATCCAATGTGCGGGTAAGCTCTAAATTGCTACGGGTGGCGGCATCTATTTCCATAAATGTGCCCGCGCTTTGCTGGTGCGGCAGGCGGAGCGATGGCATATCGCGCAGCTGGGTGAATTGCAAATAGCCGATTAATGTGCCACACGCCGCCCGCGCCGGGCGTGAGAGCGCGGTTTTAAGGTCTGAAAAATGATGCTCAAAAGCCTCTTGCAATTTCTTTTCCGCCGCCGCTGATGATTGGAGGCCGGGCGGCACAGCGCTTATCACCATATCGGGTAAGGCATCGCGCAGAGCATCGCGCTTGTCTTCAAACTGGTCTGCCAATAAAAGCTCACGCGGGGACAAGCGGGTGAGTTGCGCGAGCAGATTTGGGGGTTGAATATCACTCACTTCAAATTCGCCGGTAGACATGTCGAGCCACGCCAGGGCCATATCTTCGCCAACCACACAAAAGCACGCCAGAAAATTATGCGCTCGCGCTTCAAGTAGCGTATCTTCGGAGAGAGTTCCGGCTGTCACCACCCGCACCACATCGCGCTTTACGACAGATTTTGCCCCTCTTTTTTTCGCCTCTGCTGGATCTTCCAACTGCTCACAAATCGCAACCTTATAACCCTCTCGAATGAGTTTTTGTAAATAGCTTTCCGCCGCATGCACGGGCACACCGCACATGGGGATATTCTTGCCTTCATGCTGACCGCGATGGGTAAGCGCAATATCCAATGCTTGCGCCGCTTCAATCGCATCATCAAAAAACAGCTCATAAAAATCGCCCATCCGGTAGAAGAGCAAATAATCCTTATATCTGTCGCGAATATCCAGATATTGTGCCATCATCGGTGTGGCTTGCTTATTTTTTTGTTCCATATGCTATTTTGGCACGATTTTAGAAAAAAAAACAGAGCCAGAAATGCGCAAAGGCTTGTTATTTTATCAACAACAACCTAAAAGAAGCGTAAGGTAGAAGAAATATGGATGATAAAGAAAAACGTTCCTTTACGGATCAAGAAGCGTTGCATTTTCATACGCGCGGCAAGCCCGGTAAGTTGGAGATTAATCCGACCAAGCCGATGGCGACCCAACGCGATTTGTCATTGGCCTATTCGCCTGGTGTTGCGGTTCCGGTAAATGTGATTGCTGAAAATCCAGACGCGTCTTATGATTATACGGCGCGCGGCAATATGGTTGCGGTGATTTCAAATGGCACGGCGATTTTGGGATTGGGCAATCTTGGTGCGCTGGCATCAAAACCAGTGATGGAAGGCAAGGCGGTTTTGTTCAAGCGCTTTGCGGATGTTGATAGTATTGACCTTGAGCTTGAAACCGAAGATCCGGATGAATTTATCAATGCGGTTAAATATATGGGCGCGAGCTTTGGCGGCATAAACCTTGAAGATATTAAAGCGCCCGAATGTTTTGTGATTGAGCAGCAATTACGCGAATTGATGAATATTCCGGTGTTTCATGATGACCAGCATGGCACCGCAATTATTTGTGCCGCCGCGATTATCAATGCGCTGCATCTGGCGGGCAAAGATATAAAAGACATTAAGCTGGTGGTAAATGGTGCAGGCGCGGCGGGGATTGCTTGTCTAGAATTGGTAAAAGCGATGGGGCTGCCGCATGATCAGGCTGTGCTTTGTGACACGAAGGGCGTGATTTATACGGGGCGAAAAAAGGGGATGAACCAATGGAAATCTGCCCATGCCATCGACACCAAAGACCGTAGCTTAGCAGATGCCATGCGCGGCGCGGATGTTGTTTTGGGTCTATCGGTTAAGGGCGCGTTTACTGAAGCCATGGTGAAAAGCATGTCGGATAAGCCGATTATTTTTGCGATGGCAAATCCCGACCCGGAAATCACACCGGAGGACGTTGCCGCCATTCGCGATGATGCGATTATGGCAACTGGCCGTTCGGATTATCCGAATCAAGTTAATAATGTTTTGGGCTTCCCTTATATTTTTCGCGGCGCGCTGGATGTGCGGGCAACCACCATTAATGATGAGATGAAAATTGCCTGCGCCGAAGCTCTGGCACAATTAGCGCGCGAAGATGTGCCGGATGAAGTGGCGGCCGCCTATGCAGGTGCACGTCCGCGCTTTGGTGCGAATTATATTATTCCGGTGCCTTTTGACCCGCGCCTTATTCGCGATATTCCACCCGCTGTGGCGCAAGCGGCGATGGATAGCGGCGTGGCGCGTCACCCCATTATTGATATGGATGCCTATAAAGACCGGTTGGCAGCGCGGATGGATCCGGCCGCGCATATGGTTCAGACCATTACCAGCAAAGCACGAAAAGCGCCGAAGCGGATGATTTTTGCCGAAGGCGAGCAAAGTGCGGTTATCCGTGCCGCCGTTGCGTTTAAGGATTTGGGGCTGGGTGAGCCTATTTTAATCGGAACAGAAGATATTGTTCGGCGCGAGATGCGTAGTCTCGGGCTGGAAGATCGCACCGATATTCAAATTAATGATACCCGCCAATCAACCCGCATGCATGATTATACCAATTATCTTTATCAAAAATTGCAGCGCCACGGGATGATGGAGCGCGATTGCTTTCGGCTGGTGACCAATGACCGCAATACATATGGCGCGTGTATGTTGGCGCGCGGCGATGCGGATGGCATGGTCACAGGGGTGACGCGTGGTTATAGTATTATTCTGGAAGATATTGCCCGCGTCATTAGCCCGCGCCCGCATAAGCGGGTGATGGGGGTTTCCATTTCAATCGCACGCGGGCGGACGGTCTTTATCGCTGATACCAATGTCATCGATATGCCAAGCGCCGAAGAGCTTGCCGATATTGCGCAGCAAACGGCGGCAGTGGCACGCGCGCTCGGGCAAGAACCGCGCGTGGCGCTGCTTGCCTATTCGACCTTTGGCCATCCGGAAGGGGATCGCTCTGTTTATGTGCGCGAGGCGGTGAAGCTATTGGATGCGCGCGAGGTGGATTTTGAATATGAAGGTGAAATGGCGGCCGATGTGGCGCTCAATGAAAGCGTTATGAAGCGCTACCCTTTCTGTCGTCTATCGGGGCCTGCCAATATTCTTATTATGCCGGCCATTCACTCTGCCTCAATTTCGACCAAAATGCTGGAAGAATTAGGCGGCGCGACCCTTATCGGCCCGATTCTGATTGGATTAGAAAAATCGGTGCAAATTGTCCGCACCAATGCAACCGCAACAGAAGTTCTTAATATGGCAACTGTCGCCGCCTATGGGCTGGAAGAGATTGGCTAGCCGTGACGCGCTTGGGGGCGGATTTTATTTCAACGCAATCCCGCGCCATAAGAGAGCCGAAGCAACATCCTGATCGCTGGGCTTGGCGCGTTCGCCGAGATCAGCCAATGTCCGCATCACTCGCAAAACCCGCCCAAAGCCACGCGCTGAAAGCGCATCTTTGGCAATCACCTGATCGAGCAGCTTTTGCCCATTTGCATCCGCCGCTGCATGTTCAAATAAAGCATCGCCATCAAGCTGGGCGTTGAGACAATCTTGGCGGTCGAGCTGAATATCGCGCGCTCGGCGCACGCGAGCCGCAATCGCGGCACTTGCTTCCCCCTTTTGGTCATGCACCATCGCATCAAGCGAAACTGGCGGCACATCAATTCGAATATCAAAGCGGTCAAGAATAGGACCCGATAGGCGCGCCAAATAATCTTCCATACAAATCGGAACCCGATGACATTCGCGCTCCGTATCGCCCGCATAGCCGCACCGGCAGGGGTTCATCGCGGCGATGAGTTGAAACCGCGCGGGATAGGTGACATGCGCGGCGGCACGGGCAACCGAGACTTCGCCATTTTCAATCGGCTGCCGCAGCGCATCTAAAACAGAACGGGGAAATTCTGGCAATTCGTCGAGAAAAAGAACACCATGATGCGCCAGCGATACTTCGCCCGGCCGTGCCATCCGCCCGCCGCCAATGAGCGCTGGCATGCTGGCAGAATGATGCGGTGAGCGAAACGGGCGGGCGGCTGTAAGTTGAAGATTTTCATAATCAGCGCTTAGGCTTTCAATCATGCTTACCGCCAAACGCTCTTTGGTGGTAAGAGGTGGCAAAATACTTGGTAGGCGGCTTGCGAGCATGGACTTTCCCGCCCCAGGTGGGCCGGACATCAGCATATTATGACCGCCAGCAGCGGCAACCTCCAACGCCAGACGCGCTTGTTCTTGGCCACGAATATCTGCCATATCCGGCAGGTTTTCTTCTGTTGGTGTGGGCGGTGGTTGCGGCGATGCAATGAGCTGCATTCCGCGTAAGTGATTCATCAAATGCAATAGATTTTCTGCCGCGACAATCCCTGCCGCCCCGGCCTGTGATAGACCCGACCATGCCGCTTCCGCACCAACTGATGCAGGGCAAATAAATGCTTTGTCATTTCCCATTGCCAGCATTGCCGCCGGTAAAGCGCCTGGTACAGGGCGTAATGACCCATCAAGTCCAAGCTCACCCATGACGATATAATCATCCAATGCGGTTTGCGGTAAACCGCCCATAGCAACAATTAACCCTAATGCGATGGGCAAATCATAATGGCTGCCTTCTTTGGGCATATCAGCAGGTGAAAGGCTAATGGTGATACGGTCATAGGGCAAACCAAGCCCCACCGCGCCAAGCGCCGCTCGCACCCTGTCTCTACTTTCAGCAATCGCTTTATCCGGTAGCCCGACAACTGAAAACGCATTTTGCCCCGGTGCAATATGAACCTGAACCTCAATCGGTACGGCATCGACCCCGCGAAACGCAACAGTTTGTATATGTGCAACCATGATGACCCCTAAGCTAGCCCATACTGCATTTTCAACCAAGAGCTTATTGTATTATTTTGCGAATACCCATAGCCTAGCACATGCCTCATCAAATAAGAGCGGCTATAAGAGCGATTTTGACCTTCTGATTATTGTGAGTGCGAAATATTTATGTGATTTTGAATATTGGGAAAAGGCGGAGGAACGGTTTTTATTTCACCCTAATATTCGCCGCACGGTTCAGCTTGTTGTTGAACCGCTTTCGCATGTGAACAAGATGTTAAGCGAAAGGCAATATTTTTTCTCTGATATACGCGATGAAGGGATTGCTTTATATGAGGCGAATAGCCGCAAAGCACTGCCACAAGCCAAGCCCTTAAATGAAGCTGAGTTCACGGCGCTATCGCAAAAGCATTTCGAAATTGCATTTCCAAGCGCGAAGGAAATATTTGAAACCGCGCATTTGCAAATCGAAAAAGGGATGAATAAATGGGCAGCGTTTAGCCTCCACCAAGCCACCGAACATGCTTATAATGCGTTTCTATTGGTACATACGCATTATAGCCCTTCCACTCATAATATTCGTAAGCTACGGGGTTTTTCTGAAGATTTGGATAAGACACTGGTTACGATATGGCCGCGTAATAACCGCATTGCCCGGCGACGGTTTGAGCTTCTGCGGCGTGCCTATGTTGAGGCGCGTTATTCGGAGCATTATGAGATTTCCCGCGAGGATCTAGACTGGCTTACCGACCGTGTCACGCATCTCCATAAGGCAATTGAAAAGGTGTGCAAAAAACGGCTCAACAAGTGCTAGCGCGTGTCACTTATTAGTTGGTTCATCAGACACGCGCTAAGCTGTTGTTTTTACGCATATCCCAATTTTTTACAAATATGGCGGAAAAGTGTCAGAATTTATTATAAAAGTGCACTTTTCATGAGATATGCTCTAGCTCATCCGCGCGTCAATCGCATCCCAAATAAGGCTGGCAATATCAGCACCGCCAAAATCTTTAATTTCCCGAACACAGGTGGGTGAGGTGACATTCACTTCTGTCAGATAATCGCCAATCACATCAATACCCGCGAAAATAATACCGGCATGTTTTAAGTCCGCGCCAATGGCGGCAACAATGTCTTTATCTCTATCGGTAAGAGTGGCGGCCTGTGTCGTGCCGCCAACATGTATGTTTGCCCGCGCATCACCTTGCTTGGGGATACGGTTCAGCGCCCCCACAGCCTCCCCCTCAACCAAAATAATACGCTTATCGCCTTGCCGAATTTCAGGCAGATATTTTTGCGCAATCACCGGTTCTCTTTGCGCCAGAAACATGTCGAGAAGCGCGGCAAAATTCTCATCATCTGATTTTATCCGGAAAATCCCCGCCCCGCCATTGCCGTAAAGCGGCTTGATAATCACATCGCCAAACTCAGCCCGAAATTCTTGTAAGCTGCCGCGATCGCGGCTGATAAGCGTCGGCGGCATGAGCCCTTTATAAGCGGTTGAAAAGAGTTTTTCGGGCATGTCGCGGACAGATTTAGGGTCATTGACGACCAAACAATGCGGATGAATGCGCTCCAGCAAATAGGTGGTCGATAAATAATGCATATCATAAGGCGGGTCTTGCCGCAGCAGCACCACATCCATCTCTAAAAGCGGCGTGACGTGAGCGTCACCCAATTCGAAATGCGCGCCCACCATATCGGCAACCCGCAATGGGCGAAGCTGCGCAAAAATATCACCATCGCGCATGAAAAGCTGGTCTGGCTCATAATAATATAATTCATACCCCCGCGCTTGTGCCTCAAGCGCAAGCGCAAATGTGGTGTCACCAGTTATGTCAATATGTGCAATAGGATCCATTTGGATCGCGATTTTCTTTGTCATTATCTCCCTCATTTATGTGACATATTTATGTGACATAGCTTAAGCACCCTAAATGCGCCAGACATTTTTATCATGTTGCGGCCAGCGCCACGGGCTTATCAGAATGCGGTCATAACGCCATTTTAGCACCTGCAAATGCGGATGCGCGCCAATATAGGCTTCGGCGGATTTTGCAATCCGCCGCCATTGCCTATCCTGAATAGCATATGAGGTGGCCATTGCATTAGTGCGAAACTTCACCTCAATAAAAACAATGGTTTTCCCTTTGCGGGCAATAATATCAATCTCCCCATAAGGCGTGCGCCAGTTCTGGGCGAGAATGCGATAGGCTTTGCAGCGCAAATAAAAAGCGGCAATATATTCGGTAAGCCTGCCGCGATATTGAGCTTTTTTGCGGCTCTTACGCATTTTCGTCTTTCACATTTAAGATATATTGATAAAGCGCGCGTTTTGAAAGACCATGTTTTGCGGATAAGTCTTGCGCAATATCTTTCGCGCTTTCATGGGCGCGCCGTTTTTTAATGTCATCCGCCAATGCCTCTAGGGACATTTCGGGTGGCGTAGGCGGCGTAAAGAGCACAACATATTCCCCCCGCGCCGGCGGCGGCTCTGCCATAAGCGTGCTGATTTTGCTGCGATAAAGCGTCTCATGTTTTTTGGTAAGCTCACGCGCCAGCACAATATCTATGTCACCAAATATGGCGCTCATCGCCGCCAGTAATTTTTCTATCCGCCGCGGGCTTTCGAATAAAATAACAGTTCCCGCATCATGCGGCAAAGCGGCAAGCGCTTTTTTAAGGGCTGTTGGTTTGGGCGGCAAAAAGCCAACAAAGTGAAACCTATCGCTCGGCAAGCCTGATACGCTAAGTGCTGCCAAAAGTGCGCTCGCCCCTGGAATGGGGAAAATATCATGCCCCGCCTCTGCCGTTTCACGAATAATATGATAACCCGGATCTGAAATGAGCGGGGTTCCGGCATCGCTCACCAGCGCCACCGCCTTGCCTATCCTCAAAGCGCGCAAAATCTGTTTGCCCGCTTCCTGCTCATTATGATTATGGTAAGATTTTAGCGGTGTCGATAAGCCATAAATCGACATCAGCTTACGCGTCACCCGCGTGTCTTCACAAAAAATAAAATCCGCATTCGCCAATATATCCAACGCCCGCAAGGTGATGTCGCGGGCATGACCAATCGGAGTTGAGACAATATATAACCCCGCCGCCAGTGATAGCTGTTTTATCTGCACGATTATTTGCCCCTTTCAAGCAAAATATGTTCGCCAATTATAATATCCCATAAATATTATATTTAGGGGAAAAGATTTTATTCATATATTTACATGCAATGGCAATATCTATATCGTATTATCCGAATTCTTAAGGCAATTATGTGGGTAATCGGAAAATTATATGAGTAATCAGAAAATTATAGTTACTTTTGTGGCGATTCTGTCACTCGGCCTTGTTTCATGTGGTGGCCTAGCGAATTTTGGCGGTTTTGGGCAGGCGGGTAAGGAGTCTCCCCGTGCGGTTCCTGTACAATCTGTCCAGACCGAACCGGTTGGTAAGATCCCGAAAAAGAATGTAAGACGTACGGATGGACGAATTGCAATTGGCTTATTACTACCACTTGATCATCAAGACCCTGAAATACGCAATATGGCAGAAAACTTGTTTAATGCCGCCCAGCTTGCTCTTTTCGATCTTAACCGTTCTGACTTCGTGGTTATTGTTAAGGACACAAAGGGAACGCCGGAGGGCGCCCGCCTTGCGGCTCGGGAGCTACTGGCAGAAAATGTCGCCATTACCATTGGCCCTTTATTCGGAACCTCGGTGAAAGCCGCCGCGCCTCTTATTACAGAGGAAGATATTCCCATGGTCGCGTTCTCGAATGATGCGGAAGCGGTGCAAGATGGTGTTTGGCTGCTTGGTTTCTTACCTGAGCAAAATATTGAAAGGGTTGTCATTGAATCGATTGCGCGTGGCAAACGGCGGATCGCCGCGCTGCTACCAAATGATCATTTCGGACATCGTGTCTTTTTAACATTAAGCGAGGTCGTTCCCCAATATGGCGGTGAATTTGTCGAGCTGGAAGTTTATGAAGGCAATACGGAATCAATGTTTGCACCGGCGCAAAGGCTAGCAAAATATGCCCAGCGGCGGGATGAGCTTGAGCGGCGCAAGCGAGAGCTTGCCGAGGTTGCGCGATCTATGGTGTCGATTGATACTGATCCCGCCGATGTTTTTGATTTGCTTCGCGATACGGCTCCCGATTTGGTTGAGGCTTATGAGACACTGGAACGCCGCGAAACTTATGGTGCTCTGCCTTATGATGCTGTTATTCTGCCGGAAGGTGGCTTAGCTGTGCGCACCTTAGCGCCCTTATTACCCTATTTTGATGTTGATCCACGTGAGGTTAAATTTTTAGGCTCCGGCTTGTGGGATGATCCTAGCCTAGGTCAGGAACCGCCATTGCGTGGTGGGTGGTTTGCTGCCCCTTCTGCGGATGGCTGGAATTTTTTCGTACGCCGCTACAAGCGGGCTTATAATAGCGAGCCTTCACGTATCGCGAGCTTGGCATATGATGCTGTGAGCATGGTTGGAGCTTTAATTACGCAAGATGAGAATAACCCATTCCACCCCTCTTATTTGATGGATCCGAATGGCTTTATTGGGGTCGATGGGATTTTTCGTTTGCGTCCAGATGGTTTGAATGAGCGCGGCCTTGCGGTTATGGAAGTGGGCGCGCGCCGCAATAAGCTGATTAGCCCGGCTCCGCGCAATTTTATTGAGTTAGAGCAATATAAGCAAGCCGCGCGGATTCAGCCAGCACCCACACTTGCACCTTCTGATGGTGGCGGTGATACAGTGCGTGTGCAAAAAATGATTGCAACACCCTAGCGTGCCAATAAGCGCATCAAAATATGGTCAATAATCGGCAAGCCTTGTTTTGTTGCCCTTAAGTGGCTTTCGGTTTTTTGCAAATAGCCCTGTGTGATGAGAGGCGCGATTAAGGGTGCTAAAATATCTGCTGATATATGAGAGTGAATGAGGGTAAGGGGCACGCCTTCTTGCAGGCGCAAACCCAATAAAAGCCGTTCTTCAAAAACCTCTTGATTAGAAAGTTGGTCTTTTTCACCCCAAGCAGAGCCTTTTTGGTGACATAAGCTAAGCCATTTTTGCGGGTTTTTCTCACCGCTAAAAGCATATTTTTTGCCATTGACCGTAAGTCGCCCATGCGCGCCCGCGCCAATACCAATATAATCCCCGCCGCGCCAAATCAGTAAATTATGCTGGCATTGCGCTTTGGGGGTGCAGGCATGGTTGGAAATTTCATAAGCCGGAAGATTATATTGCTCACAAAGCTCCTGCGTGATTTCATAAAAAACCGCGCCCTCATCTTCGCTTGGCATGGCAAGCCGCCCCTCTTGGGCGCGGCGGGCAAAATGCGTGTCTGGTTCAATGGTCAGCTGATAGAGCGACATATGCTGCGGTGCAAAAGCCAGCGCGCGGGTTAACTCATCTTGCCAATCGCGGGGCTTTTGCTGCGGACGGGCATAAATTAAATCAAAAGATTGTTTGGGGAAAATCTGCTGCACCATTTCAAAAACAATCTGCGCCTCTTGCGGGCTGTGACGACGGCCAAGCATTTTAAGCGCCGCTTCATCTAGTGATTGCACCCCCAATGACAGCCGGTTAATTCCCGCGCCTGCAAAATCTTTTAATCTATCTTTTGTCAGCCCGTCCGGATTAGCTTCCAGACTGATTTCTGCATCGCTTTCAAGCCCCCATAATTTATCGGTATACTCAATAATATCGGCACATAAATCTACAGCCATAAGCGAGGGCGTGCCACCGCCAAAAAAAATACTACTCATCCGCCCCTTTGGGCGATATTTATGCGCTGTATCCAATTCGGCTTTATAGGCGGCCAGGAAATTCGCATCATCGCCCTTGCGCTTAGCGGCAATATGGACGTTAAAATCACAATAGGGGCAAATTGATGTGCAAAAGGGCCAATGCACATAAAGGCTTAGGCTTGGCAGCTTTGCGTCAGCCACCAAAACAAGCATCCACAAGCTGGGCAAACGCATCCGCCCGATGCGAGATGGCATGTTTGTGCGCCGGCTCAATTTCGGCAAAAGTTTCGCTCATGCCTTGAGCGACAAAAATAGGGTCATAGCCAAAGCCTTTATCACCACGAGGCGGGAACTCTAAATGACCGGTAACTTCGCCTTCAAAAACATCCACATATCCATCTGGCCACGCCAAACATAAGGCACAAATAAATTGCGCGCGCGGCTTTTCTTGCGCCGCTTGCGCCTGTAATTTATCTTCCAGCTTTTGCATGGCATAGGCAAAATCGCGCCCCGATTCTGTTTGCGCCCAGCGCGCCGAATAAATGCCGGGTGCGCCGTCAAGGCAATCAACCGAAAGACCGCTATCATCCGCTAAAGCGGGCAGTTTAGCGGCAGACGCGGCCGCTTGAGCTTTTAAAATCGCATTTTCCTGATAGCTGTTTCCAGTTTCTTCCGGCTCTGGCAGGTTTAAGGCAGCAGCGCTTATCACCTCCAATCCAAACGGGGCAAGCAGGTCAGAAATCTCTTTTACTTTGCCTTGATTATGGCTTGCGACAATCAATGTCTTATCTGTAAAGCGGCGTGGCATTATTCCGCAATCGCTTGTTTTTGCAGCTCCACCAGTTCGGCAATATTTTGCTTTGCCAAATTCAACAGAGTTATAAATTCGGTTTCCGAAAATACCGCCCCTTCGGCAGTGGCCTGAATTTCGACAATCTGCCCCGCGCCGGTTATCACAAAATTTGCATCCGCATCGGCGTGGCTATCTTCTGCATAATCAAGATCACTTATCGGCAGCCCCTTATAAATGCCGCAGGAAATGGCGGCGACATGGTCTTGCATCACCTCACCTTTAATCAGATTATCCTGCTGCAATTTTTTAACCGCCATTTGAAGCGCCACCCACGCCCCTGTAATGGCAGCCGTCCGCGTGCCGCCATCGGCTTGGATGACATCACAATCAATGCTGATTTGTCGTTCGCCCAGCGCCGATAAATCAACCACCGCCCGTAACGCCCGCCCAATCAAGCGCTGGATTTCTTGGGTGCGGCCGGATTGTTTCCCAAGAGCTGCTTCCCGCCGCATCCGACTGCCCGTAGCGCGCGGCAACATGCCATATTCAGCTGTCACCCAGCCTTTGCCACTATTGCGCAACCATGGCGGCACGCGCTCTTCAACGCTGGCAGTGCATAAAACATGCGTATCACCCGATTTGATAAGGCAAGAGCCTTCCGCATGTTTTGAAACATTGGTTTCAATCGAAACAATACGCATTTCACTGTCGCGCCGTCCGGAGGGGCGATGAGGCGGGGTATCGGTCATTTATATCTCCTTTTTCGTAAATGTAGAGGGTTCCGGCAATTTAAGCAATTCGAAAACATCGGCAATAAAAAGTGCCGCGCCGCATAAATTTTTTCTTTATCCGGCGGGTCATTAATTGTAAGGGAATAAAAGAAAATGAGTGAGGATAAGAGCAGATGACTGATACCACGCCCGAAGATAAAGATGAAGATATGTCCAAAGCGGCTCCAGAAAAGCCAGAAGACACACAGGCTGAAGCCGCACAGTCTGAAGCCGAAGAGCCAAGCCTTGAAGAACAGCTCGCAACGCTCAATGATAAATTTATGCGCGCTTTGGCAGAGCTTGAAAATACGCGGCGGCGGGCGGAACGCGAGCGCAGCGAAGCGGCACAATTCGGGATGATGAAATTTGCCCGTGACATGTTATCGGTTCTGGATAATTTGCAGCGCGCCCAAGCGGCGGTTTCAGAAGAGCAAAAGCAGGATATGGACGCTGCCACTCAATCTTTATTAGAAGGTGTCGCCACCACAGAGCGTGCCCTTTTACAGATTTTTGAAAGCTATAAAATTAAGGCGATTGAGGCAGAGCAAGCGGTTTTTGACCCTAATATTCATGAAGCCATGTTTGAAGCGCCGCATCCGGACGCGCCGGAAGGTACAATCATTGACGTGATTGAGCATGGCTATATGATTGGCGATAAATTATTACGCCCCGCCCGCGTCGGCATCGCGAAAAAGCCGTGAGCGATATAAAGAAAATGGTGTCGGGGTGGCCAGTAGTATTTCTTAAGTTCAGGAGTCTTTTTAGCTTGCGCCTTTTATATGAGACTCCCACCCCGACATTATTTAGTGAGATGGCAACCAACATATTTTTTGCAAAATAGTTGGTGCCGGGGTGTTCAAATAACCAATCTGATTAATCGGCCGCGACGTTTTTACCGCAGGCGGCTATTTTATAGCGTCGCCACCCCAGCGCTCTAAACGCTAGGATGGCAATTTGTTCTATGGCTGTTGCCAGCAACCAAATCAGATTAGGGGATTTGAATCCCCCGTGCCGGATTTTGCCTGCACTACAAGCAGACTATCATAAAAAGGAATGATGTCAACGCAGAAACAAAACGGGATGGTTACATGGGAATAGAGACGCGACTGCGTCTCCGGCGAATAGTTTCGCCGCGCCCTCGCAGGCGTGCCGAAGGCACTGCCGTGAGAGAGAAAATTCCCGCATCAACTTATCTCACTTCGTTCGGTTGATGCGACATTAACCCGCCGCAAGGTGAGGTTTAGCCGCCCGCCATCCGGAAAGCCTGTATCGGCAGATAATAATTGTGACGAGCCATAATAAATGCGGTCAAGGCCGTGAAAGTTTAACCGCGCCGCGCCGCCAAACACAAACGCATCGCCACTATGCAATTTCAGCGAACGGGTTTTGCCTTGCCTGCGCGTCCCGCCCATTCGAAAAAGCGCGCTATCGCCCAAAGAAAAAGAGACAATCGGCGCATCCAGCGCCACTTCATCGCGGTCTTGATGCAAGCCCATTTTTGCAGCCGCGTGATGATAATAATTAATAAGACACACCTCTGGCGGGGCGGGATAGTGGGTGAGCCTCTGCCATGCTGTGATTAATATTTCAGGGATGGGCGGCCAAGCGGCTTGCGTAATCGGATGGTGGGCTTGATAGCGATAGCCTTTGCGGTCAGATACCCACCCCAATGTGCCTGCATTACTCATTTTTATCGACCAGCTTTTGCCGGTGAGCGGCATGGTGGGATCAAACCACGGCGCAATTTTCAACAGCTCCCGAATATGCTGCAAAATACTGATTTGTTCGGGCTTATCCCAAAATATGGGGAAATATTGGGTTCCCTCCCCCAATATATAGTGGTTTTGCTTTTTCATCAAAATCTTCCCCTCGCCCCTTGTTATAGGTGCATTGCCTCCCTATATAAAGCCCATATTTAAGGAGAGAAAAATGGCAAAAGTAATCGGTATTGATTTGGGAACAACCAATAGCTGTATCTCAATTATGGATGGCGCAACCCCGAAAGTGATTGAAAATTCTGAAGGGGGGCGGACAACGCCGTCAATTGTAGCGTTTGGGAAAGAGGAAGAGCAACTTGTCGGCCTGCCTGCCAAGCGGCAAGCGGTGACCAATCCGGGCAATACATTATTCGCGATTAAGCGTTTGATCGGCCGCCCTTTTAACGATCCCGCCACTCAAAAAGATAAAGAGCTTGTGCCTTATGAAATTGTCAAAGCCGATAATGGCGATGCATGGGTGGAGGCTTCTGGCAAAAGCTATTCGCCCTCGCAAATCTCGGCAATGATTTTGCAAAAAATGAAAGAAACTGCCGAAGCGCATCTTGGCGAAAAAGTTGAGCAAGCGGTTATCACCGTGCCCGCCTATTTTAATGATGCCCAACGGCAAGCCACCAAAGATGCCGGCAAAATCGCCGGCCTCGAAGTGTTGCGGATTATTAATGAGCCCACCGCCGCCGCGCTTGCTTATGGGCTGGATAAGGAAGAAGGCCGCACCATTGTGGTTTATGACCTTGGCGGTGGTACGTTTGATGTTTCAATTCTGGAAATTGGCGATGGTGTGTTTGAGGTTAAATCCACCAATGGCGATACGTTTCTTGGCGGCGAAGATTTTGACACAGTGCTGGTTGACCATTTGGCGGAAAATTTCCAAAAAGAAAATGGCATTGATTTGCGGGAAGATAAGCTCGCCCTGCAACGCTTGAAAGAGGCGGCAGAAAAAGCCAAGATTGAGCTGTCATCTTCGGCGCAGACAGAAGTGAATCTGCCCTTTATCACGGCTGATGCAAATGGCCCAAAACACTTAACCCTCACTATTACCCGTGCGGGCTTTGAAGCTATGGTTGAGGATTTGGTGCAGCGCACCCGCAAGCCATGCGAGGCCGCGCTTAAAGATGCGCAACTCAAAGCCGGTGATATTGATGAAGTGGTTCTGGTGGGTGGGCAAACAAGAATGCCGCGCATCCGCGATTTCGTAAAAGATGTGTTTGGCAAAGAGCCCAATATGAGTGTCAACCCTGATGAGGTGGTGGCGATGGGCGCTGCCATTCAAGCCGGTGTTTTGCAAGGCGATGTGAAAGATGTATTGCTGCTGGATGTGACCCCGCTATCTTTGGGCATTGAAACGCTTGGCGGTGTGTTTACACGGTTGATTGACCGCAACACCACCATTCCGGCGAAAAAGTCGCAAGTCTTTTCCACCGCTGATGATAATCAGTCGGCGGTGACCATCGCGGTTTATCAGGGCGAGCGTGAAATGGCGAGCGATAATAAAATGCTCGGCCAGTTTAATCTCGATGGTATTCCGCCCGCCCCGCGTGGCATGCCGCAAATTGAAGTGACCTTTGATATTGATGCAAATGGTATTGTCAATGTCTCGGCGGCCGATAAAGCAACCGGCAAGGAACAAAATATTCGCATTGAAGCCTCTGGCGGCTTATCAGATGATGATATTGAAAATATGGTCAAGGAAGCAGAAGCCAATGCCGAGGCGGATAAAGCTCGCCGCGAACAGGTCGAGCTTCGCAATAATGCCGAAAGCCTTATTCATTCGACCGAAAAAAGCATTAGCGATAATGAAGAGATTGTCGAGGCCGCTGATAAGCAAGCAGCCGAAGCCGCGATTGGGGAGCTTAAAACCGCATTAGAAGGTGAGGATATTGATGACATCACCGCAAAAACGCAAGCGCTAACCCAAGCGGCGATGAAAATTGGTGAAACCATCTATAAAGCGCAGCAGGAAAATGCAGCAGAGGACGGCACGCCAGAAGCACCAGCCGCCGCCGATGATGCCGATATTGTCGATGCGGATTTTGAAGAGGTTGATGACGAGCAGAAAAAAGACGCGTCTTAAAAACACGGCCTTTGCGGAAAGATTAAATTATGGCAAAGCGTGATTTTTATGAAGTGCTGGAAGTTTCGCGCGGTGCGAGCGCAGTAGAGCTGAAATCATCTTTCCGTAAGCTTGCGAAAAAATATCACCCCGATGTCAATCAGGGTGATCCGGAAGCCGAAAAGCGGTTTAAGGAAATTAACGAAGCCTATGATGTGCTAAAAGATGAGCAATCACGCGCTGCCTATGACCAATTTGGCCATGCCGCTTTTGAGCAAGGCGGGGGGGGACAAGGTTTTGGCGGGCAGGGCTTTGGCGATTTTTCTGGTTTTGGCGGGGGCGCGCAAGGTTTTGGTGGGTTTGCAGATATTTTTGAAGATTTTTTCGGCGGCGGCGGCGGAAGCCGTCGGAGGCAAAGACGCAATCCGAATGCACCAAGCCGTGGCGAAGATTTACAAACCCAGATTCAGATAACGCTCGAAGACGCGTATAATGGTGTTTCGAAAAAAATTGACATCCAACGTGCCGTGGATTGTGATGATTGCACTGGCACGGGCGCGGCAGATGGGGCAACGCCAGAAACATGCAGCATGTGCGGCGGGCAGGGGAAAGTCCGTTCGCAACAAGGCTTTTTTCAAGTTGAGCGCACTTGTCCACAATGTCATGGCAATGGGCAAATGATTTCTAATCCTTGCCACAGCTGCCATGGGCGCGGGCAAGTGCATCAGACGCGCGGGCTATCTATTGATGTGCCGGCAGGGGTGGATGATGGCAATCGCATTCGTCTTTCTGGTGAGGGCAATGCTGGTAAGCGTGGCGGTAGCAATGGTGACCTTTTCGTTACTGTCGATATTACACGGCATAAATTATGGCAGCGCAATGGGCCCGATTTATTTTGTGAAATCCCCATCACCATGACAAAAGCGATTTTGGGTGGCAATATGGAACTGCCTATGCTGGATGGGAAAACCGCAAAAATCACCATCCCCACCGGTGCGCAATCTGGTCAACAATTACGCTTGCGCGGTAAGGGCATGCCGATTTTGCGCCGCCGCGGGCATGGTGATTTATATATCCAGCTTATGGTCGAAATGCCGCAAGAGATTTCCCGCAAGCAAAAGAAATTATTGGAAGAATTTGAAGCGCAAGCCCGCGACAGCAATTATCCGCATGTTACGGATTTTAAGCAAAAGATTTAATGGCAAATCACAACCAGCATTGATATAATGTGAGCGATGAGGATTATTGTAAATGGTTGTGCAGGGCGGATGGGCGTGACGCTTATGCGGCTTGTCACGGAAAATCAACAGCTTGTTTTGGCGGGCGGGATTGAGCGTCCCAACCATCCGGCTTTAGGGCAAGATCTTGGGACGCTTATAAATGGTGCTGCAACCGGCATTATGGCAAGCGATAATATGCTTGAAACGCTTGTCAATGCGGAGGCGGTTATTGATTTTTCAACCCCCGCAACATCGGTTGAGCTTGCCGCTTTTGCCGCACAAGCGCGGATTGTGCATGTCATCGGCACAACAGGTTTTTCGGCAGAAGAAGACGAAAAATTACAAGCCGCCGCGCGCCATGCGGTGATTATAAAATCCGGCAATATGAGCTTAGGCGTGAACCTATTAGCAGGGCTGGTTGAACAGGCGGCTAAAATGCTTGACAGTGAATGGGATATTGAGATTATTGATATGCACCATCGCCATAAAATGGATGCGCCAAGTGGAACCGCTTTATTATTGGGCGAGGCGGCAGCACAGGGACGTGACATGGCGCTTTCAGACTCTGGTGCATTTGCCCGCCATGGCACAGACGCGAAACGAAAAGCCGGAGAGATTGGCTTTGCGGCGTTACGCGGTGGTAGCGTGGTTGGCGATCATGAGGTTATTTTTGCGACAGATAATGAGCAAATCCGCTTTACCCATCGGGCAGAAAATCGCGATATTTTTGCGCGCGGCGCATTGCGTGCCGCCCAATGGGGTAAGGATAAACCACCGGGGCTTTATTCCATGCAGGATGTGTTGAGCTTAGCTACATAAATAAAAGGAAATAATATGGGTGTTTTAATTCTTGTCCGCCATGGGCAAAGTGAGTGGAATGAGCAGAATTTATTTACCGGCTGGCGTGACCCTGACCTAACCGCAAAAGGGGTGGTAGAGGCACATGCGGCAGGCATCGCACTGCGTGAAAGGGGGTTCAAATTTACCCATGCCTTTACTTCCAATTTGCAACGGGCGCAAAAAACTTGTGGATTTATTTTGCACGAACTTGGGCAAGAGACGTTAGAGCCCGTGCGGCATCAAGCCCTTAATGAACGCGATTATGGCGATTTATCTGGCCTTAATAAGGATGATGCGCGGGCAAAATGGGGCGAAGAGCAAGTGCATATTTGGCGGCGGTCTTTTGATACGCCACCACCGGGGGGCGAAAGCCTGAAAGATACGGCGGCGCGCTGCCTGCCCTATTTTGAAACAGAGATTTTGCCTTTGGTGAAAGCCGGAGAGACAGTGCTGGTCGCCGCGCATGGCAATAGTCTGCGTGCGGTGGTGATGCAGCTTGAAGGGCTTTCACCGGAAGAGATTATTGACGTGAATATCGGCACTGGCGTGCCTTATATATATAATATTGCGGCGGATGGTCATATCACCGATAAAAATATCCTTGCGCTTTGACATTCATTTATCCCCGACTTATCGATAAACAAGGCGCGGGAAGAATTGCGGTAAGCATCAAGCCGTTCTAAAATAGCCGGCATGAATAAGAACAATATTGCCGCGTTTTTTGCCCGCCTTGCCGAACATGATCCGGAACCAAAGACGGAGCTTGAATATAAAAATATATTCACTCTTTTGGTGGCGGTTGTGTTGTCAGCGCAAGCAACCGATAAGGGTGTGAATCGGGCAAGCAAAGATTTATTTGCCCGCGCCGATAATCCGCAAGATATGTATGCGCTGGGGGAAGATAAAATCCGCGACTATATTAAAACCATCGGCCTTTATCGCAATAAGGCAAAAAATGTTTATCACCTCTCCGAAAAGCTGATAAATGAATTTGCCGGTGAGGTTCCGCTTGAGCGTGAAGCCCTGATGAGCCTACCGGGCGTGGGGCGGAAAACCGCCAATGTTGTCTTAAATGTCGCGCTCGGCGCAGATACATTTCCGGTTGATACGCATGTGTTTCGGCTTTGTAATCGTACTGGTTTGGCGGCCGGTAAAAATGTCGATGAGGTAGAAAAAAAGCTGGAAAAGCGGGTGCCTGCGCCCTATCGCAATCATGCCCATCATTGGTTGATTTTACATGGGCGTTATATTTGTGTGGCGCGCAAACCAAAATGCCATATTTGCCTCGTCGATGATTTATGTAAATTTAAGGAAAAACAATATGGATAAAAAACGAATAACAGGCATGGGGGCGGCATTGGTCGATCTTTTTGCCGATGTCACCGAAGCAGAACTAGCAGCGCTTGGCAGCGCCAAAGGCAGCATGTCGCTTTTATCTGAAAGCGAGGCGCAGACCTTGCAGCAAAAGGTCACAATTCACACCCGCCAATCCGGCGGCTCGATTGCCAATAGCATTGCTGGCATTGCGGCGCTTGGCATTGATACGGCTTTCTTTGGCAAGGTGGGCGGCGGTGAGCTAGGCGAAATGTTCCGCCAAGACCTCAAAAAAAATAACACAATGTTTCCGGTCACGCCGGATGCGGAACTGATGACAGGCCGCTCTATCATTCTCATCACGCCGGATGCGGAGCGTACCATGCACACGCTGCTCAGCGCCAGCGCGCGTTTAAGCGGGGATGATTTGGATGAAGCCCTGTTACAGCAAAGCGATATATTTTTCACTGAAGGTTATATTTGGGATACCAAAGGCGGGCAAGAGGCGTTTTTGCGGGCGATTGAGATTGTCCATGCGGCTGGCGGCAAGATTGCTTTTTCTTTATCAGATGCGCATTGTGTGGGGCGGCATCATAGCGCCTTTGCAGCCATGTTATTGCCGCATATTGATATTTTATTCGCCAATTTGGAAGAGGCAAAAGCAATGTTTGGCACAGATGATAAGGCGGCGCTGGCAACTGCCGCACGCGCAATGCAGTTAGAGGCGGCAATTACCGATGGCGAAAAGGGCGCGATGATTGTCACCAAAGATACGATTGACCATGTCTCCGCTCCACCGGTTGCAAAACCGCTTGACCTTACCGGTGCGGGCGATCAATTTGCGGCCGGCTATTTGGCGGGGCGCTTGCGCGGAAAGTCTGGCGCGATTTCTGGCCATATGGGGAGCATTGCCGCCGGTGAAGTGATTAAACATTTCGGCCCGCGCCCGCAAGCCGATATTCAAGCACTCTTCCGCGAGCATAAATTATAGGGCGATCAAATGCCGTTATATGAAATTAATAAAGATAGATCTGAAATATCCAATTTAGAGAAAACGTCTTTCGAAGATGAAGAATTAAAGGAAAGAGAGGATTTACAAAGACTTCTGAAAACACATATAGACGTATTAAACCCGAATATAATGATTGTTGCTGAAGAGTTTGGCGATTGGGAAGATAGTCGTCGTAGTATAGATCTTTTGGCCATTGATAAGGCGGCTAACCTTGTTGTGATCGAACTTAAACGAACCAAAGACGGCAGCCATATGGAACTGCAAGCGATTAGATATGCAGCAATGGTTTCCAATATGACATGGGAGCAGGTAAAACAAACGTTCCAGAAATATATTGATAAAAATAAATTAGATGAGAATGCGGAAGAAAAACTTTATGAGTTTCTGGATTGGGACTCTCCTAAAGAAGATGAGTTTGCGCAAAATGTAAGAATTATTCTTGCATCAGCAAATTTCTCAAAGGAAATCACAACCTCTGTTCTTTGGCTTAATGAACATGATTTAGATATAAGCTGTGTTCGTTTATCCTTGTATAAGACAGATGATCAGTTAGTGTTGAATGCTGAGCAGATTATCCCTATTCCTGAAGCGGAAACCTACCAAACAGGTGTCAGACAAAAAAAGCGAGAAGAACGAGCCTCCAGAACAGGGCTAAGAGATCATTCTCTTCTATCAATCTCATATTCAGGCGCGCCATATAAAGAAGGCTTTAAAAAGTCAGATATTGGCCATATTACGGTTAAATTACTTGACGAGAAAGGGCTTATAGATACGGACGTGTTTGCGTTTTTAAGAGAAGATACATCTTGTAGTTTTGGGTTACTTAAGCGGCTTGAAGAAATAACAGAAACTGAGAAACGATATACCAGATACCGCTTCACGAGAGAGCCTGAACTAACTCATTCTGGGGAAACTTACTATATCGCCAGAAATTGGGGGATAGATAATATTGATCGTTTTATTCAAAAGATTGAAAACCGGTTTTCCGAAATTAAATTTGCAAAATTGGAAAACTAAAACCGTAAAACCTTTTATAAAAAACCCGCGAGGCTTCTGCTCGCGGGTTTTATAAATGTCTATGGTAGACATAGGAAGGGCTTATGATTACATCATGCCGCCCATACCTCCCATTCCACCCATGCCGCCCATATCCGGCATGCCGGGTGCACCTGCTCCTGCCGGTTCTGGCTTGTCTGCAACCATAGCTTCGGTTGTAATCAACAGACCGGCGACAGATGCCGCATCGCGCAAGGCAGTGGATACCACTTTGGTTGGATCAACAATCCCTGCCGCAATCAGGTCAACATAGGTTTCATTTTGCGCATCAAAGCCGTTTTTACCTTTTGATTCAATCACTTTACTCACAACGATTGAACCCTCAACGCCGGCATTTTCAGCAATCTGGCGAATGGGTGATTGCAGCGCCCGGCGGACAATATTAATGCCAGCCTGAATATCCGCATTATCATTTTCCATTTTGCCAACCGCCATGGTTGCCAGCAAGAGCGCTGTACCGCCACCGGGTACAATCCCACTTTCGACTGCCGCGCGGGTGGCGTTAAGCGCGTCATCAACGCGGTCTTTACGCTCCTTCACTTCAACCTCAGTCGCACCACCAACGCGGAGCACCGCCACACCGCCAGCAAGTTTTGCCAAGCGTTCTTGCAGTTTCTCACGATCATAATCAGAGCTTGTCGCATCGATTTGGGTACGAATTTGTGAGGTGCGGGCTTCAATATCTTTGTTCTTACCGACCCCATCAACAATGGTTGTGTCGTCTTTGGTGATATTGACACGCTTTGCCGTTCCCAACATATCCAGCGTTACATTTTCAAGTTTAATACCAAGGTCTTCAGAGATCACTTGCCCGCCGGTGAGGATGGCAATATCCTCCAGCATCGCTTTGCGGCGGTCACCAAAGCCGGGGGCTTTCACGGCAGCGATTTTAAGACCACCCCGCAATTTATTAACAACCAGAGTCGCCAGCGCTTCGCCTTCAATATCTTCAGCGATAATCAGAAGCGGCCGCGATGATTGAACGACTTGCTCCAAAATCGGCAACATAGGTTGCAGATTTGTCAATTTAGACTCATGCAGCATAATCAGCGGATCTTCCAGCTCAGTGGTCATTTTATCGGCATTGGTGATGAAATAAGGCGACAAATAGCCACGATCAAACTGCATCCCTTCGACAACATCCAATTCGCTGTCAAGCCCTTTGGCTTCTTCGACTGTGATCACGCCTTCATTGCCAACTTTCGCCATTGCCTCGGCAATCATATCACCAATCTCTGCTTCGCCATTGGCAGAAATTGTCCCCACTTGTGCGATCTCTTCATTTGATTTCACTTTTTTGGAACGCTTTTCAAGGTCAGCCAAAGCCACCACAACCGCTTGGTCAATCCCGCGCTTAAGATCCATCGGGTTCATGCCAGCGGCAACTGATTTTGCCCCTTCACGAACAATCGCTTGGGTTAAGACGGTTGCCGTTGTGGTTCCGTCACCTGCTTCATCATTGGTACGGCTGGCAACTTCGCGTACCATTTGCGCACCCATATTCTCAAACTTATCTTCCAGCTCGATCTCTTTTGCAACCGACACCCCATCTTTAGTGGTGCGCGGCGCGCCAAAAGATTTGTCGAGAACCACATTCCGCCCTTTTGGACCCAATGTTACTTTCACAGCATCGGCAAGAATATCAACGCCATTTAGCATTTTCTCGCGTGCTTCAGAACCAAATTTTACTTCCTTCGCCATTTTTTTCTCCCTACTCAATAATACCTAAAATGTCGGATTCTTTCATGATCAATAGCTCTTCGCCATCAACCGTGACTTCACTGCCAGACCATTTGCCAAACAAAATTTTATCTTTTGCTTTAACGTCAAGTGGCTGTACCGTACCATCATCGCCACGAGCACCCGCGCCGACGGCGACGACAACCCCTTGTGATGGCTTTTCCTGCGCTGAGTCAGGAATAATAATGCCGCCTGGTGTTTTTGTGTCTTCTTCGACCCGCCTCACCAAAACGCGGTCATGTAAAGGACGAAACTTCATATCTATCTCCTCTTTTTCACCTATTTTTAATATCCTATTTTTTAATATGATGAGCACGCACCCCCATTGAGCTATGACATGTCGAGTGATGACATATCGCGCACTGATTTCGATATTTCAGATAGTGTTCAGCCGATCGAATGTCAAGGGGATTACCGCACAAATTTTGCAATTTTTATATTTTTAATTTACGGGCAGCTTCCCCATCATAAAATATGACAGCAGAGGAATGCCCTTCATTTAAGAGATAGCCCCTTAACTTAAGAAATAGCCATTTAAGATATAGTTTGGCCCCCATCAATGACAATGCCCTGCCCCGTCATAAAAGCTCCGGCTTGTGAAGCCATAAGCACCGCCATGCCGGCAATTTCATCTGGCATTCCGATACGCTGCAAGGGCGTGCGGGAAGTAGAGGCTTCCAGAATATCAGGATTATCCCATAAGGCTTTGGCAAAATGCGTTTTGATAAGACCAGGGCAAATCGCATTGGCACGAATATTATGAGCGCCATATTCTGTCGCAATATTGCGGGCGAGCTGTAAATCAGCCGCTTTCGAAATGGCATAAGCCCCCAAAACAGGGGAGCCCCGCAAACCGCCAATTGATGAAATAATGATAATCGCCCCATCTTTGCGGGCGACCATTTCAGGCAAGACCATATTGGATAACCAATGATTGGACTTCACATTATTATCCATAACCTTATCAAACGCATCATCGGGAATATCTGCCATCGAGCCGAAATAAGGGTTTACGGCCGCATTGCAAACCAGAATATCGACCTGCCCAAACGCCTCACGGGTTTTGTCAACCAGATTTTGCAGCTGCTCTTTATCGCCAATATTGCAAGCCACGCTTATGGCGCGGCCGCCATCTTGTTCATTAATTGAAGTGGTGACCTCTTCGCAGGCATCAAATTTACGGCTTGAAATCACCACATTTGCGCCTTGCTCTGCCATCCGCCGCGCAATCGCTTCGCCAATCCCGCGTGAGGCACCGGTAATGATTGCGGTTTTGCCAGATAAATCAAATAAACTCATTTTTCTCTCCCTTATATTCATTTACATTAAATTGCGGATGAGGGTAGAAGATCAGAGAAAAAAATCAAGCAAAATTCTGTCGCTTATGATATGAGGCCGCATGTCGATTGAAAAGATAAACAGCCTTTGCGAGATTGCCGATGATTATGATGCGGTGCTGTGCGATGTCTGGGGGGTTTTGCATAATGGTGTGTCGCTGTTTGCGGGCAGTGCGCCAGCTTTGCAAAGGTTTCGGGAAAAAGGCGGCAAGGTTATTTTGCTTTCCAATATGCCGCGTCCGACCGGTGGTCTTAAGGCGCGCTTGGATGAGCTTGGTTTTCCGCCTGATGCTTATGATGATATTCTCACCTCTGGTGATTTGGCGCGGCAGATTTTACAGCAGCGCATTGGGGCGGGGCAAAAATGCTTCTTTATAGGCCCCGAACGGCATAGCGATCTCACCGCCGGATGCGAAGGCGGCTTTGCCGATATAGAGGCGGCCGATTTTATCATGATATCCGGTCCGCGTGATGATGCGGTTGAAACGCCAGCCGATTATCATCAGGATATAGAAAATTGGCGGTCGTGCGATGTGCCGCTCATCTGTGCAAATCCGGATCACACTGTCCAGCAAGGTGATAAAATCATTTATTGCGCCGGCGCGATTGCGGCACTCTATCAAGATGTGGGCGGTGAGGTGATGTGGCTCGGTAAGCCTTATCTACCGGTTTATGAAGAAGCCCACCACCGCGCGCGTGCGCTTTGCCAAACCCAAAATCCGCGCCTGTTAATGATTGGCGATGGTGTAAAGACGGATTTACCCGGTGCAGCCCTTGCGGGTATAGATGCGCTATTTATTTTGGGAGGGCTTGCCAGTGCTGATGTCACGATAAATGCGGATGATCCCGATAATATTGCAGCCCATCTAAAAGCGCACCAGACAAAAGCCCGCGCCTATATGAATTATCTGAGCTGGTGAGACTCGCTTTGGTTTTTCCTATTCTTTGAAAATTCGATGCCCCAATATGGTTTCAAGATCAGCAAGCGCCTGAGCGGCAGAGGCAACTTTTATCGTTTGCATACCTAAGGCTTTGGCGGGCTTTAGGTTAATGCCAAGATCATCCAGAAAAATCGCCTGCTCTGGTGAGATATTAAGCGCTTCGCACGCCATCAGATAAATTTCTGGATCGGGCTTGCGAATGCCCGTTTTGGAGCTTTCAATCACATGTTCGAACAGCGCCATCACCTCTGCGACAGCTGCTGCTTTTTCAGCACTGCGCGCCATGCCAGCGCCACTGCCGGTATTGACATTATTGGTGATGCAGGCAATTTTATAATTTGCTTTAAGGGTTTTTAGCGCCGCAACCATTTCGGGGCGAATATCGCCGGCCAGAAGCGCCAGCACATCCGCGCCGCGCACATCCCGCCCGCGTGATTTCGCTTCTTCCAAAAACAGCTGGTCAAATTCGGTTGCGGTAACTTCATTGCGCTCAAATTTTGCCCACGCATTAGTGTCGGGATTGGTGGCGTTAATGCTGCGAATAAAATCTTCCGGTAGATTATGGGCCTGTTCATAGCGCCGAAACGCTTCAAATGGCGATGAGGTAATCACCCCGCCAAAATCCCAAATAATTGCTTGAATGCTCACTTGTATACCCTATTCATCCGTCACAAAATCAGCAGCCAACCGCTTGCCCGCAATATAATAATGCACGCCCGCCCAGAGATAAAACAGGCTGGCAATCAGCAGCGCCCAACGCAATGACTCAATTCCATAAGCGGGCTCAAGCAGGTCAGAGACAATCCCAACAAATTGCGGCCCTAATCCAAGCCCGATAATATTGAGGATGAAGAGAAGGATACCGGCGGCGACCGCTCGCATTTTCAGCTTCACAATGCCTTGCGTTTGCGAAAATACGGTTGCCTGATAGAAATTGCCTAAGAAAATCGGTAAAATCATGCTGATAACCGCAACTTCAACGGTTTCGGCAAAATACATAAAAGCACCAAGCGGGACGCTTGCGACCAACGCAATCGCACTTGTCCATAAATACCATTTCGGGTCTTTCGCGCCAAATTTATCTGCCAGATAACCGCCTGCAACAATGCCAAGCCCACCTGGAATGCCCAACATTAAGCCAATATAGGTTCCCGCTTCGCCGGTTCCCAAACCATAAGAGCGGATAAGGTAAGTGCCGCCCCATGTTGTAAAGCCATAGCCAACAAAAGCTGTAAGCGCGCCAGCAAATGCCATATGCAAGAAACTGCCTTTGGTGCGTAAATAGGCAAGTGTTTCAGAAATGCTCGGCTGGTCGGCGCTGGCGACACGCCCTTCCACCATGCCGCGGGGTGGTTCTTTTAAGCTAAAGCGCACCACCAAAGCGAGCAATAATCCTGGTAAGCCAACGATTAAAAACGCCATCCGCCAGCCATAAAACTCATTAATCCAGCCGCCGACAAACATACCAAACATCAGCCCAAGCGGGATACCAAGCGAATAAACCCCTAAGGCCGTGGCGCGTTGTTCGGGCGGGAAATAATCAGCAATCATGCTATGGGCAGGCGGGCTGCAGCCAGCTTCTCCCACGCCAACCCCAATCCGCGCCGCCAGCATATGCCAAAAATTCATCGCCAAGCCAGATAAAGCGGTAAAGCCACTCCAAATCGCGATTGCCCAGGCGATGAGATTGCGGCGATTAGTGTTATCCGCCAACCGTGCGATGGGAATGCCCAAAGTGGCATAAAAAAGTGCAAACGCAAATCCGGTGAGAAACCCCATCGCCGTATCCGAAACCCCTAATTCGGCTTTAATCGGCTCAATCAGAATGGATAAAATCTGTCGGTCAATAAAATTAATCGTATACACAAAAACCAAAATACCCAGCACATAATAGCGGGTGCGATAAATCTCGCTATGCTCATCGGTTACGGCACTATTTTCTCTACTCACTTTGTTCCCCTTTTTTGTGCTTACAACAAAGCACAAGTTTGTAAAAAGTCAAATCTGTTTTACACTTATTTTATATTAAGCAATATAATAGATAAACAACCCCCATAATCATTTTGCAAAACATAAAATCTGCTTTATGCTTAGGGTAACCAAAAGGATGAGAGGGCATATTTATGGCAAAAGAATTTGATTTAGTGATTTATGGTGCGAGCGGTTATACGGGGCGCTTGGTAGCAGAGTATATGCATGCGGTGCATGGCAATCATGACGATGTGCGCTGGGCAGTGGCAGGCCGCAATGCTGATAAGCTCGCGGCAGTATGCGCGGAAATTGGGTTGCCGGCGGACACGCCGATCATCACTGCCGATGCGGATGATGCTGATAGTTTAAGCGCAATGCTGGCACAAACCAAAGGGGTCATTACAACGGTTGGCCCTTATCAGCTCTATGGCTCGGCTTTGGTTGCGTCTTGCGCCGCGCATGGCGTGCATTATGTTGATCTTACTGGTGAACCAAATTGGATGTATGAAATGATCCAAAAACATGAAGCGGCAGCTAAGCAGTCTGGCGCGCGGATTGTATTTTCATGCGGCTTTGATTCCATCCCCTTTGATTTGGGCGTATTTTTCTTGCAACATGCGATGCAGGAAAAAACCGGTGCGCCCGCCCAGCATGTAAAAGGCAGGGTGCGGGCGATGAATGGCGAATTTTCCGGCGGCACGGTCGCCAGTCTTGGCGCAACCATGGGCGCGTTAGGGAAAAACCCTGAGCTGATAAATATATTGGCAAATCCGTTTAGCCTCACCACAGGCACTGAGGCGAATGAGCAAGGTGTCGCGCAACCGGATATGGATACGCCGCGCCAATGTGAAGATATGGAGGGCGCATGGGTGTCGTCTTTTATTATGGCGCCGATTAATACGAAAAATGTCCATCGTTCAAATGCGCTATTAGGGTTTTCTTATGGCAAGGATTTTGTCTATGAAGAAATGATGGTATGCGGCATGGGTGATGAAGGCAAGCGAATGGCTGAATTTATGGCCTCGACCAATATGCTGGCAGGGGATGACCAGCCCAAACCAGGGGAAGGGCCTTCCAAACAAGCGCGCGAGGCTGGCAATTATGATATTTTATTTATTGGCGCCAATGATAAGGCAAAGCTGAAAGCGCATGTGAAAGGGGATCTTGACCCGGGTTATGGCTCAACCTCACGCATGTTGGCAGAAGCAGGCATTTGCCTTGTTCAGGATTGCCCAGAGCTTGCCGGCGGCATTTATACACCCGCGCCTGCTATGGGAACAAAACTCATCGCCCGCTTGCAGCAAAATGCGGGGCTGGAATTTGGTTTGGAATAGGCGAAATATAATGACAAAACCAACCATGCGTGAGCGCGTTCACCCCGAGCTTGAACCTTTCATTGATCCGGCTTTGGCCGCTTTTGGGGAGATTATGGTGTTCGGGGGTGACAAGCCATTAGCACAAATTCGGGCAGAGTTTAAGCTGGCTGGAAATGCGCGGTTGCAAGATTTACCACCGCTGCAAGGGGCGGTTCTGACGGTTGATAAGTTTCCCTCTTATGATGGTACTGAGATCGAATTACGGGTCGCCACACCAGAAGGGGCGGATAAGGATTTGCCGCTTTTATTCTGGATACATGGCGGAGGCATGGTGGTTGGTGATGCCGCAAGTGATGATTATATGATCCAGCACTGGGCGTGCCTGTTAGGGGCGCGGGTCACCTCGGTTGAATATCGTCTAGCACCAGAGCATCCCCACCCCACGCCGATTGAGGATTGCTATGCCGCCTTACAATATATTGTCGCCAAAACAACTCCCGCCCGAATTTGTATCGGCGGGGTGAGCGCCGGTGGTGGTCTGGCGGCGGGCTTGGCATTGCTGGCACGCGATCGCGGCGCGCCCCAAATTGGCGGGCAGGTGTTGGTCTATCCAATGTTGGATGATCGCAATATCCAGCCTGCTGATGAGCGCTATGAAGATACATTATTATGGACACGCGCTGCCAATCATTATGGCTGGACATCTTATCTCGGCGGTAAGGCCGCGGATATATATGCCGCGCCGGCGCGTGCCGATGATTTGTCCGGCTTGCCACCATGCTATCTGCCTACTGGTGAGCTCGATTTATTTTTAGAAGAAAATATGGCTTATGCGCAAAAGCTCATCGCTGCCGGGGTGGGGTGTGAGCTGCATGTTTTTCCTGGCGCGCCACATGCGTTTAACGCATTGGCACCAGAGGCTTCCATCACCCAAACATTAAATAAAGAAATGGTGGAGTTTTTTTCTTATATTTTAACCACGTAAATATAGCGAAAGGGTAAGCTATGCACAGCCAGTTTCGTCTTCTCTCGACGCGGCGGTTTCTGCCGCTTTTTATCACCCAGTTTTTTGGGGCTTTTAATGATAATGCGTTCAAAAACGCTTTAATCATTTGGTACACATTTATTGTCGCAAAACAAGATACAGCGCTTTCTGCCGAACTAATGGTTAATCTGGCGGCGGGGCTGTTAATCTTGCCGTTTTTTTTGTTTTCGTCACTTGCCGGAGAATTTGCCGATAAATATGATAAGGCATGGCTTGCCCGCCGGCTTAAATTTATCGAAATAGTGCTGATGATAATCGGGGCGGGCTTGTTTTGGCTTGGGCATTTATATGGGCTATTGCTGATTGTGTTTTTGCTCGGCATGCAATCAAGTTTCTTTGGGCCGATTAAATATGGCATTTTGCCCGAGCAGCTTCAGGAAAATGAGCTGGTCGGCGGCAATGGCATTATCGAGGCGGGGACATTTGTCTCCATCCTGCTTGGTACATTATTTGGCGGGCTGGTGATTGCGCTGCCCAATGGCATTATCTGGCTATCCGCAATGGTCATCAGCCTTGCTATAATTGGCTGGATAAGCGCGCTTTATATCCCCCTGCGCGATGGGGCGCGCCACGCTGAGCCGATGAATTGGAATATTATCAAAGCCACGAAAGAGCTCATCATCCAAACCTATCGGCAAAGGTCAATTTGGTTGAGCATTTTGGCAATTTCTTGGTTTTGGACATTGGGCAGCATATTATTGGCGCAATTTCCGCTATTTATCGAGCGTGTGATAAATGGCGATAATGTTATGGCGGTTTATATGATGGCACTTTTTTCGATTGGGGTGGCGACGGGCTCGCTGCTTTGTCATCATTTGCTCAAAGGCGAGATTAATCTCAAATATGTCATTCCTGGTCTTATCGGGGTCAGCATCACGCTTAGCACGGTGATTATTGCAAGCCTGTTCTGGCAGCGTCCGCCTGAACCGATTGGCATGGTCACTTTTTTACAAATGGGGGCGCTGTCTTTCATCATTATTGGTGGCATATTTCTGCTTTCGGCTTTTAGTGGTCTTTATGTCGTGCCGCTTTACGCGCTTATTCAAGCCCATGCACCGCAAGGGTTTGTCGCCCGCATCATTGCCAGCAATAATATTATCAATTCATTCTTTATGGTGGTGGGCAGCGTCATCGCGGTTTTGTTTTATCAAGCGGGGTTTGATGTTTTGGATATTTTCATTTTTGGCGCAAGTGTAAATATATTGCTGGTCTTTGTGGTGCGGCGCATTTTATCGGCATGAGTTTCACCATTCAGATTCGCACGAGCCGCAAGCGTCGCAAAACAATGGCGATAAAAATTATTGATGGCGGCATAGAGGTGCAAGCCCCCCATCGCATCCGCCAGCAAGAGATTGATAATTTTATCGCCGCCAAGCGCGTTTGGATTGAGGCAAAATTGCAAGCCCAATCCATGCGGGCTGCTGCGCAAAAACCTTTCTTAAATGGGGAAGATGTAATGGTGCAAGGCGTGCCGCATTATTTGCATATTGATTTGGCAGCTCCCCCTCGCATTGAACAGACGGCTAAGGGCTTGCGCTTAGGCTTGCCCCAGCAGGTGCAACATAATTCCCTCGAGCGCAAAGAAAATTGGATACGTGAAAAACTCACCCAATGGCTGCGCGAACAGGCAGAGCATGTGCTACCCCAACGGACAGAATTTTATAGCGCCAAGATAGGCCTCACCCCGCGCGCGGTGATTGTGAAAAATTATAAAGCGCGCTGGGGCGCTTGTTCGCATAAGGGCGAGATTTTTTATAATTGGCGGCTCATCATGGCGCCGCCTTCCATTCTCGATTATGTGGTGGTGCATGAGCTTTGCCACATGTTAGAGCATAATCATTCGCCCGCCTTTTGGGGGCATGTCGAAACCCATTATCCAGATTATAAAGCCGCCCGCCATTGGTTGCGCGAAAATGGTCACAGCCTCGCACTATAATATTATAGGCTTGCTAAACGTTCCTTATCCGTCCAGAAATGCTTGCCGCCCAAATACATTAAGGGAATGGCGATGGCCGATATAAGCGTGAAGACCAGCAATGTATAAGTATAAGGCGCTGCACTGCCTTGCGCGGTGAGATAATCTGCCAATATGCCGCCGCCGGTAATGCCAAAGCCAAGCCCCACCAGATTGAGCATCAGAATATAAAAGGCGACAATCGTGGCGCGGATTTTTGCCGGCGCTAATTCCTGCACGGTTGAAAAAGTTGGGCCATAAAATAACCCCAGCTGAAAAAAGCCAAGAAAAATGCCCGTCCAAAAAAGCGGATGCTCGGCAGGCAAAATCCGATAAGCAACCGCAAAGGGCAATAGCAAAAGCGATGACCAGAATAAAAACATTGGCCGCCCAGATTTGAAATGGGCTTGCCATTTATCACCCAAATAGCCGCCTAGCAAATTGCCCAATATGCCACCGGCTGCTCCCAGCCAGCCAGATTTAATCGCAATATCGGCGCGCTCAAAGCCGCGCTCATTGACAAACCATAATTGATCAAACGCGGCCGCCCCGAGAATAAAATGAAACGCCACCCCGCCCATAATCGTATAGCGCAAAGAGGGGGAGTGGTGAAGCGCCGTGCCAATGAGTTTTAGGGCATCGACAAAGCGGGTTTTTTCAAACCCCCCATCTGCCTTCAGCTTAACGCCTTTGCGCGGCGTTTCGGGGATAAATAGCAGAATAATCGCCATCCCTAACCCCAAACCGCCAAGCAGATAAAAACAGTTGCGCCAGCCAATTTGCGGACCAAGATAGCCCGCAATTAGCAGGCTTGCCGCCACTCCAATCGGCACGCCGAGATAATAAATCCCGCTTGCTAAGCCTAGCTGACGGGCGGGGAAATGATCGGATATAAGCGACATGGAGGTCGGGGTTGCGGCGCTTTCGCCAATGCCGATAAATAAGCGCGGAATAAGCAGGCTCACAAAACCCGTCGCACGGCCTGAAACCGCGGTGAGAATGCTCCATATTGCAAGCCCTGCCGCCAGCAAGCGCGGGCGATGCAGACGGTCTGCCAAAGCGCCAACAAATAAGCCCGCAACCGAATAAAATAGAATAAAGCTAAAGCCGGTAAGCAACCCAAATTGGGTGTTGGTAAGCTCCAATTCCGGCACAATGAAATTGGCGAAGCTCGCCAATAATTGCCGGTCGACAAAATTCATCACATTAATCAGCATTAAAAAACCAAGCAGCGCATAGGCGCGGCCGCTTGCTGTTTCATCCCCATTTGTTTCCGCTGTGTTTGTTTTATCTGCCATAATTTCCCCCTTAAAAATTAGGATATTGGCTTTATTATCCTGCATCCGCCATCATCAGCGTTTTTTAAGAAATATGCAAGCATCTGTTTCGGCAATTTGCACGCGGGTAAGCCTATCGCCCTTGCACGGGCCAGAGACACATAGACCGTTTTCATCAAATGCCGCGCCATGGGTGGAGCAAATAAGCAGCGCGCGCGCTTCATCCAAAAAGTGGTCGGGAAATGTCTCAAGCGGGGTTCCCAAATGCGGGCAGCGATTGATAAAACCGCGCAACCGTTCACCTTGCCGCCATAAAATAATCGAGCGCCCATCCGGCAAGCGAAACCCCCGCGCCACCCCCGCCGCAATATCCGCACTTTCACATATTTTATAAGTCATAATGTTTAACTCGTTTTTCTGCATTTTCATACATTCCAGTGATTTCATCATTATCAGGAAAGTCTTGATTGTCGAAATAAAACATCCTGTTTTGCCTGCGAATCTCTGGACAATATTTTCAGCATAACAATTATCACAACCATCGCCTATCTTGTCGCAACCGATGATTGGGTTCCATGTGGTATCTGTCCATTCAATTTTGCTTTTATTTGGCATTGCAATTTCTCTGATTTTGCGATATATAATCAGTAATGAGGTCAGAGGGACGCATGACTGACTCTTCCAAGTTAAGCTCATCCGATGCGACCCGATGGTATCTTGGCTCTTTCATCTTAGCTGACCTCATTATTTCTTCTGTATAATAATTGCAATTTCTCTGATTTTGCGATATATAATCTGTAATGAGGTCAGAGATATGCGACTGGCTGCCAGCACTTTCTAGGTTATTAAAGAACCGGCATGTCTGATAGGAACCTAGCTCTACTATCATCACTGACCTCTTTCTTTTCTATAAAGCAGTAAACCTTGCCTTTGCCTGTTTATGTATTTTAGGTCTGCCGGGATAAACGTCCACAATATGCTTCCATCTTTTTTCTCATCAATGACTGCAAGTGATTGACGGTCGCGGACTATGGAAATGGAGATTATTTCCGGCAGGGTGAGACATGATGCAATCTTCCCGCATTTATCTATCCGCTAGCGCGACATATATTTCTGCAATTACGCGGGTAATGCCCCAAAATAATTTGAAGGCGAACCAGATGGCTAATAAACCAAAAATGATTACATGTTCCATGTGGAACGTATAGCATGGTGGCGTGTGATATTCAAATAGAGGTTCGGATAATCACCGATGGTGAGCTCTTGCGCCCATTCCATATATTCATCAAGCGTGGTGATTTCTTGTTTTTCTTTTTCTTCTTTTGCCATTTTCCAATCCTACACGTTATCCTAAATGCGGGGGGGTGAGTTAAAAAGCAGGGTCAGTGCGTTTGCTATCCAGCCCCGATTGTTTGCAAATATAATCCCATTCTTTTTTGCTCACAGGCTGTACCGATAGGCGTGAATTATTGACCAGCACCATATCTTGTAATTGCGGGGTAGATTTTATCTCCGCCAATGTCATGTGATGGCGGGCGGTTTCCAGCGCCATAATATCAACCATGCCGAAGCGGCCACTGGCATCGGTATGGTCGGGATAATGTTCTTTGATGATTTTCACTGTTCCCATAATTCGTTTTTCATTCACCGAGTGATAGAAAAAGCCGCGATCGCCAATTTTCATCATCTTCATATTTTTATTGGCGAGATAATTGCGCACCCCATCCCAATGCTCGCCTTTTTTGCCGCGCTCGATTTGTTGTTCCCACCCCCATGTATTGGGTTCGCTTTTGAACAGCCAGAATGCCATTTTCCCTCTCCCTTATGTTTTTTCGATTCTTTATGTTGTTTCGATGGGGGCGCCGGTTTCCCAACTTAAGGGGCGGGCAAGCAGATTATTAATCGCTTCCAGAACCGTCGCATCGCCGCTTAAAATATGGTGAATGGCGGTACAGATGGGCAGCTCCAGCCCATGCCGCGCCGCCAGTGCGGCGACCGCTTGGGCGCTAAACGCCCCCTCGCTTACTGAATTGCGTTTGCCGATAATCTCGGCAACCGTCTTGCCCTCGCCCAAAGCAACCCCTAAAGAAAAATTGCGCGATGTCGGGCTGCTGGCGGTGAGGATGAGATCCCCCAAGCCCGAAAGCCCGCCAAGAGTTTCTGGCCGTGCGCCCATCGCTTGCCCAAGTGTCAGCATTTCCGAAAACCCGCGCGCGGTAAGGGCGGCCCGCGCACTCTCGCCAAGCTGTTGCCCCTCGACAATGCCGCAGGCAATCGCCAGCACATTTTTCATCGCGCCGCCAATTTCAGCGCCAATAATATCGTTTGAGAGATAAAGCCGAAAACCGGGCAGGCTCATCGCATGTACCAGCGCTTCACCTTGCTTGGGGTCAGCGCAAGCAAGCGTCACGGCGGTTGGCAAGCCGCGCGCCACATCCGCCGCAAAGCTCGGCCCCGATAAGACGGCTAGATTTTGGGGGGCATGAAATTCAGCCGCCACTTCACTCATCAGTTTTAGCGTGTCGCGCTCAACCCCCTTGCTGCATAAAATAAGCGGCTTGGAGGGGTCATAAATATCCGCCAGTTTTTCAAGAACCGCACGGGTGAATTGCGCCGGCGTGACAATCAGCAAACCATCACATATTGCTATATCAGCAAGATTGCTGGTTGCGTGAATAGCGTCCGGCAAAATAATGTCGGGCAGAAACCCCTTATTCTCATGCGCGCTATTGATATGTTCTGCCGTCTCCGGCTCATGCGCCCATAGCATAATGCGGGGATGATTTTGCGCCAGCACATAAGCCAGCGCCGTTCCCCATGCGCCCGCCCCAATAACCCCAAATTTTGTAAGCTCCATACTCATGATTTTAGCATATGGGGTTTTTTACCATCTTGGCAATATGATTATCATAAAAATTATCTTAAGATATTAGGGGTTAAAATTTCTGTGAATAATTAATTGATTGTTCATAATTTTGTAATATAATGGGGAATGGTTATGAATGAACAATCCGCTGCTTCTGAGCAGCCAAAAGACGTAGAACATAATATTCGAGACCAAATCCTCACCGCCGCGCGGGAGCGCTTTAGTCATTATGGTTATCCCAAAACAACCATCGCCGAGCTGGCGGGCGATTGTCAAATGTCGGCAGGTAATATTTATCGCTTTTTTAAGGGTAAAATTGATATTGCGACCGAATTGGCGCGCCAACAAACATTGGAAGCGGTGCATCGGCTCGAATTATTGATGAATTGTTCGGTTCGCAGCGCGCGCCAAAGGCTTGAAGACATGCTGTTTGAGGATTTGCGCTATTCCTTTCATTTATTTGAGAATAAGCCCAAAATCGTTGAAATGGCGCAAATTGTCTTACATGAGCGGCCAGAATTTTATGAAGAAAGCCTGCGCCGTGAACACCGCGCGATTTCCCGCATTCTTCAATATGGGGTTGAGAAGAACGAATTTCAGATCGATAATATTGCCCGCGCCGCCACTGCTATTCAGGCCGCGACGCTTAAATATCGCTACGCCCAGCTGACCACTAATCAGACTTTACCAGAGCTCGAACGTGAATTGGCGATTTTACTGACCTATCTCACCCGCGGGCTTGCCGCATCAGCGCATCTGGATGGGTTTGAAGCAACCCAAATTCCACCCGAAACCGCTCAGGATTTTAAGTAAGCCTGTTGCTTCCTAAATTTTCTAAACGATACCCCTAAATTGTGCCCTAAACTTTTATCGGGCTTTGCCGTTTCATGGGGGGCAACAAGGCATTGGATCAAATTGTGTTGCCAGCGTTTGGTTTGCGGCCTTTTGTGGCATGATGGTCGAGGCAGATTGTGGATATTGAGCAAAGTGCCCATTTGCACAAGTGACCTTAATGTTAATAGACTATGGATGCGGGGGACGTATTTACCAGATAAAATATTTGTGGTGTAGTATGTCCCCCATAATATTTTTGTCTTCCTATTTCTGGCCATTTCTGGAGTAAGCCTTTGATAAGAAATGTATTTCTACGTATCTGCGCCGCGTGCTGATAAAAATATAAAAAATATTGAATAAAATACAAATTATTTATTGTTTTTTATTTATTGATGTGCTATATAATGATTAACGCCAATGATTAAAGTTGTGGCGTTACTCCCAAACTGTAAAATGGTAAACGTTAAAATAAATGAGGTCTAAAAATGAACAAAATAATTAAACATCTGGGGCGTACCATAACCCCGGCTAATCTAATTGGCATAATTTTGGTGGCATATGGCGTTGCTGTAATTGCGAATATGACAGGAATTGCTGTGATTGCCGTATAATATAAATCATACAATGCGCTTTGCCTTTCCCCTTTTTCGTGAAGCGCATTTCCAACAGTAAGATACGTTCCCCCCCTTTTCGTATCTTACGGCTATAAGCCAAAGAACCCTGCCACCCTCCCTGGCAGGGTTCTTTTTGCATTTAGGGGCTTTTATCAGCAGCGCATGGTCGCCTTAAAGGGTTTGAGCTTATAGGTTTGGGCGCGCAAAGCGAGACCTAGCCATTCAATCAGGCGCGGGCGGGTTTCGGCGGGGTCAATAAGCTCATGCACACAAAACCCCTCTGCACGAGGGAAGGGCGATTGTTGCGCGGCCAGCATGTCTTCCAGTTCTTTTTGGCGGGCGGCGGGGTCTTTCGCCGCCGCTATTTCCCTGCCAAAGGCAACCGCCACGCCGCCTTGCACCGGCAACGCACCAGATGCCGCGCTTGGCCATGTCAGAACATAAGCATCCGGGCCAAAATGCGCTTGGGCGGCTACCCCAAAGGCTTTATGTATCTGCACACATGCCCACGGCACGCGACTTTGCAACACGGCCGCAATCGCTGCTGTGCCATGCCGGATTGTGCCTGCCGCTTCGCTGTCAGGGCCGATCATAAATCCGGGTTCATCAATCAGACTAATCACCGGCAGGTGAAAGCTGTTACACATATCGATAAAGCGGGTGAGTTTTTGTGCCGCTTGCGCGGTCATCGCGCCCGCATAATACATGCAATCATTGGCAATTACCCCTACCGATTCCCCATTTAAGCGCGCTAATCCAGTAATAAGGCTTGAGCCATATTTGCGGCTCATCTCAAAAAAACTGTCATCATCCATCACAGCAGTGATGATTTTGCGCATTGCGAAAGGCTGTCGGCTATCTTCAGGCACAATGGTGCGCAGCATATCTTCTTGCCCATCGGCTTTGCCGGTGCTGGTGATTTTTTCTGGCCGTTGCCACGCATTATCCGGCAGGTAGGATAGAAATTGCTTAATTTGTAAAAACGCATCGGCTTCATCGGTGGCGAGATTATCAATCGTGCCACTTTTTAGATGCACTTGCGCGCCGCCCAATTCTTCCTTTGTCATATCATGCCCAAGCGCCCGTTTCACCACTTGCGGACCAGCGATTAAAACAGCGGCATTTTCGGTCATCACCGAAAAATGCGATGCCACCAGACGGGCGGCAGGCAAACCCGCAACCGGACCAAGCGCTGCCGTTGCGACAGGTACTTGCCCTAAGGTTTCAGCTAAAGCGACAAAGCGCGAGGGGGTAAATACTGGCTCCCCAAGCGGGCGGCGGGTTTTGTCATTATTCGTGCCGCCAACCGAGCCACCGCCGCCTTCATGCAAGCGAATAAGCGGCAGCTTATAGTGCAAGGCTAATTGTTCGGCATAAACGCTTTTGCGTAAGCCAGCAGGGTTGGGCGAGCCGCCTTTCACGGTAAAATCTTCGCCACCAATAATCACTTTGCGGTTACTGATTTTACCAAAGCCTAAGATGAAATTGGCAGGTTGAAAATCAGCTAATTTACCATCATCATATTCAGGAACGCCTGCCCCTTCGCCAAGTTCGGAAAAGCTGTTTGCATCCACCAGCCCATCAACGCGCTCGCGAATGGTCAAGCGACCTTTCGCATGATGTTTTTCAACCGCTTCTGCCCCGCCTTGTTGCTTTGCCAATTCGCGGCGGGTATAAATCTCGTCGATTTGTTTTTCCCAGCTCATACGTCCATCCGCGCAATGATTTGGTCTTCCGCAATCATGTCGCCTTCTGCGACCAAAAGCGCGCTTAGCGTACCGGCGCATGGCGCGGTTACCGGAATTTCCATTTTCATCGATTCCAAAATCACAATCACATCACCGTCTCCGATAGGGCTTCCGGTGGTGGCGATAATCTTCCACACACTGCCGGCAATTTCACTTTTTATATCCATACTGATTTTCCCTCTTTCCTTTTACAAGAGTTTTGCATAAGCTTGTTGGATGGACAAGCATTTTCAAACATTATGCGAACGCGCTGCCAGCCTTTCCCCCCAAATTGAGCAGGAACGGCGTTTGCCGGCGGATTTTGCGTGTGAGATGGCGGCCGCAAATCTGTTTCGTCTATTCGCGCCCAAAGAGGTGGATGGCAGTGAAATGCCCGCGCCCGAAAGCCTTGCCATGATTGAAGAAATGGCGCGCCATGATGCCGCGAGTGGCTGGGTGATGATGATTGGCAACACCACTTCTTTGGCGGGCGCCATAATGCCGCCAGAAATAGGGCAGGAGATTTTTGGCGGTGAGCAGAAAATCACGTGCGGCATTTTCGCGCCCAATGGCGTTGCGCTTAAAAAGGGTGATGATTTTGTGGTGAATGGCCGCTGGCAATGGGCTTCTGGCAGTGCCAATGCGGATTGGATTGGGCTTGGTTGTATGGTGATTGACGCTGCTGACGAGACCCCAAGCCCTGCCAATATGCGGCTGCTTTTCTTCCGCCGCGAGCAGCTTATTTTGCATGATAATTGGCATACGCTTGGGCTTGCAGGCAGTAGCTCTGGCGATGTTGAAGCAAAAAATGTGGCGGTGAAATGCGCTTATTCTTATGCGCCGACCGATCGCCCATGGGCAGACCGGCCGCTTTACCGGCTACCCAATTTTTCTTTTCTCGCTTGTGGCATTGCCGCTTGTGCTTTGGGTAATGCGGCCGCCGCGATTGCTGATTTTGATGCCTTTGTGGCGGCAAAAAAGATGCAAGGGGCAAGCCGCACGCTGGCTGATACCAGCCGCGTGCAATCTGCTTATGCACGCGCGCTAGCAGCATTTCGGGCGGCACGGCATTATCTTTATACAAGCGTGGAAGATAGCTGGCAACAGATTGTGGCGGGCGAAAAAATGTCACCACAGGGGCGGGCGGATTTGCGGCTGGCGGCCACTTATACCACCCGCCAAGCCGTGCAAGTGGTGCGCGATATTCATGATTTAGCGGGCGGTACATCGGTTTATAAGACAAGCCCCATCCAACGCCGCTTGCGCGATGCCGAGACTATGACCCAGCACATGATGACCGGGCCTGCCACTTATGACATGATTGGGCGGGTCTTGCTCACCGATGATGCGACGGGCTTACAGCTCTAGAGCATATCTCATGAAAAGTGCACTTTTATAATAAATTCTGACACTTTTCCGCCATATTTGTAAAAAATTGGGATATGCGTAAAAACAATAGCGTAGCGCGTGTCATGCGGGCGTATATCGTATATCACGGCGGAGCCTATTTAAAATGCAGGGTAAATAGAATATAAGACAAAATACGAGAAAATGGAGCGGGCGATGAGATTCGAACTCACGACCCCAACCTTGGCAAGGTTGTGCTCTACCCCTGAGCTACGCCCGCAACGCGTTCGGCTGTTATAACTGAGATTTTATATTTGGCAAGCCTGTTTTTCATCATATAGGGCTGGACATTTGCAAAAAAATACCCATCTTACAATGAAAGAGGCATAAATTATGGAAATAGACACAAATATATCAGAAACACCCGCAAGCCCTGCATCTACTGGCGATATTATCGATGTCACGGCACAGAGTTTTATGGAAGATGTCATTACCGCTTCCGATCAGCAGCTGGTTTTGCTTGATTTATGGGCGCCTTGGTGTGGCCCTTGCAAACAGCTTACCCCAATTTTGGAAAATGCAGTTAAGGCCAGCAATGGCGCGGTGCGGCTTGCCAAGATGAATATTGATGAGCATCCCGAAGTGGCGCAGCAATTACAAGTGCAATCCATACCAGCGGTGTTTGCGTTCAAAAATCAGCGTCCGGTTGATGCGTTTATGGGCGCGCAATCGGAAAGTCAGGTCAAGGATTTTATTGAGCGGCATATTGGGGAGGCCTTAGGCGCTTCGCCAGAAGAGCAAATTATGGAAGCGGCGCAAATGGCGTTTGCGGAGGGTGATATTACCAGCGCTTCGCAAGCCTATGCTCATATTTTACAGGAAAATCCGGCGCATATAAAAGCCATTGCCGGGCTTGCACAGTGCCATATTCAGCTTGAAAATTATGATGAGGCGCGTGCGGTTTTGGAGATGGCATCATCAAATGGCGCAAGCGACCCCGATATTGCGGCCGCACTTGCTGCATTGGAGCTGTCGCTTAAGACCGAAGATGTATCGGAGCTTGCCCCTTTGCAAAATGCGCTTGCCGAAAATCCTAACGATCATCAGACGCGCTTTGATTTGGCGCTGGCGCATCATGCGGCGGGGCAGAAGAAGCAAGCGATTGAGGCGCTTTTAGAGATTATCACCCGCAATCGAAACTGGAATGAGGAGGCCGCCCGCAAGCAATTATTAGAGTTGTTTGATGCTTATGGTGCTGCGGATGAAGTGGTGATCGATGGGCGGCGGCGCTTATCATCAATTTTATTCAGCTAGGATATTTATGACCCAATTTTATGACACAATCGATGAGCTGCCGACGCATATTCCGCTTTTCCCCTTATCGGGGGTTTTGCTGTTACCGCGCGGGCAGTTACCCTTAAATATTTTTGAGCCACGCTATATTGAGTTGGTCGAGACGTGCTTAGGGCAGGGGCGCGTGATTGGGATGATTCAGCCGCGCGATGAGCCGGAAGATGAGCAAAGTGCCGATAAAATGGGGCGTGACGGCTTGCAAAAAATCGGTTGTCTTGGTCGTATCACATCGTTTAGCGAAACCGAAGAGGGACGGTTTCTGGTCGCGCTTACCGGTATAAGCCGGTTTGAGATTTCCCAAGAGCTTAATGTGCTAACCCCCTATCGGCAGGCGCATGTCGCTTATCACGGCTTTGCGCAAGACCTTACCCCCAATATTGGCGAACTGGATGTGAAGCGTGATGAGCTGTTGCATGTGCTGGATCGTTATTTAACCAAAAACCAACTTTCGATTGATTGGGATAATATTGCACAATCCAGCAATGAAGAATTGGTGAACTCGCTATCGATGATTAGCCCCTATGGGCTACGTGAAAAACAAGCCATGCTAGAAGCTGAAACATTATCTGAGCGTTGTGATATTCTGATTGCGCTTACCGAAATGGTTTTGGCGCAAGCCGAACAGCAAGATAATGATAATATTGTGCAGTGATTATGAGTGAAAAACCTAAAATCGATAAAGCCCTTTTGGATATTCTGGTCTGCCCGCTCACCCATGATCCTTTATATTATGATGAAGCGGCGCAAGAGCTTGTCTGTGAGAAGGCAAAACTTGCTTATCCCATTCGTGATGGCATCCCGATTATGCTGCCAGAAGAAGCCCGCAAACTGAGTTAGAGAAAGTAAAAATGAGCAAAAAGTTTTGGACTGTTGCGATTATTATAGGCGTAAGCGGCGGGCTTTTATATGGATTATTAGCGGATCGGATTGAGCGGGTAGTGGTGAGTCTGTCGCTTTTTAGCGGTGCTGAGCAATATGAAAACTTTCCGCGCTTACAAGAGTTTTTTCCAGTGAGTGAATTATCTCCCTCGTCAAGCCAAGTGCAATTTGAGAAAGCCACGCCAATCACCCTACCAGCGCAATTTATTTTTGATGGGCAGGTGATAAAGGTTCCTGAATTTTTGGATATGACCGACAGTGTCGCCCTGCTGGTGCTAAAACAGGGCAAGATTGTGTATGAGCAATATTGGCGCACCGGCGGCGCGGATGTCGGCTGGCTCTCCATGTCGGTTGCTAAGAGTTTCATCTCCACCCTTATCGGCATTGCGGTTGCGGAAGGTCATATTCAAACCATTCAGCAGCCTGTTACCGCTTATGTGCCAGAGCTTATCGGTTCTGCCTATGAAGGGGTACGGATTAAAGATATTCTACAAATGTCATCCGGCGCAAAATGGGATGAAGATTATAATGATCCCGATTCTGACATTAATCGCTTTTCGCGTATTTTTGCGCTTGGGGGTTCGTTAGATGAATTTGTAGCGACTCTAGAAAATGAAAGGCCGGCGGGTACTTATAATCAGTATAATTCGGTCGATACGCAAGTGTTGGGCATGTTGCTCACCCGCGCGACGGGGCAAAGCGTTACAGCCTATATGCAGGAAAAATTATGGCAACCCATTGGCGCGCAAGACCGTGCTTATTGGTTGGTTGACTCAAACAATATGGAAATGGTGTTTGGCGGGCTTATCGCCACTGCCCGCGATTATGCCAAGCTGGGTGAACTTTATCGCCTGAAGGGGCGGTTTAACGGGCATCAAATTGTCCCTACCGCTTGGGTGAAAGCGGCGACAAAGCCTGATGCGCCGCATCTTATGGCGGGTGACAATCCGGCATCTGATTATCCGCTTGGCTATGGCTATCAATGGTGGGTGCCGGAGGGTGAAGCGGGCGAGTTCACCGCGGTTGGGGTCTATAATCAGTTTATTTACGTTGCGCCTAAAAACGATATTGTGATTGTCAAATTATCCGCCAATAGCGATTATGGCGTCACCGATACGGAAGCCAGCAATCGTGAATTTACAACCCTTGAATTTTTTCGCGCCATCGCCGCGCAATAATTTTGAAATAGATTGAGTTCTATAAAGCTTTTTCCGGATGCACGCCATCGACATAGCCCATAAAAGGTGGGTGGATGGAATAGCCGATAAGCTCGCGGGCGCGTTCAGACATGTCGCGCGCTTTTTCCGGCGGTACAGAAAGCACCATATTTTCAAGCTGCCGCACCCAACCAGGGGTATATTGCGGGGTTAATAATAAGCGCGGTGCGGTGCTATTATTCGCACCACCCCGATGCAGCAATGTGCCTTTCAAAAGCATCAATGAACCAGCAGGGATGACCGCTTTAATCGATTGCGCTTGCGTCTCTGTTGTTGATGGCAATTCATCACCAAAGTTAAATTGGGCTGCTTCTTTTTCGCTCCATAAATGCGATTGCGGGATAATTTCAGTCGCCCCATTCTCATCCGTCATATCATCAATCGGCCAAAACGCGCTTAATTGCAAAGGCGGGCGGGGGCGGGGCAAATGGCAATGACCATCATCCTGATGCCATGGCTGAACAGTTTCACCTGGATGCAGATTGATCGATAAAAAAGCAGACAGCCAGACTGATCGGCCAAATTCTTTTTCGGCAAAACCAAGCGCTAAAGGATGGGTTGCCAGCTCACAAAATATTTTGCCCTTTCCCATCAGCGCATATACGCGATTGGTTTGCGCGCCTTCAAAATTATTGCGGCCGCGTATATTTTCCTGATGATGGGGTTCAAGCGCGTCGCGCACCGCTTGCAAAGCGTCTTTATCAATTACATTTTCAAAAATAATATAGCCTTGCGCGTCAAATTCCTCACAACAATCGGCGAATACCCGCCCCCCCAAGAAAGGTTCAATTTGAGCTTCTGTGACGGTTAGATTTTCCATATGCTTATCCTTAATATGTGACCAAAATCATCACATATTATTGCGCTAGCTTTTTCTGCTCGTCAAGCCTGTTTTAATGTCGGAAATGCCGCATGCCGGTAAATATCATAGCAAGATTATGCGCATCGGCAGCAGCGATAATTTCATCATCCCGAATAGACCCGCCCGGTTGGATAATGGCGGTTGCGCCGGCTTCGGCAGCCGCTAGCAATCCATCCGCAAAAGGGAAAAAAGCATCAGAGGCAACCACGCTGTTGTTTGCCAGTGACTCGGTTTCGCCTGCCGCTTGCGCGGCATCTTCCGCTTTTCTGGCGGCAATGCGGCTGCTATCTAGACGGCTCATTTGCCCGGCGCCAATGCCAACCGTTGCCTTATTTTTGGCATAAATAATCGCATTGGATTTGACATGTTTGGCAACCCGAAAGGCGAAAATCATATCATCCATTTCTTGCGCGCTAGGGGTGCGCTTGCTGACGATTTTTATATCCTTTTTTGTCACCCTGCCAATATCTCGATTTTGGGCAAGAAAGCCGCCTGCGACTGTCCGCAAATATAACCCCCTTTGGGTAGGTTCTGGCAAACCGCCCGTAAGCAAAAGCCGTAAATTTTTTTTCGCCGCAATAATCTCGCACGCCTCTTTATCGGCATCGGGGGCGATAATCACTTCGGTGAAAATCTCGGTAATGGCAGTCGCGGTTTGCGCATCCAGTTTTTGGTTGAGCGCGATAATGCCACCAAAAGCAGAGACGGGATCACATTTCAAGGCTTGCGAAAAAGCCTCTGCCGCTGTTGCCGCACATGCCACCCCGCACGGATTGGCATGTTTTATAATCGCGCAAGCAGGCGTGTTGGGGTCAAATTCTGCCACGAGTTCAAAAGCGGCATCCGTGTCATTTATATTATTATAAGAAAGTTCTTTGCCTTGTAATTGACGTGCCGTAGCGACACCATAGCGCATTTTATCATTGACATAAAAGCCCGCATTTTGATGCGGGTTTTCGCCATAGCGCAAACCTTGTTGCAAAGCCCCTCCGACGGCGCGATATGCCGGTTGCTCGATATCCAGCGCATCGGCCATCCAGTTGGAGATGGCGGCATCATAGGCGGCGGTGCGGGCATAAGCTTTTTGAGCTAATTTCTTGCGGTTTGTGAGAGTGGTTGTATTTTGATGGGTGTCGAGTTCATCAAGAACATTCTGATAATCATCTCGATCAATAATCACGGTCACGCTGGCATGATTTTTAGCAGCTGCACGGATCATTGCGGGTCCGCCAATATCAATATTTTCGATACAGTCATCGTAACCAGCACCAGAATCGCGGGTCGCCTCAAACGGGTATAAGTTCACCACCAGCAAGTCAATCGGCAGAATATTATGTTCCGTCAGTGCCTGTTGATGCGTCTCATTACCGCGTATTGCCAGCAGCCCGCCATGGATTTTCGGGTGTAATGTCTTCACCCGCCCATCCATCATTTCGGGCGATTGCGTTAATGCGGCAACCTCGGTAACAGCAAGCCCTGCCTCTTGCAATAAGGTGAAAGTGCCGCCGGTTGAGACAATCTCAATATCGCGTTGCGCTAAGGCGCGGGCAAATTCGACAATGCCATCCTTATCGGAAACGGAAATCAGCGCCCGCTTTATGGGTAAATTATTCATTATGATCTTCCTTTTTTGCTGGGGTCTAAATATAGAAATTGCCAGTTCAAATCACTACCACGCCGGCCTAATAGACCGGTGGCAACAAATTGTTGTGTGCGATGGGGGTGGCCTTTTTGATCAATATAAACGCTTTCTGCGAGGGATAGTTTGACATTTTGTGAGGAAGAAAGACGTAATTGCCACCCGCCCCCTTTTTTCATAACGAGGAGGCCGGAATTATTGTTGCCTTGTAAATGGGCTGAAATATTTGGGTGAAGGTGAAAGTGGATTTCAAATTTATGCGGCTCACTAATATCGACATTTCTTGTAGGCAGTAACATGTCTTGCCCACGAATATCCATGCCATCATTTCTAAGATAAATCTGTCTATTATGTTCAACCCCATAATCTTCAGCAAAAGCATCATGCGTCATATCGAGTTTTTGTGCATTATCTTCATCTAAACGTCGGATGATTGGTTGTGTTCCCTTATAGGTTAAGCGCTTTGCGTTTTTGGGTGAAAAGCTAACCGTGCTATGCGCGCGGATGCCCCGCAAAGCCAGCTCCCAGTCTCTTCCGAAGAGGATATTGCTACCACAATTCACGATGATCTGTTGATCCTGATAACTCATTTCAAAAGCGAGAGGAGATATATGAGTGCTTTGTGAATTTGTAAAAGCGGGGGGTGCGCCAGCATCTACAAATATGCAAGTTTTCTTACCGGTTAATCTTTGATAGCCGCTAATATTCGCAAAAGCGGGTGCTTCAGACAGTGTTTCGCGGGTCAATAAGGCATTAAGTGCCTGAGTTCCAAAATATGGGCCAGACTGAAAATGCGCCATATTGCCATCACCATGCCGCAGCATCGCCAGAAACCGGCGCGTGTTTCTTATCATCGTGGCAATAGATTGCGGAACAGCCTGTTCTTGGCGCTCTAAAAGATTCCGTAAAACAAGTAAATCAGCGAGAATAGCGGCTGTTACAGAAGGGGAGCGGCTTATATGTCCGCCATCTTCATTAATTTGGTGGGGCAATAAGGATTCAACCATTTCAACAGCCGCTTGCCGCTTGTCAAGACCATCAACAAGCCAAAATCCGGCAATGGCTAACCCCAAAGCGGCTTGCAATGTCTCAAATTGTGAGTGCCCAAGATGAGCAATTCGCTCAAGCCAAGATAATTCTAGGCTTGCTTCATGCATAATCATATTTTTGTCCTCGATTTGTAAGCGAGGGTATAAAAAAGATGTAGTACGGCTCCAGCTTACGAGGCGGCGTGCAATAATATGCGGTTGCATTGCAATTATGTTCTTATATATTTTTTTGGCATGCCAGCGTTTTATAAAATCAAATAAATAATCTTGGGCTTGTGTTTGCAAATCAGCGTTATCAATGGCGGCAATCGCGGCAAGATCCAGCATCCATTGGCAGCCATAAAGATTTTCTGCCCAATATTGGGTTGGTGGCGTAATATCTAAAACATGGGTCTCGGCCTGGTCAATCACGCTTCCAACAAACTTATAATTTCCTTTCAACCAATCCACGCCATGCTGAGGATCGCCGGGCAAAAAATCTGCTGGGCATGTAATTCCTGTAGTTGGAAATGAACGTTGTAAGGAAATCGAAGTGCCCACTCCAGACAACCATTTATGTAAAGCGTGGCGTTTAGCATGTCGTCCGATATGTTTGGCGCGATCAAAGAAAAGAGTTCCCAAAGGCGCGTTTGTAGACATATGCTTTTAGCCCTTGCGTAAGGCTGCAATATTTTTTGCATAAGCCTTTGCGCCGCCTTCGAAACTGGCCGTGCCCGCGACCAGCACATTCGCCCCTGCTGCAATCGCTTGCGGGGCGGTTTCTTGATTAATGCCGCCATCGACTTCAAGCTCTATGGCTGGATTAACCGCATTGATTTTCTCTCGAATATGGGCAATTTTTTCGAGCTGGCTGGGGATAAATTCTTGCCCGCCAAAACCTGGGTTTACCGACATTACCAGCACCAAATCCAGCTCTGGCAATAAATGGTCGAGCCAGCTTACGGGCGTTGCCGGATTAAGAACCAATCCCGCCTTACACCCTGCAGCTTTAATCGCCTGAACTGTGCGATGCGGATGCGCGCCTGCTTCGGGATGAAAAGAAATAATATCCGCACCGGCTTCAGCAAAATCATTAATATAGGGGTCAACCGGCGCAATCATTAAATGCACGTCTAATGGTTTGGTGGCATAGGGCTTAATCGCTTTGACCACATTTGACCCGATTGTGAGATTGGGAACAAAATGTCCGTCCATCACATCAATATGGACATAATCGCAGCCCGCTTCGCAAATCGCGGCAACTTCCTCGCCAAGACGGGCAAAATCGGCCGATAAAATAGAGGGCGCAATTTTAATCTTTGCAGTCATATATTTTGCTTAATCTTATTTGCCAAAAGAGGCAAGTATAGGATTCACCAATCCAGACTTATCCCCTATTTTTATGGCATGTTTTTAGAATATGTTTAAGAGCTGATTTTGCGTAAGTGCGCGATAAAAAAGCCGTCACAAAACCCATAATCTGCAAGCATGGCGGGGGTGGTGCGGATATACCCTTTGCGTGCAGCTTGTTCTAACCCCGCTGGCATGATTTCGGGCGCAATGGGGATAAGTGCAAAATCTTTATGGGCGGCAAGAAATGTCTCAATCTGAATTTCCCCCTCAGCCGGGTCAAGGCTGCATGTACAATAGGTTAGCACGCCATTATATTGCACATAGGGAGCGGCTTTTGCGAGCATAGTTTTTTGTAAATCGATTAACTCTGCCCGCTGCTTCTGGTTGCGGTGATAAATAACATCGGGATGCCGCCTCAGTGTGCCGGTTGTCGAACAAGGCGCATCCAGCACAACGCTTTGCCATTTTAGCGGGCTGTGCCAGTTTAGAAAATTAGCCTGAACAATATCAATCTTAAACTGGCAGCGCGCTATATTTTCGCGCAATCGTTTTAGACGGGCTTGGGATATATCAAGCGCGGTTACCTTTGCGCCGCGTGCAGCGAGTTGCAGGGTTTTGCCGCCAGGGGCGGCACAAATATCGAGCGCGTCGGCACTATCTGGCGCGGTTTTGACCGCCAGACTAGCGGCAATATCCTGCACCCACCATTCGCCTTTGGAAAAATTGGCAATATCCGCTACCGGCGGTGGGTTTATGAGCCTGATGGATGTATCATTGAGGCGAATAAAATCACTATTACGGCTTTGCCAATCCTCACACGCGGCTTTGCTCGTGAATTGCAAATCTAAAGGCGGGCGGTGTTGATGTGCTTGCGCAATCTTGCGGGCGTGCGCTTCACCATAAGCATTGGTGAGCATATGTTTGAACCATTTTGGTGTGTTGATAAAATCATCATGTGATATAGCTTTGCTTTGTGCGAGCTTTCGCAATACCGCATTTATAAGCCCGCGATAGGGCTGCTCTTTATGGTAGCAGGCGTTCAGCGTCTCATCAATGGCGGCATGGGGTGGGGTTTTCAAGATGAGAATCTGCGCCGCGCCAATCAGCAAAAGCCCGCGCGCAAAATGCGGCCGCCAAGGCGGCATTTTTTTAATATAATAGTTAAGCTGTATGGATAATTCACCATAATGGCGCAAAGCGCTCATCACCATCAAATGCACAAAGGCACGGTCACGCGCCGATAGTGGGTCGCTATAATGGGCGAGCGCGGGCAGTGTTTTCCCGGCCAAAATCTCGGTTAGCATCTGCGCCGCTATCCGCCGCGTCGATAGGTTGCGGCCAGGGTGCTTTTTTGGATTGTCGGCATTTGCCATACCCATCTTAAAACATGTTCTGCCCGCTATCACAATAGGGCGATTGTGGTCTTGATTATATGCAGGATTAGACTTATTGTATGGCGCATGAAACGCAGCTCCCGCAACCAAAAATTATCCGATAAATTGGACAGGCTTGCCAAGAAAAATCTGTCTGCCGAGAGGCAAAGGCAGGAATTATTGAAATGCCTTAAAACGCATCATAAAAAAGGCTGGCAAGAGGCACAACAGAAACTTGAAAGCCAGCATTTGCAGGGCAGTAAATGTGCTGAGATTTTATGTAAAATACAGGATGAAATTTTGCAAAATACCTGTCGCTTTGTCGCCGATTATATGTTTGATGGGCAAGCGCAGATTGCGGTGGTTGCGATTGGCGGATATGGGCGTGGCCGACTTGCCCCCTATTCTGACCTTGATTTATTATTTTTGCGTGATGCTAAGCCGCAGGCAGCAGATACGCAATTTATCGAGACGGTGCTTTATATTTTATGGGATATGGGCTTAAAAGTTGGTCATGCCGTGCGCGATATTGCCGAGTCAATAAAGTTTGCCAAAGACGATATGACCATCCGCACGTCGCTATTGGAAGCACGGTTTCTATGGGGTGAACGGCCGCTCTATGATAATTTTAGAGAACAGTTTTTGAAATTTACAACCCGCACTAGTGTGCGCCCTTTTGTTGCCGCAAAACTGGCGGAGCGGGATGCTCGCCACGACAAGGCGGGGCGCTCGCGCTATTTGGTTGAGCCGAATGTGAAAGAGGGTAAGGGCGGCCTGCGTGATCTTAACACATTGTTCTGGATTGCTAAATATTGTTACCAGCTTGAGGATTTGGATGGGCTGGTGGCGCAAGGCCTGCTGTGCAAAGAGGAACTTTCCCTGTTTCGCCGCTGCTATAATTTTTTATGGGCGGTGCGCTGTCACTTACATTTTCTCACCGGACGGGCGGAAGAACGGCTTGGCTTTAACGTTCAAAAAGAACTGGCTCTGCGGATGGGTGTCAAAGCGGCTTCCGGCTTAAATCCGGTTGAAAAATTTATGCGCCGTTATTTTTTGGTTGCCAAAGATGTTGGCGATTTAACCGCCATATTTTGTGCGATTTTGGAAGAGCAGCAAAATAAAAAAATGCCGCGCCCGCGCCTGCCAAAAATCTTTCAACGGCAGAAAACATCCGCCGCGATTGGCATTATTGGTGGGCGTTTAGGGTTTAAGCGGCAAGATAGTTTGCAACAAGATCCGTTAAATATAATCCGAATTTTTCATCTGGCGGATAAATATCGGCTTGATATTCACCCTATGGCAGCGCGCGAGATTACGCGCAATTTAAGCCTGATTAATGCCGATATGCGCGCCGATGCAGAAGCGAATAATTTGTTTTTAGAGATTTTAACATCCAAAAAAGACCCCGAACGAAGTTTGCGGCGGATGAATGAGACCGGTGTGCTTGGAAAATTTATCGGTGATTTTGGTCGGATTGTCGCATTGATGCAATTTAATATGTATCATCATTATACGGCCGATGAGCATTTATTGCGCGCCATTGGCATTTTATCGGAAATTGAAAACGGGCATTATGAAGAGGATCATGCCCGCGCCTATCAGCTCTTAGGGCAGGGGCTTAATCGTAAAATCATTTATCTGGCGGTTTTCCTGCATGATATTGCCAAAGGGCGGCCGGAAGACCATTCTCTGGCAGGCGCGCAGATTGCGCGGCGTCTAGCGCCACGTTTGGGTTTTACCGAAACCGAAACCGAGATGGTGGCGTGGTTGGTCGAGTATCATCTGATTATGAGTGATATTGCGCAAAGGCGCGATTTATCTGATCCGCAAACCATTGCCCATTTTGTCTCGCAAGTGCAAACCACTGAACGGCTGAAATATTTATATGTGTTAACGGTGGTTGACATACAAGCGGTTGGGCCCGGTGTCTGGAATGGGTGGAAAGCGCAGCTCTTGTCAACGCTTTATGAAGCGGCAGAAGCGCTCATTCATGGCGGTGGCACCAAGAAAACCCGCCATGAAAGAGCAGAGCAAGCGCGTCAAATATTTGCCAAAGCCGCGCAAAAACATATCCCCAAAACGCAGATTATGCGCTTTACCGAAGATTTACCCAGCGCCTATTGGGTGAGTATGAGCCTTGAGGAACAATTACACCACGCCCAAATGCTGCCACAGCTAAAAACGCAAAAAATTATTTTGGATATTGATTATACCGGTGCCGATACGGATGCCACCCTAAACATTATTTGTGAAGACCATCCCGGTCTATTTGCCAGATTAACGGCGGCCGTAAGTGTGGCACGGCTTAATATTTTGGATGCCCGCATTGCCACCACGCGGCGCGGGGTGGCGGTTGATTGCCTCCGCCTTGCGACAATTAATGGCGAGAATTTTGGCAAAGAACATGAAGAAAAATTACGGCATGATATTCATGCAATTTTGGGTGAAGATGTGCAACGTCTTGATTTGCTCACAAAACAAAAGCCGCGCTATGAAGATCGGACATTTGATCTCTCGCCACAAATAGAATTTGATAATGAGCTTTCACAACAAGCGACCATTATCGAAGTAAGCGGGCTTGACAGACCAGGCCTGTTGCATGATTTGGCGAAAGCTCTGTTTCGCTCAAATGTCACGATTATCTCAGCGCGGCTTGCGACATTCGGTGAAAAAGCGGTTGATGTTTTTTATGTGCAAGATTTGTTCGGGAGTAAAATCACCAATGCGAATAAGCGCCATGCCATTACCAGCAAATTGCGCATGGTAATGAGGGGCGAAAAGGCAGATAAGAAAAAAGATAGGGTTGCCTAAAATGCGCGACCGGTGGAACAAATTATTTTCAACCACTTTAGGTTCCGCCGCAATTGTCGGGGTGGCAACTCTATTAAGCCGCATCACCGGCTTTATCCGCGATATTATGATTGCCGCCATGCTCGGCACGGGGCCGCTTGCAGATATTTTTGTGGTTGCGTTTCGCTTGCCGAATCTGTTTCGCCGTCTTTTTGCTGAAGGGGCGTTTAGCGCTGCCTTTGTACCGGTTTTTTCCAAGCGCTTACAGGCTGAAGGGCGCGAGACAGCGCTGATTTTAGCCAGCGATGTTTTTGCCGTATTAATGGCGGTTATCGGGGTGCTGACGGTTTTATCGCTCTTATTTATGCCGGCATTGATTTTTTTGATCGCGCAAGGCTTTGCCGATCGGGGGGAAGAATTTGCGCTGGCGGTTCATTATTCGCGGTTAAGTTTTCCCTATTTATTATTCATGTCGGTAATGGCGTTTTTCGCCGCGCTTCTTAACGCGGAAAAGAGATTTGCCGCCGCCGCACTGGTGCCGATTTTTCTTAATCTGGTTTCGATTATTGCCATTCTTCTTTACTATCAATGGGGCGGCGCGCCACTTGATTATCTGGTCTATGGTCTTTTGGTTGCTGGCATTATGCAAGCGGGATTTGTTGTCTGGGCGGCGTGGCGGCGGGGGTTGATTATAAAACTTACCCGCCCGCGCTTAAAAAAAGATGTGCGCTATGTTTTTTATCTCGCCGTACCGGGCATGTTGGCAGGGATTATCGATCAGCTTAATCTGATTATCGGCACCTCAATCGCAACCCAACAAAGCATGGCACCGTCTTGGCTCTATTATGCGGACCGCCTTTATCAACTGCCAATGGGCTTAATCGGGATTGCGATTAGCGTCGCGTTATTGCCAACCCTTGCCCGTGCTTTGCAAGCCAATGACCAATCACTGGTTCAGACCGAGCAAGACCGCGCCCTATGGGCGGCGATGTTGTTCACGCTTCCCGCCACCGCGGGCATGTTTATTCTGGCTTTGCCAATCACTGAAATATTATTTGTGCGCGGCGCGTTTACACTCACCGATGCGCAACAGACAGCTATTGCGGTTCAGGGGTTTTGTCTTGGACTTCCCGCTTTTGTCGCTATTCGCTGCTTGCAGCCTTGCTTTTTTGCGCGGGAAGATATGCGCACCCCGCTGGTTTTGGGGGCGATTGGAACCATCTTAAACATTATTGCGAGCCTTCTATTTTTTGACCAATTTGGCCATATAGCGATTGCGGTTGCGACCTCCTTAGGGGGATGGCTGACGGCTGTCCTCATGCTTATGAAATTATTATCGCGGGGCTGGTGGCGCTTAAATTTAGCATTTATGATGCGTCTATGCGGGCAGCTATGTGCAACAATTATCATGAGCCTTGGGGTGCTTGGGCTGATGATGTTATTCCCCTCTGCCGGTGGGGTGATCGCCTTAATGCTTCTCATTATCGTGGGCGGCGGCATTTACTTTTTGGCGGCTTTTTTATGTGGCGCATTGCGTAAAATACCGCATGCGGTATAAGACAGCAAATTTAAGGAGACGATATGGGACGTGTTTTATCCGGCGTGCAGCCAACGGGTAATTTGCATTTAGGCAATTATCTAGGCGCGATAAAAAATTTTGTTGCCTTACAAGAGCAGCACCAATGCCTCTATTGCGTGGTCGATATGCACGCCATCACCGTGCCGCAAGACCCCGCCCTATTGGCGCAACATACGCGGGAAGTGGCGGCGGCCTATATTGCCGCCGGGGTTGACCCGAAAGCGCATATTATTTTTAATCAAAGCCAAGTCGCCGCCCATGCTGAGCTGGCATGGGTGTTAAATTGTATTGGCCGCATTGGCTGGCTTAACCGGATGACGCAATTCAAAGATAAGGCGGGCAAGAACCGCGAAAAAGCATCTGTGGGGCTTTATGTCTATCCGGTTTTAATGGCGGCTGATATTTTGCTTTATCGGGCAACCCATGTGCCGGTGGGGGAAGACCAAAAACAGCATCTTGAACTGGCACGCGACATTGCCCAGAAATTTAATCATGATTTTGCCAATGATGAATTGTTTTTTCCGCTCCCCGAGCCGCTTATTCAGGCCGAAGCGGCGCGGGTGATGAGCTTGCGGGATGGCATCAAGAAAATGTCAAAATCCGACCCGTCGGATATGTCGCGCATTACGCTTACCGATGGGTCCGATGATATTGCCCGCAAAATTCGCAAAGCCAAAACCGATCCAGACCATTTGCCGGCAACGCTTGAAGAGCTAGACGGGCGGCCAGAAGCGCAAAATCTGTTGGGGATTTATGCCGCTTTGCAAGAGATTGAACTGGCGCAAGCGGTGGCAGAATTTTCAGGGCAACAATTTTCGCAATTAAAAGAAACGCTTTCGGATTTGTGTATTGCCAAATTATCGCCAATCACGCAAGAGATGCAACGGCTCATGGCCGCGCCCGATTATATTGATGATATTTTGGCAGATGGTGCCGCCCGCGCCCGTGAGATTGCGCAAGCTATTCTTGCCGAAACCTATCAGGCAGTCGGGTTTTTATCGCCTAAGCGTTGATTGGGCTTGTAGTTGGGGCGAGAGAGTGGCATCATAGGTTTCATGGATATTACCAAGCATTTACCGCGTAAATTTTTGGTTGTGGTGGATGGCACGACCGAAGGCCATGCCGCTTTGCGCTTTGCGGCGCGCCGTGCGCATGGCACGGGCGGCAAGGTGGCGCTTTTGCTGGTTCTCGAAAAAGGCGGGTTTGAGCATTGGTTGGGGGTTGGCTCGCTCATGTCGGAAGAAGCAAAAACCGAAGCCGAACATATTTTGCGTGATTTATCGCAAAAAGTTGTCGCTCTAAGTGGTGAAACCCCCGAAACATATATTCGGGAGGGGCATGCGTCGGAAGAGATTAAAGCCCTGATTGAAAGCGATGAAACCATTTCAACCCTTGTGCTGGCGGCGGGTACGGATAGTGCGGGTCCCGGTCCATTAGTGACCCAGCTTGTCACCAAAACGCGCGGCGGTTTCCCAATCCCGATAACGGTTGTGCCAGGCGCATTTGATGATGAGGCGATTGATAAAATAACCTAATTTAGGAAGGCAGATATGTTTATACAAACCGAAGCAACCCCCAACCCTATGGTTCTAAAATTTCTCCCTGGTAGAGATGTTATGGGCGACCGCCCACCGGCTGATTTTCCAAACCGAGAAGCGGCGCAAGCCTCGCCTTTGGCGACGGCTTTGTTTGCGATTGATGAGGTGGAGAGTGTTTTTCTGGGGCGGGATTTCCTCACTGTCGCAAAAAAAGAGGGTGAATGGCAGCATCTAAAGCCTGCGCTTTTAGCCGCGGTCATGGATTTTTTCACCTCCGGCGCAGAAATTATTCTCACCAATGAGCTTGCCCCGTCGTCGTCGCCGGATAAGGATAAGAGTAAGGATGGGGATGAAACCGAAACGGTTAAAATGATTAAGCAAATTTTGGATGCGCGTATCCGTCCGGCGGTTGCCCAAGATGGCGGCGATATTGTGTTTCATGGTTTTGATGATGGCGTGGTGTCTTTACATTTGCGCGGCGCTTGTGCCGGCTGCCCGAGCGCAACCATGACCTTAAAAAATGGGGTCGAAAATCTGCTCAAACATTATCTGCCTGAAGTCACAGAAGTGCGGGCGGTGCTATGAGGCTAGATGATAATGCCCTAAATATATTATTTCGGCAGGCGCGCAGTCATAATAAATGGCAGGCGCGGCAGATTGATGAGGAATTATTGCACGAGCTTTACGCGCTTACCAAAATGGCCCCCACCAGCGCCAATACATCGCCCGCGCGTTTTATCTTTGTGGTTTCGAAGGACGCGAAAGCGCAACTTTTACCGCATATTATTGACAGTAATATTGAAAAAGTAAAAACTGCATCGGCGGCGGTGATCATTGCTTATGACATAAAATTTTATGATCTTATTCCGCAGCTCTTTCCGCATCAGCCTGAAGCGCGCGATTGGTTTTGTCATGATGAGGCGCTGGCGGCGGAAACGGCGTTGCGCAATTCATCTCTGCAAGGGGCGTATTTTATGCTTGCCGCGCGTGCTTTAGGTCTGGATGTCGGGCCGATTTCCGGGTTTGATCCAGCAGGTGTGAATGCGGCGTTTTTTCCGGATGGGCAATATAAGGCAAATTTTATCTGCAATATTGGTTATGGCGATGCAGATGGTTTGTTTGACCGCGCGCCACGGCTCGATTTTGATGCGGCGTGTAAAATTGTTTAATCTATTTTCTGATTTGGGGGGTGGGGCATGAGTTTGCTACTGGCTTGCGATACAACTCAACAAGCCTGTTCGGTCGCCCTTATGGACGCAGAAAATTGTCTGTATGAAAAGACGGAAGAAATGGCGCGCGGGCAGGCAGAGCGGCTGATGCCAATGATTGCCGAAGCGATGAGGGCGGCAAAAATCACCCCCGCTCACCTTAGCAGCCTAGCCGTGACCATTGGTCCAGGTACATTTACCGGCGTGCGGCTGGGACTTTCGGCAATGCGCGGCATGGCTTTGGCGCTTGATTTGCCGCTTATGGGGGTGAATACATTACACGCTATGGCAAAAGCTGTTACGGGCACAAATCCCAATATGCAAGATATATTGGTGGTGGTTGATGCCCGCCGTGATGCCTTTTATGTGCAGAAATTTACCCCCGATGGTGATGGTATAACGCCGCCGCAAAACCTGTCTATGGCAGAAATTTTACCTCTCTTATCGCCGTATATGATTTTGGTTGGAACTGGTAAAGAGGTTGTAAAAGCCGCTGCTCGCGCACATATGAATACTGTGTTGGAGGTTGCGTCTGTACCAGATTATCCGCAAGCGCGTTATGTTGCGGATTGCGCCTTATTACAGCCCATAAGCGATATAATGCCGACCCCTTTATATTTGCGCCCCGCTGATGCCACATTACCGCGCGCAGATCATACAATCCAGCGACATACGGATATATAAATGACATATCGCTCTATGACGGCGGATGATGCGGTTTGGGCAGCTCGTCTTTATGGGGTTAACTTTCCGACTGCTTGGTCAGAAAATATGCTTGCCGATAGTTTAGCGCTGCCGCATTGTGAGGGTGTGTGTGATAATGCTCTATCGGGTTTTATCCTGTTGCAGAAACTGGTTGATGAGGCCGAGATTTTAACCCTCGCGATTAAACCAGATTTGCGCAGGCAAGGGCTTGCCCGCAATTTATTAAATTATGTTATTACGCAGCTTATGGCAGAGAGCAGGAAATTCTTGCATTTAGAGGTAGCGATTGATAATTTACCAGCATCGGGATTTTATCGGCAGATGGGATTTGTTGAAACGGGGAAGCGAGAGAATTATTACCAGCACCCTACCCAATCTGTAGATGCGCTGCTTATGCGCTTATGCATTTAGGTAAAGGATAAAGAAGAATATGGAAACCGAAAAGCAAAAAATAGATGTTCTCGCCGCTGCGACCAATGCCGGCATGCGGATGACCGAGCAGCGCCGCGTCATCGCGCAAGTGTTAAGCGATGCTGATGACCATCCCGATGTGGAAGAGGTGTATCGCCGCGCTTCGGCTATGGATGCGGCCATCTCAATCGCGACAACCTATCGCACTGTGCGTATGTTTGAAGAGGCAGGCATTCTTAATCGACATGACTTTCGTGATGGGCGCTCGCGCTATGAGCCTGTGAGTGACGACCATCATGACCATTTAATTGATATTCAAAGCGGGCAGGTGATTGAATTTACCAATGATGAAATTGAACGCTTGCAAGAAGAGGTTGCGCGCAAATTAGGCTATAAATTGGTTGACCATCGGCTCGAGCTTTATGCTGTACCCATCACCGATAAAGATAAATAGCGCGCTCTCAAATTACCCATGATAAAAAAAGTGCATCTTGTTTATCGGTTGGTTTTATTGCTTGGTCTTTTGCTTGTTTTGGTACCTTTCCAGATTCTCGCTCTATTATTCTGGCGGCGTACCTCTTATTGGATTCCGGTTTTTGCGTTTCGCGCGGTTCTTTGGCTCTTAAACACGCGCTTACAAATAACCGGCACGGCCGCGCCAGAAGGTACATTCATCATTGCCAACCATATTCACTTTTATGATATTATTGTCATGGGCGCGGTGTGTCCGATGATTTTTGTCGCAAAAAGTGATGTCAAAAGCTGGCCCGTGCTAAACTGGCTTTCCATGCTTAATCGGACAATATTTGTCATTCGCAAAAGGGGAAAGCATACAGTACGAACGACAAAAGAAATCAGCCAGCATTTAAATAAAGGATTACGGGTGGTGGTTTATCCAGAAGGCACGACCGGCAATGGAACCCAAATTCTGCCCTTTAAGTCGACTTTGTTTAGCGCGCCGCTAGAGGTAGCAAAGATAAAGCCAAATCACCAAAAATCAGAGCCTGTGCAATATGTGCAACCAGTCACGATTGCCTATATTAAGGAAGGCAATATTCGCATGGGCTGGCAGAAGCGGGCTTATTTTGCATGGTTGGGCGATGAAAGTTTCATTTCGGCGGTTGGAAAATTATTTACAAGCTCTGGTCTGACGATTAATCTTCGTTTCCATGCCCCCATAAAAATGGATGACACGCTTGACCGCAAAACTTTATCTGATATGTGCCACGCGCAGATTGTCACTGGCATGGCAGAGGCTCTCAGTGACAAGATGGAGAGTGACAAGCCTAGAAGCGATAAAACTGAAAATGCGGCATAGAATAAGAAAAACTTGCATAAGAGATAAAAAATAGCTAAGCCCGTGACGGATAAAAATACATCAATGAGCGAAACCATAGAAAAACGATTTTACATTAAAAGTTATGGCTGTCAGATGAATGTTTATGACAGCGAACGGATGGCTGAAATGCTTGCCGAGATTGGCTATCAAGCCGCAGCATCTGCCGATGATGCGGATATGGTGATTCTCAATACATGCCATATTCGTGAAAAGGCAGCGGAAAAAATTTATTCTGAATTAGGCCGCTTGCGGCAGTTAAAGCACAAAAAACAGCATATGGTGTTTGGGGTTGCAGGTTGTGTCGCGCAAGCCGAAGGCGAAGAGATGATCCGCCGCGCGCCGGTGATTGATATGGTTTTTGGCCCGCAGACATATCATCAATTACCCGATATGATAGAGACGGTTGCAGCGGCGCGCGCGCGGGGTGAAAAAACCCGCATATTGCAGACGGAATTTCCGGCCGATGAAAAATTTGCGGCGCTTGAACAAGCGCCGCGCCGCCCGCTACAAAAACAGCCCTCTGCTTTCGTAACCATTCAGGAAGGCTGCGATAAATTCTGTACCTTTTGTGTCGTGCCTTATACGCGCGGGGCGGAGGTCTCGCGGGCAAGCGGTGATATTGTTCATGAGGCGCACGCGCTGGCAGCGCAAGGGGTGCGCGAGATTACTTTGCTTGGACAAAATGTAAATGCGTGGCAAGACCGCGAAAGCGGTTTGCGACTGGCGGGATTATTGCGCCAGCTGGCAGATATTGACGGGGTGGAACGATTGCGCTTCACCACCTCGCATCCGCGCGATATGGATGCGGATTTAATCGCCGCGCATGGGGAGATTGAAAAGCTGATGCCCTATTTGCATTTGCCGGTGCAAGCTGGCTCAGACCGTATTTTGAGAGCAATGAACCGCAAACACAGCGCGGCAGATTATCTGAAACTGGTTGAAAAATTCCGCCATGCGCGTGCTGACATTGCGCTGTCATCTGATTTTATTGTCGGCTTTCCGGGGGAAACCGATGCCGATTTTGAAGACACAATGCGTCTGGTGCGAGAGGTCAAGTTTGCGCAAGCCTTTTCGTTCAAATATTCGCCCCGTCCTGGCACGCCAGCGGCGGAAGAGGCGCAAGTGCCAGAACAAGTAAAATCAGACCGCTTGGCAGCCTTGCAAGCGCTTTTGAATGAACAGCAAAAAGATTTTAATCACTCTTTGATTGGCAAAACCCTGCCGGTTCTGTTTGATAAAAAGGGGAAAGAGGCGGGGCAGATTTCTGGCCGCAGCCCCTATTTGCAATATGTCCATGCCTTCCGCCCCGACAGTGAAATTGGTAAAATTGTGCCGGTCAAAATTACCAAAGCACATGCCAATAGTTTAAGCGGAGATTAAAATAATGCTTGCCTGTTACCCCGTTAAGAGGATATTTTAAGCGCATGAGAGTAAGAACAGATATAATCTGTGCAGCTATGTTTTGAGCCATATGGATCAGCATATTCAGACCTTAGACGATAACACGTCGCAGCATATTGATTTTGACGATAATCACCTGCTGGCAGCTTTAATGGGCGCGCATAGTTGCCATTTGGCGCAAATTGAAACCAGTCTCAATGTCTCGATTGATGGGCGCGGCAATCGTTTGGTGATTATGGGGACGGCGGAAAATTGCGCTCGCACCCAGCAAATTTTGCAAGGGCTTTATCAGCGTCTCTTGAGCGGTGAAGCGATTGATAAGGGCGATGTGGAAGGGGCAATTCGGATGAGTGATCCTACGCTTAAGCAAAAAAAATCCGCGAAGATAGGCAAAAAAGGCGCAGGCGCGATTCGCACCCATAAGCGTGAGATAAAATCGCGCACGCCCATGCAGGCACATTATATATCAACCTTAAAATCGCATGAGCTTACATTGGGGATTGGACCGGCGGGGACCGGCAAAACCTATATTGCGGTGGCGATGGCGGCATCCATGTTTTTGGATGGGTTGGTGGATCGCATCATTCTTTCACGGCCGGCGGTGGAAGCGGGGGAACGGTTGGGGTTTTTACCTGGTGACATGCGCGATAAGGTCGATCCCTATTTGCGCCCGCTTTATGATGCGTTGCATGATATGATGCCCGGCCAGCAAGTGATGCGGCTGTTGGAATCTGGTGATATTGAAATTGCGCCGCTTGCCTTTATGCGCGGGCGAACATTATCCAATGCGTTTGTGATTTTGGATGAAGCGCAAAACACCACTTCAATGCAAATGAAAATGTTTCTCACCCGCTTGGGCGAAGGCAGCCGGATGGCGATTACCGGTGACCCCTCACAAATTGATTTGCCTTATGGAACCCAATCGGGCTTGCGCGAAGCGATGCGGATTTTGCCAGCGATTAAGGAAGTGGGCGTGGTGACATTTGGTGATGAAGATATTGTCCGGCATGGGCTGGTGACCAAAATTGTCAAAGCCTATAATGCGCATCAGGGTAAATTGCCGATGGAAGATAACCCCAATGCTAATAGTTGAGCCAATAGCTGAAGATGAGGCTGTTAAGGTTGAGATAACCAATAGCATGGATGAGTGGCGATACTATCGCACTTATATAAGTGACACATTATCCGCATTGGCAGATATGGTGGGCGTGCGGCGGGGCGAGATTAGCGTCCAGCTTGTTGATGATGAAACCATCCGCAAGCTCAATGCTGCTTATCGACAAAAAGACCGCCCGACAAATATATTATCCTTTCCCGCCCATCAAATGCGTGAGGGAAAAGAGCTGGAAGAATTATTGGCGCAAGCGATACCGATTTTATGGGGCGATATTGTGCTTGCTTTCCAAACCATTGAAGAAGAAGCTCGCGTCGAGCATAAAACAATCAATGCCCATCTTGCCCATTTATTGGCGCATGGCCTATTGCATTTGCTCGGCTATGACCATGTTGAAGAAAAAGCGGCAGAAACAATGGAAGCGTTAGAGAGTAATCTTTTGGCGAAATTGGGAATTGATAATCCCTATGCGGAAGCAGAAAGGGAGACGGTTTGAAAATGAGACATTTTTTTATCGAAACCCTTATCGGTGGAATTACCAAAAAAATCTTTCGGCGCTCTGATGCTTCATTGCGCGAAAGCCTGTCAGATGTTCTGGATGAGGCTGAAAATGAAGATGAGGATTTTTCGCCTGAAGAGCAACATATGTTGCGTAACCTGCTCGGCTTTCGGGATATTACGGTTGAGAAGATTATGGTTCCCCGCGCTGATATTCATGCGGTTGATGAAAATATTTCTCTTGCCGCTCTGCTTGCGGCTTTTCTTCATTGCGCGCATTCGCGTATGCCAGTCTTCCGTGATACGCTGGATTTCCCACTCGGCATGGTTCACATTAAAGATCTGCTTGGCTTTATGCAAAATAAAAATGGCACGAAATTCGCCCTATCGCATGTTCAGCGCGAGGTTTTATTTGTCGCGCCCTCTATGCCGGCGCTGGATTTGCTTTTGAAAATGCAGGCAACCCGCATCCATATGGCGCTGGTGGTTGATGAATATGGCGGCACGGATGGGCTTGTCACAATTGAAGATTTAATTGAAGAAATTGTCGGTGATATTGATGATGAGCATGATGATGACTTTATTCCGGCATTGCATTTGATTGACACGGGGAAATGGGAAAGCTCGGCGCGCTTGCCGGTGAGTGACTTATATGAGGCGCTCTCTATCAGCCTGCCACAGGCTGAGTTTGATGATATAGATACGCTTGGTGGGCTTGTCTTTGCAATGGCAGGGCGCGTGCCGCAACGCGGCGAGGTCATCACTTATGATCTGGCGGATGGCCGCCAGATTGAGTTCATTATTCGGGATGCTAATCCGCGTCTTATTAAATTTGTTGGCCTTCGTTTGCGTGATAAGGCGCGTGCATAAAGTGCGTCTTTTTCCGCGCTGTCTGATTTTCAGTGCTGGTCTTGTGCTTGCCCTTGCGCTGCCGCCATTTGATTTTCTACCGCTTTCTTATGCGGCGTTTGCCTTATTTTTCTGGGTTTTGAACCGTGCGATTGATGATAGGTCTGATGTTTCGAAAAAAAGATTCTTTATTTATGGCTGGCTTTTTGGCTTTGGGCAATTTCTAACCGGTCTCTATTGGCTCGGCAATGCGATTTTGGTAGAAGCCGAAATGTTTTTATGGGTATTGCCTTTTGCGGTTATTGGCGTGCCGGCGGTGCTGGCAATTTATATTGGGGTGGCGGTCTATTTATGGCGATGGATGGTTGAAAAATTTACCATTCAAAATCATTTGGCGCGCGCGCTTTTATTGGCTTTATGTTATGGCTATGCAGAAATTTTGCGCGGCGTTTTGTTCACCGGTTTCCCGTGGAACCAGCCGCTTATGTTTTGGGCGACCCATTTGCCGCTTGCTCAATCTCTTTCTATGTGGGGGCATGAAGGGTTTATTCTGATTGTGCTGGTGAGCCTATTTGCGTTTGCAACCCTCTTTACCGCGCCGCGCAAATTTATCAGCTTGGGGGTGGCGGCCGCCCCGCTTTTCGTTTCTTATCTCTATGCCATGATAAACATTGAGCCGGCAACCGAACAGACAAATATAAAGATTGCGATTGTGCAGCCAAATATTGAGCAGGCAGAAAAATGGCGGCCAGAAAATCGGCAAATGATTATTGACCGTATGGTCACGCTCACAAGCGAAGCTGTCGATAAAGGCGCGCGGGTGATTGTCTGGCCAGAAGTTGCGCTGCCCTTTTATATTGATGAGCAACCAGATTTCGCCCGCTTGGTCGCGCAGCTTTTGCCGAATGATTATTATCTTTACACCGGTGCGATCCGCCGCGCGGACGGGCGGCATTATAATAGTGTTATATTGTGGAGCGGGCGGGGTGAAAAATTATCGGTAAGTGATAAGCATCGGCTTGTCCCCTTTGGTGAGTTTCTACCCTTCCAAAATATATTAGAGGCTTGGGGGTTTGCGCAGCTCACCCAATTACGCGGTGGCTTTGCGCCCGCGCCCGCGCTCCAGCCCCTTATAAATTCAGAAATACCGCAAGCCTTGCCGCTGATTTGCTATGAAGCTATTTTTCCCTTGTCACCACAAAATTATCACACCAGCCAATGGCTGTTAAATGTCACCAATGATGCATGGTTTGGCACAAGTGCGGGTCCTTATCAGCATCTTGCCCACGCCCGTCTGCGGGCGATTGAAACAGGGCTTCCCCTAATTCGTGCAGCGAATACGGGCGTTTCTGCTGTCTTTGATCAATATGGACGGCTTGTTGAAATGCTTCCTCTTAATAAAACGGGCGTGTTGACAGTGCGTTTTCCAGATTTACGTGTTAGGGGAAAAAAAATATACTTTAACGATATAACATTTTTAATTTTAACCGTTATACTATTGACTGCAATTTTTATATTGCGGAGGGTTAACGAATAGAGATAAGAGGATATTGTGCCAAGAGAAAAACGATTTGATATTGATAGCCATATAGGAAGTCGTCTACGGTTAAGACGTCTTATGTTAGGTATGAGCCAAGAAGTTTTGGGCGAAAAATTATCGCTCACATTTCAGCAGGTGCAGAAATATGAGAAAGGAACCAATCGTGTTTCGGCCAGCAGATTATATGAGCTGTCTCTATTGCTCGATGTGCCGGTTCAGTATTTTTTTGAAGGGCTAGATGGAATGGGCTCTGAAGAGACGGAAGGGGTTGGTGAGATAGATTCGGATAATGTTACGACAATCGGTGCGGGAGTGCCAACTGGATCATATCTCAATTTTGTAAGTTCCAGTGAAGGCTTTAAACTTAACCGTGCTTTTTTGAAAATTCAGGATAGCCGAGTACGCAATAGCATTATTGATCTTGCCGAGACTATTTTAGATAGCCAAAAAAAATAATGTCTTGACCTTGATCGGATTATCACATAGACAATCGACAATATAAAGAAATCCTTATATCACTTTTACGTTATTAGATATTGAGGGTTTGGTATTTATTGTAGGAGATGCCTATGGCTGATAATTATATTTTTACGTCTGAATCTGTGTCAGAAGGGCATCCGGATAAAGTCTGTGATCGTATATCTGATAGTATTGTCGATGCGTTTTTGGCCGCCGTGCCAGAGGCGCGGGTGGCAGTTGAAACTCTGGCAACAACAAATCGGGTTGTTTTGGCTGGTGAAGTGCGGCCGGATGATTTGCTAAGCAAGGCGGATATTGAACAAATTGCCCGCGCTGCCATTCGTGATATTGGCTATGAGCAGGCTGGTTTTCATTGGCAAAATGCACAAATTGATGTTTTAATTCATGCTCAATCGGCGCATATTGCACAAGGGGTGGATGCGTCCGCCGATGCGACAAAAGATGAAGGAGCTGGCGATCAGGGGATAATGTTTGGCTATGCGTGCGATGAAACAGAAGAGCTCATGCCCGCACCCATTTCCTATGCCCACAAAATTTTATACACTATGGCTCAAGCGCGTAAAACCGGTTCATTGGCAGGGTTCGAACCCGACTCCAAAAGCCAAGTCTCGCTGGTTTATGAAAATGGTCGCCCGGTTAAGGCACATTCAGTGGTTGTCTCCACCCAACATGCGGAAGGTCTTTCGCAGGATGATGTGCGCGCATTGGTGCGCCCCTTTGTTGAAAATGTGCTCCCCGCAGGGTGGATGCCGAAGGAAGAAAATTTTTATGTAAACCCCACCGGCACATTTGTGATTGGTGGGCCAGATGGCGATGCAGGTTTGACGGGGCGCAAAATTATTGTTGATACATATGGCGGCGCGGCTCCACATGGGGGCGGGGCTTTTTCGGGTAAAGACCCAACTAAGGTTGACCGCTCGGCCGCCTATGCGGCGCGTTATCTCGCAAAAAATGTTGTCGCGGCGGGGTTTGGCAAAAAATGCACAATTCAGCTCTCTTATGCCATCGGCGTATCGAAACCGCTCTCTGTTTATGTTGATCTGCATGGCACGGGCACGGTTGACGCACAAGCGATTGAAACTGCTATTTTGAAAGTTATGGATCTCAGCCCGCGTGGCATTCGTATCCATTTGGGTTTGAATAAACCAATTTATGCCCGTACCGCCGCCTATGGGCATTTTGGCCGCGTCCCTGATGCGGATGGTGGGTTCTCATGGGAGCGCACAGATTTAGCGGAGGCGCTTAAAACCGCTTTATAATATGCCTCTTAGCGATAGTGATGATGATCGATATGATGAGAGGCGCTGGCGGCTCTATGGGCGGGCGCAAGGTCATAAATTGTCGCCGCGCCAAGCCCGTCTTTTTGAGCGCTTACTGCCAAAAATAGAGATTAATTTGTCGCAACCTCTGGCAAATATAGATACAGCCCGCCCGCTTGCTTTGGAAATTGGGTTTGGCGGCGGCGAGCATCTTTGCGCCCGTGCGCAAGCCATGCCGCATGTAAATTTTATCGGCTGTGAACCTTTTCAAAATGGGGTTGCCAAAATATTGAGCCAAATCGAAGCGCATAAGCAAAAAAATATTCGCTTGCATTATGGTGATGCGCGCCCCCTGCTTGCCGCTTTGCCCGCTGATTGTGTTGATGATATTTATCTTTTATATCCTGACCCATGGCCGAAAAAGCGGCATCATAAGCGCCGTTTTGTGAAGGCGGAAACATTATCCCTATTACATAATGTGCTTAAGCCCCATGCGCGCTTATGGATTGCCAGTGACATTGCCGATTATATTGGTTGGACTCTCGCCCATATTCGGGCGCATGGGCAATTTGACTGGACGGCAGAAAAAGCATCAGACTGGCAAGCGCCGCCAAAGGGATGGACGGGCACGCGCTATGAGCAAAAGGCGCTTGCGGCAGGGCGGCAGCCAAGCTATCTTTGTTTTACCGCAATTTAAGGCTTGTCTTTACCGATATTTCGCCTTATAACGCCCCTGATCTGCTTTTAAGAAAGTGGGATGTCTGGAAACAGACCCCGCTTTTTTTATTGGGCAAATGGTTTGAACATCACAATTTTATAAAAGAGAGATAATGCTGGCAGAGATGAAGATAGATATGCAGGATGAATTTTCGGTTCACCTTGTCGCGGCAGGCGCAGCGCAATCGCTGTTGCCGATTATCACGCCGATTGCGGCGGATATGGGGCTGGAAATTATCCGCCTGCGGTTGACAGGGGATGGCAAGCAACCAATTTTGCAAATCATGGCGCAACATCCCGATGGCACGATGACGATAGCCGATTGCGAAAGATTAAGCCGCGCCATTTCGGTGATATTGGATGTTGAAGACCCAATAGCGGGGCAATATATATTGGAAGTCTCTTCCGCAGGGATGGCGCGCCCGCTCACCCGCCCAAAAGATTTTACCGATTGGGCGGGCTATGAGATTGTCGTAAAACTTTCCGAAGGGGTTGAGATGGACGGGCATTTGCGCCGTAAATTTCAAGGCCTGCTGGAAGGCTTTGTTGATAATGAAGTGCGTTTGCGGGTTGAGCTGGATGGCTATGATGAACCGCAAATATTAGGTTTTGGGTTTTTGGATATTCTAGACGCAAAGCTGGTGATGAACGACAAAATTATAAAATCTGCTTTTCATAAAAAAGAGCGGACTTAAAAGGTGAAGATGAGGAGTAAAATATGACTGCTGGTGTGAGTGCAAATAAACTTGAATTATTGCAGATTGCAGATGCTGTTGCGCGCGAAAAAGGGATTGAACCAAGCGTCGTTTTATCAGCGATGGAAGAGGCGATTACGCGGGCGGCAAAAGCGCGCTATGGGTTGGAAAATGATATTCGGGCAAAAATTGACTCCGAAACGGGTGATACGAAATTGCTGCGCATTGTCACAGTGGTTGAACAAGTTGAAGATGATAATAAGGAAATCTCTTTAACATTTGCGCGCCAGACAAATGCTGACGCCCAATTAGGTGATGAGATTGAAGATGAGCTGCCGCCGATTGAATTTGGCAGGATTGCCACCCAAGCTGCCAAGCAAGTTATCACCCAGCGGGTGCGGGAAGCCGAACGCGAACAGCAATATCAAGAATTTAAGGATCGGGTTGGCGAGGTTATAAGCGGCATTGTGAAGCGGGTTGAATATGGCAATGTCGTGATTGATTTAGGGCGCGGTGAGGCGGTTATTCGGCGCAATCAGCTTATCCCGCGAGAGGTCTTCCGCAATGGTGACCGCATTCGCGCCTATATTCAAGATGTGCGGCGCGAACAGCGCGGCTCACAAATTATTTTATCGCGCAATGCGCCAGACTTTATGGCAAAATTATTCACCCAAGAAGTGCCAGAAATTTATGATGGCATTATTGAAATTAAAGGGGTGGTGCGCGATCCCGGTAGCCGTGCGAAAATTGCTGTCACCACAAATGATCCAAGCATTGATCCGGTCGGTGCTTGTGTCGGGGTGCGCGGCAGCAGGGTGCAAGCGGTAAGCGGTGAATTGCAAGGCGAGAAAGTTGACATTGTCCAATGGTCGTCTGATCCGGCTGGTTTTGTCGTGAACGCGCTCTCGCATGCGGCGGTGACCAAAGTGGTGTTGGATGAAGATGCTGGACGCATTGAAATGGTGGTTCCTGATGAAGAGCAATCTTTAGCCATTGGGCGGCGCGGGCAAAATGTCCGGCTGGCATCACAGCTTACGGGCTGGGACATTGATATTCTCACCGAAGAAGAAGAATCAGAACGCCGGCAGGCTGAGTTTGCCTCCCGCACTGAATTGTTTATGGAAGCGCTCGATGTTGATGAAATGATTGCCCAGCTTTTGGCATCTGAAGGGTTTGCAACGGTTGAAGAGATTGCCTATGTGCCGCTCGATGAAATCACCATGATTGAAGGGTTTGATGAAGAAACGGCGGAAGAGATACAAAGCCGCGCCCAAGATCATCTCGATCAGCAAAATGAAATTTATGATGCCCAACGTAAAGAGATGGGCGTTGCCGATGCACTTGCAGAGTTAGAAGGGTTAACCCCTGCTATGCTGGTGGCGCTTGGCGAAAGCGATATTAAAACGCTAGAAGATTTTGCCGGTTGTGTGACCGATGATTTGCTTGGCTGGTATGAATATGTTGATGGCAAAAAACAGCACCAAAAGGGTGTTTTGCACGATTATGATTTGAGCGCAGATGAGGCCGAATATTTAATTATGAAAGCGCGTTTGCAAGCAGGCTGGATAAGCCAAGACGATCTCGATGCCCTAAAAAATACAGAAGAAGAAACCCAAGATTTGGTGGATGATGTGTTCGGCGACACGATAGCAGAAACCTCAGAGCCAGAAACACAAGAACCAAAGAGTGAACAGAAAGAAGATGTAAGTGATTCAGGTGAAACCAACCCATGACCGATCTGACGGCCATTATTGTGCGCTGTCAGGAGAGGCTTTGCCGCCACAAGCATTATTACGCTTTGTGGTGGCGCCTGATGGTCGGCTTATGGCTGATTTATCGGCACAACTGCCGTCTGCGCAAGAGGTTTGGTTAAAAGCCAGTCAGGATATTGTCGATGCGGCGATTTCACAAAATATATTTGCGAAAATCTTTTCTGGTGATGTTCAGATAGAGGCAAATCTACCCATAAAAATTTTAGACGCGTTAAAGGCATCTGCTTTGCGCAATCTTGGGCTCATGCGCAAAACAGGAAAGCTGATTTGCGGGTTTGAAAGCCTATCCGCCGCTTTGAAAAATGATAAGGCCGCGGCGGTGATTATGGCTTGCGACAGCGCGGATACGTCGCGGCAGAAAATTTTACGCCATTGTGAAGCGAAGCATATTCCCTGTCATACATTATTCGGGCGGGCTGAATTAACTCAAGCGGCCGGGCATACAGATTTGGTTTATGCGGCCATTACAGATCATCAATGGGCTTCTCTTTTTACTGCTGAAGTTGAACGGATAATCGGTTATAATAATATGATAGGTGAACGCAAATGAGCGATGATATAAAACAAGATGATATGGATGGTGAAAAAAAACCACGCGGTAAAACCTTAAGCCTTAAGCGCACGGTTGAGTCTGGACAGGTGCGACAAAGTTTCTCGCATGGGCGTAGTAAAGCTGTGGTGGTTGAAAAACGGCGCAAGCGCATAATCACCAAAGGCAAAGCTTTTGAAGATCAAGGCGTGGCGCAAGCGGCGGCCGAAGATGAGAGTAATCGCAACTTGTCCAAAGCGGAGCAAGAGGCGCGGGCAGCCGCTGTGGTGGAAGCGAAGAAACGTGCTGTCGATGAAGCAAAAAAGGAAGAGGAAGAACAAGAACGACGCGAACAAGAGCGGCAGCGTCGGGCGGCTGAAAAAACGAAACGCGAGGAAGAAGCGCGTGCCTTACGTGAGGCGGAGGAGAAACGGCGCCTTGAGGAAGAACAAAAAAGCAATGATGCACGCCGTAAAGCTGATTCAACCTCAAATGCTGCTGAGGAAGAAAAACCCTCAAAACTTTCACCGGTGCGCAAACGCGATGATGAAGAAAGTGAAAAACGGCCAGCCCGCAAGGTGGTTAAGGGTGAACGCCGCCGTCGGGAAGGAAAGTTAACCATTCATGATGCCCTAAATGAGGAAGAACGGCAGCGTTCATTAGCATCTATCAAACGGCGGCGCGAGCGCGAGAAACGTCAAATTCGCTCGGATGAACCGGCTGAAAAAATCTCCCGCACCGTGACTGTGCCGGAAACAATAATCATTCAAGAGCTTGCCAATCGGATGGCAGAACGCGCGGTTGATGTGATTAAGGTGCTTATGCAGCAAGGCATGATGGTGAAAATTAATGATGTGATTGATGCTGATACAGCCCAACTTGTTGCCGAAGATTTGGGGCATAAAGTCAAGCGCGTTTCTGAAAGTGATGTTGAAGAAGGTGTGATGGGCGATGATGATCATGAAGATGATAAGCTGCCGCGTCCACCTGTGGTTACGGTTATGGGGCATGTCGATCATGGTAAAACCTCGCTTTTGGATAAAATTCGGCAAGCGCGGGTTGCCGCGGGCGAAGCGGGCGGCATCACCCAGCATATTGGCGCTTATCAAACGATGACGGAAAGTGGCAGCCCGATTACCTTTATTGATACACCGGGTCATGCGGCGTTTACGGCAATGCGGGCGCGCGGCGCGAAAGTAACCGATATTGTGGTATTGGTGGTTGCGGCTGATGATGGGGTTATGCCGCAAACGGTTGAAGCGATTGAGCATGCGCGCGCGGCGCAAGCACCGCTTATTGTCGCGATCAATAAAATGGATAAGCCAGAAGCAGATCCGGCGCGGGTGAAAAATGATTTATTGCGGCATGAGGTCATCGCTGAAGATATGGGGGGTGACGCGCAAATGATTGAAGTTTCCGCCCATTCGGGGCAAGGTCTGGATGATTTGCTTGAAGCGATTTCACTGCAAGCCGAAGTGATGGAATTGAAAGCCAACCCCACGCGTGAGGGGGAAGGGATTGTGATTGAAGCCAAGCTCGATAAAGGTCGTGGCGCGGTCGCAACCATTTTGATGCAACGCGGTACATTGCGCAAAGGCGATATTTTTGTGGTGGGTCAAGAATCAGGGCGGGTACGTGCCTTGATTAATGATCAAGGTGTGCAAGTCGATGAGGCAGGGCCATCGGTTCCGGTTGAGGTATTGGGTGGCGGCGGTGCGCCGCAGGCGGGCGATATATTTAATGTTGTGGAGACGGAAGCGCAAGCCCGTGAGGTCGCTGATTATCGGGCGCGTAAAGCGCGGGAGGCAGAAAGTGTCGCTGGTGCGCGAGGCTCATCGCTCGATCAGATGCTCAAACAGCTTAAAGAAAGTGAACAGGCCGAATTGCCTCTGCTTGTAAAAGGCGATGTGCAAGGCTCGGTTGAAGCGATTGCGCAAGCGGTTGCCCAGCTCGATACGGAAGAAGTCTGTGCACGTATCATCCTGACCGGTGTCGGCGGCATTACCGAAAGCGATATAACATTGGCAAGTGCCTCGGGTGCGGTGGTGATTGGGTTTAATGTGCGGGCAAATGCACAAGCCCGTAGCGCGGCGGAGCAAACGGGTATTGAGATTCGCTATTATAATATTATTTATGATTTGGTCGATGATGTGCGTGCTGCTATGTCTGGCTTATTGTCGCCAGATTTACGCGAAACCATGTTGGGGACGGCTGAGGTTCTGGAAATATTTAGCGTCGGCAAGGGCGGCAAAGCTGCTGGTGGTCGGGTGACGGAAGGGCTGGTGCGGCGCGGCGCGAAAGTGCGGCTTATCCGCGATGATGTGGTTATCCATGAAGGCGATTTAAGCAGCCTTCGCCGTTTTAAGGATGAAGTGAGCGAGGTTGCCAATGGGCAAGAATGCGGCATGGCGTTTGAGGATTATACAGATTTACGCGCCGGTGATATGATCGAATGTTATGAGGTTGAAGAGGTGGCGCGCAAGCTCGATGCTTAATGGTGAAAGCGTATGAACAGAGACAAAAAGAGCACGGGCGTAGAGGGTCGCCCGCCAAGCCAAAGGCAATTAAGGGTTGGTGAAATTTTACGTCATGAGCTGGCGCAATTTTTTCAACGCGAAACTGTAAATGCGCCAGAGCTTGAAAATGCAAATATATCGGTTACCGAAGTGCGCATAGATGCCAGCCTCCGGCACGCGAAGGTCTATATTATGCCATTGGGGGGGGAGAATCTTGACGCTGTGGTGGCGGCGTGCAATCAACATGCAAAACAGATTCGCAAAATCGTGGTGCAAGGCTTGCACCTTAAATATGCGCCCGAGATTAAATTTGCCGCAGACCGGTCTTTTGATGAAGCCGCCTCTATCGATGCCCTATTGGAAAGTGATAAAGTTCGCAAGGATTTGTCACAATAATTATCAATGGCGAGACGAAAAAAGGGACGCAATATTTCAGGCTGGCTATTGGTTGATAAGCCTGCTGGGCGCAATGCGACTGAAATTGTTGCCCTTGTAAAGCGGCTTTATAATGCTTGCAAAGCCGGTCATGCTGGAACCCTGGACCCGATGGCGTCAGGCATATTGCCCGTAGCTTTGGGGGAAGCCACAAAAACCGTTCCGTTTATGATGGCGGCGCGCAAGCAATATAGCTTCACCATTCGCTGGGGCATTGCAACCGATAGTCTGGATGCCTATGGCCGCATTATTGCGCGGCATGAAACATTGCCTACCCCTGACGCAATAGAAGCTATTTTGCCCGAATTTATCGGCTCTACAGAACAGATACCGCCACGCTTTTCGGCTCTTAAAATAAACGGCGAACGGGCATATGATATGGCGCGGCGTGGCGAAACGGTTGAACTGGCGGCAAGACCGATTATGATTGAGGATTTACAATATCTAGGCGGTACAGATACACATGCCCAGTTTCGGGTGGATTGCGGCAAAGGCACATATATAAGAAGTTTGGCACATGATATTGCCAAAAAATTGGGCTGTATCGGGCATGTCAGCCGCTTATGCCGCACAAAAACCGGAAATTTTTCACTTTCTGACACAAAAACACTGGCAAATTTATTTGATTTGGGGCATAGTGCCGACGATTTTGCAGCGCTTGATGCGTTACTTCTACCTTTGCAATCCGTGCTGGACGACATCCTGGCGGTGCAAGTGACAGTATCGCAGCTTACTGATCTAGAGCACGGGCGGGCAATTTTTCTGGATGAAAATCCGTTGAAAGAAGAGATGATGTCGGATAGTGAGCGTTGCCTTGCGCTTCGAGAGGATCAAGCCATCGCGCTTGGATTTGTCAAGCAAGGCCTGTTTTTTCCGAAACGTCTTTTCCTTCAACCAAAGTAAGCCAGAATCTTAGAGTAACAGAGTCTTGAAATAAATAAGGGCGAAAACAGAATAGATGAAGGAGTAAAAGATGTCGATTAATACGGAACGCAAGAAAAAACTGATTAAGGAATATGCCACGACAGATGGTGATACAGGTTCGCCAGATGTGCAAATTGCGATTTTGACCGAACGGATTTCCAATCTGACCGAGCATTTCAAAACCCATAAAAAAGATAATCATTCCCGTCGTGGGCTGCTTAAATTGGTAAGCCAAAGGCGGCGGCTGCTTGATTATGTGAAGGCCAAAGATGAGGCGCGTTATCGTTCGCTTCTCGAAAGGCTGGGATTACGCCGTTAGGCAAAATATATCGCAGCACCCGATATAATGCTTTTCATTGATGAAAAGCTCACATTGTTTAAGAGAATTGGTGTAAGAGGATTCTCATATGTAGGCGCTGCCTGTTGTTAAGGTGGCATGTAAGGAAAGAAAATGTTTGATATTACGAGAGAAGAAATTGATTGGGGCGGAAGGCCGCTCATTTTAGAAACCGGGCGGATTGCGCGGCAGGCTGATGGTGCGGTGCTGGCAACTTATGGCGAAACGTCGGTTTTGGCGACAGTGGTTGCTGATCGCCAGCCCAAAGCGGGGATAGATTTTTTCCCCCTTACGGTGAATTATCAGGAAAAAACCTATGCGGCAGGGCGCATCCCTGGTGGTTATTTTAAGCGCGAGGGTCGTCCAAGCGAACGTGAAACATTAGTGTCACGGCTCATCGATCGCCCTATTCGGCCGCTATTTGTGAAGAATTTCAAAAATGAAACCCAAGTGATTGCGACAGTCGTGTCGCATGATTTGGAAAATGATCCAGATATTGTAGCACTGGTCGCAGTAAGCGCGGCGCTCACCATTTCTGGCGTACCTTTTATGGGGCCGATTGGCGCGGCGCGGGTTGGCTATATAAATGGCGAATATGTGCTTAACCCGCCAATGGATCAATATGCCGACAGCGCGCTTGATTTGGTTGTGGCGGGAACCTCTGACGCGGTTTTGATGGTTGAGTCACAAGCGCAAGAATTATCGGAAGAAGAAATGCTCGGCGCAGTTATGCATGGGCATAAAAACTTCCAGCCGGTGATTGATATGATTATTCGGATGGCGGAAAAATGCGCCAAAACCCCGCGTGATGTGCCAGAGGTGGATGACCAAGAGCTTAAAGACAAAATCAGTGCGATGGCGCGTGATGGTCTGGTCGCCGCCTATACAGAAGCTGACAAACAAACCCGTTCTGAAAAAATCGCGACGGTGAAAGATAGCGTTAAGGCGGAGCTTCTCACGGAAGACAGTTCTGCCGATGAGGCGATTAGGGTTGGCGATGCGTTAAAAGCATTGGAAAGCGATATTGTGCGCGGCTCTATTTTGGAAACCAAACAGCGCATTGATGGGCGGGGCTTGGCTGATGTGCGCCCGATTGTTTCAGAGGTTGGTGTTTTGCCGCGCACGCATGGCTCGGCTTTGTTCACACGTGGCGAGACGCAAGCGCTTGTTGTCGCGACATTGGGAACCGGTGATGATGAACAAATGATTGATAATTTGGAAGGTCTGCATAAGGAAAATTTTATGCTGCATTATAATTTCCCGCCCTATTCGGTTGGTGAAACCGGCCGAGTTGGCTTTACCGGCAGGCGTGAAGTTGGGCATGGCAAGCTGGCATGGCGGGCGCTCAAAGCCATGTTGCCGGGCAAGGAAGAATTTCCCTATACGTTGCGGCTGGTTTCTGAGATTACGGAATCAAATGGGTCATCCTCTATGGCGACGGTGTGCGGTTCCTCATTAGCGATGATGGATGCCGGTGTGCCGCTTAAAAAGCCCGTTGCGGGTATCGCCATGGGGCTGATTAAAGAAGGCGACCAATTTGCCGTGCTGTCCGATATTTTGGGCGATGAAGACCATCTCGGTGATATGGATTTCAAAGTCGCAGGCACTGCCGAAGGCGTTACCTCTTTGCAGATGGATATTAAAATCACCGGCATCACGGAAGAGATTATGCAAGTGGCGCTTGCACAAGCCAAAGGTGGCCGCACTCATATTCTCGGTGAAATGGGCAAAGCGCTTTCATCGGCACGTGACGAAATGGGCGAATATGCGCCGAAGATTGAAACCATCACAGTCGCGCAAGATAAAATCCGTGAAGTGATTGGCTCTGGCGGTAAGGTCATTCGGGAGATTGTCGAGACGACGGGTGCAAAGGTTGATATTGCCGATGATGGGGTGATTAAAGTTGCCTCTAATGATGCGGAAGCGATTGCCGCTGCGATTGAGTGGATTAAATCGATTGCGGCTGAGCCGGAAGTCGGGGCGATTTATACCGGTACGGTTGTCAAAGTGATGGATTTCGGTGCCTTTGTGAATTTCTTCGGCAAGCGCGATGGCTTAGTGCATATTTCGCAACTGGCGCAAGAACGGGTCGGCAAGGTGACGGACGTTGTCAATGAAGGCGATGAAGTGAAAGTGAAATTGCTCGGCTTTGATGATCGCGGCAAGGTACGCTTATCGATGAAAGTGGTTGACCAAGACACCGGCGAAGAGATGAACGCGGAACAAGCTGGCGATTAGCTCTCAGTCACAAAGGATAGATGATGCGTTATTTATTTATGCTTATCCTAAGTGCTGGTTTGCTGTGTGGCACGGCACAGGCCGATTGTTTAATTTCTTATAGCGATTTTGAAGAGGAAATTACGCATCTTGATATTGATGCGTGTCCGGCTGATTTTTCATTATCGGCGGCGGATGGGTTTTGTCGGCTGGTTTTGCAGGGCGAGCAGGCTGTTATTTACAGCTTCATCTTTGCAGAAGATGATGCTTGCCTTGCTGGCAGCCGCACTTATGCGCTGCAAGATTTATTGACAAAGCGCTAGAGCATATCTAGGAAAAGTGTGTTCACTTTTCCGCCACACTTGTAAAAAATTTGGGATATACGTAAAAACAACAGCTTAGCGCGTGTCTGATGAACCAACTTATAAATGACACGCGCTAGAGGGCTCCATCCGCACCCTTTTAAAGACCCTCTCTTTTTTGGATGATAGGGGGATGCAAGGCAAAGCCTTGCTGTATAAAGGTGCCGGGGTGTACTAGCTTATCTTTGCGTTCTCAGAGCGGTTTTAGCTTTCGCCTTTTGTATAGCGCTCCCACCCCGACATAATTTAACGAGATGGCAACCAACATATTTTTTACAAAATAGTTGGTGCCGGGGTGTCAAAAAAACCAATAGAAAGAATCGGCCGCGACGTTTTTACCGCGAGCGGCTATTTTATAGCGTCGCCACCCCAGCGCATGAAAGCATATGGGATGGCAAGTGGTTTTATGGCTGTTGCCAACAGCCACTTTCTATTGGGGGTTTTTGATCCCCCTCATGTTGGAATTTGCCAACACAGCAAGCAGATTATCATAAAAAGATATAGGGTTGCAAGGGAATAGGCGCATGACTCTCTTTATTGGCGCATCAACATGATCTCGCTTTACTGGATGGTGCGAGGAAATAGAAGCGCGACTGCGCTTCCGGCGAATAGTTTCGCCGCGCCCGTGCAGGTATCATGAGCGTAAGCGAATGATTACCGTGAACGAGAAAAAACAGCGAAGTAGAATCTTAAACCCGCTTGAAGACCAGCGTGCCATTAGTGCCACCAAAGCCGAAACTATTGGATAAGACACAATTCAGGCCCGCATTATCAACCCGCTCGCGGGCAATCGGCATATCGGCAAAATCTGGGTCAAGCTCTTCAATATGGGCGGAGGCAGAAATAAAATCACCCTGCATCATTAAGAGCGCGTAAATTGCTTCTTGCACGCCCGCCGCGCCTAATGAATGTCCGCTCAAAGATTTTGTTGCACTAATGGGCGGGCAGTCATCGCCAAATGTCTTACGCAATGCCTCTATTTCCCGAATGTCGCCAATCGGGGTTGAGGTGGCATGTGGATTAATATAATCAATCGTGCAATCAATATCTGCTATCGCGCGCTGCATACAGCGTATCGCCCCTTCGCCAGAGGGCTGCACCATATCATAGCCATCTGAGGTTGCGCCATAGCCGACAATTTCAGCATAGATTTTGGCGCCGCGTGCTTTGGCGCGCTCCATTTCTTCCAGCACCAAAACCCCTGCACCGCCCGCAATCACAAAGCCATCGCGGTTTTTATCATAAGCGCGGCTGGCGTTTTCCGGCGTGTCATTATAAGTGCTCGACATCGCCCCCATCGCATCAAATAAAACAGAAAGCGCCCAATCCAGCTCCTCACCGCCGCCGGCAAACATAATATCCTGCTTGCCCCATTGGATAAGTTCCGCCGCATTGCCAATGCAATGCACAGAAGTGGCACAAGCCGAGCTTATGGAATAATTCACCCCGTGAATCTTAAACGGGGTGGCAAGCGTCGCACTATTGGTGGACGACATACATTTGGGAACCGCAAACGGCCCCACCCGTTTGGGGCTGCTTTGGCGGGTTGTGTCTGCCGCCGCGATAAGCGCTTTGGTGGATGGCCCGCCAGAGCCCATAATAAGACCTGTGTCAGGGTGGCTTACTTCATCCTCTTTAAGGCCGGCATCCTCAATCGCTTGTTGCATGGCGATATAATTCCATGCCGCGCCATCGCCCATAAAGCGGCGCACCCGCTTGTCAATGCTGGCTTCAATATCAATGCTTGGCGCGCCGGCAATTTGCGAACGAAAGCCAAGCTCTGCATATTCAGGGATGGCTTTTATGCCAGATGTGCCTTCATAAAGGTTGGCCGATACCTCTTGCGCATTATTGCCAATGCTTGAAACAATCCCTAATCCAGTAATAGCAACACGACGCATTTTTATCCCCTACATTTGGTCTTTGGTAAATAGACCGACCCGCAAATCTTCGGCGCTATAAATTTCATTGCCATCCGCGATAAGCGTTGCATTGGCAATACCCATAGTGAGCTTTCCGGTCATCACGCGGCGTATATCAAGATGATATTCCACCAATTTTATATTGGGCATGACTTGACCGGTGAATTTCACCTTGCCTGCGCCCAGCGCGCGGCCGCGCCCTGGTTGCCCGCGCCAGCCAAGATAAAACCCAACCAGTTGCCACATTGCATCAAGCCCCAAACAGCCGGGCATCACCGGATCGGTTTTGAAATGGCAATCGAAAAACCATAAATCAGGTTTAATATCTAATTCGGCTTTGATTTCACCCTTGCCGAACGCACCGCCCTCATTGGTGATTTTCGTAATCCGGTCAAACATTAGCATGGGCGGTGAGGGCAGTCGCGCATTCCCATCGCCAAACATCCGGCCTTCAGCACAATCGATAAGTTCGTCATATGTAAAACTATTTTTCATCATCACACTCTATCATATAGTGGGCATTGCGTCTTTTAGCAAATGCGAAAAATTATAACGCCGCCTCATCAAATCGCTTAATCAAACCTTTTGCCAATATCATGCCCATCTGTGCCCCATAATTGTGTGCTTTCAACCCAGCCGCTAAACCCTTGCGCGTTTATCTCGCACCATTGGGGACGGCATTCCCGCAATTTCACCACCGCGCCGGTTTGTAAATAAGCCAGCACCCGCCCTTCCTGCTCAGGGCGGTTATAAAGCATCACGGTTTCGGTGGCCGGTTTTACAATCGCGCTACGGCGCGAGGTTAGCAAGGCGCGCAAAATCCAACCCTCATCGCCTTCCGGATCACGGACAAGTCGCCAGTCTTTATATTCATCGATGATTTGCACTGGCAAACCAGCATGCCGATATTGCCAGATGACGGGATAATGACGACCTGGCCCCCGCCGCATATTAACTTCACTGGCGCGCAGACTGACAAAGCGGGGTAAGGGATGCCCACTTGCGCCCTTAGCACGTTGATCAGTAACAGGTTCATCATCAGCAGCATAAACATTCGATACCAAACCAGAAACAGTAAACAGCCCCGCGCAAATAAGGGTGCAAATGGCAGATTGGCGGATATAATATATCATGAGGGTTAGCCTAACCCTGTGCGCCTTATTGTGCAAGCGCTGGTTTTAGCGTGACCAAACGAGTGTGAGCGCGCAAGCCATCATAAATTAATATTTTGCCCGCCAGCCCATCCCCCGCGCCGGTGATTTCTTTGATAATTTCAATCGCTTGCAGACTACCCATAACCCCGCCCAAAGCCCCGACCACGCCAAGCTGTTCGCAATCTTCCGCAAGCTCCGGGTCTTGCGGCACAAAATCACGATATGAGGGATAGCCTTCAAGATAGGGTTTGAATGTGCTTAACTGCCCTTCAAACTGGCTTATCGCTGCCGATACAAGCGGCTTGCGATAATGCAGGCAGCTATCGCTTACCAAAAATCGGGTCGCAAAATTATCCGAGCAATCGGCGATAATGTCATAATCGGCAATCAGGGAGGTATTTTTTTCGGTCAACCTCTCCGTATGAGCGATGATGTCAATCTCCGGATTAAGCGCGGCTAACGCTTTGCGCGCCGCTTCCGCTTTGAGTTTACCAATATCATTATTTGTAAACAGAATTTGCCTTTGCAAATTAGATAGGCTCACCCGATCATCATCAACCAGCCCCAAATGTCCAATGCCGGCCGCCGCGAGATATTGCGCGAGCGGACAACCAAGCCCCCCTATCCCAATAATCAGAATCCGCGCTTTGCTTAAAGCCTGTTGCCCACTACCACCAATATCTTTTAATAAAATATGGCGCTGATAGCGTTCGATCTGGGCAGCGGTAAGCGGCATCGCGTAGGCTATAGCCCTTCAAATAGGGCGGTGGATAAATAGCGTTCGGCAAAGCTCGGTAGAATGGCAACAATTTTTTTGTCTGCCATATCGGGGCGTGCGGCGACTTCCAGCGCTGCCGCAATCGCCGCGCCGGAGCTAATGCCCCCTGCCACGCCTTCTATTCTTGCGACCCGGCGTGCCATCTCAAAAGCGGTTTCATTGCTGATGGTGATAATTTCATCAATTAAAGTTTCATCCATATTGCCTGGTACAAAACCCGCCCCGATGCCCTGAATTTTATGCGGGCCAGGGGCACCGCCAGAAAGAACCGGACTATCTTCCGGCTCAACCGCAATCATTTTAATATTCAGATTGCGCGCTTTTAGCACGCTGCCAATGCCGGTAAATGTGCCGGCCGTGCCGACCCCGCTAATCACTACATCAACCTTACCATCAGTATCATTCCAAATCTCTTCCGCCGTGGTGCGACGATGAATTTCCGGATTGGCGGGGTTATTAAATTGCTGTGGCATCACCCATTCGGGGTTTTGCGCCAGCAATTCTTCAGCCCGCATAATTGCGCCTTTCATGCCTTTTTCGGCGGGCGTTAGCTCTAACCGCGCCCCAAATAGGCTTAGCATTTTACGCCGTTCCAGCGACATGCTTTCGGGCATACATAAAACCAGCTCATAGCCTTTTGCGGCACAGGCAAAGGCAAGCGCAATGCCTGTATTGCCTGAAGTTGGCTCAATGATGACGCTCTTATTTTTCAATTTGCCTTCTGCCTCCAGCGCTTCAATCATTGCCACGCCGATACGGTCTTTCACACTGCTAATCGGGTTAAAAAATTCCAGCTTGGCAAGAATTTCACCCTTCACTTTTGTCTCGATCATAAGCCGTTCTAGGCGCACCAAAGGCGTATTGCCAATCGTCTGGGTGATATTATCATAAATGCGCCCGCGCCCTTTTCCATAGTCTGAGGCATAATCCGAATTGTCTTTTATCGTCATTTTTTTCTCCCTATATTATGAAGTCCCTATATCGTGAAGTTAAAGCCTGCTGCATTTTGCGCAGATTGCTGTTGCGTTTCAAGCAAATCCTTCACCGTGATTTTATCAAGCGCCTGCATAATTTTCTGTTGCATATCATGGCAAAGCGGATCGATGATGGTCTGCCCCAAATGAGAGCGCGCATAGCATGTGGGGTCGCTATCTTGTTCCAATGTCTCAATCGCGCGAACAATTTCGGAAAGCTTAATCCGGCGGCGTTCGCGAGCCAAGCGATAACCGCCGCGTGGCCCTCTTACGCCGCGTAAAATATTCGCATGTACCAGCGCTTGCATGACCTGCTCCAAATAGCGTTGCGGCACATTTTGCCGCGCCGTGATGGCGCGCGCTTGCACCGGATCGGGGCGGGCATGCGTGGCAATATCCAAAACCGTTTCTATCGCCAGCAAAGATTTTTTGGAGAGTTTCATCATCTGTATTTATCGCCTCGCATTTGCGCTTTATCGCCCCGTCGAGCCAAAACCATCCGCCCCGCGTTTGGTCTCATTAAGCTCATCAACTTCGACAAGTTTGGCTTGTGTGACCGGCGCAATCACCATTTGCGCGACGCGTTCGCCATGCTGGATGGTAAAATCCTCATCGCCCAAATTAATCAGGATAATTTTCACCTCGCCGCGATAATCGCTATCAATCGTACCGGGTGTGTTGAGAACCGTCACCCCAAATTTTGCCGCCAAGCCAGAACGCGGGCGGATTTGCGCCTCATAACCCTCGCTTAACGCCATCGCAATGCCGGTAGGGATAAGCGCTCTTTGTAAGGGCGCAAGCGTCATCGTTTGCGAAAGCGCGGCATGTAAATCCATCCCCGCCGCGCCCTCTGTTTCATATTGCGGCAAGGGCAAATCGCCGCGATGGGGAAGTTTTTTAATTTCAATAATTGCGTTCATTTCAGTCTCTATCCTTATCGATTAGCTTATCTCTTCGCAAATATGCGCGACCAGTTTTTCCGCCACCATAATCTTGCTCATAGACGGCCATTCAATATGATTTTTCGCACTAATAAGGTGAACATGATTATCATCGCCGCCCATAATTTCAGTGGCGGGGGAGACATCATTTGCAATAATCCAATCGCAATTTTTGCGTTCCCGCTTGGCGCGGGCATGGTCAATCACATTTTCGGTTTCCGCCGCAAAGCCAATCACCAATGCTGGCCGGTCTGTATAATCATTGCACAGCCAGGCGAGAATGTCGGGGTTTTCGACCAGTTGCAATGTTTTCGGATTATTATTTTGTTTTTTGATCTTTTGCGCCGCACAATCCTCAACCCGCCAATCGGCGACAGCGGCGGTCATAATGGCAATATCCGCTGGCAGATTTTGTTGCACAGCATTGAGCATATCGGTTGCTGTTTCGACCGCGATAAAATTTACCCCTGCTGGCGGCGGTAAATGAGTAGGCCCACTGATAAGCGTTACCGTCGCGCCGCTTTTTTGACAAGCGGCCGCAATGGCATAGCCTTGCTTGCCGGATGAGCGATTGGCAATATATCGCACCGGGTCAATCGGCTCATGGGTTGGGCCGGCGGTAATCAATACATGTTTACCGCTTAAATTTTTGCGGGTGGTTTGTCCTAAATCAGGGGCAAGTGCGCTGACAATCTGGCGGGTCATATCTTCCGGTGCGCTCATCCGCCCGGTGCCGGTTTCGCCACACGCCATATCGCCATGTTCAGGACCAATAATCGCAATTCCGTCTTTTTGTAGCTGTGCGATATTGCGCTTTGTGGCGGCATGTTCCCACATGCGCACATTCATTGCGGGCGCAATCATCACCGGCTTATCGGTTGCCAAAAGCGTGGTGCTTGCCAAATCATTGGCAATGCCTTGCGCCATTTTGGCAATCATATCAGCCGTGGCAGGCGCAACGAGAATTATGTCCGTATCACGGGAAAGTTGAATATGCCCCATATCTGCCTCATCGGTAAGGTCAAATAGGTTTTCGTAAACCTTATCACCCGAAACGCTGGCAAGCGAAAGCGGGGCGACAAATTCAGCCCCCGCGGCGGTGAGCAAACAACGTACAGATAGACCCTGCGCGCGCAGCTGCCGCACCAGCTCTGGCGTTTTGTAAGCGGCAATGCCGCCGCCAATAATCAAAAGAACACGTTTTTCACTCATCACATTTCATAGTTTCTGATTATAGTTTTTACCTCAATTTATGAGGAATATTTTATTCATCATAATTTATATGTAGTTTATTTTAAGCCCAAAAACAATAAGCCAAAAATAATAAGCCTGCATTTAGGCTGCCGAAAATTGCAAGCGCGATGAAAAGGGCACGCCAAAAGGAGCGATTTGTCTGCGTGGTGGGGTTAAGATTTTTCAGATTTTGCGCCCCCGCCTCGATATTTTCCAGCGTTTGCGGCAATTTTTGTAAGGCGGTAAAGCCAGCAAGGGCGGTTTCGCGTATATCTTCCAGCATTGCTTGTGGGCCGATTTCTTGCCGCATCCATTTTTCGATAATCGATGCCACCACCTCATCCCAATAATTGACCTCTGGCGCCCAGCTACGCGCCACCCCTTCGACCGTCATCAAGGTGCGTTGCAGCATAATGAGTTGCGGTTGCGTCTGCATTTGGAACTGACCCGTAACCTCGAATAATTGCCCCAATAAATGCGCCATTGAAATATTGGCGGCAGATTTTTCGCGGCGTGGCTCGCCAATGCTACGCAGGGCTTGCGCGAATTTTTCTGCCGATTGATCGGGCGGCACATAACCCGCTTCAAAATGGACGCGGGCTATTTTTTGATAATCGCGGCTGACAAATCCGTGCAAAATATGGGCGAATGTCCGCCGCGTCTCTTTATCAAGCCTGCCCGTAATGCCAAGATCAAGCCCGATAATTTTGCCATCATCGCGAATAAGCATATTGCCTTGATGCAAATCGGCATGGAAAAATCCATCAAATAGCGCTTGGTAGAGAAATGTCTCAAATAATGTGCAAGCGAGTTTGCGCATATCATGCCCTGCCGCTTTGAGCTTATCAATTTGATGAGCAGGGATGCCATCAACCCACTCCATCACCAAAATATTTTTGCTACATCCTTCCCAAATAATTTGCGGAAAGGCGAAATCGGTGCGGCTTTTTTGGTTTTCGCTTATTTCATCAAGGGCGGCCGCTTCATAACGCAAATCAAGTTCGGTCTCCATAAGTCGTTCAATCGTGGCGACGGTTTCAATCGGTTGCAAGCGGCGTATGGCGGGAAATAGAAATTCGATGAAACGGGCGACATCATAAAAACTTCTTATCTCGCGGCGCATAATATCGCGAATATGCGGGCGCAAAATTTTCACCGCATAAAAACGGCCGGTTTCTGTCTGGCTTTCAACCTTATGCACTTGCGCGACAGAGGCAGCCGCCACCGCCACGCCCATATCGCCAAGAAAATCGACATCGGGGATTTCCTCCGCCATTAAAGCGGGGATGATTTTCGGGTCAAAAGGTGGCAGCTTATCTTGTAAATGTTGTAAATCTCGTGCCAATTCTTCCCCCAATAAATCGGGACGGGTGGCCAGAAACTGCCCGAGTTTAATATAGGATGGACCTAATTTGCGAATATAGTCCGAAAGATAATTTTGCCGCTTTTTGGGGATTAAGCGCGGCGCGCCAATGGTGAATAAAAATCGGGCAATTTTAACCTTTCGCGGCGCACTTCTATAATCAGGCGGCAGTAACGCATCTTGCGCCAGCAGCAGCCGCAGCATACGCAATAATTTTACGGTTCCCCAAATCCGCCTCATAGTTTTTGCCCATAATGTAATGCCGCCACCCCGCCGCTTAAGCGGTCATAGCGCACATTTGCAAAACCAGCGGCGGATATGTCTTGCGCGAATTGCGCGGCGGCAGGAAATTGGCGGATGCTTTCAATCAAATATTGATAGGGTTCAGAATCGCCGACAATCAATTTCCCAATCTGCGGAATAAGCGAAAATGAATAGCGGTCATAGAGTTTCTGTAACGCTTTTTCAGGCATATGCGACAGCTCAAGGCAGGCGAAAAATCCACCCGGTTGCAAAACCCGCCACGCCTCTAAAAGGGTTTTTTCGCGATAGGTGACATTGCGAATGCCCAAAGCGATTGTATAAATCGTGACGCTTTCATCCGCCAGTGGCAGCGCTTCGGCATTGGCTTGGGTAAAACGAATATTTTTTGCATATCCTTTTTGCGCGGCACGCTTGCGCCCGACCGATAGCATTTCAGCATTAATATCCATCACGCTTATCGGCAAGGCTTGACGGGCTTTTTTGAGCGCTCGAAACGCAATATCACCCGTGCCACCTGCCACATCCAATAGGCTCTGATTGGGGTGCGCGAGCGGCAGCCGGTTCACCATATGCGCTTTCCAGATACGATGCGCGCCCATTGACATAATATCATTCATAAGGTCATAACGCGCCGCGACCCGATCAAACACATTGCGGACAAGGCCTTGCTTTTGCGCGGTCGGAATTTCACGAAACCCGAAACTGGCTTTAGGATCTGTCATGCTTGTTACCATATTATCTTTTTGCGGATTAGATACGCTTTCCCGCGAACTTAAACCAGATGGGCTTGAAATACTAGCTGCAAATCATATAATTGGCGCATGCCTGAATTGCCCGAAGTTGAAACCATTCGCCGTGCGCTTGTGCCGCATCTGCACAATCAACACATTGAAGCGGTGCGCTGCCATCGCGCTGATTTGCGGTTTCCGTTTCCGCAAAATTTTGCCCGCCGTTTAGAAGATCGATATGTCACAGAGCTTGCGCGGCGCGGCAAATATATTCTTATCCATCTTGACGGTGATTTATATTGGATTATTCATTTGGGGATGACCGGGCATTTTTCGGTTGAGCCGTCCCTCGATAAGTCTCCGCTCCAGCCCCGCCATAAGCATGAGCATGTGAGTCTCAAAACCCGCAATAATGATATTTTACGCTTTATTGATGCGCGCCGGTTTGGGTTTATGCAGTTACTGTCTGGTACTGAAAAAGCGGCATATTTTGCCCGCATGGGGGCAGAGCCGCTTTCGACATGCTTCACGCCTGATTATTTATATAAAGCGTTAAGGGGGCGCAAAACCCCGATTAAAAATGCGCTTCTCGATCAATCTATAATTGCGGGCTTGGGCAATATTTATGTTTGTGAGGCTCTATTTGACGCAGGGATTGCACCCTCTCGACAGGCTGGTCGGATTGCCCGGGCGCGGCTCGAAAAATTGCAACAAGAAATTATTGCGGTTTTGGAGCGTGCCATTACAGCGGGCGGATCGAGCATTCGTGATTTTCAAACCCTAAATGGCGAGAGCGGATATTTTCAACACGGTTTTAAGGTTTATGGCCGCGCCGGGCAAGCCTGCTTAACAGCTGATTGTAAAGGCAAGATCAAACGGGTTGTCCAAGCCGGACGGGCAAGTTTTTATTGTCCCGCCTGTCAGAAATAGCTAGGATAGATAAATGCGGTGGCTTATCATTATAATATCTGGTCTGTTTTTATCGATGACAGGGGTAAGAGCAGAAGCGTTTCTAGCAGATGCGCCGGATATTCCCCTGCCGCCGCCATTACTTGAAGATCGGCAGAATGCGTTTTTATTTGATAAGCCAGAAGGCCGGATTTTGTACACTGCCGCGCGTGGATCATACGATAAACAACAACTTATCGGTTTTTATCAAGATAGCCTGCCAAATTTGGGATGGATGATGGAGCTTTATGATCCCAACGCCGCCATTCTCTATTTTTATCGCCGTAAGGAGCGTTTGATGATCCGGTTCGAAGCCGAACAGCTTGTTTTTGACATTCGCCCGACAAAGTGAATCGAAAAAGAAAAAGATTGCATTTTTACATTATCACGCTAAAAGGCTGTGCCGATGAGGAGATGTACGATGAGATATGAGAATATTTTAACAGATGTAAAAGGCGCGGTGGGGATTATTACCCTGCATCGCCCCAATGCGCTAAATGCGTTTTGCAAAGCGTTGATGGATGAGCTTACTCATGCCGTACAAATGTTCGAGGCGGATGATAATATTGGCTGTATGATTATCACCGGCTCCGAAAAAGCATTTGCGGCGGGTGCGGATATTAAGGAAATGCAGGATAAAAATTTTGCCGATGTGATACGGGAAAATTTTATCACCGCGAATTGGGAAGAAGTGACCCGCACCCGCAAACCGGTGATTGCCGCCGTTGCAGGCTATGCGCTGGGCGGCGGGTGTGAGCTGGCGATGATGTGTGATTTTATTCTGGCGGCGGATAATGCAAAATTCGGGCAGCCGGAAATTAATCTGGGCGTTATTCCTGGTGCGGGCGGAACCCAAAGACTAACACGCTTTATCGGTAAATCCAAAGCGATGGAAATGTGCTTAACAGGGCGGATGATGGATGTTGAAGAGGCAGAACGCTGTGGCTTGGTGAGCCGCATTGTGCCGCTTGACCAATTAATGGATGAAGCGCTTTGTGTCGCGGAAAAAATTGCCGAAAAATCAATGCCCGCATTAATGGTGGTAAAAGAAAGCGTCAATCGCGCTTATGAAACCACTCTCGATGAAGGGGTGAGGTTCGAACGCCGCAGTTTCCATGCGCTGTTTGCGACCGAAGATCAAAAAGAGGGGATGGCCGCCTTTGTCGAAAAGCGCAGCCCGAAATTTACCCATAAATAAATTGTGGGGAAATGGTTCTTGACGAAAGGCAGGCTTTTGCTTATAACGCCGCCAGTTTCGAGATAAGGATAAAAAATGGCAAATACAAAGTCAGCAAAGAAAATGGTGCGCAAAATTGCCCGCCGGACAGCTTTGAATAAAACCCGCAAAACGCGGATGCGTGGATTTATCCGTAAATTTGAAGAAGCCGTTTTAAGCGGTGATAAGGATGCAGCAGAGCTGGCGTTTCGCGCGGTTCAGCCTGAAATTGCAAGAGCCGGACAAAAAGGTGTTGTGCATCGCAAAGCGGCATCTCGCAAAGTCTCTCGCCTTTCCAAACGCTTACAGAGCCTTTAAAGCATATCTAGTAAAAGTGCACTTTTATACTAAGTTCTGGCACTTTTACGCCCGAGATATGCGCGATAAAAAGCATATCTAGTAAAAGTGCACTTTTATACTAAGTTCTGGCACTTTTACGCCATATTTGTAAAAAATTGGGATATGCGCGATAAACAGTATATCTCATCTTTCTGCCCGCAATATGGGTAAAAATAATAGCCTGGCGCGTATCTGGTGAATCCGAAAAAAAGATACCCGCAATCATTTATCAGCTTTATTTTTACTTATTGTTTGTAAACTTATCACCAATATGGTCTTCACCTTTGTCCTAAAGGATAATCTGTTGCTTTTATAGAATAATATCACTTGGATATTATTATGGAAAGTTTTCCACACCTGTGGAAAACACCCCTATGAGCCGCTATATAAGGTCTTTTGGTTATTCGGTGTAAATATTTTTTTTCAATGTTCACGTTTTCTTCACGTTGTCATTTTCTTCTTTGCCAGTTATCATCCGAGCTGATTGGGGATAAAATTCTGTATGATAATCACGATAAGCCATATAATTATGAATATAAAAGCAAGCATGAAACCACCGGTTCTGTTGCGGTTCTGTTATTGCGTTTTATCGGATTGATTTTCGGCAGATTAATTTCGTCAGACTGATTTATCGAGTTTCGCTTTATTGATTTTCGCTTTATTGATTTTCGCAAAGCAAACTCGCAAAATTATGTGCTGTAATTTGTGATTTTACCCTGATTTTGGAACCAAAAGGCTGATTTATTTGGCATATTTAGTCATGTTCTTTAGCTTTATCTTTGTAAGTGGGGTTCTGTGTTGTCGGATGTGATTTTTAAGACGGGTGATTTTTGAGGGAAAAAGGTCTTTAAGAAATATGAGCGTGCAAATACAAAAGGTTGATATTATTGAGACAATACCATTTGAAGGGTATGCCGGTAATGTCGATTGTCAGCACGCATATGAATTTTTGTCTACCTCTCGAAATTCTTGCTTAATAGATGTGCGTAGTCAGGCTGAATGGCAATTTGTTGGGGTTCCGGTCATGCAAGACAGTCCGGTTATTTTTTGCCAATGGCAGATTTATCCCAGCATGCAGATGAACCCCGATTTTGTCCGTGAGGTTGAGGAAGAGATTGAGAGCTTAAAAGCGGGGTATGATAAGGAAACTATGGTTTTATTCACGCTTTGCCGCTCTGGACAGCGTTCGATTGCGGCGGCGCAAGCCCTTACACAGCAGGGATTTTCAGCTGTCTATAATATTATCGACGGGTTTGAAGGAGATGTTGACCAAGCAGGGCATCGTAGTTGTCAGGCAGGCTGGAAAGCTGCCCAATTGCCATGGCGACAATAATGGTGCGACAATAATGGTGCGACAAAAATGAGGCGATGGCAGTGATGATATTGGGTTCGACTATAAAATTGGACATGAAATCGGGTATAGAATTTGCATCTTAGAGCCTGAGGCTTAGATGGGGAATGTATTAGATAGGGAATAGTGAGTGTGATGGAAAGCGGCAGAGATATAAAAGATGAAGCAGCCGATGGCGGGGAAAAACAACTAGCCATGCAATGGCATCGTGTCCGGTCGCGATTGCGGGCTGAATTGGGTGATGCGACATTCAATAGCTGGTTCAAGGTTCTAAATGTCGATGGTATGCAGCGCGGGCGGGTGATTTTATCTGTTCCCACCCAATTTATTTGTAGTTGGATTGAAGCACATTATACCGCCCGTATTTTAGACTATTGGAAACTTGAGGATACGACAGTCCGGCAGATTGAGGTAAAAGTGCAAGAGGGGGGGCGTGCGTCATCTAAGCCAAAAGTTGCGACTCGGATTGTTGAAAAATTGGTTCCTGCATCATCGCAAACCCCCGATGATGAGTGCAGTGATGAGAAGGGCGCGTCGCCTGAGTTGGAAACGACAATAAGTGAGGTTAAAAACTTTGATGGAGAGTTGGGTGCGCCCTTAGATCCACGTTTCACATTTGATAATTTTGTTGTCGGTAAATCAAATGAGCTGGCGCATGCGGCGGCACGGCGCTTATGCGAGAATAATCAGGTCAGCTTTAATCCATTATTCCTTTATAGTGGAGTTGGTCTGGGGAAAACCCATTTAATGCACGCGATTGCCTGGGAAATACGCAATAATAACCCGAACCGGCGGGTAATTTATCTTTCGGCTGAAAAGTTTATGTATCAATTCGTTCGCGCCTTGCGATTTAAGGATACGATGGCGTTTAAGCAGCAATTCCGTGAAGTTGATGTGTTGATGATTGATGATATTCAATTTATTGCCGGTAAGGATTCCACGCAGGAAGAGTTTTTCCATACTTTCAACGCACTGATTGACCATAATCGACAAGTAATTATTTCTGCAGATCGCTCTCCCTCAGATTTGGAAGGGATTGAAGAACGCATTCGTTCACGTTTGGGATGGGGGCTTGTGGCGGATATTCATCCCACTGATTATGAGTTGCGGTTAGGGATTTTGCAATCTAAGGCCGATGCTATTGCCAATCGGGGCGAGGGGGCGAGAGTACCGCAGATCGTGCTAGAATTTATCGCCCAACGCATTGTCAGCAATGTGCGCGAGTTAGAAGGGGCGTTAAATCGCGTTGTCGCTTACGCCTCTTTTGTTGGCCGGCCTGTCAGTCTGGAAATGGCGCAAGAAGTTTTACGGGATTTATTGCGGGCTTCTGAGCGCCGCTTGACGATTGATGAGGTACAAAGGCGGGTTGCGGAATATTTCAATGTCCGGATTAGCGATATGCTTTCGGCGCGGCGCGCCCGCGCGGTGACACGCCCGCGCCAAATTGCGATGTATTTATCAAAACAGCTCACCACACGGTCTTTGCCAGAGATTGGTCGTAAATTTGGTGGTCGTGATCATACCACGGTTATTCATGCCGTCCGAAAGATCGAGCAATTACGCAATGAAGACCCGAATCTTGATGAAGATGTCGATCTTCTCTTGCGGATGTTGGAAGGTTAATCGACTAAGGTAAGCCGATTATGCCAGCCGTTCATGTGAAAGGATATATGTTAGCGCCTATATCAGACGTGCCTGCGATTATCCGCCAGATACCTGAACATATAAGGTTAACGCGGGCGGAAAAAGGGTGTGAATTATTTTCTTTATTACAAGATCAAGATGACCCTTGCAAATTCTGGGTGGAAGAGAGGTTTTCATCAACAGATGCGTTTGCGTTTCACCAAAACCGAATAAAGCAAACACTATGGGGCGCTATTACTGAAAACTGTTCGCGCTTTTATAAAATCTCATAGAGCATATCATCTCAAAAGCGCTTGTTTTCATGGTCAGCACTTTTCGATTCTTTGGCTTTATTAGCTGGGGATATTCTGATAAAAAAGCTGACCCCCTTTGCCGACTCAGCTATAGCTAGAACTGTTTATAAACTAAATGATTTGCCGAAGAGAGTAGATATGAAAACGATTGTTGAACGCAGTACTTTTTTGAAAGCCCTTAATCACGTCCAATCCGTTGTTGAAAAACGCAATACAATCCCGATTTTGTCAAATGTATTGCTGAGCGCGGACAATAATATGCTGGCGCTTACAGCAACCGATCTTGATCTGGAAATTAGGGAAAAGATAGATGCTGAGGTGGCCATGGCAGGGGTTATCACAGCACCGGCGCATATGTTGTTTGATATTGTCCGCCGTTTGCCCGAAGGCGCGCAGATTGAATTGAGCATATCGCCTGAAAATGATCGCCTAATTTTAAGTTCAGGGGTTGCGCGGTTTGAAATGCAAACCTTGCCGCGCGATGATTTCCCGACCGTTACATCGGATGAGATGCCGGTCGCCTTTGCCTTGGCTGCAAGTGATTTATTGCATCTGATTAAGAAAACCAGCTTTGCGATTTCGCAAGAAGAAACCCGTTATTATCTAAATGGTATTTACCTACACACTGTGGAAGAAGACGCGGCGGTGCTGCGCGCCGTTGCAACCGATGGGCATCGCCTGGCGCGGGTGCAAATACCAATGCCGGTCGGTGCATCTGGCATGCCGGCGATTATTGTACCACGCAAAGCCGTTCAGCAGATCGAGAAACTTCTAGACGAAGCCGAAAGCGAGGTATCGATTCAGGTATCGGACACAAAAATTAATTTTGCTTTTGATCATATTGTGCTTACCTCGAAGCTTATTGATGGCAAATTTCCTGACTATAATCGCGTCATACCAGAACAAAATGATAAATCTCTCGAGGTTGAATCTCTTGCTTTTTCACAAAGTGTTGACCGGGTTTCTGCAATCTCACTGGAAAAGTCACGGGCGGTAAAATTATCGCTTGAACCTAATCAGCTGGTTCTTACAGTCTCAAACCCGGAAGGTGGAAATGCGACCGATAAACTTACCGTTTCCTATGGCGATGAGGCAATGGATATTGGCTTTAATGCACGATATTTATTGGATATTGCAGGCCAATTAGGGGGTGAAAAAGCGATTTTTGAATTATCAGATCCTGCTTCACCGACCATTATTCGGGATGATGAAGATCCGTCTGCGCTTTATGTTCTGATGCCTATGCGGGTTTAGTATGGGCAGGTTTAGTATGGGCGGGTTTATGTGACCGTTTTGTCTAATCTGTCTTATATTGCGCGCTTACAGCTCACAAATTTCCGATCCTATCAGCAGGTAGATTTTACTTGCACACCAGCGATCCAGGTTTTGCTGGGGCAAAATGGGGCGGGTAAGACCAATATTCTTGAAGCGATTTCGATGTTTGGCACAGGGCGCGGTTTGCGCAGTGCGGCCTTTGCAGATTTGATCTGTTATCATTGTGAAACGGCAAGCTGGACGGTTTTTTCAGAAATTATGGATCAAGATCAACAGTCTTTACAAATTGGTATTCGCTATTGTGAGGGCAACCGCAGCTTTCATCTGAATGGTGCGCCCGCAACGGGGTTTCGCCAGTTGGATGAAATTTTGCCGCAATTATGGCTCACCCCCGCAATGGATCGATTATTTACCGATACGGCTTCAGCGCGGCGGCGATTTTTTGATCGCTTTGCGCAAACGTTGACTCCGGCGCTTAGCGGCCATAATCAGAAATTTGAACGCGCCATGCGCGAGCGCAATAAAATTCTGCAAACTGAATTAAGCCGCGAAAACCATATCTGGCTGGATGGAATTGAAGAGACAATGGCGGTGCAAGCGGTTGGCATTGCTGCTGCCCGATTGCAGGCGATTGATCATCTTGCTTATGGTTTGGCGCAGCAACAGAGCGTCACTTCAGAGCATGATTTTCCGCTTGCGCAAATCGCGCTTGATGGTGAGCTTGAAGCCGCCCTTAAGGAGCACAGCTTATTGGATGTCGAAGATATGTATCGGGATATGCTGGCACGCAATCGGGTGGTTGATGCGCAAGCCGGACGCACACTCAATGGTCCGCATCGCTCTGATTTTCTGGTCTCGCATCTTATCAAAAAAATGCCGGCCGCTTTGTGTTCAACCGGCGAGCAAAAGGGTCTGCTGGTTGGGCTTATTTTGGCGCAAGCGCGTTGTGTACAAGACCAAACCGGCTCTGCTCCTTTACTGCTTTTGGATGAGGTTGCGGCGCATTTGGATGCACGGCATCGGGCATCTTTATTGGCGCATTTACAAGCGCTTGGTGGGCAGGTGTGGATTACGGGTACAGACAGTAATCCGTTTTGTGCCTTTCAAGACAGCGCTCAATTTTATACAATATGTGATGGCGTGATAAAGGCGATCAGGGATTGAAAATCAGTGACAAATCAGGCCAATATAGGCTAGATAAAAGATAGTGAGTAAACAAGCATGAGCGATGAAAATAATCCGATAGAAGATGAGGTTGATTACGGGGCGGATAGCATTAAAGTGCTAAAGGGCTTGGAGGCTGTTCGTAAACGGCCGGGCATGTATATTGGCGATACGGATGATGGCACGGGTTTACACCATATGGTTTATGAGGTTGTCGATAATTCGATTGATGAAGCGCTGGCCGGGCATTGCGATAAAATCGAAGTTGTTTTGAATGCGGATGGCTCGGTAAGCGTATCTGATAATGGGCGCGGCATCCCGACCGATATTCATCCCGAAGAAGGGGTTTCGGCGGCGCAAGTGATTATGACACAGCTGCATGCGGGTGGTAAATTTGATAATAATAGCTATAAGGTTTCTGGCGGGTTGCATGGGGTTGGCATTTCGGTTGTCAATGCCTTGTCTGATTGGTTGGAACTCACCATTTGTCGCGGCGGCCATAAGCATCAGATGCGGTTTGCGCATGGCGAGGCACAAGCCGATCTTGCGATTATTGATAATGTTGAAGAGACCGGCACGATGGTGACCTTCCACCCCTCTGACCAGACATTTAGCGATACAGAGTTTAAGTTTGAAACGCTTGAGCATCGCTTGCGTGAGCTTGCCTTTCTAAACTCCGGCGTGGCGATTTCACTAAGTGACAAGCGCAGCGCCGAGCCGCGTTCGGTGGATTTGGTTTATGAAGGCGGGCTGGAGGCGTTTGTCCGCTATCTCGACCGCTCAAAAGCATCATTAATTGAAGCCCCCGTCACGCTGAAATCTGAGGCAGAAGGAATAGGCGTAGAATTGGCTCTATGGTGGAATGATAGCTATCATGAAACGGTTTTATGTTTTACCAATAATATTCCGCAACGCGATGGCGGCACGCATTTAGCAGGCTTTCGCGGCGCGCTAACGCGCACGGTTAATAGCTATGCCAATCAATCGGGATTGGCGAAAAAAGAAAAAGTAAGCTTAAGCGGGGATGATTGCCGCGAAGGTTTGACGGCGGTGTTATCGGTCAAAGTGCCGGATCCCAAATTTTCGAGCCAGACCAAGGATAAGTTGGTTTCATCAGAGGTGCGGCCAGTGGTTGAGAGCGTGGTTAATCAGGTTTTGGGGGAATGGTTTGAAGAACACCCAAATGAAGCCAAAGCGATTGTTGCGAAAGTTGTCGAAGCGGCCGCCGCGCGCGAGGCTGCCCGCAAAGCCCGTGAATTGACGCGGCGCAAAGGGGCGCTCGATATTTCGAGCCTACCGGGCAAGCTGGCGGATTGTCAGGAGCGTGATCCGGCGCTTTCCGAATTATTTATTGTTGAGGGCGATAGTGCGGGGGGCTCTGCCAAGCAAGCGCGCAATCGAAGCAATCAGGCGGTGTTGCCGTTGCGTGGTAAAATATTAAATGTTGAACGTGCCCGCTTTGATAAAATGCTCTCTTCCAATGAGATTGGAACGCTTATCACGGCTTTGGGTACAGGCATTGGGCGGGAAGAATTTAATGTCGAAAAATTGCGCTATCATAAAATCATCATCATGACGGATGCAGATGTTGATGGCGCGCATATTCGTACTCTTTTATTGACTTTTTTCTATCGCCAAATGCCGGACATTATCGAGCGCGGGCATCTTTATATTGCGCAGCCACCGCTTTATAAAATTCGTCGCCAAAGTGCGGAAACTTACTTGAAAGATGATGCAGCGCTGGAAGATTATTTGATCGAGGCCGGTTCCGCCGAAGCGGTGTTTACCACCGCCGAAGGTGAACAAAGAGGCGGCGCGGATTTGCTCACGCTGATTAATCAAGCGCGCCGTATTCGTGAGATTCTCACGAGCCTGCCGCCGCGCTATCCGCGTTTTGTGATTGAGCAAACCGCGATTGCTGGCGCTCTTTCACCGGAGATTCTATCAGATAAAGATATGGCAACGCAAAGCGCCGCCTATATCGCCCACCGGCTCGATCAGTTAGAAGATGAAGTTGAACGCGGCTGGCACGGTGTGCCAACCGATGATGGTGGGCTACTGTTCACGCGTGAGTTACGCGGAGTGAAAGAAATGGTGAGCATTGACGGGCAGCTCATCGCCTCGGCGAATGCGCAAAAACTGGATATGATGGCGAAGGATTTGCAGCAAGTCTATCTCGCGCCGGGTAAGCTGCTAATTAAAGATAAAGCGATCCCAGTTGCCTCTCCAACCCAATTACTCGAAGCGGTGATCGGGCAAGGCCAGCAGGGGATCTCGATGCAGCGCTATAAGGGGCTGGGTGAGATGAATCCAGATCAGCTCTGGCAGACCACTTTGGATAAAAATGCGCGTTCTCTTTTACAGGTGAAAGTGCAAGATGTTGCTCAATCCAATAATCTTTTCGAGCAGCTTATGGGCGATGTGGTTGAACCGCGCCGCCAATTTATTCAGCAGAATGCGCTTGCTGTTGCCAATCTGGATATTTAATTAGCCACGGCTTTAGCGCGTGTCACTTATTAGTTGATTCATCAGACACACGCTAAGTTGTTGTTTTTACGCATATCCCAAATTTTTACAAATATGGCGGAAAAGTGCCAGAATTTATTATAAAAGTGCACTTTTCATGAGATATGCTTTAGAGCTTTTTTATGATTTCTGTTTTCCGAGCAGGCGCAAGCGCAGCGCGTTGAGTTTGATAAAGCCTGCCGCGTCTTTTTGGTCATAGACATCATCTTCTTCAAAGGTGACATGCTCCATCGAATAAAGCGATTTATCGGATTGCCTGCCTTCAACAATCACATTGCCCTTATAGAGTTTCAAAAACACACTGCCGCAAACATGGGTTTGACTTTCATCAATCAGCGCTTGCAGCATTTGCCGTTCGGGGGAAAACCAGAAGCCATTATAAATCAGCTCGGCATAGCGTGGCATTAGCTCATCTTTAAGATGCGCCGCACCACGATCCAGCGTGAGGCTTTCCATCGCCCGATGCGCCGTAAGCAGAATTGTGCCGCCGGGGGTTTCATAAACCCCGCGTGACTTCATCCCAACATAACGATTCTCGACCAAATCAAGCCTGCCAATGCCATTTGCCCCGCCCAATTCATTTAATTTGGTTAACAGGGACGCAGGTGAAAGCGCCTCGCCATTAAGTGAGACCGCATCGCCTTTTTCAAAACCTATTTCAATTTCGGTTGCCTTATCTGGCGCATCTTCCGGCGCAATGGTGCGCTGATAGACAAATTCCGGACAGGCAGCGGCAGGGTCTTCCAGCGCTTTTCCTTCCGATGAGGTATGTAGTAAATTCGCATCAACCGAAAAGGGCGCTTCGCCGCGCTTATCTTTGGGAATGGCAATCTGATGCTGCTCGGCAAAAGCAATGAGCTTTTCGCGAGAGGTCAAATCCCATTCCCGCCATGGCGCAATCACCTGAATATCTGGATTGCAGGCATAATAGCCAAGCTCAAAACGCACTTGATCATTGCCCTTGCCGGTTGCGCCATGACAGACGGCATCCGCCCCGGTTTGGGCGGCAATTTCAATCTGCCGTTTGGCGATGAGCGGACGGGCGATTGACGTGCCAAGCAAATACACCCCCTCATAAAGCGCATTGGCGCGAAACATGGGGAAGACATAATCGCGGACAAATTCCTCGCGCAAATCTTCAATATAAATCTCTTTAATGCCAAGCTGTTCAGCTTTTTGCCGCGCGGGTTCCAGCTCTTCGCCCTGCCCCAAATCGGCGGTGAATGTCACCACCTCGCAATCATAGGTGGTTTGCAACCATTTCAGAATAACCGATGTATCCAGCCCACCAGAATAAGCCAAAACAACTTTTTGAATATTATTCATCATCCGCCTCTTATCATCTCATCTGCTTACCTAAGCAGAAGCGATGGGTTTGGCAAGTTTTTTTGCCGCTAATTCAGCAATTTTCTTTTCATAAGCCGGTTGTTTTTGGCTCTCGCTTTTAAGCTGCCCGCAAGCCGCCATAATATCTTTGCCACGCGGTCGCCGCACCGGACTTGCATAACCTGCCCGATTGACAATATCAGCAAAGGCGGCAATCCGTTCAGGCGACGAACATTCATAAGGCGCATCCGGCCATGGGTTAAAGGGGATGAGGTTAATTTTCGCAGGGATTCCTGCCAGCAATTTCACCAAAGCGCGGGCTTGCGCATCACTATCATTCACGCCTTTGAGCATCACATATTCAAATGTGATCCGCTTCGCATTGGACAGACCGGGATAAGCGCGACACGCATCCAGCAATTCTTTAATCGGGTATTTTTTGTTAAGCGGCACAAGCTCATTGCGCAAATCATCATCCACCGCATGTAAGGAAATCGCCAGCATCACGCCGGTTTCTGCACCCATGCGCGGGATGTCTGGCGCAACGCCAGAGGTTGACAGCGTAATCCGACGCTTGGAAAGCGCCAAGCCATCGCCATCGCTCATCAGATTAAGAGCGGCGGCGACATGGTCAAAATTATAAAGCGGCTCACCCATTCCCATCATCACAATATTGCTAATACGGCGCGTGCCCTTATTATTTTTATGCGATTGTTCCCAATCCTCCAAAATATCGCGGGCAGCGATGAGCTGGCCGATAATTTCAGCGGCGGTGAGATTGCGTACCAATCGCTGGGTACCGGTATGACAAAACCGGCAATTTAAGGTGCAACCGACTTGGCTGGAAACGCATAATGTGCCGCGTTCTGGTTCGGGAATATAGACCGTCTCAATCTCATGCCCATCATGCAAGCGAAACAACCATTTATAGGTTCCGTCTTTGGATAATTTCTGGTCGCTAAGATGCAACCGGTCAAGATTAAAATACTCTGCCAATCTTGTCTGCAAATCCTTGCCAATATTGCTCATCTGTGCAAAATCATCCACCCCTTGCGTATAAAGCCAGCGCCATAATTGTTGGGCGCGCATCTTAAGCTGGTTTTCGGCAATACCGGCTTGGCGTAGCGCGTGAATGAGTTGCGGTTTTGACATGCCGATGAGATTAAGCGTCTGGGGTTCTGATGCGCTTATGGTTTCGGGCATAACAGATCCAGTTTTTCCATAGCGGCGGTAAACCCAAGCAGGGAATAAGTATCCGTGGTCAGCGTCCCGCGTTTGGAGGTTCCCTTAACAATAAGCTGATTGCCACGCCTTAGCGCCTCAATAAGGCTGGCTTGGTCTTGCGCATATTTTGGCCATGCCCAATAAGCAGCAATCTCGGCAGCTTGCGCGGTGATGCCGGAGAAAAAATCATAATCCTGCCCATCAATCGAAACATAGGGCTGGCTTTGCTCGGAAAATTTATAACCAATCCGCAAGCCGATTTCCTGAAAAATATTTTGCGCCGGACGGCTGCTTACAGAAAAGAAAACATCACCGCGGCGTACATGTGACGGATGTTTTTTATGCGGCTCGCTCACCGCAAAACAATGCTGCATGACCCCTTCGCCTTCAGTAAAAACCCGCCAGAATTTATATGTACCCTGTAATTTAGGCTTAGCAATGACGTCAGAGGCAAATGGCAGCAGCATAGAGGTGCATAACACATATAAGTAAAATAAATGCCGCATCAATCTATCCTTATTTTATCCCACCAGGCATAACGGGTCGTGTATCAGGATAGCCCAAACTAATCAAGCGATCATACATGATAACGGCACCAGCAATTTGCACATTTACACAAAATTTTGTTGGAATTTTAACGACATGATGACAGGCGGCCAGAGTATTTTCGGCCAGCGAACCGCGCTCTGGCCCCAAAATATAGGCCGCGCGGCGGGGATGGGTGAAACGCGGCAGCGCAATCGCCTCATCGGCAAGCTCGACACCAACCAGCTGGCAGCCTTTGGGAAGCTGCATTTGTGATAAATCATCCCAATCATACCACGGTACAGCATTTTGGGTTTTGGAGGTATCAGAGCGCGCTTCGCGAACCCGATAATGCGCCGCCAGCGTGAAAATAAAACTGGCACCAAACGCATGTGCAGAGCGCACCAGATTGCCCATATTCATAGGCTTTGAGGCGCGTTCAATACCGATTCCAAAATAACCTTTCATATTCGCTCCGCTATTGTTATAGTCTGCTTTACAAAAAAACGAATATAAAATCAAACCACATGAAGGAGGGAGATATGCGGGCTGTTTTATGTAAAGAATATGGACCGCCAGAAACATTGGTTCTGGAAGACGTGCCATCACCACAGGCGAAAGCAGGCGAGGTGGTGCTGGAAGTACATGCGGCGGCGGTGAATTTCCCGGATGTGCTGATTATCGAAAACAAATATCAATTTAAGCCGCCCTTGCCCTTTTCACCAGGTGGCGAGGTCGCTGGAATTGTCAAAGAGCTTGGCGAGGGAGTGACGCATCTGAACATTGGTGATCGGGTGATTGGCTCTTGCGGGCATGGTGGGTTTGTTGAAGAAATTGCCATTTCGGCAAGCTCTTGTATCCCCATCCCTGAAAATATGGATTTGAAAACCGCCTCCGGCATGGTGCTGACTTATGGCACCTCGCATTATGCGCTTAAGGATCGGGCGAAATTGCAAGCCGGTGAAACCCTGTTTGTGATGGGCGCGGCAGGCGGGGTTGGCTTGGCGGCGGTTGAGCTTGGCAAGGCGATGGGCGCACGGGTTGTCGCGGCTGCCTCGAGCGAAGAGAAGCTAGAAATTTGTAAACAGCATGGCGCCGATGAGACCCTGCTCTATCCGACCGGTGAGCTGTCACGCGAGCAGCAAAAGGAGTTTTCAAACCAAATTAAAGAGGTGTGCGGTGGTGAAGGGGCGGATGTGATTTATGATCCGATCGGCGGGGCTTATGCTGAACCAGCTCTACGCGCCACCGCTTGGGAAGGGCGCTATCTCGTGATCGGGTTTGCCTCAGGGCCTATCCCGCAAATTCCGCTTAATCTGGCTTTATTGAAAAATTGTCAGATTGTCGGCGTGTTTTGGGGTGCGTTTACCGCTCGTCAACCGGAGGATAATAAACGCAATCTGGCAGAGCTGATGGCGTTTTATGAGCAGAAAAAAATTAACCCACATATTTCGGCAACCTATCCGTTAGAGCAAACCGGACAAGCCATCCGCGATATGGCTGAACGCAAAGCAATCGGCAAATTAATCATCGATATGGGGCGCTGATTGTCGCTTCCCCCTCTTACCCATAATAATCGGCAAGCGGCTTTGTGGCTGCTGGCATCGGCGATTATGTTCACCGGTATGACGGTAATGGTGAAGCTGCTCGGGGATCGGCTCGATGCCATGCAAATCTCCTTTTTCCGCATGTTGGTGAGCCTGATTGTGATTCTGCCCTTTTTATATCGGGCCGGACTGTCGGGCGCAGGGGGTATTAAAACCCAAGTACCGCTTTTACAAGTGGCGCGCGGGGTGATCGGATCAAGCGCAATGATGCTTGGGTTTTATGCGATTGTGCATTTACCATTAGCAGATGTACAGGCACTTAGTTTTTCGCGCACCCTGTTTTTGGTTCCCTTAGCGGTTATCATTCTTGGCGAAACGGTTGGCTGGAATAGAGGGCTTGCGGTTTTATGTGGATTTGGTGGCGTCTTGATTATGTTGCGCCCAGGGAGTGAGGGGTTTGAAATCAATCTGGCGATTTTCGCGGTGCTAGGACACGCTTTATTTGTCGCTCTCGCCAGCATATTGGTGCGGATTGTGTCACAATATGATACGCCCACCACAATGATGTTTTATTCAAATATTTTCGGGATATTGCTTGCCAGTATTCCCGCCTATATTTACTGGATTCCTCCCACCGCCGAAGAATATATGCTGCTGTTTGTGATGGGGGTATTGGGAGCGTTGGCGCATAATTGTTTCATCCGCGCCTATGGGATGGGGGAAGCCAGCGCAATTGCACCGGTCGATTATACCCGCCTCGTTTTTGCGGCGATTGCCGGTTATGTTCTATTTGGTGACATTCCGGATAATTATAAAATTATCGGCGCTTTGGTGATTGTCGCAACAACGCTCTATATTATCCGCCGCGAGGCAGCATTGGGGAAAACAACCATTCCTTCCTAAATCAAGACTGGAAATTATATCTGAATTTGCTATTGTGCCGCCAGAAATGGATACATGAAATGAACATATGGAAAGAGGAGATATATCATGGAACTTAACGAAAATATTACCGCGATTGTGACCGGTGGCGCATCTGGTCTGGGAGAGGCAACAGCTCGCATGCTGGCATCCAAAGGCGTAAAATGCGGTATTTTTGATTTGAACGAAGAAAAAGGCGAAGCGGTGGCGGCTGATATTGGCGGCGCGTTTGCAAAAGTAAATGTCACCAGCGAGGAAGAGACCGATGCCGGTTTTGCGAAAATCCGCGACGCATTGGGACAAGAACGAATCCTCATCAACTGCGCCGGTACCGGTAATGCGATTAAAACCGCCTCACGTAATAAAGAGACCGGCGAGATTAGCCATTTCCCACTTGATGCGTTTAATCTGATTATCCAGATTAATCTGGTTGGTACATTTCGCTGCATTGCAAAATCTGCCGCCGGTATGATGAGCCTTGACCCGCTACCTTGTGGTGATCGCGGCGCGATGGTCAACACCGCTTCTGTCGCTGGCGAAGATGGACAAATTGGGCAAGCCTCATATTCTGCTTCCAAAGCAGGTGTAATTGGCATGACCTTGCCGATCGCCCGCGATTTATCGCGCGAAGGCATTCGGGTCAACACCATCCTACCCGGAATTTTTGACACCCCACTGCTTGCCGGTGCGCCGGAAAATGTGCGGCAAGCCTTAGGTGCGCAAGTGCCTTACCCCTCCCGTTTGGGAATGCCGGAAGAATATGCCAAACTCGCCACCCTTATGTGCGAGGTGAATTATTTTAATGGGGAAGATGTCCGCCTCGATGGCGCCATCCGCATGGCTCCAAGATAAGATTTTTCGCTTAAGATAAATCTTAAAAATATAATGCCCTGCGCTTAAACCCGCAGGGCGTTTTTTTTTGAGACGCAAATATTATTTCACCCTTTTTTCGGCGAGTTTGGCGAGTTCGGAGAATGACAAGCCTAATGCTTCTTTTCGTTCACGCCAATGCCTTTCAGGCATGGCTCCCCATTATCTTAAAAAAAAGGGACGCCACAATTTATTACAAAAGATGGCGGCGGGCTTGCAGTTTACTTTTTAGGCAGCAAGCCTTTCTTTTCCCATGCCCAAATCATAAAACTGATCGCAAATAAAGCGAACGGATAATTACCCATTTGGTAAGCAAAGAAAAATCGCGCAAATAAGTTTCCCGTCAGATGGTAACAACTGTTACGTATGCAAGCGGTAAAAAATATGTAACAATTACGAATATGGTCATAAACATAGGAGGAAAACCCCATGCAAGATGAAGACAAAAATCGGATGATTGGTGAGAATATAAAACTCTATCGCCTCAAGGCAGGCATGACGAAGAAAGATTTATGCGAGCAGATTTATCGCCACCAAAATGCGGTTCTAAAACCGGCAACGCTGAAATCTTATGAATTGGGGCGCAATGCGGTTTCCGCCACTAATCTGCACCGCATTGCCCTTGCGCTTCATGTCGATATAGACGCATTTCACACGCCGCCACAACCAGAAATAGTTATGGATGACAACCTTTTCCGGCTGGTCGAAGCCTATAAGACCACCAAAAAACAGGGTCATAAAGACGCACTATTATATATCGCCAAAAGCCTCGCCAAAGCATAAGTTTAGAGCATGTCGCAGAGTCATGTGTTCAGTAAATATTTTTGCAGTACTATTCGATTTGTCGAAGAAAAAGGAAGGCTTGCGACTGCAAGCTCGGCAAACGTGCCGCCCTCGTGGAGCCATGCCTGAAAGGCATTGGCGTGAACGAAAAAAATCTAGCGCGTCCACGCGATAAAGTGAACGCATAATTACGCAACACGCGCTAGGTTCCGATCACGCCGCCATCATCTTTTGTAATCATAATAATCGCGGAACGCGGCACATTGCCGAACGGAAACGCGGTTTTATCTTTTCCCATCTCTGGGTGTTGGATACCAACAAACATTGTTCTATTATTATCAATAATGCTCAAACCCGTGACCTCGCACGCCGTGGGACCAACCATGAAACGCTTTATTTCACCCGTATGCGGATGGGCGCACAGCATTTGATTATTGCCCATACCCTCATAATCACCCTTATTACTATATTTGCCATCGGTCTGAATCCAAAGCCGCCCATCGGTATCAAATTTCAAACCATCCGGCGAGTTAAACATATTTTCCGGCGTGATATTATCTGTACCAGCATAAAGCCCTTGCTGGACGAGCGGATTACCCGCCACCACAAATAAGTTCCAAGAAAATTTAAGCCCCGTATGGTCATCGCCATCTGGCATCCACCGAATAATCTGGCCATAATTATTTTTTGCGCGTGGGTTTGGACCGTTTACAACCTGCTCAAAGCCACCGGCATTATCCTTCACACCGCGTTGCTTATTATTGGTGAGACAGCAATAGACCGCACTATTATGCGGGCTGGCGGCGACCCATTCGGGGCGATCCATCGTCGTTGCGCCGACAATATCGGCGGCCATACGCGGGAAAACCTGAATATCTGCTTGCGAATGAAAACCGTTCTTTTGGGTGAGACCATTTTTGCCATAGATAAGTGGAATCCATTTTCCTCTGCCCGCAAGCTTGCCATTAGCTTCGCCAAATTTTGCGACATATAATGTACCCTCTTCCAATAGGCGATTATTCCGCTTACCGCGCGACGGCTTATAAACTCCATCGGATACATATTTGTAAAGATATTCACCGCGCTGATCATCCCCCATATAGACGACAATACGACCATCCTTATTCACCACAAGCTCAGCATTCTCATGCTTAAACCTGCCAAGGCTTGTCAATTTGCGGGGGCGTGAGTTTGGCTCTTCGACATCAATCTCGACAACATAACCAACCCGATTAGGTTCGTTCGGCTCTTTGGCAATATCAAACCGTGAGTCTATCTTATACCAGCGATAACCCGCATCCTTTACGCCAACGCCATAGCGTTTATATTCGGGGGTTATTTCTGTATCAGAATCGCTTGCAGCAAAATATTTATCGAAATTTTCTTCACAGGTCAGATATGTACCCCATGGGGTGCGGCCAGAGCCACAATTATTCCACGTCCCCAAGGATTGTATACCCTTCGGATCAGCACTGGTTTTAAGCCAATCAGAGCCGCGCGCAATGCCGGTGATTTCCATTTCCGTATTTGGCGTGATACGGCGATTATAGCGGCTTTTGCGGTCGACTTTCCAGCCCGTCCTCGTCTTGACAATTTCAAAAATGCTAATCCCATGCGCGGCTTGGGTTTTGCGAATATCATCAGCTGTTTCGAGCTTGCCGCTTGGGATTAACCATTTAATATTGGTATATTCATTATTCACCGCCATAATCATGCGGCCATTTGAGGTTTCAAAAGCCTCCATCCCATCCGTATTATCACCGAAGGAAACCGCTTGCGATTGAGCCGTGCCGCGCGTTTCATAATCAAATTCTGCGCCATCCGCAAAGAGCGGATCTCCCCATGCAATCAGCACGTCATAAGAATAGCCAGCAGGTAAGTGCACCGCATTATCAGTCTCTGCTTTAATGGGGGTAAAGCCAATAAAATCCGCCGCAACAGCTTTACCGGCATGGGCAAGTGAAGACAGGGCGGTTGAGCCCATCGCCAAAGTCGATAACCCCAATAGAGCCGACTTGCCCATAAAGTCGCGCCGCGACATGGCGCGCGATATAATATAAGTGAATTGGCTGTCTTTATCTGATGTCATATTCTGCCTCCCAATATGCGTTTATATTATCATAAATTATGTGATGAACATGACAGTTTTATGAATATGGTTGCTTATAGCGCTTCACACCCCGAAGCTGGCACTATCACGACGATGCTCATCCAACTCTAATGTGCGGGTGAGGCTCGGCATGGCGCGTTGCGAACAATTATCGCGGCTACAAAGGCGGCAATTTATCCCAATCGGCGTATCGGCTTCGGGGCGTTCCAGATCCAAACCTTTTGAATAAATCATTTGCCCTGCATGGCTAATCTCACAGCCCAAAGCCAGCGCGAATTGATTACCCGGTACGCCAAAGCCGGAATTATCCCGACTAACAGTACGCGCGATGGAAAAATAGCGGGTTCCATCTTCCATTTGGATGATTTGCGTATTGACCGAACCTGCTACGCGAAACGCATCATAAACATGCCAGCGCGGGCAAGTTCCGCCCAACCGCGCAAAATGAAACCCACCGGCCGAAAAGCGTTTGGAGATATTGCCAGCACTATCAACGCGGATAAGGAAAAACGGAATCCCCCGCGCGGCCGGATTTTGCAATGTGGTAAGCCGATGGCAGACTTGCTCAAAACTTGTGCCAAAACGGCGGCCTAATAATTTAATATCATATTGCGTCTGCACCGCACGCGCCAGAAAATCCTGATAAGGCATAAGAATGGCGGCAGCGCAATAATTCGCCAAAGAAACCCGCGCAATGATATTGGCGTCTTCCAGCGCAAAACCAGCCTTATCAATAATATCCCCAATGCTTGCATGTTGCTCCAAATAAGCCAGTTGATAGGCAAGCTGAAAACTGCGCTCTGGCTGGTCGAGCATTTCAGAAAGAAAAATCGTTTGCCGGTGGCGGTCATAATAGCGGGTATTCTCGCCCATCACTTCCTGCGGCATGATGCGGGTATGGACGTGATGCAAATCTTGCAAACGTTGGCGCAAGGCAAGATAGGGGTCATCTTGCCCATCGCCCATAATATCCTGATAAATCATACTGCCCGCTTCATCAAGTGCCGGAAAATAATTATGCTGCTGGGCGATAAAATCGCGCACATCTTCCATTGCCAGATAAGCATCCCCCTGTCCGGTTTGGGTGACACCCGCCAAGCGTTCTGACAAGGCGGCCTGCTCGGTATGGCTTTCCTTATAGGCACGATACAGCCGCCCCATCGCTTCGGCGGCTTGCGGGCTGGTATTGGCAAGCTCTTTTAGCTCCCGCGCCGTAAGTCCGACATCACGCAAAAGCGGGTCGGCAAACACTTCCAATAATTGCTGATAGGCGCGCGCTTCTTCACCGCCCCCCAAATCACGCGGGTCGAGGTCAAACACATCAATCAGCTGGACGATTAGCTGCGCCGAAATCGGCCGCTGGTCATGTTCGATTAAATTAAGATAGCTGGTCGAAATCGAAAGAGAGTCTGCCATTGCGGTTTGGGTCAACCCAAGCTCGCGGCGCAAGCGTTTAATCCGCGCACCGGCAAATAATTTGCGCTCTATCACCTTATCGTCTGCCATCATATCCCTTAAACTACTTCACATTGAAATATTTTACATTTACAAGTTTTACATATTTTACTAAGAAAATCCATATTTTTTGTAACAATTTCACATTAATACAGTTTAAGCGCCGCAAACCCCCTAGAAAAAGACACTTATCTCATGTATTGAAACGGCCAATAGATAATCTCACCTATCATCATGAAGGAGGCACGCATGGCTAATTATCTTAAAGAAACAGAACAAGCAAAAAAATTAATCCGCAAAGGCGGTAAGGGCTGGAAAGCGCTCGACCCCGATTATGTTGCGCGGATGCGGCTACAAAACCGCTTCAAAACCGGCCTCGATATTGCCCGCTATACCGCCGATATTATGCGTAAAGATATGGCCGATTATGATAAAAACAGCAGCAATTATACCCAGAGCTTGGGCTGCTGGCATGGGTTTGTCGCCCAGCAAATGATGATGTCGGTGAAAAAACGGCAAAAGACAACCGATAAATCTTATGTTTATTTAAGCGGCTGGATGGTGGCGGCATTGCGCTCTAAATTCGGGCCATTGCCGGATCAGTCCATGCATGAAAAAACCACTGTGCCGGAATTAATCGAAGAGATTTACACCTTCTTAAGGCAGGCGGATGCGCGCGAATTGCGGCATTTATTTGTCGCACTTGATGAGGCGCGGGCAAAAGGCAAAAAGCCCGCAATCACAAAAGCGCTGAAAGATATTGATAATTTCGAAACCCATGTGGTGCCGATTATTGCCGATATTGATGCTGGTTTCGGTAATGAGGAAGCGACTTATCTTCTCGCTAAGAAAATGATTGAGGCGGGTGCTTGCTGTATTCAGATTGAAAATCAGGTATCTGATGCGAAACAATGTGGTCACCAAGATGGTAAAGTCACCGTGCCGCATGAGGATTTTCTGTCAAAAATTAATGCGGTGCGTTATGCCTTTCTCGAGCTTGGGGTTGAAAATGGCGTGATTGTCGCACGCACCGATAGTCTTGGCGCGGGGCTGACGCAAAAAATCCCTGTCTCGCAAAAAGCTGGCGATTTGGCGAGCCAATATAATGCGTTTTTGGAAACCGAAGAAATAAAGCCAAAAGATATTCGCGAAGGTGACATGACGCTCACCCAAAATGGCAAGCTGGTGCGGCCATTGCGTTTGCCAAATGGGCTTTATGCGTTCAAGGAAGGAACTGGCGAAGACCGCGTGGTGCTGGATTGCATTACCTCGCTCCAAAATGGCGCAGATCTGTTGTGGATTGAAACCGAAAAACCACATGTTGGACAAATTGGCGGCATGGTGAAACGGATTCGCAAAGCCATTCCGGATGCGAAGCTGGTCTATAATAATAGCCCAAGTTTTAACTGGACGCTTAATTTCCGCACACAGGTTTATGACGCATGGGCAAAGGCAGGTAAAAATATGTCTAAATATCCAAATCCGGCGAAAAATCCGCAAGGGCTGATGGATAAGAAATTTGATGATTCACCTTTGGCGATTGAAGCGGATAAGAAAATTCGTAACTTCCAAAAAGATGCGGCGAAAAAAGCGGGTATTTTCCATCACCTTATCACTTTGCCAACCTATCATGAAACCGCATTGGGGCTGGATACGCTTTCTGAGGGCTATTTCGGCAATCAAGGCATGTTGGCTTATGTTGCTGGTATTCAGCGCCAAGAAATTCGTCGCGATATGGCCTCTGTCAAGCACCAAGATTTGGCAGGTTCAAATATGGGCGATGACCATAAGGAATATTTCTCTGGTGATAATGCGCTGCTGGCGGCAGGTGAAGATAATACAATGAACCAGTTTTAATAATTGTCTTTTCGCTCAATGACCTATCCAACCACTGATTTATCGGATGCGTATGAAAACAAGCTCCGTTATCTCGAAGGGCAATGGCAGGATTATGGCGGGGTGATGAATTTTCACGGGCGCGTTGTAACCCTTGCGACATTTGAAGATAATAGCAAGCTGCGCGCTGCCGTTGAGCGTAAAGGCAAGGGGCAAGTGCTGGTGGTGGATGGTGGCAATTCGCATCGCTGTGCTTTGTTTGGCGGCAATCTTGCCCAATTGGCGGCGCAAAATGGCTGGGCAGGGATTGTCATAAATGGCTGTGTGCGCGATACGGCGGAGCTTGCGGCAGAAGCGATTGGCATTAAGGCACGTGGCACGCATCCGCGAAAATCGGTAAAGCGGGGATTGGGTGATGAAAATATACCGGTTCATTTTGGCGGCATTATCATTAAACCAGGTGATTGGCTTTATGCCGATGCGGATGGCGTGGTGATTGCGGCAGAGGAATTACGCTTATAAATAGAGAGATTTTTCATGCGACTCACTATTTTGTGCTAGATTAAGCTGAGTTGGAAGCGCCATGGACTATCACATCGCACATAGTTTGGATGATAAATCGACACCGTTTTATGAAACCCATTTAGAACGGCTGGATGAACTCATTGACACATATAAGAAAACCCCCCTGCCACATTTTGCCTTGCCTGCCCGCACCGATGACATAGCGGCAATGCAGAATATTGCTGATAAGTTTTCAGATGCGCGCTATATTATTATTCTCGGCACCGGTGGCTCATCTTTGGGGGCGCAAGTCTTGGCGCAAATTAGCGGGCATGATTGCCTTGGTTATGATTTGGGCTATGAATCTCAACCAGCCTTATGTTTTGCCGATAATCTCGATGCCGAAAGCATGGCGCGGCTTTTGCAAATGCCCCGCCTTAAGGAAAGCCGGTTTTTAGTGGTCTCCAAATCTGGCGGCACGGCAGAAACATTAATGCAATTTTCTGCTTGTCTAAGCGCGCTTACCGAAAACGGGCTTAAGCCGCAAGATTATGTTGCGGTGCTTAGCGAAGACAGTGATAATCTTCTGCGCCGCATTGCCGAAAAATATAATCTCGCCTTTACCGCGCATGATAAAGAGATTGGCGGCCGCTTTTCAGTGCTGACCAATACCGGGCTTTTACCAGCAATATGGGCGGGCATTGACCCGCATGAGATACGCGCTGGCGCGAAGGCCGCGCTTGATAATCTGTTCAGTGACGCGCCAGTGCGCGAAAAGCCCGCCGCCAGCGGCGCGGCATTGCAAATCGCTCATGCGCAAGCAGGCCGCAATATCAGCGTGCTGTTTTCTTATGCCGATCGGTTGCAAAAATTCGGCCTATGGTATCGGCAATTATGGGCGGAAAGTCTTGGCAAAAATGGGCAAGGCACAACCCCGATAAGCGGCTTGGGACCCGTTGACCAACATAGCCAGTTGCAGCTTTATCTCGATGGGCCGGATGATAAATTCTATACGCTCATCTCGCATTCAACAAAAAATACCGGCGCGCTGGCGGGCGCAGATTTTGGCGCGGATGCAGATTATTATACAGGCCGCAAAATTGGTGATTTGGTGGATGCCGAAATGCGTGCCACCCGTGATACGCTTATCGCCCATAATCGTCCTGTCCGCCACATTGCTTTGCCCGAGATTAGCCCGCCTGTGATCGGCGAATTGCTAATGAATTTCATGCTTGAAACCATTCTCGCCGCCGCCCTTTGCGGGGTAGATGCGTTTGACCAACCCGCCGTTGAAGACGGCAAAAAACGCGCCAAACAATATATGGGGGAACATGGCTGAGCTTAGAAAACTGCCGGAAGAAACGATTAATCGCATCGCCGCTGGTGAGGTTGTTGAGCGTCCTGCCAGCGTGGTGAAAGAGCTGGTTGAAAATGCGATTGATGCCGGCGCGAAAAACATTCACATCACGATTGAAAATGGCGGCAAGACCCTTATTCAAATTGAAGATGATGGACATGGTATGCGCGATGATGAATTGCGCCTTGCGATTGAACGCCACGCTACTTCAAAACTGCCGGATGGAGATGGCGGCGATAGCATGTTTTATATCACCTCGCTTGGCTTTCGTGGCGAGGCTTTACCTTCCATTGGCGCGGTGGCGCGCTTGCGTATAACCAGCCGCACGGCAGACCAAAGCCAAGCCTTTCAGATTCAGGTAACAGGCGGCAAAATTGAAGAGCCGCAGCCAGCAGCCGGACAAGCAGGCACGCAAATCAGCGTCCGCGATTTATTTTATGCGACGCCCGCACGGCTGAAATTCTTAAAATCCGCCCGCGCCGAAACAGGGGCGATTAGTGATATGGTCAAACGTCTGGCGATGGCGCATGAGGCGATTTCTTTCCGGCTCAATAGTGAGGGGCGCAAGGTTTTTTCCTATCCCGCCGCCTCTGGCGCGCAGCCGCGCTTACAAAGATTATCGGATATTATGGGGCGCGAATTTGGCGATAATGCCGTACCAGTAGAAGCCGAACGCGAGGGTATCACGCTTGCTGGATATGCAGGCTTGCCGACTTATAATCACGCCACCGCGCAAAAGCAATTTCTTATCGTGAACGGACGACCGGTGAAAGACCGGCTGCTAAATGGCGCGGTACGCGGCGCGTATCAGGATTTTTTGGCGGGCAATCGTCACCCTGCGCTGGTGTTATTTTTAACCCTGCCGCCGCCGGATTTGGATGTGAATGTGCATCCGGCAAAAACCGAAATTCGCTTTCGCGATGCGGCGCTGATACGCTCAATGATTGTCGGCGCATTGCGCGCCAGCTTAACCGAAGCTGGACATCGCGCTTCAACAACTATTGCCGATAAGGCGCTAGGTTCGTTTCAAACAGGGGGAGGCGTGTTCCCTGCCCGCTCATCTTACCAACCGCAATTTCATGCGACAACCGGTGAGGTGATGGATGGCGCGATGGGGCAAATGTCTGAACCAGCCCGTAATGCGGATGGCTGGCAAAGCGCCCCGCCATCGGCAGAAGCTCCCATGCCGCAAGAGGGTATTTCCCCACCACAAGATTACCCGCTCGGGCTGGCGCGGGCGCAATTACATGAAACCTATATCCTCGCGCAGACCAGCGATGGCATGGTGATTGTCGACCAACATGCGGCGCATGAGCGGCTGGTTTATGAGCGCATGAAAAAACAGATTGAAGCGCAAGGGATAGCGCGGCAATTATTGCTTATCCCCGAAGTGGTGGATATGGATGAAGATGAGTGCGCGGCGCTGCTTACTCAGACAAATGCGCTTGCCGAGCTTGGGTTTATGATTGAACCTTTCGGCAATGGCGGGGTGCTGGTGCGGGAAGTGCCGGCGCTGATTGGCGAGGGGGATATTAAAAATCTGGTCAAAGATTTGGCAAGCGAGATTGAAAAATTTGGGGAGGGCTTGGCGCTGAAAGAAAAGCTGGAAGATATTTGCGGCACAATCGCCTGCCATACATCAGTGCGCGCAGGCAGACGGTTAAGCGGCGAAGAAATGAACGCGCTTTTGCGGGATATGGAAGCCACCCCGCATAGCGGTCAGTGTAATCATGGCCGCCCGACTTATGTTGAATTAAAGCGCGCGGATATTGAAAAACTATTCGGGCGGCGATAGTTTTTCGCTCACGGCTTTATTAAGTTCACGCGAGCAGCTGGCGCTGCCGCTTCACATGAGCTCTGTCAATAAAGAACCACATCAACCGAGCGCCCCTATCCGGAATCATGTTGCTCCTCTTTTGCCGCAAGCAGCTATGCAACATTGCGGGGAGAGAAGTAAAGCGAGATCATATTGATACGGCGATAAATAGGGCGCGCTTCTAGCCCCTTGCAACCCTATATCTTTTTATGATAGTCTGCTTGCAATGCTGGGAGTTCCAGCACGGGGGATTACAATCCCCTAATGTATCTTGGCTGTTGGCAACAGCCATAAAACGACTTGCCATCCCATGTGCTTTCATGCGCTGGGGTGGCGACGCTATAAAATAGCCGCCTGCGGTAAAAACGTCGCGGCCGATTAGATACATTGGTTATTGTAACACCCCGGCACCAACTATTTTGCAAAAAATATGTTGGTTGCCATCTCACTAAATTATGTCGGGGTGGGAGTCCTATAGAAAAGGCGAAAGCTAAAAAGACTCTAAGAACGTAGAAAATAAGTCAATCTCACCCCGACACCACTCTTTCAATTTATTATGCGGATGACATGCGCCTATTCCCTTGTAACCTCTCAGCCTGTTTCTATTTCCACGCAACTATTCCATTTATTCCCGCGCAATATAGGGGTCATCCGTGATCAGCGCTTCCACGCCGGCATTGGCGAGGTGTTTGATGCGGGCGGGGTCATTTATCGTCCACGCGCCGATCCGCAAGCCCTGTTCATGCGCCATATTAATCAGCGCCGGCGTTAAATCTTCATGATAAGCAAACCAGCCCTGCCCCTTATATTTGCTAATCTTTGCAATAATATCAGCCCCGTTTAAGCCCGTATCGGCAAATGGCGCACTGGTATAATAATGGCGTATATCGGGCTTGCGGGCGCGAATTATATTGATCAGCCGCCAGTCAAAACTCACCAAATAAAGATGCTCATATAAATTCTCATAAAGCGTAATATCGCGCAAAAATGCCGCCATAAGCGCGCTGCGTTCATCCGGCTGGCGGGTGCTTTTAAGCTCGACATAGAGCTTGAAATGCGGCGGCGCTTGGGCGCGCATGAGCGCGCATAATTCGGTAAATAAGGGCAGTCCAAGAGTGGCAGCTTTTTCTTGATATATGAGCTTATGCGGCGGTTCGGAAATTTGCGCATCATGATGCAGCACAAGCTGCCCATCGGCTGAAATCCGTAAATCACATTCTATCCCATCTGCGCCGTTTCCCTCTCGCTGAGAGGCCATCGCCCCCGCAAAGGCAGGCAGCGTATTTTCTGGCCAATATTTCATGCCGCCGCGATGCGCGATAATATATGATTTTTGGTTCATAGCTCTTGCAATATCAGTTTTTTTGACTATAAGGAAGCCATCCTTCACGGTAAATGAAGGGCATTGGCTGGCTGAAAATGGGCTGCCATGTCGATGCAAATGTGAACTCGTCATCTGACATAATACTTTTGAAAAGATGACATGATAAAGGAGAGCAAAATGCCCAAAATGAAAACCAAAAGTGGTGCGAAAAAGCGCTTCAAACTTACCGCCTCTGGTAAGGTGAAAGCCGCCCAAACCGGCAAGCGCCACGGCATGATTAAACGTAGCAATAAACAAATTCGCAATAAGCGCGGCACGGCGGTTTTATCGAAAACCGAAAGCAAACATGTGCGCGGCTGGTTGCCAAATAGTTAGGGGGGAAATATGTCTCGTGTCAAACGCGGTGTGACCTCTCATGCACGCCACAAAAAAGTTCTAAAACAGGCAAAAGGCTATTATGGCCGCCGCAAAAATACCATTCGGGTTGCCAAGCAAGCGGTTACCAAAGCGGGGCAATATGCCTATCGCGACCGGCGTACCAAAAAGCGCAATTTCCGCGCTTTATGGATTCAACGCATTAACGCTGCCGCCCGACAAAATGGCCTCACCTATGGCCGCTTAATCGATGGCTTGAACAAAGCATCGGTCGAAATTGATCGGAAAGTTTTGGCGGATCTGGCGGTTCATCAACCCGCCGCGTTTGCAGCTTTGGTTGAAAAAGCGCGGACGGCATTGCAATAATACCCCCTTATCGGAGGGATATATGACCGGCGAAATCGCGCAATTAGAAACTGATTTAACCGCCGCCATCGCGGCCGCCAGCGATAGTGCCACGCTTGAAGAGATAAGAGTGCGGGCGCTTGGCAAAAAGGGGGGAATCTCTGCGCTTCTCAAAACATTAGGGCAGATGAGCCAAGAAGAGCGGCAGGTTCAAAGCCCGTTGATTAATGGTCTGAAAAGCAAAATCACCGCTGCCATCGCGGCACGCAAAAAAGTGCTTGAAACCGAGAGTCTAAATCAACGTTTGGTGCAAGAGACAGAAGATATCACGCTTCCGGTTTGGCAAAGCGAGCCTCAGGCAGGGCGGGTGCATCCGCTCAGCCAAGCATTGGATGAGCTGATCGCGATTTTCGCCGATATGGGATTTGATATTGCGGATGGGCCAGATATTGAAAGCGATTATTATAATTTCACCGCTCTTAATATTCCCCAATCGCACCCTGCGCGGCAAATGCATGACACATTTTATATTGCGGGGGATGAACAACAAGTGTTGCGCACCCATACCAGCCCTGTACAAATCCGCACGATGGAAGAAGGCACGCCGCCCTTTCGGTTTATTGCCCCAGGGCGTACTTATCGTTGTGATAGCGACCAAACGCATACGCCGATGTTTCATCAAATTGAAGGGCTGGTTATCGACCAGCATATTCATTTAGGGCATTTGAAATGGACATTGCAAAATTTTCTCGCCAGCTTTTTTGAAGTTGATGAGCTGGAAATTCGGTTCCGCCCAAGCTATTTCCCCTTCACCGAACCAAGCATGGAGGTGGATATTCGGGGCAGTGTTGAAAATGGTGTCTTGCAAATGGGTAAGGGCGATAGCTGGATGGAAGTGGGTGGCTCTGGCATGGTGCATCCCAATGTGTTGCGGGCGGTGAAGCTCGACCCCGATAAGGTGCAGGGCTTTGCTTTTGGCATGGGGCTGGATCGGCTTGCCATGTTAAAATATGGGATTCCTGATTTGCGTGATTTTTTTGAAGCCGATCAACGCTGGCTCAAACATTATGGCTTTGTGCCGCTCAATATTCCGGATTTGGCGCGCGGGCTAAGCGGGTGAGGATAGAGATATGAAATTTACCCTTGCCTGGCTCAAAGAGCATCTTGATACGGCTGCCGAACTTACCCAGATTTGCGATACGCTCACACGGATTGGGTTGGAAGTGGAAGCGGTAAACGACCCTGCCGCCCAGCTTGCGGATTTTCAGGTGGCGGAAATTATCACCGTACAGCCGCATCCTGATGCCGATAAGTTAAAACTCTGCACCGTCAAAACCGCGACGGAAGAGCTGCAAGTGGTTTGTGGCGCACCCAATGCACGCCAAGGCTTGCGCGGTATTTTTGCACCGGTCGGTGCAACCATCCCTGCCAATGGGATGGTACTTTCAAAAGCAAAAATTCGCGGGGTTGAGAGTTTCGGGATGCTTTGTTCAGCCGCCGAGCTTGACATTTCGGATGAGCATGATGGCATTATCGAGCTTGACCTCGAAATTGAAATTGGTACACCGGCGGCGCAAGCGCTTGGGCGGCTTGACCCAATGATTGAAATTGGCATCACCCCAAACCGGCCTGATTGTTTAGGGGTACGCGGCATTGCCCGCGATTTGGCAGCGGCAGGGTTGGGCACGCTAAAGCCTGAAAAAATTTCTGCCCCTAAGGGTGACGCGCCCTGCCCGATTAAAATTATGATTGATGGCAAAGCCTGTACCCGTTTTGCGGGTCGGATGATAAGCGGGGTGAAAAATCAGCCTTCCCCGCAATGGCTGCAAGACCGCTTAACCGCGATTGGCTTGCGCCCCATTAACGCGCTGGTGGATATCACCAATTATATATCTTACGATCAAACCCGCCCGTTACATGTTTATGATGCCGATAAGCTAAATGGCAATATCAGCGCAAGGCTGGCGCAAGCGGGCGAAACATTTACGGCTTTGGATGAAAAAGACTACAGGCTTACCAAAACCGATTGCGTGATTGCGGATGAGAGCGGGGTACTTGGGCTTGCTGGCATTATGGGCGGGCTGGCATCTGGCAGCACTGATGAGACGGTGAATGTATTTATTGAAAGCGCTTATTTTGACCCTATCACAGTTGCACAGGCTGGACGGCATCATAATATTGTGAGCGATGCGCGTTATCGGTTTGAACGCGGCATTGATCCGGATAGTGTGGAGACCGGTCTTGCGCTGGCGACGCAAATGATTATTGAAATATGTGGCGGTACGCCGAGCCAGATAGAATTATCCGAAGCGCCGCACGTAGAATCCAAAAGCATTAAATTCACCCCTTCACTTACCGAACGGCTTACTGGCATAATTCTTTCAGATAAACAGATGCAAGATATTCTTACCGCTTTGGGCTTTGCGGTGAAGACACAAAAGGCGCACTGGCAGGTCACGCCGCCAAGCTGGCGGCCTGATATTGAGGGGGCGGCGGATTTGGTTGAAGACATTGCCCGTATTCATGGCTTAGAGCATGTACCAGCAACGCCTTTGCCGCGCTTGCATGAGGTGGCACAACCCATCCTCACCGTGCCGCAAAAACGAGCACGCGCCGCGCGCCGCGCGCTTGCCGCATGCGGTATGATGGAAACCGTGACTTATAGTTTTGTAAGCGAAGAGCATGCGCGTCTTTTTACCAATGATGCGCTTATCATGCTTGCTAACCCAATCTCGTCCGAATTATCAGCCATGCGCCCCTCGCTTTTGCCAAGCCTATTGGCGGCGGCGGAACGCAATCAAAATAGAGGCTTTCATGATTTGGCATTGTTTGAAATTGGGGCGCAATTTATCGCCGATGCACCGCATCAGATAAATGTTTATGCGGGCTTGCGCACTGGCGACCAACAGCCGCGCCATTGGCAAGCGCAGGCGCAAGACGTAGATTTATTTTGTGCCAAGCAAGATGCACTAAGCACATTTTCGGCGCTTGGCATTGCGCCCGAAAATATCCAAACCGACCGCACTGTGCCGGATTATTATCATCCCGGTCGGGCAGGAAGGCTTTTCCAAAACCCGCGCCAGAGTTTGGGATATTTTGGTGAACTTCACCCCCGCATTATATCAGCGTTTAACCTCAGCCATCAGGCGGTTGCGTTTGAGATTTTCCCCGATGCGTTACCCGCGCCAAAACAAAAAGACACAAATGCAAAAGCGGCGCTGCATTTAGCGAGCTTACAAACCGTAACCCGTGACCTTGCCTTTGAGGTGGATACGCAAGTTGAAGCCACCCAGCTTCTAAAAGCCATCCGTAGTGCAGAAAAAAAATATATTCAGAATATTCGTCTTTTTGACTTGTTTACCGGCGGCAATTTAGCCGAACAAGGCAAGAAATCACTTGCTTTTGAAATCACTCTGCAACCACAAACGACAAGCCTTACTGATTCTGAAATTGATGCCATTATGACCGCGATTATCGATAAAGTCGTGAGCGAAACCGGCGCGCAATTACGCGGTTAGAAATCATCCATTTCTATTCGTTTATTTGAATTATCTTTGTTGCGCCTATCACTTATCCAGCGTGCGGCATTTCTCACGCCTAGCATCATGGTGACAATGATGATGGTGAAAGAGATAATCCATATTGTTTTTACAAAGTCAGATGATGAGTAGAATTTACTAAGTAAGTCTGCCCAAAAATTATAATCCTGCATTGGTTTTCCTTTCATTTTCAAAACAAAACGACACCAGAAAAAACTCTGGTGCCGGGGTGTTAGAATAACCAATGACACGATCGGCCACGACGCCTTTAGTCGGGTGACCTGTTTTATAACGCCGTCACCCCGACGTTATATCAACGTCAAAGTGACATTTCGTTTTATGGCTGTTGTCACATAGCCACGTGCCATTGAGGGATTCTAATCCCCCTGTACTAGATTTTGCTAGCACTACCAAAAGACTATCATAAAAAGAGAGAATGTCAAAGCGATAAGGTTATATATCTTTTCACCATGCTAGCTTTTCTACAGATTGCCAGCGCAAAAAACTTAGGCTATATGCATGGGCTATGACCGCGCATTCACATATTCGTAATTTTTCGATTATCGCCCATATTGATCACGGCAAATCCACCCTTGCGGATCGGTTAATCCAGCTTACCGGCGGGTTAAGCGCGCGGGAAATGCAAGAACAAGTGCTTGATAATATGGAGATTGAGCGCGAACGCGGCATCACCATTAAGGCGCAAACCGTGCGCCTGTCTTATCGGGCTGAAAATGGCGAGGATTATATTCTCAATCTCATTGACACCCCCGGGCATGTTGATTTTGCCTATGAGGTGAACCGCTCTTTGGCGGCCTGCGAGGGCTCATTGCTGGTGGTGGATGCCAGCCAAGGGGTTGAAGCGCAAACGCTTGCCAATGTGTATCAGGCGATTGAGGTTGACCATGATATTATTCCGGTTCTCAATAAGGTTGATTTGCCCGCCGCTGATACCGCCCGCGTCTGCCAGCAAATTGAAGAAGTGATCGGGCTTGACACCGATAATGCGATTGAGATTTCCGCCAAAACCGGCATTGGCATAGATCAGGTGTTGGAAGCGATTGTGAACCATCTGCCTGCCCCCAAAGGCGATGCGGATGCGCCCCTAAAAGCGATGCTGGTTGATAGCTGGTATGATGCCTATCTTGGCGTGGTGGTGCTGGTGCGGATTATTGATGGGGTGATGAAAAAGGGGCAGAAAATCCGGATGATGAGTAATGGCGCGACCTATCCGATTGACCGGATTGGGGTGTTTTTGCCCAAAACCGAAACCGTCGCCGCGCTTCAACCAGGCGAGATTGGCTTTTTTACCGCCGCCATTAAACAAGTTGCGGATACTAATGTCGGCGATACAATCACCGAAGATAAACGCCCTTGTGCGGCCGCGCTTACCGGCTTTAAGCCATCGCAACCGGTGGTGTTTTGTGGCCTCTTCCCCACCGATAGCAGCCAGTTTGAAGATTTGCGCGAGGCGATGGCAAAGCTGCGCCTTAATGATGCGAGCTTTGAATATGAAACCGAAAATTCAGCTGCTTTGGGCTTTGGCTTTCGCTGTGGATTTTTGGGGCTGCTGCATTTAGAGATTATCCGCGAGCGGATTGAACGCGAATTTGACATTGACCTTATCACCACCGCGCCAAGCGTGGTATATGAGCTTCATATGAGCGATGAGAGCGTGACAGAATTACATAATCCGGCGGATATGCCCGATATTATGAAAATCGACCATATTCAAGAACCATGGATTAATGCCTCTATTCTGGTGCCGGATGAATATTTGGGGGCGGTCTTGAAATTATGCGAAGACCGGCGCGGGCGGCAAAAAAATCTCAGCTATGCCGGCAATCGCGCAATGCTGGAATATGAACTGCCCTTAAATGAAGTGGTGTTTGATTTTTATGACCGCTTAAAATCTGTCTCAAAAGGCTATGCGAGTTTTGATTATCAGATTTCCGATTATCGCGAGGGGGATTTGGTGAAAATGTCGATTTTAGTCAATAGCGAGCCGGTGGATGCGCTCTCCATGATTGTGCATCGGGAACGCGCTGAAAGTCGGGGGCGCGCTATGTGCGAAAGGTTGAAAGATCTTATCCCGCGCCATTTGTTCAAGATCCCGATTCAGGCCGCTTTGGGTGGCAAAATCATCGCGCGGGAAACCATTGCTGCCTTGCGTAAAGATGTGACTGCAAAATGCTATGGCGGCGATGTTAGCCGCAAACGAAAACTTCTCGATAAACAAAAAGAAGGCAAGAAAAAAATGCGTCAATTTGGTAAGGTAGAGATTCCGCAATCGGCCTTTATTGCGGCTTTAAAAATGGATGATTGATAAAGGGATGATAAGATTATGAGTGCGGATATTATATTACATAAAAACGATTTGCCCGACGGGCTGGAATTTTCAGGCAGTGTAGCGATTGATACAGAGACTTTGGGGCTAAATCCGGAGCGTGATCGATTGTGCTTGCTTCAGATTTCCAGTGGTGACGGCACGGCGCATCTGGTGCAGTTTGAGCGCGACCAATATGATGCGCCAAACCTTAAGAAATTATTGGAAGACCGTAGCATTGTGAAAATTTTTCACTATGCCCGTTTTGATGTTGCGGTGATTGCGAAATATCTGAACGTCCATGCCGCGCCCTTATGGTGTACAAAAATTGCTTCAAAACTAACCCGCACCTATACGGATCGGCACGGGCTTAAAGATTTGTGTCGGGAATTAGTGGAGGTTGATTTATCCAAACAGCAACAAAGCTCGGATTGGGGGGCGACTTCCTTATCTGATGAGCAATTACGCTATGCCGCAAGCGATGTACTGTATCTGCACCTGCTAAAAGATAAGCTCGAAGCGATGCTTGACCGTGAAGGGCGGCGACCTATGGCGCAAGCCTGTTTTGATTTTGTGCTGGTGCGCGCCGCAATGGATCTCGCCGGTTTTGAAGATATGGATATTTTTTCGCATTCATGAGATAAGCAAATGTGAAGATGCGACGTTTTTCACCATTCTCATTTCGCCGCCGCCAGCTTAAATGGGGGCTTGTCTCGATGACGCTTATTTTGGCGCTGAGCCTTTTTGTCTTAACGGATTTGCAGCAAAATTTTATTTCCATCCCACCGATAGATTTGCAAACTGCACGCGACGCACAGCAAATCGAGATTCATAATATGCGCCTAAAGGGGCAACAGGTAAATGGCAAAGATTATCTGGTCACCGCCGCACGTGCGGTGAGTCCCTCGCAGGCGGCGAAAATGGTCTCCCTCTATGAGATTGATGCCGCATTCGCTAAAGCTGAAGGGCAAATGATGCTTGCCGCCCCGGCAGGACAATATCTGCCGGAGAATGAACGTCTCTGGCTGTTTACGCCGGTGATTGTGAATGATCAAAATGGGCAGAGTATGATGGCAGGCGATAGCCAAATATTGCTAAAAGAAAATCGCATTCAATCCCTACAACCGGTTACGCTTTCTGCTCCTATGGGTGAGTTGCAAGCGGGGCAATATGAATTTGACCTTGAGAAAAATATCGAGCTGTTTCAATCCAATATTACCTTGCAAGGCGAGAGTAAAACCGGCCAGATGACAATTATTAACAGCGAAATCTTTACCCTCAATCGCCCCAAATTATGGGGTGAGTTTCGAAACCGCGTTCACCTTACTAATGATGATATTGATTTGCGTAGCGCGTTGATGCAGGTTCAATTTGATGACAATGAAAATATTGAAGAAATTTATGCGCATACTGATTTACGCATAAAACTTGCGGATGGGCGGCATTTTACAAGTCATTGGGGGCGTTATAAGCCCGATCAACAAGTGATTGTTTTGGGCGGTAATGTGATTGCAAGCTCAGAAAATGAAACTGATATTGGACAATTGGTTAAAGGGGATGAGATGATCATTGACCTTAGCCAACAAGATAAAGCCGGCGTGGTGAAAGCGCAACAAGATAAACAGGGGGGCAAACGGGTAAAAGCCGTTTTACAGCCGCGCAAAAAAGCGCCGCCCCCAATCTCATCACAAGAATTGCCAAAAGCTGATTAATCGCTTATCCTTAATTTTATGACGCAGATGAAGATGACAGATAAGGGAGATGAACAAAGCGCATTAGCGCATGGGCTTCAGGTGCAACATATAAGCAAAAGTTTCAAAAAGCGTAAAGTTGTTGATCGTATTTCTTTGCATTTACAGCAAAATCAGGCAATCGGGTTGCTTGGGCCTAATGGGGCTGGCAAGACAACCAGTTTCTATATGATTATGGGGCTTATTCGCCCTGATAGTGGACGGATTTTTCTCAATGATATGGATGTAACCAGCCTACCCATGTATCGCCGCGCCCGGCTGGGGCTTGGCTATTTACCGCAAGAGGCCTCGATTTTCAAAGATTTGACAGTAGAAGAAAATATTTTATCGATTTTACAGACGGTTTACCCTGAACGTGAACACCAATATGCGCGTCTTTATGAATTGCTGGATGAGTTTTCGGTAAGCCATTTACGAGATATATATGGTGGGGCGCTTTCGGGCGGCGAAAGGCGGCGGGTTGAAATCGCCCGTACGCTCGCCTCAAACCCGCAATATATTTTACTAGATGAGCCCTTTGCCGGTGTCGATCCGATCGCGGTGGGGGATATACGCGCTCTGATTGCGCAGCTTACGGATAAAAATATCGGCGTGCTGATAACAGACCATAATGTGCGCGAAACGCTCGGCACAGTTGATGCCGCGGTTATCATCCATGATGGGCGGATTTTAATGCAAGGGACACCGGATGAGATTATTGGAAATGAAGAGGTAAAGCGCTATTATCTTGGCGATGAATTTACACTTTAATATTTATTGAATCATCTTAAGCGGGTGGACTTTTTACAAAAAGCAAGGCACGATAAGAAGCTAGCTGGAGGAGATTTATGGCAATTCATATTTCAGGAAAACAAATGGAAACAGGTGACGCTTTGCGCGAATATGTGGAAGGGCGGGTGGCGGAAATAATCGCAAAATATTTTCCGCATAATGTTGAAAGTGCAGATGTAAAAATAACCTTTTCAAAAAGCCGGATTGGCTATCATTGCGATATTGCGGCGCATATTGATAGTGGCATGCATATGCAGGCAGGCGCGGATGAGGGCGAGGTATATCAAAGTTTTGATCGGGCGCTTGAGCGTCTGGCCAAACAGCTGCGCCGTCATAAGCGAAAACTGACCAGCCATAGTGATAAACATGCTAACGCCCTTCCCGCCGAACAGCTTTCGGCGGCAGAGATTTCTGCTCAATTTACCACTGGCGAAATCCCTGATGGCGCGCCCGCAATTATCATTGAACGCAGCACGGATTGGCCGGTCTTAAGCATTGCCGCGGCGATTGAGATTTTAGAAGAGGGCGAAGAATATGTTTTGTTCCTGCATCAGAAAAATGCCGATGCCGCGCCCGTGCCAAGCCTCGTCCATAAACGCAATGATGGCATGATAGGCTGGATGGAAGTATCCTGATATGAAATATCTCTCTATTGCCCTGTTGGCGTTTGTTGGCACGATGGGGATGATGTTGGCCACCGCCCAAGCTCAAGCACAGACCCAGGCTCAGGCTCAAACACAGGCGCAAGTGAAACAAAACCCAGCCTTTGTAGCTTGGATAAAAGCGGTGCAGGCCGAAGCACGAAAAAACGGTATATCCGAGCCTTTTATCGCGCATCTCAGCACCCTTACCCCCAATCCGCGCGTGCGTGAATTAGCTAGCACCCAACCTGAATATGTGCGGCCCATATGGGAATATTTGGCGCATATGATTACCGCAAAACGGCTCCAACAGGGTCGTGAAAAAACAGAAACTTATGCGGCCTTTTTACAAGGGTTGGAGAAAAAATATGGCGTGCCACCCGGAATTATTATCGCCATTTGGGGCATGGAAACCAATTATGGCACTTATAAAGGTAATTTTTCAGTGCTCCGCGCTCTTGCCAGTCTCGGCTATGAGGGGCGGCGTGCAAAATTTGGCCGCCAGCAAATTCTCGCCGCTTTAGAGATTCTTCAATCTGGCGATGTCGGGTTAGATGATTTCAAAGGCTCATGGGCGGGCGCAATGGGGCATACGCAATTTATCCCGACCACATTTTTAGGCTATGCGGTTGATGAGACGGGTGACGGCAAGCGCGATATATGGAATAATCCCAAAGATGCGATGGGCTCGGCAGCCAATTATCTGAAAGTATCCGGCTGGCAGCGTTATCTGCCGTGGGGGATTCCCGTCACATTGCCAGACAATTTTAACTATCAGCTTGCCGCGCTGAAACGCCCGCGCCCTGCCGCCTATTGGCGCAAAATTGGGGTGACCAGTAAGCAGCCCTTTTTTGATGATTGGGGCGATACGGCAATCTTCCTACCGGCCGGACATCAAGGCCCTGCCTTTTTAGTGACGCAGAATTTTTTCGCTCTCATGCGCTATAATGTTGCCCCTGCTTATGCGCTAAGCGCGGGCATGTTGAGCGATTTATTGGCTGGAAGCCCACCGGCATTTTTGGCGTGGCCACAAGATGCGCGGCCATTGCATCCAGCGGAAGTGAAGCAGCTTCAATCCTTGCTTAAAAAATTGCGCTATCAGATTGACCGGATTGATGGCGTACCAGGCGCGCAAACGCTTGCGGCGATAAGACAATATCAGATTAAGCATGGGAAAATCGCTGATGGCTATGCCACCCCGTCGCTGCTAAAACACATGCAGATGATTGCACGATAGAGGGCTTTCCGCTAAATAAGGGCGGAGGGAGAATTGAATAATGACAAAACAGGCGGCAAAACAACCATCAGCACAAGCGGCGATTGAGCATATTTCGGCAGGCTTTGATGATAAGGGCTATATTTGTGATACGCAAATTGCCACCGCACTTTATGTGGCGCGCGCTTTGGATAAGCCTTTATTGGTAGAAGGCCCACCAGGGGTTGGCAAAACCGAGCTTGCCAAAGCGGCCGCGCAATATTGGGATAATCCGCTCATCCGCCTGCAATGTTATGAGGGGTTGGATGAAAGCAAGGCGCTTTATGAATGGCAATATGGCAAGCAGCTTCTTTACACGCAAGTGCTGCGTGAAAAACTTGGCGATGTGATGCAAGGGGCAACCGATCTTTCCCAATCCATGCAAAAGCTGGAGGGGTTTGAAGATATTTTCTTTTCCGAACAATTTTTATTGCCGCGCCCGCTTTTGCACGCCTTGCGGTGCGAGCAGAGCGCGGTTTTGCTGATTGATGAAATCGACAAATCGGATAATGAGTTTGAGGCATTTTTGCTGGAACTCTTATCAGAATATCAGGTTTCGGTTCCCGAATTGGGAACCATCACCGCCCGCCATAAGCCCTTAGTGTTTTTAACGTCCAATAATACTCGCGAGATTGGCGATGCGCTCAAACGGCGGTGCTTGCATTTATATATTCCGTTTCCGGATATGGAGCGCGAGGCGCGGATTATCGCCAAGCGCGTGCCCGAGCTTGACCAAGAATTGCGCCATAAGCTGGTGAGCTTTGTCGCCGCTTTGCGGCAGCTCGACCTCAAAAAACCACCCGCCATTAGCGAGACAATCGATTGGGCGCGCACCCTTGTTCTGTTGCATGTGAAAGAGCTGGAGCCGGAATTTGTCTATGACACGCTTAACGTATTGCTTAAATTTCGTTCCGATATTGAAATGGCCGAAAGCGAGACAAAATCCATCTTGCGTGATTTGAAAGCATCGCCCTAGTCATGTTTATGCTTGGCGATTTTATCAAAGTCTTACGGGCTTCTGATATACGCATATCAACCTCTGAATCGCTTGATGCGGCGGCCGTGATAGAAACGATAGGGGTTGAAAATCGAAGCGTCTTGAAAGCGGCGCTATCGCACGCGCTTGCCAAAACCGAGCTTGAAAAGCACTATTTCGATGAGTGTTTTGAAACCTATTTTCGTAGCCCCGAACCTCATACAGAAACAGAAGAAGAGGGCGAGCCAGAAACAGAGACGGGAGAAAATAGTGAATCGGAAAATGAAGAGCGTGATGATGTAGTTGAAGGGGAGCAGGATGAAGCCCTATCGCTATTTACCGGCGAAGACCAAGCCGCTTTCGCGCAAGCCATGATGCAAGCGGTAGGCAATACAAATTTGCAAAACGCGAAACTGTTCACCCAGCAAGGCTTGTTTACCCGCCAGATTTTAGAGCAAATGGGGGTTGAAACATTAGAACAAGCCATTCGCGATGCCCGTCATGAAGGGGCGGCCGAACGGCTGTCGGATTTGGAACAAGCCCGCACGCGTGCATTGGCGGCAGTGCGTGATTATGTTGAACAACAAATCGCCATGCGCACCGCCAATGTAGGCCGGCAGTTGCGCGAAGAGATATTATATAATATTCGCCTGTCGAATGTTGACCGCGCGGACATGCATATTATGCGCCAACTCATTCAACGTTTGGCGAAACGGCTGGCGAGCCTGCATAGCCGCCGCAAGAAAAAAGCGCGGCGCGGGGTGGTCGATATTCGCCGGACGTTGCGCCATAATCAACGCAATGATGGCATATTATTTGAGCTTATCAATAAGCGTACCCATATAAACCGCCCCCGTCTGATTGTGATGTGTGATGTGTCTGGCTCGGTCGCGGCGGTGGCACGGTTTTTATTAATGTTCCTCTATAGTCTGGATGAAGTGATGCCCAAGACCCGCAGCTTTGCTTTTTCTGGCCATTGCGGGGAGGTGACGGATGTGCTGTCTGACATGGATGCGGAAGACGCAATGACTGAAATTTTGAATAATTATAGTCACGGCAGTTCGGATTATGGATTATCATTGCAAGAGTTATCTGACATGGTGCTGGATGATATTGACCATCGCACCACAATTATGATTTTGGGTGATGCGCGCTCTAATTATGGCGATCCCGGTCATCATATTGTGAAAGATATGAGTAATCGCGCCAAGCGGGTGATTTGGTTGAACCCTGAAATTAAACCGCTATGGAATACGGGTGACAGCGAGATGCAAAGGCTCGGCGCATATTGCCATCATGTCCAAGTCTGTAACAGCTTGCGGCATTTGGAAACCGTGATGGATGATTTATTGCGCCTTACGATCTAATTGATCAGGCTTAAGCTAAAAAGGTAACCAGCTTGCTTCACGATCAAATTTTAGATAGCCAAGACTCGCGCCTAATTTAAGACCAAACCCAACCCGAATGGGAACCAATGTAATATTGTCGCGCTGCAAATAATTCATCGACAAGCCACCAATATAATAGGCAGAGGCATCAACGCCGCTAAACCGGTAATAAATCTCATCAGGACTATTTAGACCATAAACCAGCGTGAAACTTTTAGAGGCATTGCCGCCCGCATCAAACCCAACCGAGGGACCGCGCCAATAAATATCATGGGTTTCGCCATTGGCAAGTTGTATGTTGCCGCGCCCATAGCGCACGCCTATGATCGCGGCAATATTTAACTCATCGCCACGGATAACGGCATCAGGCGCGCCATAGCTACGAAAGGCGCGATCAACCAACTCAGCGACTGTTTCTGCCGATGCGCCAAGAAACTTGCTCACCTCTATCACGATTTGGTTTTGGGTAAACCCCTGTGTTGCAGAATTTGGTTGGGGTGACGGATTTTTTTGGTCTTGTATATTGGGGGTTTGATTATTTTTATTTTGCGTGTCCAGTGTTTCAAAATATTGGCGTGATGTTTCCAGATTGATCTCCTGTGCTGCCAAAGGGGCTAGGCTCATAAAGAAAGATAAAATAAGCAGAAACAACCGATCTACATATGATAGGCTCATTGCATGACTCCCTATAAACACATGGCTTTATATTTGCCACCCAATCCTATTCTGATTCGAGCAGAATAATGAGTGTGCTGATTGATTATTTTTTCAAAAACGCCGGCCAGTTTTCTTGTCCAGACGCAATAAAATCGGGATTATCTAATCCCCGTTCATGCTTTCCATAAGACAGGCGGCGACCATCTGTAAAGCAGACTTGCCCGCCTGCGGCTTCTAATATGGCTTGCCCTGCCGCTGTATCCCATTCCATTGTCCTGCCATAGCGGGGATAAAAATCGGCCTTGCCTTCGGCAATAACACAAAATTTTAGCGATGAGCCAGTGGCAACAAGTTCCGCCACATTTAATTTTTCAATCATCGCTTCGGTGCGTTCATTGCGGTGTGATTTGCTGGCAATCACACGCACCCCTTTTTGGGTGTTAAACGCATCAGTACGGAGGGGATGAAAATCAACTTTTGCCAGATCACCATCGGGCGCAATCTCTGCTTTATAAGCGCATTCATCGCCAGAAATATAAAGCGCTTCGAGCAAAGGCGCATAAATTACCCCCGCGACGGGATAGTGATTATTGATAAGACCAATATTGACAGTGAAGTCTTTACCGCCATTTACAAACTCATATGTTCCGTCTAATGGGTCGAGCAAAAAGAACTGTGAGCGAATATGCGAGGGCATGTCTTCGGCACAAGCCTCTTCCCCAATCACTTGAATTTGTGGAAAGATGTGCGCCAGGCCTTTGGTTAGAATATCTTCCGCTTCACGATCGGCAATGGTGACAATGCTTTTATCGCTTTTTATTTCTTTTTCGACGCCCTTATGATGATGGGCGGCGATACAGGCTCCCGCATCCAGCGCAAGCTGACACAAAGCGTGCATTTTTTTAGGATCATGCGGTGACGGGCTGCTCATTCTGCGGCCTGATCAAATTGTAAATGCGCTAGCCGCGCATAAAGTTCATTTTTTTGAAGCAATTCTTCATGCGTGCCTTCGCCAATAATTTGCCCCTGATCCATGACAATAATCCGGTCGGCTTTTAAGATGGTAGCGAGCCGATGCGCAATGATAAGCGTTGTCCGCCCTTGCATTAGTTGCGCCAGCCCCTGTTGAATAAAAGCCTCGCTTTGCGCATCCAGAGATGATGTTGCCTCATCTAATAATAAAATCGGCGCATTGCGTAACAAAGCACGCGCAATTGCAAGGCGCTGGCGCTGGCCGCCCGATAGGGTGATGCCGCGTTCGCCCAAAATAGTTTCATAGCCTTGCGGCAAAGCGATAATAAACTCATGCGCTTGGGCGGCGCGAGCCGCTTGTTCAACTTCTTGCCGTGTTGCCTGCGCACTGCCAAAGCGGATATTTTCAAATATGCTAGTCGCAAAAATAATTGTCTCTTGCGGCACAAAGGCGAGATTTTCCCGAATGCTTATCGGGTCGGCATCAACCAGATTAACCGCATCGATTGAGATACGCCCCTTTTGCGGGTCATAAAATCTGAGCAAGAGCTGAAAGACAGTGCTTTTTCCCGCCCCTGAAGGGCCAACCAGTGCCACTGTTTCACCAGCGCCAATGGTGAGCGAAAAATCAGTAAGCGCGGCTTGGTCAGGGCGGGTCGGATAGGCAAAATCAATATGCTCAAAGGCAATCATTCTTTGTGAATTATCTGGCAGGCTTTGTGGTTGGGCGGGGGCTTTTATGGCGGGTTCTACCGCTAATAATTCCGCCAATCTTTCGGTTGCGCCGGCCGCTTGTTGAATATCGCCCCATACTTCTGATAAAGCGCCAATGCCAGTTGCTGCCAGCACTGCATAAAGGATAAATTGTCCTAGCACGCCGCCGGTCATTTCACCTGCCAGAACATTTTGCGCGCCAAGCCAGAGGATAATCACCACCGCCCCAAACACCAGTACAATCGCCAGAGCGGTGAGAAGGGCGCGCGCCAAAATGCGCCAGCGCGCCACTTGAAACGCCGCCTCGACCGCTTCCGAGAAACGAGCGCGGTCTTGCGTTTCATGGGTAAAGGCTTGCACAATATTCATTGCGGATAGGGTTTCGGCCGCATGTGCTGATGTATCGGCAATCCGGTCTTGGCTGGCCCGCGCCAGCCGCCTTACCCATCGTCCAAACACCACCACTGGCACAATCACTGTCGGCAACGCAAGCGCGGCAAGGGCGCTTAATTCTGTACTGGTATAGACAAGCATAATCGCACAGCCGACAAATAAAAATAAATTGCGTAACGCAACCGAGGCGGAGGATGCCAGCACTTGCCGAATGAGCGTAATATCGGCGGTTAAGCGCGATAGCACTTCGCCGGTGCGAATGGTTTCGAAAAAAACCGGACTTAAGGTGGTGATATGATTGTAAACGGCACGGCGCAAATCAGAGGTCACGCGCTCCCCAATCCAAGTGACAAAATAAAATCGCGCGGCACTGGCAAGGCCAAGAATAATCGCAACTCCAAACATGGCGATAAAATATTGGTCAATCGCTGCCGCATCGGTTGCGGAAAAGCCATAATCAATCATAAAGCGCACCGCCACCGGCAAAGCCAATGTTGCCAATGTCGCAATCGTTAAAGAGATAAACGCGCCTAAAATCGCCCAATAATAGTGCCGCAAAAACGGCATAAGGGCTGATAATGGCCTAAGCGTGCGGGCTTTTGGTCGCCGCGCCGCAGCCTCTTCAGGGGATATATGCGCATCAGACATAAAAGCGACTCCTTTTCAAGCGCTCTTATAGCAAGTAGTACACCCCATTAGCAAGCGGCGCTTATATTCACAAAATGACCAGAAGAAAGGCCTTAAATAGAGATAATCAACCCTTGTTGGGGGGAGATTTTTCCGGCAACCACTTCATCATAAATTTTTGTAAATGCGGCAAGACCATCAATTTCAGCAATATTGAGCCAGTCGCGCGCATGCGTAACCCCGCCTTGCATAAATGCTTTAATTCGCTTGTCATATTCATCATGTCCCCAAGCGGCAACGCATTTTTGAATATAGGCGGGGGCAAAAAACATGGCGCTACGCTCTCGATTAAGATGCGCTGCTAACGGGTCTTGTGCGGTTTCGCTATCATCCCAATGGGTGAGGCCAACATTATGACACCATAGCATATGATCTCCTAATCGCTGATGCGCTTCCCCCAAAACTGCGCGATTGCCCGACATATCCACCATTGCGGTGGGCATGCTCGTGTCAATCATTGCCAATTCATCATAAGAAATAGTTTGGTCATAAAGACCAAGCTGATTTACAAAATCCACATTTGCCGGTGAGGTAAGGCCGACAATATGCGGGCGGTTTTCCGCCTCGCGTAAGGATAGCCCATAGGCAAGGCCGATGCTGGTTTTGCTCGAGGCACTGACAATTATCACTTGCGCGGCATCTTTGTTTTCTGTCGCCAGACAATCAGCCAAACAAAAAGAAGTGACATAAAGCGGCATCAGCAAGGCCTGCAAATTTTCACCCCCGATATCTGTCGGCGCGCTCCCCAATCGATTATATTGATTATAGACAGGTGGCAATTCTGCCCGATGCGCCGCGCCATCCACCAAGCGGTCTGGGGCGATTTTTATCGGCGTGATGGTGAGAAATGTCGCCATTGGGAAATAGCCATAAAGCCGCTCGCCTGCTTTGATCTCGTCAATGGTTGAGCGCACCACTTGCGCAAACCCCCATACGGGGATCATGCCCCAATCATGCTCTGTATCGGGAATAGGCGGGGGGAAAAACTGCCAATAGCCAACCTGCTCGCCGACAGTGCCATAGGTTATATTATTGGCGGTAAAGGCAAAGCGCTCCACCCGCAGCAGCACCTCACCATCTGCCAGTTCAAAATCATCCGCCCCCTTATCTGTGCTGATGAGTTTGGTGTTGGTGATATTATCGCGCTGTGTCTGTAATGCCTGCATGGTCGTCTCCCTCTCTTATCGTCTTGTTAGACTATAGCAAACCGGCCAGATTTATCCAGCTCGCAGATTGTTCTGCCAATAAAAAGCATTACCATCTCGGTTTTCATGAGTGTCTAGCTGAATACAATCTGGGATATTTTTCTGCGCTCTATCATCATTACTATTGCTACACGCGCCAAGCATAACTGCAAGCACAAACATGGCGCATAAAATTAAAAAACATCTCTTATTAACCATATTATCCACATTCGGATATGCCAAAACATCCAAGCGCCAGTGTCAAATCCGCTTAAAATTTCTAAGCGCCGCAAATATTTTCTTCCCCCCGCCGACCATCTGCCTTTTTATTGGGGTTGTTGTCCTAGCAATTCTTTTGCCTATGTGGTACAACCCGAGATCGTGAGCGTCAAACCAAGCCCTGAGTTGTCCTAGCAATTCTTTTTCCTATGTGGTACAACTAAAATGGCCTTCATATGTGGCTGGATATCTGTTGTCCTAGCAATTCTTTTTCCTATGTGGTACAACTTATTGAGAGCGGCACGTTCTCATTGAAAGGTTGTCCTAGCAATTCTTTTTCCTATGTGGTACAACCGGAGTTGAAGGCGAATGGAGCGGGCAAGGGTTGTCCTAGCAATTCTTTTTCCTATGTGGTACAACATATCATTGCGGGCGGATACAGGCTCTAATAGTTGTCCTAGCAATTCTTTTTCCTATGTGGTACAACAGACCTTGGTTAGCTTGTTGATTTTGTTGCGATTTCCCCCGTTTTTAGGGTGGAAATCGCTTCAAAATAAGTGTAATTGGCTTGGTTTTCCGTCATTTTTTTTGGGTTTTTTGGCATAGAATCGCTTGATATGGGTAAATTGTTTATCTGTTATTGTGAGTATATCAACTTTGCCGCCTGTGGGCAATTCTGTTTGAATCTGATTGCCGATGGAATCTGCTTTTTCACCAGATGCGCAATATTTCATATAGACTGAAAATTGTGACATTTCAAAACCGAGATCAAGCAGATGATTGCGAAACCCGCTTGCCTGCTTGCGCTCTTTTTTTGTGCCAACCGGCAAATCAAACATCACAAACAGCCACATGATTTTATAGGGGCTTAGGTGAGCGCGGCGGCTCATTTAAGCGGGTTCCTCTGGCGATATGGAGGTAAGGGCGGCCATTTCCAGAAAAAGCGGTAGTTTCGGGCAGAGCAAATCATCGCGTTCATCCATGCACCACCCCGCTAGGCTGCGCGCGGTTTTGGCGGCGGCGATGGAAAGGGGAGAGCTTTCATCCGCCATTGGCAAGGGTAAATTGATAAGCGCGGCCAAGGCTGTTTTGGTTTGTCTATCGAGTTCTATTTTTTCCTCTTGATTATGGTTCTTGACATGATGCCACAGAAGATAATCGGCTATCGGGCGAAAAGGTTCAATCAGATCATCAACTAAATTAAGTGGGTTTTGCGGGTTTTTATGATGCAGGCTGAAACTGGGATGAAGGCCCGCACTTACCACGCCACGCGCGATGCAGGCGCGGATAATGGCATAGCTATAATTTAAGGCGGCATTTAAGCCTTGTGCGGCGCGGTCACGACGAAAATCATCGCCGAAAAGAGTGCGCCAATAAATCCGCGCCGCTTGTGCTTCATGATTTTCAGGGTCACCAGAGCGCACTCTATTAGCTAAATTCTGTAATGGTTTGGGGGATTTCCCCGCCCTTTCCAAAACCTCTGCTTGATTAGTAATTTTGGCTTTCACAATGATTTGCCAGGCGCGTTTGCGGCGCGGCGCGGTGAGCATGGCTTGCGCCCGCATGGTCTGAAATTGCCGATTATGACCTTGGATGGGTAATGTCCAACTACTGGGAAGGTAATTATCGCCACAAGTTACAATCGGGATATTGCGATGGGCAAATTGATCGAGCACATTGCTGGAGAGCATGCACCCCGGAACCGAAATAATCACGGCAGCAATATCATCTAGCGGCACTTGCCCTAAAATATCCCCCTCATGTTTTACCTGCAAAAAGCCGCGTGATTTGTGAAGCAGATGGCGTGGATTGGTGATTTCAACAATTTGCCCTGCCATTTATAGCTATCCCTTTTTGTTTTTGCGACGAGGCTTGCGGCGGGCTTCATAACTCAGCTTGCCCGTGGGGCTGATATGCACTTTCCGCGCCTTAAGGTTGCGTAGGGAGCTTGCCTTTGCATTAAGAAACTTAAACGTCTTATCATTAGCGCGTTTAGCTACATTTGCTTCATGCAGCGGTGCAAAAGTTAAATTACCAGCTTGTGCCATTTTCTGTAATCGCATGAGGCGTTTTTTGCCATTTTCCTCAATCTCAATACAATCATTTGTCTGTAAGCGCATCACCAGCCTTGCTGAGCGGTCGGGGCGGTAAGTCGTCCCTGGTTGAAAATCTGGTTTATTGGCATTAAAGCGAGTGATCACCACGCCTTCCCATTTATCAGCTTTTTTATGACCCTCCGGAAAAGCATAAATCTCCACCCCCCAAATGCCACCACTCATATAGGCTTTATAAGCTTTGCCGGTTTTATCCCGAATAGGAATGACTGTCTGTGCGCGATCATAGCAGCGCAAGCGGCGAATGCCTTTGTCTTGTGCCAGTTTGGTGACTCCCTCTATACCTTTAAGTCCATTGGCTTCGGCCTCATCAAAGGCTTGTAAAAATTGTTGGCGCAGATGTTCGTCGCGTATCGCTTCTACCTCTTTTCGTTTATTGAAAGATTGTTCTTCTTTTTTCAAAGCCACGATGGGATGGCGGATAACAGTTTCCCATTTATTTTTCGCTTCATTAATTGGCTTTATCAACCCAAACGCCTTAGCCTTAAGAAGCTTGCCACCCGTGCTGCTGAGCTGATTTTTGCTGCCCGCGCGCCTTGTTTTGCGCTTGCGCTTGTGGGATACGATAATATCGCGGGCAGTTTTTTTAACTTCATCACGAAACCCATCCCACGGGTCGATTACGCTATGACCCTTTGCATCTTTGGGAAACAGGCTGTTGAGGTCTGGCGAATTGGTCTCCCTTCGGTTTGCTTCGGTCGCGACTTTTTGCAAAATGCTGCGACTGGTCATGCCAATGACAATCGCATCAATGGCGTGATGGCGATGGTCGTCGCGATTTTTTTTGCCGGATTTTTTATCTTGTTCCTCTTCTGGCTGATTATGGTCGCTTGGGTGGGCGGCTTCGCTTTCCAGCTCTTTCAAAATACTGTTTAAGCCCCAATGACCGCGCAGCAATGCGGTTAAGCGCCCTGTGACCACATCGATTTTATCAATATGACAAATCGCCTGCAAATATTCACGGGTCATGCGGCCAATATAGCGGGTATCATTTAAGTGTCGCGCGCTAAAATCAGCATGGTCACGCAGCCATATCTCCATCGCATCTTGCTGAAAACGCCATTGCTTTGCTTTGGGCAGATTCTGGGCGCGGTCGAAAATCTCTTCCCAATCATAACCAGCAGGACTATCACCAAAAGCCGCAAACGGCGTGCGCTGCCCCTTATCCCGATTAGCGCGGCGGGTGGCAATCACCTTATTGGCGCGGCTATCATCCAGTGAAATGCTAAAGGGAATAAGGTGCTCAATCTCAGCAGTGCCATTGAATAGATCGCCAATACCGATCACCTCCCCCGAAAAAGGGCAGCGGCGGTCAACAGGGTTCTCGCCCAATTCTTCCCATAATTTAAGGCGTAGCCGATTATCGCGATTGGTTCTCTGCCCCATTTCGAGGAGTTCTTTATCGAGCCGCTCATTGTCAGTTTGATTGTCTTTCTGTTCTTTTTCAATGTCTTTTCGACCTTTTTCACCTTCTGGCAATTCGCGTCCTAATTCAATCGAGATTGAGTGGGGGTGACCATATATGTCAATCAGTTCATTCACCACTTGCCGAATTTGATTAAGGGCAATATGGACGGTGGGGTTGGTCACCCCGCCGAAAAATTTGCGGTCATCATTCTTATCCTTGGGGTCACGTTTACCAGGGATGATATGCGCATCTTGAAACTGTTCGCCATAATAGGGGAGATGCGGTTCGGGTTGATAGGCAGTTTCACCCGTTTTCTTTCCCCGCATTGGGTCAACAAACCCATCAACTTCTTCGGCACAAAGTGCTGCTGCATCAGGTTGGATGATCACCTCATCCCGCATTTTTGCAAGCATTAAATGTGCCGCTTCGCGTGACACGCTGGCCGTGCCATCCACTAAAAGCGCATTCATACATTTTTCAGCATGATGCTGGTCTAGACCATAAGATTCTTCTAAATGTTGAAATACCTTTTCATCATCAAGTTCATCATCCAGAATAATGCTGATGAAATCATCTTGTTTTTGTAAATCCCATTCATGCCACGCCACGCCGACATAATCATCCGCTTGCATGATATGCGAGGTCAGATTGGCATCTAGGTTTTTACGTTTCGGAGTCTCCAGATTAAACTCAAAATTTCCTTCAGCAAGATTGTGATTTTTTAGGATTTTCTTCATATTAAAAAAGCTCACTTGCGCTTTCGTTCTCTCCGGTTCTTCTTCAACTGGCGGGCACTCCAAAAGATCGATAATCGCATTGCGGGCTTCTGGATAATCGATTAATTTTTGCTGCCTGGTGGCGGTCGACCATTCCAGATTATTGACTTCCTGATAAATTCGATAGCGCTGGAAGCTTGGCATCGCCCGAAAGGTGCGATCATATTCGGACATATAGGCACATTTTCCCCGCTCTTGTGCTTTAAGGGGGCGTTGATAGAAAATAATATTGTGAATACAAGCTTTCGCATCTTGCGTCATCAATGCAGGGTGATATTTTTCTTGCGTGCTCCAGATTTTATCAAATTCATCCTGATAAATCTCGCGGGTGGGATAGACATCATATAATTTTCCGTCTTCGCCCGCGCCCGGTCTTGCTCGTGTTGGCTGCTTGTCTTGATGGCGCTGATAGAGAAACACTCCAAAGCTAAAATCGCGGCGGGATTGTAATGTCTCAAGCGCCTCTTTGCGGGCTTGTGCTTCAGCGCGACGTGCCTCTTTTTTCTCATCTTTTGATAAGTCTTTATAATCATCTTTTGATATGGCTGGATCAATCAACTCCATTTCCTGTAACAGCATCCGCGCTGAGGCTGAAACTGTACCACTTGTCGTTTCTTCGCTTCTATCTTTGCGGTTGCTCTGAAACCCGCGACGCTGATTAATATGAAACAAAGCGCGGCCGATTTGATGGGGCGTTAATTGCTCTTTAAGCGCTTTGGCACGTAGCTCCAAAGGGTTTTCAATTTGTAAGGCTTTTTGGTCAGCCGTATGAGATGGAAACAGTCCGATGTCTGTAAGCGCTTTTAACAGTTTCGTACGACGATCCTTATAGCGGTCGCGCCGCCGCCGTGCTGAGCGGGCAACACGTCGCTCGGCTGCCAATGTTGCTTTTGTTTTTTGGTCGCGCCCATCAGAAAAAATCCGTGACCCCGCCGCTTCAATGCCACAAATATTATCATTTGCATCGAGCTTGAGAACGCTCCACCCCAATGAATTTGTCCCCACATCTAACCCTAAACGATATTTCATTGTAAGCTCCATTTTTATTTTAAGACTTTATATAGAATAGAGAACAATCTTCTTTGCGTGCAACTATTGCTCCCCTATCATTATAGTTGTCCTATCATACCATCATCAAAATCTGGTCGTGTCAAGGATCAGCTTGACACATGTGGTGTTGTCTGTTAGTACTGAAACCATAGGAAAAGGAAAATCTTTGCTAGGATTAACAAGGGTTTTTCCAGTATTGGGATTATTCCAACATTAAAAGAGCTGCCCACAGATTACATAATCCGTCGGCGGCTCTTCTTTTTTGTATTTTCCGGTTTAGTGGTGGGCGATACTGGGATTGAACCAGTGACCCCTACCATGTCAAGGTAGTGCTCTCCCACTGAGCTAATCGCCCTTTATTTGCAAAAGGTGCATATATTTGCAAAAGGTGAGTGTTTAATAATCAATTTTTTCCGCACTGGCAATTGGAAATGTGCCATAGCTTATGATATAAGCAGGCATGTCGATTGCAGCATCCGCGCCATTTTCATTTATTACGCCTCGGATAACGCCAGTGCCTTTATTGGTGAATGTGCCGCATAGTGGGGATTATTATCCGCAGGATTTTATAAATGCATCACGATTGGATGCGCATACGCTGCGGCAATCTGAAGATATGTATGTTGATGAGTTATGTGCGGCAGCGCCTGATTATGGCGCGGCGATGCAAATCGCTCGCTATCCGCGTTGCTATGTTGATCTCAATCGGGCGGCGGATGAGCATGATCCTGTTCTCTATCGGGGGATGAAACCATTTGAACAGAAGCCGTCAATGCGGGCAGCCGTAGGGCTGGGGATTATCCCGCGTATTGTTGCAGAACATAAAACCATATATAAAGGCAAGCTCGATTGGGCGGATGCGCAACGGCGCATTGAAACAATCTACCAGCCCTATCACGCACATTTGCAAGACCAATTTGATGCCCTTCATAATCGCTTTGGTGTGGCACATTTATTGGATGTTCATTCCATGCCCGGAAAATTAATTAACGATATGGCGCAATCGATTGATATTAATATTGGCGATCAGTGGACGCGTAGTTGTGCGCCGCATTTTAGTCGTCTAGTTGCGGATTATTTTACCGAGCAGGGCTATCAGGTGACCCGTAATCACCCTTATGCGGGCGGTTTTATCACCCGCCATTATGGGCAACCGCATCGCCAGCGTCATGCGTTGCAAATTGAAATTAACCGCAATCTTTATATGGATGAAACAAGCTATCAAAAGAAGGTGGATTTCGTGCGTCTCAAAACTGATATAACCGGTTTAATGGCACATTTATCTGATTATCTTACGCAATTTTCATCCCAACAACAGGCTGCCGAATGAGTGAAAAAGATTTCTTAAACTTCGCGCATGAGCTTGCTGATGCGGCGGCGGAAATTACCTTACCGCTTTTTCGAAACCTTACCCATGTTGAGAATAAAAGCGAACAGGGTTTTGATCCCGTCACCCAAGCAGACAGGCAAGCCGAGCAAGTGATGCGGGATTTGGTGCAGCAGCACTATCCAGACCATGCGATTTATGGCGAAGAATTTGGTCGCACTGGCGCAGGGGATGGCGCTGGCGATTATGAATGGATTTTTGATCCCATTGATGGCACTCGCGCTTATATTTGTGGTGTACCGGTATGGGGAACATTAATCGGGCTTTATCATAAACATATGCCGCTATTGGGCGTTATGGATCAACCTTTTACGGGCGAACGGTTTTTTGCAAGCCAAGCAAAAGCCATCTGGCAAAGAGATGGCAAGATGATGCCGCTTACTGTGCGCGCTTGCGCTGATATGAGCGCTGCGATTATTGCCACCGCCGCGCCGGAGACCGCGCCGTCTGCGCCGATTTGGGATGCAATTATTAGCAAAGTCAGACTTATCCGCTATGGGCTGGATTGCACCGGCTATGCTCTGCTTGCGGCAGGGCAGATTGATGCGGTGATTGAAAAAGGGCTAAATCAATTTGATATTGCGGCGCTTATCCCGCTGGTTGAAGCGGCAGGTGGTATTATCACGAAATGGGATGGTAGCTCACCAGCGCAAGGCGGCGATATTATCGCTTGCGGGGATAAACGCCTCCATGCGCAATTGCTGACCATGTTAGTATGATGTGCATAATTATGTGACCATTTTATTTGCTATCAGTTTTATGATTTGAGTATGGGAAAAGAAAGGCTTGCTGCCTAAAAGGTAAACGGCAAGCCCACCGCCATCTTTTATGATAAGTTGGGGCGCCCCCTCTTTTTTTAAGATAATGGGGAGACGCAATGCGAAAGCATTGCTGTCGTGAACGAAAAAACCTAGCGCGTCTATACAACAGACTGAATCTATAATAATGCAACACGCGCTAGGGGGCTAATGCAATAAGGCGCGCCTTTATATCTTCGCTATGCCACTGGGCATCACCGGAAAGACGGGCAATTTCTTTCCCTTGCGGGTTTAGTAAAATCGTGGTCGGAAGCCCTACCAGTTTAAGCCGTGCCATAAGTCTGGTATGCCCTAAATAGCCCCGCGCAAGATGGCTTATGCCCAAATCATTTAGAAATCTCTCGCCTTTTTCTGGCGCGCCTGTATCGAGGCTAAGCGCCAGAACAGTGAAAGGCTTATCGGCAAAATCCTGTTGTAACTGATCCAAAGAGGGCATTTCTTTGCGGCACGGTGCGCACCAGCTTGCCCAAAAATTAACCAGCAGATAGCGGCCTTGCCAATCGGCGACAGATTTTGCTTGTCCATTTGCGGTTTGATAGGCGATTGGCGGGATTGTTTGTGGGGTTTCATATATTACGAATTTGTCTATAGTGGTGAGCGATAAAGATGGCTTGTCAGACACGGGCAGAAAAAGGTATAGACCTGTTATGAAACTAACGAGACCAAGACTTATAAAAAATATGAGACGGTGTGATGGCTGCCTGAACATATTATCTCCTGGAGTTTTCTATGAATAATCGCATGTGGGGCGGGCGTTTTAAGACTAAGCCCAATGATATAATGGAAGAGATAAATGCGTCAATAGATTTTGACCAACGCCTTTACGTGCAAGATATTCGGGGCAGTCGGGCGCATTGTGAAATGCTGGCGGCGCAAAATATTATCAGCGCTAAGGATGCGAAAGCCATACTTTCTGGGCTTGATAAAATCGAACAAAAAATCAGCGATGGGGAATTTACCTTTGACCGTAGTCTTGAGGATATTCATATGAATATTGAAGCTGCCCTTGCTGATGATATTGGCGCTTCTGCCGGGCGGTTGCATACGGCGCGTTCACGCAATGACCAGATTGCGACGGATTTTCGTCTTTATGTGCGCGATACAATCGACCATATAGGTGAGCAAATCAGGCAGCTCCAAACCGTGCTGGCGCAATCCGCCCTTGCCTATGCGGATATGATTATGCCCGGGTTTACGCATTTGCAAACCGCGCAGCCTGTCACTTATGGTCATCATTTATTGGCCTATGTTGAAATGCTGGGGCGGGATTATGGCCGCTTTCACGATGCGCGGCGAAGATTAAATGAATCCCCGCTTGGGGCGGCGGCTTTGGCGGGAACCGGCTTCCCGATTGATCGGGAGGCAACCGCCCAAGCGCTTGGCTTTGATGCTCCGTGTCGCAATTCTATTGATGCTGTATCGGCGCGTGATTTTGCGCTTGAGGCGCTGGCGGCGGCAAGCATTTGCGCCACGCATTTATCGCGCTTGGCAGAAGAGATTGTGATTTTTGCCTCTGCGCCTTATCGCTTTTTTGCCTTACCGGATAGTTTCTCAACCGGTTCTTCAATTATGCCGCAAAAACGCAATCCAGATGCGGCGGAGCTTATTCGTGCCAAAACCGGACGGATTATCGGCGCGCTGGTGACATTGCATATAGTGCTGAAAGGCTTACCGCTTGCATATTCAAAAGACATGCAGGAAGATAAGCAAGCCCTATTTGATGCGTTTGATAATTTATCGCTTTGTCTTGCTGCAATGGCGGGGATGATGGCTGAAATCACGCCCCAAAAAGACAATATGCGGCAAGCGGCGATGCAGGGTTTTAGCACCGCAACAGACCTTGCCGATTGGTTGGTGCGTGAAGCAGGCCTAGCGTTTCGTGAGGCGCATCATATTACCGGCAGGCTGGTGGCGATGGCGGAAGAGAAAAAATGCGATTTAGCGGAGTTATCAGTGGCTGAGATGCAAGCGGTTGCGCCAGAAATTACCGATGATATATTTTCTATATTAAGCGTTGAAAATTCGGTCGCGAGCCGTAAAAGCTATGGCGGCACTGCTCCCGAACAAGTTAAAAAACAAGCCCAAAAATGGTTGGAGATTTTGGCAAAATGATTCGGGGTTTTTTCATGATTATCATCGCAACCAGTCTATTTGTAGCACTTACGGCATGTGGCAAGCGCGGCGCGCTTTACTTGCCTCCAGCTGATCAACAAGGGGCTCATCAACAAGGGGAAGTGCAAACATAATGGATTATTTTCAGTATAATGAGGGGACGCTTTATGCCGAAAATATAGCCGTTGAAGAGATTGCCGAAGCGGTGGGAACCCCGTTTTATTGTTATAGTCGAGCAAGTTTGCAGCATCATTTCATGGAGCTACAAGACGCGCTGCAAGCGGCGGGGTTGGACGATCATCTGATTTGCTTTGCGGTGAAATCAAATAGCAATATTGCGGTGCTTGCAAGCCTTGCAGAATTAGGGGCAGGGGCGGATATTGTCTCGATAGGTGAGTTTCATCGCGCCCGTGCCGCCGGCATTGCGGCGGGAAAAATTGTCTTTTCGGGGGTTGGCAAAACCGCGCATGAAATGCGTAGCGCCCTTCTGGCGGGGGTCGGGCAGTTTAATATTGAAAGCCTTTCTGAGCTGGAGGAATTATCACATATCGCCCAAACGCTAGAAATTGAAGCGACAGTATCATTGCGGGTGAACCCCGATATTGATGCCGATACGCATGCGAAAATTACCACTGGTAAGGCAGAAAATAAATTTGGTATCGCGTGGGAGGATGCGTATCATGCTTTTGCGAAAGCGCGCGCTTTATCGTTTATTAAAGTGACGGGGGTTGATATTCATATTGGCAGTCAGATTACCGATCTCACCCCGTTTCGGCAGGCTTTTACCAAACTTGCCGCACTTGTGGCAGAGCTTAACGCCGATGGGCATGAAATTTCTGAGCTTGACCTTGGCGGGGGATTGGGGATTGCTTATGAGCGCGATAATCAGCCGCCGCCTGATTCGGTTGCCTATGCTCAAATGATTGCTGAGACATTAGGGCATTTGAATTGCCGTATTTTGCTCGAACCGGGGCGGATGATTGCTGGCAATGCCGGCATTTTGGTGACATCTATTATTCGTGCTAAACAAGGGCAAGAGAAAAATTTCCTCATTGTCGATGCGGCGATGACCGAATTAATCCGCCCCACCCTTTATGATGCTTATCATCATATTGCGCCATTGACCCAAAGCGATGCGCCCACAAAAAATTGGGATATTGTTGGGCCGGTTTGCGAAAGCGGTGATTTTTTGGGGATTGATCGGGCGCTGCCGGATTTGGAAAATGGGCAGCGTTTGGCTGTTTTCTCTTGCGGTGCTTATGCGGCGGTGCAGGCCTCGAATTATAATACCCGCCCGCTGGCTCCTGAGGTTATGGTGAAGGGGGATGAATTTGCGATTATCCGCCACCGGCAAAATATTGATGATTTACTAGAATGTGAAATTTCGCCAGAATGGACATCAGATGATTAAGCTGGAACATATCAACCTTAATTATGGTGATATTTCTGTATTGCATGATATTAACTTGCATTTGGAACCGGGTTCGTTTCATTATATTACCGGCAGTTCAGGGGCAGGCAAAACCTCTTTATTGAAAATTATTTTGCTCGCTGAGCGGGCAAGTTCTGGCAGCCTATCTCTGTTTGGCTATGATATTGCAACTCTGTCACGCGCCGCACTGCCCGATATTCGCCGCCATATTGGGGTTATTTTCCAGGACTTCCGGCTGATTAATCATCTAACCGCTTATGAGAATGCCGCCCTTCCATTGCGGGTTTTTGGCCAGCGTGAAGCAGCTTATCGCGAAAATGTGATTGAATTATTGCACTGGGTTGGGCTGGGTAAAAAACTCGCTGCTCGCCCCGAAACCCTGTCGGGGGGAGAAAAACAATTAGTTGCCATCGCGCGAGCGGTTATTACCAAGCCGCATCTTATTATTGCCGATGAACCAACTGGTAATGTTGATCCGGCAATGGCAGTGCGTCTGATTAAATTGCTTGAAGCCCTCAATCAGATGGGAACCACAATTGTTGTTGCGACCCATGATCAATATTTATGGGAAAATTTTCCGCATCCGCGCCTGCATTTAGAGCAAGGGCAAATCAAAGAGGTTGTGTCAGTATGAGCCGACAATCACAACCAAACCCGATTTTACCACGCCAGAGCTTAGCAAGTGCGACTTTGGGCGTTGTCACAATTGTGATGTCATTTCTGGCGAGCCTATCCTTAGGGGCAATGTTGTTGACAGATATGGCAACTCAAAAATGGCTTGCGCGGGCAACCAGCGCGATGACAATCCAAATTATTGAAACCCAAAACCTAACCCCGCAACAGCAAATTTCTGCCGTGACAAAATTTCTCGAAACAGAAAATAATGTGACATCATTTGAGATCATCGCGCGCGATGACCTTATTGGCCTGCTTGAACCATGGCTCGGCACGGGCAATGTGTCGGAAGATTTGCCACTGCCGATTTTAATTGAAATGAAACCTGTGGCAAATGCCCTATTTAATGAAGCCGAATTTAATGCGCGCCTCCGCGCCATCGCGCCAGGAGCAAGACTGGATACGCATGGGCAATGGCGTGAAACCTTGCAAAATACGGGGCAGATTTTGCAAATGTTTACCATCTTTATTCTGGCGCTGGTAAGCTTTGCGACAGCTACGGTTATTTTGCTGGCGGTGAGGGCGGGGCTGGTGGCAAATCAGGATATTTTGGAAATCCTGCATCAAATCGGTGCTAAAGATCATTTCATATCACGCCGTTTCGAGACTCATTTCAGCAAACTTGCAATGATTAATTCTTTTATTGGTCTCATTCTAGCGATTGGGGTTTTTTATGCGATAAGCGATTTTATTATTGATACACAATTTACAGAATTTTTGCTTTATCTTTTGCCGGTTCCTGTTTTTATTGTTTTGATTATATGGTATTTCACCCGCCGTTCGGTTATGCGGGCGCTCAAAGATATGGTATAGAGAGATTGCTTGATGGTAATTATAAGACAGCTATTTTTTATTTCTATCATTATTCTCACCGCTCTTTATACGATGGGGATGGTTTATTTTATTAACCATTTACCCCGCCCCGCAAATTTAGCCGCACCGGTTGAGGGGGCGGTTGTGTTTACTGGTACAGCGCCGGAGCGGATTGAAAAAGGGCAAGCCCTGTTAGCGCAAGGTTTGGCGGGTCGGCTTTTGATTTCAGGTCTCTATCGCGGGCAGGACATATCAGAATTTGAACATAACCCTCTCATTGATAAGGATTATCGTGCCTTTGATACGCGCGGTAATGTTAAACAGACAATCCGATGGGCGAAAAAATATGGGTTCAAAAAAATCGCGATTGTTACAAGTTCTCACCATATGCCACGCGCGCTTTTATTGCTCAACCGTGTTGCGCCAGAGCTCGATTATTATCCTTATGCGGTTTTAACCCCGAATGTACGGCTTGATAAATGGTGGCGCTATAGCGGCACATTTATATTGCTTTGGGGAGAATATAATCGTTATATTTTTACTTATTTATTCATTTGGTGACGCATGCGTAACGCTTCGAAAATAAAACTCTTAATGCTTTTGGTGGTGATTTTAATTTTGTCTTATAGCGCCGTTTGGTTTTATGGCAGCGGGGTGTTGGTAAAAGAGCTTGGTAAAGCAGGGCTGGTTTGGAAACAAGCAGACCGGTCAGGCTTTCCGGCGCGGGTCAGTATAAGTTTTGCGCATCCAGAATTTGCGCTTGCCCCGTCACTGCGCTGGCAGCAAGATAAAATGCATCTTACAATTTTGCCTTACAAACCATCACATGCGGTGATTGTCTTTGAGGGCGCGCATGCGCTCGATATGTCGTTTGCAAAAATAACATTGCAAGCTAAAAAAAGCCTTGCCAGCATTATCGCTTTTTTCAATCTTGACCGGCTATCTTTTGATAATGAGGCTGTCGATATTGTTTTTGAATATGCCGGAAGAACACATAGGCTTGCCGCCAAACGGCTACAGCTGCATGCCCGCCTCTTGCCTTTTTATGATGATCCGGCGCAATTTCCAAAAACTGATGATGTGTTTTTCACGCCCAATCAACTGGCTTATGATATTGCCGTTACGCTGGATGGGTTAGATAAATTTGGTGACATAAAAATGATTGGTGAGATTGGCGTTGATGCGCAAGGCTATGCGGCGGGGCGGCTTAAAATCACCGGCACGCATATTGAAAGCCTGTATCAGCGGGCGCAAAATCATGGCAAAGAAAAATTAAAGCATAAGCTTGCAAAAGAGATTAACCGGTTAAGCCAAAAAAATCCGCTCATTGCGGGGCTGCTGCAAGATAAATTGCAAAAAGAATTGCCAGACCAAGAGATAAAAGGCGAAAAAGCACCGCTTTATCTTGAGTTCAAAAATGGAACGGCTTATTTTGATGGGGTTAAGATTGGCGCTGCCCCGCGATTTATCGATTAATAGAGCAGGATAATGGGAAGTATCGTCATTAAAATTATAATCTTTGCAGTCTTACTTATCGCCTTGCTGTTTTTGGCAGCAATGGTTTTCATTCCCAAGGATCGTTCTGTAACACATATGGTCTACTTGCAAGGGACGCTTGCAGAAATATGGGCAGTTTATACGGATTATGGTTCGCAATCGGTGTGGCGTAATGATGTCGTTGAAATCAAAGGGCTGGCAGGTGAAACGGGCAGTCGGGTATGGACGGAAACGACCATATATGGGATAGATATTTCTTTCCAAGAGACAGATCATGAGCCGCCATATTTGCTTAAATTTATGATTATATCAGATGGATTTTCTGGCGCTTATGAGGCGCGGTTTGAGCAAGCCGATCCAGATACGGTGAAAGGCGTGTTTACAGAAACAATCTCCTATAATAGCTTCATCCCAAAATTAATGGGATTTTTATTCGTAAACCCCAAAACCCTCATCACAGAATATGCAAAGGCGGCACAGGCTGAGGTGAATAGGCGACGTCAGCTGGAGAAATAAAAACCTTTCAGTGTTCAATCTGTCCGGCTTCAATAATCGCGCGTCTGATATTGCGGGTGCGGGAGAATTTTGCTTCTAACATATCCAGATTATCGTCCCGAATGGCGGTTTGTAATTCTTCCATATCGGCATTAAAGCGCGATAGCATTTCCAATACAGCCTCTTTGTTTTTGGCAAAAACATCACGCCACATAATCGGGTCGGAAGCGGCGATGCGGGTAAAATCACGAAAGCCGGAGGCTGAATATTTAATCACTTCGCGGCGCAATTTTGTTTCTAAATCTGCCGCCGTGCCGACAATATTAAAGGCAATAAGGTGCGGAATATGGCTGGTAATCGCCAGCACTAAATCATGATGGGCGGCATCCATAAACTCTATCTCACAGCCAATATCTTTCCATAAATTAGCGATTTGATTGACCGCATGAAGTTTGGTGTGCTCTTGCGGGGTGAGAATACACCACCGATTTTCAAATAATTCTGCAAAGCCAGATTCAGGACCAGAATGTTCGGTTCCGGCAATCGGGTGGCCGGGAACCAAATGCACATGCGGCGGCAAAATCGGGGTGAGCTCTTCAATAAAAGGTAATTTCACCGAGCCGACATCGGTGATAATCGCGCCTGCTTTAAGCGCGCCCGCAATCTCACGCGCCACCCCGCCCATCGCCCCCATGGGCACATTCAAAAACACAATATCAGCATGGCGCACCGCGTTTTGGACATCATCATGCGTGCTATCTACAAAGCCAATATGTTTTGCTTTTATCCGCGTTTCTTGTGAGCGGGCATAGCCAGAAATATGGCGCGCCAGCCCATGTTTTTTAAGCGCATGCCCAAGCGATGAGCCGATAAGCCCCAAGCCAATAAGTGCGATATGTGGCTTATCGTCTGTCATTCTTAAACTCTATTAAGGCGGCCGCGGCGGCGCGATTTGCATCCTCCGTGCCGATTGAGAGGCGGAGCGCATGTGGCAGACCATAGGCCGTAACATTGCGCGCAATTATGCCCTGCGCGGCAAGATGCTGGTCTGCCGCTGCCGCCATTTCGGGATTGTCAAATTCAATCAGTAAAAAATTGGCGTGGCTTGGTACAATCGAAAATCCTGCGCCCGCTAATTGCTGCCTTAACCAATCGCGCCATGTCCGATTATGCTGGCGTGTGGTGGCAATATGTTGCGGGTCGGATAGCGCCGCCATGCCTGCAATTTGGGCAAGGCTGCTGACGTTAAAAGGCGGCCGCAAACGATTAAGACTATCGGCAATTTCCATCGGCATATACGCCCAGCCCAATCGCAAAGCTGCCAGCCCATAGGCTTTTGAAAAGGTGCGGGTGACGATAAGATTATCAGTGCTATCGACATATGATAAAAGTGAAGCGGTCTCTTGCGCGTCCACATATTCGCCATAGGCTTCATCCACCACCAGCACAATATCCTCCCGCAAATTTTGATGCAGTTCGATAAGCGCCTCGTGCGCGAGCATTGTGCCGGTCGGGTTATTGGGGTTAGCGATAAAGACGATTTTTGTTTTATCGCTCACCGCCGCCAATAGGGCATCGATATTTGCGGTGTAATTTGTTTCCGCCGCCTGTATCGCCAGCGCGCCGGCCGCCTGTGCCACTAACGGGTAAAGCAAAAACCCATGCGCGCTATAAACCACCTCATCTTTGGGGGATAAATAGGCTTGCCCGAGCAGGTGAAAAATCTCGCCCGAACCATTGCCGCATATAATCTGGTCGGCATTTATGTCATGCAGCTGCGCTAATTGCGCCCGCAACGCCGTCGTACTGCCATCGGGATAAAATTCTGGCGTAGCAAAATCGGCAAGCGCCTCATGCACTTTTGGGCTGGCGCCAAGCAGATTCTCATTGGCGGATAATTTATAGATTTTATCCGCCCCCTCAATAGCTGCCCGCCCCGGAACATAAGGCGGCAGGTTTTTGATATAAGGTAAGGGAGATGGTTTAGGCATCATCACCTCCCATTATCATTGGGTAACAGCCAAGCCAGCTGCCATCTGGCAGATTGTCTTTATCTGTTTCGATAAGCTTATCATCTTTTCGAAATAAATGCGTTAAGGGCAGTGCCTCTGGTTCGGGTGCGACGTGCCCAAAAATATAAAAATCACCGGCAAGGCGGGTAAAAATATGAGCCGCTTTATCGCTATTGAGCGTTTGCAAAGAGGGGGCTGCTAATACCACCAGAGATTTTTTATCTTGTCGTGCCCGCTCTATCGCTGCATCGGCTTCACATATATTGCGCTTCAGTGCGGCGCCAAAATAATTGCGCGCCGCGATTTGCGCCGCCGGTTCGGCATATATGTTCACGCCACCTTGATGCGCAATCGCAGCGCTGACAAGCTCGCGCCATATCGCATAAAGGCTCGCTTGCGAGATAAGCGGCTTGTTGGTTTTGTGCCAGTTCATAAGGGTCTGTAATTGGATGGCTTCCCGCATTGGCCGCACGGGGGAGAAGCCATCATCGTCGGCTTGTTCTTTGGCGTGGCTCACTTGTGCGACCAGCTGCATACGCTGGTCGAGCAAATTATTGAGCGTCTCATCGAGCGCATCAATCTGCGCGCGAATATCGGCTAAATGAATGTATGGTTGATTCGTCATTATATTTATCTTAAACCAGAATTGACATATAGAAAAGCAATGTAAAAGGCAAGTCATGGGACGCAAACCAATTAAAAAGCCAATAAAGCGCGTGGTGAAGGATAAAACCATCATTCACCATTTTGCTGAACCCTTGCGGCTGGATTGTGGGCGTAGCTTACCGCAATTTGATATTGCCTATTGCACTTATGGCCGCCTCAATAAAGATAAATCGAATGCGATTCTTGTCTGTCATGGGCTCACCGGTGACCAATATGCTGCCGGTCGTTCGCCGCTTACGGGCAAGGCAGGGTGGTGGGCGCGGCTTATTGGTCCGGGTAAAATATTGGATACGAAAAAATATTTCATCATTGCGCCTAATTCTTTGGGGAGCTGTTTGGGGACAACCGGCCCTGCCAGCATTAACCCTAAAACCAAAAAACCATGGGGGCTTGATTTTCCGGTGATCACCATTGCGGATATGGTCCGCGCGCAAAAACGCCTTATCGACGCGTTGGGAATTGAAAAATTATTCTGCGTGATGGGGGGCTCAATGGGCGGTATGCAGACCTTGCAATGGTCAATAGATTATCCCGAGCAGGTTTTTTCGGCAATCCCCATCGCCACCTCTAGCCGCCATAGCGCCCAGAATATTGCGTTTTATGAAATTGGCAGGCAGGCGATTATGGCGGATCCGGATTGGCGCGGTGGGGCTTATTATCGCGCCCGCAAACGGCCGCGCAAAGGTCTGGCAGTGGCGCGGATGACGGCGCATATCACCTATTTATCCGAAATCGCCTTGCAACGAAAATTTGGCCGCAATCTACAAAATCGGCAAGAGCTTAGCTATGGGTTTGATGCGGATTTTCAGATTGAAAGCTATTTGCATCATCAAGGCTATAGTTTTGTTGAGCGCTTTGATGCCAATAGCTATATTTATATCACCCGTGCGATGGATTATTTTGACATTGCGGCTGATTATGATGGTGTTTTGGCGCGTGCGTTTCAGGATTGTGAGGTAAGATTTTGCGTGGTGAGCTTTACCAGCGATTGGCATTTTCCGACCTCTGAAAGTATCACTTTAGTGCGCGCGCTAAATGCCGCCAGTGTCAATGTGAGTTTTGTCGAAATTGAGAGTGATAAAGGCCATGATGCATTTTTGCTGGATGAACCAGAAATGAATACAACAATAGACGGATTTTTAACCGCCGCCGCCCGCGATTGGTTAGGACATAGCGATGCCTGAGCGGGATATAATTGCAGCCGGCAATATTTCTGATACGCGGATTGATTTGCAAATCATTGCCGACCAGATTGCGCCGCATAGTCGGGTGCTGGATATTGGCTGCGGGCAGGGCGATTTATTGCAGCTTTTGGTAGCAGAGAATAATGTTGATGGCAGGGGGCTGGAGCTTTCGCAAGCTGGCGTGAATGCCTGCGTTGCCAAAGGTTTATCAGTGGTGCAAGGCAATGCTGATACTGATCTTTCCTATTATCCGGATGATAGTTTTGACACGGTGATTTTGAGCCAAACCCTACAAGCCACCGCGCGGCCGGATGATGTATTGCGGGAAATGGCACGGATTGGCAAACGACTTATCATATCAATTCCAAATTTTGGGCATTGGCGGGTGCGGTTAGATTTATTGCTGCGTGGCAAAATGCCAGTAACCGGCACGCTGGCGGCAAGCTGGTATGAAACTGCCAATATTCATTTATGCACGGTGAAAGACTTTATCGCCCTTTGCGATATGCTTCGGCTACAGATTGACCATAGCATCACCCTTTCCGGCAGGCATGTGCAGGCGAAAAAAGGGGTTCCGAAATGGCACGCAAATCTATTTGCCGAGATTGCGGTGTTTACCCTTTATCACCGGTAAATGATGATGGCGATGAACCAAAAGCCGGACGCGCGATAAAGCGCGGCGCGGCACGGCGATAGGGCTGGACATGGGGGCGCGCAAAAATGGTTTTACGGATTTCAACAATCAATATGCCGGAAAATGCCGGCAAGGTCAGTTGAAAAAATCGTTCATAGGCGCGCACCAGATGCAGCTTATCCGATAGTTTATAAAGCATTGTATAAGGCGGCAGCATAAGGGCTACGCGCTTATTGATGAGGCTAAAATCATAAGCCGTTAAGAGCCGCTTTAATTGTTGATATGAAAAAGGCTGGCCGGCGCCAAATGGGGTTTTGTCATGTCGCACCCAGCTTCCCATCCGGTTCGGAATAACCAAAATCGCCCGCCCTTGTGGAACTAAAATACGGTTCAACTCATATAAAAACAATTCCGGATGAGCGGCAAATTCCAGCCCATGCGCGACAAAAATCTGGTTCACGCTATTATCGCGCAAAGGCAGTAGGCTTTCATCAATGGTGACCATGCCGGTTTCACCGCTCAAATTATGCGGCGTAAAATAAACCGCTTTTTGGGTGATATGATTTTTCCAAGCAGCTCTCGCAAGGCTCTGCCCCGCGCCAATGACAAGAAGCTGGTTTTGCAAATCTGGCCACAAAAATTGCAAATGCCTGACAATCTCACCGCGCGCATAAGCGCCAAGCGGCGATTTGTAAAATGCATGAATATCGAAAATATCCATCAGGGCTTTCTCTTTTTCATCAGTTTGATTATAAATCAGAATATGGTTCAAAAAAGAGTATAATGCGAAATTCGTTTCGGGGAGCATTTTATTCGCGCACCATAGCGCATAATTATAAAGGAGTAAGCCATGCCCGTATTAGAGATCGAACAATTTGCCTGTTTAAGCGATAATTACGGATATTTACTGCATGATCCGGAAAGCGGTAAAACCGCCTGCATTGATACGCCCGAAACCGCCGCGATTGAAGACGCGCTGGCACGGCGCGGATGGCAGCTAGATTATATTTGGAACACGCATCATCATTATGACCATGCCGGTTGCAATCAGCCTATGAAAGATAAAACCGGCTGCGCGGTTTTTGGTCCCGCTGGTGAGGCGGATAAAATTCCCGCCATTGACCATTTGATAGATGATGGCGATGAGATTAGCTTCGGGGCGTATAGGGTGCAGATTTTGAATGTGGGCGGGCATACGCTTGGGCATATTGCTTATTATCTGCCCGACCATCATATTGCCTTTGTTGGCGATGCGCTTTTCGCGCTTGGCTGTGGGCGTATATTTGAAGGCACGCCGGCGCAAATGTGGCAGAGCTTACAAAAACTTTCCGCCCTGCCGCCAGAAACAATAATTTATTGCGCGCATGAATATACAAAGGCCAATGCGGAATTTGCGCTAAGCATTGACCCTGAAAATCGTGAGCTGCAAGAAAGATGCGCCGCGATTGATGTTGCGCGCGCCAATCACCAACCCACCGTGCCAACCACTATCGCGCTTGAGCAAGCGACCAATCCGTTCATCCGCCCGCATGATACAAATATTCGCCGCCTATTGGCGATGGAAGAGGCAGATGATCTGGCAGTGTTCACCGAAATACGCCGCCGTAAGGATAATTTCTAACCCTCGTGCCTGCCGCCATTTACAATTTTGAGATTGCCTATGGCGATGCGGCGGCATGGTTCGCGCCGCATGCCGATAAGCCCTATGCGCTATGGCTGGATAGTCATTTGCCCACCCATCCACTATCGCGCTATAGCTATATATTGCCGGCGCCGGTTGATGTTCTATCGGTAAAAAATGATGCGAAAACGTTTGCCAGGCTTGCCGCTTTTATCAATCCGCATCTATCGAACCAGTCTGCCCCGTTTCCCTTTGCCGGTGGGGCGGCGGGCATATTATCTTATGAGCTGGCGCATCAGCTTGAAACTCTCACCCCGCCTGCCGCCGATGAATGGGGTTTGCCGGATATGGCAATGGGGCTTTATCAGCATGGGCTATGTTTTGACCATTATGAAAAAAAGGCTTACGGATTTTATCAAACCCCTGCCCAAAAGCGGGAGATTGAGGATTGGCAAGAGGATGTTTTGACAGCTCGTTTACCTGCCCTTGATATGATAAATAGCACTGCCTATCAGGGCAATTTTGCGAAGGGCGATTATTTGGCAGCGATAAGCGAGGTGATAGAGCATATTTTGGCAGGCGATATTTTTCAGGCTAATCTGGCGCAACAATTTCGTGCGCGGATCAATGAGTCTGGATTTGATTTTTATCGCCATGCGCGGGAGATTTCACCCGCCCCCTTTTCGGCTTTCATGAATTTGGGTGACATGCAAATCGCCAGCCTGTCACCAGAACGGTTTTTATTCTGTCATAAAGGCCATGTCGAGGCGCGCCCGATTAAGGGAACCGCACCGCGTCATCCCGCACCAGAGGCGGATCAGATGGCAGCCGAAACCCTATTGCATAGTGAGAAAGATAGGGCCGAAAATATTATGATTGTCGATCTCATGCGCAATGATTTGGCGCGGGTCTGTGTGCCGCACTCAATCCATGTTCCCGAAATTTGCGCGATTGAAAGTTTCAGCCATGTCCATCATCTTGTCTCTTGTGTGAAAGGCCAGCTTGCCGATGATAAAACCATGGTCGATTTGCTCGCCGCTTGTTTTCCGGCTGGTTCAATCACCGGCGCGCCGAAAATCAGGGCAATGGATATTATCACCGCAAAAGAACCATCGCGGCGCGGCATATATTGCGGCGCGATTGGTTATATCGGGTTTAACGGGGTGATGGATATGAATGTCGCCATTCGCACCGCGCTTATCAAAAACCAACAGGTTTATTTTTATGGCGGCGGCGGCATTACCGCGCAAAGTGACCCGGCATGCGAATATCAAGAAACATTCGATAAAACCGCTGGCCTACATAAGGCAATAGGGGGATAGATGATTTTCATCATCGACCATTATGATAGTTTTGTGCATATGCTGGCCGCCTATATTGCGCGGGAAGGCCGCGCGGTTAAAGTGATCCGTCCGGATGAGATAGAGCTAAGCGACATAAGCGCATTATCCGCCCATGCAATTATTCTTTCGCCCGGTCCAGGCCATCCGCAAGAAACAGAGATAAGCCAAGCCCTGATTAAACAAGCACGCTGCCCGATATTGGGGGTCTGTTTAGGCCATCAGGCGATTGCTTATACTTTTGATGGCGAGGTTGCCGCTGCAAAGTATCCCTGTCATGGGCAGGCTGCAACCATCACCCATTTAGACCATCCGCTTTTTGCCAATATTCCAAACCCAATGCAGGCAGGTCTTTATCATTCTCTCGCGGTAACCGCTTTACCGGCTGATTTTGCGGCCATCGCGCATGACCAAAATGGCGAGATGATGGCAATGGCGCATAAGGATTTGCCAATTTATGGGGTGCAGTTTCACCCTGAATCAATTTTAACCCTGCACGGTCATGTGCTGCTGCAAAACTTTCTTCAGCTTGCAGATGTATAAGAAGAGGTCTAATATGTTTTGGCTAAATGGCGCGGTTCATCATGAAGCAGAAAAAATCTCGGTTGAAGAGCGCGCGCTATTATTGGGCGAAGGGGTGTTTGAAACCATATTGGCGGTGGATGGGCGGCTCGAATTTTGGCAGTCGCATATAGAGCGTTTGCAAGCCGCGATGCAGTTTTTCGATTTGCAGATAGATTTCACCACGCAAGATTTTTATCGCGCCGCGCAAGATTTAATCGCCCAATCTACTGAAGCGCGGATGATTATCCGCATAACAATTATGGGCGGTGCTGGCGGGCGTGGTCTTAGCCCCGCTATAAAATCTCAACTACCCCCCCAGCCACAATGCCTTATCCAAGCCGCGCCCGCGCCACCCCCACCTCATGCGCTCAGCCTTGCTTATAGTGATATTATCCGCCCCGCAACAAATCCAAGCAGCCGCTATAAGACGGTTTCCTATATTGATAATATTGCGGCGCGCAAACAAGCCGCACAGCAAGGCGCGGATGAGGCGATTATCTGTAATGAACAAGGGCAGATTGCTTGCGGCGCGGCGTGCAATATTTTTGTTTTTCATCAAGCGGCTTATCATACCCCGCCCTTATCGGAAGCCGCCCTTGCTGGTATTATACGGCAAAATCTATTACCTTATGTCGCGCAAACGCCAATAAGCCCGCTTATGCTGGAAGAGGCAGAGCATATTTTCACCAGCAATAGTGTGCAAGGGCTGGTACCGGTCACCAAACTCACTTTGCGGGATGGACGGGAATTAAAAAAAACGCCACCAGATTTGGCAGCGTTTCAAGATATTTTAGATAAGGCGAAAGCCTGATTAATCGCGGGGCGGTAAAACCTGCCGTCCCCGATACATGCCGCTTTTCAAATCAATATGATGTGGGCGGCGCAATTCGCCACTATCTTTATCCTCGACATAGCTAGGATTTGCTAAGGCATCACTGGCGCGGCGCATGCCACGACGCGATGGGGTTGTTTTTCGCTTTGGAACAGCCATAATTTACCTCAATATTTAATTAGGGGGGCTTATACGGGGTTTAGCCCTTAAAATCAAGCTTTGATTATTATTTTGGTGATACCCGCAATAAGCGCCCGCTTTCGCCTTCCGCCAGCAGGTAAATCAACCCATCTGCGCCTTGCCGAATATCGCGCAAGCGATCCTCAATTTCTGTAAATAATGGCTCTTTCGCACCTGCTATTGCGCCTTCCATATCAACCCGTTCAACCCGATTAAAAACCAGACTCGTCATCAGAATATCCCCTTGCCATTGCGGGAACGCATCGCCATCATACATAATCATGCCGGAAGGCGCGATTGAGGGAACCCAATAGGTAAGCGGCGAAATCGTGCCTTCATATTCCGTATAGGGGCTGATTTTCGCGCCACTATAATCCAGCCCATAAGTTGCGATGGGCCAGCCATAATTTCCGCCCGCTTCGATAAGGTTCAACTCATCACCGCCTTGTGGACCATGTTCGGTCATAAATACCTGCTTGCTTGCCGGATCATAAATAATGCTTTGCGCATTGCGGTGGCCATAACTCCATATTTCTGGCTGGACAGTATCATTATCAGAAAATGGATTATCGGCAGGAATATGGCCATCATCCATCACCCGTATGATGGTGCCGAAATGATTACCAAGATTTTGCGCTTGCTCGCGATAATCAAACCCATCCCCCACCGTGACCAATAGGCTTTGATCTGGTAAGAAGGTCATCCGGCCACCATAGTGAACCGGTGTATCCTTAAAAGGGGCGGCTTCGAAAATGGTTTCAACATTTTGTAGGCTTCTGCCATCAAATGTGCCGCGAATAATCCTAAGCGCATTGCTTTGCGGCGTACCAACCGCTAGCGATAAATAAACCATCTGATTTTTTGCATAATCAGGATGTAGCACAATATCCATCAAGCCGCCTTGACCGGCATAATAAATGGGCGGCACGCCCGCGACCGGCTCGGCAACAAGCTCAGCATCTTTGACAAGCCGTAAATTGCCGGTGCGCTCGGTAATCAGATAATTGCCATCTGGCAAAAAAGCGAGCCCCCAAGGTTCATCCAGCCCGTCTACGATTGTATCAATTTGATAAGACTCTGATTGCGCGAATACCGAAAAAGGTAGCACAAGAAAAAAGATAAAAAAGAATTGCCGCATCATATTCCTCTATATTTGCTAAATTTTCTTTGCATAATAGATGAAAATCATTCAAAATAAACCTTTATTTGGGAGTTAAGCATGTTCACAAATGGTATGATGCGATTGAGCTCTTTTGTTCTTGCCTGGCTTATAATGGTTATTATCGGCACGAGTATTTGTAGCCTGTTTGTCTTAAACGAGCTTTCACTGCTAGGGGTGGTGCTGCCGCTTGATGTACGCTTGCAAACTATTGGTCATGATATTATCGGCATGGCGCCTTTATTTGGGATTATTTTTGGACTTGCCATTTTGGCCGCATTTATCGTGGCGTTTCTGGTGACGCATTATCTTATCTCTTTGCCGCGCACGGTTTATACCAGCGCTGGTTTTATCGCTGTGATGGCGGCGATTATGATTATGGAAGCTGTTTTCCAATTAAGCGGGATTGCCGCCACCCGCACATTTGGCGGCATATTGTCATTATCTTTGGTAGGGGGCTTGTCCGGCTTTGTCTATATCTGGCTGCGGGAAAAGTCATCTGCAAAAGCATAAATATAAGCTATCTCTATATATGGTGAACCGCTATGAGATCGTCATGTGAACAAAGCATATAACACCTAACTATTTGCTTGACATCGCAGGATATATAAACAACTCTACTTTTGATATATTAAAAAATATTTTATATATTGAAGGGAGACTTTATGTTTGATGAAATTACGGTTTATGGTCGACCTTATAGTTTTTCTTGGGGAAGCGTGTCTATTTTTAGCGGCAGCTTTATAGGGCCGATCGGTCCATTTCCTTTCTCAACTGCCGATTTAATGGCTGGTGTTCGAGCAATACAGCGTGTGGATGCAGCAGAAGCTAAAAGAATTGAGGAAGGAAGCGGCAAGATTAACCGCACCCCAATGGATTATAATGAAGAAAGCCGCGTGCTTGATCTTGCGGGAAAGAAGTTATCGTTTGACCCGATTGCCGATTCACTGCCGGAAGGTTTTAATATAGGGGCAGATCGAGAAGGTTGACATGACTATACCGAAGCATATATATTGGGCGGCAAGGATGAATTATCATTTGATTATTTATGGAAAAACCTGCGCGATGCCCCTGCCCCCGCCGCAGAAAGCGAAGCAATTAAATTCACCGGAGATACCACAGTTGCAGAAGCCAATCTCTGGGGTGTCGGATTTTTTGATTTGGGCATCGTCACGCATTTGGTGGATGAAGATAGCAAAACGGTTGTAAATGTTACATCCGGTGATCATTGGCTTAACCCCGGTATTGCAGCCCTAAGCCTTGAAGAACATGATGGCAATTATGTGCTGGTGGTGCGCGGCATTGGGAATGGGGGATTTAATTTTGCTAATGAGTGGTTTGCAGATGATGTCTGGCAACCAATTGCGGATAATATTCTTAAGGATACAATTTATGAAATGATTTATAGTCGGGATCGTGATAATCACGATATGCTATCCCCAGATATATTGAATAATTTGCTGAATACCCCACCACCGCCGCCACCCGCGCCTGACCCCATATTTGATTTTAATTTCAATTTTGACTTTAATCTTAATCTGGATGATCTAAGCTATCTCTCCGGCTTTACCATATAAAAGATAGGGGAGGGAAAAATGATCGTAGGCATTCGTATTGACCCGGACATTCATTTATATGTTGCTTTAGCCATGGTCGCTGCCCTGAGCTTTATCGGCTGGCGAAGGAGTATCAAAAATATACTGAAATATTTTATCTATTCCTATCTTATGTCCCTATTACCATTTTGCATACTACTGTTATATGAGATATTTCCCCCAACTGAACTTGCAAAATTAGGGGTAGGTGCTTTTATCTATGCGGTTTTGCATTATTCAATTTGGATACATTATGGGGTATTTTTTAGCGCGGCACTGATATTGGTTTTTATGTTTGTTGCGGCACGTTTCCGCAGACCCATTTATTTTATACTTTTTGCGGGTTTTACCAGCGTATATATATATCAGCGCTTAAACGGCAGTGGTTCATTTTCCAATGATTATATAATCATCCCTTTAAGTCATACATTATTTATGCTTTGTCTTTTTATTCCGTTTTATTATCTGATCGAAAAACGGAATGATATATAGGGGAATGTCGGCTTTACCATATAAAAGGATAGGGGGGAGAGGGAAAAATGATCGTAGGTTTTCGTATTGATCCTGGTATTTATACATATGTTGCTTTAGCCATGGTCGCTGCCCTGAGCTTTATCGGCTGGCGAAAGAATATCAAAAATATACTGAAATATTTTATCTATTCCTATCTTATATCTCTATTACCATTTTATGGACTACTGTTATATGAGATATTTCCCCCAACTGAACTTGTAAAATTAAAGGCAGGTATTCTTCTCTATTGGCTATTCCATTATATAATCTGGACACATTATGGGGTATTTTTTAGCGCGGCACTGATATTGGTTTTTATGTTTGTTGCGGCACGTTTCCGCAGACCCATTTATTTTATACTTTTTGCGGGTTTTACCAGCGTATATATATATCAGCGCTTAAACGGCAGTGGTTCATTTTCCAATGATTATATAATCATCCCTCTAAGTCATACATTATTTATGCTTTGTCTTTTTGTTCCGTTTTATTATCTGGTCGAAAAACGGAATGATATATAGGGGAATAAAAGGGGCTAACCTTCATCATGAAAGCGGAGAATGCCGCTTTGTGAGGCGGTCGCCATCAGCTCTCCACATTCCGAATAAAGGTGCATTGCCCCATGCATAAAGCCGCTATGAATACCATGAATACGGACATCGCATAACACCCATTCGGTTTGCACCAGCCGCCGAATACGCAGCGTATTATCAAGTGAGTTTGCGCCTGCATGACGGCTTAACGCATCGCCAATCGCGGATGGGACAAAATCGGCAATAATCGCGAGTGCCGCAGAATTAATCGGCACCCCATCGCGCATCCGCGCCCAAAACATCACCTGCCCATCGCTTGGCGCGCCACCGGTAAGCGTGCGCGCTTCCCCAAACCGTCCTTTCACAACCCGCCGTTCCACATGATCATGCAGGCTTGGTTTTTCGCGGATTATATCTTCAACCTCCGGGCAATCCATCGGGTCAGGCACGACCGGCATATCTTGCCATTGTTGGGTGAGCGTTCCCTCGCGCGCGCCCAAAGCCGCATTGACGGTTAAAATTTCGCGCGCATCAATATGCCCAATAACCCGCGCTTGGGTTACAAAATTCCCATGCATTGGCACGACAACATCCAAATCCATAATCTCATCGGGTTGCGCATAAGATAAATATTGCGCGGTTGCCCATATAACCGGCCGTTCGGTTGTTTGCTCCATCGCCGCAATCGCTGACGCTAGCCCGACCCCGCCAAATAAAAACTTAATCTGCGGCGGGCCAACGCATAAATGCGGTTCCACTGGTAAAAACCAACGGTTTTTATTATGGGTTGCGGTGAGGTTGAAAAGGTTTGTCGCCATATATTTATTTATTGTGCCTGTTTATATTCTAGCCGCTTTTGGTGCAGTAAAGGTTCGGTATAACCGCTTGGCTGAACGCGCCCCTTAAACACCAAATCACATGCCGCTTGAAAGGCAATCCCATCATAGGCAGGTGCCATTGGTTGATAGGATGGATCGCCGGCATTTTGCTGATCGACAATCACCGCCATCCGCTTTAGGGTTTCCATCACTTGTGCCTCATCACAAATGCCATGATGCAACCAATTGGCAATATGCTGGCTGGAGATACGCAATGTGGCGCGGTCTTCCATCAAGCCGACATTATGAATATCGGGCACTTTTGAACAGCCAACCCCTTGGTCAATCCAGCGCACCACATAGCCAAGAATACCTTGCGCATTATTATCGAGCTCTTGCTGAATATCTTCGGGCGACCATTGCGGGTGGGTTTCCACCGGCATTGCCAGAATTTTATCAAGGCTGGCGCGGGGTCTATTTTTAAGCTGGTTTTGCACCGCATCAACATTAACATAATGATAGTGAATGGCATGCAAGGTTGCGGCGGTGGGAGAGGGCGCCCAGGCGCAATCTGCGCCGGCTTTGGGTTGACCAATTTTCTGCTCAATCATCGCCGCCATAAGGTCTGGCATTGCCCACATGCCTTTGCCAATTTGCGCGCGCCCCTGAAAGCCGCATGCCAGCCCAATACCGACATTCCAATCTTCATAAGTCAATAGCCAGTCAGAGCTTTTCATGTCGGCTTTTCTAATCATCGGCCCCATTTCCATTGAGGTATGCATTTCATCACCAGTGCGGTCAAGAAAGCCGGTATTGATGAAAATCACCCTTTGTTTTGCGGCGCGAATACATTCTTTCAGATTAACCGTGGTGCGGCGCTCTTCATCCATAATCCCCATTTTCATGCAAAGCGGCGGCAGGTTGAGTTTTTCCTCCACCGCGGCAAATAGCGCATTGGCAAAATCCACTTCTTCCGGCCCGTGCATTTTCGGTTTCACAATATAAACAGAACCGGCGGGGCTATTTTTAAGCGCCGCATCGGTTTTGTTAAAATCATGCTTGGCGAGCAGACCCGTCATCACCGCATCCATAATCCCTTCCGGAATTTCCTCCCCAGCATCATTCAAAATCGCCGGATTGGTCATTAAATGCCCGACATTTCTAATCAATATGCACGACAGGCCGGGCAGGCTTATGGGCGTGCCATCGGCGCCGGTATAATAACGATTATCATTAAGGCGGCGGAGCATTTGTTTACCGCCTTTTTCCATGCTGACATCGAGGTCGCGTTTTAGAAGTCCGAGCAGGTTTTGATAACATTCGGTCTTATCTTCACCATCCACCGCCGCGACACTATCTTCACAATCCATAATTGTGGTGACGGCGCTTTCGAGAATAATATCGGCAATACCGGCCGGGTCATCCTTGCCAATATTGTGGTCGCGGTCGATGATAATATCAATATGCAAGCCATTATTTTTGAGAAGCAGCGCGCTTGGCGCATCTGCATTGCCGGTAAAGCCAATAAATTGGGCAGGCGTTTTAAGCCCGCCTTGATCGGTCATAAGCGCGCCATTTTCAATACTATATTGCGTCGCATCGGCATGGCTGCCATTTGCTAAGGGCACAACATCATCAAGAAAGGCTTTGGCGCGGCGAATGACTTCGCCACCACGAACAGGGCTATAATTACCTTCTGGTGCAAATTCCCCCTCTTGCGCAATCGCATCCGTGCCGTAAAACGCATCATAAAGACTACCCCAGCGCGCATTGGCAGCATTTACCGCAAAGCGGGCATTTTTCACCGGTACCACAAGCTGCGGGCCAGAAATGGTGGAAATCTCCGGGTCGGTATTTTCGGTTTCAATCGTAAAATCATCGCCTTCTGGCACTAAATAACCAATCTCTTGCAAAAACGCTTTATAGGCGGCGGCATCATGCGGTGAAGATTTATGAGCCTTATGCCAGTCATCAATTTGTCGCTGCAAGTCTTCGCGCTTTGCAAGCAAAGCCTTATTGCGGGAACCAAAATCGGCAAAAATATCCGCCATGCTTTGCCAGAAATCTTCGGCGCTTATATCAGTGCCATGAACGGCCTCTTGCGCGACAAAATCAGCGATCTTTTTATCAATTTTTAATCCGGCAATTTCGGTATAATTTGTCATAATGTCCCTCAAAATAATTATAATGGCTACTTTTTACACATAATGAGCGTAAAAGGCAAATATGATTAGCAGAGAGATTATCTATATTTGCACCTATATTTTCATCTATATTTTGGGAAGCTTGCGTTCTTGTTTTTGATTGGGTAAAACATAAGGCGAGACTGGCTATGGTTAATGGCTTGGAGGGAGATAAAATGAAACATAAACTAATCGTAAAGCTCGCGGCTTGTTTTTTTGTATTAGCAACAGGGATGGGTTTGGCGAGCGCGCAAGACCAGTTTGCGCCTGAATTTACCCCTATGGGGGCCGAGCGTGCCGGCAATGCGGCCGGCACAATTCCGGCTTGGACGGGCGGGCTTACTGCCGCCCCAGAAGGCTATCAGCGTGGCGAACATTATCGCGACCCTTTTTCTGAAGACAAACCGCTTTTCACCATCACGGCGGCGAATGTATCAGATTATGGCGACAAGCTGCCTAGCTTTAGTAAAGAGCTTTTTGCACGGTTTCCGGAGACTTATAAAATCCATGTCTATCCCACCCGCCGTTCTTGTGCCTTGCCCAAGCGCGGTTATGAAGAATTTAGCAAAAATGCCCAAAACGCCAAAATGATTAATGATACGCAAGGCATAAGTGGCGCCAATATGGTAAGCCCATTCCCTTTTCCCAAAACAGCGGAAGAGGTATTGTGGAATCATAGATTATCTTATCGCCCCGCGAAAATGGCTGGCTCTATTTCTGGTGGCTCGAAATATCAAAATGGTCATTTCACGCATGTGGTGCGCCAAGACCTTATCGCCGGTAAATATCACGACCCCGATGCGGTGGGTGATGAGGTGATTAATAATGCCCAATTTACCTGGCGGGGGATTTGGACGGCGCCGAATGATTTTGCTGGTGCAGGCTTTTCAATGACCAATTTTATTAATCAGATTGAAGCGCCGCGCTCTGGCTTTATGTTTATGCCAGACCAGAGACGGGTGGTGCGAGCAACCCCTTCATCTGTTACTTATGATGCGCCGCTCGGAACCAGTTTCGGCATCCGCTATTCGGATAATATGTTTATTTTTAGCGGCGCGCATGATCGTTATGAGTGGGCGCTTAAAGGCAAAAAAGAAGTCTATATCCCGTATAATGTCTATCAAGCCTCTGATGAAAAGAGCGATATAGATAATCTGCTCACCATTAACCATCTTAATCAGGATATGATCCGCTATGAGCTGCATCGTGTATGGGTGGTGGAAGGCATCATCAAGCCAAAATATGATGCCCACCCGATTTCCAGACGCGTCTTTTATATTGATGAAGATAGCTGGATTATCGCTTATGCTGATTTATATGATACTGAAGGAAAATTGTTTCGCGGCCAAGAAGGGTTTATCAAAAACCTATATGATATTCCTGCCTGTGTGCAAGATTTTGATGTGATGTATGATTTTACCGTCACGCATTATAATGTCGATCATTATAAGGGCGAATTTGGTCCTTATAAATGGGGGGATGATGCGCCGATTAAGGATAGCGATTTTGGGGCGCAAGCGCTGCGCCGCGCGATTAAACGCTAGTTCTATTTTTGAGTTTTCTCAATTTGTGCCCGCAATTCCGCATGCTCGGCAGCCGTTAACGGAAAGCGGAAGGCGAGGATGATTGTGAGAACAAAAAACAAAGCGGGCATAAGCGCATAATGAAACCGTAATGCCGAAAGATGTTCGGTAGGGTTATCAGAAAGCAGCTTCACATCAAAGGCACTAAGCGACAAAAGATAAAGTGCGAAATAAGTGCCTGCCGCAGTCGCGATTTTTGACGCCATACCCGCAAAAGCAAAATAGCGCCCTGCATTTTCTTTGCCGGTTTGGGCGGTTTCAACATCAATCACATCAGCCAGAATTGAGAGCGGTAGAAATTGTAAGCCCCCAAAGCACGCGCCTTTTAAGAGAAACAGCGCCGCAAAAATATAATAATCATTTTGGTCGAGAAAATAATTCGCAACCGAAATGCAAGCAATAATAAACATGGTTAAACAAAAGGCGCGATGTTTGCCCCACAGCTTGCCCAATTTTAGCCAAAGCGGAATCGCAATAAGGCCAGCAATGAAATAGAGAAAATACATTGAGCCAACTTTCTCAACCCCGATGACCGATTTCATGAAAAATAAAGAAAGCGCATTGCGAAAAGCTTCCGCCATTGTCACCACAAAAGAGATAATCAAAATAATTCGCATCGGATGATTGCGGAACATCACCCCCACCCCTGAGATAAAATCATCGGTAAATTTTTTCTTTTTGCTGCCTGCATTTTTATCATCTGCTATGGCAGGTTCGCCGACAAAAAGACTGGCCGTAATCGTGGTGACGGGTAGGGTAACAATTATTGCAAGCGCTAAGCCTTTCATCACATTTGCAGTAGAGCCATCGCCATAAGTTTCCACCAAATAGGGAATAAACGCCGCAAGTAAGAGGCCCGCAAGATAGTAAAATTCGCGCCATGCCGTTACTTTTGAACGCTGATGATAATCTTTGGATAATTCTGCCCCCCACGCGCCAAAGGGAAGACTTACCAAAGTCGTGCCAATATACATGCCAATGACGCAAAACAGCAAATACGAAAAATCAACCGTTTCAGAAAGCGGCACAAAAAGTAGCCATGTCGAGAGCATAAATATTGGCGCACCCAATAAAATGAGCGGTCGCCGCCGCCCCATCGGGCTACGCAAATTATCAGAGATTTGTCCAACCAAAGGGTCTGTAATCACATCGGTGATTTTTGACCAAAACAACACCGCCGCCACAATCGCCAACGGAATATTATAATCGCTGGCATAAAAGCTCGGCAGCCAAATCGCAATCGGATAACCAACCAAAGCCAACGGCATAGCGATACTGCCATAAAGCGCGAGTTTTGTATTTGATAATTTTTGCAATGTCTCTCCCCGTAAAGATAATCTGCTTGGATTATTCCTCACCCTTATCTTCTAATTTATAGACGTGCCCTTCAATCATGCTGGCTTTCACCCTTATATCTTTTATCTTATGGGTGCGTGTCGCAAGCGGATTTGCCGATAATATGGTGAGATTGGCATATTTGCCTTTTCGGATAGAACCATAATCATCTTCCAATCTCAAGCTAAAAGCGGCATCCAGCGTTACCGCGCGGAGCGCTTGCAAAGCGGTGAGGCGTTGATTTTCACCTGCCACCTTATCGGCAAAGTTAATCCGGTTCATCGCCGCCCACATGAGATAAAGCGGTTGCGCCGGCGCCATCGGCATGTCGGAATGAAGCGCAACAGGAATGGAGGCGCGCACCGCATCGCCAAGCCGTACCATTTGTTGAGAGCGTGCCGCACCCACCCCCATACGGCTATAAATATCAGACAAAGCACGGACATAATAGGGGTTTGCGCTTATGATAGCGCCGAGCCGTTCAATCCGATCAATTTGGTCAGGGGCGGAATAGCCAAAATGGATAATGGTTGTGCGGTGATCTTGCCGCGGGAAGCGGCGCATATTATCTTCCAGCGTATCGAGAATGCGATCAAGCCCCGCATCTCCATTTTGGTGGATATGGATCTGATAACCCGCCTCCCAATAAATGCGGAAGGCTTGCTTGAAAATATCTTCCTCCATCATCCATGTGCCATCATGACCATCCAAATATCCTTCGCGCATTTGCATGGCTTGGCTGAACACCGCGCCGTCAGAAAATAATTTAACTTGTTTGGGTAAAAAAGATGTCATGCCCGCGCCCCAGCCCCGCATTTCTGCGGTTTGGTCAAGCAGGGCTTGTGGATCAATGATACCATCTTCATCCTTCACGGCTTCGGCCAGCGCCCGGCCATCGGCAATGAAAAAACCGCGCGGCGAATCAAGGTCACCCAAAACATGATTAACCGCGTCTTGAATGGGGCGTGATACCAGACCACCCGGTTCAGAATATAAGGTCACGCCTGCCGTTTTGAGATAATCTTCGACAATCATAAGACCGTTTAACAATGCTCCATCCGCGGTAAGGCGGGGAAGCACTTTCGGGGTGATTGCGAGCAAGCCTTGCTCATAAAAATGCCCCTCGTCATATGAAATATGTTTTCGCGCGGCTTGCCCTAAGCTGGCAATATAATCCGCACTTATGCCATAATGGTCTAACGCCTTACTGTTAAAGATAAATTCATGCGCCGAGCGATGCCATATTAAAATCGGAATATCCGCCCGCATCGCATCCAATTCTGCGCGTCTTAGCGCGCCATGAAAATAATGATGATAGCCCCATGTGACAAAAGGGGCATCCCCTTCATGTGCATTAAGGGCGGCTTGTAATCTATCCCGATAGGCTTGTGGCGTGCGCACCGCCGCTTTAACGCCCTGCGGCAAATTCCAGCTTTCGATTGAGATCACTTCGGTTGAAAACGCAAGCGCCCCCAAAAAGGGATGAATATGTTGTTCAATAAACCCCGGCACAATAATATCTTTGCCAAAGCGATGATCGATTTGGGCGGATGGAAAGGCCGCTTGCAACTCGGCAAGCGTGCCAATGCCGGCAAATTTTCCTCCTCTCACCGCAACCGCTTCGGCATAAGGTTGATTATCTTCAAGCGTGATAATGGTTTTGGCAGGGTAAATGGTAATATTATTGGCATAGCCATTGCTGGCAGGGATAATGCTAAGACATATAAAAAATATCAGACTATAACTTTGCCGCCACATTATTTTATTCCCCTTTGGTTAGTGAAAACGCATGTAAGGCGCGTGCGCGTGAGGCTTTAATATCGACGATGGGGAGGGGATAATCAACCCCCAATTCAATATTTGCAGCCTGTAAAATATCTTTTGGGGCATCCCAAGGGTGAAATAAATAGCGGTCTGGCAGCGTCTCTAATTCCGGCAGATAGGCGCGGGTGAAATGGCCCTGCGGGTCAAATTTTTCGCCTTGCGTGATCGGGTTAAAGATACGAAAATAAGGCGCGGCATCCGCCCCACAGCCCGCAATCCATTGCCAGCCTGCACTATTATTGGCAAGGTCAGCATCGACCAGACAATCCCAAAACCAATCCGCCCCATGCCGCCAATCAATGAGAAGATTTTTCACCAAAAAGGAACCGACAACCATCCGTAGCCGATTATGCATATAGCCGGTTTGCCATAATTGCCGCATCGCGGCATCGACAATCGGATAACCCGTCTGCCCTTTTTGCCAGCAGGAAAGCGCGTGCGGATCATCCGCCCATGCGAAGCGGTCAAATTTCTTTTGCAGATTCTCGCTTGGCAGTTCGGGGAAATGATGGAGCAGATGATATGAAAATTCCCGCCATCCTAATTCAGAACAAAAATGCGCATGGTCGGGGTCAGCATTATCATCATAAACCGCCCGCCAGATTTGCTGCGGCGATATTTCGCCAAAATGCAAATGCGGTGAAAGCCGCGAGACATGCGGCAAGGAAGGATAATCGCGCCCTTGTTTATAGCCGCCAAGCCCTTCGGCAAGAAATGCCTGAAAGCGCCTGCGTGCGGCATCTTCCCCCACTTGCCAATGGGCAATCAGCGCTTGCCCCCATTCATGGGTTGGGCATAGGTTAAGCGCATCAAGCCCCAAATTATTAAGACTAAGACCCTGTGGGGCTTTTTGCGGGTGAAACTCTGGCGCGGGAAGCGGCGGGTGCGGCGCTATCATTTGCGCGGCTTTATAAAAAGGGGTAAAGACCCGATAGGGCGTATTGTCTTTTTTAAGCAAGCGGTCGGGCGACCATAAGAGCTGTGCCTCATGCCCTGTTATGCGGCAAGTGAGCATGGTTTCGCCTATCTTATCAACTGTCTTATCAATCGCGCGCTGGGCGGGGGTATGGACATAATTATAATGCAGCTCATCAATGTCCAGCGCCGCGATGAGGCGAGGCAAAACCTCTTCCGCCTTGCCGTGATAAAGGGCAAGCGCGCCATCTAGCTTTTGCGAAAGCGCGTGTAAGGAATGATGCAACCATAATTTCGATGCTGCCCCCCGCTCAACACGCGGGTCATCAATAAAAATCGGATAGCAATTTTTTGCCTTCGCTGCTTGGGCGAGCGCTGGATTATCCGCCACACGCAAATCTTGCCGGAACCATATAATTGAATTTGTCATATCATCCCATAACGACCATCAGCTTAAAGCGCGACCCCTTGCTCTCTTAGCGTCTTTATATCATGACCGAGGGTTGACAGTATGGTTTCATTATCGCCGCCAAGCGAGGGGGCGGCGGCGCTGTGTTGGGTGGCTTCCCCCATAAATTGAATAGGTGGCGTGGGTGCACGTAAATGCCCGAGATTATCCGTGTGATACTCTTCCACCGCGCCAATCGCCTGCACTTGCGCTAATGTGCCAAGTTCGCTAAGCGGAATTGCGCGCGCCATCGGCACATCATAACGCCCTAAAATCTCTTGCGCTTGGCTTAAGCTCTTTTGCGGGCGGGCGGTGGTGACCTTCTCCATCAGCGCGTTCATATTGACCATTCGGTCTGGTAGGGTTTTGAAGCGTGCATCACTGCGCAAATCTGGCATATCCAAAAGTTCAGCAATGCCATCCATATGCTCATCGGTAAGCCCTGCTGTCGCAATCACCGCATCGGTAAGCGTGATGGTCGAAAAATAATCCGCCATAGGCGGCAGATTCATCACATCATCATCCAGCAAGCTGTGCGACATCATCCCATCCGGCCATAAAAAGGCCAACGCCGCGTGCAGCATGGAAATATCAATATGCTGCCCTTGCCCGCTTTTTTCGCGGGCATAAAGGGCAGACAGCATGGCTTGCGCCACTGTCATGCCAGTGGTTTTGTCGCAAATCAGAGTTTTCATATGCGCCATCGCCTCCCCATCGCCTTGCAAAGCGGTGAAGCCCGCAATCGCTTGCACAACATGGTCATAGGCAGGGTTTTGTGCCATTTCCCCCTCTTTGCCAAAGCCGGTGATGGCAATATATATGAGGCGCGGATTGGCAGCGCGCAACGCTTCACTGCCCAAATCCAGACGATCCATCACGCCCAAGCGATAATTATGAACCAGAATATCTGCTTCTGCTGCCAGTTCTTGCACAATGTGTTGCGCTTGTTTTTGTTTCAAATCGAGCGCCAGCGATTGCTTGCCGCGATTGCAATTATGAAACAGGGCAGAGATACCATTTTTCTGCGCCCCAAGCTGCCGCATCGGGTCGCCGCTTAGCGGTTCAATCTTAATCACTTCCGCCCCTTGGCTTGCCAATATCATGCTTGGTAGAGCGGCGGTAATCATGGTCGATAATTCCAGCACCTTCACGCCTTTAAGCGGTTGTGTCATGTCAAACATATAAGCCTCCTTGCTTGAGTATCGGTACTATAAGCGGGCGCTTATTTCTATTCAACCATTCAGTCATGCTTCTTAAATATTACAGCTAATGCCAGTGCCGCCAAGCCCGCAATAGCCATTGGGGTTTTTGCCTAAATATTGCTGATGATAGTCTTCCGCATAGTAAAATTCTGGCGCATCGAGAATTTCGGTCGTAATGGAAGCAAAGCCTGCTTGCTCTAAGTCTTTTTGATAATGGTTCAGGCTTTCTTGCGCCGCCGCTTTTTGCGCCCCATCATAGGTATAAATGCCAGAACGATATTGAGTACCGCGATCATTGCCTTGCTGCATGCCTTGCGTGGGGTTATGGCTTTCCCAAAAAATCTGCAATAGCTGTTGGTAGGATATAAGGGCGGGGTCAAAAATCACCCGCACCACTTCATTATGGCCTGTGCGCCCCGAACAGACTTCTTCATAAGTTGGGTTGGGGGTGAAACCTGCCGCATATCCCACTTGCGTGGAAAACACGCCTTCGGCTTGCCAGAATTTTCGCTCCGCCCCCCAAAAGCACCCCAAGCCAAACATGGCATGTTGCATTGTGTCTGGCCATGGCGCTTGCATCGGCGTGCCTAAGATGAAATGTGTTTCCGGCACATCAATGCTCTGTTCGCGCCCCGCTAATGCTTCGGCGGCACTGGGCATGGCGGTTTTATCAAATAATCCAAACATTTTAACTTGCCTCCAAAATCGTCTCTATCGGGCCTTCACGATTGCCCGAAAGCACTTGCTGTAAATAAGGGTTTTGGTCTTTGTGCAAATCTTGCGCCGCGCCTTGCCAGCGTAAAACGCCATCATGCAACACCGCCACCCGATCATAATAATCCGCCAATAATGCCATATTTGTGGTGATTGAAATCACCGCCGCATCGCTTTTGCGGGTGTAGGAATGAATCATTTTCTCAATCCGTGCTGATAAGATGGGGTCAAGTCCGGCGGTTGGGTTGTCGAGCAATAAGAGGTCTGGCTCAGTGGCAATCGCACGCGCAAAGCCCACCCGTTTTTGCATGCCGCCTGAAAGACTTGCCGGAAATAAATCTGCAACTTCCGCCTTTAGCCCAACTTGCGGCAATAAAGCCTCCGCATGGTGGCGGGCATGGGCACGGTTCATGCCCTGCGCAATCAGCCGGAAGGCAATATTTTCCCAAACCGGCAAGCTATCAAATAAAGCATTATGCTGGAAGAGAACCCCAATCCGATTATTCAGTTCTTGCGAACGGGTTTTGAGCGTCCCAACCATTTGCCCGCCTATATTCAGCGTGCCGATGCTTGCGGGATAAAGACCGGCAAGGATTTTGAGCAAAACCGTTTTGCCCGCCATTGTCGGGCCGATGAGCGCCAGATTCTCGCCCGCTTGCACGCAAAGAGATATGTTTTGCAACGCGTTTACCGCGCCAAATCTTTTGCTGACATTATCAATTTCAATCGCGGGAATTTCACTTACCGAATTTTCCATGCTGTGGTCACCACCTCGTCCTTATGGGTTTGGTGCAGAAACTCTACCCCAAAACTTGTCTCAATATGCCCATTTTTGCGCAAAGTTTCAACATTGCCAGTGGAAAGAATTTTACCTTTTTCCAACAGCACCAATTCATCGCAAAACCGAAAAGCGAGGCTTAAATCATGCAATACCACAATCACCATTTGCCCGTTTTGGGCGGCGTGCTTTAAGTGGTTTATAAATTGTAACTGGCGGCGCGGGTCAAGCGCTTGCAAGGGTTCATCTGCCAGCAAAATAGGGGCGTTACCAACCATGAAGCGCGCTAGCAAAACCATTGCCCGTTCGCCGCCCGATAAATATTGCACATTGCGGTTTGTAAGTTCGCGCATCTCCAGCCGTGCCATGATGTCGCTAATCGCGTGCTTGTGTTGAGCTGGATGAAGTGTGGCGAGCCCAATCACTTGTTCGGTGGTGAGCGGCCAATGAATTTCACGCGATTGCGAAAGCCATGATATTTTTTCCGCCCATTGCGACGGCGTGAATTTTCCCATATCTTGGTCGCGATAGATAATCTGCCCGCGCTCTGGTTGGATAATCCCTGCCAGTAATTTTAGCAAAGTGGATTTACCCGCCCCATTGGTGCCGATAATACCCGTTAATTGACCCGCTTTAATATCGAGATGAATATCGGATAAGAGCGATTTTCCGTTTATCGCATAATCAAGCTGGCGAAGCTGTAACATTAATATACCAGCCTTATACCGAGATAAAAACTCTGGTCAATGCTATTATAGCCGGCGGCGGTTTGATAATCTTCATCCGTTAGATTATCAACCCGCGCGGTGATGGCGATACGCTCATCCAGCCGATAGACGGCGCTCATATCCAGCACCGCATAATTATCCAGCGCTTGTTGGTTTATCGAGATAACATCGCGCACCATGCGTGCCGCCATCCGCCAGCTTAGGCGCGGGCTATAATCGGCTTCGAGAAAAAGGGAAAGCTGATGACGCGGGCGACGCGGCGCGCGCATATTATCTTCATTTGCCCGCAAATTGGTATAATTGCCGCCCAGCCGCAAATCATCTAGCTGCCATTCCCCCATCAGCTCCAGCCCTTGCGCGTCACTTTTGCCAATTTGCTCATAAGCAAAAGTCGAAAGATTATAGCTAATCAGATTTTTAACCTGAATATCAAATAGCCCGATTTCCCAGCGCATGGTTTCACGGGGGTGCCAAATCAGCCCAATATCGCTATTGCGGCTCTCTTCGGGTTGGAAGTTTTTATCACCGCCAAAGCCAAATAACTCATCTTGCGATGGCGCGCGATAGCCCGTGCCATGACTCATTCTTACATCAAGCGCATCCATTAAAGGCAGACGTAAGGATGCACGATAGCTATTGTGACCATCAAAAAATTGATGATCATCATAACGCGCCGCCAGCGTGTAAAATATATTTTCCGCCGCGCCTTGCCATAATAAATAGCTATGGGTTTGCCGGATTTGCGACAGCCGCCCGCCAAAGCTATTATGCCGATCATCATATTCATCTTGCTGATGTCCCAAGCCGAATAATAATTTGTTCTTCTCATCTATCGCTAAAACAGCTTTATAATCCCCGCCTATTCTTTGTCCGCCAACAAAAAACGGACCAAAGCGGCTTATTTCGGTACGCTCTTCGGTAAGTTCATAAAAGGACAGCTCATGCGCGATGGCATTTTGGTGATAGCGCGCTGCCGCACGGGTGATGCGTTGTTCATAATCTTGTTTGCTCACCGCGCTATCGCGCCCCGCACCAGCATCATATTTTGTGTCGCTATTGATGATGAAGCTCGACAGATTAAAAGATAATTGTTGGTTGGCTTCAAACGCCAAACGGGTTGAGAGTTGATTGTGGCGATTGCCATCGGCTTCAAAATTCGCGCCGCGCGCCGCGCTTATACCGCCTGTGTTAAAATGGCTGGCATTTATCGCATAGGCAAATTTGCTTATTTCATCGTTATAGCCTGCGGATATTTGTTTTGTATTATGGCTGCCAGCTTGCGCGTTGAGATAAAGCTGTTCTGGCGCAAGCGCGGTTTGGATGATAATCGTGCCGCCAATCGCATTGCTGCCATAAAGCACGCTATGCGCGCCGCGCAATATTTCAACCCGCTCAATCCCGCCCACGCTTAAATGTTCCCAGTTCACGGTTTGGGTCGGCGCGGTGGTGCTGTTTAAGGGAACCCCATCGAGAATAATCGCGACGCTGTCAGAACTCATGCCACGCAAAAATAGATTTGATTGTTGCCCTGCGCCACCGTTTTGGCTGATATTTATCGCGCCTATATCGGCTAAAATATCGGGCAGATATTGTTTCTGGCTATTGCGAATCTCCGCTGCTGTTATCACGCTGACCGCGCTGCCAATATGGCTGGCAGGGGTGGGAATGCCGGTTGCAGAAATGACAATTTCATCAAGCTCTTTTTCTTGCGCGCTTGCCTGAACAAGCCCAAGCGCCAGTACGAAAATCAAAAGTGAAAAAATAAAAGATGAGATAAAACATAAAAAATTGTGACGCATAGATACCTCCGTAAAGCGTGTTACATAGTTTCATTTATGCCGCTTACGGATGTACCGCTCGTTTCATGTTTTCCCGCATGATCGGATGCGACCAATGGGCAGGTATCCTGACTTACCGCATTTGATTGCGGCTTACAGTTGCGGGTACAGTTATGGATTCGCACCATATTCCCTATGCTCTTTCTTGCGTGCGATATGAAGTTTCATGTCGCAGGTGAAAGCACCCATTAGCTTATTTATAAAAAATTAGACGGAATATGTAAATGATTTATGACGCAATAAAATATACAGGAAAAAGGGAACCCCAATAAGCGCCGTCACCACCCCAAGTTTCAACTCACCACCAAATGGGAAAGCGCGGATGAAGCTATCGGCAGTAAGAACCAGCGCCGCGCCGATAAGCCCCGACATGATGAGACTATGCGATGGCATATGGCCGCGCAGTTGCCGTACCAGATGCGGTACAACCAGCCCGACAAAGCCAATCACGCCGGCAACCGCCACCACCCCGCCAATAGATAATGCCAAACCAAAGGCAATCCGCCAACGTAAAGCGATGATATTAATTCCTAAAGAGCGGGCGGTCTCTTCCCCCAATGTCAGCCTATCCAAATCGCGCCGCCGCCATAAAATAAGGGCGCTGCCACTGCCGATTAAAGGCAGAACGAGATATAGATAGTCAAAGCCCCTATTTTCAAGCGAACCAAGCAGCCAAAAGGCAATCTCCAAAGCCGCAAAGGGATTGGGCGATAGGTTAAGCGCCAGCGATATGCCCGCCCCGCCCAAAGCACTAATCGCAAAGCCCGCCAAAATAAGCCGCGTGACATGTGTATCTTTTCTGGTGAGCAAAAATAACAGCACCACTGATAATAATGCGCCCATGCTGGCGGCAATCGGCACCGCCCAGCTTTGGGCGGCGGTAAGGCCAATATAAATCATCAGCACCGCGCCAAGCGCTGCCATATTGCCCGCGCCCAATACCATTGGTTCCGCCAATGGGTTTTTAAGCAAGCCCTGAATCGCCGCGCCGCTCAACCCCAGCGCCCAACCAATCAGTAAGGCAAGCAATATGCGCGGCAATCGCAATTCATATATGATCAAGCTGGCAAGCGGGTCGGCGCGCCATAATTGCACAGGTGACAAGGGGATGGTTCCGGCAAATAGAGCGCCCATGCTGAGCAAAACCAAACCGATAAACGTAAATGCGTATAAATGTCCCGCTTTCATAAATTGTTGCATATATGCTATTAGGATGAAATGAAAGCGTTTATTTTTCTCCCTTTGCTGCTGCTCATGGCGGGCGGGCAAATGCTGATGGCGGCGGAATTGCCGCGCATTATTAGTCTTAATATGTGTGCGGATGGGCTTCTTCTTAGCATTGCCGCGCCAGAACAAATCGAAGCGGTGGCGGCACTGTCGCATGATGAAGCGATATCGCCACATGCGCAAGCGGCTAAATCTTACCCCGCCCATTCTGGCAGGCTGGAAGATTTGGCGCATAGCACCGCCGATATTGTGATTATAAGCCCTTATAGTGCCGCCCCTAAACGGGCGATGATTGAACGATTGGGTAAAAAATCGATTAGCATTGGAGCGGCGCAAAGCCTTGCCAATGTGACCGCCGAAGCCTTAGCCTTAGGCAAAGCGATTGGCCGCGAGGCGCAAGCGCGGTTATGGATTTCCTCATTTACGCAAAAATTAGCCGATTATGAAAACATTATTACGATGGCTGAACAGCGCCCGCGCCTCATTGCCTATCAGCGACGCGGCTTGGCGGCAGGTGAAGGGCATTTGCTCGATGATATTATCACCCGTGCAGGCTTTGAAAATATCGCTAAGGTTACGTTTCTCGCACCCTTATCTTTAGAGCAAGTAATCGCAGCTGAACCAGATTATCTGCTGCTTGACCGCCCGCATGACACACCAAACACTTCAGCCTCTAATCAATCAGGGAGGGGGCAGGATGCGCTTAACCATCCCGCCATTGCACATATTCCCGCACTTTATTTGCCCGCGCCGCTTAGCGTTTGCGCTGGGCCTTCTTCATTGGCCGCGATTGAATACTTACTTGCACAAAGATAATATTTCTCTTAGCTTCATCATTCATTTTAAGAAAGAGAGGGATTATGACAATAAATGACATGACGATAAATGATAGGCCTCATCCCAAAAAGATGATTGAGGTTTTAGGCAAAACCATGAGCTATGTGGAAATGGGTGATCCAGCCGGGCAACCAATTGTGTTTCAGCATGGTAATCCTACCTCATCTTATTTATGGCGCAATATTATGCCGCATGTGCAGGATTATGGACGTTGCATTGCGCTCGACCTTATCGGCATGGGTGACAGCGATAAGCTGGACACGCATGATGATGCAATGCCCTATAGTTTTGCGACCCATAGCCGCTATTTTGAAGCCGCGTTAGAGGCGCTTAATATTCGTGAAAATATTATTCTGGTCATTCATGATTGGGGCAGCGCGCTTGGCTTTGATTATGCCAATCGTCATCGCGATAGGGTTGCCGGCATTAGCTATATGGAAGCGATTGTGCGCCCTGTCGCTAGTTGGGATGATTGGCCAGAAGGGGCGCGCAATATTTTTCAGGCCTTTCGGTCTCCGGCGGGGGAAGAATTGGTTTTGGAGAAAAATATTTTTGTCGAGCGTGTGTTACCGGGTTCGGTAATGCGCGGGCTTACGGATGCGGAAATGGAAATATATCGCGCTCCGTTTTTGGCGGCGGGTGAAGATCGCCGCCCAACATTAAGTTGGCCGCGACAAATTCCGATTGCCGGTGAGCCGGAGCATATTGTCGCGCTTGTTGCCGATTATGCTGCCTATATGGCTGAAAATAATCTGCCTAAACTGTTCATTAATGCTGAACCAGGTTCTATTCTCACGGGCGCGCAAAGGGCGTTTTGTCGCAGCTGGAAAAATCAGCAGGAAGTGAGCGTGAAAGGTACGCATTTTATCCAAGAAGATTCACCGGATGACATTGGTAAAGCGATTGCCAGCTGGCTAGCGCAGCTAAAATAATTTAGATGCTGTGACGGATTTTTAGACCATCCGCGTTTAATGGTTATGATACAGGGACAAAACAGCAAAGCCAGACACAAAGCCGTGCCAGAAAATCAACCATTAAGCGATGAAGCGCTATTGCAGCTTATTCGGCAAAAAGATGTTGACGCGGGACGTTTATTCATTGCTCGGCATGGTGATTATGTTTTGAAAATCTGCCTGTCAAAGCTCGGCAATATGGCGGAAGCTGAAGAGGCGGCGCAAGATGTGTTTGCCAATATTTGGCGACATGCCGGACATTGGCAAAGCGGCAATGCAAAAGTGACAAGCTGGCTTTATCGGGTCGCCTATAATCGCTGCATTGATATTTTGCGTAAACGCCGCCCGCAAACCGATATTGATGCCGCTTATGATTTGGCAGATGAGGCGGATGATGGCTTTGCCCATCGCGCAAAAATCGATGAATATCGGCTTATCCGCGAAGCCATCAGCCAGTTAAATACGCAACAAGCACAAGCGATTGAACTGATTTATTTTGACAATATGAAGCAATATGATGCGGCGGCAATGCTCGATATGAGCCTATCAGCTTTTGAAAGCACATTGCGCCGCGCACGGCAAAAGCTGCATCAGGCTTTATCGCATGAAAGACAAAATCTAATATCAATATAGGACATAAAATGGAAAAACATGAATTTGAAATGATTATAACAAGCTATGGCGCAAAGGCGGATGATTGGCCAAGCGATAAGCGCGGCCTCATGCAAAATTTCATCACTGAAAACCCCCATATCGCGCAAGCCATGTTAAGCCGTGAAGCCGCCCTTGATGAGCATTTACAAGACGCACAACCGCTTATGACAAAGGCGTTTCAAGCCCGATTGGAAACCCAAATGCGTGAGCATTTTTCTGCCGCGCCAGATAATCATCATCCCGACCATCAGCAGGGCGGGTTTTTGCGCTATACGCTAAGTGGGGCGGTGGCGGCTGGTTTGATGATTAGTTTTTTCTCTGCGCCTTGGCTGGCTGAATTGGTTTTTTCGCCGGTTTTTCAACCTATTGAAATTGCCGCCCTCGCGCTTGGAAATTTATAAGATGATAAATTTATAAAAAGGAGATTTACGCATGAACCGTCAAAAAATTATTTATGGTCTTTTTGCCATTTCATTAGGTCTTAACATTATCGCCCTATCTGGCTTTGGCTATGCGCGCTATCATTTGCATAAATTTTCCGATGCAAATTGGGTTGAGGAACGGTTTGCTAGCGCCGAAGAGCGCTTGACCCGTGCGATGAGTGAGGCGGATAAACAAGTCACCCGCGCCATATTTGCCAAGCATCGCCCGGCTCTTGAACAGGGCTTTCGGGTGGTGCGTGATACGCATCATGAAGCGCAAGATGCCTTAAAAATGGCGGCCGATAGTGATCGCTTGGTTGATATTTTCGAGCGTTCGCAAGCCGGTGCAGCACAGATTAACCAGCATTTCCATGCGATATTTATAGATTTGGCAACCGAACTTTCGCCGCAAGCCCGCCAGCGCATCGCCGCACATCTGCGCCGCGATGATGATTAAAGTCTTATAGCGGGACGAGATTATCCAAAAATTGTTTCGTACAGGCTTGCCATGAATATTGTTTTGCAGTTTTGATTGCCTGCGATTTGGGAATGTGAAGCGCGTCTTCAATCGCTACAGCTAAATCTTCATGCATCGCGCCGCCCTTACCGATCACATCAATCGGTCCGGTTACCGGATAGGCGGCAACGGTAAGACCGCTTGCCATAGCTTCAAGCATCACAAGCCCAAATGTATCGCTTTTGCTAGGAAACACAAAAATATCACCAGAACGATAATAGGCGGCAAGTTCTTCGCCATATTTTGCGCCGACAAAATAGGCATCGGGATATTTTTCTTCCAGCCCCGCCCGTGCCGGACCATCCCCGACAATTAATTTACTGCCGGGTAAATCCAGCTCAAGAAAGGCTTCAATATTTTTTTCAACCGCGACCCTGCCAATATAAAGCATCACCGGTTGCGGTAGCGAGACGGCTTTTTTGCCTTTGGGCGAAAATAAATCTAAATCAACCCCGCGTGACCAAAGCCGCAAATTTTCGAACCCGCGCGCGTGCAAATCATCCATCAATGAGCCTGTCGCGACAAATGTATGGGTTGCGGCTTTGTGGAAACGCTGCACAATGCGATAGCCCCATGAAAGCGGCACGGGAAAGCGCGCCGAAACATATTCCGGAAATTTAGTGTGATAGCTGGTGCTAAAATTTATGTTATGTTTGCGGCAATAATGCCGCATCATCCAACCAATTGGGCCTTCGGTCGAGATATGAATGGCATCAGGGGTAAAGTCTTGAACAATTTTATGAAGCCTGCCTGGAGGCGGAAAGCCTAAGCGAATTTCAGGATAAAAAGGGCAGGGCAGCGAGAAAAATAAATCAGGTGAAATCACCTGTATAATATGGCCTTGTGCTTCCAGCGTTTTAATGGTGGTTTGTAAGGTGCGTACCACCCCATTGGTTTGTGGTGACCACGCATCAGTGGCAATTAAGATACGCTTCATTCTGCGGCGGCCTTATGAATAGCCTGATTTATCTTTTCTTGATGTTTCGCTGTATCCGTTTTGCTTCTTTCGCTCATAATATCAGCCCAAGGCAGAATTTCCCAACGCCCATCCTCATGTTCGACCAAAGCTGTGCAGCTTTCGACCCAATCGCCATCATTTTTATAGTGAATGCCATCAATGTCGCGCATTTCGGCGTGGTGAATATGGCCACAAATCACCCCATCGACCTTATTTTTGCGTGCCTCGCGGGCGACGGTTTCTTCAAATGTGCTGATAAATTGAACCGCGTTTTTCACCTTTAATTTCAAATAGGCCGATAGTGACCAATAATGCAGCCCTAATTTGCGGCGGAAAAAATTAACAATAGAATTAAGCCGGATCACTTTGTCATAAGAAAAATCACCAAGAAAAGCCAGCCAACGGGCATAGAGCATAACATTATCAAATTCATCACCATGCAAGACAAGATATTTTTTGCCATCTGCGCCCTTATGGATAGCTGTTTTTTTAACCTTAATCCCGCCAAAATGCGTGCCTGTATAATCACGAAAGGCTTCATCATGATTACCTGGTATAAAAATGACTTTTGTCCCTTTGCGGCTTTTTCGCAAAATTTTCTGAACAACATCATTATGGGGTTGCGGCCAATACCAGTTTTGTTTTAACTGCCAGCCATCGACAATATCGCCAACCAAATATAAATAATCGCATTCATTATGTTTTAGGAAATCGAGCAATATTTCTGCTTGGCAATTTTTTGTGCCAAGATGAATGTCGGATAAAAATATGCTGCGATAATGATCGGGTGATGATGGATCGGAAGCGGGCGCATTATGTTTCATTATCGATTATCCTTTTTCTATTGAATATTATCTTTCGCAAATTTTGCTTTATATTTTCCATCCAGCATTGTCATCAGCATCAGTATATGCACGTCAATCGTACCGAATTGTTTGTCAATCACCGCCCCATCACCGACCATGCAGCCGCATCTTAAATAGCCTTTCAATAAGGGGGGCATTTGTTTTAATGCGGCTTTGCGATCAATTTCGGCTTCTGGTAAAAGCGCCATTGATTGATAATCTCGCGCCCGTGCTTTAACCCGCCAATCTTCTGGCGCCAGACAATAGGCGTTTAGATAGCTAAGCGCTTGGGCATAGGCGGCGGGGTTGCGCCCTTCAAAACTCGCGCATCCCATAAGCGCATCAATTTTATGGGCGGCAACAATCTCGCCCAAACCTTTCCATAAAAGGTCAATCGATTTTTTTGTCCGATAGGCGGGTGCAACGCATGAGCGTCCAAGTTCTATAATATTTAATCCCTGTTCTTGTTTTTCCAATAAGGGGGTAAGGTCAAATTCATGGGCGCTGTAAAAGGAAACTGATTTTTTAGAAACCTGTTTATGAAATAGACGATAACACCCGATCACGGCACGACCATCCGGCAAATGACATGCGTATGGCAGGCTGGGGTCAGGCTCATTGGTTGTTAAAATAAGGTGTATGCAATGACGGTCATAGCGATCAAAATCACGCCGCGCCAGTTTTTGAATAAGATGCGGTTTTGCCGACATGTTTTGATAAAATATGTGATAGCGCAAAGCCTGCGCCGCTTTTATCTCTTTCAAACTTTCCGCAATATGAACCGATAAATCTCCCTTATGGACAAGTGCGCTTGGTGATGTAATCTTATGGGGAAGAAGAAAAGGCAGAGAGGGTTTTACAGTAAATAAGCGTCGTCGTGCCGTCATGAAAGCTCCTATAAAACATATCCGAAACACATGCTTTATGTTTCTTATTTTGCCGCTTCTATGGCGGTTTGGTGACAGATAGGTTACAGTTTTATGAAAGTTTTATGACGCTTTTTTAGGCGTTGAATAATTTACAAAACCGCCATGCCAAAGCCGCCCCGATGAGCTGCGCAATCATGAAACCGATAATATTTTCTGGTGCTATTCCAGAAAAACTGTCTGTAAATCCACGCGCAAAAGTTACGGCTGGATTGGCAAAGCTGGTTGAGGCTGTAAACCAATAGCCGGCGGTTATAAAAAGTGCCACCAGCATGGGAACCGAAGTGGTGGCGTAGCGAACACCTAATAAAATTGTCGTCACAAGTCCGAAGCAGGCGATTATTTCTGCCAGCCATTGAGCGCCACCGGTGCGGATATGGGTGCTGTATTGAATAAGCTCTTGTTCGAACATGGCATGTGCGATTAACGTGCCGGTAAATCCGCCACTCATTTGCGCACCTATGAACCCTAATAAAAGCGGTAGTGAAAGTTCGTTTCGTAAGAAAAATACCATGCTAACGGCAGGGTTGAAATGCGCTCCTGAAATCTGCCCGAAAATGCTAATTAACACATAAAGGATTGCGCCGGTTGCGAGCGTATTGCCAATCAGCGCGAGCGCCATATTGCCGCCTGCCATTTGGATACTCATAATGCCAGAGCCCACTACGGTTGCGACAAGCAATAAAGTGCCGGTAAATTCGGCAAGTATTTTTTGCGATACGTTCATCCGCTTTCCATTAGAAACTGGTCAATACGCTTTTTTATCATCTCGAAAACAGTCTGAAAATAGGCGTGTGTTTCGCAGCTATCGCCCTTAAAGGCGGCAGGGTCAGGAAATGGCCAATGTGTAGTGGCGGGGTGTCCGAGCCAAATCGGGCAGGTTTCACCCGCCGCATTATCACAAACCGTCACGATAAGCTCAAAGGCTGGCGCGTTAGCGGCGGCAAATATATCCCAGCTTTTTGAAGCCGGTGCTTCTATTTCAATATGATTATTGGCTAATGTTGTAAGAGCTTGCGGATGCACATATCCTGTCGGTTGACTGCCCGCACTATAGGCTTGCCATCCGCCTTTCGCAGCATGGTTCATATAGGCTTCTGCCAAAATCGAGCGGCAACTATTCCCCGTACATAAAAACAATATTGTCTTGGTCATATATTTCTCTAAGAGCTTATTACATACCCCTATTTTGTAACAGTTTTATGAATATTATGAATTATGCCGCGCAATCATAAAATGCCAGAAATCTGCCTCTCCCTCATCGCTTGTGACAATATGAGCGCTGGCAATTCTGCCGAGTTCACGCGCCCAATAATTATCATTGCCAAATTCTGAACGCCACATCCATAAGCGCTTGGTGTAGGGGTGAAGATGATATTCAGCCGTAAAGCCAATTGCGCCATGCACCTGATGGCTGATTTTCGTGACTTCGCTGGTTGCGATATTACACCTTAGTTTCGCGGCTGCCGCCTCAAAGCGATAATCGCCGCGCGTGGCGGCTATGCAGGCGGCCAGGCTTGCGGCATTTGCGGCCGCTGCCTCCAAAGCGCATACGGCCAGATTCTGCTGCACCGCCTGAAATTTGCCAATTTTCTTGCCAAACTGGTCGCGCTCATTGACGTAATTTACCGCAATCGCCAAAGCCTTATCCATCGCGCCTGCCATTTGTGCTGCCCGCATCATTGCGGCTAATGCCATGACATCATGCGCGCCTACTAATATCTCAACCGGTGCAGTGGTGAAGTTCAAATCATCGGTGGCTTGGGATAAAAAATTCTGCGTCTCATCTCTCTCTGCCATTTTACAATCCAGCAGCAGAAGTTGGTCATCAAGTGGAGCGATGACATAATCTAGCTCTCGCCCCCAGCTCACATGCGATAATTTACCAGTGAATTTTTGCTGTTCGCATATCCCGCCTACCTGCGCGGCAATGCCGATTTTTTTGCCAGTAAGATTCTGAGCCATAAGATCTTGGATAAGATAATGTGCTAAAATCGTTTCTGGTAAAGGGTGTGCCAGCGCATGATTGCCGGCGAGCCGAAAGATATGATAGGCATCTTGCCAACTGCCCCCAAACCCGCCTTGTGCTTCGCTCATGAGCAGCGTTTCCAATCCGGCCGCGGTAATATCGTCCCAGGTAGGATTTTGCGCGAATAATTTTTCTGCCATATCTGTCAATAAATGATCGGTCATCGCAATCCCAACCCGCGCGCGATAATGCCGCGTAAGACTTCCCGCGTGCCACCGCGCAGCGAAAATGACGGTGCTAACTGCAATAAAAATTCTAGCATTTCAGATAGTGGCGTTTCGCGGGTAAATGATACATCGAGCGCGGCCTGTATAAGGGTCGGAATATCTTGCTCGAATGTGTTGCCCAAATCTTTCACCATGGTTGCTTCGAGATTGGCATCTTCGCCTTTTTCCAGCCGCGCTATCACAGATAGTGACATTTGTCGTAATGTCCATAATTGGGCGATAAGCGATCCGGCTAAGGGTTGCAGATGTGGTTCCCGCGCTGCTTCGGCTAGAAATGCCGCCAATAGCGGATAGCTGGAAAGATAACGCTCTGGCCCCGCCCGCTCTAATGTAAGCTCGGCGGTGACTTGTGGCCAGCCATTACCTTCTTTTCCTAACAGAGCGTCATGCGGCAATCGTACATTATCAAAAAAGACTTCATTAAAATCATGCCCGCCAGATAAATCTTCAATCGGCTTTAGGGTAATGCCAGCCGTAGCAAGCGGAATAACGAATTGCGATAGGCCTTGATGACGCTCAGAGCCTGCTTCGGTGCGGATAAGTGCAATCATGAAATGGGCAATCTGGGCGCCCGTTGTCCATATTTTCTGGCCATTAATTACCCATTCATCACCATCGCGCTTAGCTGAAGTACGGACGCTGGCAAGGTCGCTGCCGGCATTGGGTTCGCTCAAACCAATGCAGGCAAATGCTTCTCCTGCTGCCATCCGTGGCAACCAATGCTCTTTCATCGCAGCAGTGCCATAGCGTAATAAAAGCGTACCACTTTGCCGGTCAGCAACCCAATGCGCGCCAATCGGCGCACCGGCAGCTAATAATTCTTCCTGCACGACATAGCGTTCCAATAGACTGCGCTCATGCCCGCCATATTGGCGTGGCCAAATCATCCCGATCAAACCGGCTGCCCCCAAAGCACGCGAAAATTCAATGTCAAAATTTGTCCAGCAATTCACCCGCTCGCGGATTGTCCATCGCGGTGCGTGCGCGGCAACCAATTCGCGGACTTGTTGCCGCAAAGCCTTTGTCGCGGCAGGAAATTCAATATGTGCAGGTGTAAAACTTTGCATGAAAAGGTAAACCCTCCAATTCCATATAGTTTAGCGATTGTTATTTTACCACGCAAGCCCTCCATCTTCACCTTATCGCTTCACCTTAAAAGGCGAATATGCTAGAGACATGAAACAATTTAGGGAGATTATTTATGAGAGATTTTACCGAGGAACAGATATTATTTCGTGAATCCTATCGCCGGTTTTTGGAAAGTGAGATTAAGCCGCATATGCCGCAATGGCGCGAGGAGGGGATTGTCTCACGCGATGCGTTTCGCAAAGCTGGAGAGATGGGCATGTTGATGATTTGGCCGGATGAAAAATATGGCGGTACGGGCGAAACTGATTTTCGCTATGAGCAAATCATCATCGAAGAAACCGCCCGTGCAGGCTGCGCTGAATGGTATAATACGCTGCATAGCCGTTTGGTGGGGCCTTATTTTCAACGCTTCGGAACCGAAGAGCAGCGCGAGCGGTTTTTGCCAAAATGCGTAAGCGGTGAGCATATTCTGGCGGTGGCGATGACCGAACCCGGCGCGGGTAGTGATCTTGCCTCTATGCGTTCGACCGCGAAAGATATGGGCGATTATTTTTTATTAAATGGCTCTAAAACCTATATTTCAAATGGCATTAATGCCGATCTGGTGATTGTCGCGGCAAAGCTGGATGGTGACGACAATAAACATTCTATGGTTTTGCTGATTGTCGAACGCGGGATGGAGGGGTTTGAGCGTGGGCGCAATCTCAAAAAAATCGGCCTGCACGCGCAAGATACGGCGGAGCTGTTTTTTGATAATGTCAAAGTGCCAAAAGAAAATGTATTGGGCGAAGCGGGCAAAGGCTTTTATTATTTGATGGAAGGTTTGGCCGAAGAGCGGCTTATCGGTGCTTGTGGCTATTTGGGGGTTGGGCGGCGCGCCTTTGATGTCACCCGCGATTTTGTGATGGAGCGGCAAGTGTTTGGCAAATCGTTAAGCGAGCAACAAAATACTCAATTCCGGATGGCGGAAATGGATGGCGAGCTTGATATGCTGCGGGTCTATATTGATTATTGTGTAAGCGAACATAATGAAGGTCGTCTTACCGCCAATATGGCTGCGAAAGCGAAAATGCTGGGCAGTGAGATGGAATGGAAAATGGCTGACCTTGGCGTGCAGTTGCATGGCGGCGCGGGTTATATGGAAGAATATGAAATTTCCAGCATTTTCACCGGCTCACGCATCAGCCGCATTTATGCTGGTAGTTCGGAAATTATGCGCTATATCATCGGTCGTGATGTGTTTTCGGATAAATATAAAAGCATATTGGAATAGATACTATTCACTCATGAATATTAGTTTTTGAGAATCCCGCTTGCATTATATGTGAAATAAGATAGTGTAAACTCTGCTCGCGATATAATTGCGGGTGGGGCGTTAAGAACCTCAAACAAGACGGTATGCAACTGCCGTAAAACTGTTGCTGTCTCGGATCAAGCCGGGGTGGCGACGCAATATAATAGCCGCTTGCGGTAAAAATGTCGCGGTCAATCTTGTTTGATTTCTTAACACCCCGGTATCAAAATCTCATCCCTCTCTAAAAAGCGGGGATAGGGTGAGATGCTAGAAATGAATGAAAGGGTGCTTGTACATGAATCGATTATAGTCTGTTTTTTTTGATTCTTTCCTCATTATAAACACGTTTTGATAGCCGACGTGGAGTCATATCAGCCGCACGATAATGACTGGTGTGCTCATGAGGAAAGGGAGGCGCGTCTCTTCTTTCGTACCGTACGGCATGATTATTCGTATTACATAGGGTAAATCCGTCGATAAATCATGAATTGAAGAGGCGCGCTCTTTTTTGTTTGAGGATATTCTTTTACTCAGCAGCGACTTGTGCTGTATCGCTCTCATCAGCAGTGGCAAAATGCAAATGCCCGTCATCAACGGATTTTCTGCCAAGAATAAACCGGTCATAGAGATAATGCTGATTATTGCGCCATGGGTCTTGCGTGCCTTGCCGCGGCAGCGTATCTTGCGCCCGCGCAATATAGCCAGAGCTCCAATCCATCAAAAATGACTCGGACGTTTTATGCGCCTCAGCAATATGCGGCTCGACAATGTCATAATGTTTCTTATCCATAAATGCGAGCAAGCGACAAATATATTCGGCCGTAATATCCGACTTTAATGTCCAAGACGCATTAATATAGCCAAAGCAATTTGCGAAATTGGGAATGCCACTATACATCATCGAACGATAGGTTGTCGCATCTGCCGGATTAATTTCCTTGCCTTGTTTGGAGAGTTTCACGCCGCCAAAATTTTGCAAATTTAAGCCTGTTGCGGTGATGATAATATCGGCAGGCAAATGCTGCCCTGATTTTAATTTAATCCCTTCCGCATCAAAATGCTCAATATGGTCGGTGACGATGGAAGCGCGATTTTCACGTATCGCCTCGAACAAATCGCCATCCGGCAGCGCGCAAAGCCGTTCCTCCCACGGATAATAGGAAGGCGTGAAATGCTTGCCAACATCGAAATTTGGTAAATCTTCGCGAACCTCATCAAGCAAGCGTTCTTTTGCTTTTTCGGGATTATTGCGGCAATAGCGATAAAGCACATATTGCCGGAAAATATTGCGCATGCGGACAATCCTAAACGCCATACGAGCCGGGAATAATTTTTGTGCCAGTGCCGCAAACATATCTTTATCCGGTACTTTTGCATAATAGGTAGGGGAGCGTTGTAACATGGTGACATGCGCCGCTTCATGCGCCATTGCTGGGACAAGAGTCGCGGCAGTTGCGCCAGAGCCAATCACCACCACGCGCTTATCTTTATAATCCAGCTTTTCATCCCAAAGCTGCGGATGAATGATCGTGCCAGCAAAATCTGCCTCGCCCGCAAATGAAGGACGATGCGGATTATCATAAGAATAATAGCCGCCGCACATATAAACAAAGCGCGCATGATAATGGTCTGTCTTGCCGCTATCTTTATTTTTCACATTCAGCGTCCAGCGCCCTGTTTGCGGGTTCCAATCCGCCGCATTAACGTGCTGCTTACATTTAATCAGCGATTGCAAATCATATTCTTCTATGGTCTCGCGCAAATATTCCATAATCGAAGGGCCATCGGCCAGAAACGAGCTTTTGCGCCATGGTTTGAACTTAAAACCAAGCGTCGCCATATCGCTGTCTGAGCGGATACCTGGATAGCGAAATAAATCCCATGTGCCGCCAAAACTATCGCGCCCTTCCAGAATAATCGCGTCTTTTTGCGGTAGGTTTTTCTTAAAATGCACTGCCGCACAAAGCCCGCTTATGCCAGCACCAACAATGACAATATCCTTATAAAAATCTGCCATGATAATCTCCCTCAATCATGAGTGTAAAGGATAGCAGAAAATCAGTAAGGCGCAAGAAATTTTACTTTATATTTGGTAAAAAGGCGGCTGCCGCCTCAACCGGAAACCGATAGAGCCAGCCATCATAGCGTTGCCGCAATAGGTCGGCTTGCAGACGGGTCATCTCATCCGCATCATCGCTCAGCAAAAATGAAAAGCCCGTCACCAGATAATTAACCATACCATAATTATGGATTCGTATGGTTAAGCCATTTTTGAGATGGATATCAAAATTGCGGGGGCTAACCCCTTCTATGGCCGCTCGTGAAACCTCCTGAAATCGGGTTTGGTTATAAATTTCAAGCCATGCGGTGCGCTCGACACTGTGGGCAAAGCGGGCAGGTTTGCCATTCATCGAAAAACCGGCAATCTGCTCACGTCTAATCTCTGGCAAGGTTTGCGATACCCAAGCGCCGATAAATAGATTTTGTGGAATCCGCCCCCGTGCAAGCCAAACAATATTTTGGTCAGCGTGTCGGACATAAAAATTATCGGCTTGCGGCGCCAGCCCATTATCGAACTGAACTTGTTCAAATTCGCTTTCTTCCTGTCGCCCCAAAAGCAGATGAAACATTTCTTTTCCATCCGCATCAAATAGTTTTATCCGCATGGCGCGGCCTAAATCTTCCGCCGCCGTAACGCCCAAAGCGTGGTGCCATTTTGGACTTTCGCTCCGTTTTTCGAGCGTTACGATTTGTGCAAGCTGGATAATGAACTGGTTTACAAGTTGTTGCTGCGCCGGATACTGAAACTGATTTTCAACCAGCCATTGCCTTTTATGGCGAACCAGAAAAACCCGTTCAATATTATTCATACCGCGTAATTTGTTAAGTTCAACCCGCGTAATATTGGGTATTGCTTTTGTAAGTGATGGCAATAGAATTTCCGGTTCAGCGGTTTGATGGCGTTGTTCCTCGCGCCAAAACCCATAAAGCGCGAGGCTTACAGCCAACACGGTTGCCAGCAACAAAAATCGAAAACCGTTTCGAGATTGTGCGCTCATGAATTCACCACCTTAAAGCCACCGGCGCGCTGTGTGGCTAATCTTTTGCGCCGCCGGATGATTGATATGATAAGGGCAAAAAGGATAATCAAAACCGGCATTGTGACGATATTCAGCCATTGCAAATAAGTTTCCAGTACTTCAATATCGCGGCGTAGATTATCTTCAACCGCTCGTAAGGCGCGGCGCGCATGTAATAATTCGGTACGATATTTTTTGCTGGCGTCTTGGACATCTTCTTGTGCGGCACCGCGCGCTTCAATGTGGCTTAGCTCGTCTTGGGCTGTTTGTACACGTTGGCGCAATGCCTGTTGTTCGGCTAGATATTTTTGATCTGCCTGTCGTTGAATCTCTAAAAAATGGGTGAAGGGGCGTGCGGCTGGTTCGCGCCCGCGTAAGCCGATAAGATTATCCGCACCAATCAAATTCTCGGCCGCATTTAATAAAAATTTTGCATTATCCGCAATTGGCACCCCGAAACGCTGCCCTAAATATGTTTCTTCGCTGACCCAAAACCGATCATCAAAAAAGTCACTATCACTGACAATAATAACATTGCCATTATCTGTGCTGGTGTGCGTTGCGGTTTCTCGAAAAGCAGAATTAAGTTTACCACGCAGTCGGATCGCAATCGGGTAACGCTTCTTGGTGGCTTCAAATTCCGCCAGTAATTTTTCTGGGCTGGGAGATTTTAAGACTTGTTCACGTGGTAGCAGCATCGCTTCATCAGAGCTGCTCGCCAATATGGTTACTTCAGCCGTTGCGTGCGGGAGAATTTGCAAATAGCCAGCCGTGCCAATATTGAGCTGGTCAATATTTCCGGTAACGAGGTCTTCGCTATTCATATCCTCAGCGATGAGCCCTTGCCATAATATATAATCCACCAATTTCTGGCGGCCACGTCCGGCAAAAACCTCTTGCGCCCGTTTGGCATCTGCAATGATGAGATCATCATCCATCTTGACGCCCCATGCGGCGAGAAGTTGCGGCAGATTCGATTGCGGGGTCGCACCTGGCAGGGGTTGCCCATTTGCTCCGGCGGTGAGGCTCACTTCCGATTGCGGATCGATGAAAATAATCAGCCGTCCGCCCTGCATTACAAACTGATCTATTGATAAACGTAATTCGTCGCTTAACGGGCGGGGATGGGCGATTAACAATAATTGAATATAAGAGGGAATGGTTTGCGTGCGCGGTGACAAAAATTCGACATTAAACCGGTCGGTTAATTCCTGATATATTAAGAACGGTTGTGATTGACCCCGCATCGCCGCCATTAATCCGCCTGTTCCGGTATCCAGAGGCAGGTTTGACATAACCCCCAGAACCGGTTTTTTAGGGGTATCCAGATTGGCAATCAGGCGCGCCAGATCATATTCAAGATAGGCTTCGCGCTCGGCCGCGAAATAGGGGATCACTTCAACCGTATTGATAATATTGGTGCCAACCAGCCCAAAATAGATCGTATCATTTGTCGGGGTGTTACGGCCAACCAATCCTTTCGCGATAATCTCTTCTTCAAGCTCTGAAAAAGCGGGGGGGTCATGAATCTCTAATTCGATCATCCCATCGGCAACCCGCACCATTTCTTCCAGCATATCGCGGACATATTGCGCCCGTGCCTGTATCTGTGGAAAATCATTTGCCGCTTGGCGAGAGATATAAAATTTCAACCGCACTGGTTCACGTAGTGACCGCAATATCGTCTTACTGCCATCGCTTAGGGTAAAAAGTTTTTGTTCTGTGAGATCGATTTTTAAGTGTCGCAGGCTGAGGCTGGCAAAACTATTTATCGCCACAAAAAATACCAAAAGCAAAATCAGGCTAATAAGGGGACGGGATAGGAAAAATAGTGATTTGTGCATCTGATCTCCTGCTTTCTTATTTTCCGGCCGTTTTTTTGGCATCGATAATGATGATGGTTGCCCATAAAAATACCAATATCAGGCTTGCGAAGAATATGATGTCACGTGCATCAATCACCCCAACTGAAATTGTATTAAAATGTGTAAGCAGACTGAAACCTAATAAAATCTCAAATGCTGTTTGGGGAACTATATCGTGCAAAAGCTCAGCAAGAACCGGCAGTCCGGGGAGCGTAAAAAAGAAGCAAAGCAAGACACCCAGCACAAATGCGGTAATCTGGCTGCGTACCAGTGCTGACATACACATGCTGATTGCGACATACCCACCGGCGAGTAAAATTCCACCGCAATAGGCGGCGATAAGCGCGCCGTGATCGGGGTTGCCGAGATAGCTAACCGTTATCCATAGCGGAAATGTAAGCAAAAGACTTATGCTTGCAAAGCCCCATGCGGCAAGATATTTTCCACCGACAATCGCCCAAAGCGGAATCGGTAAGGTCAATAAAAGCTCAATCGTTCCACTTCGCCATTCTTCCGCCCAAAGCCGCATTGAAATGGCGGGCATGAAAAACAGATACAGCCAAGGTAAAAACGTAAAAAACCGTGACAAATCGGCTTGCCCAGCGGCAAAGAAATTGCCGAGATAAAATGTCACCAAGGCAGCTGCCACAAGAAACGTAATCATGAAAATATAAGCGAGCGGGCTTGCAAAATAAGCCAAAAATTCGCGCTTTATGATGCTAAATAAATATATCATTTAACCCCTACGCCCTTCCTTATCATCACGGGTGAGGGTGCGAAACACTTCTTCAAGCCGCCCTTGTTCCAAGCCGATACTGCGGATGTCCCATGTCTTTACCCGCGCGGTTTGATCAATTTGAGTGAGGGTTTTTTTGCCGGATTCGGCATTTTCCACCAACATAACGAATTTGGTTTCTTCACCGCGTTTGGTTATCTCTATATTGGGATATTGGTTAGATAATTGTTCATACGCCGCTTGTGCATCTGCCGTCGCTAAGGTTAATGTGACGGCGCCGTGATAACGCGACCGCTGGCGCAAATCTGATGGTGTGCCATCGGTAATAATTTTGCCATGATCAATAATCACCGCGCGGGTGCATAAGGCATCAACCTCTTCAAGAATATGGGTTGAGATGATAATCGCTTTTTCTGCCGCCATATTATTAATGGCGCGGCGGACATGATGTTTCTGGTTGGGATCCAGCCCATCGGTCGGTTCATCCATAATTAAAATGGGCGGGTCATGCAATATGGCTTGCGCCAGTCCAACCCGCCGACGATAGCCTTTTGAGAGTGTATCAATTGGCTGATCTAAAATTGCTGTAAGTTCCAATATATCGATCACACGGGCAACTGCCATATCGGCTTGCTTATCGGCTAACCGCCTCACCGCAGCAATGAAATAGAGAAATTGCCGCGCCGTCATATCTCCCCAAGCGGGGGCGCCTTCGGGCAGATAACCAAGTAGTTCCTGTCCGGCACGCGGCGCGGTCGCCATATCAATATCACCAAGAAAAACCTTGCCAGCACTTGGCTCCAAAAACCCCGTCAACATTTTCATTGTGGTGGATTTGCCCGCTCCATTTGGCCCTAAAAACCCCAATACTTCGCCTTTGCGGACTTCAAAATTGAGATTATCCACGGCTAAAAATCCGGCAAATTCTTTTCTTAATGTAACAGCCCTAATCATTTCTGCAGCGTACATTACTATGCTGACGCAAAACTACAAGTGATATGATGAAGAACAATAAACAAAAGCGGCATAGCGTTGCTTAACACTATGCCGCACTGTAAACGTGTATGATACAGCTTATTGGGAGGGGATGAGGAAACGCTGTATCACCCCGTTAATGATTTTAATATGACTGTACATTGCGACATAAGCGCGACAAGAATAAGGCAATTTTGTGACGTTTTGCTTGCAATTCGCTCTCATTCAGGCAATTTATGAGATATGAGCAGAAAATCTGTCATTTTTATTGGCAATGCGTATGAACATGAGCGCCAGCAGATGCAGCGGCAAAAGCAATGTGTGATGTGGACACGGGCAGAGCTTAGCTTGATTTTGAATGTTTATGGTCTTTTTGTTGCTTCTGGTAAGTGGCGCGATTATGGGATTGATTCAGCTATTGATCGAGCTATATTCTCGATTTTTCGCAAAAGTCAGGAATATCCACTATACAGGATCGAAAAAATCCCTGCCTTACAAAAAAGGCAGGGGGCTTTTCGTATTATCGGATCATCTGAGCAGATTTTGCGGCGCGGTCATGATTTGGCGCAGGTTTTACGCCTGTTTGATCGCACCCGCCCTTATATCGTCAAATAACTACTCGCGATTACCCAAAAATTGCAATAAAAAGACAAACATATTTACAAAGTCGAGATATAGATTAAGGGCACCATAAATCGCTTTCTTTTCGGCGGTTTCGCGGCTATCGCCAGAATAGTAAAGCTGCTTGATTTTTTGGGTATCATAAGCGGTAAGGCCTGCAAATACTAACACCCCGATCACGCTAATGATAAAATGCATGGCTGAGTTTTGTAGGAAAATATTGACAATGCTCGCAATGATCAATCCGACCACGCCCATCATTAGAAATGAGCCCATCCCAGAAAGGCTCCGCTTGGTGGTATAACCATAAAGGCTTAGGCTACCAAAAGCCACCGCGGTGACAAGAAATGTTGTGACAACACTTTCACCGGTAAAAGCCAGCAGCACATAAGAGAGCGAGAACCCCATAACGCCAGCAAATAGCCAGAACGTTGTTTGTGCTGCACTGGCACTCATCTTATGCATCCGCGCGCCGAGAAAGAAAATAAATCCTAATGGGGCAAGCATCACAACCCAAATCAAAGGGGTTTGGGCAAGCGCCAAATAAATACCGCTGGCGGCACCTGCATAGGCAGCTAGCGCCGTAATTAATAAACCAATACCCATATAATTATAGACCTTGGTCATATAAATGCGCAAACCCTGATCAACCGCTTGTGCGGCTTCGCTTTGTGCATAGTTTTTTGAGAAATTATCAGACATTCAAAACCTCTTTTCTTAAATCATATTATATTTTTAATAATATAAGCAAAATTTGATAATTTTTCAACTCTCTCTTGACTCTAAAAGCGGCATGTTTAATCTGGAGCGCAAACTAGGGAGATAAATATGACAAATACAGGTTTTGGCTTTAATCCGCATGATGAACTTAATGATTTACGGATGTCACAAGATGCCGTACCGCTTTATGATGCCGTTCGCAATTTTATTCAGGAGGTTGTTCATCCAATGTCTGAAGAGTTTCACCGTCTGGGCGAAGCAAAAACAGATATTTGGAGCTACGCTCCTGGTCAGTTAGAGGTGCTTGATGAGGCCAAAAATAAAGCCAAAGAGCAAGGCTTATGGAATTTCTTCCTGCCTGATGCAGAAACCGGCGAAGGTCTAAATAATCTTGATTATGCCTATATAGCGGTTGAATTGGGGAAAAACCCTTTAGCGTCTGAGGCGATGAATTGCTCGGCGCCAGATACGGGGAATATGGAAGTGCTGGAGCGGGTTGGCACGCCTGAGCAAAAAGAACAATGGCTAAAGCCGCTTTTGAATGGTGAGATTCGCTCTGCTTTTGCAATGACAGAGCCAGATATGGCGTCATCGGATGCAAAAAATGTGTCGATGAGTGCGGTTTTGGAAAATGGTCAATGGGTTCTAAATGGTGAAAAACATTATATTTCCGGTGCCGGTGATCCGCGTTGTAAGATAATGATCACAATGGTCAAAACCAGCCCCGATGCGCCAGCCAATAAGCAGCAATCACAAATTTTGGTACCAACCGATACCCCTGGTATTGAAATTCTTGGTCCCATGCATGTGTTTGGCGATCCGGATGCGCCGCATGGGCATATGCATTTGCGCTTTACCGATGTCCGCGTGCCTGAGGAAAATATGCTATTGGGGGAAGGGCGTGGGTTTGAAATTTCACAGTTGCGGCTTGGCCCTGGTCGTATTCATCACTGCATGCGGGCGATTGGGCAAGCCGAAAAAGCGCTTGATCTCTTGTTGAAGCGTGGAACCAGCCGCGAAGCCTTTGGCAAGCCGCTTGTTCAATTAGGCAAAAATGTTGAGGTGATCTCCCGCGCGCGGATTGAGATTGAGTCAATGCGTCTTATGGTGCTCAAAGCCGCGCGTGCGATGGATGTTCTGGGCAATCGCGAAGCGCGCATCTGGGTGCATATGGTCAAAGCTCTGGTGCCGGAGCGGGTCTGTGAGATTATCGATCAGGCGATCCAAATGTATGGTGCTACCGGTGTTTCGCAGCACACACCACTGGCGCGCATGTATGCGAGTACAAGGACATTACGCTTGGCAGATGGTCCTGATGAGGTGCATCATATGGTTGTTGGGCGCAATGAAATTCGTAGTCATACGGCTGGTGCTGATGACGCCGCCGACGCCGCCGTTTTCCGGAATTAGTAAGTACTAGCTATTTACCTTTCCAAACCGGTGGGCGTTTTTCCTTAAACGCTAACGGGCCTTCTTGCGCATCTTCACTATGGTAAACGGAGGCAAATAAATCCTCGCCAATCTGTAGGCTTTCATCCCATGCTTTTTTCGCAACCGCATAGACCATGCGCTTACCAGCGCGGACAGAAAGCGGTGCATTTTGGGCAATATTTAACGCCCATTGGCGCGCTGTTTCTTGTAAGTCAGATAAGGGAACCACCTTATTTACAAGCCCCACTTCATAAGCGCGCTGCGCCGAGATTGGTTCGGCGGTCACCAATAATTCCATCGCAATGCGCGGCGGCAAAAGCCATGGCAAAGGCCCCGCCCATGGCGCGCCGCGCCCGCGCTTGGCTTCGGTTATCGCAAAGGCTGCATTATCAGCCGCGATACATAAATCGCATTGTTGGGTGAGCAAAAACCCGCCCGCATAAGCAAACCCGTTTACCGCCACAATAAAAGGCTTATCGCTATGCACGGTGCGGTTCCAATAGGGAATAAAATCAGGCGGCGGGATTTTAAGCTGATTATCAGACATTTCTTTCAAATCACCGCCCGCGCAAAATACCTTATCACCGGTTGCGGTTAAAATACCGACCAGCGCTTCATCATCATTGGCAAAAGTTTCAAACGCTTGCGTCAACCCGTCGCGCATCGCTTTATTTAGCGCGTTGCGCGCTTCAGGGCGATCCATTGTGATGGTGCAAATCCGCTCGCGCACCTCATAATGAACAATATTATTTATGGTTTTTTTCATTTATATCACCGTTAAAAAAGGGCGGCATTTGCCGCCCTTTCTCATAAGTTTGTTTGGGTCTATTCGGCAGCACCGAGCATGGCTTTGGTTTCAAGAAACTCTTCAAAACCAAGCTCGCCCCATTCGCGACCATTGCCGGATTGTCTGTAACCGCCAAATGGTGCGCCCGGATTAGAGCCTGCGCCATTAATATGAACATTACCGGCACGAATTTGCGCGCCCACTTCGCGCGCATGTTCAACACTGCCAGATTGGACATAAGATGACAGGCCATAAACCGTATCATTGGCAATTTCAATCGCCTCTTCTTCGGTTTCATATTTGAGAATAGACAGAACCGGCCCAAACACTTCTTCGCGCGCAATGGTCATATCATTAGTGACATTGGCGAAAATTGTCGGCTTCACATAATAACCAGCATTTAAGCCATCTGGCTTGCCTGGTCCGCCACAAACCAGTTCACTGCCTTCGCTAATCGCGGTTTCAATCAGCCCCTGAATTTTATTAAATTGGGTTTCCGATACCACCGGCCCGATGGTTGTGTCTTTTTCTTTCGGGTCACCGACTTTCACATCGGCGGCGGCTTTTTTAGCAATTTCAACCGCCTCATCATGTTTTGCAGCCGGCACTAGCATTCGGGTTGGCGCGTTGCAGGATTGCCCTGAATTCATCATCACACCAGAAACGCCGCGCGTCACCGCCGCTTCCAAATCCGCATCATCAAGAATAATATTGGGTGATTTACCACCAAGCTCTTGCGACACACGCTTCACCGTATCGGCAGAAGATTTTGCAACCGCAACCCCTGCACGGGTTGAGCCGGTAAAGCTCATCATATCAATATCCGCATGTTGCGACATGGCCTCGCCAACGGTTGGGCCATCGCCTTGAATCATATTATAGACACCAGCAGGAACCCCTGCTTCATGCAGAATTTCTGTCCATAAAATCGCATTCATCGGTGCAATTTCAGAAGGTTTCAACACCATTGTACAACCCGCCGCAAGCGCCGGCGCAACCTTACAAGCGATTTGGTTAATCGGCCAGTTCCATGGCGTGATAAGACCACACACGCCGATAGGCTCACGTCGCAGGAGGTAATTTCCTTCCATTTTCTCCCATTCGAAATCCTCCAAAACCTCTTTGGCTTTGCTTAAATGCGCCAGCCCCATTGCCGCTTGGGCGGCGGTGGAAAGCCACATAGGCGCGCCCATTTCATCAGAAATGGCAACCGCCACATCATCTTTACGGGCAGCGTAAGCGGCGATAATCGCATCCAGCAACTCCACCCGTTCTTTGACGCTGGTTTTTGCAAATTTCGGGAAAGCAGCTTTTGCCGCTGCCACTGCCTTATCAACATCATCCGCATTGCCAAGATTAATCTGCCCCAAAACCTGTTCATTGGCAGGGTTAATCACATCAAAGGGTTTTGGATCGCTAGGGGAAACCCACACCCCATTAATATAAAACTTCATTGCATTTTCCATAAGATCACCTCCTTATATAATTCGCTCGCATGTTGTCACAACTTACAAAATAATCAAGCCCTATTCGACTAAAGCCTGTTGAATTTTGTGGCAAAGTAGCCAGATGCGATCCCGCCCCCAGCTTGCAAAAATCTCTTTACCCTCTTCATCCAAAAGCCGAAAACCAGGAACGCCCCAAATACCTGCTGCCATAAGCTGGCCGCGATTGGCTTCAACCTCTTCTTGCCAGTCTGGTGTATCGAGATAGGGGGCGGCTTCGCTCCACCCCAAGCCCGTCCGTTCAATCGCTTTTCTTAAGCCCTTAATTTCACCCATATTTTCACCTTCGCTCCAGCATAATTTACAAAAATGATATAGAAACTCACCGCCGCGCCCCTGCTCTTTTGCATAAGGGTAAAGCGAAAATCCGCGCCGTACTGGTTCCCCGACCGGATCACTAATCTTGCCAAAATCCACCCCGATGCGATCTGCCTCCCGCTTCGTATCCATTAATATATAGCGTCCCTTGCGCGGCGGCACCGGTAAGCCCCGCATCACCATGGGCAAAACTGGTCGCCAGTTAATGGTGAGCGGATATTGATCTGACAATTTGAGAATTTCCGGCATCGCAATATAGCTATAGGGGCTGCGAAGCGAGGGGTAAAACTCAAGCGTGAGGTGACGGCGCACCGGCTTTGACATAAAGGCAGGGCGCGTAGGAAAGGGGCATAAGAGCGTATCCTTAGCCGCCAGCCCCAAAGCCTGTAAGCGGTTTTCCAAATAAGCAAAGCGGCTTAGCCCCCAATAAAACACATCTTCAAAATAAAGCATGCCACCAAGATAATGCCCGAGCTGGTCGCGCATGGCCGTACCAGTGTGAAGCGCCGCTTCAACCTCGTCTGGTTTTGCCTGTGGATAAGCATCGAGATGGGTTGCATCTTCCATCCAATAGGCAGTGCTGATTTTTGCAATAGAGGTAGGTAAATCTTCTGCTGTCTCTAATGCAGCCACTAATGCAGATTGGGCTTTTTGATAAATCTTTTGTGCCGGTTGCCGCCCCTTATCTGTAAAAGCCAAATCATAAAAAGGCGCAATATCTTGCGCATCTTTACGGGAAAAATCGACCAATGCATCTCGTTCGGGCGCGACATCATCGGCAGGCGGGGCGACCAGATAAATCTCCAGCTCAATATCATATTGTGCTTGAAAGGCGGATAGCTTTTGCGCCACCAAATGACTATAAGGGTCATCGAGCTGGAAAAAGAATTTGACAATATTGCCTTTTTCTTTCAGCCGCGCCCGAAACCGCTTAAACGCCAGCAGGCGCGGCGATAAAAAAAGCCGTGATATAAAGGGCGATAAAATGGATCTTAGTGACATGGTTTAATCTCTTTGGGTAAGGTTTATTTTTAGGTTGTGAATTAATGTATCGGCCGCGCTTTTTTCATAAGCCTGCATTGGCACAACGCCCCATATTGGTTGTGGCCAGGCGGCATCAGTCTTATGACGGGCGATAATATGAATATGTAATTGTGGGATCATATTGCCAAGCGCGGCGACATTCATTTTATCAGCCTTGGCCACGTTAGCAATGCGACGCGAACAAAAGGTGAGCTCTGCTGATAGCTGGGCGTGCTCTTCTACTTCATGCAATTCGCGCAAACCCTCGCGCATCGGGATGGCCAGCGCCCATAAATAATGGGCATCATTCATCAACCGAATTTCGCATAAATCGAGTTTGCAGACTGGCAGGCTATCGCGTGCCAAAGCGGGGTGGAGATGATAACTCACCCCTACACCATATTATCGCCAACAAAGGGGTTGGTTTTGCGTTCAAAGCCAAAGGTTGAAGTTGGCCCATGGCCTGGAATAAATGTCACATCTTCCCCCAATGGCCAGAGATTTTGGGTGATGCTGTCAATAAGCTGCTGATAATTGCCGCGCGGAAAATCGGTTCGACCGATTGATCCCTTAAACAAAACATCGCCGACAATCGCAATTTTATCCTCGCTTTGATGGAACACCACATGCCCAGGCGTATGACCAGGGCAGTGAAGTACATTAAATTGAGCGCCTGCCGCTTCCACTACATCACCATGCGTAAGCCATTGATCGCTCTCAAAGGCACCACCACAGGGAAAATTATAATTTGCGGCTTGGGCTTCCAATTCTTCAATCAGAAATCGGTCATCTTCATGCGGTCCGATAATCGGAATATCAAATTCGCTGGCAACTGTTTTCACCATGCCAACATGATCTAGATGCCCATGCGTTACCAGAATTTTCTCAAGTTTGATATTTTCATCTGCAACAAATTTTTTGATAACTTCAATATCACCACCCGGATCACTAATCGCGCCGTACTTAGTGTCTTCATTCCAAAAAATGGTACAGTTTTGTTGAAACGCCGTTACCGGAATAATCTGATAGCGGATCATATCTCTCTCCCGTCTATTTATGCGACTATATCATGCCCAATTTTTCGCATCAAAGCAAATATTCTGATATAAAGCACTATGTTTTATCTTGGGGTTGATTTAGGGGCAAGCCATTTGAAACTTTGTCTGATTGATAAACAGGCAGAGATTATTGCCGATATAAAGCAGCCGCTTTCTACACACTATCCGCAAACCGGATGGGCAGAGCAATCGCCGCAACAATGGTGCATGGCACTTTTTGCCGGACTTTCGCAATTACGCGAAATGCATCCGGCTGCCCTTTTAGACCTTGCGGTGATTTCTTTTAGTGGCGGCGCGCATATTATGGTGCTCACAGATGCGGCGAATACTGTCTTACGACCCACCATATTATGGAGCGACCAGCGCGCCCAAATACAAGCGATAGATTTGCAGCAGGATGATTTGACCGTTCGGGAAAGCCTGAATATAGCAAACCCAACTTGGAGCTTACCACAACTTATCTGGCTTGCCGAACATGAAGCAGAATTATTCGCCAAAATTCACCGAATTTATTTCGCTAAAGACTATCTGCGCCATCAGCTTAGCGGCGATTATAATAGCGATATGAGCGAAGCGGTTGGGGCGTTGCTCGCCGATTATAAAAATCAAAGCTGGTCACAGGTGCTTATGAAAAAAGCAATGATTAGCATATCCCAGCTGCCACAGCTCAAACCGTTTGATCATGTCGAGCCTATTTTGCCGGATATGGCAGAGCGGTTTGGTATTCATAAAAATGCACTGATTATGCAGGGCGCGATTGATACGAGTATGGAATGGCTGTGCTGCGGGGCGGCGGCGCATGGTAAAGCCAGCCTTAAACTTGCCTCGGCCGGCGTTGTGGCGCTGACCATAAATGCCCCGCATCCCTTACCGCCCGTTTCCTGCTATCCGCATTGCGAAAGCGGGTTTTACTATCACGCCGCCGGAATTAACCAATGCACTGGCGCGCTCGATTGGGTGCGGCGGGTGTTTTTAGATGATATGGATTTTCCCGAGATGCAATCCTTAGCCAGAAGCGTACCAGCCGGTGCGGAGGGTGTGTGCTTTCACCCCTATCTTAATGGCGAACGCGCCCCGCATTGGAATGCTGATTATCGCGCTTGCTTTTCAGGGCTTACCCAAGCCAGCACTTTGGCGCATATGGCGCGCGCCGCTTATGAAGGAATTAGCATGGCGCTTTATGATGTGGTGCGTGATATGCGTGATAAAACAGCCATGCCGCTTGATCATTTTACGATTTTGGGCGGTGGTGGTGAGTCGGTATTTTGGGGGCAAATGCTGGCGGATATGATGAACGCACATATTGAAGTTCCCGCCCGCAGTGACAATGCTTATGCTGGTGCGCTCTTCGCCCGTCAACAAGATTTACCGCTGCAACCACCGCAAGCACATTATCAACCACAACCAGACCAGCACAAAATTTATCAGGATGTTTTTAGAAACTATGATAGACTCCGCAGTAGAATTTATGATTAACTCTTATGTGCTATAAAGAAGAGGGAGAAAATTATGTCTGACCAACGGATAAAATTTGAAATTAAAAATCATATTGCGCATATCACAATGGTACGGGGCGATAAGATGAACGCGCTTGATCCGGCCATGTTTAAGGCGCTGGTTGAGGCGGGTGAAGAGCTTAAAGCCTCGGATGCGCGGGTGGCGATTTTATCGGGCGAAGGGCGGGGCTTTTGCGCGGGGCTGGATATGTCAAATTTTTCTCAAATGTCCAAAGGTGGTAGCGCAAGCATTGAAGCAGATAGCCGCAAGCCTTTATCGGTACGCACCCATGGGGTGGCTAATCAAGCTCAAAAATCCGCTTGGACATGGCGCGAAGCACCCGTGCCAGTGATTTGTGCGGTGCAAGGCGTTGCACTTGGCGGCGGTTTTCAGTTGATGATGGGCGCTGATATTCGCTATGCCGCCCCCAAAACCCGCTTTTCGATTATGGAAATAAGATGGGGGCTGGTTCCCGATGTCGGCACAACCCATGTGATTAACCGCGTGGCACGCGAAGATATTGTCAAAGAGCTTACCTATACGGGGCGGATGTTTGAAAGTGACGAAGCGTTAGAATATGGCTTTATCACCAGTATCCATGCGGATCCGCTCGCAAAAGCAAGGGAAACGGCAGAATATATTGCCAGCCGTAATCCGGATGCGATTCGTGGCATTAAAAAACTTTATAATCAGCCAGCTGACCGCTTTGCGACCGATACAATACAATTGGAATCTGCAATTCAAGATGGGGTTATTTCTCAACCCAATCAGGTTGAGGCGGTACGGGCAGAGCTGGAACAAAGACCCGCCAGCTATAAATAATCTGCCCAAAATAAATCGCAGCAAATGATTAAAAAAATTCTAATTGCCAATCGGGGTGAAATTGCGGTGCGCATCGCGCAAGCCGCCGCCGCGATGGGGATCACAAGTTGCGCCCTTTATACACAAGATGATGAAGGCAGCAGGCACTGGCAGAGTGCGGATGAAGCGATATTGCTGGAGGGCAAAGGCGCATCCGCCTTTCTTGATAGCGATGATATAATTAAGATTGCCAAGGCACAAAATTGTGATGCGATTCATCCTGGCTATGGCCTGTTAAGCGAGAATGCCGATTTTGCACGTGCTTGCGAACAGGCGGGGCTCATTTTCATCGGTCCCAAAGCCGATACGCTTATCCAGCTTGGGGATAAGATCGCGGCGCGGCAACTGGCAAAGCAGCAGAACATACCGATAATTGAAGGCGAAACAGACCCACGCAAAGCGGCTGCCTTTTTTGCCTCTCTAAAAGGTGATGCAATGCTGGTGAAGGCGGCTGCCGGTGGCGGTGGGCGTGGAATGCGGATTATCGAACAGGCAGATGATATTGCCAGCCATATTCGTGATGCCCAAAGCGAGGCCGAAAAATCTTTCGGTGATGGCACTTTATACATGGAGCGTTTTTTGCCCGAGGCGCGGCATATTGAAGTGCAGATTATCGGTGACGGCAAAAATGTTACCCATGCATGGGAACGAGATTGCTCTTTGCAAAGGCGGCACCAAAAAATTATTGAACTCGCCCCCGCGCCGCATCTGTCCGAAGCGTTACGGAAAAAATTATTGGCTGATAGTGTGAAGCTGGCAAAAGCGGCGCGCTATCATGGGGTTGGAACGATGGAATTTCTGCTAACCCCTGAGGGCGCGTATTATTTCATTGAATGTAATCCACGCCTACAGGTCGAACATTGCATCACCGAGCAAATTACCGGCCTGGATTTGGTGCAGACACAAATTTTGTTGGCAGCGGGGGAAACCCTTGCCACGCTTGATTTGCAATCACCACCGCCCTGTCAGGGGCAATCGATCCAATTACGCCTTTGTGCTGAAACCATGCGGGCGGATGGCATGGTGCTGCCAGCCGCAGGCGTGATTGAACAATTTAATCCGCCAATGGGGCGCGATATTCGGCTGGAAAGCCATATCCAATCGGGGATGAGAACCAATCCGTTTTTTGATAGCCTGCTTGCCAAAATTATTATTTCACAAACCGAAAATAATCTGCCGCGCTTGTTAGCGCAAACCAGAAGAGCCGCACAAAATTGTCGCTTAGATGGGGTGAAGCATAATCTTAGCTTTTTATATGCGCTGCTCGCGCATCAGAAAGTCGAGAGCTGGCAGGTTTCGACCCGTTTTATCGAAGCCCATTTGCCGGAGCTTCTTGCCGGACATGATGCCTTGCAACCCAATCAAAAAGACAACGCCAAACCAGCAACCACCACGAAAGAGATACATATTCCTGCCAATAGCGAAGCGGTAAATGCACCTTTACAAGCTCTGCTTTTAGAGATTCATATTGGCGTTAATGATAACGTCAAAGCCGGTGATGAGCTGGTCATTTTTGAGGCGATGAAAATGCATCATGTGGTGACAGCACCATTTGACGGGATTATTCGTGGCCTTCCCGCCAAGATTGGTGAGGTGGTGGATGCGGATGCCCCGATTCTATTTATTGAGAGAACGGGGGAGAGCCAAGACCATCATAATAGCGCAAAACAAGTCGATCTTGATCATATTCGATCTGACTTAGCCGAATTTCAAAGCCGCGTTGATCTGACGCTTGATGCGGCGCGACCAGACAAAATGCAAAAGCGACACGATATGGGCTACCGTTCGGCGCGTGAAAATATTGCTGATTTATGCGATGAAAACAGCTTTATGGAATATGGGCAGTTTATTGTTGCCGCCCAACGGACAAGACGTGATATTGAAGACCTCAAAGCCAATACACCGGCCGATGGTATGGTTGCCGGTTTTGGCAGTGTTAATGGCGATGCGTTTGCCGAAGATGTGGCGCGGATTGCGGTGCTGGCTTATGATTATACCGTATTGGCTGGCACGCAAGGGGCGTTTAATCACAAAAAAACCGACCGTATTTTAGAGCTTGCCTCTGAATGGAAAATCCCGTCCGTCTTTTTTACTGAAGGCGGCGGCGGACGCCCAGGGGATACGGATATGAATAAAATCACCGGCGCCGGATTGGAGGTGATGACTTTTGCAACCTATGCGGCCGCCAGCGCCACCGCACCCCGCATCGCGATTAATAATGGTTATTGCTTTGCCGGCAATGCGGTTTTGTTTGGCTCTGCTGATGTGACCATTGCCACCCGCGCAAGCTCAATCGGCATGGGCGGGCCAGCGATGATTGAAGGGGGCGGACTTGGCGTGTTTCATCCTGATGATATCGGGCCGATGGATGTGCAAAGCCAAAATGGCGTGGTTGATCTATTGGTTGAAAATGAAGCCGAAGCGGTTTTTGAGACAAAGAAACTACTGGCTTTTTTCCAAGGCGCGGTTGCGACATGGGATTGTGCGGATCAAAGAAAATTACGGCATATGATTCCGGAAGACAGAAAACGGGTTTATGATATTCGTGAAGCGATTGCGCTGATTGCCGATACCGGCTCGGTGCAGGAATTACGTCGCGATTATGGCGTTGGTATGCTGACCGGTTTCTTGCGGATAGAAGGCAAGCCATTTGGTTATATCGCCAATAATCCATTTCACTTAGGCGGCGCGATTGATGCCGCCGCGGCTGAAAAGGCCGCCCGCTTTATGCAGCTATGCGATGCGTTTGATCTGCCGCTAATTTCATTTTGCGATACACCGGGTTTCATGGTCGGGCCGGAGCATGAAAAGGAGGCGACCGTACGCCGCGCCTCATCTATGATGGTGGTTGGCGCATCGCTGGATATTCCGGTTTTTATGATTTGCCTACGCAAAGGTTATGGGCTCGGCGCCCAAGCCATGGCAATGGGTAGCTTTAATGTGCCGAATTTTACCATTGCTTGGCCAACCGGTGAGTTTGGCCCCATGGGTTTAGAAGGCGCGGTGCAGCTTGGCTATGCGAAAGAGCTTGCAGCGCAAGAAAGCCCCGAAGCCCGCGATGCGCTTTATGATAAGCTCGTCGCCTCCATGTATGAAAAAGGCAAAGCCCTTTCGGTTGCGATGTTTCAGGAAATTGATGCGGTCATTGACCCGAAAGAGACTCGTAGCTGGTTGTTAAAAGGCTTGGCGACCATGCCGGTCGGGCGCAAACAAAAAGCGAAAAAACGCCCCTTTATTGATGTCTGGTGATTAATATCTGATCGTGGTAAGATTATTAAGGGGACATATGTATGAACGATGAAACAATTCATCCAAAACAGGCGGGTGAATTTTCCCGTGGCTGGATGGTATTGTTTGCAGCCTTTCTCGGCATTGGGGTTAGTCTGGTTTCTTTAAGCTATTATTCAGCCGGGATTTGGGTGAAACCCTGGCAGGCCGAGATTATAATAACTGAACAGGATGCACAGGAAAATGGGGTGAGCGTTAAGGAAAGCCTGCATATGTCGCATTTCTGGATGTTAATTGCGATTTTCTTTCTCATCTCAACGGCAGTTGTCGGGCTTATTCCAAACTTTATCCCATTGCTGCAAGATGCGGGGCTGGCGGCGGATCAGGTGGGCAGCTATGCGGCGGCGCTTGGGGTATCAGTGATGCTGGGGCGATTGCTTACCGGTTTTTTGATTGACCGTATATTCGCGCCCCATCTAACCGCTATAATATTTCTATGCGTAAGTCTGGCCTGTATTTCACTGGCGGTGGGTGGGGTTGATTATGCGCTATTTGCAGGTATTGCACTGGGCTTCGCGGTGGGGGCAGAGGTTGACCTGATCGGCTATTATACAGCACGTTATTTTGGTTTGAAAAATTATGGCATGGTTTACGGCTTTCAATATAGCTCTTTCCTTGTTGGTGCCGGGATCAGCCCGATTCTTGCAGGCTCTATCTGGGATAATACAGGCAATTATGATATGGCACTCATCGCGGCTTCAGCTTTGTTGCTTGTGGTTGTCGTTTTGTCGCTCTTGCTGCCACGCTTTCCGGAAAAGTAATGTTGCGGCGTGAAATGATACGTTCTTTCAAAAGTATAACGCGCCTTTTTGGGGAAAATTAGAATAATTATCCACAGGTGTGAAAACAATTTTTACACGATCTTTTGATCCAACACTCGCAAAAATATACGAATCGTAGATTCATATAAAAATATAGGCGACTGTCATAATTTGTGATTGAAACAGCCGCCTAGCAATAACAATTGCGGCTGTAGATTGGCATCTCAATAAGCATACCGCAATTCAAATATCAATATGTGGAAATATTTCTTTCTCCACAGCTAATAACTTCGGGGAAAACCGAAGCTGAAAGGAAATGCGTTATGTTTGCGAATCCAAGAAATAATATTAATGACATACATATGTCTGAGCTTAGAGTTTTACGTACAGTACTTGCAGAACAAGAATATTCTCATGAGGAGGTTGCTTTTGCTCATAATATTTGCCCTAAGTTGATTAAAGAAATTGCTTGGGGACGATATGATTTACGTCTATGTAAGAAAAACCAATATGTAAGAAAAACCAATCGGCATAAGCTCAGCATGGCTAAATAAGCATAATGTTGAGAACTGATAGACGATCTGGAGTCAATCTCGATAAATTATTTTACCCCCTACACCTCTTTTATATCCATCTCATGCCATAATCTTATCGCATCTTCCTGGATAAGCTCGATAATACAGGCAAAAGATATACATTCAAGCGCCCCCAATTCATCAACCTCATCAAGCGCATAACCTAATCCTTTCAACGCGCCAATCACCCGATATAGCCGATAGTCTTTTTGGGTAAGCTCATCCATTCTATCAATACTGTCGAGTAGTGGATCATTATGATCATGGGGTTTACGGTTCCGTCTTATATATTCGCTATATTTTTTGGCGGTCTCTTTATCTACCTCCCTCGTCTTTTTGTGGGCTGAGAATTCGGCTTGCTCCTCTGACATAACATTACTCCTGTCTTGTTTGTTATGTCCGGCTTACAAGGTTGATAAATTGAAAGGTTGGTAGCCGGACGGACACGAGTTCACAACGCCCACTACAGGTTAGGCTCTCACGCCGTCCGACCGTATCAGAGATACGGCGCAAACGGCGATCGCCTTAGGCGTACTCTTATACGCCTGTAGTTAGACGGGGTTGTGAACCCGATTGCAGAATTTGCTGCAATGTTTGGTATATTAAGTATGATTTAAGCAGCTGTCAAACCGATAAAATTGCATGGGAAAAGAACGGCTTGTGACTACGCTTTTACTGGATGGTTGCATGGGAATAGGTTTGCGACCGCAAGCCCGGCGAATAGTTTCGCCGCGCCCGTGCAGGTATCATGAGCGTGAGCGAATGATTACCGTGAACGAGAAAAACCCCGCATCAACTTTATCTCGCTTTACTGCCTTCTTTTTTCTCCCCGCAATGTTGCGATGCAACATGCTTCCGGATGGGGCGCTCGGTTGATACTGTTCTTTATTGGCGCATCAACTTTATCTCGCTTTACTGCGTGTCGCTCGGTTGATGCGGCGAAAGCCGCTACCGTGAGGGAAGTAACCAAATAGAAGCGTGTTTTCCCCTTTTATTTGCCTTGCCAGTTTGGGGCGCGTTTTTCTGCAAAAGCCGTGGCTCCTTCTTTCGCATCTTCTGATGCGAAAACCGGCCCCATAATTTCACCTTGACGTTTCCAACGCTCATCATGTGGCCAGCTTTGATATTCGGTCATAATTTTCTTGCTTGCCGCAACCGCAAGCGGGCCATTTGCGGCAATCCGCGCTGCAAGTTCTTGCGCTGCCTGCATCGCTCCACCTTCGGGCGCTATCATATTAATATAGCCAATTTCATACATGCGTTGGGCGCTAAAGAAATCACCCGTTAGTACCATCTCCATGGCTAGACGTGGGTTAACCTGATCAGGCAGGCGAATAACCCCGCCCGCTCCTGCCACTAAGGAGCGCTTGACTTCTGGCACACCGAATTTTGAGGTTTCACTCGCGACAATCAAATCACAGGCGAGTGACATTTCAAACCCGCCTGCAAGCGCATACCCTTCAACCGCCGCGATGAGGGGTTTTGCCGGTAGCTTTTCGGTCAAGCCGCCAAAACCGCGCCCGGGAACAGAAGGTGTTTCGCCGCGCAAAAACCCTTTCAAATCCATGCCTGAGCAAAATGTACCCCCCGCACCAGTGAGAATCGCCACCCGAATATTATTATTGCCATCCAATTCATCAAGCGCGGCCGCAATCAGCTCGGACATATTCTTATTCATCGCATTTTTTGCTTCTGCCCGATTCATAGTGATGGTCATCACCCCATCATTTACATCAACTAAAACCTCTTCGGTCATATTCTCCTCCATTTTGAAAAATCTATCATTAACCCTCTAGACAAAAGACTCAATAGAAATTTACGAAATTCGTGATTTTATTCTGTATGTGACCAATTTATAAGCATTTCCGACGTAAAAATACTTTAACCATCCATTTTGCCTAAACTTTCATCACCCTTGAAGGGAAAAACTTCCAAATAGTTGGAACGATTATTGCTTATAATACGGTATTAGATAAACATTTACGGAGGAGAAAATGAAAAAAATCTATATTGGCTTAATTGCGGCGATGCAATGTGTTAGCGTTCATGCGGATGACATGAGTAAAATTGAAATAAGTGGTGATGTGGCGATTACCAGCGAATATGTCTGGCGGGGTCTCACCCAGTCGGATGGTGATGCTTCCGGGCGTGCCTCACCAAGTGTTTCAGCCGGGCTTAATGCCGCGCATGAGACAGGTTTTTATGCTGGAATTTGGGGTGCGACAGTCAATTTTAATGACAGCACTGATGGCGAGGTCGATTTTTATGCCGGCTATGGCACAGAATTGGGCGATTATGGTGTTGATCTATCATATGTGGCATATCGCTATGTCGGAGCTCCGATGGGCGCGCAATTAGATTTTGATGAAATTATTCTGGCGGTGTCACGCGCCGATGTCACTTTGACAATGGCTTATACGCCGGCCGCAGATAGTAACAGTTTGGAAGATGCCACTTATGTCGGAATTGATTATAGCTATGAATTCATCCCAGACTGGTCGCTTGATCTGCATACGGGTGTTTATGATGTGGTCGAAGAAACACAAGACTTCTCAGTTGGTGTTTCACATGGCGATTGGGCGCTGACTTGGCACAAGCTGGAAAGCGTTGACCGCGCCCCTGTCACTCTTTCCTATTCTTATGGATTCTAATAAACATCATCCATAGAGTTTAAAATTGGCGCGGGATATTGCTATCTCGTGCCTTTTTACTTTATGGGAGTGTAGCTAGATATTGTTTCCTAATTATTGAATCTATAATAACGCGATACGCGCGGCGCTGTTTTGGGGTGCATATCTCGGGTGGAAAAGTGCACTTTTATAATAAATTCTGGCTCTTGTGCTAGATATGCTATAAATCTTTTTCTTGCTTTTCTGATGGTGCTTGTTTATATCAATTTCAACTTATTGTGATGACGCACGCGCACCGGTAGCTCAGCTGGATAGAGTACTTGACTACGAATCAAGGGGTCGGGAGTTCGAATCTTCCCCGGTGCGCCATTTCATATCTGCGCCACAATTCTCCGCACCACAATTCTCCGCACCACAATCTTCCGCACCACAATCTTCCGCAATTGATTAGAATATAATAATTATCTGAAGAGTGAAAGGTTGGTTACTTCCCTTGCTCGCCCTTGAGAGCTTTCTGAAATTTCTCTGTTTTCGTACCACTTTTCTGCTCATGACTATCCTGATAATTTGGTCTCGTTATAAATCTGATCTTTTCCATTTCCTACTCCTCCTATATTAACAGAAAATAGGCGGAATTTAAGATTACATGTCAATACATTATAAATTTTAGCGTCCCATTCACTTTCATATTATGCTATATAGCTTCTAGCAACATCCGCGAATTAAAAAATGAATCACGATAGTGGACACAGACACGAACAAGCAAAAAAACTGCGCGCCATTATAATGGATCGTGCAACTGGCGGTGTTATGGATAATCATGAATATGAGGAGCTGCGTTCGGTATTTATGGATGACGCTCAGACCAAAAAGCTTCTCCCCGCTTTTGTACGAGATAATTTAAACAATTCTGAAATTTGGGCATATCTAAAGGAGTTCCACACAGGTGCTGGCGCTTATGACGCTCGTAGTCAGCATATAAGGAATGAATTCCAGCCTCTTATAAATCATCTATCGGAGAAAAATATCCCCCTTACCCCGGTTGTATCTTCCAGCCTGTCTGAATATGGTGCGGATGCTGTGAATGATGCGTGGCAAAAAGCATTGGTTCGCCGTGTATCCGACCCTCAAGGTGCAATCACCGCTGCTCGCACGTTACTGGAAGAGGTGTGCCGACATATTCTTGAGGATAATGGGGTGGTGACAGAAAAATCATGGGGGTTTCCAAAATTGTATCACGAAGCGGCAAAGCTAATTAATCTTGCGCCATCTCAGCATAGTGCAGAACAGTTCAAGCAGGTTCTAGGTGGGTGTACAAGCGTCGTTGAAGGATTGACAAGCTTACGTAATAGTCTCGGTGATGCACATGGCGGGGGTAGAAAAAAAGTCCGGCCAAGTGCCCGTCATGCTTCACTAGCTGTAAACCTTTCCGGTTCCATGGCGATGTTTCTAATTGAGACATGGGAAAATAAGCGATCAATGGAAACCATGAAAAGAGAAACCGAAGCAGCCGAGAGAACAGAGAAACAATTACCCATTACTTATAAAGGGGTTGAGCTGAGCAGCCGATATGATTTGGCTGGAGAGATTGAGGCGATGATGCGCTTTGTTGATTTTCTTCCTGATAATATGGTGCACCGCCTAGAAGCAATATTTTGTGATTCGAAAGCAGGCGCAGTATATAATATCACTGTCAGAAATGACTTATGGGACTCCGATCTCAAATGGTTTGTTAATGAGGCAATTCTTGGTACATCGGGCGGACATAATGGTGTCTTTTTCGATGGTGACATTCCAGAGGAACCGTATCTTGATCCTTATTGGTTAGGGGATGGGGACTGATCGCTGATTTCAATTATTAGGTGGCTTTTATGGATGAACAGCAAAAGGTAGGAAGAAGAAATTGTTCGTAGCTAAAGAGAAAGTCACATTAATATTTTGATTGTACATAATATTTTCAACAGCTTATACCAAATAGTATAGCTTTTGATATCGATCCAGGTGGCTAGAAGCACCATAGTCTAATTTTTACAAATCTTCATTATATATTGAGATTATTCTAGAATGCTTTCGCTCGATTTGAGGTGAAGTTTGATATAGACTAGGGTGATGACGACAAAATCAGAGATTGTTCGATTTTCAAGGGCCGGTGATCAGTTCCATTATCGTTGGGCAGCTCGACGCTGTCTCAGATTGCTAGACTATGAGTCAGATTTAGTCTGCATTACGGTCGAATAGCTCATAAAGTTGGGCAAGCCAACCATAGGTCTCATATGGAGAGCATAAATTTTGCTTCACTTTTTGGGGCGCGCTATTTTCTTGTTAATTATGTTTTTAATTTATAAACGCCCTTATCAATGGAAAGCGTGCCTTCACAGACCAATATATTGCGGTTTACCAGATCCTCTATATGCGCGAAGACAGACAAAGCCGCGGCCGGGTGAAGGCGGGTATCAACATCGCGATACATGATGTTCACCATCTCACGAATCTGGCTTTGCCCGTTTTTGATTTGCGCGAGAATTTGTGCTTCACGCATTTCACGGTGGGCAATATAATCGCTGACAAATTCATGCGGGTTAGGGATTGCGGGTCCATGGGTTGGCCAATAAATTTCATCATCCCGCTCGAGCAGGATTGCCAGCGAATTCATATAATCCTGCATATTCCCATCCGGCGGAATGATGACGCTGGTTGACCATCCCATTACATGATCGCCGCTAAAGAGCACTTTTTCTTCCTGCAATCCGAAGCAGAGATGGTTGGACATATGCCCCGGCGTGTGAACCGTTTCCAATGTCCAGCCATCGCCCCTTATAATATCACCATGGGTAAGGGCAATATCGGGGGTGAAATCCGCATCCGCATCCTCTTCCATCTGCACCTCATGCGCTGGTGTTTCCACTGTGTGAGCCGGCAGATCATTATTTTCTGCTTTCGGTTGCGGTGCAAAGCCATAAATTTGCGCGCCAGTTTTTTCTTGTAAAGGAAAGGCGGCGGGTGAATGATCCGAATGCGTATGGGTGATAAAAATATGGCTAATCTGTTCACCCGCATCGAGGGCGGCAAGAATGGCATCAATGTGCTCATACAATAAAGGACCGGGATCAATCACCGCCACAGCGCCACGGCCGATAATATAAGTGCCGGTTCCGGTATAAGTGAACGGGCTCGGATTATTAGCAATCACCCGCCGAATAAGCGGTGACAGCTGGTCAACCTTACCATATTCAAAATCCATTTCTGTTCTAAATGCGATTGCCATTTTACCCCTCATTGAAAATTCTGATGATTAAGATATAACATATTAGCAAAGATTTGGATTTTATTTCAAAATGTGCTTTCTAATATATAAAGAGGTATCATATGCGTATCTTAAAACTTGTTTTGATCTTACCGGGTTTGTTTGTTGCATGGTTTTTATTTTGGCCCGCGCCGGTCGAATTTGCGAACTGGCAGCCGCAGCCTGATCCAGCCAATACCTCACCCTATATACAGAAAAATCAACTAGCGCGAACGAAATTTATCTCTACTGGCGAAGCAGGCCATGGCCCAGAGGCGATCGAGATCGGCGCGGATGGATATATTTATACCGGTTTAGAAAATGGTAAAATCATGCGCTATGGTGAAACCGGTAAGGCGCATATGCTTGCCGATACACAAGGCCGCCCTTTGGGGATGGAATTTGATCAGCAAGGTAATCTCATTATTGCTGATGCCGATAAGGGCTTATTATCTTTGTCGCCAGATGGCACTCTAACCAATTTGCTGACAGAAATAGACGGCACAGCTATACGCTTTGCGGATGATTTGGCGGTTTCCGAAACAGGTATCATCTGGTTATCAGATGCAACTCAGCTTACCGATTATCATACCAATGCGCTTGAATTAATGGCCAGCTATCCCAGCGGGCGGCTGATTAAATATGATCCCAAAACCGCAACTGCTAAGATTGCCCTCTCCGACCTCGCCTTTGCAAATGGTGTGGCGCTGGCTGCAAATGAAAGCTATGTTTTGGTTAATGAAACCATGCGCTACCGGGTGATCCGCCTATGGCTAACGGGTGAAAAAGCCGGGCAAAGCGACATATTTATTGATAACCTCCCCGGCTTTCCAGACAATATAACTGAAACGGCGGATGGTGGGTTTTGGGTTTCGCTGGTAAGCGCGCGCGATGATGGGTTAGACAGGCTTATGTCGCGCCCGTTTTTACGAAAACTCATTTGGCGTGGTCTCGATCTTTTCGGAACATCTTTTGCTCCGTCTTATGTATGGGCTGTCAAGCTCGATAAAAATGGTGAGATCGAGCAGGTTTTGCATGGCGAAAAAGGATCGCTGGATCGGATGACCAGCGTGGTAGAATATGACAGCAAGCTCTATTTAGGCATGTTGCAAGCACCACATTTTGGGGTCTATCAATTAGATTAATAATTTGCTGCATCTCTTTTTTAAGAGAATGGGTAACTGTGCCTGCAAGGCATTGGCGTGGACGAAAAACAGTGCTTAAGCAGATTTTTCTGCGATTTGTTTTTTAATTTTTAGGGCTTTTGGGGAAAGCTGCTGATCTTTAGCCTTGTTCAAAAATCCATCTAGCCCACCATTATGTTCGACACTGCGCAAGGCTGCGGCGCTAATATTGAACTTTAAGCGGCGTCCCAATATATCACTTGCCAAAGTGACTTTATGTAGATTTGGCAAAAAACGGCGTCGCGTTTTATTGACAGCATGACTGACATTATTCCCGCTCATGACAGCTTTTCCGGTTAGCTCACATTTTCGTGACATGGGTAAACTCCATTAATTTGAAAGATGCTATATAAAAGCATGGTCAATAAGTCAAGGGTAAAGCTGAATTAGATGGGGTGAAGAAAAATGCGATATGCGAATCGAACCTCTATATATGGTAAGAACGAATTGGAACCAGATACTATGTAAATGATTCGTTCAGTAAATGTTCTTAACCTGTTCACGCTTCTTGTTATAGATCGTCATAATCTTGACGCTCCTTTATTTTGGCAGAAAAATGAGAACGAATCAGGAAAATTGGTTCTGTAAGTGATTCGTTCGATAAATGTTCTTATTCTGTTCATTCGGTATGCTGTGCGCTAGTGCATATCTCATAAAAGGTGCAATTTTATAATAAATTCTGGCACTTTTCCGCTATATTTGTAAAAAATTGGGATACCCGTAAAAATAACGGCTTAGGGCGTGCCTGATGAGTCAACTTATAAGAGACATGCGCTAAGCCATTGCTTTGGCTTAACTGTTTCATCTAGCAGCATAGCGGGATCAATTTTTTCGCCCGTCTCATAAGCGTGTGCAATGAGCTGACGGCCAGCCATAAACTCTGCGGGGCGGTTAACTGCCTCGATGCAGATAAGGCGCTCGTCTGCAAAATGGAATATTGCGAAGCTCCTGCTCTCAATATCACCACGGATAATATGATGGTCAGCATTTTGGCTTAAACCTGCAATTTGCAGTTTCACATCATATTGATCTGACCAAAACCAAGGGATTTGGTGATAAGGCTGCGGCGCGCCAGATATATCAGAGGCAATCGCTTTTGCCTGCTCAATCGCATTGGGCACACTTTCCAGCCGCAATCTTTGTCCGAGCAAATCATTGGGGTGGTTGGTGCAATCGCCACCAGCATATATATGCGGATCACTGGTGCGTCCCACCTCATCAACCAGAATACCATTATCGACCGCAAGCCCTGCCTCTTCTGCCAGTTCTATATTGGGAACAATTCCCACCCCCATAATGATGAAATCGGCTGCAATTTCCTTTTCCCCAGCAAGGGTAACGCCGTTTTTCGTTATATGGTCAATCGTGCAATCGGTGAGAATGTGTACCCCTTCCTCCGCATGTAGACGCATAAAAAACGCGGATAAGACAGGCTTGGTGACCCGTGCCAGAATACGCGGCGCGGCTTCAATAATTGTTACCTCCAAACTATTTTGACGGCAGGCTGCGGCGGTTTCGAGCCCAATATAGCCACCGCCAATAATCGCTAGTTTTTTGCCTGCTCCGCAAAATGGGGTAATCCGGTCAATATCGTCTATGTTTCGCAAATCGAAAACATGATTGGTCTCGCGCCCCTCTATATTGATTTGCCGCGCGCGGCTGCCGGTTGCCAGAATAAGCCTGTCATAGCTTAGTGTTTCATCGGCACAAGTGATCGTTTTAGCTGACGGGTTTATCTGATCGACCCGCGTTTTTAGGCGTATCTCAATATGTTCTGTTTGATAAAATTCGGGCGGGCGAAAAAATAAACGGTCGCGCGCCATCTCACTGGTTAGATATTTTTTTGAAAGCGGTGGACGTTGATAAGGCGGGTAGGGTTCATCCCCAATCAGTGTGATTGTGCCGTCAAAACCTGACTGATTAAGACTGATGATTGTTTGCGCCGCGGTTTGACCCGCCCCGATGATGATAATATGCATATCTTTTTTTATCAAAAATCATCTTAAAGAGATAGGCAGAATAAAAAAAAGTGATATAAATTTTTATGGTTACGCATCAAAAACTATCACTAACGCTTAAAACGCGGCTGTCGCAAAATGTGATGATGACACCGCAAATGCAATTAGGACTGCAAGTCTTACGGATGAACAATCAGCAATTGGAAGAGTATATTGCTGAGGAGATTTTGCAAAACCCTTTTTTAGAAGCGGTTGAGACGAAAAATCCGGGTGATGTGATTGAAACGCAACATGCTCAAGTGGAGAGCCTGTCACTATATCTTCTCAAGCAAATTAGTGAAGAATTACGCGCACCCGCGCTTAAGCCTTTATGTACCGAGCTGGTTTATTGGTTGGATGAAGAGGGCTATTTGCGTGATGATAATCAGGCTCTGTGCAAGGCGTTTTCTGTATCAGAAGCTGAGTTGCAAAGCGCGCTTGATTTTTTGCGTGGACTATCGCCGCTTGGCGTTTTTGCCCGCGATCTTTCCGATCGCTTGAAAATACAAATTATCGCCGCCATTAAGCAAAGAGAGGTGGATGATGTGGAGCATTTAGATATTATTTTAACGCATTTTTCGCAATTAATGGCTGGTAATACAGATTTTTTTGAGCAATTGGGCATTCCGCCAGTGGCTATTGGTACTGTGTTACAGCTTTTACAAAACACAAAACCATATTTAAGCGATGAATTTTCATCCCCCCAAAATATTGAGACACAAATCCCGGATATTCTGATTATTGAAGAGGAAGGTGACTTTATAGCCCGTTTAAATGATGAAACCTTGCCGCAATTTTTAGTGCTTGATGATTATTGGGAGACGCTTGCCGCGCGTCCGGCGCGGGCAGATGAAAAAGAGTTTTTGCGGACGCGATATTTATATGCACAAAATCTGCAAATGGCGGTTACATTGCGGGCAACGACATTATTACGGGTCGCCAATGCGCTTATAGAACGGCAGCTGGATTTTTTGCGAAATGGTATGATGGCGCTAGCGCCGATGAAGCTCGTTGAAATTGCTGATGACATAAATATGAATGACAGCACTGTCTCGCGTGCGATTGCCAATAAATTTATTCTCACCCCGCAATCGGGTTTGCTGGCCGTTCGTGATCTGTTTACGGCGAGCTTGGAAGGTGGGGTGTCTGCCGGGGCTGTAAAGGCACGGATAAAGCAGCTTATTTCTGAGGAGGAAAAAATTCTTTCAGATAACGCTTTAACAAACTGCCTGGCTGATGAGGGCATTAAGCTGTCGCGCCGCACCGTGATGAAATATCGGGAAGCGTTGGGAATTTCTTCTTCGGTTGTGCGGCGCAAGGCGCGAAAGCTAAATGATCTTATGGTGAAAAGTGATGATGAGAAAAGGAACGTCTGACCCAGTGGGGGAGGGAAGGGAGGATCTAGGGGGTCGCTGTTGACGCCCTTTTCTCATCTTGCATTATGCAACCAGCGTGCCAAACGGGGATAAATATAATTTCTTTCTATTATACTTATCTGAGGCGCTTGCACTGAAAGCTCTTTTGACATCCCATACTTTTGCCAATCGACACCATAATATTTGGTCCCTTGGTTTGGCGCTTATAAACGCAAAACCGTGTGCCTTCGGCGATTGTACTTTGAATGAGACGACACGTTTCAAATTGTGGCTTGTTTGATTTCAGCTTACTTTTATATTCACGCGCCATTATTTGTGATGGTGTACCAATAATAAAAAGCATAATTATAAGAATAAAGGTTTTGAATATATGAGTCATTTTCCTGCTACCATTACGAGTTGGAGATAAAGAATGCGCAACTTAAATTTTGACCCCTCTTTTTGTTCATGGACAACGACACGAGGGCGGTTAGAATTTGGCTTTTGCAATTCTAAGCTCACTGTTTCAGGCAAATAGATACCGTGACTTTCTAATGTCGCACGAGGATTATAACAAAACTGACGATAAAAGTCACCATCAATCCAGCTGCGGGCAAGCGCCCGGCTTAAAATATCGGGTAATTGCTGCTTCATTTCTTCTTTATTATTGAGATAAATAATCCCTGAAGATAATGCGTAAGGATTGTTTGCGAGCGGGTTTTTCTGAGGTTGCGGGTTGGTCATAAGCGTACCTTTGCTAGTCAGATTATTAATCGGCGAATAAGAAAATTTATTTACCTGGTTTGGTATGTTTCTTGAAATAATATGGGGAAAGGATATGCTATGTTTTCTGTTATACGAAATGGTCTTGCAGTTATGAATGATGAGGTTGCGCAAATATCTCACAATATTGCGAATGCAAGCACGATCGGATATAAGCGCGTAGAACGGCAATACCAAGACATATATTCTCAACAATCAGCGGAGCTTATCACAGCTGGTCATGGTAGTCGTGTGTTAGATCTACGGCGTGATAGTGAACAAGGGGAATTTTTGGATACAGGTTCATCCTTAGATATTGCAATTAACGGTGCTGGTTTATTCGTTTTGCAAGGCCAGGGCACACAAGTCGAGACGGATCGGTTTTATAGCCGTAATGGATCCATGTATCTGCAAGAAAATGGATTGCTTACAAATGCTGATGGCTTGGCTTATTTATCGGTAAGCGGTGATCCAATTTTTTTGCCGTTACAAGCGGTTAATCAGTCGGGTCAAAATATATTAATGGATCGCCTTTTGATTTCGAAAGAGGGATTGGTGCAGGCCTATTATGGCGATGAAGAGAAAAATATTGCCCATATTGCTATTGCGCGCTTTCGTGATGAAAGCAAATTGCAACCAAGCGGGATTACGCTTTTTTCCAAAACCATGCGCTCAGGTGAACCCAATATAGGTTTCGCTAATCAAGATGGGCGCGGTGCAATATTTCAAAGCGCGCTTGAGGCCTCGAGCGTTGAAATAAGTGAGGAGCTTGTTAATCTTATCCGGGCGCAACAGGCTTTTTCAGGCGTGTCAAAAATGTTTCAAACCCAGGCTGATGTGATCGGCCGTTTTGTAAAATAAGCTCGATAGGCTCTATGTCGTAAAAGCTATAAACGCCCCTCTTTATGGGCGCTTTCCATCCAGTCACGCAATTTTAGGATGGCTCCCTTTTTGATTTGCGAAACACGGCCTGTTGTTATGCTTAGAATTTCAGCTATCTCATAGACATTCAGCTCTTCAACATAATAGAGCTGGATGGTTAAGGCCTCACGCGTTGATAATGTTTCGAGGGCTTTTTTAAGCTCCGCTCTGATCGCTTGCTCATCAAGCTCTTCTTCTGGTGTCTTTGTTGCGGATACAAACCAGATTGAATAATCATCATAAATATTGTCGAGCGATTCATGAATATTAGCGGCAAATGCGTGTCGCCATTTCATTAATTCCTCAACGCTCATCTCAAGCACGGCGGCAATTTCTTCAAATTCTGGTTCGCGCTGCAATTTTACCCGTAAACTATCTTCTGCGGCAAGGTAACGTTGTCTAATTTGAATGGTTGTGCGGCACAGATTTGAGCTTTTCCGCAAATGATCGAGCATTGCGCCACGAATGCGCATGCTGGCATAATTTGCAAAAGACGCTCCTTCTTGTGGGGTGTATTTTTGAGCCGCGGTTATAAGTCCGGAATAGCCAATCTGAATAAGATCTTCGAGCTCTATGACATTGCGTACGCGTCCATGCATATGCCAGGCTTGTCGTTTGACCAGGCTCATATGATCAATGATCAGTTGATTTACATCTATTTCTGGTTCCTTATATTTTGGTCTCATGAAGCATCTCTCTTATGGGTCGAGCGTTGCTTTATGGTTTCCATAAACCGAAGCCCGACACACTTATTAACGGGGCTTAGCCGTAAGTTTTTAGCAATAATCTGAAAAGATTTTGCAAGCTCGTCTTGTTGATCGCCCAAAATGATAGAGCGCCGCCGTAAGATGACTTGTCGCACCGTATTATCGCGCGGTATATGACCAAGATAGATAAGCTGTATATTCAGAAACTTATGAACTGTATCACGAAAATTGCGGAACGTGTCATAAGCGCTCACTGTCTGCTCATTCATATTCAAAATAATACTCAGACTTTTGACATGGGCTTGCTGATGTAAGGCTTTAATCAATGTATAAGCATTCACAAAATCGTCTTCTTTATCGCCGAGGATAATAATTGGCAAGTCGGCGGCCGCTAATGTGCGAATCGTATTTTTTTGCCACCCCGCCGGCGCGTTCACAATAAGATAGTCAATTAAGGGAGCCAGTTTTTGCGTTGCACAAATAATATCTTCATAAGCCTGTGACAGTTTTGTATGATTTTTACGGCAAGCAATGATCCCCAATCCTTCAGGGCTATAAGATATTAAAGATTCAAGGTCATGGGTTTTGCGCATAAATGCGCTTAAATCATGTGAAGGTATGTGCCCCAGAAAAACGGGCGTATCCGCATGCGCGGTGTCCATATCCAATAAGCAGCTATGCGTGTGCGGATGGGTGAGTGTAAGCGCTAAATTGACCGCGATACTTGATTTGTGAATGTCGTCACTTCCCGTGGTGATGGCGATCGATTTGTTTAAGGGAACAAACATTAATGATGCGCCATTAAAATATCAAGTAAATCTGCCTGTTTGCTAAGATAGGCTGTTTTTTCTTCCCCCAAAAGGGCGATATGAGCACCATATTCAGCTGCAACTGATAATTCGGTCGCGGTAAGCGGGCACTCATCAGTTTTTGTAAATGCAATAAGCGGGATATGCCCTTGAAACTGATATAAGGGTTGCCGTATGGCGCGCATATTAGAACTCGCCGGCAGGCACAGGATAAAAGCGGTTTTATCTTGCCCATATTTTTCTTGCACATGTTTTACAAAAAAGCCTGTTTGTGAAAGGGGTAGGCATATTTCGACAAGATTATGTAAAGCCCCCATATCATCAGCAAGCGATTCATGCACATGATTAAGAAGCATTTTCTGATCCAGTGCTAAATGCTCACTTTTTTTATTGCGGGCAATTTGTGCCAGCGCGTGATTATTATAATTCGTACTTACAAGGCTGAGAAATTGTAAAGGCCGTTTGGACATAATATCAGTCGCGATATTTTTGATTAGATTTGTTTTGCCGCTTCCGGCATGGCCTAAAACAAAAATATATTTTTTATCTATGAGCGTTTCTGGGGTTTGCATCGCCAGCAAGGTTGATAATTTCTGCATAAAAAGCTGTCGTCCTTTTTCTGGACCATGATTGATAAAACTATCTTGTAAGCGGTGAATGAGCGATGGCGAAATCTGCATTTGGCGAAGCATCAAGGCGGGGGTTGTTCCGATCACGGCGTTCACCCCGTCTGTGCTGGTGATAATCATATCTTGTAATAGAGCGCGCAGCTCGACAATTTCATCTCGAAGCATGGCAATATCTGTTTGTGAGCTGGGCATATGTATATCCATGATTTTTTTACCTGGCTTTTCTTCTCTTTCTTCTTTTTCTATGTTTTCTTTGCGCATATCTTGGCTTGTGCCTGCCTTTTGATCTGTGTGGGCTGAAAATATCTCACCAAAACGTGGTTGCCGTGATGGTATGTCCACGTCAATGATCGATGGCTTTGCCGGTATATCTATATCGGCAAGTTCATCGGTTGCGTTAATAACAATTTGCCCATTAATCGTTTGGGTGGAAAGAATATAAGCATCCTCACCCAACCGTGCGGTGACCTTATCCATTGCGGTTTCTGTATCATGCGCCGTGACAGTTAGTTTTGGCATTTATTATCCTCACTTCATTATGACGTTTCGCCCTCTTCACCGATTGTCATAACGATATCGACTTTACGCTTATCGGCAAGCTCGGTGAAAGCAAGAACAATTAAGTCTTGCAAATGCGTATGCAAAAGTTGCGCCAAATGACGCCGAATGTTTGGGGCAACAATCAAAATGGCTGTTTTATTCTCGATTGATAATTGTTCGGTAACCTCAGAAATGGTGGTGATAAGGCGTTCGGTTAATTGTGGTTCCAAAATAAGATTGCCATCCGGGTTTTGTCGCGCCATGGCGATCAGCATTTGTTCTAACGCGCTTGATAATGTGATCGCCAGCAAAGGCTCGTTTAGCGGCGCAATTTGTTGCAAAAGCAGATTTGCCAAAAATGGCCGTAAGGCCTCGGCGCGGGCGGTGATAGATAAGTCACGCCCCGTCATATTAGCAAGCTCTTCCAATATGCGGCGCAAATCACCAATCGGTACACGCTCTTCTAATAATAAGCGCAAAATAGCGGTTAGATCATGCAAGGGCACAAGACTTGGAACGACAGATTGGACAAGCTGCGGGGCTTGTTCGGCGAGATTATCCAATAGATTTTGAACATCATCCTGGCCGATAAGCTCATACGCATGGGCATATAAAATTTGGTTAATATGAGTTGCCAGAACCGATTCAGGGGCAACGACAGTATAATGATTAAGTTCTGCTTCGCTGGTTTGGTTTGGGGTGATCCAGATTGCATCTATACCAAAACTTGGGTCTTTCGCTTCAATACCGTCTAATTTCAAGCTGCTTTCATCGCCGGGAATGGCAAGTTTGCGATCCGGGTAAACCTTGTCTTCGCCGACAATCGTTTGGCCGATCCGAATGCGATATTGGTGCGCATCAAGCGCCGCATCATCCCGAATGCGAATTGTCGGGATAACAAAGCCTAAGGTTTTAGAAACTTGCCGTCTGATACCGGTTATGCGGTTAATCAATGGACCACCGGCATCTTCATCGACCATGCTGACAAGCGCATAACCAAGCTGTACTGATATAGGCGCGTTTTCGGCGATCTCTGCGAGGCTTATGGCATCGGGGGTTTTATCTTCTGCTTCAGGTTCGGCAAGCTCATCATTACTTTGTAAATCATAATTCGGATCGCGTATGCTCAAGCCAATCGCACTGGCAATAAGAGCTGCGATCAGAAATAAAATATTTGGCATGCCGGGGATAAATCCGATAAGCAACATCACACCGGCAGCGGGCAACCAGGCACGTTTTAAGCTTATTTGCTTGCCAATATGTTCAGCCATATTTTGGGTTGAGGATACGCGGGTTACAATAATGGCGGTGGCGATTGATAAAAGCAGTGAGGGAATTTGTGCTACCAACCCATCCCCAATGGATAAAAGAATATAATTTTCGGCCGCCTGCTCAATCGCCATTTGGTGTTGCAGGAGACCAATGGTAAGTCCGCCAATAATGTTAATGACGAGAATAAGGATTGAAGCAACCGCATCGCCCTTAACGAATTTTGAGGCGCCATCCATAGCACCATAAAAATCAGCTTCATTTGCGATATCCTGCCGTCTTTGGGTGGCTTCCTCATTTGTTAAAATCCCTGCATTGAGATCGGCATCAATCGCCATTTGTTTGCCGGGCATGGCGTCTAACGTAAAGCGTGCTGAAACTTCTGATACCCGCCCCGCGCCACGGGTGATCACGACTAGATTTATGATAATCAGAATAATAAAGACAAATATACCAACCGCATAATTTCCTGAAATAACGAAATTGCCAAAGGCCTCGATAACATGTCCGGCCGCATCCGTACCTTCATGCCCGGCGGTTAGAACGACCCGGGTAGAGGCAACATTTAAGCCGAGCCGCAAAACGGTTGCGATCAGTAAAAGAGCCGGAAAGCTAGAAAAATCTAATGGCCGGTATGTGTTAATCGCAACCAGAAGAATGATAAGTGATAGCAATATATTGCTCATAAAAAATATGTCGAGAAGGAATGACGGCAAAGGCAGCACCATCATTGCGATTAAAATTAATATGCCTAGAGGCAATATAATTCCGATCAGTGCAGATTTTTTATCCCCCGCCAAAAAACTTAATGTCATTTCCACGACACAACTCCTTCACCCGATCTAAAGGGCAAGAAACATGCCAAATCAAAATAATTTCTGGCATGAAATATGCATGCCATTTGTCGTTATGAAAAGGATGTTATTCATGTCGATCAATAAAATTATAATCACATTTGCTATGGCTCAGATCATAGCAGGGTGTTCTGCCTTGCCGCTTATCTCTAATGATCCAGGAACGATTATTCGTGCTTTTGAAGGGGAGATGAGAGAAGTTCCAACCCTTTCTGCAATTGGCTATGCGGTGATTTCAAGCCAACCCGGACGAACCGATGCCCAAAAGCGGCTCATGGCAATTCGATCTGCGCGTATGGCGGCAATGCGCGATCTGGCCGAACAGATTCATGGAATGCGCATCGATGCAAATACGACGGTTGTCGATTTGATGATGCAAAATGACACATTTCGTGGCGTTGTAAGCGGCGTTATTCGCGGTGCGCGTACGGTTCGTATTAACCCGACAGGCGAGGATACATATGAAATTGTATTGGAGCTTGATCGCAGACTTATTGCAGAAATTATTGCCAATGCACGGCGGCGTGTCTAGCCAACGCATGAGCCGGGAGATATCTGTAATGTGGCGTTGTGTTGCTCTTTCGATTGCTCTGATTTATGTAAGCTATGTCGCCGATACACACGCCGCGCCACAACTTATTGAGGTGACAGGGCGGGCGACAATTCATACAGATTTAACACCGGCGCAAATTCAACGCCGCGCTCTTGAGCAGGCTCTTTATCTGGCCGCTTTAAAAGGGGCGGCAAAGGTTGAAGGGTGGAGCAAGGTTGACCATCTTAGTCATTTAAAAGAAGAAATCCTTGTCTCTCCAGATGCGGAGATTATAGATTATACAATTATTGATGAGCAGCAAACGGCGGATTATTATGAGGTGCGGATTGAAGCTGCGATTGCTTCGGCACAACAATCGATGAATAAGTGCGGCGATATTTTGCCTCGTCATCTCACATTTTATCGCCCTAATATTGTGATTTATGATGGTGCTCCTTTTTGGGTTGCGGGGGTTGTAGACCAAATTCTAGGGTTGTTAAGGCAGAATCTTGAACAATTCGAAAACATACATGTTTATAATTACCCGCATCATCAGTTTCAATCACAAAGGTTGGCGCGGTTTGGAGCTGATATGGATTATGCAAGCCTTATGCAGGCCAATATGCCGCGTTCTGGTGATTATGCGATTGTTCCATCGATCAAGGTTTCGGGCAAACGAGATTCATATTTACTTGCGATGGGGCAGGAAATGATCTCATTAGAGATGGAGTTACATATTATTGATGGCGAAACTTATCAGCCTGTTTTTACGCATGCCTATCAGCAAGATATAAAATTGGCGAAACAAGGCTATTGGCAGACGGTTAACCTTTTTTTGCAAAAATCACCGGATAGGTTAGCCGCGCATATGGTCAAGAATATGCCACAAATTGCCGAAATTATTGCACGTAAAATATCCTGCCAGGCTTATGAAACGGTTCTTAAGATAGAGGATGGAAAGTTGATTATGAGGCTTGGGGAAAAACATGGCCTAAAACTTGCACAATTAGGGGTTAGTAAGACAGAACAAAAACCTTGGCTCGTCTTAAAGGTGAGTAATCTTGATTATGAGATGGCAACGCTAGAACCGCTTGATTCAACGCAAGATATTTATCAGCTTGAAGGCCAGAAAATCCGCATGATGGAGGTACAATGATGCGCATTATTATATTTTTCACAATAATGACATTCTTGACACAATTTACATTTTCTGCCCTTGCGCAAATGCCTTTGAATGTTTTGGAGTACCGACAAACCGAAAGGATGCATAATGACAGGAATACGGGGACTGAGACAACCCGCCGCTATTATAATGTAAAACCAAATGATACGCTTGCCAAAATCATTGCCCGCTTTTATGGCAATACACGTCTGGACCGGAAAATATTACAAATGGTGATTGTGAAAGCCAATAAGCATGCTTTTGCGAATGGCAATCCTAATTTTTTATTCGCGCGTAAGCGCATCACCTTACCATCTCAGGCAGAAATACAAAAAATGGTTATGGGTGAAGGAGGACATAATCAAAGTCAATCTTATAATAATATGGAATATAAGCGTGAAATATATTTTGTTGGTTTTTAGTGTTTTTATATTCCCGTTCATTGCTCAGGCAACCGAGCTTGTAACGGGCGAACAAGTGCGTGCGGCAATTATTCAAGCCATGGCAGCCGGGGATATGGAAGCGGATCCGTATTTTCCTGCAACACGAAAACTTGCCGCATGTGCACAAGAATTGGCTGTAAAGCCGCGTGCGAATGAGCGGGGGGTAAAGGATTGGCGAACGGTTGAGGTTTCTTGTCCTGATAAGGGTGGCTGGCGCATTTTTGTGCGCACGGGCTATAAGGATAAAACAGTAACAGGTTTTTCTTCACTATCCAAAAAAGAAAAGTCAGAAAAAGCAATGGTTGAGGTCATTATATTGGCACGCAAATTGCGAAAAGATCAATTAATTACCAAGGAGCATCTCGCTCATCAAAAAATTATTGCCCGCTATGCTGATAATGGATTTACTCATATTGAGACATTAATCGGCCGCCGTGCGAACAGGAATTTACGAGAAGGAACAATGATAAAAGCAACCCATTTGCAGCCCGATTATTTGGTTTTTCAAAATCAAGCGGTCGAGATTTTTGCGGGACGGCAAGATTATACAATTTCTGTCGCCGGGGTGGCGCTCCAACATGGCACTTTGGGTGATGTTGTAAAAGTAAGAAACCTAAGTACAAGGAATGAAATATACGCTTTTGTCATTGGTGAAAAAAAAGTAGCCATAAAATTAAACAAGGATGATGGATAAGTCGTAAGATTTATCGTAGGAGACTATGGATATGATTGAGGGCATGAAAACAAATGTAACGCGCTTAAATCAGGTTAAGCAGGAACCTGGCGGGAAAGCGGAAGGGCAAACGAAATCAGTAAGCTCTGCGTCAGCCGCGCCATCTGCAGCGACAGATGTGCAGGTTAGTTCCGCGACGATTGCTGATATGGCAAAGCAGCCACCGATTAATTTGGCCGCTGTAAACCATATAAAAAGTGCAATCGCCAATGGTGAATACCCTGTTGATCTTGATCTTGTCGCAGATGGATTAATGGAAGCGTATCGTCAGCTTAAGGCTTAACGGCGATGGCAGCAAATAATCTGCCAGCTGATCTTGATGTGATCGCGTTACTAGAAGAAAAAATTTTGTTGGCGCAAGCCGCGCGGGCAAAACCGGAGGAGTGCATTACATACTTAAAAGAGTTAAACGCGCTTCTGGTACAAAATGAGTCGTATTTGCGTGATACGAAAAGCTCTTCTGCTTTGGCTGAGCTACGAGGGCAACTAGTGACGCTGGAGACTTATATATATGCCTGCCTTAAATGGGTGGATGATTATTATATACAAACGCATCCCCATAATATGAAAGGATATACCCATGATAGCTGAATTGCTTTTCTATTTTCTATCTATACCTTATGTGCATATCACTCTTGCTCTGGGGCCCGTCGTTTTTTGTTGTGCGACGCTCTTATTTTTTATCCGGCAAAATAAATCTTCCCGATTGCTGTTGAATGAGGTGATAAGGCTTAATGCAGATATATCTTCATCCTTGCAGACGGAGATGAGATTTATTGATGAGGCTATGAGCCAACCTGCTCAATCATCAGAGACTTTTGAATTACAACAGAAAATTCTACAGCGGCAGAATTTGCAAATGGATTATTTGCGCCAGGTTAATTATAAAATTTCTCAGCTTGAAGGTAAAATCACAGATCAAAAATCAGATCAACAAGAATGGGTAACACCTTTAGAGACCAAGGAGCATGCACCCGTGCATACAATGCCAAGATAAGGATTCCAGAATAAAATTTTACGTCTCACCTTTAGGGGATGGAACGGCTTCGCCCTTATTATTTTCAGCTCCATTCGCCTGATCACTATTTCTTTCCTGTCCATTTTCTTCTGCTTCGGCTTGTTCGGGTTGGATGATAAGCTCTACCTTTTTCGCTTTTAATAATCGATTAGCCTGAGCGCGGCTAACTTTTATCTGTGTGCCTTTAGGAAATACAACATGGTTGTGAACAAACTCTTCAACTATGCGCAGCTCGACCAGTTTTTCTTTTTCTTCTTTTGGGGGATCCGGCAGAACGAAAATAAGCTCATCCTTGGTTTGTGGAGCTAGCACCATAAAATCGCGCAGCAAGCGAATCCGAGCGGCAAGAATGGCACAATTTTTTTGTTGGTCGGATCTGTCCGCGTGATCCCTTAAATCGGTGCGTATATGCTTATAAGCTTCCCCCTGATAGCGCGTAAGGATTTTGTCACGCATGGAGAGGAGTCTCCGATGTAATGGAGCCTCCTTAAGTTCTTGTAAACGGCTATTGTCGATCGGGTTTATCATTTTATCACCTCATCTTTGGCACTGAAATTGCAAAATTTACTGCATTGACCCATATGATTATAGGCTACTTAAAGTATCGACAATTTATGCAGAAAATTTCCCAATCACTTAATTTTTTTGCGCAAGCTCTTAGCATTTATGACAATCGTAATAAAATATTGGCATCAAATATTGCCAATGCAGGCACGCCGCATTTTAAGGCACGCGATATTGATTATATGCAAGAAATTCGTGCAGCGGCTGGATATGGAAAATTATCAACCAGTCATGATCGTCATATCTCGATTTCTGGCGGCAGCCAAGCACCGGCCAAATACCGATTGCCGGTCAATAGCGCGCTTGATGGCAATACGGTGGAGCTGAATGTGGAGCAGGTTGAATTTTCTAAAACGACGATGCGGTATCAAACCAGCTTAAATTTTCTAAATGGTCGCATTTCAACGCTTACAGCTGCGATCAGAGGAGAGTCATGAGCGACATAAGATCAATTTTTGATATTTCTGGCCGCGCCATGTCGGCTCAAATGATCCGGCTAAACACGATTGCATCTAATTTGGCGAATGTGGCGAGCGTTTCCGGCTCTCCAGACACGGCCTACCGTGCCTTGCGCCCGGTCTTTGAAACAAAATATGCCGATGCATTTTCAAGTAATGGTATGGCAACGGCTGATGTCGCAGATATAATCGAGCTGGAACGTTCGGCGACACGAACATTTATGCCGGATCATGTCGCTGCCGATGAGGAGGGGTATGTTTATTCCTCAGCCGTTAACCCGGAAGAAGAAATGGTCGATATGCTTGAGGCGGCACGGCAATATCAAAATAATTTAGAAGTTATCAATACAATGCGTGCATTGATGATGCGCACGATAAATATGGGCAAATAATGGAGATCAACGATGGTGATTGATGAAGCATCAAACGCAACATTAAACCAGCTTTTAAATAAGCTAGGCGTATCGCGCCAACAGGAGCAAACGGATAGTGCAGAAAATAAAGATCGCTTAGGGCAAGCCGATTTTCTTAAATTGATGACAACCCAATTACAAAGTCAGGATCCGTTCGCACCAATGGAGAATGGGGATTTTATCGCGCAAATGGCGCAGTTCTCTACGGTCACTGGTATTACTGAAATGGGGCAATCCTTAAAAGATCTTTCGGCTCAGCTCGGTGAGTTTCGGGTAGCAATGGCCTCCAGCTTGCTTGGCCAACAGGTTTTAGTTCCAGGAAATATTGCTCGAGCGAGCATAGATGGAAATGTGAGTGGTGTGATTGATTTACCTGCCGCGGCGCAAAAAGTCATTATACAATTTAGCGATGAACAAGGGAAAATTCTTAAAAACCTAGATCTCGGCGCTCAAAATGCCGGGCTTGTCGGATTCGCATGGGATGAGCTGCCGGCTGAAATACGCGATGCTGATCTGCCGGTCTTTGTCGATGCATATGCGGATATAGGTAAAGGCTTAGAAGAAATCTCATCTTCGGTTTTCGCGCGTGTTCTCGCCGCAGGTCTAGATCAGTCTCGCGGGGAAGTTAATTTAGATGTGCGTGATTATGGCACAATAAGTACGAGTGATGTACTCAAATTTCGTAATTAGTTAGGAGTAAATATATGTCTTTTTATACTGCCTTGACAGGTCTTAATGGTGCACAGGCTGATATATCGACAACGTCGAATAATATTGCCAATGTGGGAACAACCGGTTTTAAACGAACCAGAGCAGAGTTCGGGGATATTTTTGCGACCTCACCCTTGCAAAGTGCGACATCCTCGATCGGTTCGGGGGCAATTCTTAAAGGGGTTAAGCAGCAATTTACGCAAGGCAATATTACCGCTTCGCTTAACGCGCTCGACTTGGCGATTTCCGGGCAAGGCTTTTTCGCTCTTAAACCTTCGCTGGATTCTTCACAAAATGTTTATACGCGTAATGGCTCGCTTAGCGTGAATGAAGATCGATATATTGTTGATAGCGCGGGGCAATATTTAATGGTTTATCCGGTGAATAAGGATGGTTCGGTCACGGCAAAAGACCTGAATAGCTCTGAGCCTATTCAGTTGCCGGTAACGTCTGGTGATCCAAAAGCAACCAGTGAAGTGAAGCTTGGAGTTAATCTGGATACGACTTCGGATGTTGTGACCACGCGTTCAGGCTTTGAGAGTGGGTATAGATTTAACCCTGATGACCCCAACAGTTTCACAAATTCGACATCTTTTACAATATTTGATGATTTTGGCAACCCAACCATTGCAACTGTATATTTTATTAAAACCCATTCCGGTGATGCTGAGCAACCAAATAGTAAATATGACACGCGTTTGGTGATCGATGACCGCGTCGTTCAACCAGACCTGGTAAGATCGGTTGATGAGAGTGGTAAGCAAATCTATATTGATCGTTTCGGGCGGCAAACCACGGAAGTGCCAGACGATAATTTCTTTATCGAAGGGAAAGGGTCTCCGCTTTATAAGCTGGATGATCAAAGCGAGCTTGTCCCCTCCAACCCGGCTAGTGTTCGCGGTGAGCAAAGCATATTTGATTTTGGTGAGGAAGGTGATAAAATTATTGAAATTGTCACTGATCCTTTAATGTTTAATGTGACGCATGAAGCGGGGCAAATCTCAAATAGTAGCGTGTTTTGGGGGCGGAATTTCTTGACCCTGAATGTCGATAATGCTGATGAGCCGGTAAATGTTAGTATTAGTGCTGGAAAATATAATGCAACCCAACTTGCGGCAGAAGTTGAACGCGCTGTCAACCATGCTTATGGCGATGAGCGGAAAATACAGATCAAGCCGAATGAAGATGATAAGCTGCATTTTAATTTCTTCAAAACCGCTTCCGATGGTACAACCAGTAGCTTGTCGCGCCCTATTGAGGTTGATTTGCTCGCTGATAGTTTTGTTACCCGAGATGTTGAGAATATTTCTCTTTCCGGCATTTCGCCCGATTTTACCAGAGAGCAGTTTCTGGCACACGCACAGACGCGCATTAACGCTGCGCTTAATAATTATGCGGTGAGTGCAACTTATGATAATGCTGGCAATGTCACAAATGAAGCTATTGCTGATGCTGCGCAATTAGGAGTAAATAAGAAATTATTTGCGCGTGCGCGAGGTGAAAAAATAGAAACCATATTAGATCAGACAGAGATCATTACTTTTAATCATCATAGCGCCACTGTTGATGTACCCGCCGCTGGCGATATTAGCCAAGACGAGAAATATGTTTTATATTCTTATTATAAAAACCGACCATCCCTTTCGGTTTTTGATGACCGTAGTGCGGTGATGCAAGATGGCAACTCAACGGTAAATTATAATGCTGCCGATAATACGCTTTCTATTCGTATACAAGGCACGGGCGGGGTTGAAGAAAATGAGACGATAAGCCTAGGCGGCGATTTCATTGCCTCAGAAGAAAGCTGGGGCGGGTTCCTTAATGGGCAAGAATTTACCGTTTATAATATTGAAACTGATGCGAATGGTAATGATACATTATATATGAATATTACCGGGCAATCCTTCCCTGAAACGGATTTTAGTCTTACAACGGGTAGCGCTAATGGAAGCGGGCAATTATATGTTTTGCATGATGAATCGAGCGATGTAGAAGCCTTTTTTGAAGGCGCGCCGCCGGTTTATGAAGGCTCTAAAGAAAATTTTTCCAGCAGCCGGATTGTGTTACGTGAAATGGGGAATAATGGTCAACATGCTTATACAAATCAAAATATTCTGGATTTAAATAATGAAGGTATTTTTGAAATTGAAACGGCAAGTTTTGGGGGCGCAAATTCGCTTGCCGCATTAGGCCTTGACCAAATTAACACGCGCACTCAATGGGTGGATGAAAAAGATCCCCCCCTCACCATTCATTATGATCCGGTTCATCAGCGTTTCCAATTTCGGGTTGATCGAACCGTTTTGGGGGCGGGTACGGAAAGTAATTTCTCCGAGTTTGTTATTTATGGGAATGAAGATACAGAAGATACCAATAATATTGGTATTCCAGCACGTGATGATGCGATAACCTCAGAAATTCGGGGTGATGAAGTTTTATCAACCAGAAGCTTTATTGCTGATGGTTCTGAAATTCGTCCCACAGATAAGCGGTATGGCATCAAAGTTGATTTTAATAATGACTCTGGAACTTTTACATTTCGGAGCGGTACAACGGGTGAGCGGATAGAGGCAAATGAAGTGCTCGGTGTTTCTGAGCGGCAAAAAGAATCCAATATTGAAGTTGGCCGCTATAGCCTATCGACGGTTGATGGATCAATTATTGCTGACGATCAATATTTTTCTGGTGATAATGATTTGCTAGGGGTAGGGAGTGGGAAAAATGATACTCTGTTTACGGCAGGCAGGGGCTTAGCAGCGCAACCTGGCGTCGCTCCAGGGCGCACCGCGCAAGAAAATTTGAATGATTTGTTCCGCATTAATGCGGCAACGGGTGAGAATATATTCAATGTTTCGATTAATGGAATTTCTGGTGTGATTGAAGTTCCAAGCGGCTATTATGTTGGCTCGACATTGGCCGAAGAACTGCAAGCCCGTATCAACCAGATTGTTGATCCAGATACGGGTGCGGGGATTAATGGCGTTACCGTGCAATATGATGTCGATAAAAATAATCTCATATTTACAACCGGGACAACGGGTGATGAGGCAACTGTGAAGATCAGAGGTTCGTCACGCTTTGGGCTGGATGATATTGTGCTTGGGGTTGGTACGGTTCCCAAAATTAATAATTTGGTACAAGCGACAGATGCAGAAGGCATACCGCTTTATGTCGATGCGCAAGGTAATCTAGTTAATCGCCCGCCCGAAAATATGGTGGAAGGCTATTACCCGCTTTTTCTTGATGAAGGTGAGCTTACCTTCTCGAAGACAGGTAAATTACTGACCCCGCGTAATAAAATCACTTATGAAGCGCAAGGCGATGAAACGCCTCTATCAATTGAGGTCGATTTTAGCCGTTCAACCCAATTATCGCAATCATTTTCAGTTCTTGAACTTGAACAAGATGGGTTCCCGTCTGGTCGGTTGGATGGCTTGGAGGTCGATACATTCGGAACCTTAAGGGCAAATTATACAAATGGGCAAAATAACCCGCTTGGACGAATTGTTTTGGTGAATTTTAACAATCAGAATGGCTTGAAACAAATCGGTAATGCTGCCTATGTCGAAACCGCCGTTTCAGGTGCCGCACAAGTTGGGGAAGCCGGCTCAGAAGGGTTTGGCACAATCCTGTCTGGTTCGTTAGAGCGCTCAAATGTTGATATTACGGAAGAATTGGTCAATCTGATTACGGCGCAACGTAACTTCCAAGCCTCAGCCAAAGCGATTGAAACGACAACATCGCTTACTCAAACCATCATTAATATCAGGCCATAATTATGGATAAGATGATTTTTACGGCGCTCACGACGTTAAAATATGTTCGTGAAGAAAATGCAATCCATGCAAATAATTTATCCAATGCAATGGTTCCGGGGTTTCGTCGTGACATTGAACCTATGTTTATTGAGGCCGGGTTTTTGGATCATAATGGTCGTCATCAGGCGCGTGCATTTGGTTTGCGTGAAGGGTTAAACAGATTCTCGAACACGCCTGGCCAGCTCGATTATACCGGGCTCGAAACCGATGTCGCTATTCGTGGTGATGGGTTTTTCTTTATAAAACCCGAAAATGGGGCGATCGGTCTATCACGCCGCGGTGATATGCATGTATCGCCCGAAGGCGTATTGCTAAATGGCGCTGGTGATCGGATGATGGATTTCAGCATGGCAGAAATTATCATCCCGCCGCATCGGAATTTGATTATCAGCCAGGGCGGAGAGGTTTCGGTTGAACGGCTTGATGCAGAGCCGGGTGTCCGCGAAGTTGTTGGGATATTAGCAACTGTAAATGGTGAGTTCGATTTGCGCAAATTTGATGATGGTATTATTCGTCAGCGCGATGGTAATATCCCTGAAGCAAATCAGGAAGCCACGCTTGTACAAGGTTATATTGAGAAATCGAATGTTGATGCGGTCGAAGAGCTGATCGGGGTTCTCAATCGGCAACGCCATTTTGAAATTAATACAAAACTTATTAGCATCGTCAAAGAGCTGGATGAAGAAGGTGCGAATATTCTGCGTATGCCACAATGATGGCACATGCTTTGCTAAATATTCACATTAACATAAGAGGCATATAATGACCGTCAGTGCAATGCATGTGGCCAAAAGTGGTCTTACCGCACAACAAATTAGAATGCAGGTAATTGCCAATAATTTAGCGAATGTAAACACCAATGGCTTTAAGCGTGACCGGGCAAATTTTGAATCGCTCCTGTATCAGGTTAATCGTTATAGTGGTGATCTCACCGCGCAGGAGGCGCGCCTGTCTTCCGGCTTTACGATAGGCACGGGAACGCGCATTGTAAATACCGAAAAGGTTCATATGCAAGGCTCACTTGTGATGACCAATAACTCGCTCGATATTGCGGTTGAGGGCGGTGGTTTTTTCCAGGTCTTATTACCCGATGGACGGATCGGTTATACGCGCGATGGCGCATTTGAACAAAATTCTGAAGGCATATTAACCACCGCAAGTGGCTATGTTTTACAGCCAGAGATCCAAATACCTGAGGGTACAACAAATGTTAATATTGCAAGCGATGGCACGATAAGTGTAACGGTTGGCGATGATACGGATAGCCAGGAAATAGGTGTGATCACGCTTGCGGATTTTCCGAACCGAACGGGGCTGCAACCCATTGGTGAGAATTTTTTAATCTCGACCGAGTCAAGCGGGCAGGCTTTAATCGCCGCGCCTTTGGATCAGGGGTTTGGAAAACTTGTACAAGGGGCGCTTGAAAGTTCTAATGTAAATGTCGTGCAGGAGCTGGTTGAAATGATTGAAGCCCAACGCGCTTATGAAGTCAGCTCCAAAGCGATCACCGCCTCTGATGATATGCTTCGCTTTATCTCGAATAATCTGTGAGGAGATATGGTGAAATATATCCTGTTTTGGCTGATTTTATGTTTGCTGCCCGCTTGTACAATCTATAAGGAAAATAAAATCTCAGAGAGCTTTATGCCCCCCTATGCGGAGATTGTCGAGCCCTTGGTGGATCGGGGACAAACGGGGGCTATATATATGGCCAATGCACGAACCAGCCTGTTTACGTCGCGCTATCGGGCGCGTAATGTTGGTGATTTGCTTACCGTATATTTTGAAGAAATTTATAATGCGACAAAGGCGCAAAGTGCAAGCTCGGGGAAGAGCGAAAATTTACGCTATGATCTTCCGTTTAAAATGGCTGGTCTCGCAAGCCGTTTGCAATCAACCGGAACAGCAAATTTTGCTGGCACAGGGGCGGCCGCACAATCAAATAGTTTTACCGGAGAAATTTCTGTAACCGTTATACGTGTTTTTAATAATGGCAATCTCGAAGTCATGGGGCAAAAGCAAATTTTACTCAATAATGGCAAAGAATATATTCGGTTGCGGGGGATTGTCCGGCCAGAAGATATTAGCACAACCAATCGTGTTTCATCTTTGCGGATCGCCAATGCAGATATCACCTATACTGGCGCGGGGGATATTGCCGATAGTGGCAAAGTTGGTTGGCTTGGTCGTCTCATCCGTGCTCTGTCGCCCCTATAGATAATAATAAGAGATGTGAAATGCGCTATATTTTGACATTTATATTTTTGTGCGTTTCACAAACCGTCTATGCTGATCGCCTGAAGGATATGACCACAATCGCCGGGGTGCGGCCAAACCAGCTGGTCGGATATGGTGTGGTTGCGGGCTTGGCCGGAACAGGCGATGGTGGCGTTCGACTGACCTTGCAAACCATTCAATCTCTGGTGGCGCAATTCGGGCAATCGATTGATATGGCAGGGATCAATGCAAAAAATGCCGCGATTGTTATGGTGACGGCTGAACTGCCCCCCTTCGCAAAGCCAGGCCAAACCCTAGATGTTACCATTTCGACAATGGGAATTGCCAAATCCATCCGTGGTGGTACATTGCTGATGACACCGCTTTTGGGAGCAGATGGTGAAACTTATGCCATTGCGCAAGGTAACTTACTGGTTGGTGGGTTAGGCGTGAATGCGAAAGATGGCTCGCAATTAATGATTAATCAATTAACGGTTGGGCGTATTCCACATGGGGCAACAGTGGAGCGTATTGTTGACACACCATTTCTTGCGAACCCCTATTTCGTTCTTAACCTCAATCAGCCCGATTTTAGTACCGCCAATCGAATTGCCACTGAAATCAACAGGGTTTTTGAAGATGAAATCGCCGTGCCTTTAGATGCAACCTCGGTGCGGGTTGATGCGCCTGAAGCGGCAGAGGAAAAAGTGTCTTTTATGAGCCTGATTGAGAATATTGAAATTCTTCCCGCTCGCCCATCTGCACGCGTTGTTATTAATGCCCGCACCGGAACCATTGTCATTGGCGGCGATGTGCGGGTGACACCGGCTGTGGTTACGCATGGAGCTTTAACCGTGCGGGTGAATGAGAACCTGGCGGCGTTGCCACGCGATCAGGTGGTTACAGAAGATGGGCAAGCGGTTATCGCACCGGCAGGAGCTGATGTCGTACCCAATAGCGAGATCATTACAGATGATGAGGCGCGCGCTTTTGTTTTTGCGCCTGGCACGGATCTTGCGAGTATTGTCAATTCGATTAACGCGATCGGGGTAAGCGCCGCAGACCTTGTCGCGATCTTGGAGGCCTTACGCCAAGCTGGCGCATTGCGGGCTGATTTGGTGATTATATAGGAATGATAAATGATTGAGACAATAGGACTGCCATATGACCAAACGTATCAGACACCAAAAAAAGGGGAAGAGGAGCTGCATCAAGCGGCGGAAGCATTTGAGGCGCTGTTTGTCGGGCAGCTCTTGAAATCGGCTCGACAAACAAAATTGGGGGACGATTTATTTGGCGATAAAGAAAGCGAATTTACGGCCATGTTAGATCAGCATTATGCACAAATAATGGCTGATAGCAGCCAATTAGGCATAGCTGAGGCTTTGGTGGCGCAATTAAAGCCCCATATCAATGAGAGCGGATGATCAATGGTTGACATATTCAGCATTGGTCGATCAGGTATACAAGCCTATAAGCAGGCATTAGCAGTTACCGGCGAGAATATTGCGAATGTCAATACAGAAGGTTATCGAAGGCGGCAAGTAGATGTCGCTGAAGTGCCGACTTATAGATTAGGGGTAGATTCTGTTGATCTTACCGGCATGGGCGTGCGGGTTGAAGGGGTCAGGCGATCTTTCGATCAATATCTTACGGCGCGGATGAATGTGGCGCAATCCGAGTTCCAGCGCGGGCAAAATTATTTGCAAACTTTGAAGCAAATCGAAAATTATATTTTACCGATTGACTCAGATGTCGGACATTTTATGCAAGAATTCTTCGCATCCTTGCAAGAAGTTTCAAGTGATCCCGCCAGCATAGCAGCACGGGTTGTTAGCTTAGAAGCTGGCAAAAATATGGTTTTATCCTTTGCCCAAATGGGAAATAATTTAGATGATCTACAACAGCACATTGCGGCGCAAGCGGATGAATTAGGCCAAGAGCTTAATCGACTTGTCTTGGAGCTGTCACGGGTGAATAAAAACCTTACAGGCGTTGGCATTGAAAATTCTATCCTTGATTTGCGCGATAAGCTTGTAACAGAAATCGCCGGCCTGATTGGTGTCGATGCGAGCTATGATCAATCCGGCGCGGCGATTTTGCGCTTAGCCAATGATTCGGCAGGATCTTTTCTTGTTTCAAAATTAGATGCCAAAAGCATCCGCGTTGCCCCGTCTGAAAACCAGCTTACATTATTTTTGGGTGATAAGGCCATATCGCCCATAGGGGGCGGAAAAACCGGAAGCCTACAACAAGCATATGATTTTATTGTCGAATTGCAAAAGGATATAGATGGCTTGGCGCATCGGCTGGTGGATGGGATTAATGCGTTTCACCGGCAAGGCTTGGATCTGGAGGGTAAGCCAGGAACCGACATGTTCTCTGGTGATACGGCCGCGAATATGAAATTCCTACTCACCCGGCCAGAAGAGATTGCGGCGGCGGCGAAATTTGTAACGTCGCCGGACATACATAATCAATCACAAGCAGATATTGAATTTTTGGGTGATGATCTGCTAAAGTCGGCGAGCCTTCCCTTGCTTGATCAGATTTTTGGGAGCCAGCTATCGCCAATTACAGCCCGCAGTTTTTTGCGCGATGGGGTTATTGCGCAAATCCCTGAAGATGTGCAGCAGGTGCGATTTAATTCTTATGCCCAACAAGCGCAATTAAAAATCACCCTATCTGAGGCCATGTTGGCAGATGGCGCAAAATTGCAGATCAATCTGCAAGATCAAGATGGCATAAATACATATCGCTTCGATTTGTCGGGTGTCACGACACCCAAAGCCTTGGCGGAAGCGCTTAATCATGGTGTAATTCGAAGTGACGAAGGCTATTCGCTTGTTGATCTAGAATTATATGCGACAATGGCTAATGGCGATTTAGTGATAAGCTCCGCAGATGATCGGTTTGTCGGCGAAAATTCTATAAGCACGAGTGCGGGTATCGAGATCGGACGTATACAAGCACCGCAAGAGGCTTCGCAAATACAAATCTTTACGCGCGAGGGGCGACATATTGCCGGTGCGCCGCTTGCGTCGGAAGATATTGCAGCTTTTATGACAGTCGAAAATGGGTTCTTAGAACAAGCCGTTTATCGTGATGATGATTTAAATGGTGACTATAGAGATATTGAAATTGAATCTGTTGGGCTTGTATCGCATGTCATTGAAGAGAACCGTCAAACTATTCGCTTTCACCCTGATACAGCGAGCAATGAAAATGTCGCGATTGAGAATGGACGGGTTATTGCCGCTTCAGGTGCTTATCGTCTGGATATTGTTGTTGATGAAAACACCTCCTTTAGCGCCGAGATTGCAGCCGATGGGCTGGCCGGTGCACGTGGTGAAGATGTTGCAGCAGCCTTATTAACGCAGCTACGTTCACAAGCGCCTGTTACAAAATTAATTGCCGATAAGACTGTAAATATTGATGATGGTGAAACGCTCTCCTTCTATTTTGGTGATGAATCGCACAGCTTAACTTATGCCGATGGTGAGTTTACATTTTCTGGTAAAGATGCTGATTATATGTATGCCCAATTTACCGATGATGGTCGGGTGGAAATTCTAGCCCGCGGTGGCTTATCGGGACAAAGATTATCTCTTGCGCAAGGCGATGGCGGGCATTTTGGCTTTTCGGAGCCGGTGCAAGAGCTTATTGGCGCCGAAATTCAACGTCCGCAAAGCACAAGGTCAATGCCATTTTCATGGAATGGGCAAAGCGGGCATATTGAACTTACCGCGGCCGGTGAAATAGATGTTATTCCCCCCTTCCAAGGGCTAACGGCGCGCTGGGTTGATTCAGAATTTGGCAAAGGGCGCATTATCTTGTCTATGCCTGCATCCGCGCAAGATGCGTTTATTTTATCACCCGCGCCGCAAGCCGTTGCGCTTGGATTTAAGACCATTAGCGGTGAGATTGGGCAAAACGGGGATACTATTTATATTGAAAATACCGGCTTAAATGTTACGGCAGAGGCGAAAGGGTTAAGAGGGCAAGAGCTCGTTTTAAGAAATTTACCGGAGGAAGATCTATTGGTTTTTATAAGCGGCGAAGGGGCGCGCATCATGGCGGCTGAATATGATTTAGCCCCGCCCCTTAAAATGCCACCCCAATTTGATTTCATTGCAACCGAAGATCAGATTGAAATTTTTGATGCGATAACCGGTCATAATATCGCAACCCGAAAGACCGATGCGGAAGGTTATTTTTCTGTTATGGGGCATAAGTTTGAAGCCCATGGCAAAATGCTTGCGGGCGATAAATTTTATTTCCGCGAGAATGTAAGCGGTATCAGTGATGCCCGTAATGTGAGGAATATTTTATCCTTGCAAAGCGATAATCTATATGGTGATGGGCAAAAGGGATTGCAAACCGAATTTTCTGAAATTCTCATGCAGGTAAGTGGTGCGGTTCAAGGCGCGAAAATTACAGCCGATCAAGGAAAGGCGCATTATGATGCGGCCGTGGCGGCAGAAGATGTGTTCTCGGGGGTTAATCTTGATGAAGAAGCGGCTGCCCTTTTGCAATATCAACAGGCCTATCAAGCCTCAGCCCGTATCTTAACGACAGCCCGCGAGCTGTTTTCAACCATTCTTGAATTATAGGTGAGCTATGGAAATAAGTACAAAATTATTCAATCAGTTGCAGGTCGAAAATTTTCTGAACCTGCAAAAAGAAGCGCAAGATGTGCAACAAAAAATCGGCTCCGGCAAGGCCATTCTAAAAGCATCTGATGATCCGGTCGCGGCGGCAAGATTATCTGCCGCTAAAGAGCAGCGCAATTTGTTAGAACGTTTTGAAACGAATATGGATCGGGCTCAATCGCGGCTTTCATTATCAGAAAAAGTTTTGCAAGAAGGGGTTAATATTTTAACCCGCATTGGTGAGCTTACCATCCAAGCGGCTAATGCCACTTATGGCGCTGCCGATCGGGAGGTTTTGCTTAGCGAATTAGATGCGATGTATAATGCTTTTCTTGAAGTCGCCAATAGTCGTGACGCGCAAGGGCTGGCGCTTTTTGCTGGCTATCGTTCGGGCGAATTGCCGTTTGTAAAAAACGAAGAGGGGCGGATAGATTATCGCGGTGATGCGGGTCAAGCACGGGTGCAAATTTCAGAAAATATGGTTGTCGAAACCGGAGTTGATGGCATTAGCCTGTTTGGGCAGGTGAAAACAGAAAATGGTGTCCGTAGTATTTTTAATATTATAGAAGGGGCGTTGCAAAATATTGATCCAAGGCAGAGTGAAGTGTCGGGGGTTGTCGAATCCGTGAATGCCGCGATCGATCATCTAAGTGGCAAAATGGCGATTTTGGGTACACAGATTAATAAAATTGATACGCATAGAGAAGTTGTCGCGCAGCGCAAAATTGCGATTACGGAACAAATTTCTAACTTAGGAGATGCAGATATTGCCGCTTTGGTCACGCGCTTACAATCGCTCCTGCTTAATCAGCAAGCCGCACAAAGTGCGTTTGCCAAAATCGGGGAGCAAAACCTGTTCGATTATTTGCGTTAGATTATTTCGTGGTCTTGCTTGCGAGGTTTTCTCGTTCACGGCTTTATCTCGCTCACGATAGCGGCTTGCACTGCCGCATCTCCCCATTATCTTAAAAAGAGGGGGCGGGCGGCGCTCTTCTATTTCCTTGCTACCCCTCAGCCTGTTTCTTCTTTGACATTCGTGCCTTTTATGGTAGTTTATCGAATGTGGCGGAAATGTCCGGCACGGGGAATTCAAGTTCCCTTATAAAACTTGGCTGTGGCAACGGCCATAAAACGACTTGCCATCCCATGCGGTTTCATGCGCTGGGGTGGCGGCGCTATAAAATAGCTGCTTGCGGTAAAAACGTCGCGGCCATTGGTTTTATTGGTTACTTGAACACCCCGGCACCAACTATTTTGCAAAAAATATGTTGGTTGCCATCTCGTTAAATTATGTCGGGGTGGGAGTCCTATCCAAAAGGCGAAAGCTAAAAAGACTCTGGAAACTGAAAGATAATCCGCTAGACCCCCGGCACTATTTTCTCCCTTTGACATCTTTCCTTTTTATGATAGTCTGCTTGCAGTGCTAGCAAATTCTGGCACTGGGGGATTACAATCCCTCATCACAATGTGGCTGCATGACACAGCCATAAATAAAAGTCACTCCGATAAATTATAGGGGTGCGTAACGTCGTTGCTACCTAGTCGGGGTGACGGCGTTATAAAACAAGTCACCCGACTAAAAGCGTCGTGGCTATTCATTGTGATGGTTATTGTAACACCCCGGCACCAACTATTTTGCAAAAAATATGTTGGTTGCCATCTCGTTAAATCATGTCGGGGTGGGAGTCTCATATAATAGGCGCAAGCTAAAAGGGCTCTGGAACCTGAAAGATAACCTGACGCGCCCCGACACCATGTTTCCGCCTATTGCCGCGTGCCCTCCTGCTTGTTTATTCTATTGTAACAGGCTTAAGATCGATTGCGCCGATTGGTTGGCTTGTGCCAAGATCGCTTGGGCGGCTTGTTGAAGCACTTGCGCGCGGGTTAGGGCGGCGGTTTCTGCCGCAATATCAGCATCCCCAATGCGTGAGCGGCTTGCTTTGGTGTTAACAACAATATTAGATAGATTATTGATTGTATATTCCATCCTATTCATGGTTGCGCCCAATTCACCGCGCTGCATATCCACCCGGGTAAGCGCGCCATCAACAATCGAAAGCATTCTGCGGGCATTATCAACCGTTAGAATATCCATTTGTGAAATGCTGGTAAGTGTCGCCGCGCCTGGGGCTGAAACAAACATGCCGCCTTCGCCCCGCCCATCTGTGCCGCTTCGCAAGGTAAACACTTCGGCCGCATGGAAGGTGACCTGTCCGGTGATCCGCATACTATCTTGCGCATTTGGTGCCGAATTATCTTCGAGATAATAGGCATCACCCAATGGCTCATAATCTTCATCAAGCGTTTCGATCTTCATGCGCGGCACAAGATCTGTTCCGGCTGCATTAATGAGACCATAATCTTCAATGATAATATCGTCACCGCCTTCCGAAACAAGGCGTAATGATTGCTTGTCATCCGATAGATAGGCGGAAATGCCGGTTGTACCATATTTATCATTAATCGCGCCATGTAATTGTGACAGATCAGCCGCGCGCGGAATTTGCGTATCATCTCCTGCCCCGCCTAAGTGAATGGCCGCCGTAATACTTATCGGCGTTTCACTGCGGCCATAGAGCTTAAACCCAACACTATCAATATAATCTTCTGTGGTTAATTTTTCGAAAGAAATTTGCACTTCTGTTTTGGCTGTAGCTGATACGCCGGTTCGGGTATAGGCATTATTTATCGTATCGGCAATATCTCCGGCCGTCATGGCGGTTGTGATATCCACATCGGCAGAGCCAACAACACCAATAATCGTTAAATCTTCAGCGTCTATAATACGGCTATGGGCATCAATCGCACTCATCCCAATATGTGGTGTTGCGGCGGCGGCATGATTTTGCAACCGCGCCCCGATTGCGGGTGTGCGCGCGGTAATATCGGCTCTTTGGGGAATGCCAAAACCTTGCTGCTGATTGCCATCACTGTCAACAATCGCAAAATCGCCTGGCCGGATGAGTTCGCCATCGCGCGAGACGAGATAATCGGTTGGGCGACCATCCCCGTCAACAGCAACAACATAATCATTTTCATTGATTAATTGACCACTATCAGCAATGCGATAATGGGTGACGCGATTATTTTCATCGACATAAAGACGATGGAAATTTTTGTCTAATTTTTCATCCCTCTCAGAAATATAAACCCCGCTTTCGCCGCTCGGCGCATATATATGAGCAACGCTCTCTGCCGTATCTTCTTGAACAGACGGGCTGCTATCAAGCAAGTGAATGCTGGTTGAAATGGCGGCTTGCGCGCCTAGCGTTTCAATGATCACTTCATCGAGATGGTCAACATATGTGCCATTGCTATAATCCGCATCATTTGGAATGCGGGCTTGTACGAGCTGTGCGAGTTCCGGGTCATTATTTATTTCTAGCATGGCAAGTTCAGCAAGATCCTGGCTGGATACGGGATTGCCGGGGGTGAAATAAATACCGTTTGATGGATTATCAATATCAATAATCAGTTCGCGATTGACATCATTGCCAGCGCCATCAACCCCGGTAAATGTTAACTGGAACCGATCATTACTTACATCAATACCGGCTTGATTAAACTTAACCACATTGGCGGCGGTTGCGATTGATCGATGCCCTGTTTGCCAGGCTGTCACTTCTGGGGTGAGAACATCATTATCGCTTGCCATAATCCAATTGCTATTTTCAGCAAAGCTCACCGCTATATCAAATTGGGCTGGCCGATTATCCAGATGCCGCGCGGTAATAAGGACATCATCATTTTGATCGACGGTCGCGATTAAGCGCGCAGATAATTCGCTATCGCTATTAATAGCGTTTGAAATGGCGCTTGCCAGCGTTGCATCATCTGTAACCCCATTCCAGTTTGTGGAATCAAGATTAATCGAAGTGCCATCAATGGTGATTGTCAGTGTATCATTGGTCGTATCAAGGTTTGATTCGTCAATTGTAAGACGTGCGGTTTGTGCTTGCTCGTCGATCAAATCACCGTTTTGTGCAAAATCAATATCGGCGCTTGCGGCTTGCGTGTCCAAAGCTATGCGATCGGCCGATTGGCTGTTTGCAAATGTGAGTGTACTTCCTGAGCCAGAAACATTTACCCCATATCGCGATAGGCTCATTCCCAAATTGAGATTAATGCTTAGGGCTTCAATATCATTCGGGGCGCTACTATCGGCAGTAATGTTAATCGTATCTGAGGCGGCGGTAATTGTATAATAATCGGATAAATCTGTCCCATCTGCCAAGGTTGCATCTTGTAAGGCTGTTGCAAGCTCGCTTAAGCTGATCGTATCATCATTATTTGCATCGGCGAGAACGGGCGTGATGAAATTCTGAGACCCCATCGAAAGGGTGAGACGATCGCCTGCCGATAAAAAGCCGGTTGTGATATTTGTACCATCTATGCGTAAATCAAAATGCGCGGTTCCGGTTCCTTCAAGGTTTGAATTTTCGGATGAGGAGAGGGATAGTAAATACTGATTCTTATCAGCGGCGGTAAAATTATACGTTCCCGCCGCGGCTTGCGTGATGGTGAAAACCTCGCTTAGCTCCTGACCCGCACTATTTTCGGCGCTTCGAAGCGCATTCAAAAGGGCGGCATTATCTGTGCTGGCAAGGGCCACACTTGTGTAATCGGTTCCGTTCACGCTAACGGTTAAGGTATCCCCATTCGCCGCGTCACCAGCGTTAAAGGTGAGCGTATGTGATACGAAATCAATATCTTGGGTGCTGCTTGCAAGCCCTGTTAGTGTCGCCATATTGGCGATTGTGGGGGTGTTGCTGCCGATAATATGAGTTATCGCATCGCTGCTGACTTCATATTCAGTTCCACGATAAGTAAATGTAAGTTCATCAGAAGAGGCAAGATTTTCAAATCCGGTGAGCAAAAGCGTCTGATCTATATAATTATAAGGTGCGGCATAATCTCTCACTGTTGCCAGGCTAAAGGCACTTGGAGCGCCAGAAAATGAAAGTTCGGCGGTGAAAAAGGGCGTTTGCGCATTGCCGGTCAGAATGACATTATCATCCTCGTCAACAATAGCGGAAACATTAAAATCATTATCATTAATAAAGCGATCCTGGATGGTATCACGAATTGCATCGGCAAGATCAGTTTTTGAATTAATCGATCCAAGCGAGACATTAAACTCCTCTTGATCGATCGTAATGGTGAGCGTATCAGAAGCAAAATTAATTGCAGCAAACTCGTCGATGGAGATTTGCACCTGCTTAAAATCAGGATCGGGGGTTGCCCTTACCGGGATTCTAAAATCACTAGCCTCGACAGCATTATTATTATGAATAATCGCAATATCAAAGGGGCGATTTTCTTCTTTCAGCGAGATTGATATTTCATTCGTATCGCTATCTATGGCGACATTATATAATTCATTCCAATCTGCATTTTCTGTAATTGTGTCTTTAATCGCTCTTGCAAGCGTGCTTCCATCGATCACATTGGTAAGGTCAACCGCATTTGAAACACCATCAATCTGAACACTCACTTCATCAACTTGCGGGTTGAAACTTCCATAATCGACATCAAAGACAGATAATTGCGCGGTGCTTATGTCTTCACCATCAAGAACAAAGCCTGTCTTCGGTTCGATTCGCCCGATATTATCGGCGGCAATGAAATTGCCCTGATTATCAGTGGCGTAAGACACACCCATTTTACTGGTTGAAATTGTATATTCGCCAATTTCTGAAGGGCTTATATCATCAATGGTTAGGCTGTGATTGGTTGTGTTTTGATATCCGATCTGGAAATTCATATCCTGAAACGTGCCATTTAATAAAGGCGTTTCATTGAAATAAGTGCTATCTGAAATGCGTTGTAACTCGGCCTGTAGGTGACGGACTTCAGCATTTAGGTTTTGCCGATCTGAACCGCCATAAATGCCATTGGCGGATTGAATTGAAAGCTCACGGATGCGCTGTAAAATAGCCGCAACCTCATTAAGCGCCCCTTCGGCGGTTTGCGCTAGTGAAATAGCTTCGCCAGCGTTTCGTATAGCGGTCTCTAACCCTCGTATTTGCGATGTCATTCGATTAACAATGGCAGCCCCCGCCGCGTCATCTCCCGCATTTGTAATACGTTCACCTGAAGCAATGCGACTCATGGCTTTTTCGAGTCCCTTATTATTCTTTTGTAATTGGTAAAGAGTGCTAACGGCACTCATATTTGTATTTATTTCACTCATATTACCTTACCTATCCGCGTAAAATGAGCAAAATACATGCCAAATTCATGTAAATTTATCTTTAAAGCGTTTTTTCAACGAAAAAGGGCGACCCAAAATGGGTCGCCCTTCTCCCGTTCCCACCCGCTGCTGGGTTTTGGAACCTATTGCAGCAAGGCGAGGATACCTTGTTTAGATTGGTTTGCCTGCGCCAACATACTTGTTGCTGCTTGTGACAAAATCTGAGACTTGGTGAGCTTCGTTGTCTCTTGTGCAAAATCCGTATCCAAAATCCGGCTTTTTGCAGCTTCTGTATTTACTGCAATATTGCTGAGATTATTGATCGTATGCTCAAGACGGTTTGAATATGCACCCAGGCTTGATCGTTGCTCATTGATTTGATCAAACGCGCGATCGATAATGTCGACGGCTGAGTTTGCGCCCTGAATTGAATCGATGCTAATTGATGAGACGGCAGAGCCTGTACCGCTTATGCCCGTATCATCAAGGATTTTACCTGTTCCTTGACCAGCGTCGGGCTGGGTGGTCAATTTGCTCGTGCCATCTGAGGCAAATTCCGTCAATTCGATTTTGCCGCCCTTGCTATTTGTCAAAGTGATTGTACCACTTGACTGACTGGCTGTGATATCTGACCCAACATCATTTAGAGCTGATTGAATTTCAGATAACATGGCGGTCGCGTCTGAGGTGTCGTAACTTGTTCGCCGGATAACGGCTGTCGTTCTGCCGTCTGACAATTTGAAGCTGACATCATCATTCGTATCTAATTCTAATGTCATTTCAGTCGCTTCCGCAACACCGGCGGCTGAGGTGCTGGCTCCTGTGACAGCAGCATCATCGGTTAAGGTTGCAGACCCACCTTGGCTAGAGGCATTGGCTGCGAAGATGCGGCCGGTTCCGTCAGATGTGAAGTTGGCGACCGTAAATGTACCGCCATCTGCACGCTCAAGCATAAGCTGATTGCCGTCAATACGAGCGGTCACATTGGTTGCGCCACTTAGCGCGTTTACGCTTGCCGCAATTTCGCTTAAGCTGCCATCTTGAACTTCAGCATTAACCGTTTGTCCACCAATCGTAAATGAATAATCATCATCTTTGGAAAACTGCATGCTCATTTGTGAAATAACAGCCTCGGTTCCATCTGCTGTGGCAGAGCCTTGGGTTGTTAAGTTCACGCTTGCAAATGATGCCGCGCCGGCTGTTATTGCGGGCGAACCAGTTGATGAGAAGCCGTTAATTGTAATCGCACTATTATCGAGATTTTCAAGTTCTAGCTTGCCATCCACAATACGCGCTTCGATCAAGCCTTCCAGGGCATTACCTGTCGTTGCGGCTGCTGTATTAATCGCATCACGTGTTACAACAAGTGCTTCTTGTAATGTGTCACCAGCCGAGGCCGTTTCTACCGTGAATGTTTCACCGCCTATATCAAATTGATAATCAGCCGTGGCTTCTGTAAAGGTGAGCTGGATAACATCATCCGCGCCAATATCACTGGTATCTGAACCGCCATCCGCAAATGTATTTGCGGCGGTGCTATTATCGGCATCGATCCGTGCAGCCAAAAGCATTGTGCCTTTAGACCCTGTCGCTTCTTCTGGACTGGTGAAATTGGTGATACGAATATCTTGACCGGTTGAGTCGGATAAAGCAAAAGTTGCTGTACCGCTACCTGAGGCTGATACAGATGAGCCAGCGCTACCATCACCAATCGCAGTACGGATTGAGGCAAGAACATCTGCCGCGCTTGTACCACCCGTGCCACCAAGATTATTAACCTCAATAAGCTCACCATTTACACGGAATTGGTAATCTTTACCTTCTTCCAGTGACAAAGTTGAAGAAGCCGCCGTGGCCGCGCCACCACCGGAGTTTGCGATCGATGTTACGGTTCCCGTATCATCAAGCAAACGGCTGGTTCCGTTACCGGTGATCGAGCTATAGCTGATTGTACCATTGCCCGTTGAAGTGAATGAAGATACTTCAAGACTATCGCCAAGTTCATGGGTGATGGTGACAACATTACCATTTGCGCGCGCGCCTACAGAACCCTCGGTTAAGTCACCAGCTGTGACAGCCGCCGCAATGGCCGCATTAATGCTCTGCGCAATATCTTCGGCATCACCGCCAACTTGTTGTGCATTTGCAATGGTGAGATCTTCTGTTCCGCCACTGCCATTACCAACGGTTAGCGTAAATCCGTAAGTGTCATTACCATTGACAGCAAGCTGGGCGATTGTATTGGTCGCGGCTTCACCACGTGCCAAATTAGAGGTTGCGTCACTTGAAAGCTGATCCGTTAGGCTCGTTCCCAAAGCTGTAGTAGACAGATTTGAAATAGCAAACTCTAATGTTTGGTCAGATTTCGCGCCAATTTGGATTTCGCCATCAAAGCTTCCATCGAGTAATTTCTTATCATTAAACAATGTTGTATTAATGATGCGATCGATTTCGGTTTTAAGTTCTTTGACCTCTAAATCGAGATTCTCACGATCGGCATTATTATAAGTTGAACTTGCTGATTGTAGGGCGAGTTCGCGCATTCTTTGCAACATGCTCTCGACTTCGTTAATCGCGCCTTCGGCGGTTTGTGACAATGAAATACCATCATTTGCATTGCGCACAGCTTGCCCTAATCCACGGATTTGTGCGTCCATACGGCTTACAATCGTTAAGCCAGCAGCGTCATCGGCGGCGCTATTAATACGCTTGCCTGATGACAAACGTTCCATAGATTGACTAAGATCATTATTGATCTTACTCAACTGGTTTTGTGCCATTAAGGCAGATATGTTTGTATTGATTACAGTCATTTTCATCTCCTGAGGTTGGGGTATCAGACCCGGCAAGCATGTGAACGTCATATTAAAAAAACCTTTAGAAAAAAGATTCTCAGACGTAATAAAATTTGCGCAAAACCATGGGTGAAAAGCAAAATGAGTAGTAAAGAATCCTTATATTGCCCTGACTGGATGTTCGATGTCATTGTGGCACGAACAGCATCTGAATATATTAAGGGGCATTTGGATTTAAGCATTTACGCGCAAAAATATAGTCAAGAAATTAGCAAAAACTTTATGCCGATCGGAACGGTTGAAATCGCCTTTCCGGCTGAAGATATGCTGCGTTTTCTTGATAAAATCGAAGCCGGTGATTTGGCTGTTTCTCTATTACATGATTTCTCACATTTCAGGCTATATTATATTGCTCAAGGCCGGGAACGCAAACTTAATCCGTTTTTTGGCCATGTTGAAGATGGGGTGCGAGAAAAAGCCTATTCTGATTCAAATAATGGTGCGCAGTTTCGTAGTTTTGTTTTCTCAATAAGATCAAAGCTCATTGCCCGCGCGCCGGATGCCTGGAAATTGGAAGAAGACGAAAATTTTCCATTCTTATCAGAGCTTGTGAAATATGAAATAACCGCGCTGGATATATTTCATACAAGCGGGTTTTGAGATAAGTCAAGCTATAAGGGTTTAACGTTTTAGACCTGCACGCCAGCTTTCCATAAAATTGGTGAGATAGCTACCCGTATCTTGTAAATTTCTGACAAGGCTTTCCATGGCCGTAAATTGTGTGACATAACGTTCACGAATATTCGCCGCTCGTATATCAATCTCCCCTAGCTCGATATTATAAGCCGTAATATCATTATTTAGAGTCTCAATTTTTTGATCGATCTCACTATTCGACCGCAATAGATTTTCTGCAAAGGCGGTCATTTGATCAAGCAGCGATCGGCCAAGATAAATTTTTGTGTCAACGCTGGAAAGCGAGGTTTGAATTTGTAAACCGCTTGTTGCGCCACTGGTGCTGTAATATGCATCCCCTATTTTCTGTATGGGCTGGCCATTAATGCTTGCTTCGCCTGTGGCTAAGGAAAAATCATAAACACCAGCAATAAAATTATCACCATTTATAATTGGTTGAACAGCTGGAATATTGCTTTTCGCGCTGCTTGCCACAATTGCTGCAAAACTTTGCGGGTTTCTTGAAAATTGATCGCGGAACTTTTGTTCGTTTAAAGTGATGGTTCCATCACGTTCTGTCTGTGCACCGAAATTGGCTAGAAAAATATCTTCATCGCCAAACCCCGCAAGAGGTCTTGTCGTCATGCTACGAATTTGACTGCGCAAATTTTTTGTAAAACTATCGCCAGCTAAGGGGGCATCGCCGGAGCCGCCGCTTCCCCGGGCTGTTTCTTCGCCAAGTGCGGTGGCCACCTCATTGAGAGCAGATACAAAATCTTGCATGACTGAAAAAGCGCGGTCAACATCGCGGGTAATTTTTAAGGTTTCTGCACTCGTGCTTGTGCGTTCTAGGGTGATATCGATACCTTCAATGAGATCAGAAATTTGGTTGCTACTTCTTTGAATACTCGTCCCATCAAATTTTATGATCGAATCTTGTCCTTTGGTGGATTCTTTGTCCGCTTGATAGGTGGAAAAATCAAGCGCTTCTAACCCTGGGGCATCTTCACTAACGGATAGCCACATATTATTTTGTGCGCCAGGTTCTGATTTTAGAATAAGCGCGTAATTATCATCTTCGACTTTGATGATAGAGGCTTCAATACCAATTTCTGCAGCGTTAATTTTCTCTGCAATGGCCGCAATCGTCTTATCATTTTCTTCTATCTGTATTGTATGGGCTGTACTTTCCTGATCGCGTGTAAACGTGGCATTATCCCATTGTCCAAAAGCAATTGTTATATTCCCACTGCTTAATTCATCGGTAGGAGATGCGAATCCATCAAAGCGCAATGTATGGGATTGTGCCAATTGCTCAACTTCAATTGCATAATTATCTTCTTGCGTGATCGCGCTATCGCGGATACGAACACTAACGGCATTCAGATTATTTGTTGATAGGCCAAGATCACCATTGAGCGGTGTCAAAGCTTTTGAAAAACTATCAAATCTCTGCTTAATTTTGCCCAAGCTGGAAATCGAAACATTACGCTCTTCCAAACGCGTGTTGATTTGAACTTTTTGTGGCGTACTTTCAGCCGCAACCAGCGAGTCGATAATTTCTTTTGTATTTAGCCCGCTGCCGGCGTTTAGAGTGCTAAGGTAATCAATTTCCATAATATTCACCTTCTTTTGGGCGTAACGTCAATAATAAGCAAAATTTATGCCGAATAAAGACGAGAGGTGACGGTGATGATTTATGGCGCTATGATGCGGCTGAACATTAATGTTTGGTTGAGGAATGAAATGAGACTATGGGAATATTCGCCGGATGCTGAGAAAAAAGTTTTTGCCTATAAGTTGATTATAGCGCTTATACAGATTTTTTTTGTCGGCGGCCTAATGGGCGGGATTATGGCGCTTGCTAGTAACTTATTCGTGCAAAGCGTAAAAAATGCCACCGCCTATCGTTTATTTTTAGAACAAGCCTTTCCTCTCCATACTAGCTTTGCGCTTGGTGGCATTCAGATTCATGTTCTTCCCTTTTTCTTCTTGCTGATAACAGCCTGTTTTATTATCGCCATTCGGCGATTTTTCCAGCTTAAAGACTATCACGGCCCCGCAGATACAATTTATGCTGCCCATAATATTGAAGGAAAATTAGATGTGAAAGCTGGTTTTGTTTCAACATTAATTGCTTGTGTTTCGGCAAGTGGCGGTGCTTCAGTTGGACAATATGGCCCTCTGGTTCATTTCGGTGCGTCTATGGGGGTACTGTTGAAACGCCTTACCGGCAGCTATGTTTCAACCGATATTCTTTTAGGGTGCGGTGTTGCAGGCGCGATCGCTGCAGGCTTTAATGCACCATTGGCCGGGATAATTTTTGCCCATGAAGCGATCTTACGACATTACTCGTTGCGCGCGATTGCGCCGATCTCTATAGCATCAATCACGGCTGCTTTAGTAAGTGAATGGATATTTGGGAGCAATCTCTCTTATCAAATCTCGGTTGGCAAGGATAATCTGTTGGTTTTATTACCTGCGGTTTTGCTGATTGGCTCTGTGTTTGGTGGCGTATCTGCACTCTATATGCATACCTTGCGGCAGAGCAAAGCCTTTGTTGATAATCTGTCCTATTCGCCTTCACAACTGCTTTTTGTTGGCGCATGCTTATGCGGCATCATTGGGGCTTTTATGCCGCAAGTTTTAGGGCTCGGGATAGATACAATCAATGCCATGCTCAATGGCAGATTTAGCTGGTCGTTTTTGCTTTTGCTTATGGGCATGAAGTTTATTGTAACAATTATCGGCATAAGTTTTGGATTTTATGGCGGCATATTTTTACCCGCTATATTTATCGGGACAGCTTTGGGAGGCGCGATCACCGCCATTTTACAAAATTTTGGGTTCGATTTAGGGGTGGTGTTTCTGGTTGCTGGTTTCATCGCTGTGGCGGCGCCATTATTTGGCGCGCCCATAACCGCAACCCTCATTGTGTTAGAGCTAACAACCTCTTATGATATGGCGGTTATTGCGATAGTTGCTGCTGTTGCATCTTGTGTGACAAGTTCCTTTTTGCATAAGGGTACATTTTTTGACAGACAATTATGGGATTGCGGTATTGATGTTTTGCAAGGCCGTAGTGCTTTGGGGCTTCAAGAAACATCGATACGTACAATTTTGCGGGATAATTTTTTGCAGTTTTCATCGCGTTATGGTGTCAAACGCGCGATTGCAGAAATGCGCGCGCATAATGTGCGTGAGGCTTATGTTGTTGACCAGGATAAAAAAATTCTCGGCAAGATCGATTGGCAAATTCTGCTGGCGGCCACACCAGACCAGAAATTATCAACGCTTGCAAAAAGTGAGATCATTACGCTTGATGTGAATGATAATATTTATAGCGCGATTGAAGCTAGCCGAAATTTTATCGGTGAGTCGATCCCGATTTTAGAAAACGGGTATATTCGTGGTGTCATCATAGAGGCCGATTTGCTGGAAGCCTATCTGCGGATACAAAGCCGGGTCCGTAGTATTGAAAACCAATAGGGTCTTTCCTTCTGTTTTATGGTTATGAGCTGCTTGGTTATCCATGAGTTAAATGGCACGGTGATTGCAGAAACAAAATCGCTATCTATGGTGAATTTTATGTACGGGAAAATCGGCAAAGCATATCAAAATATCGAGCGCCAAGGTATGGCTGAGATATCTGATCCGCATCAGGTTATTTTGGTGATGCTTCAAGAATTGCTCAAATCCATGCAATTATTTATTGATTATAGCGATAGCAAAATGCCTAACCCGCAGTTACGGTCAAAACATTTTGCGCGTGCTCTTACGATTATTTACACGCTACAAACTAGCCTTGATTTTGAAAAAGGGGGAGAGATTGCGCAAGGTTTATTCCAGCTCTATGAATATGCACGTCAACAATTAATCCATGATCTGCGTTGCAATGATGTTGAACAAACCCGCCTTGCACGGCAATTTCTGGTCGATATTTGTGATGCGTGGGGGCAAATTGGGCCAGACTCACAATGAGTGATTTTGTAACCCATTTCACGCATTTACAAGCATCACTAAAAGACGCTTTACAAGCAGATGATATTGAGTTGGCATATTCTATTGATCAACAGCGGCAAGCCTTGTTGCGCGATTATATTATGACATTAAGCGGGCCGCCGGAAGAATATGTTTTCGATTTTATTGAAACATGTGCGGCTGAAAATGCGGTTATGCTGGAAATGACGATCACACGTATTCGCAAATTGCGACATCATGCCGCGGGGGTACAAAAAGTCTTAAATGCTTACCGGCCACATTAGAGCATATCCATAGACGATAATAGAGTCTGGCGCTTTTCTGCCTAGGGTGTAAATAAAGAAATAACAACTCAGAGTTTTTATTCATTAAGCGCAATCTATAATAAGGTAATATGTGTTTATCTGTGCCGTTAAGTAAATTAGCTAAAATAAGTTAACTGTTCATTAGTACCGAGATGCTATGGGAAGTAGGAAGAGGGGCACCTCGGTACTAATGAACAAACCACTTATCTTTTTTCATGTTCACTTGCAACGCGAACAATAGGGGGTAGGAAAAATTGCGCGCGCCTATGTGAACACTAGCTAAGTGGTTGGTTTGGAAATCATCAATTTTCTCATCTTTTCAATTAATGTAGTTCGTCTTAAATTTAATATTTCTGCAGCATGGCTTACATTGCCTTTCGTCTTTGCAATTGCTGCCTCAATCAAAACAATTTCGATGTCACGCAGCTGACAGCGAATATCAATGCTCGTATGATAGTCAAACCATGATTTATAATGCTCAGCGCGTGGCAAAGAAAATGATGAATCGATCTTATATGGCTTGGTTCGAGGGGCGCTTTCTTTGGCGCTGGTCGAAAGCGGTTGTAGTTTCGCCGATTCTGGTATGCGCAACCGCAGTAGATTTTCTTTCACTTGTCGCGCTGTTATCGTTTGACCTGAAAAAACTATTGTCGCGCGTTCAAGAATATTGCGCAATTCACGTATATTTCCAGGCCAGTTATGTTGCATCAAAACCGTAAGCGCTTCATCCGAGAAATATGGTGGTGTGATATTTTGTTGTTCAGCGATCTTCTGAAGAATAGCCGCACTTAAATTTGGTATATCAACATAACGCTGCGCCAGGGTTGGTAATTCAATCGGAAAAACATTGATACGATAAAATAAATCTTCTCTAAACTTTCCTGTCTTCACATAATGTTCAAGATTGCGGTGGGTTGCACATATAAGGCGAAAATTGACCGCAATATCTTCACAGCCGCCAACCCGTTGAATGGTTCGCGTTTCAATGGCGCGTAATAATTTTGCTTGCAGCTCCGGGCTCATGTCACCAATTTCGTCCAAAAATAAAGTGCCATTCTCGGCTTGTTCGAAGCGGCCTTTATGACGTATCTCTGCGCCGGTAAATGCCCCCTTTTCATGCCCAAACAATTCTGATTCTAGTAATGCGGCAGGAATCGCAGCACAGTTGACCGAAATAAATTTGCCTTTACGTGTTGATTGCTTATGTATGTGCTGCGCGGTAACATCTTTGCCGGTTCCGGTCTCACCCTTGATAAGAACAGTGCTCGCGGTTGGGGCAATCACGCGTACGAGATGTTCAATCTCTCTTGCATAAACAGATTGCTCCATAGTACCAGCCTGGCAGGATGTTTCATCTACTGATTGTGGTAATGTAAAGTGTGCATAAGCAACGGTCGGCGGCATTTTAATGTTTCTCCCATATATAGCATTTACTGGCCTGAAAAGTTTTTTGATTTAATTTATATTAATTTATGATTAATTTATTCTCCGAGTAGGTTAATTTGAATTGCTAATTTCTAATATTTATAATTTCTTCTGTATTACTTTTTTAATTTAATAACCATCAATAATAATGAATGATAAAATTTTGTCGTTCCTTTATGTCAAAATATTGTCTCATTGATGAGATGTAGATATGTTTTACCATACATTCTAAATAAATCAATTAATTTAATTAATTTTTGGTATATTTTTCTGTATATCTGTGGAAAATTTAACAATATATTAATTAAGGTTTGTCTATGTGAGGGTGAAGCGTAGTTTGGCAAGGTTTTTGCCTTCTTCTTGTTCAGAAGCGAGAGGAGCTATTATGTCGATTTGTATTATTGAGCGTGACCTTACAACTGCATCGGATTTGGCACATATTTTATCGTTACGGCTTGCGGATTATTCTATTATAGAAGAAACGACGATTCCTATATCCACTGAGATACTTATCTGTGCGGTTGGTTTCGTTACCACCATAGGTGGCAATGAAGCGATCATTGCTATGGCGCGGCAGGCTAAGGTGAAAAAAATATTCATTATTCATGAGCAGGCCATAGATGCACATATAGAAGAGCAAATGGGTGGTCGGCTTGTGCATATCCATATCCCCGTATCATCAAGCAATTTGTTATCCCATAATTATGGGTTGCAAATGATTGCAAGTCTGGTGTGCGATGATCGCCATATTGCTTTGGGGGCTGAGACGAGTTTAAAATTTATTCAGCTGGCGCAAAAGGTCGCGGCAAATGAGGTGACGGTTCTGATTAATGGGCCTACGGGAACCGGCAAAGAAGTTATTGCAAAATTCATCCATCAGCATTCATTGCGTAAGGCACACCCCTTTATAGCGGTAAATTGTGCGGCTATCCCTGAAAATATGCTGGAGGCGATTTTGTTTGGGCATGAAAAGGGCGCTTTTACGGGGGCGAGTAGCGCCAATAAGGGGATTTTCCGGGCAGCTGAAGATGGTACTCTATTATTAGATGAAATCTCGGAAATGCCCTTATCCTTACAAGCAAAATTATTGCGCGTGCTGCAGGAAAAATCTGTCACCCCAATCGGGGCGCATCAAGACATTGCGGTGAATGTAAGGGTGTTGGCAACAACCAATCGGCAAATGCTTGAAGAAGTTAAGGCGGGACGTTTTCGTGAAGATTTATATTATCGGCTGAACGTCTTTCCGGTCAACACACAGGCTCTTTGCACCCGCCCCGATGATATTGTACCGATCGCGAGCGTTTTGCTGCAACGGCATCGCAAGCATGATGGCCACTGTGCATGGCTGGATGAGAGCGCCATTGATCTATTATGCCAGCATAATTGGCCCGGTAATGTGCGGGAGCTTGAAAATGTATTGCAACGAGCGCTGGTTTTATCTGACAGTGAATGTATCACCGCCAATGATATTATCTTGGAGCCAGAATCGGAGCAATTAGCCAATCTTATGCCGATGACTGAATTACAACACCGCCTGGTTGTATAGAAAGCTGTTTCATAAAGATGCATATAAAATTATCTACAAGTGTTTTAGGGCGCGATTTCGGGCAGCTCCAAAAACAGATTGAAACGCGGGCTGAACAAAATTTGGCTCCGAAGGAGTCGCAAGGCTTTGCAGACGAAATTGGAGACGCGATTAATGATGTCGCCCGGGCGCAAAAGCAGGCAAGTGAGCTAACACAGGCATATGAGCTAGGGCTGGAAACCGATTTGTCAAAAGTGATGGTGCAAAAGCAAATTTCATCGCTTGGGTTTCAGATGACCTTAAATGTCCGCAACAAAGTTTTGAGTGCCTATAAAGATATAATGAATATGCCCGTTTAATTATTGAGGGAACCATGTCAGAGACAACAACGATTGCACCAGCGAATGCAAGTACAACAATGCCTGCACGCTTTATTAGCCAAACCCGCAGCCTTTTAGATCAACCGGCTGTTCGCCGTGCGTTACCGGCGATTGGAATTGGGGTTATTGCGGTTATAAGTTTACTTGCTTTTTTATCCATGCAAGGGGGAGAACGAACCACGCTCTATGCTGGCTTAAGTGAAGCAGATAAGGGGCGCGTGGTCGATGCCCTTAAGAATATTGGGGTTGATGTAACTTTAGATCCGGCAACGGGTGAAGTTATGGTTCCTGTATCAGATTATCATCACGCCCGTATTGCTCTTGCCGGGCAAGGTTTACCTGCAAGTGTGCCTGACGGTTATCAGGGTTTAAGTGAAATGCCGATGGGGAGCAGTCGCTCAATAGAAAATATGCGCTTAAAGCAGGCGCAAGAAGCTGAATTGGCACGCTCTATTAGTGAAGTTCAAGGGGTGGCTGTTGCTCGTGTGCATCTTGCTTTGCCGGAAAAATCTGCTTTTGCGCGTAAACAACCAGAGCCTGCGGCATCTATATTTTTGCAAATGAAACCCGGTCGCGTGTTAGGCGAAACACAAATCGAGGCGATCGTGCATCTTGTCTCTTCTTCTATTCCGATGATGTCACGCGAAAAAGTAACCGTGATTGACCAATATGGTAACCTTTTATCAAAATCGCATGATGATATGGTTGGCGTACTTAGCCATTCGCAATTACAATATCGCATGAAGCTCGAGACGATTTATCAGCAACGCATAATGTCGCTTCTGGTTCCGATTGTTGGCAATGGCAATGTCCGCGCGCAAGTTAACCTTGATATCGATTTCACCCGGAGCGAGAGGACGGAAGAAATTGTTGACCCCAAAAAGAATGCTTTGCGGTCGGAACAAAATAATCTGGAAGTTACAAATCAGCCCTCGGCGCGCGGTATTCCTGGGGCGGTAAGCAATACACCGCCAACGGAAGCAGAAATTACGGCCGGTGTTATTTCTGAGGGAACGGATACGGATACTAAGACGGGTCTTATCCAAAGGCGCAATAGTAATGAAGTTCGAAACTATGAGGTGAGCCGGGTTATCTCAAATACACAAAACCCCACAAATCTATTGAAGAAAATATCTGTTTCAGTGCTGGTGCGCGAAAATGAAATGATTGATGAAGAGACAGGCGAGGTTTCCATTATTGAGATAACCGAAGCGCAAAGAGATATTATTACAAGTCTGGTGCGCGATGCCATCGGAATTGATGAGCGCCGCGGTGATACCATAACCTTACAAGCCGCGCCCTTTGCGCCAGAAGTTGAAGCGGTGAGTGCAGAATGGCATGAAAGTGAAAAATTATTTGATACGATTGATAATACAATCCTGGTGATTTTATTAGCGATTGTTGCTTTCGGTATTGCCCGGCCATTGATTAATCGGATCATGGTTCCCGCCGCAAGCGGACAAGTTGGGCAGACAACATTATTGGCGGATGAGGAAATTAATATTGATACAGTTGAAGTCGGCGAAGGCGAAACGCTGGAAGATATAAAAGCGAAACTTAAACCTAAGAAACAATCTATTTCTGCCGAAATGCTGGATACGGCCAATACTTATGATGACAAGGTTGCGGTTATACGGATGATTGTGTCAGATGAGGCAGGGCGTGTGTCTAATGTGTTTAAAGCTATGATGCGAGCTGATCTTGACGAGGTTGTATAGAAGAGCGAAGATATGGCTGACGTACAAGAAGACAAAAACAATAGCGAATTTTACGATAGTCTTACGGGCACGCAAAAATCCGCCATCTTAATGATGCTGCTCGGGGAAGAGGAAGCGGCGGAGATTTTACGCAACCTTACCCCTGCCGAGGTTCAGCATTTAGGAAGTGCGATGTATTCCGTACAAGGGTTAGATCAGGAAACGGTTAATCTCGTGTTGGATGAATTTCTAACTATCATTAAACAGCAGACCAGCTTAGGGTTGGGCGCTGGCAATTATATTCGTAATGTACTGACGCGCGCTTTGGGCGATGATAAAGCGCAAAGTGTGTTAAGTCGGATCACCCCCCCAAGCAGTGATCGGCCTATCGAGATTCTGGATTGGATGGATGCCCGCGCTGTTGCTGAGCTAATCATTGATGAGCATCCGCAAATAATGGCATTGGTGATTTCTTATCTGGATTATGCAATTGCCGCCGATGTGCTCGGCATGTTGCCAGAAGAAAGACAGGCAGAAATTATTTTCCGAATTGCGACGCTCGAAACCGTGCAGCCGGAGGCTTTAAACGAGCTAGAACTTGTTTTGCAAACGAAATTTAAAACCAATACGACATTGCGCGCAACCCAAGTGGGCGGCGTGAAAGCCGCCGCTCGGATTATGAACTTCACCAAGCAGGATATGGAAATGCGGATCATGAAAGGTTTGAAATCGGATAAAGAATTGGCAACAGCGATTCAAGAAAGCATGTTCGTATTTGATACATTAATTATTTCTGATGAGAAATCCTTGCAGATTTTGTTGCGTAATGTTGAGCTGGAAGATCTCGTGCTGGGGCTTAAGGGCGCGGATGAAGCACTGCGTGAGAAACTATTTAGTTGCATGTCTACGCGTGCAGCAGCAAATGTGAAAGATGAAATGGAAGCCTTAGGGCCTGTTCGCTTGACCGAGGTTAAGGATGCACAAAATCGAATTATTTCGGTTGCGCGCAAACTCTCTGATGATGGAACCATTGTGTTGGCCGGGCGGGGAGGGGATGATTTTGTCTAAGCAAGGCGTAAGCAAATATGAATGACACACAAGACATTATTTCCTTAAGTCGCAATGAGATTGAACAAATTCTCGCGCGCTCACGCGGGGCGGATTATAAGGCGACGGAGAATGTTCCTATCCGCCCGGCATCTTTATTTGAACCTCAACCCCTGAAAGAAAAGATTTCTGGAAATGCGCCCACGTCTATGCCCGGTAGGCCGGATAAAGAAAGTGAGCCAGATAAAGAAATTGAGCAGGCGGATGAGATAAAAAAACCTGATGAAACAATATTAGCGCAAGAAGACAAAGATCATCGCGCTACTGATAATGAGCCGGAACCCTCAGCCAATGTCGATGCAGAGAAAAACCCCTCTTCTCAACAGCTGGAAGAGATAAAAAAAGCCGCCTTTGCCGAGGGGCAAGCACAAGGTCATGAACAGGGCTATGAGAAGGGTTATGAGACGGGCAAAATTGAAGGGGCGAAGGAGGCGAAAGATACGTTAGATCAATCCTTCACACAGGCGCTTGCAAGTTTTGAAAATATGGTTATGACGCTCACAAGCCTTAATGAAACCGATCATGAAGATTTATCAAAATCGATTGAGGCGGTTATTTTGCAATTAACGCAAAAGCGGTTAGGCCAAGCGATAAAAGAGTCACCAACCGGTTTTGTAGATCGTATTGACCTCTTACTACAGCGCTTGGGAAGGGTGACGCAATCACCTTTTATTAAACTTAACCCACAGGATTTGGAGATTATCCGCCCCTTTATTGAGCGGCATAATATTCTCCCCGATGCGATCTTTTCAGCCGATCCACAGCTTTCGCATGGCGATATTCGGATTGCGGTGGGGACGATTGAGATTGAAGATTTACTATCTTTTGAAAGTGACAGCCCGTGAGCGGTCTTGCCCATAAATTGCGACAGAGATTAAAGCAAATTCCGGCCGCGACAAATTTGCGCCTATCGGGACGAGTTAGCCGGTTTGATGGACAGATCATTCATTGTGATGGGTTCCCCGCCCGTATTGGTGCGCTTTGTCATATTGAAACCATACATCCGGGGGAAACCATATGTGCGGAATTAATTGGCTTTGATCAAGGCAAAAACCTGCTTTCGGTTTATGAACAAAATGCCCCTATTCGGGTTGGTGCTAGAGTTTATTTATATGATGAAGAGGATCATATTAAACTTGGCGAGGCGCTTTTGGGGCGTGTGATAGATGCGCTGGGGCATCCGCTTGATGATCGCCCCCCTCCTATTCTGAATGATTACTGGCCATTGGGAGGAAAGCCGATTAACCCTCTCGCGCGGCAAAAAATTAGTGAACCGCTTGATGTTGGGGTGCGGGTGATTAACGGTATCACAACGGTTGGACGGGGGCAAAGGGTAGGGGTGATTGCAGGCTCCGGGGTTGGCAAATCTGTTTTATTAGGGATGATGAGCCGCTACACAAAAGCCGATATTGTGGTTGTCGGTCTTATCGGTGAACGTGGTCGTGAGGTTGGTCATTTTGTACAAAATGTCATGAATAGTGAAGCGCGCGGGCATATGGTTGTGGTTGCGGAGCCGGCTGATCGATCATCCTTGCTACGCATTCGCGCCGCTTTTCGTGCCACCGCGATTGCCGAATATTTTCGAGCGCAAGGAAAACATGTTTTACTGATTATGGATTCACTGACCCGCGTTGCCCATGCAAAGCGCGAAATTGGCTTGGCTCTAGGCGAGCACCCAACCTCTAAAGGCTACCCGCCTTCGGTTATTGCGCTTATCCCACAACTTATTGAGCGCGCCGGCATGGGCAAGGCTGGCGAAGGCAGCATTACCGGCTTTTATACCGTGCTTGCCGATGGTGATGATGCTGATGATCCGGTTGTTGATACCGCACGGGCGATTTTGGATGGGCATATTTTATTATCGCGTGAACAAGCCCAAATGGGAGTTTACCCTGCGATTGATATTGGTAAATCAATTAGCCGAGTCATGACAGATATTACCCCGCCTGAACAACAAAATGCGGCACGTCGGTTCCGTCGCCTTGTTACGCTTTATCTGGAAAATCGTGAATTAATGCTTATGGGCGGGTATACGCCGGGTCAAGATGTTGAATTGGATGAGGCGATTCAATTATGGCCGCAATTAATGAATTACATACAACAAGAGGAAAAGGATGCAATCGGCTTTGCACAAGCAGAATCAGAATTGCAAATATTTTCTGAGCTTCGCGGAACATAGCTAATGCGTTCAGAAAAACTATTTCGGCATATGGCGGCTAAGCAAAAACTCATCGCCATAAAAATGTCGCGCGAGCATAAAAATGTAAGTGAGCAATTAGAGAAAACCAAAAATCTACATGTTCAAATTGAGATGGCCTTGCAAGAAGGTGAGGGCGTGCAGGCAACAGATATTTTGCAACTCAGATCGCAGCACTGGTATCGCATGCGGCTGATTGAGCAATCACAAAATCTTGGTGAACGCCTTTCCAGATTAACCGCGAAACACAAAGAGCTGAGTAAAAACATGGCACTAGCATGGAAAAAGCATGATAATTTTATCGCGGAGGCTGAAACTTGTGCACGTAATTTGCAAAGGAAAAGAGAAGAGAAATCATTGCAAGCTCTTCCGGCCAAACGGAAATAAAACTGGCATCTAATTTGCACTAAAAAGCGTATGATTGAGGTTTCAGGACATAAAGACACCACGCTTATTGCGCCTATTGCAGTTGGCAAAAAGGGTGATAGCGGGTTAGAGAATATTTTCTCAGTCTTATTTGCAAGCCAGCAACAAATCGACGAAACGATAAATAATGTGGCGGTAGCCAAGCCGGTCATTACTGAAACAACATCAGCTTTAATCTCCGCGAATATTTTGAGTCCCGTGCAAAATCTCACGCCACAAGCTGAAACCATTTTGCCGGATTATGCTGATTTATCCACGTCTGCGGAGGGGGTAAATGATGGTTTGGAAATCGCCCGCCCGGTTGCGCCAGGGCAGGTTTTTGTAAATCCAAATATTCTGACGACTGATGATGTTATACGATCTGATAAAGCTCTGCTTTTGTCTAAAGAAAATACGGTGCGGGTTTCTGATGCCGCTAAAATACAGCCGGATATTTTATCGCAAGATACTGAAACGGATATAGTGCCAGTTGCTGATCTATCTATTCGTACAAGCCATAGTGAAGTGAATAATTCCGCAATCATAAACCCGATTGCAAAAGCCGAGATCGAAACCGCAGCTGAGATCAAAGCTGAAATTGAAACCGAAGCTGAAATTATTTTCACCCCCGGCTTCGTAAAAGGAGATAGGCAACAAGCAGATAATACGCCCCCCTTTAAGGATAATGTTCAGCATGTTTTAGCGGCACATTTACGACCACAAAAATTTACACTCAAGGGTAAAGAAGAAAATAAATTAGATTTTGTCGAAGCCAATATAATAAGACGGCAGGATGAACCATCGCGCCCTTCACCTTTGATGCCGTCAATAGATGGACAAAAACATAAACCTGAAACGATTGCGCCACATGCCCGTATTCTAATCGAAGCCGAAGCCATACCCGTACAATCATCTAACAAAAAACATGCGCCAACTCTCATTACGCAATCCGTGGATGCTAAGCCGCATATGGTTATGAAACAAGAAGCGGTCAACCTGAAAATAATCCAGGAAAGCCCTGACGAAATATCTATGGAAGAGGATGCTTCATATAATCCTCACGTAAAATCATTAGAGCTAAATCGGTTTGCAAATGCGCGGCAAGATAGTGACGCGAAGCCAAGCTCCATATCGCATCATCATGTGACGGATCATGCGCCTGTAAAACAGGTGATGATGAAGCAACAAATATCAACACCATGGCGCGAGACACATAATCAGACGGGATCAAATGGTAAAGTAAGCACAAGCAAATCACCATCGGTTGACCAGAATAGCGACACTATTGTTTCAGAAAATGCGTTTCTAGCAGTACAATCGCCTAAAAAACTAACCAATATATATCGTGCCGTATCACGCCCTGCGCCTTTGTCACAACTTTCATCCCCCGCTGTGACGACAGTCTCTGTATTGCAAACACAAGGTCGCACAGATGCACAGAACATTAATCATACCTCAGCACCAGAGCACAGCCCTCCATCCGTGCCTGCTCCGTCTGTGAGCGAATCCATCAATATGATGCAAGAGGATTGGATGGAGGCGCTGGCTTTGCGTAGTCTGGAGGCTGTGAATATGGGGCGGCAATCGCTTAATATTCAGCTTGTTCCTGAACGCCTTGGGCAATTACAAATAAATCTGTCATTGCATGAGCAACAGATCCATTTGCAGCTACAGGCCGAAAACCCCCAAACAACAACAATGATTATTGAGGCTGAACAGAAGCTGGTGCAAATGTTGGAAGAGGCGGGCATTCGCTTTACGGGCTTTCAAAATGGGCAAAACTTTTCTCACTCAGGTGGGTTCCAGCAGTCACAGCAACAGATGGAACAGCAAAAATCCGGGCAAGACATGAATACAAAATCCGCCCCTGATGACGTTTCAGAAGCAACAGGATCAATACAAACATCTGAAGCGGAACATCAGCTTAACGTAATCGCATGAGGGTAAAATGGCCGATGAGGTAGAAGAAGAGGATAAAAAATCTGGCAATCTGATTTTAATTATTATTTTAATCGTTGCGGGCTTTTTATTAATGGGTGGTGGCGTAGGCCTTGGTTATGTTTTGTTTGCGATGAACCCGCCCGATCCTTCCCAGGAAGTTGAAGAAATCATTGAGGCGAAGGAAACCGAAAAAGATGAAGATGAAATGGCAGAAGGTGAAGGAGAAGAAGAAATGAGTGAGCGGGTTGCCCGTGAGACCCCGGCAAATGCTGGCTTCGTGACCACTTATTATGAGTTTCCTGGAAATCTGACAACCAATATACGCAATTCGCGGAAGTTTTTACAAATCGGTATTGGTCTTTCGACCCAATATGATGAGAAAGTCTTGATGCATGTTGAGACTCATCATCTGGCCATTCGTTCAGAAATTCTGGCGCTTGCGAGTGAGTTTACGGAAGCGCAAATATCAGGGCGTGAAGGACGCCAAGCGCTTAGTGAGGCTCTACGTGATGCAATTAATGCAAAGCTGGAAAGTCTCGAAGGGTTTGGCGGCATTGAAGAGGTTCATTTCACGTCATTTGTATTGCAATAAGCGAGAGGGTTATGGAGGATTCAAAGCGCCTATCTGAAGCTGAAATTGAAGCGCTGATGCGTGGGGTTGATACGTCACGTACCAGCCAGTTGGATATGTCGGGTTCTGAATCGGTAAAACCGTTTTCATTTGGAACAGATGATATCTCGGTTATGGGCGATTATCATGCGCTGCGGATCATCAATGAGCATTTCGCGCGCCTAGCACGAAGAGTGTTTTTGCCGATGCTGCGTATCCAGCCCCGCCTTACGGCGGTTGTTCCAGAAATAAAGAGCTTTGTTGAATATTCGGAAAATATTGACAGTTTTATGAGCCTTACAATTTTCCGCGTGGAGGAGCTACGCGGTAGCATGATGATGTCTCTTCCGCCTGACTTTATTTCCATTCTAACCAATTCTTACTATGGCGGTGATTTACGTATAAATAAGGTGACGCGAACAGAGTTTACCAATACTGAAGAGCGGGTGATTGAAATCGTCACAGAAGGGATCGGCAAGGTTATGGAAGATGCTTGGGTTGAGCTTATGCCGGTCACCCTAAACACCCAAACCCGTGAAATAAATATGCAATTTGCTTCTTTTGTAGATAGTAATGAGCTGGTGGTGATTTGTTCATTTATGGTACAATTACCCGATATTGAGCCGGTTAGTTTTGATGTTATTTACCCGCTTCAGACCTTAAAACCAATTGCTAGCCAGCTTCGTTCACGTATCCAGACAGATATTTCCAATGAAGATGAGAACTGGCGCGAGCGCCTTTATGACGCGGTTCTCAATGTGCCTTTGCAGCTTGATGTGCGGCTCGATGAACCGCTTATTGGGGCGCATAAGATTGCGTTTTTAAAAGTTGGGGATGTTATCCCCATCCAGCTGGCGGAGAATGTCGAGGTGTTTTTGTCCGATCGCCCATTCTTTACAGGTGAAATGGGTAGTGTCGCCAATCAGGCTGCCGTTAGTTTGAAAGAATATTTAACCTAAAGGAGATAAAATGAGTGATGATATAAATACAGATGAAGCCCCCCTTGCTGATGGGGAGGGAGTGAAGGATAAAACCCAAGCAGATAATTTGCGGATTTTAGAAAATATTGATGTTGAGCTTACAGTTGTGGTTGGCCGCACCGAATTAAAAATACGAGATTTGCTCCGCTTAAATGAAGGGGCGGTGATTGAGCTCGATCGCTTAGCTGGTGATCCGCTCGATATTCTCGTCAATGGTACAATCGTTGCCAAAGGCGAAGTGGTGATGGTGGGTGAACGGTTTGGTATTCGGTTTTCTGAAATTGTCGATCTCGAGCAACGTATAGAAAATCTATAATCATGAAATAAGATCAATCGCTGGCATGGTTTTTGCCTGTTTTAAGACACATGCCGGAGGAATAATAATATGGACACAGCTATGGGGTTTTCACAAATTTTGAGTTTGATATTTTTTATTGCCGCTGCATTTGCGATTGCTTTTTTTGCAAAACGATATGCCCCCATCTTGCGCGCCCGCTTGCATGATGGCAAACGCATTCAAATTATTGAAGAGATATCCCTATCGCATCAAGACCGCATGCGCCTCATAAAAATTGATGGGCGTGAGTTTATTCATTTATCAGGCAAAGCTGGCCAGCAAGGATTTTATAGTCTGCCATCAGAAGTTCAACCAGCTGTCGAGGTGAAACCACAAGCCGTAAATACGCTGCGGATGCGAAAGACCGGGAAGTAAAAATGCCTTTCCCACGCGTCATTATTTTCTTAACCTTGCTCGTCACTATAGCCAATCCCGGCGACATATATGCGCAAGCTCTAGATGGTGGTTTGTCGGCGCTTACTGTTACTGAAAATGCAAATGGCGGTATCGAATATTCTCTATCATTGCAAATTCTGGCTCTGATGACGGCGCTCACCTTATTGCCGTCGATTATATTGGGGATGACCTCCTTCACCCGCATTATCATTGTTTTGTCAATTTTACGTCAGGCCATGGGAACCCAACAAACGCCCCCCAATCAGGTTTTGGTATCTGTTGCTTTATTTTTATCATTTTACATTATGATGCCGACATTTACCAATCTTTACGAAAATGTCATCACCCCTTATACAAATGGCAGCTTGCCAGCCGAACAGGCGATGGAATCCGGCGCAAGCATTGTGAAGCAATTTCTTGTCCAAAACACGCGTGAAAATGATCTATTGGCTTTTGCAGAAATGGGGGCGGGAGAAACGCAATTCCAATCCCCCGCCGATGTGCCGTTTGCAACGCTCTTGCCTGCCTTTATCACATCCGAATTAAAGACAGCATTTCAAATTGGCTTCATGCTATTTCTGCCCTTTTTGGTTATTGATATGGTCATCGCCTCAATCCTTATGTCTTTGGGGATGATGATGCTTAGCCCCATTCTCGTCTCTCTCCCCTTTAAGCTGCTTTTATTTGTGCTTGTTGATGGATGGACGATGACGGTGGGTACATTAGTGGCTACCTATAAACTTGTGTGAGGACAGATGGATTTTGATACGAATATCGGCTTTTTACAAGAAACCTTTTGGCAGATTATGCTGGCATCTGGTCCTATATTATTTATTGCCCTTGTGGTTGGTTTGTTTGTGGGGATTATTCAGGCCGCAACATCAATTAATGAAATGACACTAAGCTTTGTGCCGAAACTTTTTCTTGTTTTACTTACATTTGGGATATTTGCAAACTTCATGCTGATCCAGCTAAGTGATTTCTTCTATCATATTTTCGAACGCATTCGCGATATAGGTTAGCAAGAATATCTATGGGCGGTGTGATAAATAATATTCCAGGGATAGAGCTTTCCGCTCTTATGGATTATCTGTTCCGCTACTTCCTTGCCAGCTTACGGATAACCTCTTTCCTAATTGCTGCCCCCTTTTTTGGTGGCCGATTTGTACCCATGCAGGTGCGGATCATAATGGGGGTAAGCTTTGGTTTTATGCTTGCTTCACTGGTCACCATACCGCCAATGGATATGGTGCTGATGGGGCTAGGCTTTATGATTATTATCAAAGAAATATTTATCGGTCTTGCGGCGGCGTTTATTTTGAATATTTTATTTTCAGCTGTGGCGCTTGCGGGCGAGAAAATATCAGCCATGGCGGGCTTAAGTTTTGCCCTGCAAGTGGATCCGCAATCGGGCAATCAATCACTGATTATAAGTCAGCTTTTTTTATTAACAATTACGGTCTTATTTTTGAGCCTTGATGGCCATTTGGAAGTGTTTGGGTTTTGGTTGCGTTCTTATGAGATTTTGCCGATAACCGCTATGCCTTTTTTGGATGCAGGTGTTGAAACCGGCATTGATGCGGTCGGAGATATGTATCATATCGCCGTTTTGCTGATGCTGCCTGTGGTTGGGGTGCTGTTGATGATTAATATTACGATCGGGATTATTACCCGCGCCGCGCCGCAGCTTAATTTATTTTCCTTTGGGTTTCCGATCTCCATTTTTGCAGCATTTGTTCTTCTTTATATTTCAACGCCAGTTTTAGGGGTTAATTTCATTGACCTCATAAATCATGCGCTGGCGACGTTGGAAAATTATTTCATGAGGCTTATGAATGGCTGAAGAAAGTGCCGACGGACAAGAAAAAACCGAAGAGCCCTCGGCGCGTAAACTTGAAAAAGGGCGTGAAGATGGTCGGGTTGTATCCTCCAAAGAAATGTTTGTCTTCACCAGTGTTGCAAGCGGGTTGGTGCTCATTTTATGCGCGATTTGGTTTGGACCGTTTGCGATACAGCAATGGGCTAAACTATTTTATGCGCCACCGCCAATCTCGCTTGATGAATTGATTGAGCAAAAGCTCAATCTGGCGCTTAAGCTGGGCGTGCTGAGCATCTCAATCATAGGTGTGCCGCTTATGGCGGTGACATTGGCAACTCAATTTGGGGTTGGCGGAATTGTTTTTTCGCCCAAAGCTATGGGTTTTAAGGGCAGTAAAATTAATCCGCTTGCAGGGCTAAAGCGCATGTTCTCAATGAAATCACTTGTGGAGCTAGGAAAATCAATCTTAAAACTCGTGCTGCTTATCGGCATTGCGACAGCCGCACTCTTTGCCATGGCGGCGGATTTTATCAAAATAAGCGATGGGACATTGGCACAAGGGCTCGAAATATTGCGCATTAATCTACCCGCTCTGGTTGGGTTTCTCCTGCTTGGTCTGCTTATCATTGCGATTTTGGATTATAGCTGGCAGCGCTATAGTTTTATGCAATCCATGCGGATGACCAAGCAAGAAGTCAAAGATGAAATGAAGCAGACCGAAGGCTCCCCCGAAGTCAAAAGCAAGATCCGGCAAATGCAAATGCAAACCATGCGTCAAGCCAGTCAGCAAGCAGCAGCGCTGGATGATGTTGCCGATGCAACGGCGATTATCACAAACCCCACCCATTTTGCCGTTGCCATTAAATATGACACGAGCATGACAGGTGCACCAATTGTGCTGGCTATGGGTAAGGGCGCGATGGCGTTGCGGGTTATTGAACGGGCAGAGCAGGAAAATGTTACAATGTTCCAAAGCCCCCTATTGGCGCGCGCGCTTTATTTCACAAGCCGCATTGGTGAAGAAATTAGCGAGCAGCTTTATACAGCTGTCGCGGTGGTGCTGGCCTATCTTTATCGCCTCGAGAAAGGTGAAACTCTAAATATCCCGGAAGTTGAACTGCCCGATGGCATGAAATTTGATGATAATGGTAAACCAATGGAGGTGTAAAATGCGTTATTCCCTATCCCGCAAGAGACGTCAGCAGAGCTTGGGTGAGTTTATATCGACGACCTGTTTCCTGGTGGTTGGTGGATATTTTTTCATTGATGGCTTTTTGCATTGGCAAAATCAGGCATGGCTTACCGCAATTTCTGTATGGGCATGTGCGGCGTTTGTATTTTCAGCAGGGTTTCGTTTCATACTTGCGCAATGGTGGCTTTCCTATCGGCGGTGGCGTGGCCGATAAGCGTATTGTTTGCGGTAAATGCGCATATTTTTATGTAACGCATGAAGTTGCGCGCCCCTGGGCATGTGCGCGTTTTGGGTTTAAATCGCGGCATTTGCCATCGCATATTGTTCTTCAATCAAGTGGCATGGAATGTGCATATTTTCAAAAAAAACCATCAAACCCAAAACATGGGGGCGTTAAGGAATAATCATTATGAGCAGGCAGAGTCAAAAAAAGAAGACTGAAACAGAGACGCTGGATATTGTGCATGAGAGCGTCAAGCTGGCGCTCGATGCTGCAGATGCGGCGGCAGATGTAACAACTGAATTTGGCAAAGTACGGCAGGAAAATACGGTCTTGCTGGAACGGGTTGAAAAGATTGCCCGGCTTTGTGTTATCCTTGCCGTGGTTGCAGGCGGTTCGGTGGTGAGCATTATCGCGCTGGCGGCTATCATGTATTTCAACACCACTTCAACGCTTGAGATTATGAATAAAACCAATCGCGAAGCCTTGGTGATTTTTGCTGAGAATGTTGACAATATGAACGGAAATTTTGAGCAACTTAAAAAATCATCCATGCAGCAGGATGAGGTCATGCGCTTAACCCGCGAAACATATGATGAGATTAAAAAAGTGAATGAAAATCAGCTTGCTATGGCAGCTCGCCTCGAGAAAGCCTTCTCAACAAATAGGGATGAAATGGTTGCTGCTTTTACCGAGGTTTCTGACCGTTTTGTGGCCAATAATAAACGGCTTTTATCATCGCAAACGAAGTCGCAGAAAAAGATTGATGCCGCCCTTGCTGCTTACAAAGCGACCAAGCCCATTGATGCGGCGGCGCTGCGCGTGCTTAATGCGTCGCTTAGTGAAATGCAAAAAACCCAGCGCGAAAATAGTGGACAGTTGATTACGCTCAATAAAATCAGCGATGCCATATTGCGGGTTATGAACCAAAAATCCAAGCAAGTTACCTATCCTTAACTCTTAGATAAGGGTGATAGAAATAGAAACGTCTGAAGGGGTGGAAATGTCTGAAGAGAGGCAAACGTCTCAAGAAGATGAGCATAAAACCTTTGCCATGGTCTATACGGCCGGGCGGTATTCGCTGGTTATTCGATATGGTCTAAAACGCAATGATGTCATTATTGGTATTGATGGCGAGCTTCTATTCGAAGAATTTGATGTGGTCGAAAACCGTTTGCGTGAAGCTTTAAAACAAATCTCGATTGAAAATGCTAAACCTTCTAGTGAAACACATTATGTTCAATTAAGTATATGGCGGCGAGGCGTGATTTTTGACATTCTTCTTGATGCGCCCTTGCGTGAGCCATTGGAGCCTGTGCAGCCAGAAGAGATCCCGAATATTTTGGAAGATTTTAATAATTATCCAATGCCGGATAAAAATGATTTAAAGCTGTTTGAGGTGCTTCGCAATATTCGACGATATTGTATCATCTATGATACAACGCCTTCTGTCATCGCAGCGTTGGTGCCCCCTTTATGGTTAATTGAGAAGCGTCTTTGGGAGCCTTTCATGGCGACCATTCTTCTTTACAGCTTCGGCTTTGCGATGCACATTCTGATTGGGGCTTTCATTTATGTTTTGCTGTCAGTATATTTTTCGCGGGCACAAGTCTCGCTTATGCGCAGCTATGCTTTATATGGTGAACGACAAATGTGGGTGACGCTGGCAGCGCCAAATATAAAAATGGCGCAAGAGGTTTGTTACGCGCTTGATCCTAAATGCCGGTTTGAAAGAGCTTATGCGCTTCCCCCTGATCAGCGTGATGATGAAATGAAGGTTGCACGTTCGGCATAAGAGATGCCATGAACTTCATACTGGTGTGATTAAATATGGGATTTATAAAACATCGCGTAAATGGCCGATAAGCGGCTCATCGGCGGGTAGCATGTCCATCTCAAACAAAGCGCGGGGATAGACCCATTTGAGCGCTTGCTGTTCTTTGGCGTGCACAATCCCCTCCCATTTGCGGCAAATATAAAGCGGCATCAGCAAATGAAAATCATCATAAGCATGGCTGGCAAAGCTAAGCGGCGCAAGGCAGCTTGCATCTGTTTTAATCGCAAGCTCTTCATAAAGCTCACGGATAAGACAGGCTTCCGGCGTTTCGCCTGCTTCCAGCTTGCCACCGGGAAATTCCCAAAATCCCGCCATCATTTTACCTGCCGGGCGTTGGCTGACAAGCACCCGCCCCTCACGGTCAACCAGCGCGCAAGCCGCAACAAGCGTAATGGGGTTAGCTGCGATAGTCGGCATTTATTGAAATATATCCATGTGTGAGGTCGCACGCCCATATCCGCGCCGTGCCCTTGCCGCGCATCCCGACATTGACATCTATCTGAATGTGTTTTTGTTTTAAGTGGCGGGCAATCGGGGTTTCATCATAGCCTGCAATCGCGCGGCCATTTTTGGCAATCACATGCCCGCCAATCTTAATCGACATCCGGTCTCGGTTCGCCGGTTCACCTGATTTTCCAACTGCCATCACAATCCGCCCCCAATTTGCGTCCTCACCGGCAATCGCGGTTTTGACGAGGGGTGAATTGCCAATGCTCAAGCCAATCTGGCGCGCTGAAGCAGCGTCAACCGCGCCGCTAATATTTATCGTCATCAGCTTGCTTGCGCCTTCGCCATCGCTCACCACTTGAATGGCAGCCTCTTGCAAAGCATCATGTAAAGCCCGCTTAAATGGCGCGAGGCGTTTATCTTTCGCGCTACGCAAGGGCGCGCCGTCGGAAGCGGAGACGCATTTTTTCGCCCCTGTTGCGACCAATAATAAAGTGTCAGAGGTTGAGCGGTCACTATCAACCGTGATGGCATTAAAACTTTCCGCCGTCGCATCGCGGATGAGCGACTTTAATATGCCTGCCGGAATTGCCGCATCGGTAAAAGCAAAAGCGAGCATTGTGTTCATATCCGGCGCGACCATGCCGGAGCCTTTGGCGATGACATTTATCGTCACTATCTGCCTGCCGAATTTGGCACGCCGCGTGACCCCTTTGGCAAATGTATCTGTGGTCATGATTGCCGATGCCGCCCGCCGCCAGCTTTTGACAGGCTTATAATCAGAAAGCGCGGCAAGAAACGGTGCAGGTTCGAGAAGTTTACCAATCACGCCGGTGGAAGCAATGAGAATATTTTCGGGCGCGCAGCCAAATTCCCGCGCCGCATGTGCGGTAATGGCATGGCTGGCTTTTGCCCCTGCCTTGCCGGTAAACGCATTTGCATTGCCAGCGTTTACGACAAGACCACGAATCTTGCCTTTGCTTCGCGCTAGATGCTGGCGGCATAAATCCACCGCCGTGCTGGGCATGCTGGTCTTGCTAAACATGCCCGCAACCGTGCTGCCTTTGGCAAATTTCATCATCAAAAAATCATCCCGCCCCTGATAGTATGAGCCGGTTTTGGCAACTGCAAATTCCACCCCTTCAATCGGCGGCAGGGATGCGAAACGCTTTGGCGCAAGTGGCGATGTGGGTAATTTATTCATGCCCCGCTATATCATGGAAAAAACTCTTTGACCAGAAGATTGACAAGCGCGCAAAGCCACCTTACATGAACAAAAGCAAAGGATTTTTATGGCAAAATTTGGGGCATTTTTAAGCAATCTTTTCGGCTCTTCGAATGAGCGCCGATTGAAGCAATATCACGCGCGCTTAAACGATATAAATGGGCTGGAAGCTGAAATGGCGGCGCTTTCGGATGATGAATTGCGGGCAAAAACCGATATGTTTCGCGCTGCCCTTGATGAGGGTGCGGGGCTGGATGATTTATTAGCGCCTGCCTTTGCAACGGTGCGCGAGGCGGCAAAGCGGGTGCTGAATATGCGCCCCTTTGATGTCCAGCTGATTGGCGGCATGGTGCTGCATGAAGGCAATATTTCTGAAATGAAAACTGGTGAGGGCAAGACGCTGGTCGCCACCCTGCCGTGCTATCTAAACGCTTTATCCGGCAAGCCGGTTCATGTGGTGACGGTGAATGATTATCTTGCCAAGCGTGACTCTCAATGGATGGGTGCGGTGCATGAATTTCTCGGCCTATCGGTTGGCTGTGTGGTGAGCGGCATGCGGGATGATGAACGCCGCGCTGCTTATCAGGCGGATATTACTTATGGCACTAATAATGAATATGCGTTTGATTATTTGCGCGATAATATGCAGCACCGGATGGAAGATATGGTGCAGCGCGGGCATGGCTTTGCGATTGTCGATGAGGTGGATAGTATTTTAATCGATGAAGCGCGCACCCCGCTTATTCTGTCTGGTCCGGTGGAAGATAAAACCGATCTCTATGTGGCGATTGACCGCTTCATCCCTGCGCTTAGCGAAGATGATTATGAGATTGATGAAAAGCAAAAAGCCGCCACCCTTACCGATGCGGGCAATGAGCGGATTGAAGATTTGCTTAAAAATGCTGGTCTGTTGGAGGCTGAGGGCTCAATTTATGACACGCAAAATATCGCGCTGGTGCATCATGTCACCAATGCGTTGCGGGCGCATAAATTATTTAGTAAGGATAAGGATTATATTGTGATGGGCGCAGGCAATGCCGGACAAGTGATGCTTATCGATGAATTTACCGGCAGAATGATGGAAGGCCGCCGCTTTTCGGATGGTTTGCATCAAGCGCTCGAGGCGAAAGAATCGGTTCCCATTCAACCTGAAAATCAGACCATTGCTTCCGTCACTTATCAAAATTATTTCCGCCTTTATGACAAGCTATCGGGGATGACCGGCACGGCGCTTACCGAAGCGGAAGAATTTATGGATATTTACGGGCTTGAAGTGGTTGAGGTTCCGACCAATCTCGCAGTCGCGCGGTTGGATGATGATGATGAGATTTATCGCACCGCAGCAGAAAAATATCAGGCCGTGCTGGAGATGATAGAACAATGCCAAGCGCGTAAACAGCCGGTTTTGGTTGGTACGACCAGCATTGAGAAATCTGAGCTTTTGGCAGGCATGCTGAAGAAGCAAAAAATTCCGCATCAAGTATTAAACGCCCGCTATCATGAGCAAGAAGCGCATATTATCGCGCAAGCGGGCGTGCCAGGGGCGGTGACCATTGCCACCAATATGGCCGGACGCGGCACCGATATTCAACTTGGCGGCAATTTGGACATGCGACTGGCGGAAGAAATCCCTGCCGATATGGGGGATGAAAAACGCGCCATATTGCAGGCAAAAATAAGCCAAGAGGTTGAGACCGCAAAGCAACAAGCGCTAGAGGCAGGGGGCTTATGCGTGATTGGCACGGAACGGCATGAAAGCCGGCGGATTGATAATCAATTACGCGGCCGCTCTGGCCGACAGGGAGACCCTGGGCAATCGCGCTTTTTCCTAAGCCTTGAAGATGATTTAATGCGGATTTTCGGCACTGACCGGATGGATGGTATGCTCAAGCGCTTAGGGCTAAAAGAAGGCGAAGCCATTATTCATCCATGGATTAATAAGGCGTTGGAACGGGCGCAAAAAAAGGTCGAAGCGCATAATTTTGATGCCCGCAAACATGTGCTTAAATTTGATGATGTGATGAATGACCAACGCAAAGTGGTGTTCGAGCAGCGGGTTGAATTTATGAGCGCCGATGATGTGAGCGAGAATATTCGCGATATGCGGCATGATATTATTGCCGAGCTGGTGGCGGTGCATATTCCCGAAAAATCTTATATTGATGAATGGGATATTGACGGGCTGGATACGAAAATTCAGGAAATTTTCAATCTCTCTTTGCCACTTTCCGACTGGACGCAGGAAGAAGGCGTTGCCGATGGTGAAATGCGCCAACGGCTTTATGATGAAATTGATAATGCGGCGGCGCGGCAAGCGGTGGATATTGGCGCGCCACAAATGCGCTATATTGAAAAGACAATCTTATTGCAAACGCTTGATATGCAGTGGAAAGAACATTTATTGCGGCTCGAGCATTTGCGGCAAATTGTTGGCTTGCGCGCTTTTGGCCAGCGTGACCCGCTCAATGAATATAAGCTGGAAGCCTTTACGCTGTTTTCCGAATTATTGGAGGATTTGCGGCTTGATGTCTGCACCCATCTTGCGCGGGTGGTAGGCATAGAAGAAGCGCCTGCATTAGAAACACCCACCCCCGATAATCAAACCCCTGCACCTGCCCAATCTTTCGGTAAAGTGCCGCGCAATGCGCCCTGCCCTTGTGGGTCTGGCAAAAAATTTAAGCATTGTCATGGTGCTATAAGGTAGGGTGCTATTAGATAGAGGGCAAAATAATGAAAGCAGAGCCATTTACAATTCAAATCGATCAAGCTGCGATTGACCAGATCATCACCCGCGTGAGGGATTATCAATGGCATGAAATGCCGGAGATTGCGGCGGGCGGTGACCGTTGGGCCTATGGTGCGGATATGCGCTATCTGCAAGAGCTATGCGCCTATTGGCAAAGCGATTATGATTGGCGGCGGGTTGAGGCGCGGCTTAACAGTTTTGATAATTATATCGCTGAAATTGACGGCATGCAGGTGCATTTTATTTATGAGCAAGGCTCTGGCAGCAATCCGAAACCTGTTTTAATGACGCATGGCTGGCCGGGTTCGGTGTTAGAATTTATTGATATTATTCGCCCCCTCGCGCATCCGGAAGAGTTTGGCGGCGACCCAGAAGACGGGCTCACCATTATCTGCCCCTCGCTACCGGGTTATGGGTTTTCGGGAAAACCAAAAACCCCCATTGGCCCGCAGGAAACGGCGGCGCTGTGGGATAGGCTGATGCGGGAGGTTTTGGATATTCCATCCTATATTGCGCAAGGCGGGGATTGGGGCAGCGTGGTGACGGGCTGTCTTGGTCTATCGCATAGCGCCCATCAAGGCGGCGGCTGTGAGGCCATTCACCTTAATATGTATGGCTTGCGCGTGGCTGATGCCAAGCCCGAAACGCAAGAAGAAATTGATTGGATAACCGACGCGCAACTGCTAATGGCGGCGGAAGGCGGTTATCTTCATGTCCAAAGCACCAAGCCGCAAAGCCTATCCTATGCGATGATGGATAGTCCGGTCGGCACATGCGCGTGGATTGTTGAAAAATTTTATGGCTGGAGCGTGCTTCCCGAAGCGGGCAATATTGAAAGCCGTTATAGCAAAGACCAGTTGCTTGATAATGTGATGGTCTATCTGCTTACCCGCAGCTTTAATACGTCAATTTGGTTTTATTATGCCTATGTGCATAATCCACCTGCAATTCCCACTGGCGAAAAGGTGACTGTACCAACTGGCATTGCCGCCTATCATGACCCGTTTTTGAAATTCCCGCCGCGCCGGATGGTGGAGGTCGGCTATCATGTCACTCATTGGCAGGATTATCCAGAGTGGGGGCATTTCGCCGCGATGGAATCGGGCGAAGTTTTTGTCAATGAGATACGGGATTTCGTAAAATCCCTATCTTAAAGGTCTTACCTTAAAAAAGCCGTTTTATCATCCTTAAACCGGCACGCTGGTTTCATATTTTGCCTTAAACCGGTACGCCGGTTTCATATTTTGAGTTCCGAATCCGAAATGAGGTTTTGACATGCGCCACATTGGGCGCAGGGGTTAATTTCTGGGTGAGAAAGGTTTGAAACTCTTCCAAATCCCGCGCCACGCATTTCAAAATAAAATCAATCTCGCCATTCAACATATGGCACTCGCGCACCTCATCCCATTGCTGCACCAAATTCTCAAAGGCTTGCAAATCAGCTTCGGCTTGGCTGGCAAGTTCGACCATCGCAAACACTGTAACCCCAAAGCCAAGTTTTTTGCCATCAAGGTCAGCATGAAAGCCTTGAATATAGCCTGCCTCTTCAAGCGCTCTTACCCGTCGCAAGCAAGGCGGCGCTGACATATGAATGCGGCGTGCCAAATCAATATTGCTAATCCGCCCTTCGGCTTGCAAAATCGCCAGAATTTTTCTGTCTATGTCGTCGAGCGGTTTCATCTTGCTTGCATCCTCTCAGTAATAAGCCTATAGCATAATTATAAGCAGGATAATATTATTATCACAATATGTAATTTATGAAAACAGACCTTACCATATGGCTGATTACAAATGGCGCTAAGGGCATGGATGTGCAGGCGCAAGGCATTGCTGATGCGCTTATTCAAGCGCGTGGCGGCAAAAGCCGGCTTATCCATGTCACGCCGCATTGGTTATGGGGCATTTTTGCGCCTTTTTATCCGGCTCTTTTCGGGGCGTGGCAAGACCCGCTTATCGCGCCACCTTTTCCCGATATCGCCATATCGGTTGGCCGCTCAGGGGTTCCCTATACGCGCTATATCCGCACCGCGGCGGCGGGAGATTGTTTTTGTGTGCATTTGCAAAACCCACAAATTGCGGCGCATTATTTTGATATGGTATGGGCCCCCGCGCATGACAGCATAACCGGCGCGAATGTGATAAAGACTCTGCTATCACCACATGGCTTAACCGCTACGCATATTAAAGCAGAAGCGCAAAAATGGCAGCATATCTGCCCGCCAGAATCAGTAGGCAAACGGCTTGGGGTGCTGATTGGCGGCGCGAATAAGGCTTATGATTTCACCCCTGATGAGAGGCAATCACTGGCTCTTAAGCTCGCTGATTTATGCGGGCAAGGATGGTATCCCTTAATCACCCTGTCGCGGCGCACCCCTGCCGATTATGCTGCCATGCTAAGAGCAAGCCTGCCGCAAGATCGATTTTATCTATTTAGCAAGGGTGAAGAGAATCCCTATCACGCTATATTGGGATTATCAGACCAGCTTATTGTCACCGCCGACAGTGTGAATATGATGGGTGAAGCGCTCATCGCCGGCAAGCCGACTTATATATTCGAGCTTGCGGGCAAGCCAAGTAAATTCAGTCATTTTCAAACCGCACTTTATAGGGAAGGTTTGGCGCGCCCCTTCACGGGACAGCTTACAGAATGGCAAAACCCGCCCCGTAATGATACAGATATTATCACCGCGAAAATTCTCGCTGGCTATGAAGCGTGGAATCACGGCAGATAAGCAGCATGGAAGAAAGACATGCGAAACTACTGATTATTGGTTCGGGGCCGGCTGGCTATACGGCTGCCATTTATGCGGCGCGTGCTATGCTTGAACCGGTTCTTATTCGCGGGCTCGAACCAGGTGGGCAACTTACCATCACCACTGATGTTGAGAATTACCCGGGTTTTGCCGAAGCCATTCAGGGCCCATGGTTGATGGAACAGATGGAAGCGCAAGCCGCCCATGTGGGCACGGAAATTATTTCCGATATTATCACCAAAGCAGATTTATCAAGCCGCCCTTTTCGCTGCACGGGCGATAGTGGCGCGGTCTATACCGCCGATACAGTGATTATCGCAACCGGTGCGCAAGCCAAATGGTTGGGGCTTGCGAGCGAAACAAAATTTCAGGGCTTTGGTGTATCGGCATGCGCGACATGTGATGGATTTTTCTATCGCGACAAGCATGTGCTGGTTGTTGGCGGCGGCAATACGGCGGTTGAAGAAGCGCTATTTCTCACCAATTTTGCCAGCAAAGTGACGCTCATCCACCGCCGTGATGCGTTACGCTGCGAGAAGATTCTTGAGCAACGCCTGTTTGCGCATGAAAAAATCGATATTCTTTGGAATACAGAAATTGATGAAATTCTCGGCGATGAAAATCCGCTTGGGGTGACCGGCGCGCGGCTTAAAAATACGGAAAATGGCGCACTGCAAGAAATTGCGGCGGATGGTATTTTTATTGCCATCGGGCATGCACCGGCAACCGCGCTTTTTGCCGATCAGCTTGCAACCAAACAAGGCGGCTATCTCGTCACCGCGCCGGATAGTACCGCGACATCAATCGAAGGTGTATTTGCCGCCGGCGATGTGAGCGATGATATTTATCGCCAAGCTGTCACCGCTGCTGGTATGGGATGCATGGCCGCACTTGAGGCGGAGAGGTTTCTCGCCGAAACATAAAAAAACTTAATAAAAGCCAAAAGATATACCCACATGCTCAGATGGGGGCATAATGGGCTATGTCTGATTTATTGAAATCACTGGCACTCTTCATCAGTGCCTATGCGCCATTGACGATTGTGTTTGCGATTATTGATTTTATTCCGCAAGGCAATTTTTTCACCCATTGGCTTATTCCGACACTGATCGGCATATCGCTGCTTGCCTGTCTATTTGTGTTTGCCGCGCTGCATCAAACCCTTCACAATTCGCGCCAGATTGTGAGTTATATTCGCATTCACGCTGTCGATAATCGTTCGGATGAGCTTATGACCTATTCCGTCCCTTACATGTTTTCATTTTTGGTCGGTCATCTGTCTGATACCCGCCATTGGTTTGCGTTTGGCTTTTATATGCTGATTTTGTTTTGGATGAGCTGGCAAGCCAAAGTTTTATTTACCAATCCGATATTTTTATTATGTGGTTATCGGCTTATTCATATAAAAGCAAGCTCCGGCACAGGCGCGGTCGATGCCTATACTTGTTTGGCGAAAAAAACCACAACCCTTGATATCACAACCGATCTGCGCAGCACAAAACCCTATAGCCTCATCCCCTTAACCGATGATTTATGGCTCTTAAAACCGCGAGACATGAAGTAAAGGAAATATGTGATGACAGCTTATCAGCAAAAATACGCGCACATACCGCCTTTATCAGATGCCATCAATATCAGATTATATATTGTCAAGACCAAACGCTCATCGCCGCTTTTTGTCGCCATTAATGATGATTTAGCCGAACGGTTTCGGAATATCGCCAGCCAGATTCTGAAACAGCGGCAATCCATTATTGAATATGACCATTTTGCCGAATTGCAAGATGATGAGATTATGTATGCGCCTCCCAATAGGGTGACAGACCAATGGCAAGACCATATTACAAATCATAGTCCGACAACGGCGCACTTGCCGGATGAATTAATGCAAGCGGAAAGCTATTTGGTGCGGTTTGATTTTGCCGATGATATGCGGCCGCTTTTTGCGATGCGCTATCTTATCAAAAACTGGCACACAAAACAGGCGGGACATTTTTTAAGTTTTGACCGCACCCATTTAACGATTTCTGCAAATCAGAATATTTTCCGGATTGATCAGAATTTTGATTTTTTTTGTTATGATGGCAGTGTCTATGTCACTTATAAGAAAAATTTCGAGACAGCGACAAATTATCGCGATGCGATGCTAAAAGCGCGCGATGAGATTATCGCAGATTTACAAGCGCAAGAGGTGCAAGTTTTTGATTGTCTTGATACGCTTGGTACGCTTATTGGCAATCATAAACCAAATATAAAAAAACTGATCGCTCTGCATCAGGCGGGATATTATAATGATCCAAATTGCATAAAGAAGCTAAAGCAGCTTAATCAAATTCGAAATTGGGGTCTGCAATTTAATCATCAGGGGCAACTAATTATTAATGAGCGGACGCTTACACCGGTTTTGCAAGCGCTCAATAATAATCTGTTACGCTCTGAGCTAACCGATGAGGATTTTTCAGTCAACAGCAAAACCAAAATTTGAAGCCGTTTCGGGAAAACCGCTTAAGCACACTGTCTTATGACTTTCTGCATAAGGCTCGGCAAAGGCAGGGCAGCAAATTCATGGCTATCTGCCCATAAACAGTCAGGCGGTTTACGGAACCCTTTTGGGGCGATGGCTTTATATAATTTCAGCTGCAATCGAAAATGGGTGAAAACATGGATAATTTCATCATTATGGGCGCACCAGTCTTGCGGTGACAGGCGTGAACAAAGCGCCGGAAGGTCGCAATCATTGGGCGTATCCCAACCGATTGACGGAAATTCCAACATGCCCCCTAATAAGCCTTTATCCGGGCGCTGCCGCAGCAGCACTTGCCCGCGTTGATTCTCCAGCCAGTAAATCGCCCCGCGTCTTATTGGCTTTTCTTTTTTGGCGGCGCGGCGCGGCAAGCTGGCGGCGATATTTTGGGCGTGGGCGGCGCATTTATTCTGGCAGGGGCAGATGGCACAAGACGGCGATTTCGGGGTGCAGATGGTCGCGCCCAAATCCATCAATGCTTGCGCGAATATACCGGCTTTTTGCGGCGGGTAAATCTGTCTTGCATAATCTTTAATATTGGCTTTCAAAGCCGGCAAGGGCGTCTGGTCGGCAAACACCCGCGCCAGTACCCGCTCAATATTACCATCTACCGGTGCGGTGGGTTGGTCAAAAGCAATCGCGGCAATGGCGGCGGCAGTATAGGAGCCAATGCCGGGTAGCTTTATCAATTCGCTTTCTTGTTGTGGTAGCTTGCCATCATAATCCTGTACGATGATACGGGCGCATTTTAGCATATTGCGAGCGCGGGCATAATAACCTAGCCCCGCCCATGCCGTCATCACCTCTTCTTCGGCAGCCGCTGCAAGGGCATGCAAATCTTTCCATTTGCGGGTGAATGTTTCGAAATAGGGGATCACTGTTGCCACCACGGTCTGCTGTAACATAATTTCTGACAGCCAGACATGATAAGGGTTTGGGCGCGCCTTGCGCCAGGGCAGGCGGCGGGCGTTTTTGTGATACCAGGCTTGCAAAGCGGCTATCGGAAACTCTGTTTTCATGTTATATATGTAAGCTATGAGCAGTGATAAGACAATCACCAAAAGGGGTTTCCACCCACGCGCGGTAGGGCATTTCACCCGCAAACTTACCCGCCCGGCTCTGAGACTTCGTGGCTTTCGGGATGTCGATATTTTAGCGCATTGGCAAGCGATTGTCGGCAGTCAGTTAGCGGGATGGTCGCGGCCAGAAAGATTATCGCATTATGGCCGCGATGGCGCGACGCTCACCGTGCGGGTCGAAGGCGCGATGGCGCTTGAAGTGCAGCATTATTCGGCTCAGATTTTGGCGCGCATTAATCAATATTATGGCGACAATGTGGTTAAGAAATTGCAGATTATCCAAGCCCCCCTTACCACACATGTGCCGGTTAAACCTGCTGCCCCTTTACGGCAGGAGGAAATTGACCACGCTGCCGCCAGGCTCGATATGCCAGAGGGTGAATTAAAACAAGCCTTGGCGCGTTTGGGCGCACATATTGCACGGCGGGAGGGGTGATTAGTTTTCCACAGTTCATCGGCCTTGATTGATGGGATTATCGGCTAGAATCATGTCTAATATAGGATGCGAAATGCTACAGTTATGAGGAGCTGATCTATGCAAAATATTTCCAAAATCATTTTGAGTGCTGTGATTGCAGGGGGGCTTATCTTTTTTGGCTGGCATGTGGGTGGCGGCGATGAGCCACAGGCTGAAACAGCTCAACAAGCAATGGGTGAGGCTGACAATACAGCCGATAATGCAGACGCAATGGTTGATGTTTCAGAAATTATTGCCGCGCCGCCTTCTGATGCGTTAGAGGCAGCCAACCCGCTTGGCGAGATTACGCTTGGCGTAGATGATGCGCCGATTGTGATTGTCGAATATTCATCGCTTACATGCCCCCATTGCGCGGCGTTTCACGCGCAAGGCTTGCCGGCGCTTAAGCGCAATTATATTGATAAAGGGCTGGTGCAGATGAAATTCCGACCCATGCCGTTTGATACACTTGCGACGACGGGTGCGATGTTGGCGCAATGTATTGTGCCAGAGCGGAGACTGATTTTGCTCGATACATTATTTTTGAGGCAAAGCCAATGGTCGCGCTCAGATGACCCGGCTCTTGAGTTTGAAAAAATTGCCCGCCAAGTCGGGATGACAGGTGAAGAGTTTCGCGCCTGCCTTAAAAATCACGATGTTTTGGATGGGATAAGAGCGATGCAAAAAGCCGCCTATGATGAGCTTGATGTTCGTTCCACCCCGACATTTTTTGTGAATGGACAGAAACTGGAAGGCAATGTACCCTTATCTGAATTTGAAAAACTTATGCGGCCATTCCTACCAGCAGAAGAGTGAGTTTAAGAGAGCAGATTATGCATTTTGATCGCCTGCGCCTTTCCGGGTTTAAGTCATTTGTCGAGCATACGGATCTGGATATTTTGCCAGGCCTCACCGGCATTGTTGGACCAAATGGCTGCGGCAAATCAAATCTGGTTGAAGCGCTACGCTGGGTGATGGGGGAGACCTCTTATAAATCCATGCGCGCCAGCGGGATGGAGGATGTGATTTTTGCCGGTACGAATCTCCGCCCTGCCCGCAATCATGCGGAAGTGAGTCTGTTTTTGAACAATCAGGCGCATGATGCGCCGGCCGAATATAATCAGGATGATGAATTGCAAATCAGCCGGCGGATCGAGCGCGAATCCGGTTCAGCCTATCGGATTAACGGAACCGATGTGCGGGCGCGCGATGTGCAGCTATTTTTTGCCGATAGCTCAACCGGTGCACGCTCAACCGCGCTGGTGCAGCAGGGACAGATTGGCGCGCTTATCACCGCCAAGCCGGTCGATCGGCGTAAAATATTGGAAGAGGCGGCGGGCATTACCGGGCTGCATAGTCGTCGTCATGATGCGGAGCTAAGGCTACGTGCGGCGGAGACAAATCTAATGAGGGTGGATGATAATCTCGGCCAATTAGAAACTCATTTGCGGGGGCTAAAAAGACAAGAGCGGCAAGCAAAGCGATATAAAAATATTGCCGAACAAATGCGCCAAGCCGAAGCATTGCTGCTTTATTTGCGGTGGCATATAGCGCAAACCCAATGCGCTGAGGCTGAAAAAACGCTCGCCGCGGCGCAAGCCTCATTACAAGAAGCAACCACAAATGCGGCGCGCACATCGACAGCACAGGTCGCGGCGCAAGAGCATATGCAGACAGTGCGCGAGGCGGAGGCAGAAGCTGCGGCCGCGCTTCGCCGCGTGCAGCATGAAAAAGATACGCTAAGCGAGAAGGAACAACATGCGCGGACAATGCTTGAAGGCTTAAAAGAGCAAATCGACAGGCTGGAGCATGATCATATGGTCGAGGTGAAAAGGCTTGAAGATGCGCTGGCGCAATTACAGGCGCTGGCGCTTGAGGACGAAAAAATATCTGCTGAATCTGAAGCAGATGAGGGCGAAGATGAAGCGCGAGCAGAAGAAAAATTTGCTGCCCTCCAACAGCAATTATCCGAAGCCGAACATGTGTTGGATGAGATTAATCAAAAATCTGCCGACCATAAGGCGAAAATGCGCGCCTTAGAAGAGGCGGTTTCATCCTCAAAAACACGGGCAGAGCGTTTATTATCCGAGAAACAAAATCGGGAAGAAAACAAACAATTATTATTGTCAGAAATCGTGCCTGAAGATTTTGTTGTGCAGCTTCGCAATGAGATAAAAACGCTCGAAGCGCAAATCGAAAAACAGACCACACAATATGATATGAGCAGGCGCAGCGCCGATGAGCTTGCGGCAAAATGCGAGGAGCTGCGCGAGGCACGCCAAAAGGCTGAATTGGAAAGCGAGAAATATATTGCCGAGCAAGCCACGCTGATGGCAGTTTTTGCGCAAGCCGATGACGTTCACTATACGCCTTTAATGGAACATGTCACGGTTGCAACGGGTTATGAGACAGCTTTAGGAGCCGCTTTGGGGGATGATTTGCAGGCCTCTGAAAATATTGAAGCGCCAACCCATTGGCGGCTTATCGTGTACCCACTCGGACATCCTTCGGCGCAAAACCTGCCGGCAGGGGTGCGCCCGTTAAGTGATTTTGTTAAAACCGATCCCCTCTTGTCGCGGCGCTTGTCGCAAATCGGCGTGGTTGAGCCGGAACAAGGAGCGGATTTGCAAGCGCAATTATTACCGGGTCAGCGTTTGGTCTCGCGGCAAGGTGATTTATGGCGGTGGGATGGCTATTGTGCCACTGTCGCCGCAACCGAAATGGTTGCTAATGCTTTGCAGCAGCGTAATCGTTTGCAGGAATTGGCATTGCACGTGCCGGCAGCGCGCAAAAAACTGGCGCAGGCGGTGGCGCAAGAAACAGCCGCCAGCCAAAAGCATCAAGCGGCTGCACAATCTTGCGCGCAGTTGCAAGCAGACATTCGCGACACTGAAAAACAACTGGCAGATAAAAAGCAGGATTTGGCAGAAGCCGAAAAAACTGACGCTGATTATCAAGCCCGCATTACCATGCTTGATGAGGCGCTCAGCCGTTTGCAGGATGATTTGGAAGATGTGCAGCAAGCGCAAACAAAGAGCAAGCAGGATTTGCACGTGCTGTCGCAAGATACCGATTTTGAAAGCGAAGGGCAAAACCGCCAGCATATGGTTGAGGAATTGCGGGCGCAGCTTGCCACGGCGCGGGTAGAAGCGCAAGCCATTCGCACCCGTCGTGAGTTGCGCGAGCAAAATAAAATTCGGGTGGCGCAAGAGATTAACTCTTGGGCTGCACGCAAAGACACGAGCGCGGCACGGGTTGCGGAAATCGATACGCGCTTGCAGGATATGCGCACGACTTATAAAAATCAGCAAGTGCAACCAGAGCTATTTGCCGAACAGCAGCGGCAATTACTTGACCTTTTGTCGGAGACAGAAGAAAAACATAAAAAAGCAAGCGATATTGTGGTACAAGCTGAAGCCGCATTGCGCGCGTCCGATCAGGCCGTGCAAAAAGGGCAATCTGTTCTTTCAGATGCGCGCGCCGACCATGCCCGTTGCGAAGAACGCAATGTAACCGAAAATGAACGCTTGGCACAGGCGGTTGAAACACTTTCTGAACGTTTGCAAGTCTCGCCGAAAGAGGCGTTAAATCTGTCAGGATATGCGGAAGAAGAGGGTTTGCCCGCCGCCTCTGAGGTTGAAGCGAAGCTCGAAAAATATCGCCGCGAAAGAGAAAATCTTGGCGGGGTGAATTTGCGGGCGGAAGAAGAGGCAAAAGAGATGCAAAGCCAAATCGACGCCATCACGGCCGAGCGGGAAGAGCTTGGCAAAGCCATTCATAAATTGCGCTATGGCATTGGCCAGCTTAATCGGGAAGGGCGGCAGAGGCTGCTAGACGCGTTTGAAAAGGTGAATGCGCATTTCCAAAAATTATTTGTCCAGCTTTTTGGCGGCGGCAAAGCCGAATTGCAGCTGGTTGATTCTGATGACCCGCTGGAGGCGGGCTTAGAAATTCTGGCGCACCCACCGGGTAAAAAGCCGCAAATTATGTCATTGCTTTCAGGTGGTGAGCAGGCGCTTACCGCCACCGCGCTCACCTTTGCGGTGTTTTTAACCAACCCCTCGCCGATTTGTGTGCTTGATGAGGTTGATGCGCCATTGGATGATGCGAATGTCGAACGCTATTGCAATCTGGTACGCGAAATACAAGAAGAAACCGGCACCCGATTCCTTATCATCACCCATCACGCGCTAACCATGGCGCGGATGGATCGCTTATTTGGTGTCACCATGCAAGAGCATGGCGTAAGCCAGCTTCTTTCGGTCGATTTGCAAACGGCGGAAGGCTATGCCCATAATGAGCAGGCAAGTCGTGTTGAGCGTATCGCGCAGCAACAATAAAGGCTCCGCTATGAGTAAAGATAAAGATGAACTTGCTGCCTTAGAGCAGAAAATCCAGAGCCTGAAAGGTGATTCATCTGCCGCCCCCGCACAAGCAGAGAAAAAAGGGCATTTACTATCACTGGCGTATCGGATGGTGATTGAGATTGTGGTTGGCATAGGGGTGGGCGGCTTTATTGGCTGGTGGCTGGATAGACAGTTTGATACAGCCCCAATTCTCACCCTGATTTTATTGTTTTTAGGGATGTTTTCAGGGGTCTATAATGCGCTGCGCGAGATTAAAAGAATCGCGGCCGAAAATAACCACAAGTAATCGCGAAAAAACCTTAAAAAAAGCCTTTTAATAAAGCTCAATTTAGGCTATGTGGTGCATCAATACTGAACTGCGAAAGGGATCAACGTGGCGGCTGAACAACATGCTGATAAAGGTTTCGACCCTATGCATCAATTTGAGATTATCCCGTTGCTTGATTTGCAGCTTGCCGGATATGATGTCAGTTTCACAAATTCGACTTTATGGATGAGCCTTGCGATCGGGTCAATTTTATTGCTGATGGGCTTTGCGGCGCGAAAAAATGCGCTGGTTCCGGGGCGGTTGCAGCTTTTGGGTGAGATGATTTATGGCTTTGTCCGCGATATGGTGCAGCAAAATATTGGTGATGATGGTAAAAAATTTGTGCCGTTCATCTTCACTTTGTTTATGTTTGTTTTATTTTGCAATATGTTTGGCATGTTGCCCTATTCCTTTACGGTCACCAGCCATTTAATCGTCACTTTCGCGCTGGCATCGCTGGTATTTGTGCTGATTATTCTGGTTGGCTTTGCCAAAAACGGCTTTGGTTTTTTCAAATTATTTGTCCCTAGCGGCGTGCCGATTGTGATGTTGCCCTTATTGATTGTGATTGAGCTGATTTCATTTCTCACTCGTCCGGTCAGCCTGTCAGTGCGGCTGTTTGGCAATATGATGGCGGGTCACACAATGTTAAAGATTTTTGCCAGCTTTGTCGTTGGCTTAAGCGCGGCGGGGCTTATTCCGCTTGCGATTGCACCATTTTCAATTATGATTGCATTTACGGCTTTAGAGTTTTTGATTGCGGCTCTACAGGCTTATGTATTTGCGATTCTCACTTGTATTTACATTAATGATGTAATGCATATTCACCATTAACAATAACCAATTTGGAGGTATATTATGGAAGAAGCAGGAAAATTTATCGGAGCAGGGCTGGCATGTGTGGCGCTTGCAGGTGCGGGTATTGGTATCGGCACGATTTTTGGTAATTTCTTATCTGGCGCTTTGCGTAATCCATCTGCCGCTCAAGAGCAATTCCCGAATTTGCTGCTTGGGTTCGCATTGGCTGAAGCAACAGGTCTGTTTGGGCTGATTATCGCGCTGATTTTGCTCTTTGTTGCCTAAGCAATAAGCGAGATTAACTTATGCCACAACTTAATCCGGAGAGTTTTGCGTCACAGCTTTTTTGGCTGGTGGCAGGATTCACCTTTCTTTACGCGGTTTTATCATTGCTGATTTTACCGCGTATTCGCGGCACGATTGAACAGCGCGAGAGCTCTATTCAGGCCGATCTTGAGCTGGCGCAACAGCTCAAAGATGAGGCGGAACATGCCATGCAGACTTATGAAAACGCGTTGCAAGGGGCGCGGGTTGAAGCGGTGAAGACCGCGCAGCAAATCCATAAAGATATGCAGGCTGAGGCACAGCAGAAAAAAGCTGAACTAGATGCCCAATTAGCCAACCAAATGGCAGAGGCTGAGCAGCGTTTAAGTCAGCTACAGGCGGATGCTATGGCAAATGTTGAAACTGCGGCAAAAGATATTATTGCCGATATTGTCGCGGCGACAAGCGGCATTGTGGTAGAAGAAGCGGCGATTACGGCGGCGCTTGAAAAGCAAAAAAGGGCGTAAGCAATGGGATTTCTTGATGAAAGTGCGTGGGTTGCAATCTCATTTGCAATCGTTATCGCGGTCTTTTTATATTTAGGCTTACCGCGAAAAGTTCTGGCGGCTTTGGACAGTAAGGCGGAAGCGATTGCGGATGAATTAGCGCAAGCCAAAGCGTTACGCGAAGATGCTGAAAAACTGCTTGCCGATTATAAAGCCAAGCAGCAGCAAGCGAAAGCCGAAGCCGAGCAAATTCTAAATGATGCCCGCGCCCGCGCCGAAACTATGGCAGAACAGGCAAAGCAAGCAATGGAAGCGCAGCTTATCCGCCGGCAGGCGGAAGCAGAACGCAAAATTGCGCGCTCTGAAGAAGAGATATTAAAACAGTTGCGCGGCGCGGTGGTGACGGCAGCGATTGATGCGTCGGAGCAGATTATTACTGAAAATATGACCCCCGAAGCCGCGCAGGCGATGATGAACGAAACCATTAAAGAGCTGCAATAATAGCTCCCTTTTTGCTTTTTTACACTGTTTCTAAACTTAAATTAATCCTGGTGTGCTGCTATGCGTGTTCACCAAAAAAGCAGATGCGCAATACCTGTCTAGCAAAAAGACTATGGACACCACGCTTTCTGCTTGTTTTTCTGCGGATAGGGTTGAGCTAGCGAGGCCGATAATAAAGCCTCCGCCAGTGTGGTTTGGTCGCTGCGGGTGACATGCGCCACCACCCGATTGCCATATTTATCGTTTTTGACATTGGTGATAAAAACTTGCCCCTTATCAAGCCAGCGACGGGAAAAGCGTTCGGCATGTTTTGCTAATTTGCGTTCTGTTTCGCATTTGCCACGCAATTCGGGCGTATCAATTTCGGCGACTCGAACCGTGGTGACAATTTCCATTTGCGGCCATAAGGCAATCCGAACAACAAAACTATCGCCATCGATAACTTTAATCACTTCAACCGGATAGCTTGCGGTTGGCACTTGTATCGCTGCATTTGCCCCGAAAGCGAGACTGAGACAAAAACCAAACCATATATAAGCCAATCTCATATGCCGTTTCATATCGCAAGCCCTTAAACTTTTAATATTATTTGTTAATAGTAACAACTTATAATATATTTTATTCTGCGTGCAGGACAACTAACCATAAGTTGAGCGGCGATATTGTCGCCCGCCCATTATGTTAACAGCCCATCATCTGGCTACGCTTAAGAAAACGGTGGATAGGGGGATTATGTTATGGCCAACTCACCAAAGGTGGCATGGAAGAAAGAATGGCCTCTATATTGCCGCCGGTTTTTAAGCCGAACATTGTGCCGCGATCATAGAGCAAATTAAACTCAACATAACGACCGCGCTGTTTGAGTTGGGCTTGCCGGTCTTCTTCACTTGCCGGCATATCTTTCCGGCGCGCAATAATTTTGGGATAGGTCTCTAAAAAAGCTGTGCCAATATCGCGGGTGAAGGCGAAGTCATTTTCCCAATTACCGCTTTGCAGATGATCGTAAAATATGCCGCCCGTGCCGCGTGTTTCTTGCCGATGGGGGAGATAGAAATACTCATCGCATTGCTGCTTAAAGCGGTCATAATAGCTAAGGTCATGCCGCTCGCAAGCGGCTTTATAGGCAGTGTGAAACTCAACCGTATCCTGGTGGGTTGAAGTGCGGGCATCTGCTAACATAGGTGTGAGATCCCCGCCGCCACCAAACCAGCCTTCAGTGGTGACGATCATGCGTGTGTTCATATGGGCGGTGGGGGCGTGCGGATTACGGGGGTGAACAATCACACTAATGCCGCTTGCCCAAAAACGCGGATCATCCGCCGCTCCGCGCACTTGTTTTTGGAACTCAGGCGAAAATTCACCATAAACGGTTGAAATATGAACACCGGCTTTTTCAATAACCTCGCCCGCAAGCAGCGCCATTTCGCCTCCGCCTTGACTTTCGCCTTGATCTTCTCCTTGCTCTTCACCATTTGTGCCTTTTTGCCGCGACCAAGGCTTTTTTTCAAAGCGTGCCTTGGGTTCGAGCCCTTCTAATTCTTGGCAAAGCTGATCACGCAAGTTCCGGAACCAGTCTGATGCCTGTTTTTTACGTGTTTCCCACCCTTTTTTATACATTCAATAAAATTTCCCTTTTTGTTAGCAAATAATTGCATGTTGTCGTTTATTTTTCTATAAAGACCCAAATTATATTCCGCAAGATGATTCTAGGAATGGAGATAAGAATGACTGATACCCCTGAAACTGGCGAAACCAGCCGCCGCGATTTCCTCTATTTAGCAACCGGGGCGGCTGTAGCTGTTGGCGCGGCAAATATTGCCTGGCCCTTGATTGATCAGATGAACCCTGACGCGTCGGTTTTGGCATTGGCATCGATTGAAGTTGACCTATCGGCGATTGAGGTTGGACAAAGTATCACGGTGAAATGGCGCGGTAAGCCAGTATTTATTCGCCGCCGCACAGCTGCTGAAATTGAAGAGGCGCGCGTTGTTGAGCTTGCCACCTTACCTGATCCGCAAGAAGATTCTGCTCGTGTACAAAATGATGAATGGCTGGTTATGGTTGGTGTTTGTACGCATTTGGGCTGTGTGCCTTTAGGCCAGGCGGGCGATTTTAATGGTTGGTTCTGCCCTTGCCATGGGTCGCATTATGATACATCGGGGCGGATCAGAAAAGGACCAGCGCCGACCAATCTGGAAGTTCCTGAATATAATTTTGTAAATGAAAACAGAATTAAAATCGGCTAAATTCATATTTCAATAATAGTTAAGAGGTAAGTTATGAGCGGTGAGAGTACATATGTCCCGGCAAATCGTGTTTCCAAATGGCTTGATGAACGTCTGCCGATTTTACGCCTAGCAAATGATAGTTTTATAGATTATCCCACCCCGCGCAATTTAAATTATTGGTGGACATTTGGCGGCATTTTAACCTTCTGTCTGGTGACGCAGATTATTACCGGAATCATTTTGGCGATGCATTATACACCGCATGTCGATTTCGCTTTTGATTCTGTCGAACATATTATGCGCAATGTGAATTATGGCTGGCTTATCCGTTATATTCACGCCAATGGCGCGTCAATGTTCTTTATTGCTGTGTATATTCATATTTTCCGAGGGCTTTATTATGGCTCTTATAAAGCACCGCGTGAAGTTTTATGGATTTTGGGAGTGATCATTTATCTGTTAATGATGGCCGCCGCCTTTATGGGCTATGTCTTGCCATGGGGGCAAATGAGTCTTTGGGGGGCGACCGTGATTACCAATCTGTTCGGTGCCATTCCGCTGATTGGTGAAAATATCGCGATTTGGTTGTGGGGTGGTTATTCGGTTGATAATCCAACCCTTAATCGCTTTTTCTCACTGCATTATCTGATTCCGTTTCTGATTGCGGGGGTGGTTGTCTTACATATTTGGGCGCTGCATGTGCCTGGTAATAATAACCCGGTTGGGGTGTCAGTGAAAGATGAGCAGGATACGCTGCCCTTCCATCCTTATTATACAGTCAAAGATGGGTTTGCACTGGTGATGTTCATGATTCTATTTGCGGGCTTTGTGTTTTTTGCGCCAAATGTTTTAGGTCATGCCGATAATTATATTCAGGCCAATCCGCTGGTGACACCGGCGCATATTGTGCCAGAATGGTATTTGCTACCATTTTATGCGATTTTGCGCGCCATTCCCGATAAATTGGGTGGGGTGATTGCCATGTTCGGGGCGATTATGATTTTATTTGTTCTGCCATGGCTGGATACATCAAAAGTGCGTTCTGGCCGCTTTCGTCCATTGTTTAAACAATTTTTCTGGATTTTCGTGGCGAATTGCATCTTTCTCGGCTATTTGGGGGCGAAACCTGCTGAAGGGATATATGTCACATTGGCGCGGATTGGAACCGCCTATTATTTCGCCCATTTCCTCATCATCTTGCCGATTTTGGGGCTGGTCGAAAAACCGAAAGATATACCCGAAAGCATATCTTCATCCGTCTTAAATAAAGAAGGGGCATAAACTCATGAAAACGCATCATCCTTTGATTTTTCTTTTGGCTCTTCTTTTTGCAAGCCCTGCAGTTCTTAATCCTGCAAGGGCTGCCGGTGAGGCAAGCCCACCCATGCCGCAGGATTGGAGCTTTAAAGGCGCTTTCGGTACGTTTGATCGCGATAGTTTGCGGCGTGGCTATCAGGTTTATCAGGAAGTTTGTGCAGCCTGCCACAGTATGAACCAGCTATCTTATCGTAATCTTGGGCAGCCCGGTGGACCTGAATTTACCGAAGCAGAAGTAAAGGCGATTGCCCGTCAGTTCATCGTTACCGATGGACCGGATGATTTTGGCGATATGTTTGAGCGCGATGCCTTGCCACGTGATAAATTTGTCGCACCTTTCCCCAATGAGCAGGCGGCACGTGCTGCTAATGGCGGCGCTTATCCGCCTGATTTGTCGTTAATTACCAAAGCGCGCGGTGGCGGTGCAGATTATGTATATAGTCTGCTGGTGGGCTATGAAGATACGCCCGCCGATACAGACTTGCAAGCCGGGCAATATTATAATCCCTATATGCCTGGTGGGGCGATTGCAATGGCCGCGCCATTGGCTGATGATATTGTTGAGTATGCCGATGGCACGCCTGCTACAACCGAACAAATGTCACGTGATGTTGTGCATTTTTTAAGTTGGGCGGCCGAACCAGAATTGGAAGGCCGGCATAGAATCGGCGTGATGGTGATGATTTATCTCGTGATTGTTGCGGGTTTGCTTTATTTTTCTATGCGGAAAATCTGGCGCGACACGCATTAAAAGGGGCGTATTAAAGAGCCCATTAAACCAGGATTAATTGCTTTGATAACGAAAGCGGGCAAGGCTTTCCCATATATCCGGAAAATATCCGCGTGCCTTTTCGGCGCGCTTTCGCCATTTTGGTTTTGCCGCTTCAAACTGCATCACATTTTCAATCCGCCGATCCAAAAACGCCCATACGGTTTCTAAATCATCTTCATCACTGCCAAACCAGACCATGCGCGTTGTGGTTAAGATGCCGCTTAAGATAATACGTTTGCTATAATGATTATAATCGGTCGCGGCATCTCCTGCCCAATTCCAGATTTTATCGGCGCTTGCCCAGGTGAGTTTTAGAGAGAGGGCTTGTTTGCTAGGTCTGGCAAAATAAATGGCTGTCTTTTGTGCTGCTAATTTATGGGGCTGATCAACCAGAATACGCTGCTTTACGGCTTCGGTTATACGCTCACGAATTTTCATCTTTTCAACATTATACGCGCTAAGCGCGTCGAGCATTTTTCTGTCACCCGTTTTAGAAAAAACCCTTATCATGTCAGTAATGCCATTTGGATATATGAGAGGGAGTAAGTCGGGATCGATACCAGCGTCTGTCGTTGCGGCGTGTAAAACATTATCATTCCACCCGTCAAAAGCAATATGTGGTAAAGCCATATCTAGAATGGTTTGCTGTTCTTTTTTATAAATATTATCTTGATGTGCTGACATATAGAATCTTATCCTTTATGCCTAACTTATCCTTCAGGCAGGCTCAGCCTATAGCCGCGGCCCCAAACTGTCTGAATTTGCGGTGCGTTATCCGCATCGGCAGCACTAATTTTCTTGCGTAGGCTATGAATAAACACATCAATAATTTTTGTATCTTGTTCTTCTGTATGGGGGTAAAGATGCTCAATAAAAGTGGGTTTTGAAACAATTCCCCCAGATTGTAGGCATAAAAGTTCCAAAATTCCATACTCCTTGCGTGTAAGTTCAAGCGATTGCCCCTTAACAAGAATTTCTTTTGCTTGTGCATCGAATTTTAAGCTGCCTAAGCAGAAGTTGCTTTTCCTATGTCCATTTGTACGGCGAAGAAGTGCATTTAGGCGGGCAACTAGCTCGCCGGCATGAAAAGGCTTGATAAGATAATCATCGGCGCCTATTTCGAGCGCACGCATACGCGTCTCAACCTCAGTACGGCCAGAGAGAACGAGTATAGGAATTTGATCATTCTGGCTACGAATCTCTTTTATGACATCTAGCCCTGGCATATCTGGCAAGCCAAGATCAAGGGTAATTATATTATAATCGCCCGCGTCTATTTTTTCCAAACCATCAGTGCCACGTATTGCCCAATCAACTTGAAAATCTTTTGCGAGAAGAATGTCTTCTAAGTTTTCACCTAAAATAGAATCATCTTCTATTAGCAATATTTGCATTTTTAATTAGCCCTCTTCATGCCTATTTATATTCTCTTAGTACCTACCCTTTTTCTTAGCCTTCTGTATTTATTATAATAATTACTTCTATATATGCCACCTTCTAAAAGTTGCTATATACACTTTTAAGTTTTTTGTTATCATTACCGCACTCTATTAAAGTTTTATTAAAAAATATTCAAGTTAACTTTCTGTAATATTTCGTGTTAGTATATCGCAAACTGTTGAAAATATGTTAATAGCTGTGTGAATAAATATGAATTTATCATAAATATTATAATAAATAGATTTTGTAAATTGAAAAATATATGAATAACAATAGGTTACCAAATATAGAGTTGGATTTGCCGACATCTTTTAAAAATAAAAATAATCCACGTATTATTGTGGCAATGTCGGGCGGGGTTGATAGTTCTGTGGCGGCGGCTTTGGTTGCGGCATCTGGCTATGAGACAGTGGGGATCACATTACAGCTTTACGATCATGGCGCAGCGGTTGCACGAAAAGGAGCTTGTTGCGCCGGGCAGGATATTCATGATGCGCGTCAAGTTGCCGCCCAATTAGGCATTGCCCATTACGTGTTAGATTATGAATCGCGGTTTCGTGAATCTGTTATCGATGATTTTGCAGATAGCTATCTGGCTGGGCATACGCCCATTCCCTGTATTCGGTGTAATGAGACTGTAAAATTTCGCGATCTTTTGCAAACGGCGCGTGAGCTTGGGGGGGCAGCCCTTGTAACGGGGCATTATATTGCCAGCACCCAAAATGCGGATGGTCACTGGGTGATGCAAAGACCACGTGATTTAACCCGTGACCAAAGCTATTTTCTGTTTTCAACCACGCAAGAGCAGCTTGAATATTTACGTTTCCCCTTGGCGGCGTTTCATAAGAATGAAATACGCGAATTTGCCGAATATTTAGGGTTAAAAATTGCCCAAAAGCCGGATAGTCAGGATATATGTTTTGTTCCCAATGGTGATTATGCTGGTGTTATTAAAAAGCTGCGGCCGGATGCGAGTCTGCCAGGGGATATTGTTGATAAGCAGGGGCGGGTGTTAGGGCAGCATCAGGGGGTTATTCACTATACGGTTGGGCAGCGGCGCGGTTTGGGGATTGCGGCGGGCGATCCCTTATATGTTATCCGCATTGATGCGGCGGCACGGCACGTCGTGGTCGGTGATCGGGAGGATCTTGCGGTGCGTCACATTGATCTCGAAGATGTGAATTGGCTTGGATCAACCGGTGACCAGGAATTACGGGTTCGGGTTAGATCAACAGGAGCGCTTATTCCCGCCCATGTCGATATTTTAGATGATCGAAAAGCGCGCGTATATTTGAGGCAGCCTGAAGACGGTGTATCACCTGGCCAGGCTTGTGTGTTTTACGGGTCTAGCGATAATCGTGTGCTTGGGGGCGGGTGGATCAGAGCCGTCATGGCTTAGCTGTGTAATGGTCAAGCAATTTTAGCATGACGATGACTGGGATAATGCTAAAATCAATAATGATAAGCGCAGGCAGAGCCGCCCCTCTTTTCTTTTCAATCGCCAAAGTTTTGTGTAGAAAGATGAAAAAGGAATCAATAATTAGGAAACGATATTTAGTGCTTATTCCAAACGCTATGATAGCTTTTGATCTCATCTATGTCACTTGCATGCCATACCGCCCGTGCCATTGATCGCGCCACGCAGGATGCTGCTAAACTGCCCAAAATAGCAAGGTTGAGGGGGCGTGTCTCGGATTTGTGGGCAAGAGAAATATCGCCTGTTGCCAAAACAAAAATTGTATCGCCATCAAAAGGGGTATGGGCAGGACGTACCGCTTGCGCCAACCCATCTTGCGCCATAATGGCAACCCGCTTGGCTTCGGCAACAGAAAGGTCTGCAGATGTTGCAACCACGCCAATGCTGGTATTCCCACCTGTAAACTGCCCGCTCATTTTGCTTCCTGCAAATATAGGCATATGGGTGGCGGAAGGTGGTTTTGTTATGTCGCCATATTCAGTCACACCATCAATCATCAGCGCTTGGTCTTGCGCCCAAAAATGCCCTTGCGGGTCAACCATCGCGCCAACCGGATTTGCAATCATCAAAGCTGCGACAGCCGGAAATCCATCCAGCATGGCTGAAGCGCTGCCAACCCCCCCTTTAAGCGCGCCGGCAATCGCACCGTAACCAGCACCGGCATTTCCTAAAGCTATGTCTTTGCCGTGCGTTTGATAGGCTTTCGCGGCTAATGTTTCATATAAATTATTGGTGATGTCTGCCTTGTCACCAGAATTTGCTAAATCGAATAAAATGGCAGCGGGAATAATGGGGGAGGGTAGCGCCGCCCCCGTGCTAAATCCGCGCCCTTCCTGCCCCATAAGTTTTGTTAATTCCGAAGCCGCCGCCAGCCCGTAAACTGAACCGCCCGCTAAGGCTACCGCATCAATCTCATCAACCAGGTTTTCTGGATTAAGAGCATCAGTCTCGCGGGTTCCAGGCCCACCCCCAGCGACATTACAAGCGGCCACAACCCGCTTTTGCGGCAAGATAAGGGTTACGCCGGTACGCGCCGATGCACAATGCGCTTGCCCCACACAAATGCCATCGACATCGCTTATCGAATTCGTTAAGCCCGCTTTTGGTGAAGCAATATTCACCTGCCTAAATTCTTTGTTGCGGAGGCTTTCTTATCTGCCATAGCTATGGTACCGTGGTTTGCACTTTCCACAAATTTTTCTGATATAGTTATCGCATCCTTATCGAAAGGCAAAATAACATCGAAATGCGTACCATTTTTATCTGTTTTAACCAGATTGATTTTGCCACGATGCCAACTTATCAAATCAATAGCAATTAATATACCCAACCCTGTTCCTTCTGGGCTACCTATACCTTCATGCGGCGACATAATATATCCCCTGCTTTCGGGGGGGATCCCCGGTCCATTATCAATAATTGAAATGATTGTCTGGTCATTTTCGGTAAGCGCATGAATATATAATCGCCCTCCCTTGCTTCGTGCTTGCATTGCTTGCGCTGCATTTAACGATAAATTATAAATTACCCGAAATAAGAGCGTTCGTTCACATATAACTTTTATGTCAGGAGAGCAATTATTCTCTAATTGAACCAAATTCTGTGGATCATGGAAATGCACGAAAGATAAAACCTCATCAACAATATCGCGCAACAAATACTCATCTACGTTGAGAACTTGGCGTTTTGCTGATGTATAACGCGCCGCCCAATCGCATAAAGAAAGCGCCTGATTAATGCTTACACTCATTCTTTTCCCGAGCTTTTTTTCTTCTTCGCCCATCATCTGTAGACGATCAGAAACAAGCACCAAGCTTGCCAGTAAATTACGTACATCATGCACGAGACGACTCGTCCCCGCCCCCAATGATGCAAGCCGCGCTTGTTCATCGATATGATGTTTTAAAACTTCTTGCCACCCTTCGACATACTCCTTAATTTCCTGATCCTGATTATTCTTTTCTTTCTTATCGACAATCGATTGCCCATACAGACCAGAAAATAGATTACTAATATTTCTTGATAATTGCCGTGTTAATAAATAATGCAATATCATCACATTAATAGCTAAGCCAATAGCCACATATAATACTGTTCGAAAGTAAAACCAGCCAATCTGCTGCTTTACAATTCTGTTAGGAACAATCATTTTCACATTCGCAATATCTGGATTGATAACACCAATTAAACCCTCGCCAGAAGAGAAGATAGATCGTAAAACTGTGATCGCATAATTAAATGGCATCCCCTCCCCTAAGTGAATATCATCTATGACCTCGCTCGTATCATAGCCCTCAACAAACCATACATCTTGTGCTTCGCTACCATCTGTAAACACCATTCCGACCAGCTCTAACCGCTCAATAATTACCTGATAATGAGGGTCACTTTCTAATTCCTCAATAAAATTGGTTGAATGGTAAGCTTTTTCAAGTACATAACCTTCCCAGTAAAGTGTAAGAAAATGATCTCTTAAATATTGGCTAATGAATAAAAATATAAAGAAGGTAAAAACAAGAACCGTGGTGATCACAACCCGTCTTACAATGCCGCGCGTCATCGTTTTGGTGATCCCCGTTTCTTGAAACGGCCATACTGAACTTAAAAATGGAAGCTGAAACAAAGCATACCCCTATCATATCCCTAGCTATAATTACCCTAGCTAAATATGATAATCACGTCAAACCTGCATATGTCAGAAATTTGACAAGGCGCAAAATAATGGTTTTATCTTAACGCAAATCTCTTATAGCGCTGATATATCCACCATCCGCAAGCGCCAATTGCCATCACTATAAGTAAAGCAACCCACCATAATCGTGCCGTTTGAGTTTTTATCGCATTTGCACGCAAGGCTTGCCGCGGATCAAAATCTGATCCCAGCTCAATCACGCCCGCTTGGTTTTTATAAGCCTTATAGGCATCTTGCAACGCCCTAAATATATCTGGTTGTTGTGCTGATAAATCGCGGGTTTCACCCGGGTCTTCAAGCACATTAAAGAGCTGCCATTGCCCTTCACCAATCGGGCGGGGGATACGCCTTAATTTCCATTGCCCCTGATAAAGCGCAACATTTGCGCTCACTTCAAACGCCGTTATATCTCGCGGATGATAGACCTCTGCCACCTGCTGCGTAATGGCTGGCCGTAAGCTGCGCCCCCGTGTGAAGATAGTTTGTGCTTGATCTGTTGGGGGCGCAGTTGGCGTAGGCTTTAGCCCCGCCAAATCGAGCAGCGTTGGCATTACATCCATCACATGCGCGCGGGCGGTTACCAGTTTTGATGGTGGTACTCCAGGCCCTGCCATCACCAAGGGCACGCGCAACCCCCCTTCACTGGCTTGGAACTTAAACAAAGAGAGGGGGGCGGCAGACACACTCGCCCATTCTGCCCCAATCGCGGCTTGGCTGTTTTTTAGACCTAATGTTTCAATATTATAATGCAGGCCATGGCGGCGCATCCAAAACCCCATACCGGGCTGATCGGCGAGCGTATTAAATTCCGGACCATTATCAGATAAAACCACAATCAGCGTATTGTCCAATTTATTGTGCGCCCGCAGATACGCAATCAACCGACCAAGGTAGAAATCCATCGCCTCCAGCATGCCAGCATTTACCTGCATATTGCGCGCCATCATCGCTTGTTCATCTGCACTTAGCGTATCCCAGCGGCGGGCATTTTTATAATTATCTGCCAAAGGCGCGTTTTGTGGAATGAGACCTAGAGCTTGCGCCCGCTTATATCTTATTTGCTTAAGCGCATCCCAACCCATATCAAAGCGACCATTATATTTTTCAATATACTCTAATGGGGCTTGGATCGGCACGTGAATGGCCTGAAACCCAATATAGGCAAAAAATGGCGCATTTTTGTTTGATTGTTCGAGATATGAAATTGTCTTATCGATGATGATTTGTGAAGAATAATAATCCTCTGGCAATGTTACGGGTTTGCCGTCTTCATACCACGGAACTGCCACATCAATCGGGATATAGGGCTTGTGTGACCAGTTTTGCGCACCCGTCGCATCCAGCACCCAAGAGCGGTCAAAGCCATGCTCTGGCGGCAGGTTTTTACCTGCTTCCCCGATCCCCCATTTACCGATGGCATAGGTTTGGTAGCCCGCTGATTGAAGGCGCTCGGCCAGCGTTTCGGTTTCAGGAGCAAGGCGCATAGAATATGAAGGATGGCCTTCCATTTCCGGCAAACGAATTTCATTCAGTGTTCCCATGCCGACAATATGATTATCCATACCTGTAAGCAGGCTTGCCCGCGACGGGCCACATAGCGGGGTGGTGTAATAGCGCGAGAATTTTACCCCCCGCGCCGCCAACGCATCAATATTTGGCGTGTGGGTATCACCACCATAAGCACCGAAATCCATAAACCCAGCATCATCGACAACAATTAATATAATATTGGGTAATATAATATTAGGCTGGTGATCGGAAGAGCTGGATGTAACATATTCCGACGCTGCCGGCAATGGCACAGCCAGCAACATTATCAATAATATATATAAAAAACGCATAAAATTTATTATGGCTTATATTGTCCACAAATCCAATCATATAATTGGGTTTGGGCGTGCGTGCGCGGCATGTCTGCCAGCACATCCCGCAACATAATAAGATCTGCCTCCGTATCAATATCACGCAAAGACAGTAATTCAACCGTCTCGATTCCGTTTTGAGCAAGCGCGGCGGATAATTCTGCCCGCGTGGTCGACTGGCTATATTGAACCCCTGTCCAAACATACGGCGGAATATGGCGCGCCGCGCCACATAAATAAAAGCCGCCATCTTCAGCGCCGCCCATCACCACTTTATCTGGTGCATCTCTAAGGGTGGTGATTGCCAGTTCAAAATGATGCAGTGATAATTGCGGGCTATCGGTTCCGATCAGCATCACATAATCATACTGCTTGTATAGGGTCGAATAGATATGATGCAATCTTTGTCCCAGCCCGCCTTCACCCGTCCATAGACAAGCGAAATCTTGCCATTGTTTGCGGGCAAGCGCGTCTTCTTCTGCCAGCGCCCAAAATGGCGTAAGATTATGCGCCGGCGCCGCGCATGCCAGTTGCACAATCTCAGCTGTGGCGGCAACGCTTAAAGCATAAAACGCTTTCGCCTTTGCCACCCCGATTGTCTCAGCAAGCCGCGTTTTTACCGGTGATAAATCGGCGGTTTTTGCAAAAATGCCTATCGCACCGTTCATCTGTTTTTACCTTTCATCAATTTTATCCATTCCGGCCATGCCTGTTTTAGCCATAAATATTGATGTTGAATTGTAGTGTAGAGCCAGCCTTGTGTTTTATATTTACGGGCACTGGTGTGAAGCCGCGCCCCTGTCGAGGTGATCGCGATTCCCTTTTGCCGCGCCCGCCAGATCAATATATGGTCTTCCCCATAAGCCACATCTTGGGGATAGCCGCCAAGCGCGTGGAATGATTCAGCCTTGAGACAAAACCCCTGATCCCCAAATGGGGTTTTGAACAGCCGCGAGCGGAGCCACACCCCGCATTGATTAACCGCCATAAGCGGTGAGCCATCACGCAAAAATACCAAATCAAAATAAAGTAAAGCCTCCGGATGTTTTTCAATCGCGTGCAAAAGCGCCGAGATTGTTCCGGTTTCACATTGCGAGTCCGCATGCAAAAACCATAAATATTGTCCCTTTGCCGCTTGCGCCGCATCATTCATTTGTCCAGCGCGCCCACTTGTTCCGGCGACAAGGCGAAGCGGGTGGAGGGATAAGGATAGGTCAATCTCAGGCGCTGGTTCACCGGCCGGATACGCCAAAATAATCTCAGAATTTTCTGGCAAATCTGAAAGGGCTGGCAACAGCCCCCGCCAAGCGGTTTCATCTGGCGCTAAGGGAATAATCACAGATAGTAAGATCGGTATTGCCTCCTCATACCCGCATAATCATGCCATCAGCACATCTAATAGCTGCCGCTTCTCCTTTGTAATGGCATCGTCCGGTGTCATCACCGCCCCTTGCAACGCTTCGCGGCACGCCGTTGCAGGCTCAGGCACGCCGCCATCCAAAAGCTGTAAAAGTAATTTTTGGGCGCGCTCCAAACTGCCTCCATAACGCGAGATCACCATTTCAACACTCACATGTTGTGACGGGTCATCTTGCCAGCAATCATAATCGGTCACAATGCAGATTGTCGCATAACAAATCTGCGCTTCACGTGCCAAAAACACCTCCGGCACATTTGTCATGCCAACCAGATCACAGCCTGCGCCCCGCAAAAAATAACTTTCCGCTCGCGTTCCCAAACGCGGGCCGTCGACACAGGCATAAGTTTTATTGGTCTTGATAAGAAAATCATCTTCAGCGGCTCGATCTGTTACCCATTGGGCGAGATCTTTACAAATTGGTTCAGCCGTTGAGATATGCGCCGCCAGCCCCTCTCCGAAAAAACTGCGGGTGCGATTACCTTTTACAAAATCAAAATATTGATTGGGAATCACAAATTCACCCGGATGAATATCTTCGCGCAAACTCCCCACCGCAGAAAATCCAAGAATTTGTCGCGCCCCTGCCTGTTTGAGGGCAAAAATATTAGCCCGATAATTAATTTCATGCGGCAAAAATTGATGTGCCGGACCATGGCGCGGTAAAAATAAAAGCTCTACCTCATTATATTTAGCATGGATAATCGGGGCAGATGGCTTACCAAAAGGGGTCTCAACATCCAGCTCATCCATAAGTGTGAGCCCCTCAATATTATATAATCCTGTTCCGCCAATCACTGCCAGCATCGTATATCCCTTTCTATTTATATAAAGTAAGGTTTGGAGGCTTTATAAAAGTGCTCCACCGCAAGAGCTGCCCGCCCCTGCCGTACACCCAAAACAGTGATCATCAACCGCGATACCCGTCCCAATCATATCAAAACGATCAATATCATGAATATGTAGTTCTTTCCCGTTTAACGGAATATCCAGCATCTGATTAAAATCACAATCATAAATCAGCCCATCCCAGCCGATTGAGATAAGCTCTGTACACATCACCTCTTCCACCGCTTGCGGATTAAAATTATCCAGCAAGAGCTGCATATAGTCTTGCATTTTACCATCACGTTTAAGTGCATGGGCATAGCGCTTAATCGGCATATTGGTGATGGTGAATAAATGATTAAACACAATCCCAAATTCACCTTTCAAATGCTGATGATATTCGCTCTCAAGCTGAGCTTGCGCAGGCGGCAAATGCTCGCCTACCGGATTATAGACAAGGTTCAACAGCAAGCCCGTATCTGGCTTGCCATAGCCAAGCCGATTTAAGGTCTCAAGCCCAGCAATACTTTTACCGAACACACCTTTCCCCCGTTGCTGATCGACATTATCTTCCTGATAACACGGCAAAGAGGCGACAATCTGCACCTGATGATCAGCCAAAAATTCGGCTGTATCTTCTTGCGCTGGCTCGAACAAAACGGTGAGGTTGCAGCGATCAATCACATTTTTCCCCAGTTTACGGATCTCGCTTACAAAATATCGGAAATGGGGGTTAAGCTCTGGCGCCCCGCCGGTTATGTCAACCGTGTGAATATCAGGCGCTTTTGCCAATAAATAAAGCAGCCTATCGATTGTCTCGCGCTGCATATTTTCGGTGCGATTGGGGCCTGCTTCAACATGACAATGATGACAAGCCTGATTACATTTTTTACCAATATTGACTTGCAATATTTTTATGCTCCGACGCGTCAGCTGCAAATTATGCGCCTCAAGGGTTTCTGTAAAACGTTGCAAAATTACCTCCTCCATCTATGGAATTTTTCTAAAATATTTAACGCCCATTCCGGCGCATTGGCACGGCGCCATTCACCCGCAACCGCCTTATTGGCTTCCATCAAAGTCGGGTAAGCATGGATTGTTCCCAGAATTTTATTCAAGCCAAGCCCATGCTTCATCGCTAACACATATTCAGCAATCAAATCTCCGGCTTGCGGGCCGACAATAGTTGCCCCCAATATCTTATCCTTACCTGGCGCAACCAGCACTTTTATAAATCCATGCGCTTCTGAATCGGCAATCGCCCGATCCAGACCTTTCATATCATAAGTTGCAATCTCATAAGCAATATTTTGCGCCCGCGCATCTTTTTCATTAAGCCCGACCCGCGCAATTTCCGGATCGGTGAAAGTTGCCCAAGGAATCACCCGATAGTCAACCTTAAACTTTTTAAGCGGTGAGAATAAAGCATTTACCGCCGCATACCAAGCCTGATGTGATGCCGTATGGGTAAACTGATAAGGGCCGGTTACATCCCCACATACATAAATGCTTGGAACACTTGTCTGTAAAAAAGGATTGGCTTCAACCGTACCGCCTTTGGTTATGTTAACCCCGAGCTCTTCTAATCCAAACCCCGTGACATTAGCGCGTCGCCCTAACGCTAAAATAACCTGATCAAAGGGAAGCGTTACCTCCTCACCACCTTGTGTGCAAATCAACTTGCCTTTTTCAAATCTTTGCGCGGTATGACCGGTGAACAGCTTAATTTTTTCGGCAGCAAATTTTTCTTCGGCAAAAGCGATGACATCATCATCCTCACGCGGCAAAATATGCGGTGCCATCTCAACGATACTAACATCTGATCCGAGCCGCGCAAACGCCTGTGCCATTTCGGCGCCAATCGGCCCACCGCCCAAGACCACCAGTTTTTTCGGCAGTTTTTTAAGCTCCCATAAATTATCGCTGGTAAGGTAATCAACCTCACCCAAACCCGCAATATTGGGAACAAGCGGCCGCGCACCGGTGGCGACAATGATTTTACGGGCGGATAAAATCCGCCCATCCACCTCAACTTCATGCGGCGAGATGATCCGTCCTTCACCGGCAATACAATCAACCCCAAGTCCCGTATAGCGTTCAGGCGAGTCATGTGGTTCAATGGTTTTAATCGCTTGATGGACGCGCGCCATAATATCCTCAAAATCAAATGAAACATCTATTTTTGTAAAGCCAAAATCTTGTGCCCGTTTGGCGTAAGAGGCAATTTTAGCGGATCGAATAAGCGCTTTGCTTGGCACACATCCGGTATTGAGACAATCGCCACCCATTTTGTGCTTTTCAATCAGCGCGACTTTTGCCTTAACTGCGGCGGCAATTAATGAGGATACCAATCCCGCAGACCCCCCCCCAATAACAATCACATTATAATCATATCGCGCCATTTTCTTTCCTTTCGCGTATCAATTTGACCAGCTGTCGCGCTAAAAGCGGGAATATGCCAAGCAGCGCGAAAGCCAATAACAAAGGCCATGATGCAATTCCCGAAAGTGATTCAATTTGCCCAAGCTGCGTGCCGGCATAAACATAAACCGCCGTTCCGGGTAGCATCCCTAACTGGCTTACCCAGAAAAATGTCCACGCCTTAATCGGCATCAGACCCATAATAATATTAATCATGAAAAACGGAAATGCCGGAACCATCCGCAAAGCAAATAGATAAAACGCCCCTTCTTGCGCAATTCCCGCATTAATTTTTGCAAGTGGCTCACGATAGTTTTTTTGAATATAATCACGCAATAAAAACCGCGCCATAAGAAAAGCCAATGTCGCCCCCATTGTGCTGGCAAAAGAGATCACCAGCAACCCAAAACTCAAACCAAACAACGCCCCGCCCAGCAATGTCAATATGGTGGCAATGGGCAGCGACAAGGCCGTTACCACAATATAGACACTGCCAAATAAGAGCAGCACAAATAATTTATGCTGCTGATAATAGGATTGCCAATCGGCCTGCTGTTGCTTGATATAATCAAGGGTTGCATATTGCCCCAGATCAAAAATGAAAAAGCTCGCAAAAGCAGCGATAAGCAAACCGAGCAATAAGATTCGTGACATTATTTTATTCATGGAGGTGCCTCACTCTATTATAATAGTATAGTCATAAACCTCAACAAATGCTATGACAAGCGATAAGGATAATGAAAATGAAAGCACTCTTTCTATGGCTGGCAGTGATGATGACGATAAACCCGATTATGGCGGCTGATTATCTATCTCCCTATACGGGGCTTTTATCTGACCATGTCAGCCAAGGCGAAAAGCAAAATATTCCTGCCGCTTTGGTAGATTATGAGGGATGGGCGGCAGACCCACGCCACCAACAAGCGATGGAGGGTTTGCGGGCGGTTGACCCGAAAACCCTTACCGGAAATGAGGCGATGGCGTTTTGGATTAACGCCTATAATCTTTTAACCATTGACCTGATTATCACAACTGGCGAACGCGAGAGCATTAAAAATCAGGGGAGCCTATTCAAAAATGTCTGGAAAAGCCATTACTGGACGATTGATGGCATCGAATATACGTTGGATGAAATTGAACACGAGATTTTACGCCCAATGGGAGATCCGCGCATTCATGTCGCGATTAATTGCGCCTCCCTTTCTTGCCCCGATTTACATAATGAACCCTATCGCGCCGAAATATTGGATCAACAATTAACCGCCCAGAGGCTGATATTTCTTGAAAACAGCAAAAAAGGTGTCGCCAAGCAGAATAGGGATATTATCTTATCGCGCATTTTCAAATGGTTTGAAGAGGATTTTGCCGATACGGGCGGGGTGTTGGAATTTGTAAATAGCTATTTGCAACCCCTCCAAGCGGCGCAAAATATTAGCGGCTATTTCGATTATAATTGGAACCTCAACAGCAAATAGTCCAAACCAAAAATAGAAAGCCTATTATAAATGAACCTCTTTGCCTTTGCTGCCACCAATCATAAACAGTCAATCAATCGGAAATTGCTGGACTATACCACCGCGCTTTTTAAGGAAACATATGTCTCTGACATAGAAATTGACCATATTCATTTGATTGATTATGAGCTGCCGCTTTATCGGCAAGACCGTGCCGAGGCGGAGGGCATTCCGTCATTGGCGCAAGATTTTTATAATCGGATTACCCGTGCTGATGTGATATTTATCGCTTTGGCCGAACATAATGGATTTTATACCGCCGTTTATAAAAATCTGTTTGATTGGGCATCACTTATCGATCAAAAAGTCTATCAGGATAAACCAACATTGCTTATGGCGGCCTCCATCGGGCCAAATGGCGGCGGCAATGTTTTGCAAACCGCAATTCAGTCATCCCCTTTTTTTGGGATGGACGTAAAAGCTAGTTTTTCTATTCCTTCATTTAATGATAATTTTGATTATGAAAAGGGGGAAATCACAAACCCTGAATTGCGTGCCGATATTATTGCTGCCCTTGCGGCGATGAAAATGAGTTAAGCGAATATCACAAAAATATTGCAAACTCGTCCGGTTTATGATTGTCTTGAAACTGAAAAGAGGAAAATGATGATGACTGATATTCATGTTCGAAAAGTTGATTTTATGTTTCCAGAAAATCTGCCGGTTCTTGCGAAAGAAGATGACCTACGCTTATCTTGTGAAATGGCGGCGATTTCGTTCACCATGCCATATCTGGAACCTTATCTTATTCGATCCATGCGGCAGGCTGTGAAAGAGGTTCGAAAGATAAATCCGAAAATCGCAGATGATATGCAAAATTTCGCAGGCCAAGAAAGTAATCATTTCAAAAACCATGCCCGCATTAATGATATTATACGCGCCCAGCTTTCTCCCGAAACCGCCGCAAAAGTGAGCCGCCTTGAACAAGAACTAGAGAATGATTATCAGCGTTTCAGTCGTCAAAAAACAGTGCGCTTTAATCTTGTCTACGCCGAAGCCTTTGAAGCGATGACCCTTTCTGTTGCCGAAAAAATACTCGAAAAAGGGTTTGCAGATTGGGATTCTGAATGGGCACGATTGTGGGAATGGCACTTGGCGGAAGAGGTTGAACACCGCACTGTCACCTTTAATGCATATGACACACTATATGGCAGCTATGCGTATCGAATGACGGTTGGCATATGGGCACAAATCCACTATTTGCGTACAGTCTTCAAGCTTGCAGCCACCATCAAGCAGGATTTCAAGGCGCATAAAGGGGCGTTTCATTTCACCCCGATTGAGCGGAGTATTTTGCGCTATATGCGGACATTCTCCCCTTTTTATAATCCGAGCAAAATTGAGGCTTCTGATAAGGTGAAGGCGGTTTGGGCAAAATATGATGCATTGGTTGCTGCCGAGGTTGCTGCCGAATAAATATAAGGCTCGTAAAAATAATTTTCATATCAGGAGGGGAAAATATGGAAAACCAACAAAAGCTGATGATTGGACACGCCCTTATCGTGATTATATTTGGATTGCTGGGCGGGTTTATGCTGATCTTCGGACTTGTCGGAGGGCTTGAAATATTCCCCGGCATGATTGTTGAAATGCCATATTATGGCACAACCGAAGGCTGGGTGAGGGCGCATTCTGGCGGCATCACTAATGGTCTATTAATGATCGTTGTCGCATTATGCCTACCATATATTAAGTTTGGCGAAGGCATGACCAAACTCACTGTTTATGGGATTATTTTCATGGGCTGGGCAAATACCGCATTTTACTGGTTCGGAAATGCGGCCGCCAATCGCGCCCTCACATTTGGCGATAATCCGCAAGGGGAAACAGACCTGTTCGGACTAATCGGCGTAAGCGGTGCGTTTTTCGGGGCGTTTTTAACGATTTTCATTCTGGCGGCACTGGCGCGGCATATTTTGAAAAGCCGCATCTAAAAAAACCACACCTATCGCGCAAAGATTCATATCCCCCGCACAAATAAACCAACCAGTGTCTCTTTACAGGGGCAGAGGACAGAAGGAGGTCAGGGTGCAGTGAAACCATTCGCTGGATGTGCCTGCAACCCCTGTTCCTTAATTTTATCCCGTTTTATGACTCTTTAACTTGTCAAACGATTTTTTAGCATTGTTTGATCAGCAGACAGTCGGCCAGGACCATAAGCGAATAAAATGCCAAAAAGCAGCATCCAATAATAATGCTGACCAGTACCGGGGTAAACAAAAAACTCTATAACCAGTACCATTATAAATAGCCCACCCGCGGCAATTGGCGTGAAGATGCCCAAAATCAAAAGAACGGACAATATCAACTCACCTGCCGTTGCCATATGAGCCGCAATTATAGGGGGCAGAAGGGGCAGCACGAAATCATTTTCAAATTGATAGATTGCATTTTCCCAACCCGTCACCTTCAGCCAGCCAGAATTAAAAAACTCCATCCCCAAATAAATGCGGGAAATGAATAGGCTGACATCGCCTAGAAGTGGAACTTCTGCTCGTAAAATTGTCTTAATCATATTTCCTCTCTTTCTTATCGGTTTTACGCGAATCTTAAAACAGCTGATTGAACAAGTTTTGCAAAACCAGCTTGTATATTTTCGACTGTATAGGCGGTTTCAATCAGATTATTAAAAATCATATTCAAATCTTCCCCCCTTATACAACCATGCCATAATGCCTCAATAATGGGATCAACTTTTTCAACAAAAACCTCCCCTGTCTCGGTGCGATAAACAAGCAATATATCTGTTTCGGCCTGAATATTGATAGCATCCTCCCTAGCATTTTGTGATTGGCGCCATAAGTCAAGCACATTATAGGGAAGTCGTAACAGCGCGGCAGCTTCAACCGGTTGTAGGCAAGGCGATTGCCCAGATGAGAGATCCGCCATTATCGTCTCAAAATCAGCAATCCGCAGTGACGGGTCGGACGGCGGCGTGCAATTTTGTAGAACATGCACCTGCCATTCAAGTTGCGCTAGGCTGGGTAAGAAAAAAAGTTTTTCATCGAGCTTATGCGTCGCCAGAAAATCCGGTAGAAACGTGGCTAAACGATGACCGAAATCATAACGATTACCGGTATGTGGTGGTGTCGTCGCGATATAAAATCGGGCGATCGTTTTGAAAAAATCTTCACCAACCATGGCGACACAAGCGGGATAAAAATCAAGCAGACAATCCATCAGCGCAAGGCGTGTATTATTAATATAAACATCCAAACGCGCCCTATTTTGAGGATCATCCGCAAGATAATTATAAATCGGCGCATCCGTATTTGCCTCCAATGCGAAGACACTATTTAGGAAATTTTCTTGTAAATCACGAAGCATGGCTTACAGATACGAGGCTATCATATTGACGGCGGCGATAGGCATTTGCTTTTTGCGCTTCGCCGAGCAACAGTTCAAGCGGCGGAATATCACTATCCCATTCGACCAATGTCGCCACATCACCAAAATGCGCCAGCGCATATTCATAAAGCCGCCACACATCATCCCATACGGTTTTGCCATGCGTATCAATGCGGATCGTCTGCCCATCCTCAAGCGGGTTTTCTTGATACCCCGCCAGATGAATTTCAAAAACATATCCTTGTCTAGGTAACGCATCTATATAGGTGCGGGCATCATAACCCAAATTATGGGCGCTTACGGCAATATTATTCACATCCAACAACAAACCACAGCCGGTGCGATTTACCAGTTCAACTAAAAATTCCGCTTCGGTAAAATCATTCTGGGCAAAGCGTAAATAACCAGAAGGATTTTCGATTAAAATCGGACGCTTCAATACGGTTTGGCAATGATCAATATGCGCCGCGACAATATCTAACGTCTCTTTGGTGAAGGGCAATGGCAAAAGATCAGGCGCGAAAGTTTCGCCCAATCCACTCCAGCTTAAATGCTCGGATATAAAAATCGGTTCCAGCACTTGTGCTAGCGCATAAATATTTTCAATATGTTTGCTGTCAAGCTCATCCGCACGCCCCAAAGACAATCCAACCCCATGCATGGAGATCGGATAATCTGCCCGCAATACTTCAAGCAAACGCCGCGATGATGTGCCAGCAAAATAATTTTCAGAATGGATTTCCAAAAACCCAATATCTGGTTTTTGTGAAAAAATATCCTGCTCATGCGGGGTTCTAAGACCAACCCCTGTACTCATTTGGTCGAGCTTTGCAGAAAATAATCTGTCAGGCGCAAGGTCAGGCACGATAAAACCCTCAGCAGATAATCTTTATTTATATAAAGCCGCGCCTTATAAAAGACGCAGCTTCACAATAAATAAGGCGCTAAATAATTAGCGGGTTGAACCACCAACAATGCGATCACACAGACCGGCAGGAACATAAACCCATTCATTTGGGTCACCATCCTTGCGGGCTTGTCCTTGGCAGCTATGGCCATTGGCTTCGCAATCATTCTTTTTGGCTTTGGCAATGCCATAGCAGCGCTCTTTTTTCGCGCCGGCTTCGGCACTTGTTGTGTCAGCAATTAATGCCGCACCCGCAACCAAAGAAAAAGCTGTAACCGTGTTTAATAATGATTTTTTTGCATTCATAATTCAGTCTCCATTTTTGCAATAAAATGCCTGAAGTTCCCCAGACAATTAAACACTATAGCCAGAATGTGGCAATTTTGTGCAATATTTTATGATTTTTCGCAAAATATTGAGGGAAAACTTACTTCTGGCGTCGGAAATAGAAATAATATAAATAAAGATTAAATAAATGACTAATTATATTACCTTAATATATAAAGATGATTCGAAAGCAAATATTATTATTACATAAAATTAAGCCGTATTAATATACTCGTAATAGTAAATATTGCTAAAGCTGAATATGGGTTTCAATTCAATTCCCTCAACATTGATAGGATATAAGATGAATGCTTCAGATTTATTTGTAAGGGCGCTTGAAAATGAAGGCGTAGAATATATTTATGGTGTACCTGGTGAAGAAAATCTCGATTTTCTTGAAGCGATGCGCAAATCTAATATTAAGCTCATCCTCACGCGACACGAGCAAGGAGCCGCTTTCATGGCTGCAACCTATGGCCGTTTAACCGGGCGGACAGGGGTTTGCCTTGCAACTCTTGGGCCAGGGGCGACTAATTTTGTCACCGCGGCCGCTTATGCACAACTTGGCGGTTTCCCCTTGCTGATGATCACGGGACAAAAGCCAATTAAGCAAAGCAAGCAGGGGCAATTTCAGATTGTCGATGTTGTGAGCATGATGAAACCTCTTACCAAATACGCCAAGCAAATCGCCAATGTGCATATGATCCCCAGCATGGTGCGGGAGGCGTTTCGGGTGGCAGAAGAGGAAAAGCCCGGCTCTGTTTTGCTGGAATTGCCAGAAGATATTGCCTGCGAAGAACTTGATGAAGAAACCCCACCTGTTTTTGCGCCCAGCCGAAACAATATTCCGGATGCCAATGCGGATATGATCGATCAGGCGGCCGATATGATCCGGGCAGCTAAGCATCCGCTTTTGCTAATTGGAGCGGGCGGTAATCGCAAGCAGGTCCGCCAAGCCTTAAGCGATTTTGTCGTCGAGACGGGCATGTATTTCTGTAATACGCAAATGGGCAAAGGCTGTGTTGATGAAAACCGGAAAGAATTTATCGGCACTGCCGCCCTTTCTGATGGTGATTATATTCACAAAGCGATTGAACATGCCGATCTGATTGTCAATGTCGGGCATGATGTGGTCGAAAAGCCGCCTTTCTTTATGGAACATGGTGGACAGACGGTCATTCATATAAATTTCAGTTCAGCAATGGTCGATAATGTCTATTTTCCACAAATTGAAATTGTCGGCGATATTGCCTCCTCCATTCGTTCACTGAAAAGAAAACTTGGCATATTATCGGTTGATAATAGCTTTTTTGACCGTATGAAAAGCAGCCTCTATAGCCGCATTCAGGAAAATCAAATCTATGATGGGTTCCCGATGATCCCCCAACGCTTTGTGGCAGATGTCCGTAAAGCGATGCCATCTGATGGTATTATCGCACTGGATAATGGCGTTTATAAGGTTTGGTATGCACGTAATTATCTTGCTGCCGAACCTAATACGGTATTGCTGGATAATGCACTTGCCACAATGGGCGCGGGTTTGCCGTCTGCTATGGAAGCGGCGCGACTTTACCCCGATAAACGCGTGATGGCGATTTGTGGCGATGGTGGTTTTATGATGAACTCGCAAGAATTGGAAACCGCCGTGCGGCTTGATCTTAACCTTGTCGTGTTGATCCTAACCGATAATTCTTACGGCATGATCCGTTGGAAGCAATATGGTATGGGTTTACCTGACTTTGGGCTTGAATTTAATAATCCAGATTTTGTGATGTACGCTAACAGTTATGGCGCGAAAGGGTATCAGGTTGAAAGCACGGAAAGTTTTGTGCCGCTTCTCAATGAGTGTTTTGATGAGGGCGGGGTGCATGTAATTAGCTTGCCGGTTGATTATTCTGAAAACCAACGCGTGTTGATTGATCGCTTAAAACAAGGCGTTGAAATCTCATGAGTGCGGCGCGATTAGAGGTATCATCGCCTTATGATGGAAGCCGCATCGAAACATTGCCACTTATAACAAAAGCGCAAGCGCAAGCAATGCTGGAGCAGGCGCATATATTGTTCAAAAATCGCGATAAGTGGTTGGCGCCTTATCAGCGCATAGAGATACTCAATCGCATTGCTGATCTGCTCAGCCAACGTGCCGATCAATTTGCGGTTCTTATCGCGAAAGAAGGCGGCAAGCCACTTACCGATGCACATATAGAAGTTGCCCGGGCGATTGATGGCATCCACCTCGCTGCTAAGGAATTATCGCATATTATGCGCGGTGAAGAAATCCCCATGGGCTACACTGCCGCCTCAACCGGGCGGCGTGCATATACAAGCTATGAACCGATCGGCGTGGTGATTGCGGTTAGCGCTTTTAACCACCCGCTTAATTTAATCGTCCATCAAATTATCCCGGCGATCGCGACGGGCTGCCCGGTTATTGTAAAACCGGCTCTTACCACCCCCTTAAATTGTAAAGCCTTTGTTGAATTAGTGCATGAAGCTGGATTGCCAGATAGATGGTGTCAGCTTTGTATTTGCGATAATGATGTTGCTGAATTGCTGGTCACCAGCGATAAGATTGCCTTTTTTAGTTTTATCGGCTCTGCCCAAATCGGTTGGTATTTGAAAGCCAAACTCGCCCCCGGGGTGAGATGCGCGTTGGAGCATGGCGGCGCTGCCCCGGTGATCGTAGACAAGACCGCAGATTTCGGTAAACTCATCGGTTCACTTCTCAAAGGCGGTTTTTACCATGCCGGGCAGGTTTGTGTTTCTGTGCAGCGCGTTTATGTGGATGAAACTATCTTGGATGATGTTGCAAGCGCCCTAACCGCAGGCGCTAAAAAACTATCGGTTGGCGATCCCACATTGGCAGAAACAGATATTGGTCCGCTCATTTTACCACGCGAAGTGAACCGCGTTGCCCAATGGGTGGATGCTGCCATCGCCGAAGGTGCGACTTGTCTTACAGGGGGAATAAAAATAAGCGATACGGTTTATGCACCCACAATATTGCTTAACCCTTCGCCCGCGAGTCAGGTGTCACGCGCAGAGATTTTTGGACCGGTAATCTGCCTCTATGCTTATGCAGATCGCCGTGAAGCGATCGCCCGTGCCAATGCGCTAGATTATGCGTTTCAAGCCGCCGTCTATACGCAGGATCTCGATATTGCGCATGAATGTATCAAATATTTAGATGCAACTGCCATTATGGTTAATGATCACACCGCCTTCCGGGTTGACTGGATGCCCTTTGCTGGTCGCCGGGCTTCCGGCTATGGGGTTGGCGGCATTGGTTACACTATGCATGATATGGTGCAACCCAAAATGGCTGTCTTCAGAATTGGTTAGACTTATTATCTTGCTTACGGTATTTTTCGCTCACGGTAATGACATTTTGTGCCATACCTCTCCATTATCTTAAAAAAGAGGGGGCATCCCAGTTTATCATAAGAGATGGGGCGGGGGTGAATTCACTTCTTTAGCAGCATCTCTTTTCTTTTCAATCGTCAAAGTTTTGTTAGACAGGTGAAAAAGTGGCTAATTATCCAACAAGCACTAGAGCATATCTCATGAAACGTGCGCTTTTATAATAAATTCTGGTATAATAAATTCTGGCACTTTTCCGCCATATTTGTAAAAATTTGGGATATGCGTAAAAACAACAGCTTAGCGCGTATAATGGTCAAGCAATTTTACCATGACAATGATTGGGATCATACTAAAACCAATAATGATAAGCGCAGGTAAAGCCGCCTCTTCTATTTGCCCAAGCGAGGCATAATTATAAACGCTTGTCGCCAAGGTTTCGAAGTTAAACGGGCGCAAGATAAGGGTTGCCGGAAGCTCCTTTATGGTTTCAACGCTCACCAGCAAAAACCCGGCCAATAAGGGGATGCGCATAAGCGGCAAATGGATGCGCGATAATAGCCGAAACGAAGATGCGCCAGAGGCGCGCGCTGCCATATCCAAATTTTGTGTAAGCCCCGTATAAGCGCTTTCAATTGTGCCAAAAGCAATCGCCATAAAGCGGATCATATAAGCAAATATTAAAAGGGCAATCGAGCCGCTTAGCAAGACCCCAAACTGTTCTTGAACAAAATAAACGCACCCCAAAATCCCGACCGCCAGAACCGTAGCGGGGATCGCATAACCAAGACTGGCAAGCCGCGTCATGGCGCTGGTTTTGCCGATAATGCGTTGAGAAAATGCCAGCAGCAATGCGATCGGCAAAATCACGAGGCTGGCAAGAAGCGCTAACATAAATGTGTTAAACGAAACTTCTGATATGTTGATAAATTCATTTGTGGTTGTAAAAACATGCGTCACCAAAAAACCAACGGGCAATAAAAAGCCAAATAAAATAGGCAGAAAACAAGCGATAAAAGCGATTATTTTTTGCCGTGGTGAGAGTATGAAACGGCTTGTCGTGCGATGCGTTTTCGAACCCGGCTGAAAACCACGTTTGCCGCGCTGGCTCTGCTCAAAATAAAAGAGTGAAAACATCAACCCCAGCAAGATAAGCGATAATTGCGCTGCACCGGCAAAATTATTATGTGATAGCCAGATATTATAAATGCCCATTGTGAGCGTTTGAATGCCAAGAAATTCGACCGCACCAAGATCATTCATCGCCTCCATAATTGCCAGCGTCATGCCAATAAAAATGGCCGGACGCGCAAGCGGTAAGGCAATTTTGAAAAAGCACATACGCGGCGTAAGGCCGAGCAAGCGCGCACTTTCAATAAGTTCCCCCGATTGTTGTAAGAAGCTGGCCCGCGCGGTAATATAAACATAAGGATAAAGCACAAGGCTGAAAATAAAAATCCCGCCATATAGCGATTGGAGATTGGGATAAAGCGTGGTGGGCAGAAATTCCTGCCATAACGCAAAAAATGGGCTTGCATAATCCAACATATCACCATAGCTATAAGCGGCGATATAGGTCGGAAGACTTAAGGGTAATAAAAGCGCCCAGCTTAAAAAGCGCCGCCCGGGAACATTAAAACAACAAATAAGCCATGCCGGAATTGCCCCCATCATCGCCGTAAACAAAGCTACCCCGCCAGCAAATAACAAGCTGGTCACAAGTTGCCGCGGCAACAGATTGGTTATGATATGATACCATAAGTCTTCTGTTACCATAAAGCTCGCGATTATGAGTGAGATAATGGGCAACAAGAGGCATAGACTAATAAGCCAACCATGTGCGCGCCACAGAATATTGTGGCGAATATTACGGTGAAGATTGAGGTGCAAAGCGAATTTCCTCTACTGCTTACAAGCCGCCGCTGCCGCCATAATTTCGCGAGCGATTTCTTCCGCCTCCTCCGGATCAAAATCCATCGGTATTTCCAGCTGTTTGGTAACGACATAAAGGCGCACCATATTCTGGTCGGTTTTGCCAATACTCAACTCAGCACTAATATCTGATGGTGTGTTTATACCCATTTAACAGCTTCCCTTTTTTCGCATTATAGCTTGAGTTTTTATAAAAATGCACTATTTATACGGCCTGTTAACAAAATATGCAGCCTTAGCTCAGTCGGTTAGAGCGCTTGATTGTGGATCAAGAGGTCCCCCGTTCAAATCGGGGAGGCTGTACCATTTTTATCTGCACCATTTTTCTGAGGCTTATAAAAGCTCTTCAAGCTGGCTTAAGCGCTCTTTGCCGAAAAACATTTCATCACCAACATAAAAGGTCGGAATACCAAATGTGCCACGCGCAACGGCTGCGTCTGTATTGGCGATTAGTTTTTGTTTCACATCATCTTCAGTAATACGTTGCGCCAGCCGTTCGGCATCAAAGCCGGCATCTGCCCATGCTTTTTGGAGAACCTCCGGATCATCCAATTTCAAGCCTTGCTCCCACATTGCCGCCAACATGGCGGTGATATAATCAGCCTTATCGCCATCCATCTCAGCGACAATCGCCCCGCGCATAAGGCCTACTGTGGTGACCGGAAAATGCGGATTTATGGAATATTTATCAATCCCATGCTTGGCGATAAACCGTTGGGTTTCCAGCATATCATATTCTAATTTGCCCTTAATATTGCCAAATGCAAGCATTGGCGCTTGATTGCCGGTGAGCTTAAAAATGCCGCCTAAAAGGGCGAGATGATAATTCACCTCCGCCCCTGTGCGGGCGCAAATATCTTGCAATGCATGATACGAGAAATACGCATTTGGGCTTGCAAAATCAAAAATAAAATCAATCTTTTTTGTCATTTTCTTCTCCTCTCTCATAAGTTAAACAATATTCACCTTTTTTTCCAGCGATTATGTGTCCATAACCATTCATGCGGCTGTTCCCTAATTTTCTGTTCCATCACAGTGTAGAAACTCTGGATGATTTCCTGTTCGCTCTCTTCTTTAGCAGAGTTTTGCGGCGCGGGTAAGGGTGGTAAAAATTCAACCGTGAAATAAGCATTATGCTTGTGCCGATATGTCACAATCGGAATAATGGCCGCACCGGTGCGCCGCGAGAACACCGCCGCCCCTTGCGGCGCAAGCACGGGTTTGGCAAAAAATTCCACCTCCACCCCTTTGCTTTCATGCTGATCCGCCAATATTAAAACCGGAACATTGTTTTGCAAAAACTTTAATATATCAACCGCAATTCGCCGGTCACCTTTGGGCAGAGCATAATCGGTAAAATGTCGGTAAAGCGTATCGAGATAATCGGCAAGCGCTCTATTATTGGCGCGTCGATAAATCGCCGCGCAGGTGCCAAATTCTTGCTTAATTGCCATCATCACCACATGCCAGTTGCTAAAATGGCCAGAGACAAAAATCACGCCTTTCTTTTCGGTAAATGCGGCTTGCGCATGCTGAAGCCCTTTCACCGTGATGCGCCGCTTCCCTTGCCGATGAATGGCGGGAAGATGTAATGTTTCGCCAAGATTGCGGCCAATATTTTCCATGACGTGGCGCAAAATCTTATCGCGGGCGGCGGGCGACATATCCGGAAAGGCGTGCGCTAGGTTTTCGCGGGCGATGCGTTTGCCCTTATAAAGCCCGCCCAAAAACAGTCCAATCTTACCGCCCAACCATGAGGCGGCATCAATTCCAATTATTTTGAGAATGATGAGCAGAGGCAGAAAGGCGATATTCAAAAAAACATATTTTAGTTTTCTGGTCATAATTTTATCGCCGATTGCGCTTGCAAATATAAGCTATATAAATGCGCTTAGACCAATCATGGTTAAGGTGGCAATCACCGGAATGACCACGGTGATAATCCCGACATCTTTATAGGCTTGTTTATGGGTGAGGCCGGTAATGGTGAGCAAGGCAACAACCGCCCCACAATGCGGCAATGAGTCGAAGCCGCCGGCCGCCATAACGACAATGCGGTGCAGCTCGTCTGCCGGAATACCTAAGGCCAGATAGCTATCGGCCATTGTGTTCATAAATATGCCTAAGCCACCAGAGGCAGAACCCGTAATACCTGAGACCACGCTAATCGAGGCAAATAGGGATAATTTGGGCGGCAGGCCGCTATCCAGCATCAGGCTTGAGAAATTTTGAAAGCCGACAGTCTGCACCACCACCCCGCCAAAACCGATAACCGCCGCCGTGCTTAATAGCGGCATCAGCGAGTCTTGCGTGCCATCACTAAATATCCGTAATATATCTTTACGGATATGCGGCATAATCGCCCAAGTAAGAAGGCTGCCACCAAATAAAGCCATGCTTGGCCAGAGAATTTTCTGGCTATTGGCAAAAGCGATTAAATCTGAATCGCCGCCAATAAGGCGCGGTGCGATGATTGTGCCCAACACAAAAATAAGCGGCAAGACAGATAGCCAGACCGGTGGCAGATTTTCTATATCACCTGCTCTGTTCTCCAAACCCATAAGGTTTTTATCATTTTCATTCGGGTCAAAATGTTCATCCGCGGCAATCGCTTTGCGCCGTTCACCCTCGAGATACCATAAGCCCATAACCAGCATCATCGCCCCGCCAATAAGACCGAGAAGGGGGGCGGCAAATAAATCCGTTCCCAGCTTTAGGGTTGGAATAATATTTTGAATTGAGGGCGTGCCGGGCAGTGCAGTGAGGGTGAATGTGCCCGCCCCTAAAGCGGCGGCCGCACAAAACAGCCGTTTGGGTGTGTCAGACTCTTTGAGCATACGCAGCCCCAAAGGATAGATTGCAAAAATAACCACAAACACCACCACCCCACCATAGGTAAGAAGCGCGCATGCCAGCGTGGTGATGAGCAAAACATGGCGCGAGCCAAGCTTGTGAATAAGCGCAATCGCCAGACTTTCGGCGGCCTTGCTTTCGCCCATCACGCGCCCAAACAAAGCGCCTGCTGCAAACAGAATGAAGAATTTTCCGGCAAAATTAAACATGCTTAAATCGCCCAGCGCAAAATGCACCATAATCGCTTCAGCAATATCAAGCTGATTGGTGATGGCCACTAAAATCGCACATAAAAGCGAGGCAAAGACAATATTCACGCCGCGCAGCGCAAACCAAATTAATAAAGCAAGGCTTGCAAATAATCCAATATAAGCCATATTTTCCTTTCTATTCTGCTGCCTGACGATGCGGCACGGGTTGCGGAACCGGCTGGCTTCCCCTAATCAAGCGCCCGGGTAGCTTGCCGGTTGGTGTTCCATTGCGGATGATGATTTCGCCCTTTACAATGGTGGCGAGATAGCCCGTGGCAAATTGCATAAGTCGCTTCCCCCCGGCCGGTAAATCATATTGCACTTGTGGCTTGTGTAAGGTGAGGTGATCATAATCAATAATATTAATATCCGCACGATAGCCAACCGCAATCACCCCGCGATCATAAAGGCCAAGCGCGCGGGCGGTGTCATGAGTTTGGCGCTTAATCGTCCAGGCCAGATCAAATTTTGGCCCGCGTGTGCGATCCCGCGTCCAATGGGTGAGCATGGAGGTTGGGAATGAGCCATCGCAAATCATCCCGACATGCGCGCCACCATCAGATAACCCCGGAATGGTGGCAGGGCTTTGCAACATTTCATAAGACGCGCTTAGGTCATGATACGCATAATTAAGAAATGGCAGATAGAGCATGCCCCTGCCATCATCGCGCAAAATCCACTCCAGTGCCAATTCTTCCGCCGTCATGCCGCGCTGTCTAGCTTGGGCGGCAAGCGCTGCCTCCGGTACAGGTTCATAATCCGGAATATCCTCAATAATAAACATTTTGCCAAAATTGCGAAGGATATTCACCACAAATGGATTTTCTGAATCTGGCGCTTCATTTAACAAACGGTTTTGAAAGGCCGGATCACGCAACTGCGCTCGCCGCTCCGCCAAAGGAAGATGCGCAATTTCGAGATAAGAGGGATGCGCAGAAAAAGGATTAAGCGTAAGCTCTAAGCCCAAAACCAAACCAACCGGCCGGCCACAAACCTGACCGCGCATCTCCAGCCCATCGGCTTGGGCTTGCTCTAATTGTGCCAATAAATATTTATAAGCCTCTGGCGCTATATCAGCTTGCGCGACGGTAACCGATAAGGGACGGCCTGATGTTTCAACAATTCGGCGTAGCATTGCAAACTCGGCTTCCGGATCAGTGAAATCTGATACAAATTGTAATACACCCTTGCCTGCTTTTTTTAAGCCCATCGCAATCGCGGTAAGCTCGCCTTCGCTTGCGGTAAGCGTTGGGGTGGGATCACCATCTGCGGTGCGATGATTAAGAGTGCGCGAGGTTGAAAAGCCGATCGCACCGGCATTCACGGCTTGTTCGGCAAGTTCAGCCATGCGGGTGCAATCTTCTGGCGTTGCCGCTTCCCGATTCGCGCCACGTTCGCCCATTACATAAACCCGCAAAGCGGCATGTGGTAATTGGGCGGCGAAATCAATATCATATTGTCCCTGCTCAAGAGAATCCAGATAATCGCCAAAACTGTGCCAGTTCCAAGGTAGGCCTTCGCTTAGAACTGGAAAGGGAATATCTTCAACCCCTTCCATCAGCTTGATAAGGCGGTCATGATCTGCCTTATGACAGGGGGCAAAACCAACCCCGCAATTTCCCATAACCGCCGTGGTAACACCATGTAGAGAGGAAGGGGCAAGCTGTGATGACCAAGTCACCTGACCGTCATAATGCGTATGCACATCGACAAAACCAGGGGTTACAATCGCCCCATCTGCTTGTATCTCTTCAGGGGCGGTTTCGGTAATCGTGCCAATTTCGTGAATCACACCATCCTTAATACCAATATCAGCTTGTCGAGCATGGTCTGCTTGCTCGATCAGGCCATCATAAATCAACCCATCCCGAATGATAAGATCATATGGCATGATCCTCTTTCCCTTTTTTACCGCTCGAGATTTATTCCGCCGCTTCCATCACACTTTTATAAATCGAGTTTTTGGGGCGTTCAAATACGCGCTCAACCATGGGGCGGAAAAACTCCAAATCTTCGCTTTCATAATCAGGGTCAAAAGCGGTTTGATCAAACACCCGACAAAATTCTTCGCAATGGTCATAATGCTCGTGCCCCTCAAACTGGTCACGCATATTGCGATCCAGCCCTAGATGGTGGAAGAAATAATAGCCTTGAAAAATCCCATGATGTTCGACCATCCAGTGATTTTTCTCTGATACAAATGGTTTTAAGATTGCTGCCGCAACATCGGGGTGATTGGTGCTGCCTAGCGTATCACCAATATCATGCAATAGGGCGCAGACAACATATTCCTCATCCCGCCCGGCACGATGGGCACGGGTGGCGGTTTGCAGGCTATGTTCCAAACGGTCAACCGGAAAGCCGCCAAAATCACCATCCAATAATTTTAGATGCTCCAAAATCCGGCCAGCAAGCCCTTTATTAAATTCGGCAGCATTTTCGCTAATAATCGCCCAATCGGCTTCGGTGCTTCCCATAAATGATTTAAATTCCGCGCGCGGCTGATTTTCATCTGACATAGCTATCTCCTTTCGCTCATACCAGTTTTAAGATAAGCTAATATGAAATGCCCCGCCTGTCTAGAGCTAGTTATCTCACCTTAACTATATGAACAATATAATCTATGACATATAAACAAAATTGGCTATTGCGAGAGAATAGACACCCGACCGGATGTCCGGGCGATCGTTCGCCCGCCCACCCCGCTATATAAATGGCGCGCCCGTGCAGGTATGGCACAAAGTGCCATGACCGTGAACGAAATAAAAAAAATGGTGTCGGGGTGTCTCAGATTATCTTTCAGTTTCCAGAGTTTTTTTAGCTTGCGCCTTTTGTATAGGACTCTCACCCCGGCATAATTTAACGCGATGGCAACCAACATATTTTTTGCAAAATCGTTGGTGCCGGGGTGTTGAAACAACCATCACAATGAATAGCCACGACGTTTTTAGTCGAGTGACCTGTTTTATAACGCCGTCACCCCGACCAGGTAGCAACGACGTTACGCACCCCTATAATTTATCGGAGTGACTTTTATTTATGGCTGTGTCATGCAGCCACATTGCGATGAGGGGTTTCAATCCCCCGTGCCGGACTTTGCCAGCACTACAAGCAGACTATCATAAAAAGATATAGGGGGGCAAGGAAAAAGAAACGCGGCTGCGCTTTGTTTTAATTCATCTCGCGGCGGATTTTGCTACGATAATCATCAATCGGGACAAGCTCATCGCCATCCGCCATATGCCAGAATGTCCAGCCATTACAGGCTTGCGCGCCTTGCACATAAGCCCCCATTTTATGGATTGAACCCGACATTGCCTCGCGCCCTTGTTTAATGAACAGGCTGCCATCGGCACGCACCCGCGCTTGATAACGGCGCGCCTGATCAAACAGATTTGTGCCGGGTTTAATCATGCCATTTTCAACCAGACTGCCAAATGGCACGCGCGGTTGCGCCCGCTTTGATGGGGTAATGGCAAGCAGCTCATCCTCACGCGGCTGGATCGCCTCAATCCGCGCGCGGGCGGCTTTTACATAATCTGCATCCGCATCAATGCCGATAAAATGCCGCCCCAAATATTTTGCCACCGCGCCGGTTGTGCCACTGCCGAAAAAGGGATCAAGCACAATATCGCCCCTTTCGGTTGAGGCAAGCAAAACCCGATAGAGCAGGGCTTCTGGCTTTTGGGTGGGATGCAGTTTCTGCCCCTTCTTATCTTTCAGCCGTTCCGCGCCAGAGCAAATCGGCAATAGCCAATCAGACCGCATTTGCACATCTTCATTGAGCATTTTCATCGCCTGATAATTAAACCGATAGCCGGTTGCATTCTCATCCGGTGCTGCCCAAATGAGCGTTTCATGCGCATTGGTAAAGCGCGTGCCCCGAAAATTCGGCATTGGGTTCGATTTGCGCCAGATAATATCATTCAAAATCCAATAGCCCAAATCCTGCAAGGCCGTGCCGACGCGGAAAATATTATGATAGCTGCCAATCACCCATAGCGTGCCAGTTGGTTTGAGGATGCGGCGGGCTTCCACAAGCCACGCGCGGGTAAACTCATCATAAGCGGCATATGAGGAAAACTTATCCCAATCATCATTGACCGCATCAACCTTACTATTATCGGGGCGGTGCAATTCATTTTTCAGCTGCAAATTATAAGGCGGGTCAGCAAAGACCACATCCACACTATTGGCAGGCAAGCGCGCCATTTGCGCCAATACATCGCCGCATAAAATATCATCAAGCGGTAAGTTTTTTATCATTTTACTCATGGACTGCTAACATGATGAATAAGCGGCTTAGCGTCAATTCTTTATTGAATCCAGCTACTTATAATATTCACAGACTTATCCACAGGATTCAAAAAGCTAATCTTTACACAGGCTTATCAGCCAGCCGCGCCCGAATGGGGGCAAAAGATTTTCGGTGATGCGGGCTTATTCCGGCGCGATCCAGCCCTGCTTTATGGGCGGCAGTGCCATATCCCTTATTGGCAGCCCAGTGATAATCGGGATAAGCGGCATCAAGCGCGACCATAATCCGGTCCCGCGTGACCTTCGCCAGAATCGAGGCAGCGGCGATGGCAGGTGATAGACTATCGCCCTTTTTAAGGGCATGGATGGTTTTATTGGGCTGATAATCCGCCCAATCGGGAAGAAGATGGCCATCAATCAGCACAATTTCTGGCTTGGGTGATAATTGGCTAAGGGCGCGGTGCATTGCCAGAAAACTGGCTTGCAAAATATTGAGCCGGTCAATCTCATCAACTTGCGCTTCCCCAATCCCATAATCCGCTTGCGCGCAAATCGCGGCAAATAAAACATCGCGCTTATGGGCGGATAATTTTTTACTATCATTAAGGGCAGGCAGCGTAAAATCATCTGGCAATATCACGGCAGCCGCAACCACTGGCCCTGCCCATGGTCCGCGCCCTGCCTCATCAATGCCTGCCAAACGCGCGTGCGGCCAGCCATAATCACGGTCAAAACCGAGATTCATTATTCCGCCGCGCGGCTTATCGTTTTATCCTTGTCATCTAATGGATGGGTGAGAACCGGATTGCGTGCCGCTTGGGTTTCATCCAGCCTGCGGCGTGGCGTGAAAAACGGCGCTTGCGTAAAACGTTCGGTCTCACCTGCACGTGCGGCCTCAGCCAATTTGCACATAACATCAATAAAGCCATCCAGCGTTTCTTTGCTTTCGGTTTCGGTGGGTTCAATCAGCAGCGCCCCATGCACAACCAATGGGAAATACATTGTCATTGGGTGGTAGCCCTCATCAATCAGCGCTTTGGCAAAATCGAGGGTTTCAACCCCTGTATCTTTCAAAAACCGATCATCAAATAAGGCTTCATGCATCACTGGCGCGGCATAGGCAGGGGTCATCACATGTTCGAGACAGCTATAAATATAATTCGCATTAAGAACCGCATCATCGCTGACCTGTTTTAGACCATCCGCCCCATGCGACATCATATAAGCCAGAGCCCGCACATACATGCCCATTTGCCCATGATAGGCAACCATCCGCCCAAACGGGGTTTTGGCATCAGCAGGGGCGGAAACAACATCATCAAAATGTTCGACAAGCATTGTCTCTTCACCATCATGAGCGAGATAGGGAAGCGGCACATGCGCCGAAAGACGTTCCGAAAACACAGTTGGCCCTGCCCCCGGTCCACCGCCGCCATGCGGGGTTGAAAAGGTTTTGTGCAAATTAATATGCATCGCATCAATGCCCAAATCAGCAGGCCGCACCCGCCCGACAATCGCGTTAAAGTTTGCCCCATCGCAATAAAAATATGCGCCCGCTTTATGGATAGAATCAGCGATTTTGATAATATCGCGCTCAAATAAACCGCATGTGTTTGGGTTGGTGAGCATAATCGCGGCGACATCATCACCCAATTTTGCAATGAGATTATCATAATCAACCCGCCCCTCTTTCGTGGCGGCAATCTCATCGACCTGAAAGCCCAAAAGCGCGGCCGTAGCAGGGTTGGTGCCATGCGCTGATTCAGGCACCAAAACCCGCTTGCGGGTCTCTAACTCACCGCGTGCCTCAATCGCCGCGCGGATGGCCATCATCCCGCAAAGCTCCCCATGCGCGCCCGCTTTGGGCGAAAGCGCTATGGCGGGCATGCCGGTAAGCTCTTTTAACCATAAGGAAAGTTGCGCCATTAATGCCAAAGCCCCCGCCACTGTCGATTGCGGTTGCAAAGGGTGAATATCAGCAAAGCCAGCCAGCCGCGCGATTTTTTCGTTTAAGCGCGGATTATGCTTCATTGTGCAAGAGCCAAGCGGGTAGAGATTGGCATCAATCGCATGGTTTTTCTGGCTAAGCCGCACATAATGCCGCATCGCCTCTGGCTCTGAAAGGCCGGGAAGATTAAGCGCCTTGCGGTTTTGCCCACCTAGCTTATCGGGCTTGTTTTCAAGTGGCGGCAAATCAATGCCCGTCTTGTCTGGCGTGCCAATTTCGAAAATCAGCTTTTCTTCTAGGCTTAGCCCTTTATGACCGCTAAATGTTTTCATCGTCATGACAGCACCTCCTGCAAAGAGTAAGCGAATTTATCAATATCCTGCTTGCGGCATGTCTCGGTTGCCGCCACCAGCAATAAATTTTCAACATCTGGATGAATGATTAAGCGCGAGACCGGCACACCGGCAAGAACCCCACGCGGCACTAATGCCTCCACCACTTCGGCCGCCGCGCGCGGCAGGCGAATGGTAAACTCATTAAAATAAGTTTCATTGATAATCTCTACGCCCGCGACTTGTGACAGGGCGGCTTCGAGCATTTGCGCCCGCTCGTGATTGAGCCGCGCCAAATGCGCAAGCCCCGCCCCGCCCAATAGCGTCATATGAGCGGTGAAGGCAAGCGCGCAAAGCCCTGAATTGGTGCAAATATTTGACGTCGCCTTATCGCGGCGAATATGCTGCTCACGGGTTGACAGGGTCAGCACATAACCTCTTTTACCTTCTGCATCCACAGTCTGCCCGCATAAGCGCCCCGGCATTTGCCGCAAATATTTTTTGCGAGTCGCAAACAGCCCGACATAGGGCCCGCCAAAATTAAGCGGATTGCCGATCGACTGCCCTTCCGCCACCACAATATCCGCCCCCATATCACCGGGTGCGGTCAATGCACCGAAAGATATGGCTTCGGTCACCACCACAATCAACAACGCCCCTGCCGCATGAACCGTCTCGGCAAGGCTTGTGAAATCCTGAATATGGCCAAAGACATCCGGATATTGTACCACCACACAAGCGGTTTCGGCATCCACATATTGTGCTAGATTTTCATCTCCCGCCAGCATTAAATCAGGGCGGTAAAGCACGCCGCCGCTCATATCGCTCATATTTTCAACCACATCATAATATTGCGGATGCAGCCGCGACGAGATGACAGCCTTTTTGCGCTTGGCAATACGGCGCGCCATCATCACCGCTTCGGCAGTGGCGGTGGAGCCATCCCACATTGAGGCATTGGCAACGTCCATGCCCGTTAATTGTGCCACTTGGGTTTGAAATTCAAATAAATATTGCAATGTGCCTTGCGTGATTTCAGGCTGATAGGGTGTATAAGACGTTAAAAATTCCGAGCGCTGGATGATATGGTCAACACTGGCAGGGATATGATGCTTATACGCCCCTGCCCCGCAAAAAAAGGCTGTGTCGCTAGCGGTGATATTTTGCTGCGCCAGCCACGTTAATTCTTGTTCAACTTCAAATTCGCTCATATGATTGGGCAGGTTAATTTTATCTGTACCATAACGCGCTTCTTCTGGCACATCGGCAAATAGAGCTTCAATATCAGCCACTCCAATGCGCGCAAGCATGGCATGGCGGTCTTCTGGTGTAAGGGGTAAATAACGCATCTCTATCCTCCTATAAATCCGCGACATAGGCGGCATAGGCAGCTTCATCCATCAACTCATCAAGCTCGCTAGCATCTTTGATTGTGAGTTTGAAAAACCAACCCTGCCCTTGCGGGTCTTGATTCACCAGCGCCGGTTCACCATCAAGCGCGGGATTGGTTTCGACAATCTCACCGCTGACGGGGGTATAGACATCGCTGGCGGCTTTGACACTTTCCACTACGGCGGCTTCATCGCCCTTGCCAAAATCTTGCCCGCTTTCTGGCAGCTCCACAAACACAATATCGCCAAGCTGTTCTTGCGCATAGGCAGAAATGCCGATAGTGGCAATATCGCCCTCCAGCCGCACCCATTCATGGTCTTTACTATATTTAATGCTCATTTTATGTCCCCTTATAATATTGGTGTTTGATAAATGGCAGATTTGTGATTGTGGCGGGATGCGCCTTACCACGGATGAGCAACTGCACATTTTGGTCTGGCGCGGCATAATCTGCCTGCACATAGCCCATCGCGATGGGATGCCCACAGCTTGGCGCGAACCCACCACTTGTCACCTGCCCGATTATGTCGCCAGCGGGTGATAATATATCCGCCCCTTCGCGGGCAATCGCTTTACCATCCGGAATAATGCCGACCCGTTTGCGGGCACTGCCATCCGTAAATTGCGGCAAAATCACCTCCGCCCCAGCAAAGCCACCTGTTTCGCGGCGGCGTTTGGGAATTGTCCAGCAAAGCGCCGCTTCAACCGGCGTGGTTTCCTTATCTATATCATGCCCATACAGACATAAGCCTGCCTCAAGCCGCAAACTATCGCGTGCCCCTAAGCCGATTGGCATGACCTCTTTCGTCTCAATCAGCATATCGGCAAAATCTCTCGCTTGCGCCTCCGGCAGAGAGATTTCAAATCCATCCTCCCCCGTATAACCACAGCAAGACATTAAGATGGCATGCCCTTGCCAGTCACACCATTGCGCTGTCATGAATGTAAGCTCTGCCGCTTGCGGCATATATTTGCTCAATATGGCCCGCGCCTGCGGTCCTTGCAGCGCCAAGAGCGCCCGCTTTTCTTCGCTCAAAATCGCGCGGCCTGACAAGCGTTCAGAAATATAAGAAAAATCCTGCTGCTTGCAGGCGGCGTTAACCACCAGCCATAAATCATCACCAAAGCGGGTGACCATTAAATCATCATAAATGCCACCCGTCGGCGTGGTGAGCATTGTATAGCGGATGGCTCCTTCGGCGAGGCTGGTGATTCCAGCTGGCACCAGCTCTTCCATCAGCGCGGCGATATTTTCCCCCGCCTGCGGGCGCAACCATGCTTGCCCCATATGCGATACATCAAATAAGCCAGCTTGGGCGCGGCAATGCAGATGCTCTTTGAGCACCCCCGCTGGGTATTGTACGGGCATATCAAAGCCGGCAAAATCCACCATTCGCGCGCCTTGCGCCACATGCCATTGATAAAGACTGGTTTGTTCCGCCATTTAATCCGCCATCCTCTTAAGACGGGGGAAGTGCTAACACCTCTCCCCAAACGCATGTTACGAAATCAGATTATGTGCAGGCTTACCCACCGATAACTGGTTTCAAATCTTTGCGCCCCCCTCTGTCTTTTCCTATGGCGGAACCTGAGAGAATTACCCCTTCGGTGTGATGCGTTGGTGACGGGTTCGTCACCTCATCTCTTTCCAGAGTTATGCATTATTACGGTCCTTTTGCCTGAGAGTTTCCGAGGGCGGTTGCTCCTTCGGCCTTATTCTCATGAATTAGAAAATAATGTCTCCCGCAATAATCATTCCGATTGTACAAAGAGTCATAAGAGTCTGTCAATTTGCAATAAAACTTATCCACTAGATTTTTAATGAAGCCTAGCGCGAGATGCATAATTATGCGTTCACTTTTCCTTCTCCATCCGAGAGTTTTGGTGAGGGTAAAAGAAAGGCTTGCTGCCTAAAAAGTAAACTGCAAGCCCGCCGCCACCTTTTACGATATGTTGGGGCGCCCCCTTTTTTTAAGATAATGTGGAGCCTTGCCTGAAAGGCATTGGCGTGAACGAGAAGAAGCCTATCGCTTGACCAAGCGATCATAGCGCGCTTTGCGATTTTCACTTAGCTGCGCCTTTGTTTGAATAAAACCGGCAACAATTTCATTTTTCTTGGCATTTTCGGTTTCACCGGCTTCAAAATCCAACCGAATGACATAGCGAGAGAGGGGGATAATTTGCTCTATGCGTAGATTGGGAGGAAACTTTACCGGCAAATTGGCCTCAAAATTTGATTCTAGCTGGTCGCCATTGCGTAAGCGCGCCACAAAGGCTGGAATTTGAAATGTCTGCCCTTCCACCTGGGCGGGTTTCAAAATACGCGCGGAAGCAATAACCGTAATATTGCGGGTGGGGGTTTCGCCTTCATCAAAAAGGCATTCAACCTCTAGCTCATGCATGGTCACGATAAAGGCTGGTTCTGCCGGATTGCGCTGATCACGCCACTCATCCACCGTTGCCAGAGGCGAAATGAGAGGGCAGCCAAACCCAACCAGTTTTTGTTTATCCCCCCCACAAGCGACAAGTCCACAGCCGAGCAGAGTTGCAAATAATGCTGTTTTCATATTCATTTTATTCCCTATTATCTTGACCAAAAGAATCGATTTTTCTAAACCTATTTGAAGCATAAATCACGAAAAGAGTAAACGTGTCCAATAAAGATAGATTGCAAATTATTCTCGCCAACCCACGCGGCTTTTGCGCCGGTGTTGATCGGGCGATAAAAATTGTCGAACAAGCGCTCACCAAATATGGCGCGCCGGTTTATGTTCGGCATGAGATTGTCCATAATGCGCATGTCGTCAATAATTTGCGGGCGGCAGGCGCGGTTTTTGTCGACACGCTCGATGATGTGCCAGATGATGCGCCGGTTATTTTTTCCGCGCATGGGGTTCCCAAATCCGTGCCGGAAGAAGCGACGCGGCGCAATATGATGTATATTGATGCGACCTGCCCGCTGGTTTCGAAAGTGCATATTGAAGCCAGCCGCCACGCGCAAGCCGGACGGCATATTCTGCTGATCGGCCATGCCGCGCATCCGGAAGTCATTGGCACAATGGGGCAGGTTGAGCCCGCCCACATCACCCTTATTGAAACCGAAGAGGATGCGCGCCGCGTTTCGCCGCCGGATGCGCCGCTTGCTTATGTCACTCAAACCACCCTATCGGTTGATGACACGGCCAGCATTATCAGCATATTGCAACACCGCTTTCCCGATATTGCGGCGCCGCATAAGGAAGATATTTGCTATGCCACCACCAATCGGCAAAATGCGGTGAAGGCTATCGCCCCCCAAGTGGATATGCTTTTGGTTGTCGGCGCAGAAAATTCTTCTAATTCGCAGCGCTTGGTGGAAGTGGGCAAAAAAGCCGGTTGCCCGCGCGCGCAGCTCATCACCGGCATTCATGATATGAATTGGAAGGCGCTCACCGATGGGCAGACAATCGGTATCACCGCCGGCGCATCCGCGCCTGAAATTATTGTCGAGCAGCTTATGCAAGCGCTTACAACGCGCTATGATGTGACCATGAAGGATGTCATCACAGCGCGCGAGAATGTGCATTTCAAACTACCTGCCCAATTACGAGATTAAGCATGGCTGTTTTCACCCCGATTACTGAAACTGAAATCGCGCAGCTGGAAAGCGATTATCCGATTGGTAAAGTCCACTCTTTTACGGGCATTATTGAGGGCATCCAAAATTCCAATTTTCATATTCATAGCGATAGCGGGCGTTATATTCTCACCCTTTTTGAGCAGGATAATGTGATTGCGGATTTGCCGTTTTTTCTAGCGCTGATGACACATTTAGCGGCGCATGGGTTTTCATCCCCGCAACCGATTGCGCGCCAAGATGGGGCGCTTTTATCCGAACTTGCTGGCCGCCCCGCCGCGCTGGTGAGCTTTCTATCTGGTACGGGGTTAAGCAATATTAAGCCGCATCATTGTTACGCTTTCGGCAAGCAAATGGCGGCGCTGCATCATATTGGTCTGCAATTTGATAAAATCCGCGAGAATGATTTATCGCAAAAATATTGGGCGGCGATGTTCGCGCCATTAAAGCAAAACGCCAATCAGATTGCCGCCGACATTACTCCCGATATAGCAACAGAAATATCTAGCCAGCTTGCGTATTTAAGCGCCCATTGGCCAAGCGATTTACCGCGCGGCATTATTCATGGCGATCTATTCCCCGATAATGTGTTTTTTCAAGGGCAGGACGTTGCGGGCATTATTGATTTCTATTTTGCCTGCACTGATTTTCTTGCCTATGATATTGCGATTAGCCTGAATAGCTGGTGCTTTGAAGATGACCATAATTTCAATGTTTCCAAAGCACAAAATCTGCTGGCGGGGTATCAATCGGTCCGCCCCTTGCGAGAAGCAGAGCTTGCCGCGCTTCCCATCTTGGCACGCGGCGCGGCGATGCGGTTTTTGCTCACCCGCCTGCATGATTGGTTGCATGGTGATGAAAATGCGCTTATTCACCCGAAACCGCCGCTTGAATATTTACGTCGATTGCGGTTTCATAACAACACCCACCAACCGGCTGATTATGGGATTATAAAATGAGTGATTATATTATTTATACAGATGGTGCCTGTACGGGCAATCCGGGCGCGGGCGGATGGGGAGCCTATATTCACAAAAGCCCGCCCGAAAGCCCCTTAGCAACCGACCTATGCGGCGGCGCGGCGCAAACCACCAATAATCGGATGGAGCTTACCGCCCCCATTGAAGTGCTAAAACTTTTGCCCGATGCCAGCCGGATAACCCTTATCACCGATAGCGTTTATGTGAAAGACGGCATCACCAAATGGATTCATGGCTGGAAACGCAATGGCTGGCGTACCGCCAATCGCAAGCCGGTTAAGAATGATGATTTATGGCGCGCTTTGGATGCACAAGCCGCCCGCCATAAAATAGATTGGCAATGGGTGAAAGGACATGCGGGGGAGGCAGGCAATGAACGCGCCGACGCGCTTGCCAATCAAGGCATGGCAGCATTTCGTTAGGTCATATAGATAGCAAACCGCCTGCTCCAATTCTTATTGATATTTGTATCATGCCAGTCTATGCTTATCGCTGTAACGGGGAATAACAACCCTCAGAAAACATACGCTTTAGAGCTTGCGCATTTACACAAACAGCTCTTCCGACTATGTCGGGAGAGCGGTGGAATAAAATACCGCTCGCGGAAATACACCGTTTGACCGGTTTTCTGGTTGTTGTTAATCTCCCGATACCATGTGGTGTCGTTTATAAATAAACCCCCGTTGCGTTGATAATTTTATGAACCAATGGGGGTATCCATGAAAACCAGACTAACAATTATGTTGCCGCTTAAATTACGAGCAAACCGCCTGCTCCAATTCTTATTGATATTTGTATCATGCCGGTCTATGCTTATCGCTGTAACGGGGCTTGATATCCCCACTTATATACGCCTTTTAGGGCAGCGTATTACACAAAAAGCTCTTCCGACTAGGTCGGGAGGGCGGTGGAATAGAATACCGCTCGCGGAAATACATCGCAGGCCGTGTAAGTGGCATATCATCTCCCGATACCATGTGGTATCGTTTATGAATAAACCCCCGTTGCGTTGATAGTTTTATGAACCAATGGGGGTATCCATGAAAACCAGGCTGATACTGATATTGTCACTTCTTGTCGCAATCAGCGCCCCTTTAAGCGCGCACCAAAAACTAACTTCGGCTTATGAGATAGAGGTTATCAGAGTGATAGATGGCGATAGCTTCATTGCCCGCATAGAGGTGTGGCCAAAGATAGAGATTACCGCCACCATTCGGCTTGCGGGTATAGACACACCAGAAATACGCGGGAGGTGCGACAAAGAAAAAGAGCTTGCGCAAAAAGCCAAAACCTTCACGAGAGAATGGCTAAGCGTCGCGCCGCTTTCTCTTGCCAATATAAAACAAGGCAAATATGCCAATCGTTATATTGCGACAGCCTCTTTATTGGCGCATCAACTTATCTCACTTCACTTCGTTTCGCTCGGTTGATGCGGCAGCGCGCGGGTGATACACAAGATTTATCTGATGCCTTGCTTGCCGCTAAACTAGCACAATCCTATCCCCCTAAAAAAAGCTGGTGTGAATAAGGGTACGACCATATGCCTCCCTCTTTCTCAAGAGAATGGAGCACTATGCCTGCAAGGCTGTTGTGAGCGAAACAAATAGCGATACCCGGTAGGGTGTTCGCGCGAGGGAGATAAACCTCCGCCCGGCTGGTCGTCTAATTATTCTGGTCTCGAATACAGTCTAGCAATTTGGCTCAATCGTTCAGTTTCCTCGTCCTCCAATATATCGTGTATTTTTTTGAGGAGCGAATTCTCATGGCCATCATCGATTAAAAATCTGATATTGGCTATACCTGCTTCTGTTTCTACTTCTGCTTTATCAATATCTACGCATAGTTTTGCTAGCACAATCAAATGCGCGACAATTTTGGTTAAGGATCGCTTTTTAATCATAGTCATGATTGTTGTATGAGCACGTCCCCCTATAAATTCACCAATTTGTGGATATGACCAGCCTAAATCTTCTCTACATAAAAATGCCAAAGCCTGTCGCGCATCGACTATTCTTCTATATTTTTGATGGCCAAATAAGTGATCCTGCCGAATGTGTAAGCGCCAACAAATCACATCTGCATACTGGGTGGCTTTGCGTTTATTGAACATTGTTTTTTCCCCGTTGCTCGAGAAGGAACGAAACAGTTTCTTCACCTGCGGCCGTAATAATTTCTTCTAAGATAGCATCCGCCTTTTCGCCCGTCCACCTGCCATAAAGAGCGGCACGGACATTTTCTCTGCGGATGCCATTCATGTCACACCATTTGGCGAATGGCACACCTTTTGCACGAAATGCCCCAAGTACGGCATCAGACAAATGGCGCGATGGTAAGAATTTTTTCTTATTGTTCATTTTATAGTGTCGATTTTTATAGTTCGATTTTTATATTGTCCATTTTGGACATTTACCCTATTAGTAGAGTTGATAATTTGGGAGTAATGTGACAAATTGGGCGTTTCAAGTCAAGAAAAAAGTGACAAATTGGGCGTATCTTTGCGCTTAAAGCAATTCATGAAAGATAGTGGATTGAAAATAAAGGATATTCAGGAAACCACAGATATAGGATATAGAACCGTTCAGCATTATTTGAAAGGCGATCGAAACATTAAAAACGAGTTTTTACGTGCCTTGAACTATCACCATGGTGTATCTTTAACGTGGTTGCTCACGGGTAGGGGACAGATGTATGGCAGCTCACGTATTATTGACATTAAAACGAATTATAGTGGTGTCTCTGAGCCGGTGCGTGAATTAAATACTCTACACCCTAAGAAGCAAGCAGATGAGAAGCAGACCGAAAAAGCGATTGAGCAATCAGCGTCCATTCGAGTCATTAGCATGATACCCATGGATGATGGTAATGGCTGGGCGACAATGAAAAATAGTCGGCTCGACATAGCAGCGCCCGCGCACATGAGTGAAGATACATTTGCTGTTCATGCAACAGGCGCATCCATGCAGCCGCATGGTATTTTTGACGGCCATATATGCTTTTGTGATCCGCGTCTTGATGCGAATATGGACGATATTGTTTGTATTGAACACAAAATGGGCGATGATACAGTACTGGCGATTAAAATAATGGGGCTGATAGGGTCTGACAGTATTGAAGTATATAGTTATAAACAAACCACCGAAGCTGATGGGCGTGAGGTGTATGAGAGCCATGGGGAATTAATACGCAAAAAAGATATTGTTAAAATATCAGTTGTTTCCTGGATATTAACCCGCTCGCGCATGGATCAAGCGTAGATATAATAGCTATATGCGAAAGGCGTTTTGGGCGCGCCAGCTTTCCATTTGCGTGGTGATGCTGGCAACAAACCCATGCGGTTGATCGAGCATAATATGATGATGCGCGCCGGCAATTTCGTAAAACGGAATATCGGGGCGAAGCTCGCGCATATAGGCTTTGACATTTTGGCGATGAAAGGCACGATCTGCTTCCATATGGCTGAGCGCGCCAAACATAGCCGCGCTGGGCAGGCTTAAACCACGATAAATATCGGGCAAATCATCACCAATCTTATAGCCATCATGCATTGTGGAGTCGAATTTCCACGTCCAGCCGCCAGTGGTTTGGCGGATGGAGTGCGCCGCAATATGCTGCAAAATATATTCATGCGTACAAGGCTGTGCAGGGGCAAGTCGATAGCGCGCCAAGATAGCCTCTTTCGTTTCATAAACCCGCATGGGTGGGGTGTTACGGCGGCCATCATACCATTCTTCATGATGCTCGGGTGGTTTGATGGCAAAATCGCATAACATCAGGGCGGTGATTTTATCGGTATGGTGATGCGCGGCAATCAGCGCGACAAAGCCACCATAGCTGTGGGCAATGAGCACCGGCTTGCTTGAAAATTGCGCTTGCTCAATCATCGCACGGATAGAGTCTGCTTTAATCTCCCTGCTATAGGCATCAAGCCAATCACTATCGCCCATGCCCGGAAAATCCATCGCCACCACGCCATAATATGGCGTAAGCAGTGGCGCAATAAAATCAAACCAATGCGCATGCGCGCCACTGCCATGCACCAGCAGGATTTGCGGCGCGTGGGCGGGGGCATATTGTCGCCAGTCGAGATAATGGATTTTCTTACCCCCAAAATCCGCATGGGCGGAAATCGGCTTTTGTGCCAGCGCTTCGCGGAACCATTGTGGCTGATGGCTTATCCGGTCTTTTTCATCAAGTAATTTTTGCTGCTCGTCATTCATCATGGGTGCGTAACATACGCATTTTCATATTTTTGCCAATAGGAAAATGGATTTGCATGGGTTGACAATTATTCTGGTTTTCATTAGGTTCCGCCACAATTCACCGGTTGGAGATATATTATGAAAGTCCGCAATTCATTAAAATCATTGCGTGGGCGGCATCAGAAGAACCAGATTGTGCGCCGCCGTGGTCGCCTTTTTGTTATTAATAAGGTTAATAAACGCTTCAAGGCACGGCAAGGCTAAGCTCGTTATTTTTAAGCATGCCCGCATTTGAAGTTGTGAATGAAGAGGCAAGCGCCCCTTTTTTGCTTGTGTGTGACCATGCCTCGGCGCATCTGCCAATAGATTATCATCATCTTGGTCTTGCACCAGAAATTTTTGAAACCCATATTGCCTATGATTTGGGGGCGGCGGCGCTTACCCGCGCGATTGCGCAAAAACTCGGCTGCACCGCGATATTGGCGGGCTTTTCGCGTTTACTGATTGATCCTAATCGTGGTTTGGATGACCCCACTTTGATTATGCAAATTTCAGACGGGCACATTATCCCTGGCAATTATCCCCTTGCGGATAGCGAGCGGCAGCGGCGCATTCAAGCATATTATGTGCCTTATCATCACATGATTACAACGAGGCTGGATGAAATGGTGGTGGCCGGGCAAGTGCCGATTATCTTATCTATCCATAGTTTTACGCCCATCTTTCACGGCAAGCAGCGGGTGATGGAAGCGGCTGTTTTATGGGATAGCGACCCGCGTTTGCCGTCTTATATGCGCGATTTTATGGTACGAGAAAAAATAAAGAATTTTGCCGATAATCGCCCCTATTCTGGACGGTTGAAGGGAGATTGCATGTATCAGCATGGTACAATGAGAGGTTTTCCACATGCGCTGATTGAAATTCGGCAAGATATTTGCACTGACACAATACAACAAGAAATATGGTGTAAGAGGCTCACAAATATGCTCACAGATAGTATCCGTGATAATCGTATGAGAGAAATAAAGTTTTTTCCATCAAACGCAAAATAATATCTGCGCTTGCGCGTAGGTTATGTTTGCGATACAGATAAAGCACTCATAATGTGTCGCTTAAGCCATGTTGAATGAAAGAGTTAAATGAAGGAGGCAAAAATGCAATCTGAGAATTGGCATGAGGAAATGGATAAGGCAGAGCATGAAACAACCTATCAAGCCTTTTTGCAATATACGAAATGGGGTACGATTGGCGTTGCGGTCATTTTATTAGGCTTGCTGCTATTTGTGTATTATTAAAAATAAATGCCCGTGCCTGGCGCGTCGGCTTAACTTGTGAGGTAGATCATGGCAACAAATCTGGTTGTTGTAAAAGAAGATAAAAAAGAAGCGCGGGTTGCGGCAAGCCCTGAAACTGTCAAAAAATTGATTGATTTAGGCTGTAAAGTCACCGTCCAAAAAGCGGCAGGTTTGGCGGCTGGTTTTTCAGATGAAGCCTATAAACAGGCGGGCGCAGTTCTGACCGCCAGCTTAACAACAGCTCTTAAAAATGCCGATATTGTGCTTGCCGTAAATGCACCGAAAGCCGCAACCTTGAAAAATGCAAAAGCTGGTACGATTGTGGCGGCAATATTTGCGCCTCAAAAAAATGCGGCCAATGTGAATGCTTACTTAAAGGCGAAATTGCGGCCGATGGCGATGGAGCTTATGCCCCGCATCACCCGCGCCCAATCAATGGATGTTTTATCTTCGCAATCCAACCTTGCGGGTTATAAGGCGGTGTTGGATGGGGTGGCTGAATATAATCGCGCTTTGCCGATGATGATGACAGCGGCCGGAACCGTGCCGGCGGCGCGTGTCTTTGTTATGGGCGCAGGGGTTGCTGGCCTGCAAGCTATTGCCACCGCCCGTCGGTTGGGGGCGATTGTGAGCGCGACGGATGTAAGGGCGGCTGCCGCCGAGCAAGTTGAAAGTCTCGGCGCTAGTTTTGTGATGGTCGAGGCAGATGCGGGCGATAGCGGCGAAACAGAAGGCGGCTATGCCAAAGAAATGAGCGATGATTATAAAAAGCGCCAGCAAGCCTTGGTCGCGGATCATATTACCAAACAGGATATTGTAATTTGCACCGCGCTTATTCCCGGTAAACCGGCGCCTGAGCTTGTCAGCAAGGCGATGGTTGAAAGCATGAAAGCGGGATCTGTTGTGGTCGATCTGGCGGTCGAGCAGGGGGGCAATTGTCCCTTATCAAAGGCCGGAAAGATTGTCGAACATAAGGGCGTAAAAATTGTTGCGCATGAAAATGTGCCTGGGCGGTTAGCAGGTAATGCGAGCGAGCTTTATGCTCGTAATTTACTTAATTTCATAACCGCGTTTTGGGATGAGGAACAGCAACAGCCACATTTTGATGAGGCGGATGAGATTATCCAAGCGATCGCTTTGCGGGCAGGAAAAGAGCCAGAAAAAAAGTCCGCAGTAAAAAACACCCCTGTAATAAAAAAACCTACAGCGAAAAAGCCTACTGGGAAAAAGCCAGTAGCGAAAAAACCTGTAGCGAAAAAGCCCGCCACGAAATCCCTGGCGGCTAAAAAGCCTGTAGCGAAAAAAACGGGCGCCAAAACAACAACCAAGCGCGTCGCTAAACCTAAGCCCCGCGCGGCTAAAAAATAACCCATAAGTTCGGGAGAAATATATTATGATTGACCCTATTATTTATCTTCTTAGTGTTTTTGTTCTTGCCATATTTGTTGGCTATTATGTTGTCTGGTCGGTAACGCCGGCGCTGCATACGCCGCTTATGTCCGTCACCAATGCGGTTTCATCGGTGATTATTGTTGGCGCACTGATGGCGGTGGGGGCTTACACATTAAATGATGCCGATAGCGGCTTGGCGCGTTGGCTTGGTTTTGGCGCGGTTGTGCTTGCGTCAATAAATATTTTTGGCGGCTTCCTTGTCACCCAGCGCATGCTCGCCATGTATCGCAAAAAAGACAAATAAGGATTTTATTATGAGCGCAAATCTTACGGCTATTTTTTATCTTGCTTCGGCGGTTTTATTCATCCTTTCCTTGCGGGGCCTAAGCTCGCCGGAGACATCGCGACAGGGCAATTATATGGGAATGATCGGCATGGCGATCGCCATTGTCACGACAATGTTTCAGGTGAATAATACGGGGGCTTCGGTCTGGCTGCTGATTTTGGGCGGCATCCTTATTGGCGGCGGTATTGGTGCGTTTATCGCGCGGCGGATTGCGATGACGGATATGCCGCAACTGGTTGCCGCATTTCACTCTTTGGTCGGGCTGGCGGCGGTTTTTGTCGCGTGGGCGGCGTTTCTGGCGCCTGAGTCTTTCGAGCTCACCGCAAATGGCGCGATTAAAACCGCGAGCTTGATTGAAATGTCGCTCGGTGTCGCCATCGGTGCGATTACCTTTTCCGGATCGGTGATTGCATTTGCCAAATTACAAGGAACCATGTCCGGCGCGCCGATTATTTTACCGCTTCGACATGTGTTAAATATTGCCCTAGCGGTGGCGATTATTGGCGGCATTATCTTGCTGTGCATGAACCCTGCCAATCAGACCACGAATTTGTTTTTGTTCATCACGGTTTTATCATTCATTATTGGCTTTCTGCTAATTATCCCTATCGGCGGCGCGGATATGCCGGTGGTGGTCTCCATGCTCAATTCTTATTCTGGTTGGGCGGCAGCGGGCATTGGCTTTACGCTTGAAAATATGGCACTGATTGTTACTGGCGCGCTGGTTGGTTCATCGGGGGCGATTTTGTCTTATATTATGTGTAAGGGCATGAACCGCTCTTTCTTTTCGGTTATTCTGGGCGGCTTTGGCGGTGAAACAGAGGCGGGGGCGTCTGGCGCGGTGGAGCAGCGTCCGGTCAAGCAAGGCAGTGCAGATGATGCGGCCTTTATTATGAAAAATGCAAATTCTGTCATCATCGTTCCGGGCTATGGTATGGCGGTGGCGCAAGCGCAACATGCCTTACGCGAAATGGCGGATGAGCTTAAAAAACAGGGTGTGAAAGTAAGCTATGCCATTCACCCCGTGGCGGGGCGGATGCCAGGCCATATGAATGTGCTGCTGGCAGAGGCCAATGTACCTTATGATGAAGTGTTTGAGCTGGAAGATATTAATAGCGAATTTGCGCAAGCCGATGTTGCTTTTGTGATTGGCGCGAATGATGTCACCAATCCTTCTGCCAAGACCGATCAGGCATCCCCCATTTATGGGATGCCGATTCTGGATGTCGAGCGTGCCGGTACGGTTCTGTTTATCAAGCGCGGCATGGGGTCAGGTTATGCGGGGGTGGAAAATGAGCTCTTCTTCCGCGATAATACGATGATGCTATTTTCTGATGCCAAGAAAATGGTTGAAAATATCGTCAAGGCTTTTTAGGCCACCTCTCTTAAAATACAGGCTGGACGAAGCCTCTATTCTGCTTTAACGTTACGCTTATGACTGAATTATCTGCCGATGTTAAAGCGCAAATAGATGCGCTTGACCTTTCCCCCACCCGCCCCTTGATTATGTCTGACGCTGATGAAGTATTGCTTAAATTTGTCGAACGTTTGGAGCATTATCTCGATGTGAACGGCATGTATTATGATATTGGCAGTTTTGCGCTTTCTGGTAATATTAAGCACAAGCATAATGATGAGGTGGCAAATGTGCATATGCCAGATTTATTGCGCGATTTCTTTTTGACCCAAAGCCTGCATATTGATGCGGTTACCGGTGCGGCGGCGGCGCTTGAAGCGCTTTCGGCGCGGGCGCAAATTGTGGTTCTCACCAATAGCGAGGCAGAGGCAAAACAACAACGCATTGATAATTTACGCCATCACGAGATGGATTATCCGGTGGTGATTAATAGCGGTCTTAAAGGGCCGGCGGCCGCTTATATGGTGGCGCGCATATCTGCACCGGTTTTTTTCCTTGATGATATTCCGCATAATATTAACAGCGTGGTAGAGCATATTCCGCATTGTCAGGCGGTTCATTTTGTCGCCGACCCGCGCCTTGCAAAACTTATTCCACCAGCCGAAAAAGCGGCTGTAAGGCTCGATAATTGGGATGCGGCAGGTGACTGGCTCTCTCAACAACTCACAGATCATGGCTTTTGATACACCTGCCTTGTGTCGTGTTTGCGGCGCGGCGTTTACGGCCTCCCGCCCCAACCCGCGCTGCCCTGCCTGCCGTAGCCCCCGCACCATCGCTCATGCTGAATTAAATGAGCTCGGCATCGCGCATATGGACTGCGATGCGTTTTTCGCGGCGATTGAAAAGCGCGATAATCCTGCCTTACAAGATAAGCCGCTAATTATTGGTGGCGAAAAAAGAGGGGTTGTTTCAACCGCCTGTTATATTGCGCGCATTCGCGGCGTGCGCTCTGCCATGCCAATGTTTAAGGCGAAAAAACTCTGCCCCGATGCGGTGATTATGAAACCCAGCATGGGCAAATATAGTGAGGCAGGTCATGCCATTCGTACAATTATGCAGCAATTCACGCCATTGGTTGAACCGCTTTCAATCGACGAGGCTTTTATGGATTTGCGCGGCACAAAGCGCCTTCATAAAAAATATCCGGCGCAAATTTTAATCGATTTAAGCAATCAGATTGAAGCGGAAATCGGCATTACGGTTTCAATCGGCCTATCCTATAATAAGTTTCTGGCGAAGCTGGCAAGTGACATGGAAAAGCCACGCGGCTTTACGATTATTGGCGCGGCAGACGCCAAACAGCGTTTAGCGCCGCTGCCCGTGAGCCGGATTTGGGGGGTTGGGCGTGTATTGCAAAAAAAGCTCGAAAAAGATGGGGTGCGGACAATCGGGCAGTTGCAAACCATGTCTGAGAAAAAACTAGCCACCCGCTATCAATCTATGGGCTATCGGTTGGCACGATTGGCACAAGGCCAAGATAGCCGTTCGATTAACCCCACCAGCATCCGCAAATCAATTTCAACCGAAACCACTTTTCCAGAAGATGTTAAAAATCTCGAAACCCTAGACAAAACGCTGTGGCGGTTGTGTGAAAAATTATCGCGCCTTTGTAAAAGCAAAGGCAAGGCGGGCAGAACCGTGCAGCTTAAATTAAAAACAAACCATTTCAAATCCATCACACGGGCGCAAACCTTAGCAGACCCGACTCAAATGGCGGAAGAGATTTACCGAATAGGTAAACTCTTGCTGCATAAATATTGTGATTCCCAGATGCAAAGTTTTCGCTTAATCGGAATTGGGCTTTCCAGCCTTACGGATGCCGAATTTGCTGACCCGTTTGATTTGGCTGATCCAGATAAAAGCCGTCGCATTGCCACTGAAAGAGCAATAGATAGGCTGCGGGATAGATTTGGTGATGAGAGCGTGAAAAAAGGGAGAAGCCTATTATGATTGAACAACGCCTTCACGAGCATGGGCTTATAATCCCTGCTGCCGTAACTCCGCTTGGCAATTATAAAGCGCACCATATAAGCGGCAATTTATTATTTATCTCCGGTCAAGGGCCAGTGGGTGAAGCGGGGGAAATCTGCGGTACGGTGGGTGCAGATATGGAGGTGGCAGAGGCGGTCAAAGCCGCGCAAGTGGCGGGGCTAAATATTCTTGCGCAAGCAAAATTGGCTTGTGCGGGGGATCTTATGCGGATCCGCCAATGTATCAGGCTGGCCGGCTTTGTCCGCGCCGTGCCAGAATTTACCGCACATCCAGACGTGGTGAATGGTGCCTCAGACCTTATGGCGCTGGCATTTGGCGAGGCAGGCAAGCATATACGGGTTGCGGTGGGGGTGACGAGCCTGCCGCGCGGTTGGGTGGTTGAGATTGAGGCTCTATTTGAAATAGATTAAATGCAGATTAAAATTTTACAATCAATGGATGAGGTGAAGGCTGCCGATTGGGATAGGCTTGCCAACCCGCCCGCGCACCCCTTTAATCCATTTCTAAGACATGGGTTTTTAAGCGCGCTTGAAAAAAGCGGTTCTGCCGCCGCCGATACAGGCTGGTTGGCACAGCATATTTGCTTGCTTGATGCGGAGGCTATGTGTGCGGCGATGCCGCTCTATCTGAAATCCCACAGTCAAGGGGAATATATTTTTGACCAAAGCTGGGCGCATGCTTATGAACAAGCAGGCGGAAATTATTACCCGAAATTATTAAGCGCAGTGCCATTTACACCGGCAACCGGCAGGCGCTTGCTCACCGATAATCCTGCCTATATCCCGCCCTTGCTTGAGGGGGCAAAGGCGCTGGCGGATAAATATCACGTTTCGGGACTGCATATAAATTTTCTCACTGCCGATGAAGTGCCCTTATGCGAAGCGCAAAATTTTCTTATTCGAAACGATCAGCAATTCCATTGGCATAATCAGGATTATGCTGATTTTGCCGCTTTTTTGGAGGTGCTGGCATCGCGCAAGCGCAAAAATTTACGCAAAGAGCGCCGCCGTGCGGTGAACGAAGATGTCACCATTGATTGGCTCACCGGCGATGAAATCACCGAAGCGGTTTGGGATATATTTTATGAATTTTATATCGATACAGGCATACGAAAATGGGGGCAGCCCTATTTAACGCGTGATTTTTTTTCGCTCATTGGCGATTATATGAGGCACGATATTTTATTAATCATGGCAAAGCGCGCGGGGCGTTATATTGCTGGCGCGCTTAATTTTATTGGTGGCGATACGCTATTTGGGCGAAATTGGGGCTGTATTGAGCATCACCCTTTTTTGCATTTTGAGCTTTGTTATTATCAAGCGATTGATTTTGCGATTGCCCATAAATTGCAACATGTTGAAGCCGGCGCGCAAGGCGGGCATAAGCTGGTGCGCGGCTATGAGCCCGCGCTTACCTATTCTGCCCATTATATGTGTGATGAAAATTTTCATGCGGCGGTGGAAAACTTTCTTGCAAAAGAACGCCAGATTGTTGAACATGATGTTGAAACCATGCATGATTATACGCCGTTTAAGAAAACCTAAAGGATATGAGAGATGAAACTAGATGAGCCCTATAGTGACGAAAATATTTTTGCCAAAATATTGCGCGGCGACATGCCGTCGGTGAAACTTTATGAAGATGACATGACTTATAGTTTTATGGATGTCATGCCACAGGCTGAAGGGCATGCGCTGGTTATCCCCAAATCACCGGCGGTGAATTTATTGACGCTGGAGGCAGCTTATGCGCAAGCGCTTATCCTCACCACCCAAAAAATTGCCAGCGCGGTGCAAAAAGGCTTAGACGCACCGGGTATTATGCTGGTGCAGCTTAATGGCGCGTCGGCGGGGCAAACTGTGCCGCATATTCATTTTCATATTATCCCGCGCCAGCAAGGGTTAGAGCTTAAATTCCACGCCCGTGATATGGAAGATATGGATAGGCTGGAAGCGATTGCCGCCAAAATCCGCCCCCATATTTAAGGTTAAAGAGAATTGAAAATGAGGCGCATTTATTTTGCGTTCACTGTCTCCGCTTTGCCTTTTTTCGGGCGTGGGGTGGGCGCGTCATCCTTATAATCAAATGTGAGCGCGGCGGCTTTTTTGTTAAAATCAATCCGCACAATGCCGCCATTTTTAAGGGTTCCAAACAAAACCTCATCGGCAAGCGGTTTTTTGATTTTTTCCTGAATAAGCCGCGCAAGCGGGCGCGCGCCCATTTTCTCATCATAGCCTTCATCAACCAGCCAGCGGCTTGCGGCTTTACTGATTTCAATGATTACATTGCGGTCTGAAAGCTGCGCTTCAAGTTCTAAAACAAATTTCTCGACAATCCGCGTCACCACTTTGGCGGGCAGGCTAGAAAATTGCACAATCGCATCCAGCCGGTTGCGAAATTCCGGCGTGAATAATTTATTAATCGCGTCAATATCTTCATCCTCCCGCTTGTCGCGGCCAAAGCCAATGGCGGCACGCGCCATATCGCTCGCACCGGCATTAGAGGTCATCACAATAATCACATTGCGGAAATCAACCTTGCGGCCATTGGCATCGGTAAGCGTGCCATGATCCATCACTTGCAATAGCACATTGAACAAATCGGGATGCGCTTTTTCAATCTCATCCAACAGCAAAACGCAATGCGGATTTTGGTCAACCCCATCGGTTAAAAGCCCGCCTTGATCAAAGCCAACATAGCCAGGTGGTGCGCCCAAGAGCCGCGAAATTGTATGCCGCTCCATATATTCTGACATATCAAAGCGTAGTAATTCCACTCCTAAAATAGAGGCAAGCTGTTTCACCACTTCGGTTTTGCCAACGCCCGTTGGGCCTGAAAATAAATAATTGCCAATCGGCTTTTGCGGGTCACGCAAACCAGCGCGCGACAGTTTTATCGCCGCTGCCACTTCGTCGATGGCTTTATCTTGTCCAAACACGACACGTTTGAGATTATTGCCAAGGTCGCGCAATTTTTCGCTATCATTGCGCGATACATTTTTGGCAGGGATACGTGCCATTTTGGCAATCACATTTTCGACATCTTTGACCTTAATCGTTTTGCGCCGCTTTTCTGCCGGAACCAACATTTGCGCCGCGCCGACTTCATCAATCACATCAATCGCCTTATCGGGCAGTTTACGATCATTCATATAGCGGGCAGAAAGCTCCACCGCCGTTTTGATGGCTTCATTTGAATATTTAAGATTATGAAACTCTTCAAAAGAGGGTTTTAGCCCTTGCAATATTTTAATCGTATCGGGAACGCTTGGTTCGCGCACATCAATTTTCTGGAAGCGTCGTGCCAAGGCGCGGTCTTTTTCAAAATGCTGACGATATTCTTTATATGTGGTTGAGCCCATACAGCGTAAGCCGCCATTTTGCAAGGCAGGTTTCAAAAGATTAGAGGCATCCATCGCCCCGCCAGAAGTTGCGCCCGCGCCGATAACCGTATGAATCTCATCAATAAAAAGAATTGCTTGCGGCATCTCTTCCAGCTCTGCCATCACTTGTTTGAAGCGTTCCTCAAAGTCACCCCGATAGCGCGTGCCAGCCAGCAACACCCCCATATCCAGCGCATAAACAATATTATCTTGCAAAACATCCGGCACATTATTTTCGGTGATTTTGCGCGCCAGCCCTTCGGCAATTGCGGTTTTGCCAACCCCTGGGTCACCCACCAAAAGCGGATTGTTTTTATTGCGCCGACATAAAATCTGAATCACCCGATCAACCTCTGTGGCGCGGCCAATCAATGGGTCAATTTTGCCTTTTGCGGCTTTTTCATTCAGATTAACGCAATAGGTTTGTAAGGCGGTTTCGCCTTCAGCTATTTCATCTGCGCCCTCTTCATCCGCCCCTTCGCCTACTCCTTCAATGGGGCGGCTTTCAGAAAAAGATACTTTTTTGGCGACCCCATGTGAAATGTAATTGACCGCATCATAGCGGGTCATATCTTGGTCTTGTAAGAAATAAACGGCATGGCTTTCGCGCTCCGCGAATAATGCAACAAGCAGGTTGGCGCCGGTTACCTCATCACGGCCAGAGCTTTGCACATGAATGACAGCGCGTTGTAGCACCCGTTGAAATCCGGTGGTGAGTTTGCAATCTTCCTCCCCCTCATCAATGATGAGGCTGGCAAGGTCTTCATCAAGATAGCCGGTAAGGGCGGCTTGCAGCACCTCCATATCCACGCCGCAAGCTTGGATTACCTTTCCGGCATCCGCATCCTCGGTAAGCGCCAGCAGTAAATGTTCAAGGGTTGCAAATTCATGCGCTCTTTCGCGTGCCAAATCCACCGCGCGTTGTAATGTTTTTTCGAATTCTGTTGAAAAACTTGTCATATTTATCTCTATTCTTTTTCCGCCTTTATTCTTTCTCCATTGTACATTGCAATGGGTGGTCATGCTGGCGCGCCGAATCCATAACTTGCGTCACTTTGGTTTCGGCCACTTCAAAAGTATACACACCGCATATGCCAACCCCGTTTTGGTGAACATGCAACATAATCCGCGCCGCGTCTTCCGCGCCCTTATTAAAAAACCGTTGTAAAATATACACCACAAATTCCATCGGGGTATAATCATCATTCAGCAATAAAACTTTATAAAGCGATGGTTTTTTAGCTTTTGGGCGTGTCCGCGTGAGCAGGCTCACACCTGCATCATTGCCGCCATTTTCATTTTCACTGCTCATAATATCTATTTTGTACTTATTTTTTGTAATCGCAAGACTTGTTTTCATGAATCAGGCATAAATTATGCAAGTTTGGTACATTATGAGATATAAAGATTCAATTTATCGGGGAAAAACTCATTTTATCATTCTTTTTCTTCTCACGCTTGCCTGTCAGTTGGGCGGTGCCGAAGCGCGCGAACGTGCCGACATATCGGCTTTAATGGTTGATGCCCAAACCGGCCGCATTTTAACCGCTTATATGGCAGAAGAAAAACGCCATCCTGCCTCGCTTGCGAAACTTATGACCCTTTATATAATGATGGAAGATATGGTGGCGGGGCGGTTACACCCGCTGACAGAGCTTAACGTATCGCGTGCGGCGGTGCGCCAGCCTGCTTCTAAGTTGGGGTTACGGTTTAGAGAAAAAATCACCGCCCAATTAGCGATGCAGGCTTTGGTTGTAAAATCTGCCAATGATGTTGCGATTGTGGTTGCCGAGCATATTGCAGGGAGCAAGAGAAAATTTGTTGCCCGCATGAATAAAACCTCGGCGCGGCTAAATATGGCGGATACATATTTTCATAATCCATCCGGCTTGCACCATCCGCAACAAGTGACAACCGCGCAAGATATTGCGCTATTGGGGCTGGCTTTATTGCGCGACTTTCCTCAATTTTCGGATTTATGGTCGCAGACAGAATTTACCTATAAAAGCCAAACCTATCGCACCCATAATCATCTGCTCACCCGCTTGCCGGGGAGTATTGGTATGAAAACCGGATATATTGCGGCGAGCGGGTATAATATTGTCACTGCGGTTGAGCGGAATGGGCGCACCGTCTTGGCGGTGATTATTGGGGCGCAAACCGCCCCAGCGCGTGACCGGTTGGTCAGTGGTATGGTGAATGCAAATTTCCACGCCTCTGCGGCTTGGGAGCCCACACAATCTATATCCCCTCAATTTAAGTCACAACATGCGGTGTTTCATCATCAAGATGAACCACAGAAAAAGAAAGCGGATGCTTTTTCTTCCCAAAAACAAAATAATGGTCAATATGCCCAAATGACGAAAACGCCACCTATTGCACATTTGAATGAAAATGACATGCCGCGCCAAGATAATATGTGGACAATACAAATTGGCGCGTTTCGGGAAAGAGAAGCCGCGGTGAATATATTGGAAATAGTATATGCACAATTTCAGCCAGAGCTTAAAAAGGCACGCTATCAAACTTTAGCGATTACGGTACGTGATCGTCAGATTTATCGTGCCCGTTTTGCGGGATTAACGAAAAGAACAGCGCATTATATCTGCGGGCATTTGCAAAGACAAAACCAAAGCTGCTTCGAGATTGCCCCATAGCTTTATATATGCGCTAAATCTTTTTTAGCGCATCATTCCTTCGATCTGGATAAGCTTTAGCGATTGCGTAAGCTCCGAAACAGCAAAATGATAATCACAATAATCGCTGCAATGATAAGAAGACGTATCATATTATCCCTTACCCTCTTTATCTCTTAAATTGGGGCAAATCGAGCGCGCTTACAATCTCAGCAATTTCCGCGCACGCCGCTTCATGGGAGGCGGTGTGATCATCCTCATCAAAAATGTCAAAAACGGTGAGCCCCTCTAGAAATAATTCACGATATATGGTTCTTTCTGACAAGAAAGGGAGGCTAGCGATTTCAAATTTCTTTTGCATCTCACCTTGCACTATATCAAAATTCTGTCGGTTGCGCGCATGGATATGACCTGTCCGGTTGCGCGCCAAAAGCCATTTTATATCGCCGTTATTTTTGCGTCTAAAATCGCGTTTTGCAACAACCATATCCACATAAGAACGCGGCATTTTAATGCTCATATCTTTTTGATCAATATCAAACAGGCTATCAAGATCGACAAAACTTTCATTGGTCGGGGTGATAATTATATCTGATATGCTGTGCGCGAGGCGGGAAAAATATGTATCACCACTGGCGCAATCCATAATAATATAGTTGCAGCTATCGCGCATTTTCTCGATTGCCCGCAAAAAAACATCATTATAATATTTTTGCTGTTCTTCAATATCATTGCTATTATTGGGCGACAGCAAAAAATGTTCTGGCTGAATAAGATTTGGAATACGTGTATTTTGCGTGCGATTCACAAAAAAATGTGTAAGCGTTGGTTGTTTAATAGCCAAATCAAGCGTGCCGATCTGATGCCCTTGGCGCAATAAATAAATAGCTAAATGTAGGGCAAGGGTGGTTTTTCCAACCCCGCCTTTTTCATTACCAATCGTGATAATTGTCGGGCGCATATTCTGGTTCTTTTCATTTGTGCTCGTATCTGGCATAACTGTCTCCTGATTGCATGTTTTCATAAACGCATGACATGCTATCGTTAATACGGGTCTTATAGCATGACAGATTTATTAGGCAAAAACATTATTCTTACTGGTGCCGGTGGGACGATTGGACAATGCATTGCGCGGCGTCTGGTTGAAAAAGGTGCAAAGCTTGCCTGTTTTGAAAAAACGAAACAGGATGCAGAAGCTACCATCGCTGTGCTTCCGGCTGATAAGGCGAAGTCATTTGCGGCGAATTTGCTATATGAAAATGAGGTGAAAGAGGCGGTAGCCGCTGCCCTTGATTGGTTGGGAACGATTGATGGTCTGGTCAATAATGCGGTTACGCTGCTGGCTGATGATAGCGATATTGCGACCACCCCGCTTGATAGTTGGAATGAAACACTAGCGGTTAATTTGACCGGCACGTTTTTAATGTGCCAGAATATTATACCGCATTTGCAAACGGGCGGGGCGATTGTGAATATGTCATCAGTTGTTGCCCATAGCGGTTCGGCGACGGCGCAGATTGCTTATACGACAAGCAAAGGCGGCATTGAGGCGATGACGCGTGAGATTGCGATAAGCCATGCCCGCGCCGGCATAAGAGCCAATGCGATTGCACCAGGTCCAATTTATACTGAACGTACCGCCCATTATTTTGATACGCCAGAAAAATGGCAGTTACGCCGTCGACATATTCCGCTGGGACGATTAGGAAAAGCCGATGAAATTGCTGCCCTTGTCGGGTTTTTGCTGAGCGATGATGCAGGCTTTACAACGGGTGCGACCTATCTTGCCGATGGCGGGATTTCGGCGGCTTATATTATCAGGGATGAAAACGGACAGGAAACGCCATGATACGCGATATTATTTCACCGATTGATCAAAGCGTTTATGTGCAACGCCCCCTAGCCGATCCCCAACAGGTTGAAACCACCCTTAATGCCGCCCAAGCGGCACAACAAAAATGGGCAAACACCCCCTTATCCGAACGGGCAGATTTGTGTCGGCTTATGGTTGAAGAATTTACAAAACAGGAAAGTGAGATTATTCCCGAACTCGCTTGGCAAATTGGACGGCCAATAAAATTTGGTGGTGGTGAAGTGAAAGGCTTTGCCCAACGCGCCCATCATATGATTGATATTGCCCCGCAAGCATTAGCCGATATAGCCGCACCGCCGCAGCAAGGGTTTAACCGTTTTATCCGTAAACGCCCGCTTGGTGTCGTATTGGTAATCGCGGCTTGGAATTATCCCTATCTCATCGCGGTAAATAGCATTATTCCGGCGCTTATGGCGGGTAATGCGGTTATCCTTAAACATGCGAGTCAGACCATGTTGGCGGCAGAGCGGATTGCCCAAGCGGGTATCGCTGCGGGCATGCCGGAAGGATTGTTTGGCTATTTACATCTTTCCCATCAAGATACAGACGCGGTGATGCGCGATGCACGGATTGCACATGTGAATTTTACTGGTTCAGTCGCGGCAGGACGGCATATAAAAGCTAATTTGCGCGATCGCTTTATCGGCCTTGGGTTAGAATTGGGGGGCAAAGATCCGGCCTATGTGCGTGCCGATGCAGATTTGCCCGATGCGATTGAAAATCTGGTTGATGGGGCTTATTTCAATAGTGGGCAATCTTGTTGCGGGATTGAACGGATTTATGTCGCGCAAGAGGTTTATGATGATTTTGTTGATGGGTTTGTGGCGCAGGCAAAAACCTATCGGCTCGGCAATCCGCTTGAAGCTGAAACAATCATTGGTCCGATGGTATCGGTACAAGCCGCAGAGGCGGCGCGCCAGCAAATAGCGCAAGCGATTGCCGCCGGTGCTGATAGTCTGCTGCCCATGGAAGGGGAGGGGGCATATCTTTCGGCTCAGATTCTGGTAAACGTGACCCATAATATGTCACTGATGCGGGAAGAAAGTTTTGCCCCGCTTGTCGGTATTATGCCGGTTGAAAGTGATGACCAAGCCATCGCTTTGATGAATGATAGTGATTATGGCTTAACCGCTTCATTATGGACACAAGATATAGATTGTGCAGAACAAATCGGTATGCAGATTGAAACCGGCACCGTGTTTATGAATCGCTGTGATTATCTCGATCCGGCGTTGGCCTGGACAGGGGTTAAAGATACTGGTCATGGCGTGACCCTATCGCCTTTGGGCTATGATCACCTCACCCGCGCGCAAAGTTTTCACCTCAAACAAGGATAGTGTTGCATGCGGTTTGAAATTGCCCGCCAGAAAGATGAGTTACAACGCTTTGTACGTGAGTGGCGCGGGCAAAATTTGCGGATTGGTCTGGTTCCGACAATGGGGGCTTTGCATGCGGGGCATTTATCTCTAATCGAGCAGATCACGCCGCATTGCGATAAAATCATCACCTCGATTTTTGTAAACCCCACCCAATTTGCCGCGCATGAAGACCTTGACGATTATCCGCGCCAAGAACAGGCGGATCTGCAAGCACTTGCCAAAACACCAACCTCGTTGGTCTATATTCCTACCCTCGCGCAGATATATCCATCCGGATTTTCGTCTCGTATTGAAATGGATGGCGTCGCACAAGGGCTGGAAGCCGTTTCACGACCACATTTTTTTGGTGGGGTGGCGATTGTGGTCGCAAAACTGTTTTTGCAAACCAGTGCTGATTGGGCGATTTTTGGTGAAAAAGATTATCAGCAATTACAAGTTATTCGGCAAATGGTAAAAGATTTTGATATGCCGATTGAGATTCTTGGCGCGCCGATTATACGCGAGGCAGACGGATTAGCAATGTCGTCACGCAATCAGTATTTATCGCCCGCGCAGCGACAGATTGCAGGGCGTTTGAATATTATTCTTAAGACCCTTGCCAGCAGCAGATTGCCGATTTCTGAAGCCGAAGCGGAGGCCGAAAAAGCCCTTTATGAGGCCGGCTTTGATGCGGTTGATTATGCCACCATTCGCGATGCCCAAACGCTCGCAGCACCGTCAGATCCGGCTGGTAAAACCGAAAATCTACGCGCCCTTATTTGCGCCCGAATTGGCACAATTCGCCTGCTCGATAATATGCCCTGCCGATAGCAAAGAAACAAAACGCGATATTGCATGGGAATAGGGATACGACTGGATGGTGCATGGAAATAGACACCCGACTGGGTGTCCGCCCAATAGTTTGGGCGCGTTCCCGCAGGCGTGCCGAAGGCACTGCCGTGAGGGAAATAAAGCCGTGAGGGAAATAAAGTAAATGGTGTCGGGGTGAGATTGACTTATTTTCCACGTTCTTAGAGTCTTTTTAGCTTTCACCTTTTGTATAGGACTCCCACCCCGACTTATATAGTGAGATGGCAACCAACATATTTTTTACAAAATAGTTGGTGCCGGGGTGTTCAAATAACCAATCCAATCAGATGGCCGCGACGTTTTTACCGCGAGCGGCTATTTTATAGCGCCGCCACCCCAGCGCATGAAAAAGCATTGGGATGGCAAATCTTTTTATGGCTGTTGCCATGGCCAGATTGGATTGAGGGATTTGAATCCCCCCGTGCCGGATATGTCCGTCACTAGAAATAGATTATCATAAAAAAGGGTAATGTCAAAGAAGAAACAAAATTGGATGGTGCAAGGGAAGAGAAGCGCGGCTGTCTCTTTACTGGATGATTGCATGGGAATAGGCTTGCGACTGCAAACCCGCCGAACGCGGCACACCCCCGTAGGCATCGCGTAAGCGATTGCCGTGAGGGAAGAAAAACCTAGTGCATCTTTAGATGCGCTAGGAAAGAGACACCCGACCGGGTGTCCGGGTGATAGTTCGCCCGCGCCCGTGCAGGTATCATGAGCGCAAGCGCATGATTACCGTGAGCGAAAAAAACCTAGTGCATCTTTAGATGCACTAGGGAATAATCACTCGATTTTTTTCGGCGCCGGTTTTGGGGTCAATCAGAATAAATAAATCGCGCTTGCCTTCGCGAATATGCAAAAGCATATCGCGGCCGATAATGTCAAATCTTTCGACTGTCGCCCTATCTGGTAATGAGCGATAGGCTGGTGGCTGGGAAAATTGGGTTATTGCTGCCTCATCACTGCTTTGGCCGGATAACCGATCAATGATTGTGAAAATGACCACACCCGTGCCGATGACGAGCAAAAAGCCTAATATTATCACGACAGCAAGCATAATTTTGGTATAGGTGGTAAGGTAAGGTTTAGGATTTTCGTCTGTCATGATACATGAACCTATTATAATTACGATTAGTGAAACCGATCATGGCCAAAGGCTGGATCGGGTGCTGGCGCACGCGCGACAAGATTTTTCACGCGTTCGCTTGCAGCAGTTTATCCGCAATGGCGAGATTTATCAATCGGACAAAGGTAAGAATATTCCAATCACCAATCCCGCCCATAAGGTAAAGCAGGGTGAGGTCTATCATTTTACGCCACCGCCACCGGTTGATAGCAGGCTCCGCCCGCAAAATATCGCACTTGATATTTTACATGAAGATGAGGCGGTGATTGTGATTAACAAACCCGCCGGCATGGTGGTGCATCCCGCTCCTGGTTCGCCCGATTCAACTCTGGTTAATGCGCTGATCGCTCATTGTGGCAATAGCCTATCGGGCATTGGTGGCGAACGCCGCCCTGGCATTGTGCATCGGTTGGATAAGGAAACCAGCGGGGTGATGGTGGTTGCCAAACATGATAAAGCGCATCAGGCTCTAGCAGAGCAATTTGCCGCGCATGGGCGAGATGGACGGCTAAAACGTATTTATGATGCGCTTATTTGGGGCGTGCCTTTGCTGCCGCAGGGTAAAATAGAGGCTTCGCTTACGCGGTCGCAACAAAATCGCAAAAAAATAACAGTGGCAGATCATAGCGCGGCGCGGCATGCGGTGACCCATTATCATATGGTGAAAGCGGCTGGACTGCTGTCGCATATTGCCTGCCAGTTAGAAACCGGACGCACCCATCAGATCCGCGTACATATGGCGCATATTGGTCATCCGGTCATTGCCGATAAGCTCTATGGCACGGGGTGGCAAACCCGTATTCACAAGCTGCCGCCAGCCCAAGCCGATGCGGTTAGTGCCTTGCAGCGGCACGGCTTACATGCGCGACTGCTTGGCTTTGACCATCCTATCACTGGTGCCGCCGTCTCGTTTTCTGCGCCGCCGCCAACTGATATGGAAAATATTCTCGCCACCCTTTAATTTTGTGGACGAAAAGCCTATATAAACCCTATGAGCAAGAAGACAGATATTGTTGTTTCCTCCCCAGAGGGTAGTCTTTCCCGCTATTTGCAGGAAATTCGTAAATTCCCAATGTTAGAAGCGCAAGAGGAATATCAGCTCGCCAAAGATTATGCCGAGCAGGGAGATCTGGAAGCCGCCAATAAGCTGGTAACCAGCCATTTACGATTATCGGCTAAAATTGCGATTGGCTATCGTGGTTATGGATTGCCAATGGGCGAGGTTATTTCAGAAGGCAATTTGGGGCTTATGCAGGCGGTTAAGAAGTTTGATCCGGAGCGGGGCTTCCGGTTGGCGACTTACGCCATGTGGTGGATTCGCGCCTCTATTCAGGAATATGTTTTGCGCAGTTGGAGCCTTGTTAAAATTGGCACGACGGCCGCCCAAAAGAAATTATTTTTTAACCTCCGTCGCTTGAAAGGTGAAATCAATGCAATTGATGAGGGCTTGCCGGTTGATAAGGTAAAAGAAATTGCCAAAACTCTCAATGTGTCCGAAACCGAGGTGGTGAATATGAATAACCGCCTTACCGGAGGCGATCAATCCCTAAATGCCCCCTTACGTGATGGCGAAGAGAGTGGCGAATGGCAGGACTGGTTGCAAAGCGATGATGAAAATATTGAAGATGCGCTGGTCGCGCAAGATGAATATGATCACCGGCAAGCGGTTTTGCAAAAAGCAATGCGCGCTTTGAATGAACGTGAGCAGGCGATTCTTACGGCACGGCGATTGAGTGAGCCTTCCAAAACGCTTGAAGAACTGGCGCAGGAATTTTCAATCAGTCGTGAGCGGGTGCGGCAAATCGAGCAACGGGCCTTTGAAAAACTCCGTGATGCGATGCAAGAGCTGGCGCAAGCTGAGGGGATTATCGAAGCCGACCCCCAAAATAATTAAGTCCTTTTATATAGAAATCGCCTCTTGCATCTCACCCGAAAATAATTATCATTCGGCACAAAATAGCGAAGATAGATATAATAAGAGGGATATAAAATGGCTTTACCAGATTTTCTAAAAAATTTACGCGTACCGGTTGTTGGTTCGCCTTTGTTTATTGTCTCAGGTCCAGAACTTGTGATTGCCCAATGTAAAGCCGGTATTGTTGGCTCGTTTCCGGCGCTCAATGCACGTCCGGTGGAAATGCTAGATGAATGGCTGACCCGCATTAATGGGGAGCTTAGCGCCTATAAAGCAGCAAACAGAGATGCGATTGTCGCGCCCTATGCGGTTAACCAAATCTGTCATGGATCGAATGACCGGCTGATGGCCGATATGGAAACATGCGTAAAACATAAGGTGCCGATTATCATCACCTCTTTACGCCCACCGGCAGAAATTGTCGAAGCGGCGCATAGCTATGGCGGCTTGGTATTTCATGATGTGATTAATGTGCATCATGCCAAAAAAGCTGCTGAACAAGGCGTTGATGGATTGATTCTGGTCTGCGCCGGTGCGGGTGGACATGCCGGCACGCTCAGCCCTTTTGCTTTGGTACGCGAGGTCAAACAATGGTTTGATGGCACGATTTTGCTCTCTGGTTCGATTGGCGATGGCTATAGTGTTGCGGGGGCTTTGGCGATGGGGGCGGATCTTGCCTATATTGGCAGCCGCTTTATCGCAACAGAAGAGGCAAATGCCGATCAGGGCTATAAGGATATGCTGGTGGGCAGCGTTGCCAATGATATTGTCTATAGTTCATTATTTACCGGCGTGCATGGTAATTATCTAAAGCCTTCGATTGCGGCGGCAGGGTTGGATCCGGATAATCTGCCTGATGCCGATAAAAGTAAAATGGATTTTGGCTCCGGCGGCAATATGAAATCGAAGGCATGGAAAGATATTTGGGGCTCTGGTCAGGGCATTGGCGGGATCGAGAAAATCGAGCCGATTGAAACCGTGGTTGCGCGCTTACAGACCGAATATGAACAGGCTGTAAGCGAACTTGCAAATCGTTAACATGCTTGATCCACTTGTTCGTCGGCTTATTGATCCACCCCTAAAGGGGGTTGCCCCGCACGTGCCAATCTCCCCCAATGCGATGACCTTAATTGGCTTTGTTTGCGGTTTGGTTTGCTTTGTCGCCATTATCAAAGGTGAGTTTGTCGGCGCGCTTATCGCGCTTATCTGTAGCCGCTTTGCTGATGGCTTGGATGGGGCATTGGCACGGCAAAAACAACAGGTGAGTGACCGCGGTGCTTATTTGGATATTGTGAGTGATTTTCTAATCTGGGCATTACTACCTTTGGGCTTTGCGATTTATGCGCCGCATAATGCGTTTATGGCGGCAGTGCTTTTATCTGCCTTTGCGATGTCGATGACAGTTTTTCTCGGCTTTGCGATTATCGCCGAAAAGCGGGGTTTAACGAGCGAAGCACAAGGGAAAAAGAGCTTCTTTTATCAGTTTGGTCTCATCGAAGGAACAGAAACAATCTTATTTTTTATCTATGTCTTGCTGTTTCCAAAATATTTTATTGCGGCGTCAGGCTTTTTTGCGGTCGCAATTTTTATATCCGTTATCTTACGCGTTCTGATTGCGGTTAAACTATTGGGAGAAAACTAATGCCGGTATTTGGTGATGATGTTACGATTGATGAAAGCGCCTATATTCATGAAACGGCACAAATTTATGGCAAGGTGACGATTGGCAAGGAAGCTAGTGTTTGGCCTTATGTGGTGATGCGGGCGGAGATGTTTGAGATTAAAATTGGCGCCAACACAAATATTCAGGATTTTGTGATGGTGCATGTCGGTTATGATTCCCCTACCATTATTGGTGAGCATTGTTCAATCACCCATCATGTGAACATTCATGGCTGTGAACTTGGTGACCATTGCTTGGTTGGGCTTAATGCGACCCTGATGGATGGGAGTAAAATTGGCGCAAATAGCATTGTTGCTGGTCATAGTATTGTGACCGAAAATAGCGAATTTCCGGAAAACTCAATCATTGCTGGCGTGCCGGCAAAATTAGTGGCAACCCGCAATATGCGTGATGCCAATCAGTTTAATGCTGATTTTTATACCCAAAATGCCAAAAATTATGCCCGTGGCATTTACCGTATCCCGCTTGAGGATATCGAAAAAATGAAATCATAACTATAGGAAACCCCTCTTTTATTGACATTAAAAGGGGGACGTTCTATCTGTTTTGCAAACTTAATATAGAAACCACATTTCCGATAGGGCGCAGATATATGACACTTACGCATCTCGAACGGCTTGAGGCAGAAAGCATTTATATTATGCGCGAGATTGTCGCGGAAGCTGAAAATCCGGTCATGCTTTATTCGGTCGGGAAAGATTCTGCCGCCATGCTGCATGTTGCCAAAAAAGCATTTTACCCCTCGCCGCCGCCTTTTCCACTTTTACATGTTGATACGACTTGGAAGTTTCAGGATATGTATAAATTGCGCGCAAAGGCGGCACAAGATGCTGGTATGGAATTACTTATTCATCAGAATCCAGAGGCGCTGGCGCGCGGCATTAACCCGTTTGAACATGGCGCTTTACACACGGATATGTGGAAGACTGAAGGCTTAAAACAAGCGCTTGATAAATATGGCTTTGATGCTGCCTTTGGTGGGGCGCGGCGGGATGAAGAAAAGTCACGCGCCAAAGAGCGGGTTTTTTCCTTTCGCTCGGCAAGCCATCACTGGGATCCGAAAAATCAACGCCCTGAGCTTTGGAAACTTTATAATGCGCGTAAAAGCAAAGGCGAGAGCATTCGGGTTTTCCCAATGTCGAACTGGACGGAACTTGATATATGGCAATATATTTATCTGGAAAATATCGAGATTGTGCCGCTTTATTTTGCAGCCCCGCGGCCAACGGTTGAGCGTGACGGCCTGTTGCTGATGGTGGATGATGATCGCTTCCCCTTGCAAGCAGGCGAAGAGGTGATCAAGCGCTCAATCCGGTTTCGAACTCTGGGGTGCTATCCGCTCACCGGTGCGGTGGAAAGCGAAGCGACGACGCTAGCGGATGTCATTCAAGAGATTTTGCTCACCACCACCTCTGAACGGCAAGGCCGCGCGATTGATCATGATACTGCCGCTTCGATGGAAAAGAAAAAGCAGGAAGGTTATTTCTGATGGCAGATTCATCCGCCCCTATTTATCAAACCGACCGGTTGATTGCTGAAGATATTGAGGCATATCTGGAAGCGCATCAGCATAAATCCATGCTGCGTTTTATCACTTGTGGTTCGGTTGATGATGGCAAATCAACCTTGATTGGACGCTTGCTTTATGACAGTAAAATGATTTTCGAAGACCAGCTCGCGCATCTCGAAGCGGATAGTAAAAAGCTCGGCACGCAAGGACAAGAGATTGATTTTGCTTTACTGGTGGATGGGCTGGCGGCTGAACGCGAACAGGGGATCACCATTGATGTCGCCTATCGGTTTTTTGCCACCGAAAAGCGGAAATTTATTGTCGCCGATACACCAGGGCATGAGCAATATACCCGCAATATGGTGACGGGTGCCTCAACCGCCGATTTAGCAATTATTTTAATCGATGCCCGCCAAGGCATTTTAACGCAAACCCGTCGGCATAGCTATTTAGTTAATTTGCTTGGCATTCAGCATATTGTTGTTGCGATTAATAAAATGGATTTGGTCGATTATGACCAGAAAGTTTACGATGAAATTATTGCCGAATATACGGTTTTTGCGGAAGCGTTGGGGATGGAAAGTTTTACCGCCTTTCCAATCTCTGGTTTGAAAGGGGATAATATTACCCACCTATCCGAACATATGGCTTGGTTTTCCGGTGGTACGCTGGTTTCACATTTAGAAACGGTTACGCTTGCGGATGATATGGATGAGGCGAAACCGTTTCGTATGCCGGTGCAATGGGTGAATCGCCCCAATCTTGATTTTCGTGGCTTTAGCGGGCAAATCGCCAGCGGGGTGGTGCGCCGTAAGGATAAAATACGGATTGTGCCATCGGGGAAAAATTCGACAATCACCGCGATTATCACAATGGCCGCAGATGGAACCGAACAGGCGCTTGATGAGGCGATTGCCGGACAATCTGTCACCCTCAAACTGGCAGATGAAATTGATTGCTCACGCGGCGATGTGATTGCGACCGCCGATGACCCTCCCCTCGTTGCAGATCAGTTTGAAGCAACCATTGTCTGGATGGATGAAGAAGAACTTTTACCAGGGCGCGCCTATTGGCTGAAAATCGGGGCCGAGCTTGTCTCTGCAAAGCTGCACGCCCCCAAATATCAAATTGATGTCAACCATCTTGAACATTTAGCGGCCAAAACATTAAACCTAAACGCGATTGGGGTAACAACGCTCACCACTGAAAAACCCATCATATTTGAAAGCTATGAAAAAAATCGCGATATGGGCAGTTTTATTCTGATTGATAAGCTCACCAATCGTACGGTTGGGGCGGGGATGTTGCATTTTTCCTTGCGGCGAAGCCAGAATGTGCATTGGCAAACGACCGATATTGACCGTCTGGCGCATGCTAATCTTAAAAATCAGAAACCGCTTGTGCTATGGTTTACCGGTCTATCGGGGTCGGGAAAGTCAACCATTGCGAATGAAGTTGAAAAACGCCTGCATAAGATGAACCGCCATACCTTTCTGCTTGATGGCGATAATATCCGGCATGGATTAAATAAGGATTTGGGTTTTACTGATGCCGACCGAATTGAGAATATTCGCCGCATTGGCGAAGTTACAAAATTAATGACAGATGCAGGTCTCATCGTTCTTGCCGCTTTTATATCACCGTTTCAAGCCGAGCGTGATATGGTGCGGCAGATGTTGCCGGAGGGTGAGTTTATCGAAATTTTTGTTGATACGCCGCTTGCGATTGCCGAAGCGCGAGATGTGAAAGGGCTTTATAAAAAGGCGCGCGCTGGGGAGCTTAAAAATTTCACCGGAATTGATAGCCCCTATGAAGAGCCCTCTCATCCCGAAATCCGCGTCAACACAACCGATATGACAGCCCCTGAAGCCGCCCAGCATATTATTGATTGGTTGTTTGAAAACGGTACGCCCTCCAGAATATAGCTTGCAGAGCCATAAGAGTTCTGTAAACTAACCAGAAAATTTCTATGATTGAGGGAAGAGAAAATGACAGATTATTCATTGCCAAATATTTCACATGATTTAACCGGCCATGTAGCGCTTGTGACGGGCGCGACATCGGGGCTTGGTTGGAACTTTGCAAAAGTGTTGGCCGCGTGTGGTGCGAAAGTGGCGATTGCTGGCAGGCGTGCCGAAAATTTACAAAATCTGAAAACAGAAATTGAAGCGGCCGGCGGCACTTGCGCGTCTTATGTGCTGGATGTCACAGATGCCGATGCGCTGGTTCAGGTGGTTGAACAGGCCAGCGCTGATTTAGGCGTGATTGATATTCTGATTAATAATGCCGGTATCCCGGATGCGCAATTAGCAACGAAAATTCCGGTTGAACTGATCGATCAGGTTATGGATGTGAATTTACGCGCTCCTTTTATTTTAGCGCGTGAAGTTGCCAAGCGCTTAATCGCCGAGAAAAAACCAGGGCGGATTGTGAATATCGCATCGATTGCGGCGTTTGATTATAATGGCAATGGGGCGGCGCTTTATTCTGTCGTCAAAGCCGGGGTCGCCCGTATGGCGGAAGCTCTCGCGGTGGAATGGGGCAAGTTTAATATCAATGTAAACGCGATCGCACCGGGGGCTTTTGCCTCTGAAATGATGGATGGTATGTTGGAACGGATGGGTGATATTACCCAATATTTCCCGCGCAAGCGCCTTTGTGTGCCCGCTCAAATGGATAGCACATTACTCTATCTCTGCTCACCAGCATCTGATTGTGTTACTGGCACGGTGATTAAAATTGATGATGCCCAAAGCCGACGATAGGTAAGGAAAAATATCTATTTATCTTGCAAGCCCATCATCCAGCTTCACCATTCTATTGCCTTGCAATCTTGTCTCTTTTTATGTAGTCTACGCATGTCGATGAAAATCGACATGAACGGGGATTGAAACCCCTTAATAGCATTTGGCTGTGTGACATGGCCATAAAACGAAATGTCACTTTGACGTTGATATAACGTCGGGGTGACGGCGTTATAAAACAGGTCACCCGACTAAAGGCGTCGTGGCTGATTAATGCTATTGGTTGTTTCAACACCCCGGCACCAGATTTTTCTGGTGCCGTTTTGTTTTAAGAAACCGAAAGGAAAACCAATGCAGGATTATAATTTTTGGGCAGACTTGCTTAGTAAATTCTACTCATCATCTGACTTTGTAAAAACAATATGGATTATCTCTTTTACAATCATCATTGTTACCATGATGCTAGGCGTGAGAAATGCCGCAAAATGGGTGAATGATAGATTCGATAAGAATAAATCTAAGACAGAGGAATAGAGACACGCTAATAATCCACCTGCATGAAGTAAAGATCGCATACCGCATCAACCGAGCGTATGCGAGATAAGTTGATGCGCCGAGATAAAATAGGCATGCGCCCCCACCCTATGTCCAATGCCCTATATCTTTGACATCATCTAATAATCCACCTGCATGAAGTAAAGGCCGCATGCCGGCGCAAGCGCCGCGCATTTTTGGCGGTCGCGGGCATTACGGGCGGCGGCTAAATCATCTGCTGTCCATTTGCCGGTGCCGACAAATTTCAGGCAGCCGATAAAAGAGCGGATTTGGTGATGCAAAAAAGACGGCGCGCTGACATTTATATCAATATTATCTGGCGAAGGCGTTTCAATCCGTATCTCATGCACGGTTTTTATCGGCGAGGCGGATTGGCAATGCACGGAGCGAAATGTGGTAAAATCATGCTGCCCTTGCAATATCGGCGCTGCGGCGCGCATCGCCTCCACATCCAGCTTTTGCGGCACAAACCATGCCCGATTATGCTCTAACGCAAGCGGTGCGCGGCGGTTGATGATACGATAGAGATAATGCCGCTCGCGCGCTGAAAAGCGGGCATGAAACGCATCTGCCACAGCTTCTGCGTGAAGCACCGCAATGGGTTGCGGTTTTAGGTGAAAATTCACCGCATCACAGATTTTGCGCGGGTCAATCTCATCGGGCAAATCGACATGCGCCACTTGCCCGCGTGCATGTACACCAGCATCGGTGCGCCCTGCGACAAATAGCGTGCCTGCTTGCCCGCAAAATGCCTGCCCACAAAAAGCTTGTATGGCAGCTTCAATTTCCGCTTGCACGGAAGGCATGGATGTATGCGCCGCCGCCTGCCGCTGCCAGCCGCAATAATCCGTCCCATCATATTCAATTATCAGCTTAAATCGGGTCATTTTATAATTTATAAGTATAAATCCCAGCTACAGGGCTTTTTTTATTAAAAGCGTTTCCTTTCTTATCCTTAAATTGACCAAGAATATTTGTCGGCAATCCTTGCGGGTAATTTATTGTTCTAGGTGGTTGTCCTTTTTTCTCTACCTTGAACCATGCCTCGTGCCAATTGCAGCCATTAATGGTTGCTTTGGTAAAATTCGCCCGTGAAATATCTACCTGATGAAATTCTGTCCAATTAAGGTCGGCGTTTTCAAAATCCGCATCACATGTCGCTCCATGAAATTTTGCAGCATTACAATAAGCCTGATTGAATTTTGCACCCGTGCACTTAGCAGAATGGAATACTGCATTTCCACAATCAGCGTGATTGAAAATTGCCGCGACGAGATTCGTATGATTCAAATTCCCGTGATTTAGATGTGATAAGCTAAAATCTGTGTGGAAGAAATCAAAATGACGGAGATTCATCCCATTGAGGTCAAGTCCGCTTAACACTGCGTTCTCCAAATCATATTCCGACAATTTACGATAATCGGCTTTATCCTTATCGGGATATTTATAGCGAAGATACTCTTGATTTTCCTCTTGTAAGGCGGTAACGGCAGCGCAAATATCAGGGCAGTCAATGGGGATTGGCATATTTGATTTTGGATTTCCATTTGTTACTTCAAACTCAGCTAACCAGTTATCTACCCTTTCTCTTTGCTCTCTATATTCCGCAATCGTGGTGCTGGCATAGCGGATAAATTCACGGAGGATTTGATTACATGCCTGCCAATCTGCCTCATGATTGGTCGTCTTATCACCGCTTTTAAGCGCGCTGGCAGACCGTCGCATCATTTGTTGTAGGCTATTAATCGCGCCCAAACGTTCAAGCAATTTATCACTTGCCAACATCTCCACAGCTTTCGCCATCCGGTCAATATTAATTCCTTGCTCTTGCAGGGCAAGCTGCTTTTCCGCGACACTGCTCCGCCATATTGCAATAAAAGCGGCAATCAAAGCCCCGCCAAGTAAACCCCAATTTCGAGCAAATTCAGACAGCACAACACCTTTAGAGGAGGGGGGAAGCATATCTTTAGACGAAGTATCTGCTGGCGGTTTATCTTGGGGGGAAGTGTCCAAATCGATAACACCATGGAGAGGAACATCTGTATAGAATGTAAAAAGAATAAGAAACCCCGTCACGATAATGATTGCCACAAAAATCGAATAAGCAGGATAGCGCATTGCTATTTTGACTACTTTATATGCAAAGATTATAATGCCGATTATAACAAACAGAATGAGCCAAGGAAATTCAGAAAGTAAACCTTGAGATTCCGGAGCATATGAAATACAAAATAAAAAAATCAATCCAAAGTCTATTGCGCTTTTTGCTTTATGCAATTTACCCCAAACGTCTATGATAAAGCCTAATGTTAAAAAGACGACAGAAGTAATTGTTATTGGATATGTGTAGTCAAGTATAAATTCTTGCTTAAATATACCTGCATTAGAAAGTGGAAAGAGCAAAATTACAAATCCACTACCTACATATAAACAATCAGCTATAATTGTTCGGTGCGTCTCAAACCATGGTTTGATATTTTTCCAGTATTCTTTTATGTCGCTATGCCGTTTCTTCATCCTAGCACCTCATTTATTTGTAAGCCCTTGCCATTTTGGAAAGCAGAGGCAGGTAAGGGGGATTTGCCCGCCCGTTGTAATGTCAGCAGTCGCAGCGCGCTGTTTTCCTCTTCACTGTTTCCGCTTTCACCGCAATGAATAATCGGGTCATTGCTCATGACTGTGCCAGCAGGTGAGTCGTGGCTCGAGGGAAAAGTGGCAATCTCTGCTGCCAGAATTTTTATCCGCTCGCCCTGACGGGTTTCTGTCCACGCGCCGGGAAAAGGCGAAAGCGCATGGATTTTTTGTCTAATCTGCGCGGCGGGGGCGTGCCAATCAATCCGCGTTTCGGCTTTATCAATTTTTTCAGCATAGCAGGCACGGGCGTTATCTTGCGGCACAGCTTGCGGCAATGTGCCTTTTTCAGCTGCCGCCACTATGTCGCATGTAAGCGTGCTGCCAAGTGTCGCGAGCTTATCATGCAGGCTGGCAAATGTATCAGCCGGCGCAATCGGCAAAGATGCAGTTGCGAGAATCGCGCCTGTATCCAGCCCTGCATCCATTTGCATAAGGGTGATGCCTGTTTCCGCATCGCCTGCCATAATGGCGCGTTGAATGGGTGCGGCGCCGCGCCAACGTGGTAAAAGCGACGCATGAATATTCCAGCAGCCATGCGTGGGCGCATCGAGAATGGCTGGCGGCAAAATAAGCCCATAGGCAGCGACAATGGCAAGCGCCGCGTCATGCGCGGCAAACCGTTCCACCTCTTCGGCTGCCTTAAAATTGCGCGGCGTAAAGACAGGAATATCATGCGCTTCTGCCAATTTTTGCACCGGTGAGAGTTGCGGCTTCTGCCCCCGTCCGGCTTTTGCGGGTGGACGGCTATAGACGGCAACCACTTGATGCCTGGCGTCCAGAATAGCGGCGAGCGCGGTGGCAGCAAAATCTGGCGTGCCCATGAAAATCAGCTTCATATCACTCCTCTTATGCGAATATATCCTTATACGGATATCTGCCTTTTTTTGAGTTTTTTAACAATCCGGTCGCGCTTTAGCCGCGATAAATGGTCGAGAAACACAATCCCATTTAAGTGATCCATCTCATGCTGAAGACAGGTGGCAAGCAGGCCTTTGCAATGCAGCTCTTGGCGCGCGCCGGTATAATCAAGAAACTCAACTTTACATTCAGCAGGGCGTTCAACATCATCAAAAAATCCTGGTACAGACAAGCAGCCTTCCTGATAATTGCTCATCTCTTCCGCCACCCAAGTGATTTCAGGGTTCACAAAATAGCGCGGCCCCGTCTCAGGGCTGTTACGCATATCATAGCGCGCATCTTTATCCTCGCTATCTTCTTCCCCTTCTTGTTCTATATCGGGGGGGGGCGGCGGCGAGAGATCCATCACAATCACCCGCACCGGTTCTGCCACTTGAATCGCCGCTAGCCCGATGCCATTGGCATCATACATGGTTTCTAGCATATCATCCATAAGCGCGCGGGTGGCATCGGTCACGGCATCCACCGGTGCGGAAATGGTTTTGAGCCGCTTATCCGGCACAGAAATGATGGGGCGTATCGTCATATATGTTGAAATAAGCAATCAAATGCCAAGCGTCAAGCCACGAATCTTAGTAAAATAGAGCATGGAAAACATTTTGCTTATTGTCCTCAGTCTAATTTTTGCCGCCCTGCTGGTTGGGATTATCATCCTCTATCGCGGGCAGACACAAACGCCCGAATCTCAGACCAGCACGGCGGAAGCGGATTTGAAAATATTGGCGGATCGGCTGAACCAATTTGCCGAGCAGCAAGATCAACGGCTTAATCAACTCAATCAGAATATGACGCAAAATTTGCGCGAAACAACCGAGAAGACGACGCAAAATCTAACCGCGCTTGGCGAGCGCTTAGTGCTGATTGATGAAGCGCAAAAAAATATTAGCAGTCTTTCGGGGCAGGTGACGGGGCTGCAACAAATTCTCGATAATAAGCAATCGCGCGGGGCGTTTGGTGAAGTTCGCTTGAATGATCTGGTCTCAGATGCACTGCCGCAAGAGGCTTATGCGTTGCAGCACACATTATCCAATGGTAAGCGGGCAGATTGTTTTATTCATCTGCCCAATCCCCCTGGTTCGATTGTGGTGGATAGCAAGTTCCCACTCGAATCCTATAAAGCCTTGCAAGCCGCCGCAACCCCTGATGAGCAGAAAAAGGCCAGCCGTTCTCTGATGCAGGATGTCACCAAACATGCGCGCGACATTGCTGAAAAATATATCATTGCCGGTGAAACGGCGGAAGCAGCATTGATGTTTTTGCCCTCTGAATCGGTCTTTTCAGAGCTGCATTTAAGCCAGCCAGAAGCGATTGAAAAATGTCGTGCCTTGCGGGTCTATCCGGTGTCGCCCAATACAATGTGGCTGACGCTCAACACGGTGCGGGCGATTATGCGGGATGCGGAAATGCACAAACAAGCTCATCATATTCAAAAGGAAGTGGCGCTGCTCACCGCCGATGTGGGGCGTCTTTCCACCCGCGTTGGTAATTTGCGTAAGCATTTCGGGCAGATTGATAAGGATATTACCGAGATCGAAATCTCAACCAATAAGATTGTTAATCGTGGCGATAAGATTGCACTCGTAGAATTAGAACAAGCGGAATTGGGGCAAACAGATAACCCCACCCCATTAGGGGACACGGCGCCGCAACAGAAAAATACCGATTAAAGCGAGACTTAGCTCAAAAAGAAATTCCCACATTTGTACAGACGCCACGAGCTCCAGCTGGATGAGATAAAATCCCCGTATGGCGATAAGGCTTACAAATATAAGGCTCAAAAGCCATAATATATTCTGTCTGCTAAAACCACAAACCTTATGGAATATACAGATAAAGCCGATCGCTATTTCAAGTCCGCCTATAAGGCTTGCAATACCCGCTTTTCCAGCAAAACTAGAGAAACGGACACCATATAAATCGGTTAACGTTTCGGGGTAAAAGCCGGAGATAATCCCCAAGGCAAAAAATCCTAGGCCACAAAAATAAATATAAACCGTTGCAAAGCGCATTAGCGTGATGATGTGCGCCCCGCCGCACCGGCGGTTTTATTCATATGTCGTGCCAGCGCAATATCACGCTCAGAAAGCCCCGCTGCATCATGCGTGGTTAATGTCACCGCGACTTTATTATAGACATTAAACCATTCGGGGTGATGATCCATTTTTTCAGCCATCAGCGCCATTGCGGTCATCCAGGCGAAGGCTTTTTGGAAATCAGAAAATATAAACTCTTTATGAATCGCATCACGCCCTTTAACCTGCTGCCAACCAGGGAGTGCCGCAAGCGCTTTTTTGCGGGCAGCAGGTGTTAACTTTTCAACCATCATCTTGCCTCCCTATCGATGCACAAAAATTCCCTCTTAAGGGCAAATATTCGGCGCCCTTAAATGTATCGCTTCTATGTCTTTGAGAATCTCTTCGGTAAGCTCAACCTCTATGCTGGTTACGGCCAGTTTTAACTGCTCCATTGTGGTTGCGCCAATAATATTTGAGGTCACAAAATCGCGGGTGGTCACAAATTGGTTGGCCATTTGGGTGGGATCAAGCCCATATTTTTCTGCCACCGCAAGATATTCGCGAATGGCTGTTTCTGCGCCGACGGTTTCATAGCGCTGCATACGATCGGCGAGCGATTTGCGGGATCCGGGTGGTACGGCTCCATCCAGATATTTGCCGCTTAAAAACCCTTGCGCCAAGGGAGAATAAGCCAGCAAACCAACCCCTTCGTGATGAAAAATCTCCGAGCTGCCAAGCTCGTAAATCCGGTTCAGAAGATTATAGGCATTTTGTACCGAAACAATGCGGGGCTTCTTGCTGTCGGCTTCGGCATGTTGTAAAAATTTCATAATCCCCCATGGGGTTTCATTAGAAAGTCCGGCATGGCGAATCTTCCCTTCTTGCACCAGCGCGCCTAACACATCGAGAATATCTTCAATCTTATTTATCTCATCGCCCATATGCTTATAGCCAAGCCCACCAAAAAGCCGAATAGGGCGGTCTGGCCAATGTAATTGATAAAGGTCGATGTAATCAGTTTGCAGACGTTTCAGGCTGCCCTCTATCGCTTCGCGGATTTGTTGCGGGGTTTGTTCGCACGCTGCACCATCTTTGCGAAACCATGTCATCGGGCTGCGCCCCGCCACTTTGGTAGCAAGAATAATCTTGTCGCGATTATTGTTTTTTTGAAACCATGTGCCGATAATCCGTTCGGTCTCGCCTTGCGTTTCAGCCTTTGGCGGGATGGGGTATAATTCCGCCGTATCAAAAAAATTGATACCCATATCAACCGCATAATCCATTTGTTCATGACCTTCGGCTTCAGTATTTTGCTGCCCCCATGTCATAGTGCCCAAACAAATGGCGCTTACCATAATATCCGTATGTCCAAGTTTGCGATAATCCATTCCCTGCTCCCCTTATCGTCTGTTTATTTTATGCCCTGATACTTTTTAATGTGTTTTTCAATCAGGGCGCTTATATGAGGTAGAATATTTTGCACAATAAGCGCAACCCCTTTTTTATTGGGATGAATGCCATCGGCTAAATTAAGCGCAGGCACGCCCGCCACATCTTGCAAGAAAAACGGGAAAAGCGCGATATTATATTGCTGCGCCAGCGCAGGGTAAATCGCATCAAAGGCTTGTATGTAACCATCGCCATAATTGCGCGGCGCAAACATGCCCGCCAGCAAAATATCAATATTTTGTGCCTGTAAGTGGGTGATAATCGCGGCAAGGTTTTTCCGCGTAAGCGCCGGGTCAATGCCGCGCAAGGCATCATTCGCGCCAAGTTCGAGAATAACAATATCCGTATCCGATGGCACGCTCCATCCCAGCCGTGCCAAGCCGCCCATTGTCGTATCCCCCGAAACGCCGGCATTTATAATGACCACCTCATCCCCCAGCCGCTTTTGTAATTGCGGCACAAAGCCGGCATTAGGGGCAAGACCATAGCCCGCCGTCAGACTATCCCCCAATGCGACGATTTTTATTGGCGTGGGGTTTAGCGGCGCCGCTTCTGCCGATGCAAAAAACCCATGCAGACAAAAAAACAGAAAAAGACTAGAAAAAATATGGCGGAATTTATTCATATGTTTATAAACGGATTTTAACATCATTTCCGTTTATATAAGCACAAATAGAGAAAAGAAAAAATGATTAAGGTTGAGAATTTAACATTATCCCTTGCCGCGCAATCTGGCAATGTCGAGATATTGCGGGGGATTGATTTACACATTGAGGCGGCAAAAAAAATGGGGCTGGTTGGCCCTTCGGGTAGTGGCAAGTCGAGCCTGCTGATGGTTTTGGCGGGGCTCGAGCAAGCCACAAGCGGACGGGTGCTGCTAGCTGGGCAAGATATAAGCGCGATGGATGAAGATGAACGCGCCCTATTTCGGCGGCAAAATGTCGGGATTGTGTTTCAGTCATTTCATCTTATCCCGACCATGACGGCGGTTGAGAATGTCGCCTTGCCGCTTGAGCTTTTGGGTGAAAAAAATATATTCGAAAAAGCGAAAGAGTTTCTGGCAAGGATTGGGCTTGCCGAGCGTTTGCATCATTATCCGCGCCAATTATCAGGCGGCGAGCAGCAGCGCGTGGCGATTGCGCGTGCCTTAATCAGCAAGCCAAATATATTATTGGCAGATGAATTAACCGGCAATCTAGACCAGCAAACCGGCAGCCAGATTATGCAACTTGTTTTTGACCTCGTCCACGAGCAAAAGACAACCTTCCTTCTCATCACCCATGATATTCACCTCGCCAATCAGTGCGATGAGACGCTGCATATGCGCGATGGTCGTATATCGGATGAAGGCGCGGTGACGTAAACCGCTTATGGGTAATATGGTGACAATGATAAAATGGGTGGCGCGTGATTTGCGCGGCGGCTTTCGGGGTTTGCGGATTTTTCTTGCCTGTCTGATTTTGGGGATAAGCCTGATTGCCGCGCTTGGCTCTTTATCGGCAAGTCTGCATCAAGGCTTGCAAGAAGAAGGGCGCACTATATTGGGCGGCGATTTTGAGTTTCGGCTGGCCAATCGTCCGGCCACAAATGCCGAACGTGCATTTATCAATCGCTATGGCACGGTCACTGAAATTATGAGCCTGCGCGCTATGGTGCATACGCCTGATGAAGTGGCGATGGCAGAAATTAAAGCGGTTGACCATCTCTACCCGCTTTATGGCGAGGTGTCGCCGCTTCCCCCTATAAGTGTTGATGCCGGCATTATTGTTGATGAAATATTGCTTGCCCGCCTTGGGCTTGCGATTGGCGATAAGCTACGGATAGGGACGCAATCTTATCGCATTCAGGGGCAGATTGAAAAAGAGGATGACCGGCTATCTATGGGGTTTTCATTCGCACCGCGTATTTTGATGGCAGCGGCAAGCCTGCCGCAAAGCGGTCTGGTGCAAGCGGGCAGTTTGATTAATTATCACTATCGCTTAAGGCTCGATGAGCCTGCCAAAGCAGAAGAGCTTATCAAAGCCGCGCAACGCGATTTTGGCGAAAGCGGCTGGCGTATTCGCGGTTATGAAGAGGGCGCGGCCTCGACCCGACGCGGGATTGAAAGAATAACGATTTTTCTCACCCTTATTGGTCTGTCCACGCTGATGATTGGCGGGGTTGGGGTGGGGCATGCGGTAAGCGCTTATTTACGGGTGCGGCGCGACTCAATCGCTATTTATAAATCGCTTGGTGCAACCGCCCGTCAGAGCGTGATTTTATATTTAGGGCAAATTATGGTGCTAAGCCTTATCGCTATTCTGATTGGCGCGCTTATCGGCATCGCTACGCCTTATGCGATAGATAGCCTTGCCGGTGCGCTTATTCCGGTGCCGATTGCGCCGGCAATATATCCCCCCCCGCTTCTCACAGCTGCCGGATTTGGCTTGTTTACCAGCCTTGCCTTTAGCTTATGGCCATTGGGGAAAATTCATCTCATCACCGCCGCCTGCCTGTTTCGCAGCCAAGAGTCACAAGCCGCTGCTTTTCCGAAAGTGTTTTATCGCCTCATGGTGGCGGCCTGTTTCGCCATGCTGGTGGCGATTGCCTTTTTCATCTCCCCGCGCATAGATATTGTCTTATGGTTTGCTGGCGGCATGGGCTTGAGCTTTTTGGCGTTGCAGCTATCGATTAAATTATTAAAATATGGCGCGCATTATATGCGTGACTATTCTTCATCCTTTTCGATGCGGCTTGCGTTTTCCAATCTTATCCGCCCGCAATCCCCCTTGCAGGCGATGATTTTATCTATTGGCCTATCGGTGAGCTTGCTTGCGGCGATTATTTTGATTGACCGTAATTTGGAAGTGCAATTACAAAATGGTTTGCCGGAACGCGCCCCTAGTTTTTTTCTGGTTGATATTGCGCCAAACCAGATTGATGAATTTGAAGCAATGGTGCGGCAAGAATCTGATGTCGTGAATTTACAAAAAACGCCGATGCTGCGCGGGCGGATTATCGCCTTAAATGGGGCGCTGGTGGTGAATATGAAAAATATTCCGGAAGAGGCGTGGATTTTGCGCGGTGACCGCTATATCACCTATTCTGCAACGCCGGCGGCGGGTGATAAAATTATCGCTGGCACATGGTGGGCGGAGGATTATCAAGGCCCACCACTTGTCTCTTTAGATGTGGAAAGTGCGCGCGCGCTTTCGCTTAAACTTGGCGATAGCATTCGGGTGAATGTATTGGGGCGCGATATGGAAGCGAAAATTGTCAATTTGCGCGCCATTGATTGGGGCTCAGGCGGGATTAATTTCGCGCTGGTGTTTTCGCCCGTTCCTTTACAATCCGCGCCGCATAGCTATCTTGCCAGCCTCAACCTTGCCGATACAAAAAGTGATGCGCGCGAGATTGCGCTACAGAAAAAAATCGCCACAGCTTACCCCAATATCACCATTATTCGGGTCAAAGAAACGGTTGAAATGGCGCGCCGTATTATTGACCGCTTTGCGCTGGCAATCCGGATATTAAGCATTATCAGCCTATGCGCGGGGGTTTTGGTTTTGGCAGGCGCATTGGCAAGCAGCCATAGATTGCGGGTCTATGATGCAGTGATGATGAAAGTGGTGGGCGCGACGCGGCGGCATATTTTAAGCGTGGTGTTGCGCGAATATATTATCATCGGCATTGTGGTGGCGCTGATTGCGGCGCTCACCGCGCATTTTATCGCTTGGGCGGTGGTGACAAATATTCTGCAAGCCGATTATATTCTTTTTGCGTCTGAACTTTTTGCGATTATCATGGCGACCATAAGCACGACCATGCTGCTTGGGCTTATCGGCACATGGCATGTTTTGCGCGCGCCTACAGCCGCGACATTGCGGCAATTATAATACGCCATATGGTTTTGCGATAGATTTTGATCCTCCGGCAGGTTTTATAGTTTCGGCTTGGGAGGATCTTCATCAATATTAAGCAAATAGCTTTCGGGGTGATGAACCGTATCTTTACCTTTGGGCTTATCCTTGCCGAACCTGTCCGCAATCCATTTCACGGTATTTTTTAGCCCAATCATTAGGGTCACAGTGATGATGGTAAAAGATATAATCCATATGGCTTGGACGAGATCGGTTGAGGTGTGATATTTATTGAGCATATCCGCCCAGACATTATACTCATGCATTGGCTTTTCCTTTCTGTTTTACATGGGTCAAACAAAACGGCATCAGAAAAACAAGATCTGATGCCGGGGTGTTAGAAAGACCAATCAAACGAATAGCCACGACGCTTTTACCGCGAACGGCTATTGTATAGCGTCGTCACCCCGACACAATAATAACGACAAGAGCATCTGCCTATATAATAATCGGGCAATAAGAGGTTTTAAGGCCGCTTATTGTCGGCCATCGTTTGATTGAGGGTTTCTAATCCCCCTTCATGTCGATTTTCATCGACATTGGTAGACTAGCACAAAAGAGGGCGATGTCAAAGGGGAAACAGACTGGATGGTGCAAAGGAATAGGCTTGCGACTGCAAGCCCGGCGAATAGTTCCGCCGCCCCGGTGGAGCGGTGATGCGTAAGCATCACTAGCGTGAACGAGAAAAACGCCGCATCAACTTATCTCACTTCACTTCGTTTCGCTCGGTCGATGCGGCTCTTTCTTGGCGCATCAACTTATCTCACTTCACTTCGTTTCGCTCGGTCGATGCGGCTCTTTCTTGGCGCATCAACTTATCTCACTTCACTTCGTTTCGCTCGGTCGATGCGGCTCTTTCTTGGCGCATCAACTTATCTCACTTCACTTCGTTTCGCTCGGCCGATGCGGCTCTTTCTTGGCGCATCAACTTATCTCACTTCACTTCGTTTCGCTCGGCCGATGCGGCTCTTTCTTGGCGCATCAACTTATCTCACTTCACTTCGTTTCGCTCGGTCGATGCGGCATGCGGTCTTTACTTCATGCACGTGGATTATTAAGCGCGGGTTTTCTCGTTAGGGTATGGGTAGTCGTGTGAACTTAATAGTGCCCATAAGCGAGGAAAATAGTCACCCCTACACAGGGCAAGCTACTGCGCTTTTAGATAGGCAATCACATTATCTACATCTTTCTGTTTGCGCAAACCGACAAAACTCATCCGTGTGCCTTTAATCAAGGCAGCAGGTTTTTTGAGATATTCGCCGAGCAGTTCTTCTGTCCAGACAGGATTATCAATCGCAAAGGCTTGCATCGCTTTTGAGTATGAAAACCCTTCAATGCCGGCTATTTTACGGCCAATAATATTATTAAGTTCGGGGCCGATGCGGTTTTTCGCATTCTCCCCGATCATGTGACAGGCAATACATTTTTTATAGACCTTTGCGCCTTTTTCAGGATCGCCAGCGTGGACTGAGATATTGAAAAATAATAAGGGTAGAATGGTGAAATATCTGATGATTTTATATGGCATATTTTTCCTCTATAGTCTCTGTTTGGTGATCCCGGGAGGATTCGAACCTCCGACCCTCAGATTAGGAATCTGATGCTCTATCCTACTGAGCTACGGGACCCATATTTTTGTATACGGTTACTTGGTTTTCTATTAAAATACAGATCTGGCTATAAAGCAAAATTTATGAAAAAAACACCCTTCACACCGAAAATTCACAATTATTTCTGCCTTTTTATTTTTGTTTTAAGCTGCTGTGCGCCGCCGCTATCGCCTGTTGAACCATCGCCGGGCTTTGCGTCTATAAGGCAAGACTCCGAGCATAAAAAAGTGTTAGCGAAATATAATGGGCTTTATAAAGCACCAGCTTTGCAAACTTATTTACAAAATATAACCTCGCATTTGGCACAAGCAAATGGCCATAAGGCTGATAGATTTCGGATTCATATTCTAAATAGTCCGCATGTAAATGCGCAAGCGCTCTCGCAAGGTGATATTTTTATAACCCGTGGATTATTGGCGCTTGCCAATAGTGAGGCTGAAATTGCCAATGTGATTGGGCATGAAATGGCGCATATTATTATGCGAAAATCTGATGGAGGCGATTGGCCTGGCGCACGACAGCAAACCGAATTGGCGGCTGACGAGCTTGGTATAAAACTGGCTGCACAAGCCGACTATGATCCCTATGGGCAGGCAAGGTTTTTGCAGCAATTACATCGTGATCGGCTTACGCAAGAGCGATTGGGAACAAAAAATCTGCCGCAATATAATATCCTGTCTTCCCACCCTGCCCCCGCCATACGGATTGCGCAAGCCCATAGAATCGCCGCAGCGTGGCAAGGACAATTTTTTGATGGGCGCGACCAATATTTTCAAGCCATAAAAGGGCTAGCTTATGGCACATCTATCCCACAAATTGGGAAAATGCAGCAAGATCGGTTTATTTATCCAGCCGGACGATGGGCGATGAACTTGCCGCCTGGTTTTATCTTTACCCCCAGCGCAATGCCCGTAAGGGGAGAGGGGCGCGATGGTACAGTTATCATATTCGATATGCTCGAAATCGCGCCAGATGAAACATTATCTGCTCCTCACCCGGATTGGCTGGCGGGGGGACGCATTGTCTCACAAGAAGCAGGGGAGATCGCAAAGCGGCCAGCGCTTAATTTACATTTACAGACACTATCAGGCCAGCAGATATATATGTACCTCATTCATTTTGATGCGCAAACCTTATATAGGTTCCAGATTTTTAATCCGAAAGCGCAATCGATAGAGGCATCTATACGGCACTTGCCCCAACATATATCAGTTTTGCCAAGCGCAACGGCGATGAATGGCAATCAGGCTCATATCCATATTCATCGTGTCAAAGCGGGGCAGGATGTTGCCTATTGGGCAAGAGTAAATAATTTTCCGGAGACCATGCAAGAACCCATTTTTCGATTATTAAATGGGCTTGATCGCGATATGGGCATATATCCCGATAGGTTGATTAAACTTGTTCGCATCACGCCACCGCGAGATTAAGCCTTTTTATTTCGTTCACGGTATTTTTTCGCTCACGCCAATGCCTTGCAAGCATGGCTCCGCATTATCTTAAAAAAGGGGGGCGGGTTTTATATCCCTCACAGCAATCGCTTACGCGATGCTTGCGGGGGGGCGCAGCGAAACGATTGGCGGGCTGCCGCATCAACCGAGCGAAACGAAGTGAAGTGAGATCATGTTGATGCGCTAAAAAAGAGCCGCATCAACCGAGCGCCCCCATCCGGAAGCATGTTGCCTCTCTTTTGCCGCAAGCCGCTATCGTGAGCGAAATAAATATTGCAAGGAAATAGAAGCACGTGGGCTTATTAACTTCCGCCATCGCAAGCGATGATAGCACCTGTGGTGAAGCTGGATGCTGGGCTTGCGAGATAAAGCGCGGTGGTGATAATCTCTTCCGGCTTTCCGGGATACCCAAGCGCATTGGCGGCTTTTTTGCGCATATCCTCCGGCCAGGCTTTCGATATATCGGTGAGAAATGGCCCTGCTTGAATTGCATTGACGCGTACTTTCGGGCCATATTCATGCGCCAGTGAAACCGTCATTGCGTTAAGCGCGGCCTTTGCGCCTGAATAGGGAACCACGCCTGCCACTGGTGCAATGGCGGCAACTGAAGATATATTGATAATCACCCCGCCCGCGCCATCAAACATTTTTTTGCCAATATTTGCCGCCAGCCGAAACGGGCCTTTGAAGTTAAGGTCAACCACCCCATCAAATTGCCGCTCGGTAATCTCATGGCTTTTTATGGCGGGCGATTTACCGGCATTATTGACCAGAATATCAACCTTATGAAACGCATCATAGGCGGCATCGGCAAGCCTATCCATTTCGTCCCATGAGCTAGCATCAACCGCAATTGCCACGCCGCGCTGTCCTAAGGCTTCAACCTCTTGCACCACGCTTTGGCAGGCTTCGATTTTGCGACTGGCGATGATTAAATCCGCCCCGCGCGCCGCAAAGGCAAGCGCCATTTGCCGCCCCAAACCCCGCGAGCCACCAGTTATAAGCGCGGTTTTACCGCTTAAATCAAATAAATCATCCATCACATTATCCCCTTTATATTTATTCATCCTGTCGCTTCAGCAATCAGTGCCAGCCATTCATCTTCGCTTAAAATGGTGAGGTTAAGCGCTTCGGCTTTTTTGCGTTTCGCACCCGCGCCTGGTCCTGCAATCACAATATCGGTTTTGGCAGAAACCGCGCCTGCGACTTTCGCGCCCAATCTTTCGGCGGTGGCTTTTGCTTCGGCGCGGGTCATTTGTTCAAGACTGCCGGTAAAGACAATCACCTGCCCTGCAATCGCGGAATGATTATCGGCTTCAGCTAAGGGGTGCGGTTGCACACCAGCGGCGCGCAAATCGGCAATCATACGGCGGTGATTTTCTTGCCCAAAAAAATCAGTAAGCGCGTCAATAATCCGCCCGCCAATGCCATCAATGTGCTGCATATTTTCTTGCGTGCGTTCATCGCCCGCCTTAATCGCCAGCACTGCTTCTTCTAGCGCTTCGATGGAACCATAATGACGGGCAAGAAGCCGCGCCATCGTCTCACCAATATGGCGAATGCCAAGCGCGTAAATAAAGCGGTCAAGCGGGATGTTTTTACGTGCCTCAATCGCCGCGAAGAGTTTTACCGCGCTTTGCTTTAACTGCCCTGCTTGCTTGCCAGATGTATAGCGCCATAAAGCGGGTGGATTATCCTGATAGCGGGCTTGCAATGTAAAAATATCAGCCGGTGCGCCGAGCATGTTCTCAGACCAAAATTCTTCAATTTGCTTTGCGCCCAAGCCATCAATATCAAAAGCGGTGCGCGAGACAAAATGTTTCAACCTTTCTTTTGCTTGCGCGGGGCAGGCAAGCCCATTCACGCAACGGCGCACCACATCCACTCCGCCATCATAATTCTCTTCGCGTATCGCTAGCGCTCCACAGGCAGGGCAATGATGCGGAAAATCAAATACAGACGCATTATCGGCGCGGTGCTCAAACACCACTTCGACAATTTGCGGAATAACATCCCCCGCCCGTTGGATGATGACATGGTCACCAATCCGTACATCTTTGCGGATAATCTCATCCTCATTATGAAGCGTCGCATTGGAGACCACCACGCCGCCAACTGTTACGGGTTTAAGTTTCGCAACTGGCGTGAGCGCGCCCGTGCGCCCGACTTGGATATCAATATCCAAAATCTGGGTTTGCGCTTTTTCGGCCGCAAATTTATGGGCAATCGCCCAACGCGGCGCACGTGCCACAAAGCCAAGCCGGTCTTGCCAATCAAACCGGTCAATTTTATAAACCATGCCATCAATATCATAGCCAAGCGCCGCCCGCTTTTCTTCAATCATTTGGTAATGCGCCATCATATCAGCAAGATTATCAGCGCACTTAAAATGCGGATTGGTTTGGAACCCCCAGCGAGCAAAAATCTCAATCATTTGAGCTTGCGTTTGGGCGGGTAGGTGCGACATTTCCCCCCATGCATAAGCAAAAAATCGCAAAGGACGCGCGGCAGTGATGCTGGCATCAAGCTGGCGTAAACTGCCAGCCGCCGCATTGCGCGGATTGGCAAATATTTTGCCGCCCGCTTGTTCTTGAAGCTGGTTAAGAGCGGCAAAATCCTCATGCCGCATATAAATCTCGCCGCGAATCTCGACAATATCCGGCACGTCTTCCGGCAAGCGTTGCGGAATATCATCAATCACCCGCAAATTGGCGGTAATATCTTCGCCCTGCTGCCCATCGCCACGCGTTGCACCTTGCACAAATACACCTTTTTCATAGCGCAGGCTTGCCGATAGACCATCAATTTTTGGCTCGGCGGTTATCGCAATCATCTCATCTTCGGCAAGGTTCAAAAAACGCTGGATGCGGCTCAAAAAATCAGCGACATCGGTTTCATCAAACGCATTGCCAAGCGATAGCATTGGCACGCTATGGATGACTTTGCGAAAGCCTTGCGCGGGGGTAGCGCCAACCGTCTGGGTCGGACTATCTGCACTTTTGAGGTGTGGAAATTCGCGTTCCAGCGCTTCAAGCTGTTGGCGCAAGGCATCATATTCCGCATCCGTAACCAATGGCGCATCCTCTTGATAATAGGCTTTATCATAGTCGCGAATTTGGGCGGCAAGCGCATCCCAGCGTTTTTTTGCCTCACCCTTTGTCATGCCGATAGAGCACGCGCCGCGGCGCGTGCATCATCAGTGATTTTCGTACCTGATAGCATGCGCGCAATTTCTTCTATCCGCGCCTCTTCATCGAGCTCAATCACATCGCTTATCACGGCATCCGCATTCGTGGTTTTGGCGACATACCAATGCTGGTCACCTTTTGCTGCTAATTGCGGCGAATGGGTCACCACTAATATTTGTTGATGGCGCGATAAATCATGTAAGCGTTGCCCCACTGCCGCCGCAACAGCGCCCCCAACGCCGGCATCAACCTCATCAAAAATCAGACTCGCGCCAGAACCCTCTTTATGGTGTAGAGCGACTTTAAGCGCCAGCATAAACCGCGCCAATTCGCCGCCCGATGCAATTTTTGAAAGCGGCGCTGCTGGCACTCCCGGATTGGTTTGCACCTCAAACACCAGCCCATCAATGCCCGTTGCATTGCCTTGCGCCCGCGTCTCAATGCGGGTGATAAAATGCCCGCCATCAAGTTTAAGGGCAGGCAGTTCGGCATTCACCGTTCCATCCAAACGTGTGGCAGCTTTTTGTCGCGCTTTAGAAAGCGCCACCGCTTTATCTTGATAAGCAGCATCTGCAACCGCCACCGCCTCTTTTAATTTTGCAAGATGCGCGCCGCTATCGCTTATCTGTGCCGCTTTTTGTTGTAAATCAGTAAGCACGCGCGGCAGCTCATCAACCATCACATTATGCTTGCGCGCAAGCCCGCGCAAAGCAAATAGCCTATCTTCAACTTGCGATAATCGCTCCGGGTCATGCTGAAATTTTTGCTGCAATGCCTGCACGCTATTTTCCGCTTCGGTAAATTCTGCCAAGGCGCGCTCCAACCCCTCAAGCGTTTCGGCAAAAGCCGATTGCGCATAGTCATTTGCCCGCTCAATATGGCGAATGATTTGCACCATCTGCTCATTATCTTGTAACAGCGTGAGCGCCGATTGGATGCAGGAGAAAATCTTATCACTATTCAACAAGATGGCGCGCTCTTGTGCCAGCTCATCTTCTTCACCGGCTTGCGGGGCAAGCTCTTTGAGCTCTGATAAAGCATTTGCGATATAATCGGCCTCGGCTTCAGCTTTTTCTAAGTCACGCTCAAAATCCACCAAATCCGCCCGCGCGCTTTGCCGCGCCTCGTAAAGTTGTACCAGCGCCGTGCGGTCAGCCAAAAGATCAGCATAGCTATCAAGCATCAAAAGCTGCTTCTCAGAATCAGCAAGCGATAGGGTTTCATGCTGGCCGTGAATTTCCAAAACCGCATTGCCAATCTTGCGCAATAATTGCGCGCTAATCGCTTGATCATTGCAAAAAGCGCGGCTACGACCATCTGCATTTTGGACGCGCCGCAAAATCAGCGTCGGCTCGGGCTCTATTTCATTTTCAGATAAAAGCGCCCAGACTTCTGAATCTTCGGTGATTTCAAAAACCGCCGTGACACTGCCTTGGTTTGCGCCGTGGCGTACCAAACCAGCATCGCCGCGCGCCCCGGTTGCCAAACCCAAAGCATCAAGCAGGATAGATTTTCCCGCCCCTGTTTCGCCGGTCAGCACACATAATCCCGTCTTCCAGCTTAAGGAAAGTTTCTCAATCAGAACAATATTGCGAATGGAAAGCTCAGTCAGCATGACTTTCTTCCCACCTTATGAAACCCAATTCCAGACCTTGTTAAGCCAAGAGTCTTCATGAATTTCAGGCTCAATTTCTTGCCCCGTGAGCAGGCGATAACTATCCTCATACCATTGATTATTGGGATAATTATGCCCCAAAATGGCGGCCGCCGTTTGCGCCTCAGCAACCACGCCGAGGCTGATATAAACCTCCACTAACCGATGCAGAGCTTCCGGCACATGGCTGGTTGTTTGATAGTTTTTAATCACGTTCGAAAACCGTTTTGCGGCCGCAATATAACCACCACGATTGAGATAATAGCGACCAATTTCCATTTCCTTGCCGGCCAGATTATCAGCCGTAAGGTCGAGCTTTAGGCGTGCATCGCGGGCATAATCACTGTCAGGGTAACGGCGCACAAGCTCAATAAAGGCGGCGCGCGCAAGTTCGGTGGTTTTTTGATCGCGCGATACATCAGAGATTTGTTCATAATAGGATTGGGCAATCAAATATTGAACATAAGGCGCTTGGCTGTTGCCCGGATAAAGCGATAAAAACCGCTTTCCTGTCAAAATCGTTTCATCATAGCTGTTTTGCAAATAATAGCTATAGGATGACATCACCATTGCCCGGCGCGCCCAAGCGGAATAGGGGTGCTGCCGTTCAACCTCGTCAAAAAGCGGGGCGGCACGAAAATAATCTTCCTTCTCTAGCGCCTCTATTGCATTATGATAAAGCACTTCAACCGGTGTTTCGACATATTCCAGCTCAACTTCTTTATCGCCGCCACAAGCTGTTAACATACCGGTACATAGAATCAGCCCTATAAGTCGCAATCGCATTATGCCTCTCACAAATTCTTGAGTTTTATGTTTAACCGATTGCCAGTGCTACGCCAATGGTAGAATCAAGAAAATATATAAAAAACGTGGATAGCCGCTTATTCTGCCGCAAACCGGCTTGGGATTGCCCGGTTTGGTATTGTATTGACAATCTCAAAAACATCTGGTTGCGCAAAGAGGCTACGCAATAACTGATTATGCAGGGCGTGACCGGCTTTATAACCGCGATAAGCACCAATAATCATGCCACCGGCAAGGTGTAAATCACCAATCGCGTCGAGCAATTTATGCCGCACACATTCATCTGCACCCCGAAAACCATCTTCATTAAGCACCTGATCATCAGACACAATCACCGCATTATCAAGCGAACCACCTTTACCAAGACCAATTTTGTGCATCTTTTCAACATCGCTCTCAAGGCAAAATGTACGCGCCTCAGCGACTGCATCGGTCAGACCATCACGATCCAGATTAAAACTGTAAGATTGACGACCAATCACATTATTTTCAAAATCAATCTCAACATCAAAAACGCGTTGTTCAGACGGCAATAATTCACAATAGGCATCCCCCCGCGCAACCCGTATGGGCTTCAAAATGCGGATTTGGGGTTTCGTATCTATTTGCTTAAGAATACCAGCCTGTTTGATCAAGTTTACAAAAGCAAGCGAACTGCCATCCATAATCGGTAGCTCTTCTGCATCAACCTCGATAAGCGCATTATCAATACCCAACCCATTAAAGGCGGCCATTAAATGCTCAACCGTGGCGACAGAGACACCATCAGCATTACTGATTTTTGTGCACAGCGTTGCATCGCTCACATGATCATAAAGGGCGGGGATAGAGGCTTCTTCTACCGAAAGACCATCCGCAACCAAATCTGTCCGTACAAATATAATGCCATGACCAGCCGGTACAGGGTGTACGCGCATTGTCACAATCGCCGCGCAATGCACCCCAATGCCCTGACATTCAAAGGCCGCCGCCAAACTATACTGATACGATCCGGCATCCAAAACACATGGATCAGCCATTTGAATAGAACGACCTGCAATAGAAAGAGACAAATCTGCTTCATCAAAAGCAGATTGCTCCTCTATTGAATTTGCAGCCATTAAGCTTGCAGTTGTATCAAAAACAGTCATGATCTTTCTAATCGTCTATCTTTATTAATTCTGTATTGTTATAATTATGCATGAAACTCAATTTTGGGAATATATTTTCGCTAAATATTCTGCCCACTTAAATCCCACTAACTTACTTTTTACAGAAAAATATGAGCAATAACAAATAACAGTTTGTTACTATTTGTGACAAACTGCTTTTAAAATCGGGGAAACTCTCATGCTTGATGAGTAAGTTACAGTGCCGTCATCTAAATCAAATCGTAAAATATTAATTTAATATTCTTGAAAAATAGCTTTATTAATGATATTTTGCGAAAATTATCATCTTAATGATATTTCTTAAAAGGTACCCTCCTAATGATAAAAGTCCAAGGGACTTTCTTCTTTTTTGAAGTAGTTAGGAGGGTCATTTTTCAAGAAAATACGCTTCATTTTCTCTAATAATAGGAATTTGTTTCTGATCGGAATATATCAAATTCACTATTAATGACTGTGGTAATATCTCCCCAATACTGTTCATCACCTCGTTCCCATTTTCTAAAGATGGCCCAATTACAATAATCTGCTATTTGTAATCCGAAATGCGCCCGCGACGAATGGTGAAAAACGCTATAATTACAATTGTCAGGCAGCATTTTTGCAAGAGTCTGCTTGATTGCCTTTTCAATCGCTTTTTTCTTTTTAGCTACAGGAATATTATCAGTAATAATAATCCATCTATCAATATCCCCCATATTCGTATTGTTAATCACATAACGTAGAAGATGGCCAAGCATTTCGGGGTAAAAACGGCTTGGCGATTGTAGCGCGGGTTCGGTTTTTCCTTTTTCAACAATAATGCTATCTATACGGAGAGTTGCACTCTTCTGGTTGGCTATAAGTGAGAATATTTTATTTCTGACATATTTATTGTCATGGCTGCAATGGAAAAATTCCTTCTCATATTTCTGTTCAATTAAATCATATTTATAATTGTCAAATGCGTCGTATAAAATAAAAGGGCGTTTTGTTGTGATGGCCGTTAATGTAAAAAATTTCGTTCCGTTTTTGAGAAATCAAAATTTCCTCCTTCATCGAGGAAGATATAAAAACACTTTTCCTTATTGTTTCTCATATAATATTCGTTATTCTTAATTGCGTCAAAATCCTTACAACCCCAATTGGCGGGAGGCGAGGTCTTTCATAATTTCTTCACTGCCGCCGCCAATCGCCATCACTTTCACATCCCGATAAATTCGTTCAACCGCATTGCCGCGCAAATAACCAGCACCGCCCAAAATCTGTACTGCTTGACTGGCAATCCATTCCAGATTTTGTGAGCAGAAAAATTTCAGCTTGCTGATTTCGGCAACCGGCATATCACCCTGATTAATGTTTTCGGCGAGCTGGTTTAAGAGCGCCTCCATCGCATCGATCCGCGCACTCATTTCTGATAATTTATGTCGGATCACCTGATGCTGGATCAATGGTTGCCCGAATGTTTGGCGGGTGCGCGCATAAGCAACACATTCCTCATAGCACCGCATTGACATGCCTAGCATTTGCGCCCCCATCATATAGCGTTCATAATTGAAATTTTCCATAATCGCGATAAAGCCATTATTTTCCTGCCCCATTAGGCGATCGGCTGGGATGCGGCAATCATCAAAATAAAGCACTGCCGTATCCGATGCCCACCAGCCCATTTTGCGCTCTATCGGCGTGCGCGAGAAGCCTGGCATATCAGCATCCACAAAAAATAGCGAAATGCCTTTAAGACCGGCATCGGCAGTGCGCGCGCCGATCACAAAATAATCTGCCTGCATGCCGCCAGTGATGAACATTTTTTGCCCGTTTAAGACCCATTCATTACCCTCTTTGCGGGCGATGGTTTTCATCGCCGCCACATCCGAACCGCCACCTGGCTCGGTAATTCCCAATGCGCCCGCTTTTTCACCTGACAACAGGGCGGGCAGGGCATATGCTTTAATTGTATCATTGGCAAGCTCGGTGAGCGGCTTTAACATAATCGACCGCGCGCCAATGCTGGCAAAGGTTCCCCCCGCCGCAGCGCGCCCCATTTCCATATAGGCTGCTTTGCGCATATGCTGATCGTTAAAACCCAAACCGCCATATTGTTCTGGAATATCAAATCCGAAAATTCCAAGCCCACAAACTTTTTGATTAAGCTCTGGTGGATAGTGACCAGCCTCCTCCCAATCATCGACCTCGTCCCAAATCTCGGTTTCCATAAAGCGCTTGATTGTATCGTGAAATGCCTGCCGGGTTTCATTCATATAAGGGTTAAACATTAGAGTTACTCCTGTCTACGGCGTTGTAAATGTGGCTCTAACAATTCCGAGAACCTACGAATAATTTTTTCAATTCTGTCGCGGTCGGGGGTAAAACCTTCCTGCAAAACCAGCCCGCGCAAAAATGTCCGCGCAATCGTCCATAGTAAAATGACATCTTCATCATCATGATGGGTCGATTTATAATAGCCCAAAATCGCTTTATCTATGTCATCATTCCATTTTTGAAGCTCCGCTTGCACCCGTAAGTGCAAAGTCTTATCGGTACGAATGGCAACCAGAACTTCGACCAGCGCATGCCCTAAAAAAGACCGTGTATGGGTGGTGGCGATATAATGAATATCGGCATGAATATCGGTGCGGCGCGTTTTCTTGCTGGGCAGGGCGGGGCGCAAAGTGACGCTTAATAATTGCGCGATGGTCGCGACAATTAAATCTTCCTTATTCGGAAAATGATGCGTCAGCGCCCCGCGTGAAATCCCTGCCTCTTTTTGAATACGGTTAATCGTGGTTTCCGAATAGCCATATTTATTGAGGCATTTGATTGTCGCCTCGACAAGATGCGCGCGTGCCGTTGCCGCATTCTGCCGCTTTACACGGCGCTCTATTTGTGCTGATTTAACGTCCACAATAAATATCTTATAAAAGTAAAATTACCACTTTACAAGAAGAACGTTCGTTCTGTATATGAGGTCATAAGAGATAAATAGGCGAAGCGATAAAGCGGGGAATAATATGGATAAAATCATAAAGATTGCGGGCGCGAGTGGCTTTTGGGGTGAGTCGATGATGGCGACACCGCAGCTTCTGGCAGCCGGCGATTTGGATTATATTGTCTATGATTATCTGGCCGAAATCACCATGTCAATTATGGCACGCGCGCGGGCGGCCAATCCGGAAATGGGTTATGCTACTGATTTTGTGACGGGTGTTATAAAGCCACATGCGAAAGAGATTGCCCGTAAGCGGGTTAAGATTCTCGCCAATGCGGGCGGGGTTAATCCAGCCGCTTGTGGTGCGGCTGTCGAGGCGGCGCTGGCGGAACAGGGCGTTAATCTGAAAGTCGCGATTATTGAGGGGGATGATTTATTACCGCACAAGCAAGCGCTTTCTGGTCGCTATCAAGAAATGTTTAATGGGGAAGACTTTCCGCCGCTCGATCAAATTGCCAGCGCCAATGCCTATTTGGGTGGGTTTCCGGTCGCGGCGGCGTTGCGGGCAGGAGCGGATATTGTGATTACTGGCCGCTCGGTTGATAGTGCGGTGACACTGGGCGCTTGTATTCATGCCTTTGATTGGCAACCCGATGAGTGGGACAAGCTAGCGGGTGGCTCGCTTGCTGGACATATTATTGAATGTGGGCCACAAGCAACCGGCGGCAATTTCACCGATTGGCATGAGGTCGGGGAGGGGATTATCAATATTGGCTACCCGATTGTTGAAATGTCAAAAACCGGTGATTTCATCTGCACCAAGCCCGAAAATACTGGCGGGATTGTGAATATTGGCACTGTGTCCGAACAAATGCTCTATGAGATTGGCGATCCGCAAGCCTATATGTTGCCCGATGTGATTTGCAATTTTGCGACCACGAAAATCGCGCAAATAGGAGAAAATCGTGTTGCCGTAAGTGGCACAACCGGCCGCCCTGCATCAGAAAATTATAAAGTTAGTACAACTTATTTTGATGGCTTTCGGGCCGGCACATTAATGAGCTTTATCGGGGTGGATGCAGCCGCCAAAGCGCGCCATTTTGCCAATGCTCTATTTGCGCGGTGTCGCGACTATTTTCGTCAACATAATATTGCTGATTTTGAAGAGACCAGCATTGAAATATTGGGCGCTGATAGTCAGTATGGTAAAGATAATGTCGCCGCGCGTGAAGTGGTGCTAAAATTTGCGGCGAAACATCAGGATCAAAAAGCCCTTGCCTTTATGTTGAAAGAGGCAACGGGGCTGGCATTGGCAACCCCTCCGGGTCTATCGATTTTTGCGGGCTCGCGCGCCAAGCCTTCACCGCTTGTGCGCTTGTTTTCCTTCCTTATTCCGAAATCGGAAATTGATATTCGGGTCTCGCTTGGCGGGCAAGAAATTGCTTTTGCAGAGGCAAAGGGAGTAATATCTGATGCGCTTGCTGCGCCATCACCGCCAGCAGCGGTGGATGAGCCTTGCCCTGCCGAAGTGCCACTTTATAAATTGGCGTGGGGGCGCTCTGGTGATAAGGGTAATAAATCCAATATTGGCATTATTGCGCGGTCTGCCGAATATTTACCTTATATATGGGCGGCTTTGGATACGGATAAGGTGGCGGCGCATTTCGCGCATTTCATGGAACCAGATAGCGCGATTGACCGCTATTATCTGCCTGCCAGTCACGCGATTAATTTTGTTATGCATGATGCTTTGGGCGGTGGCGGCATTGCCTCTTTACGCAATGACCCGCAAGGCAAGGCCTATGCGCAAATTTTACTGGATTATCCAATTCCCGTACCGCAGGAACTTAAACAAAAATTAGAAGGGTAATGACATGGCGATATTTCACTCAAAGCTCAATATAAATTCAGAAGGCTATACGCAGAACCGGAAAGACCAGCTCGCAAAGCTGGCGGTTTTGCATGAATTGCAAGAGCGCGCACGCGCCGCTTCAGAAAAACGCCGCCCCCGTTTCGAAGAACGCGGCCAGCTAACACCGCGCGATAGGCTGGCGCATTTGCTCGATCCGGGTATGCCGTTTTTAGAGCTTTTTAATATGGCAAGTTTCATGGTTGATGACCCCAATCGGGAGACATCGCTTCCGGGTGCGAGCGTGATTGGCGGCATTGGTTTCGTAAATGGTGTACGCTGTGCGGTTTATGTCGATGATAGCGGCATTGCGGCAGGGGCGGCGTGTGACCTTACCTTTCTAAAGGGGGTGGAAATTTTGAAAATCGCCCTCAAACAAAAACTGCCTTTTGTGCATTTGGTGGAAAGCGCGGGCGCGAATTTGATGAAATATAAGGCTGAAGGTTGGGCGCAGGGCGGTAAAATATTTAATATGCTTGCCAAACTAAGCGCGGCTGGCCTGCCGACCATGACCGTATTACACGGCCCTTCCACCGCCGGTGGTGCTTATATGATAGGCATGTCCGATTATAATGTCGGGGTGAAACATAATGGCATGGCTGCGCTTGGCGGGGCGGCACTGGTGCAGGCGGCAACTGGCGAAGTGGCGGATGAGCGCGAGCTGGGTGGCACGGAAATGCATGCCAGTGTCACGGGTCTGATAGAATATTTAGCCGAAGATGATCGCGAGGGGATTTTACAAATCCGCGATGCGATGGGGCGTTTGGGCTGGAACGACACGCTTCCCGCACCGCCGCAAGATGATTTTCTGCCCCCCCGCTATGACGTACAAGAAATTTTGGGGCTGGTTCCGGCCGATTATAAAATTCCCTATGATGCGCGTGAATTAATCGCGCGGCTTGTCGATGATAGCGATATGCTCGATTTCAAATCGCGCTATGGCACCAATATGGTCTGTATTCAGGCCAAAATATTTGGTCATGCGGTTGGTATTCTCGGCAATAATGGGCCGATGGATCCCGCTGATGCAGGCAAGGCAACGCATTTTATTCAGCTTTGCGATCAGGCAAATATCCCGCTTGTGTTTCTCAATAATATTACTGGCTATATGGTCGGCACGGATTATGAACGCGCGGGCATGATAAAGGCAGGCGCGAAAATGATTCAAGCCGTATCCAATGTGCGGGTTCCAAAACTTACATTCTATGTTGGCGGCTCTTACGGGGCGGGCAATTATGGCATGGCGGGCTTGGGTTATGATCCGGATTTTCTGTTTTCTTGGCCTGCTTCAACCAGCGGCGTGATGGGCGGCGAACAGGCCGCGTCAACTATGGAACAAGTGGCGATTGTGGGCGCGAAACGGCGTGGTACGAAAGTCGATAAAAAGGCACTTAAACAACAAAGAGATGCGATCGAAGCGTATTTTGATAAGCAAACAGATGCGTTTTACTCTTCTGGCCGGATGCTCGATCAAGGCATTATTGATCCGCGTGATACCCGCAATGTGCTGGGCTTTATTTTGCAAACCCTATGGGAAGCCAAGCACCGCGAATTGCAGCCAAATGCGTTTGGCGTGGCGCGGATGTAGCTTAAGCGGTTTGGGAGATATAATGGCATATATTGAAACCGAATTGATAAATGGCTGGCTCACCTTATGGCTGGACCGCCCCGATGCGCGCAATGCAATGTCGCAAGAATTGGTTGATGAATTGCGTGCCGCGCTATTGACAGCGCAAGAAGATTCATCCATTCGCGGCATGACGATGCGCGGGCGCGGCGATGTGTTTTGCGCCGGCGGTGATATTAAGGGCTTTCAATCGATTATGCAGGGCGGGCAAAGCCATGCCGATATTGCCGCCGCCAATCGCGATGCAGGCGATTTGTTTGAGCTGATTGAAGGCTTACCTTTTCCAGTGATTATGCTTGTGCATGGGGCGGCAATGGCAGGCGGCATGGGCATAGCGTGCGCGGGCGATGTGGTGATTGTGACGCGGGATGCAAAATTTGCCCTTACCGAAACCTCGATTGGGATTGTGCCGGCGCAAATCGCCGCTTTTGTGGTCGGGCGCATAGGGCTTTCCCACGCCCGCAGACTGATGCTCACCGCCGCGCGCTTTGATGGCGCTGAGGCTGTAAGAATGGGGCTGGCGGATTTTATCGCCGATGATATGGAAACTGCCGAGAGCATTGAAGCAGACATACGAAACGGGGTGATGAAATGCGCCCGCCATGCAAATGCAGTGACTAAAAAAATTGTCTTGGCAACCCGCACCATGCCCCGCCATGAGTTGTTGGATTTTGCCGCGCAAGGTTTTGCCGAATGCATGTTGGGAGATGAAGGGCGCGAGGGGGTTGCTTCTTTTATTGAAAAGCGCAAACCAAATTGGATGCCAGAATAAGAGATAAGCCAATATAAGAGATAAGAGTGAGAGATTCATCATGAAACGAATAAGTAAAATACTGATTGCCAATCGGGGGGAAATTGCCGTCCGCGTCATCCGCACCGCGCATGATTTGGGAATTAAAACCGTCGCTGTTTATTCGGATGCTGATGCGCATGCGCCGCATGTCACCTTTGCGGATGAAGCTGTCTGCATTGGTGCGGCACCGGTTGGCGAGTCTTATCTGGTGGCTGAAAATATTATCAAAGCCGCGCAAGATACAAATGCCGATGCCATCCATCCGGGTTATGGGTTTTTGTCAGAAAATGCAGATTTTGCAAATGCTGTCGAAGCGGCAGGGTTCATTTTTATTGGCCCCACCGCCGATGCGATTAATCTCATGGGCAATAAGGCGGAAGCCAAACGCCGGATGATTGAAGCGGGCGTTCCTTGTGTGCCGGGTTATGAAGGTGAAGACCAAAGCGATAAGGTGCTGCTTGCCAAAAGTAAAGATATAGGCTTCCCGCTTATGGTGAAAGCTGTGGCGGGTGGCGGCGGGCGCGGTATGCGGCTGGTGCATGATAAAAAAGATTTGCCCAATGCGATTGAAACCGCGCGTTCGGAAGCTGAAAATGCGTTTGGTTCTGGCGAGTTGATTTTGGAAAAAGCCATCATTGAACCGCGCCATGTTGAATTTCAGGTGTTTGCCGATACGCATGGCACAGCGGTGCATTTGGGCGAGCGCGATTGCTCGGTACAAAGGCGGCATCAAAAAGTCATTGAAGAAGCGCCTTGTCCGGTGATGACGGAAGATTTGCGTGCCAAAATGGGCGCGGCGGCGGTTGAGGCAGCGCAAGCGATTCATTATCGCGGCGCGGGAACGGTTGAATTTTTGCTCGATCAGGATGGCGGATTTTATTTTCTTGAAATGAACACGCGCTTGCAGGTCGAGCATCCGGTCACGGAAGAAATTACCGGTCTTGATTTGGTGGCGCTGCAAATTAAAGTCGCGCAAGGCGAGGCATTAGGTCTGTCGCAAGATGATATAAACCTTACCGGCCATGCGATTGAAATTCGCCTTTATGCGGAAGACCCGGAAAATGAATTTTTACCGGCAACCGGCAAAATCGCGCTTTGGCAACCCGCCATGATGGAGGGCGTGCGCTATGATGCTGGTATTGAAACCGGCCAAGAGGTTTCACCTTTTTATGACCCGATGTTGGCAAAAATCATCGCCTATGGTGAAAATCGTGATATTGCCCGTACGCGACTGATTGCAGGTCTCGAAAATACGGCTCTATTTGGGGTAAGAAATAATCGCGATTTTTTGATCGATTGTTTGCGCCGCGCGCGCTTTATTGAAGGCGAAGCCACCACTGCATTTATTGCTGAAGAATTTGGCGAGAGCGGCATCATAGCTGCCATACCCCAAACCGAAGATGCGGCGGCAATGGCGGTTTTGCATTTCTTATCTGACCGCACCGCCATGCAGAAAAAAACAATTCATAATGCCTCTGCCTTGCTTAATTTCACAACTCAGATCAACCATCAAAAACCCTATAAGCTCATTATTGGCGATGCCGAATTTTCGCTTACCGTAAATTATAAGGATACAGAACAATATCACATTATCTGTGGCGAAGATGAGGTGCGTGTAGAGGTGCTGACGCAACAGGATAATCAAGCGACACTTGCCGTCAATGGTCGTAAAATGGTCGCTATTTATAAGATGCAAGAGGGGCAGCTCTTTATATCGCTTGCGGGCAAAAATTGGCAAAGCCGCAATTTGCTAAATGTTTTGGGCGATGGAGAAGAAGTAGGCAGTGGCGGCCGTGTGCTTGCACCTTTACATGGGCGGGTGATTGATGTGTTTGTTAAAGATGGCGATAAGGTTGAACAAGGCGCGCGCTTGGCAATTATTGAGGCGATGAAAATGCAACATGAAATTCTGGCCGCCGCCGATGGCACGGTGAAGCATGTGTTTATCACTGCCGATCAACAAGTAAGCGCGGATGATTTAATCATAGAAATTGAAGCCCATGATAAGGAAACAGAATAATGCAACAAGCCATAGATTTTCGTGAAGAGTCGGATGCCCTTTATGAGTTATTAAAAAACCTGCCGGATGCACGCTTCGATGAAAAAACCGCCTTTAAGGATTGGACGCTCAATGATGTGCTGGAGCATTTACATATGTGGAATTGGGCGGCAAATGAATCATATGTTGATGAAGATAGTTTCATGACATTTTTGTCTGATGTGATGCGCGATGTTAAAGGTGGCTCTCTCAAACCTTTTGAACGCAAATGGATTAAGGGGCTTAACGGGCAAGAGCTGCTCGAAACATGGCGCGCCTTTTATCTTGAATTTTCAAATCGGTTTGAACAGGTTGACCCCAAGCAACGGCTCAAATGGGCAGGGCCGGATATGTCGGCGCGTAGCTCAATCACCGCACGGCTGATGGAAACATGGGCGCATGGGCAGGAAGTTTATGATCATCTCGGCGTGGTTCGGAAAAATGCTGACCGGATTAAAAATATTGTGGTGCTGGGGGTGAACACTTATAGCTGGACTTACGCAACCCGCAAAATGCAGCCGCCCGGTGAGATGCCTTATGTTCGGCTCACCGCCCCGTCTGGCGCGGTGTGGGAATTTGGTGAGATTTCCGAAACCGAGATGATTGGAGGTTTGGCGGAAGAATTTTGCCAAGTGGTGACGCAAACCCGCAATATTGCCGATACAGCGCTTACGGTTACAGGTGAGATTGCAACCGATTGGATGAGCAAGGCGCAATGTTTCGCCGGCGCACCGGAAACCCCACCCGCACCCGGTGCACGCGGGATAAAATCCTAAATTTTTGAAATTATGAGCTTTTATTTATTCAGCTGATTGAGAAAGTGGGGCATCGGCTTTTGTCTCTTCATCATCATCCATATCCCCTTCATTGGGGTTTTCATCAATTAATTTTTCAGCAAATAAGCCGGCATCGGAGCGAATTTTTGTTTCAATCTCATTTGCAATATCAGGGTTCTCGCGCAGGAATGTACGTGTCTTTTCCTTACCCTGCCCGATCCGTTGATCGCCATAGCTATACCAAGCACCAGATTTATCAACAATGCCGGCGGTAACGCCAAGATCAATCAGCTCGCCCATTTTTGAGATGCCTTCGCCATAGAGAATATCAAATTCAACCACCCGGAAAGGCGGCGCAACTTTGTTCTTCACCACTTTTACTTTGGTTTGATTGCCAATAATTTCATCCTTATCTTTAAGCGCCCCAATGCGGCGAATATCAAGCCGGCAAGAGGCGTAAAATTTCAGCGCATTACCGCCGGTTGTGGTTTCGGGGCTACCAAACATCACCCCGATTTTCATCCGGATTTGATTGATGAAAATCACCATTGTATTTGAGCGTGAAATGGAACCGGTAAGTTTGCGCAGCGCTTGGCTCATCAGGCGCGCTTGCAAGCCCGGTAAGCTATCGCCCATATCGCCTTCAAGTTCGGCTTTGGGGGTAAGCGCCGCCACCGAGTCAATCACCAATACATCAACCGCCGCCGAACGCACCAGCGTATCAGCAATTTCAAGCGCTTGCTCGCCATTATCAGGCTGAGAGATAAGCAGCTCTTCCAAATCAACCCCGAGCTTTTTGGCATAAGCCGGATCAAGCGCATGTTCAGCATCAATAAAACCACAAATGCCGCCGACTTTTTGCGCTTCCGCGACTGTATGCAGGGCTAATGTCGTTTTGCCGGAGCTTTCAGGTCCGTAAATCTCGATAATCCGCCCTTTCGGCAGACCGCCAATCCCAAGCGCAATATCCAGCCCAAGTGAGCCAGTGGAAATCGCTTCAATTGGTACAATCTCTTGCTCGCCACTGCCCAGCTTCATAACCGAGCCCTTGCCGTAATTCTTCTCAATTTGCGCAAGCGCCGCCGCCAGTGCCTTATCTTTATCTGTTTCTTGTCCCATAATGTCCTGCCTTTCCACCACCCCTAAATAACTCTATCCCTGTTCCTTTTATTATGCCAGAGGCAGGTGAAAGCAATAAATATTTGCCTGTGGATGAAACTGTTCGATATTCGTTCCAGATACCAAAACACGCACTACCTGAACTGTAAACAATAAGACCAGTAAGTGCAGGCGCGCGTCTATTTAAATTGTAAAAAAGTCAATATCACTTGCATGGTGTGAGATATTGTGCTACGCATAGTGACGTTAATTTGTGACTAGGGTTCCGGTCTTTAAGTCTTAAGATGTCTGGTCCGAGAGTTACAGCCTGAGAAATTAATTCCATAAATTAATTTCACGAGATTTAATTTCAAAGGTACACGGAGGGATAAAAGCCCGGGAGATCGAGCTTACGGGCTTTGCTCTTTTGGCGGTTATCTCTTCCATCCAAGTCAAGCCCAAAGCGTTAACCATAGTCAGAACCGGAAGGTTCTAAAAACAGTTAGGGTATTGATATGACAAAACAATTTTTCAAAAAATTTATCGCCATATGCGCGCTTGTCGCGTTTGGGTTTACAAGTCTGGCAACCGAAACACGGGCAGACCAAAAGACCGATTTTAAGCTCGCATGGTCGATTTATGTTGGCTGGATGCCATGGGGCTGGGCGGCCGATAATGGTATCGTCAAAAAATGGGCGGATAAATATGGAATCACGATTGAAGTGGTGCAGTTTAACGATTATATCGAATCGATCAATCAATATACGGCCGGGGCGTTTGATGGTGTCACCGCAACCCAAATGGACACTTTGGCGATTCCCTCTGTCGGCGGCGTCGATACCACCGCCTTGCTCATCGGTGATTTTTCCAATGGCAATGATGCTTTAATCCTCAAAAATGGCAAAAAAGTGAAAGATGTGCTTGGTCAAAAAGTTAATTTGGTTGAGCTTTCCGTGTCGCATTATTTATTGGCGCGGGCGCTTGAGAAAATCGGTAAATCGGAAAAAGATGTAACGGTTGTGAACACTTCCGATGCTGATATGATTGCCGCCTATCAAACTTCGGATGTGACGGCGGTTGTAACTTGGAATCCACTGGTTGCAGAAATTCTGGCGCAACCAAACGCAACCAGCGTATTTGATAGTTCCGACATTGCCGGTGAGATTATTGATTTAACTGTGGTGAACACGCAAACCCTCAAAGATAATCCGGCATTTGGTAAGGCTTTGGCGGGCGCATGGTATGAAACCATGGCGATTATGGCATCAAATACAGCGCAAGGCAAAGCGGCACGCGCCGCGATGGGTGAGGCCTCCGGCACCGATTTGAAAGGTTATGACATGCAGCTGGCATCGACAAAAATGTTCTATCGAGCAAAAGATGCTGCCAAATTCAGCACCTCCAAAGACTTAAAAGTAACAATGGATAATGTCCGTAACTTCCTGTTCAATCATGGTCTGCTGGGTGATGGCGCGCCAAATGCGGATGTTGTCGGGATTGGTTTTGCCGATGGGTCAACTATGGGCGATAAGGGAAATGTCAAATTCCGCTTTGATTCGACTTATATGGACATGGCGGCGGATGGCGATCTGTAACCATCTATAAGCAGAGGCTGGTGAAAGCGGCAAGCGGCATTTGAGTGAGATAGCTATGGCACGATTTATCAATAAGCATCCCGTTCGCGGTAGTCGTTTCATCCTTGCCGCATTGCCTTTCATTATTTTGGTGGCAGCTTATCTGATTGGGTCAGAAATTCGTTTGGCGGAAAATCCAAATGATAAGCTATTGCCTTCTTTTCAATCCATCGGCAATGCGATTGAACGGATGGCGTTTTTGCCCGATAAGCGCACCGGCAATTATCTGCTCTGGACAGATACATATAGCAGCCTGTTGCGCTTGCTGGGCGGGATTGCCCTCGCGACTATATTCGGCGCGTTTTTTGGGGTGATGATTGGCTTATTGCCGCTCATGCGCGCAACATTGGGCTCGTTTATGGCATTTTTATCAATGATACCGCCGCTCGCCGTTTTGCCGATTCTGTTTATTATCTTTGGCTTGGGTGAGCTTTCGAAAATAATGCTGGTATTTATCGGCATTACCCCCTTTATCATCCGCGATATAAGCTTGCGGGTTGGTGAGATTCCGTCCGAACAATTAATTAAGGCGCAAACTTTGGGGGCATCGACCTGGCAGATTTGTACCCGCGTGGTCTTGCCGCAAATTTGGCCGCGATTGCTGGATAGTTTGCGCTTGTCACTAGGGGCGGCATGGCTGTTTCTGATTGCCGCCGAAGCGGTTGCCGCGCAAAGCGGGCTAGGGTATCGGATTTTTCTGGTCAGGCGCTATCTGGCGATGGATGTCATCTTACCCTATGTCGCATGGATTACGTTATTGGCGTTTACTTTTGATTGGCTGTTGCGGCAGGTGCAAGCCCGTCTCTTCACCTGGTTTACAGAGGATGGAGTGTAAGTCCATGACAAGTATTCGCGTCCGCAATCTCTCAAAAGAATATGGCGATCTGGTGGTCTTGAATGATATTAACTTTGAGGTTACTGAACATGCTTTTGTCTCCCTCGTGGGGCCTTCCGGCTGTGGCAAATCGACATTTTTGCGGATGCTGCTTAGTCAGGAAAAGCCAACAAAGGGCACAATTTTAATCGATGATGAACCCCTTCCGGATGAACCGCAGCCGGATCGCGGGGTGGTGTTTCAGCGCTATTCGGTGTTTCCGCACCTTACCGCAGTGGAAAATGTCGCCTTAGGGCTGGAGCTTGCAAAAGCGCGCTGGACGGGGCGGCTATTTGGCGCGGCGCGGCGCGCGGTTTTTGAGGAAAGCGAGCATTTATTGGAAAATGTTGGCTTAAAAGAGCATCGCGATAAATACCCAAAACAGCTATCGGGAGGGATGCAACAACGTTTGGCAGTAGCGCAAGCGCTGGCAAAAAAACCGCGTATTTTATTGCTCGATGAACCTTTCGGGGCGCTCGACCCTGGCATTCGGTCTGACATTCATGATTTGATGCTCAACTTATGGTGGGAAACCAAAATGACGGTTTTCATGGTGAGCCATGATTTACGCGAAGCCTTTTATCTCGGAACGCGGGTGATTGCTTTTGATAAGCCGCCTGAAGATGAGCCTCAACATAAACATGCACGGCGTGAATATAATGAACGTAAAGCGCATGAACTTAAAAATCAGGGCGCGCGGATTACTTTTGATGTTCAACTCGACCCCGCCGATCCGATTAAAGAAAAAATCCGCCAAACCGAAGGGCTTGCCCTTATCCCTGAATTGGAAGAGGATATCGCAAAGGTGATTGAGTGAGTGTGAAAGGAATATATTATGTCAGATAATTTTGGAACTCTGCTTTATGAAGATGGCTTGCCCGGCGGGGCGCATTGGTCTTTTACGCTGCGGCGCGGCATCAGCTTGCGCCTGATTGATAAAGAAGGCGACGCCAATGTGGGCATGCTATTTTTCAATCCAGCCAATACGCTGGAACGCTATAATGCGCCAGATACGCTAAAATGCCAGCACACATTCAAACTCACTAAAGGGAATTGCCTATATTCCGATATGGGGCGGGTTTTTTGTTCAATCACCGAAGATAGCATTGGCTGGCATGATACGGTAAGTGGCAATCTCACAGAAAAAATGGTTCAGGATAGGTGGGGCGAGGTTACCTATCAGGAAGGGCGCAATAAGCGCACCATGAATGGGCAGGATTGCTTTTTGATTGAGGCGGCAAAATATGGTTTGACGAGCCGCGATATGCCGATGAATCTCAATTTCTTTTCCAAAGTCTTTACCGATGCGGACGGCAATATGGCTTTTGAGCCAGAAAATTCAAAGGCAGGGGATTATATTGATTTGCGCTTTGAAATGGATACGCTGGTTTTATTCCACACGTGCCCGCATCCTCTAAATCCAGCAGACCATTATCCCAAAAAGCCAATTATATATCAGTTCTGGCAATCTCATGCGGTGCGTGAAGATGATTATTGCCGCAATTTTCGTCCCGAAAATCAGCGCGGCTTGCAAAATACAGAGCTTTTTAACGCTTGCAGCCCCAATTTATTCTAAGACAGAAAGGGTCATTTTAAGACAGAAAGGGAACCGTAAAATGATTAGAGAAAGCACATATGACAGCAAAGATGCGGTGTTTCAGGCAACCCTACCGGCAGGCACATATTGGTTCAAAGAGGTTAAAAAAGGGCAAACCTTTCGGATTCGTGATAATGAAGGCAATCAAGCGGCGGATACATTATTTTATAATGCTGATGACCCGTCCGAGCATTATAGCGCGCAAGATACAATCCGCGAGCAGGGCAATATCTATCTCACCGTCGGCAGCAAACTTATCTCGGACCAAGGCAATGTGATGCTGGAAATCACTGCCGATACATGCGGGCGACATGACACGCTTGGTGGCGCATGTGCAGCCGAATCAAACACTGTGCGCTATGCGCTTGAGAAAAAACATATGCACTCTTGCCGGACAAGCTGGTTGCTGGCAATCCAGCAGCATCCTGAATATGGTCTGCAAAAATGTGACCTTACCCATAATATTAATTTCTTCATGAATGTACCGGTAACGCCCGATGGTGGCCTCACATTCGAAGATGGTATTTCGGCCGCCGGTAAATATGTGGAAATGAAAGCGATGATGAATATTCTGGTTCTCATTTCTAATTGCCCGCAATTAAACAACCCATGCAATGGCTATAACCCAACGCCGGTTGATGTGTTGATTTGGGATTAGCAAAATGTTCAAAACCGTACTTGTCGCCAATCGTGGAGAAATCGCGCGCCGCATTATTCGCACGCTTAATGACTTAAATATAAATTCCGTGGCGGTTTATTCTGATACGGATAGACACGCGCCGCATGTGCGTGAAGCTACAAAAGCGGTGCGGATTGGCGCTTCACCAGTGGCGGAAAGCTATCTCAATATTGAGGCGATTATCGAAGCATGTAAAAAAACCGGCGCAGAAGCTGTTCATCCGGGCTATGGGTTTTTAAGCGAAAATACGGATTTTGTCGAACGTCTCGCGCAGGAAAATATCCGCTTTATTGGTCCAAAGCTCGACCAAGTGCGGCGCTTTGGTTTGAAGCATGAGGCGCGTGAAACAGCGCAAAAAGCTGGTGTGCCCCTGCTTCCAGGTACGGATTTGGTCAGTGATTTGGAAGAGGCGAAAGCGGCAGCAATGGAGATTGGCTATCCGGTGATGATTAAAAGCGTTGCTGGCGGCGGCGGTATTGGCTTGCGCTTGTGCGAAACCGAAGCGGCGCTGGTCGCTGAATTTGATGTGGTGCGGCGCTTGGGCGCAAGCAATTTCGGCAATGATGGCGTGTTTATTGAAAAATTCGTCTCCACAGCGCGGCATTTGGAAGTGCAGATTTTTGGCGACGGCAAAGGCAGTGTGCTGGCTTTGGCGGAACGGGATTGCTCTTTGCAAAGGCGCAATCAGAAAGTTGTTGAAGAAGCCCCTGCCCCCAATTTGCCCGAACATGTGCGGCAAGCCTTGCATGAGGCGGCGATTGCATTGGGGCAATCCATCCAATATGAGTCAGCCGGCACGATTGAATTTATCTATGATGTCGCGGCGGAAAAAATATATTTCCTCGAGGTTAATACAAGGCTGCAAGTCGAGCATGGTGTCACTGAAGAGATTTTCGGGATTGATTTGGTGGCGTGGATGGTGAAACAAGCCGCCGGTGAAATGCCACCGCTTGATAGCTTAACCCTCATCCCGTCTGGGTGGTCAATAGAAGTACGGATAAATGCCGAAGACCCGTTGCGCGATTATCTGCCAAGCGCCGGCACGCTTACCAATGTCGAATTTCCGCACAATGTGCGCCTCGATAGCTGGATTGAAGCCGGCACTGAAATCACTGTCTTTTATGATAATTTAATCGCCAAATTAATCGTCAAAGCCGAGACCCGCGCCGCTGCTGTGCAAGCAATGTCGGATGCGCTTGCCACCTCGCGACTTGATGGATTGGAAACCAATCTAGATTATTTACGGCAAATTATTAGTTCGGATTATTTTGCAAAAGGTGAATTTGCAACCAAAACATTGCAATCTTTTCCCTCCCAAACAGCGGCGATTGAAGTCTTGGCGACGGGCGCAGAAACCACAGTGCAGGATTGGCCGGGGCGATTGGGTTATTGGGATGTCGGCATTCCCCCAAGCGGGCCGATGGATGCACTGAGTTTTCGTCTGTTGAACCGCTTATTGGGGAACCCTGAAGGCGCGCCAGCGCTGGAGTGTACGGTAAATGGTCCTCGCTTAAAATTCCATTGCGATGCGATGATTGCGCTTGGCGGTGCTGATATGAGCGCAACTCTGGATGATGAGCCGGTTCCCTTATGGTCTATCATCAGTGTTAAAAAGGGGCAAGTTTTGTCTTTGGGCATGATAAATGGCGCGGGCAATCGCACCTATTTGGCCGTGCGCGGCGGGCTGGATGTGCCGCATTATCTTGGCAGTCAGGCACGTTTTACGCTTGGCGGGTTTGGCGGTCATAGCGCCAGCAAGCTGATGGTGGGGGATATGCTGCATATTGCGCAGGCAGATGATTTGTCCGATTGCCGCGACACATTAGCGACAGAGCTTATTCCCACCCTTACCGATCATTGGGAGATTAGGGTTCTTTATGGGCCACATGGCGCGCCTGATTTTTTCACCCAAGAGGATATGGATACGTTGTTTTCAACCGATTATGAGGTTCATTTTAACAGCGCCCGCACCGGCGTAAGGCTAATCGGACCACGCCCCCAATGGGCGCGCACCGATGGCGGCGAGGCGGGGTTGCATCCGTCCAATATTCATGACAATGCCTATGCGATTGGGGCGGTTGATTTTACCGGTGACATGCCGGTTATTTTGGGGCCAGATGGGCCAAGTCTTGGCGGCTTTGTGTGTCCGGTAACAGTGGCGGTTGCCGAGCTTTGGAAAATCGGCCAGTTTAAACCAGGGGATAAATTGCGCTTTAAGGCGATAAGCGATGATGAAGCCATTGCTTTGCGTGAAGCACAAGAAAGCGCGATTGCACAAATGCAGCCGATAGAACCAGTGACGGTTCAAAAGTCGGAAAGCCCGCTCACGCCGATTTTATTTGAGGGCGAAAGTAATGAGACGCGGATTGTCTATCGGCGTTCGGGCGATGATAATATATTGGTTGAGTTTGGAGAGCTGCGATTGGATTTGACGCTACGGCTGCATGTTCACACGCTGATGGAATGGTTGTCCGCAAATCATGTATCAGGGATTATTGATCTCACACCGGGGATTCGGTCTTTGCAAATTCACTTTGATGTCAGCGTGATTTCAGCTTCGACATTGCTGGATATATTAAAACATGCCGAACAGGAATTGCCATCGGTTGAAAATATCACCGTCCCATCGCGGATTGTTCACCTGCCACTAAGCTGGGATGATGAAAGCACCCGCGAGGCCATTCGCAAATATGAAAATGGGGTGCGGGCAGATGCGCCGTGGTGTCCATCCAATATCGAATTTATCCGCCGCATTAATGGGCTGGCAGATGAACAAGCGGTTAAGGATATTGTGTTTAATGCCGATTATATGGTGTTAGGGCTGGGCGATGTTTATTTGGGTGCGCCCGTGGCGACACCCGTTGACCCACGCCATCGGCTGGTGACAACAAAATATAATCCCGCCCGCACATGGACGCCCGAAAATGCGGTCGGGATTGGCGGCGCGTATATGTGTATTTATGGCATGGAAGGGCCGGGCGGCTATCAATTTGTTGGGCGTACCGTGCAAGTTTGGAATAAATGGCGGCAGACACCGCCTTTTGAAAAAGATAAACCATGGCTATTACGATTTTTCGACCGGATAAAATTCTTCCCCGTATCAGCGCAAGAGCTGGCGGAAGCGCGCGAAGGTTTTTTGCATGGCGCTTATCCCCTCAAAATTGAAGATGGCCATTTTAGCATGCCGGATTATCGTCATTTCCTCGCCGATAATGCGGACGAGATTGAGGCATTTCAATCAACCCGTCAAAAAGCCTTTGAAGAAGAACGCCAACGCTGGGCAGAAATGGGGCTGGATGAGGTCGAAATCGATAATTCACACACCGCAAATGCAACCGCCGAAATTGACATGCCGCCAAATGGTGTGACGGTTGATGCCTCAATTCCTGGTTCGGTTTGGAAATTAAATGTGCAAGCAGGCGACATGGTTGCAGCAGGGCAAGACGTCGCTATCCTCGAAACCATGAAGGTTGAATTTAATGTCGTAAGCCCACATGCCGGACAAGTGCATGAGATTTTGGTTGAACCCGGCCAGACCATTGCCAAAGGCCAGCCGGTTATGGTTTTAACAATTAGCGAGGCATGATTCTAATGCCCGCCCTTCCTCATGCGACTGTTGATTTGAGCGTTGTGGCGCTTGCCAAAGCCTATGTTGATAAATCGATAACGCCGGCGCAGATTATCAATATTGTCTATGATCGGATTGAAGCCTATCCCGACCAAGCGGTATGGATTTCTCTTACCCCGCGCGCGGCAGCGCTTAAACAAGCAGAAGCCCTAGATATGAGTCTGCCTTTGGCAGGGATTCCTTTTGCCGTCAAAGATAATATTGATGCGGTTGGGCATATGACGACAGCCGCCTGCCCCGCTTATGCCTATACGCCTCAAGAAAATAGTTTTGTGGTGCAACGTTTGCTCGATGCGGGGGCAATATTGATTGGCAAAACCAATCTCGATCAGTTTGCGACCGGCTTAAACGGAACCCGCTCACCCTATGGCGCGCCCCATTGTGTGTTTGATGCGGGCTATATATCGGGTGGTTCCAGCAGTGGCTCGGCGGTGGCAGTGGCGGCAGGGCTGGTGTCTTTTGCTTTGGGAACAGATACGGCAGGCTCTGGCCGCGTGCCGGCGGCGTTTAATAATATTGTCGGCATTAAACCAAGCAAAGGCTTGTTAAGCACGCGCGGTGTCGTACCCGCCTGTGCATCGCTTGATTGTGTGAGCATATTCGCCGGCTCATGCGCGGATGGTGATGTTGTCCGCCGCATTGCCGAAGCCTATGACCCTCTCAATATTTGGTCGAGGGAGGAGGCAAAGGAAAAGCCCGCAAGACCATTATCGAAAAAACCAACACTTGGCATATTGGCCAAAAAGGATAGAGAATTTTACGGTAATGATGAGACAGGCACACTTTATGAAGGTGCGATTGAACAAGCAAAAACGCTCGGCTGGCCAGTACAGGAATTTGATTTTCAACCCCTTCATGAAGCAGCTCTGCTGCTTTATGCTGGCCCATGGGTTGCCGAGCGTATTGCGGCGGTTGGGGAATTTATCAATAAAAACAGAAATGCCTGCGACCCGATTGTGGCAGAAATTATTGCCGATGCACCAGACCATAGCGCTGTTGATGCGTTTACGGCACAATATCGCTTGCAGGAATTGCGCCGCCAAACGCAAGCCATTTGGAACCAAATAGATGCGCTATTGCTACCAACCGCGCCAACCCAATATCGTATTGAAGAGATGCGCGCCGCGCCAATAACATATAATGCGCATTTGGGGCATTATACTAATTTTGTAAATTTACTGGATTTGGCAGGCATCGCTATCCCTGCTGGTTTTTATAAAATGAATGGGCTGGCTTTTGGGGTGACCATGCTCGCGCCCGCTTTTTATGATGAGGCTTTGTTGCAATGGGGCGGGCAGTTGCATCATAAATTTAATCTGACGATTGGCAATACAGGCTGGCAAGTTCCCCCGTTTGAAGCGGCACAATTTGAAGAAAGAGAAGAAACACCGGCAGGGATGGTTGATCTGGCTGTGGTCGGGGCGCATCTTACAGGTATGCCGCTAAACCACCAGCTCACCGAGCGCGGCGGGCAGTTGATAAAAACAACCAAAACCGCGCCTGATTATAAGCTGTTTGCGCTTAAACATACAGTGCCGAAAAAACCCGGTTTGGTGCGCGAGGCTGGCTTTGTCGGCAAGGGGCTGATTGTTGAGATCTGGCGGCTTACGGAAGCAGATTTTGGCAGCTTTACCAAAGAGGTTCCGATGCCGCTTGCGATTGGCAATCTTACGCTTGCAGATGGCTCACAGATAAAAGGGTTTGTGTGTGAAGGCCATGCCATCAATGATGCCGAAGATATTACCCATTATGGCGGCTGGCGCGCCTATATTGAGGCAGGATAACTTGTTTCTTTTGGCATCTCTATACCCTAACGGGTATCGCTCTCCATTATATTAACAGAGGGTGAGCAGGCTTGCGGTTTATCTTTTAGGTAGTAAACTTATTCTACGACATGCCATGTTTTGTTTGTAGTGTCGAAGTAAAGTAGATAATTTTCTGCATCCTCACATTCCACCCGATAGGCATTATCCGCTGGTTGATAAAGCGGCTTGGCATCAAGGCGGAGGCAGGGCATGCCTCTTTCTTCTAAAAATGCCTGAAAGCCTAGGCGCTCGGCTTCCTGGTCAAAGGCGTTTTGATAAATATGGCTCAAAACTTTGCTACGGTACGGATGGGATTTTCCAGCTTTGGTGTTGCAGCTCCGCTTTTCTTCCCTAGCGAGTGGATAGCAGACCAGATACGCCAAATGCAACGCCTTATCGGCGTGTTGCGCCGCCTCTATCCCGGCCTGGCGCTGCCCCTGCCCAAATTCATCTCTCCTGGCTTGTCTTTCTGTTTTCTCGTAATTTTCCAGCAGGTTAGTCATTATGGTAAGAGCGATGAGGCCGAATATGACAATGAGTGTAATGATGATGGTGCTCGGCATCATCCTCCGAAAAAAGTGGAAAAGTTTTTCATACATAATTCTACCCCCATTAGTTAATATGATAGTGGGTTTAATTGGCAATGGTTAATGTTACAGTTTAGCAATAAGGATTAACCTGAAGCCTACACTCGAAGATGCCGGGAGGTTAAGAACGACCAATAAGCCAACCAATGATATATTTTTACGAGCGGTATTCTATTCCATTTCCTCCTTAAAGGATCGCCTTCCCAACGAATTGGAAGGGTTTTGGTGCAAATGCGCAAATTCCAAATGGCGTAGATGTATTAGGGATTTAAATCCTTGCTACGCTTTGACTATAGGCAAGACAATATATCATGGCAAGATAAATTCTGTATTACCTTTGCGATACTATCCGATTTATCAGATCTGATAATGGCGCGGTTTGATTATGTGTGAAGGTGCTTAATAATTAATTTCAATTTCAATGCGGCGATTTTTGCTCCGCCCTTCCGCCGTTTCATTGCTTTCAACCGGACGACTTTCGCCATAGCTTACTGCCTGCATTCGCCCGCCTTTTATTTTGCCGGATTTTTGCAATTCTTGCACAACGCTTGACGCGCGGGCAGCGGCTAAATCCCAATTATCACGGTACTGAGCACCAAATATAAGCGGCACATCATCGGTATGGCCGGAGACATTAATACGGCTGGTTTCGGTTTTTTGGGTTTCAGCAATCCGCGCCATAATCTCTTCTGCTTCACGGGTAAGTTCAGCCGAGCCAGAACCAAAAGCACCCCCTGCCCCCACCGTGACAATCACTTTTCCATCCTTGCGTTCAACCTTTGCAAGTCCTTTATCAATTTGCTGTGATAATGAGGCTTTCAATTTTTCTTCGGCAATTTGGGCGCGGTCATCTTGATCGCCACTATTGACACCGTTCATTTCGCTACCCGTTTCACCACGCCGCATCTGGTCTGAGAAATTTCGTAATTGTGAGGCCAACCCTCCAAATAGTACTTCTTGCTCGGCCTTACCGCTTGCTGAATTGAGCTGGTCAATCGCTTCTAATGTTTGTTGGATAAGTTGAGGCAGGTCTTTTTGGGGCGCTTCATTGGGGGTGAAATTGACAACAACTTGCTCACCTAGCATTTCAATCTCGACATCGCCACGGGCAATTGCCTCTTGTAAAGCTTCGGCGAGCTGTTCCGCTGTTTGTGATGCTGCTTCCCCGCCATCGGCCTTGCCCTCAGCCTCGCCCTCGCTTTTGGTCTCGGTAAAATCTTGGGTTTTTTGCTTCAATTCTAGATTGGGCTGCTTCGTTTCAGTGGTTTGCTGCGTAAGCTCTTCACGCACAGAAGGATCCGGCGAAGGGCTGAAACTCAAGGAGATAACTGTCGTGCCTTGCGGCGGATCCATGACCGGCTGTTGCTTTTGAACGCCGAAAGCATTTTGCAAAGAACCAGAGATCATTTTGAATTTAGGCGAGTTAAATTCGGCAAAAGACAGGATCAAAACGAAAAATGCCATAAGCAGAGTCGCCATATCAGCAAATGTCGCCATCCAGGCTGGCGCACCGACGGGGGGACATCGCGGGCACTCTTCCTCTTCTGGTGGTTCTTCATCAAAAGCTATGTCTTCAGCATTTGCCATATTCGTATCTTAAGCAGCGCCTTGCAATGATTCTTGCGCTTTTGCGGTAAGGTTTGATGCCATCTGATCTTGAATATTGCGAGGGCTTTCGCCGCGCGAGATATTTTTAAGTCCGGTTAGAACCATCTCCCGGTAAACGGTTTCATGCGCGGTATAACCTTCCAGCTTCGTAACCATGGGGGAGAACAGAACATTGGCAATAAACGCACCATAAAGTGTGGTTAACAAGGCCACCGCCATAGCAGGGCCAATCGCTTTCGGGTCTGCCATATTTCCCAACATTAAAACAAGCCCGACCAGCGTTCCGATCATGCCCATGGCCGGCGCCAGATCAACCCATGCTTTTGCGACATCCTGCATTTGCTGGTGGCGGGCTTTCATCGCTTTGATCTCTTGCGTAAGTTGTGTTGTAAGCGCGCTTTCATCTGCCCCATCAATCAGCATTTGCATGCCTTTACTGAAAAATGCATCAGGAACCTCTTGCCCTTCAAGTGCCATCATCCCATCTTTACGAGCAATTGTGGCAAGTTCCACCATGCGGATAATAAGCTCTTCATATTGCTTGATGGGGGGTAAAAAAGCCTTTGCCATCGCCCCGAAACTGCCGAGGAACACAGGCAGAGGCGCGGTATACATCACCGCAAAGAAAGTGCCACCAAAAACGATCAATAAAGATGGCACATCGATAAACGGGGCAATGCCACCCCCCGAAATCATCGCCCATAAGATCATACCGATTGCGCCAAGCAAGCCAATAAGAGATGCTAAATCCATGACTATTCCTCTTTCCGAAACATATGAAACAACGATTTGCAAAACTGATACCAATTTGCCCCTTTTTTTCAACAATGCGTTTTATTTTATCTGGCGCAGTTTTTGCACAAGCACGCTAAACCATGGCAGGAGATAAGAGGTTAACCATTATGATGCGTATGATTGTTTTTTTCTCTCTCACCCTTGGCCTTTATATTATCCCGGCAATCGCTCTGGCCGCACAGTTAGAAGATGAAGAGCGGGCAAGATATGAAGAGCGGGATCATTTAATTGCTGATAATGAATTACTTGTCGAATGGTTGCGCTGTAGCGCCGGGCAGATATGGGATGGCAAAAATTGCACAGGCAAGGCGCAGCGCTTGAATATGGAAGAAATTGAACAAGCCATTAACCAAGCAAATCAGCAGCTTGGGGGGCGGTGGCGCTTACCAAATTTGGAAGAGCTGCAATCACTTATTTGTGAAACATGTAAAGCGCCTCCGCTTATTAATGCCCATTATTTCCCCGATACGCCGGCCGAACCTTTTTGGTCCGGCAATGTAAATCAATATGCGCCGCGCCATTTTTGGACCGTAAATTTCTTCACCGGGCATACATATGGCCGTTTTTTCCCGTATCAGCGCATGGCTGTGCGGCTGGTTCGTGATCGGCTCGGATCAGCGCGATCCAAACAGCTCGAATAGAAATTTCACCAGATTTATAATGCCACCGATCGCGAGCAAGGTGATCGCGATAAACATAGGCGTGATTTCATCTATAAGATCGTTGCGCTGACCGATTGCGAGGCCAAATACAAATAGCACACCACAAAGAATGACATGTCTACGAATATAATAGCAGTAAACACATGTCGGTTTATTCGTTCTCAACATGAAACAGATTTGCAAATTCCGCACCATGATCGGGATATGTACCAAAATATCGTCAGCCGTTTGACGGATATATTTTGCATTTTCTGACAACGTTATCTTTACTTCTTGTTTTGATAAGATATTTTTCGTCAGCTCGCCGACGAGGTTACGATGTCAAATATTAAATTTGCCAGTCGCGAATCAAGACGGCAGATTATACGCAAACGACAGGAGCGTAAAATGTTACTCAGCCAATCCATTAATCTAAAACAAAAGCAATCCATGATCATGACACCACGTTTGCAGCAGGCTATTCGGATGCTGCAAATGACGAATATGGATCTAGCCACTTATCTATCAGATTTGGCTTTGGATAACCCATTTTTAGATGTTGAGGAGGATGGAAAAGCAATCAAAGAAACCCAAAATGATGCACCCATAGACACGCCCGCAAGCCTTGATAAGGCAATGGCTGAAGGACAATCGCAAACCGATGACCCAACCGCAAATGAAGATTTTGATAATCGATTTGATCAGACCGCAAGTGAGGCGCATAATATAGACTTTTCTGTAGCCGGGCGCGATAATGATTGGGATATGATTGGTTCTGCGATTGCCGAGAAACCAGACTCTCTATACACGCATATTGATAAACAGATTGAGCTTCGTATAACAAATACGCGGCAAAAATTTATTGCACGACAATTTTTGGAAGCGCTTGAACCATCCGGCTGGTTAAGAAAAACGGTGGATGATATTATCCAAGATTGTGGGTGTAAGGCGGATGAAGGGCATGATGTATTGGCGATCTTGCAGAGCTTTGAACCAACCGGCATATTCGCAACTGGCTTGGCAGATTGTCTGCGATTGCAGCTTCCGGAACATAATCTGGATACGCCACAAATGCATATTTTGCTTGATCATTTACCTGAGCTTGGGGACGGAAAAATTGCCATGATCGCCCGCAAATGCGGCATCGAACAAGAAGTCCTATTTGATTTGATTAATGATATGCGTCGCCTTAACCCGAAACCAGGGGCAATATTCTCTGATGATGATCACCCCGTGTCGCCGCCCGATCTGGTGGTACGGAAGGAAAAAGAGGGGTGGGCTGTTGAGCTTAATCAATCCACCTTACCGGCCGTGACCATTAATATGGATTATGCCAAAAGTCTACCGATGCGCGCGGCGGGTGAAAAGGAATATGTTAATCAAGCTCTTTCGTCTGCACGATGGCTACGCCGTGCTATGGAGCAACGCAATAGCACGACCTTAAAAATCGCGGTTGAAATTATTCGTCAGCAGTCAGATTTTCTTGAATATGGACTAGACCATCTAAAACCGCTTTTATTGCGCGATATTGCCGAAGCTGTCGGCATGCATGAAAGCACGGTGAGCCGTGTCACCACCGGACTTTTAATGACAACGCCACGGGGGAGTTTTACATTGAAATCCTTCTTTAGTGTGTCTTTGGATGCAAATGGGGATGAGGCTGGAACATCAGCAGGTGCGGTTCGTAATATGATTAAAGATATTGTTGAACAAGAAATCCCCTCTGCACCGCTTAGTGATGAAGCAATTGCCGATCTGGTGAGTGAGCGAGGGGTGAAACTGGCGCGCCGAACCGTCGCTAAATATCGTAAAATGCTGAAAATCCCATCCTCATCGGAACGCCGCCGGAATGCGCGCTTGCGGCTGGTGAGTTAAAGGGTTTTATCCTCGCTTTCCAAACCCGCAATAATGGCGCGGGCATATTCTTCCGGCAAATTAAATTGCTGCCGTAAGGCTTCGATTTTACGTTTTTCATCTGCATCAATATGGCCATCAAGAAGCGCATGCTTAATCTCGCTTTCAAAAATGGTTTTGCGCTTGTTAATCTGATTGGCAAAACTATTGGCAATAATCCCGGTAAACAGGGCAACACTACATACGCCCATCAGTGCTGTAAACGCGCCAATGATTTTGCCCAAAGGCGTGATTGGGCTGACATCGCCATAGCCAACAGTGGTAAGCGTGATGAGCGCCCACCAGAGCGTCTCGGGGATCGATGAGAATTTATCTGGCTGCGCTTGATTTTCGGCCAGATACATCATCGCGCTGGCAAGAAACAGAGCAATCAGAAATAAATAAAGCGTTGCTGCAAAAGAGCGGCTTTCATCGCGAATTGCAGAAAATAAATCTTCAACTGCAGAAGAATAATTCGATAATTTTAACAAGCGCAATAACCGCACCACGCGTACCCAACGTAAATCTATGGCGGGGATAATATAGGCTAGCAGGCTTGGGACAATCGCAAGAAAATCAATGATACCATTAAAACTGAAAATATATTGTAAGCGCCGTCCTAGCGGTGTCTTATATTTGCTGCCCTGATTAATTCCATTTACCCAAATTCGTAAAATATATTCAATGCTAAAAATTGTTAGGGAAAAAATCTCAAATATATAAAATTCATACATAAAACGTGCACCTATTTCGGCAACAGATTCAAGCGTTACCGCCGCGACATTAAGCAGAATTAAAATCGATAAGCCAATATCTGTATATTGACTTAGCTTGTCATTTGCTTGCGCGCGCTCCAGAATTTCCAATACGCGTTGTTGGATATTTTCCACACGCCAAATATGTACTATTTTTGTCGGAAAGCCAACCATAAGTTATCAAATAACGGGTGTGCTATCATGATTTTCTGTACCCTCAATGCAGCTTCGAAAAAAATCTGTCGTTACAAGTGAACCTTCATGCTGACAAAGTTGAATCGCACTATAGCGCCCGGCCGCCAAAGCAACCGCAAGCGGATCATCATAATGCTTGCCGATATGATGTAAAATATCCTCTATATGATCGCGGATTTTTGTTAAATGCGTAGCTTCTTCTGGTGTAAGCTCTCGATCAAGTGTTGTGGCGCTGGTTTTCTGGGGTGGCTGAATTAGGGGCCATATGTGATTATTATGATAAGGGAGATAGTCCTCAAAATCAATTATATTACTCATTTATCCTCGCTTCGCTTATTCCTCTTGTCCCCATCATATTGAGAACATGGGTGACATGCGTAACGGCATAGGGTTGCCCTATATTAGTGGGATTATGCTTGTTATTTTGTGATATATTTTTAATTATAAATATAAGGGGATATTCATATGATGACGGAACAAACAATCAGCTTGATCACTTTGGGTGTTAAGAATGTTGCGCGGGCGCGGATGTTTTATCAGCAATTAGGCTGGCACGCGACCGATGACAGCAATGATAATATAGCCTTTATTCCTTTATCTGGGCATATGACGCTTGGGCTTTATCCGCAAACAGAGTTAAGTGCAGATTCTGGTCTTCACACCCCTGCGCCGGGTGGGATAACGCTTGCGTTGAACGCGCGTTCGCGTGAGGAGGTTGATGAAAAGATCGCTTTCGTAAAATCATTGGGTGCGACGGTTCTAAAAGAGCCGTTTGAAACAGTTTGGGGAGGCTATGTTTGCTATTTTGCCGATTTAGATGGTCATCCATGGGAGATTACGCATGCCCCCATGATCCCGCTTCGCGATGATAATAGCCTCGATTTATAATGCTGCTTTAAGATTGAGCTTTATACGATTCCCAAAAGGCAGAGGCAGATAACCACGCCACCGCCCATAATAGCCACGCGCCGGCAAAGGCGGTTTTCTCGCCCGTCATGGAATAGATTTCCGGAAACCAAACCAGAACCGTGCCATCCAAAACCAGAGCCGTGGCATTGCCCACGCAAAGCCATGCACAGATCAGCGCTGGGCTTATCGCAAAAAAGCGCATAATTAATTTTATATTTATCCAACAAAATGGAATTGTCGCCAGATAGACAAGCGCCAACACCATATTTGCGTCTGAAAATAAAGCGGCTTCGGTATATCTGAAAAACACCACCCCAGAAACCCATAAAATAAGCCCAATAATAATGCCGGATAGAATATTGTTACGTGTCATTTTTATCCCCCTTAAAAGATATTATGTGCTGGTAAGCATAGAGGAAAGGAAGGAATTTTTCAATTCATCCATACAATTCATCTATACGGGGCGCGGTGCATTTTGCTTGATGTTCTTTGCGCATAAAACTATATAAAGAGCATGTCTGGACATATCTCTGAAAATATCTATGAAAAGCCGGTCACCATTTTTTCACCAGAGCTTGCAAAATCTCAAACGCAAGCCTTTGTAAAGCCAACCGGATTTCGCGAATATGATGCGCGTTGGTTATATGAGGATGAAATTAATCTGGCGGGGATTGAGCTGCTCGGCTTCGGGTTGGGCAATATGTTATGCACTAAGGCGGAGGCTGAAAACAAAGCGCCACGCATTGCGGTGGGGCATGATTATCGGAGCTATTCGCCGGAGATAAAAGCGGCTCTGATAAAAGGGCTGGTGGCGGCCGGTGCGCATGTTCTTGATATCGATCTGGCGCTTTCGCCAACCGCTTATTTTGCGCAAATTGCCTTACCCGCGCTTGGGGTGGCGATGGTCACAGCCAGCCATAATGAAAATGGCTGGACAGGGGTTAAAATGGGATTAGATGCCCCGCTTACTTTTGGTCCTGATGAGATGGGTGAATTAAAGCAACGTGTTTTATCTGGTGATGGAAACCGTGCGCGGGCAGGCGGGAAGCATGAGAAAATAGAGGGAATGGCCGCCCGCTATAAGGATGATTTGACCAAGCGGGATAATTTCACCCGCCCGCTAAAAGCGGTGGTGGCGTGCGGCAATGGCACGGCAGGCGCATTTGCGCCCGATGTGCTTGCTGCATTGGGGGTGGATGTCGTGCCCTTGCATTGTGAGCTGGATTACAGTTTTCCGCATCACAACCCCAATCCGGAAGACATGAAAATGTTACATGCTTTACGTGATAAGGTTCTCGAAACGGCGGCGGATATTGGTTTTGCTTTTGATGGCGATGGCGACCGTTGCGGCGTTGTTGATAATGAGGGGGAAGAAATTTTCGCTGATAAAATGGGGGTTTTAATCGCGCGGGATTTAGCAGCAAAATATCCTGCGCCGCATTTTATCGCAGATGTAAAATCAACCGGCCTATTTGCCACTGACCCGATTTTGCAAGAGCGCGGCACAAAAACCAGCTATTGGAAAACCGGTCATTCTTATATGAAGCGCTATACCCATGAAACTGGCGCGCTGGCGGGGTTTGAAAAAAGCGGCCATTATTTCTTTAACGCGCCGATGGGGCGCGGCTATGATGATGGGCTGGTCACCGCGATTGCGATTTGTGATATGCTATCCGCCAATCCTAACCTTAGCATGGCGGATTTGCGCCGCAGCTTGCCGATAACATATAGCTCGCCAACCATGGCTCCTTATTGTGCCGATGAGGTTAAATATGAAGTGGTTGAGCGGGTGATTGCGCATTTCCAAAAATTGCAATCTGAACAGGCAAATATTATGGGGCTTGCCATCCGTGATTTGGTGACGGTGAATGGCGTTCGCATAACATTGCAGGATGGAACATGGGGGCTTGTCCGCGCTTCCTCCAATAAACCAAGTCTGGTTGTGGTGGTTGAAAGTCCAGCCTCTGAAGAGCGGATGCGCGGCATATTTGCAGAAATTGATAAATTGCTTTCAACTTATGATGAGATTGGCGATTATGATCAAAAAATATAGTTGACAATTATCACTGTTTTTAAATTTCTAGCCGTTTTTTACACGCTGCTTCGATGCGTTCATGCAATAGGGTGACGCGGGTGGTAAGCCAATCGAGATCTTCATGGGCGATCTCATAATGTTCCGAATAACGCGCTTCGACATAGGCACGCCGCAACAACTCAAACCGCCGCCGCGCCAATCGTGTATTGCGCGGCCAGACAGAGATTAAATCTGCATCAATATTCTCGGAGAGACTCCGTAATTTACCAATATGATGGATGTCTGGCTTATAATGCGTATACGTAAGTAAAAATGCGCCATAAGCATGTTCGGTCGCTTGATGAAGCAGGAACGCGGCAGGATTATTGGAAGCACTTTCAATATAAAAATGGACTCCTCTAAACATATCCTGTGCATAAGGAAATACTTTCTCAAAATGCTTTTGTGAGATGGTCACAAACGCCTCTTCATCCATCAGCTTAGCTTCAAGCAGAGGTTTGCGACTGGCTTCATATAAGGCAATCCCCTGATCGCGAATATCAGAGAAAAAATACTGCCCCTCAGCCAGCATATCATTTACATGCGCTAGGGGTTCAACTATCAAATCAACATCATGTTTGATGCCGGGATGATGCGCGAGGGTGGTTTCTGCTTGCTCCCAAAATTCAAAGTCGCAAAAGATTTGCGCGCTTACAATCACCAAAATATCAAAGTCACTCTTATAGCCGGTCTTTGTGTCTTCCACCCAATCCTCCCGCGCGAAAGAGCCGAATAGGATAATTTTGACAATCTTGCCGCTTTGCTTTTTTAGTTGGGTTTTACCGGCGCGCGCGGCTTCAAATTCTTCGAGCAGGATTTTTGTAACAAGCTCTAATTCTTTTTGTCTTGCCGGTCGCAAATGGTCAAGTGAATCATTCATAAGCAAAAAGAGGTTTAATCCGCATGTTCAAGACTGGTTTTGAGATAGCTATAGCCTGTAACCATAGTTAAAATCGCGGCGAGCCATAATAAGGTAAGTCCAATCTCAGTGTTAAATGGCAACACATCATCACCGGTCGGGGCGGCGAGCAGAAACCCAAGCGACAACATTTGAATGGTGGTTTTATATTTGGCGAGATTTGACACGGGCAGTTGCACATAAGTTTCCATCAAAAATTCGCGCAAGCCCGAGACCAGCAATTCGCGGCACAAAATAATGGCGGCTGCTGGTAAGCACCATGTGCCAATAATGCCTTCGCTGACCAATAGAATAAGCACGGTTGCGATCATCAGCTTATCGGCAATCGGGTCGAGCATCCGCCCGAGATTGGATTGGACATTAAGCCTGCGCGCGAGATAGCCATCAAGAAAATCTGAAAGACAAGCAACCGTATATATGCCCAAAGATAACCAATCGCCAATCGCACCGGGAATATAGATCGAGACATATAATATCGGGATCAGCAAAATCCGTAAAAAGGTTATATAATTGGGTATGGAGTGCATCGTTCTTATCCGCCTATCCGTGAAAATGGTCAAATATAATTTGCGCGATTCTGTCGCTAATGCCATCTACTTTTTGTAAATCTGCCAGCGCCGCCTGCTCAACCGCACGCGCCGAGCCAAAATAATGCAGCAGAGCTTTTTTGCGGTTTGCACCGATGCCGCTAATCTCATCAAGCCGGTTGGTACGGATTTGCTGGCGGCGCTTATGGCGCTGCGCGCCAATCGCATAACGATGCGCTTCATCGCGTAATCTTTGTAAATAATAAAGAACCGGCGTATCTTCTGGCAAAGAAAAATCATCCTGCGCTCGCATAAAAAACCGCTCGCGCCCGGCATGGCGGTCTGGGCCTTTGGCGATGCCAACCATGGGAATATCTGCTAGCCCAAGCTCCTTCATCACCGCAATGGCTGTGTTAAGCTGGCCTCGTCCTCCATCAATCAGAATAAGATCGGGACGGGTGGTTTGGTTTTGCTCTTTGAGCATCCGGCCATAGCGACGGGTAAAAACTTCGCGCAGCATCGCATAATCATCACCGGCCTTTATCTTAGGGTCTTTCATATTGAATTTGCGATATTGATTTTTGATAAACCCTTCCGCGCCGGCGACAATCATGCCGCCAATTTGCCCCGTGCCCTGCAGGTGGCTATTATCAAATACATCTATCCGCTCAGGCGGCACCTCAAGCGCAAATAGATCAGCAACATCTTGCAAGAGTTGCCGCTGTGTATTGCTCTCGGCAATATAACGGGCGATCGCCTCGCTGGCGTTTTGTGCCGCATGTGCAACAACGCTTCGCTTATCGCCTCGTTTGGGATGTAGGATATTCACTTTCTTGCCTGCTGTCAGCGATAAGGCCTCTTGCAAAAGCATCCGCCCGGGCATCTCTTCATTTACCAGAATAAGCCCAGGGGTTGGCCGGTCGCTATAAAATTGGCCGATAAAACTTTCGAGAATGTCGGCCGCGTTCAGCCCTTTTTCATGGCGCGGGAAATAGGCTTTTGTACCAAGATTTTGCGCCGCGCGAATGAAAAAAACCTGCACACAGGATTGCCCGCTTTCTTGCGCAATGGCGATAATATCCGCCTCATGAACGCCCTTTATCTGAATCGCATTTTCGGATTGGATATAGGTGAGAGCTTTGATGCGATCGCGAATGGTCGCGGCTTTTTCAAAATCTAAATTGGTGCTGGCATGCTGCATGCGCTGGAGCAATTTTTCTTGCACCTGACGGCTTTTGCCTTGCAAAAAATGCCGTGCTTCATCAACCAAATCCTGATAATCCGCATTGGATATTTCGCCCGTACACGGCGCGCTACAGCGTTTAATCTGATAGAGCAAACAGGGGCGGGTGCGGTTTTCATAAACACTATCAGAGCAGGAGCGCAACAAGAAAGAGCGTTGTAGGCTATTAAGCGAACGATTAACCGCTTGTGCCGATGCAAAAGGGCCAAAATAATCGCCGGCTCGTTTTTGCGCGCCGCGATGTTTGAAGAGCTGCGGAACCTTATCATCGCTGGTCAGCAAAATATAAGGAAAGGATTTATCGTCACGCAAACGAATATTATAATGCGGTTGCAGCTTGCGAATGAGATTTGCCTCCAGCAGCAGCGCATCGGTTTCGGTCTCGGTACGGACAAATTCCATATTATGGGTTTCATGAATCATCCGGCGGATCCGCGTGCTATGGCCATGATCACGGGTGTAAGACGCAACCCGGTTTTTAAGATTTTTGGCTTTGCCAACATAAAGCACCCGCCCATGAGCATTGAGCATGCGATAAACCCCCGCCGCGGGGGGCAGGGTACGCAATTTTTCCTTAATCAACTCTCTACCACTTAAGGGAAGGCCACTTAAAGGGGGAGATGTATCTGCCATTATTTACCTATTCTTTGTTTGTATATTTAGTCTAATCGATTTTTATACATATGCCTAGCTTACCTCGCTATTGTGATTTATTTTTGCTTATTTAAAAGTGGTTAATTTAGCTATAAGAAACAGCATTATTCCTATAGTTAAAGCTTATAAAACGATAATTTTCTGAAACGGTTCAAAAATAATGATTGTGACGCATTATTAGTCGATTGCTCGCAAAACTCTCCACCGAAGCTGTGGATAACTATGTGTGTATCAACCCAGATTATACTCTAAGTGGTTGTTTTTTAACAGATCAGAACCCTTTGCCTAAAAAATATGCAAAACATTTAAGGTGTTGATTTGTAGGCTATAATTAAAATCAAGGCGGTAAAAAAATTTTTTTTTTAGTTATTTTAGGGCTTGCGCAAAATATTTCTGTTAGCGTATTCCGTTTTGTGTAAAACTTTCATGTCAAAATTACGACAAAAAAACTAAATAATTTAATAGCTTATCCGTAATGAGGTAGAATTATCGAGTTTGTCGATAGTTTGTTTCAACGCCAACGGCACGCGCTTGCGCAATGGCATCGGGTTTTTCTATGCACAATTTAAGCGTAGTAATGCGTTTGTCTTGCAATAAATGATCGGCAATTTTATCCGATAATTGCTCGACCAAATCATAATGCTGCCGTTTTATAATCTCTATAATTTGGTTAACGAGCGTTTCATAACAAACAATATCTTTAATGGTCGCCGTGAGTGGTGGTTTCTCAATTTCGGCAATAAGCGAGATTAAAACATCTTGCGGGGCTTCATATTCATGCGGGTGAATGCCAATGCGGGCAGCGCACTTAAGGTCTGAGATAAGTATTTTCTGCATCATTATTCTTTTACATTAGTGACATCAGGAGTTTGCCAGGCCAGATGCTGGCCGCCATCCAGCGCAATCATTTGCCCGGTTACAGAGGGCGCATTGATGAGATAGCAAATCGCCGCCATAATTTCGGTAGGTGCGGTGGCACGTTGAAGGGGAACAAGTGCAGCTTGCTTATTAAAATCTGCTTGGCTTTGGCGCGGATTAGGCAGAGTTGGGCCAGGCCCAATCGCATTTACCCGAATATGCGGAGCCAGGGCTTGGGCGGCGGTTTGGGTGAGTGTCCATAAGCCCGCTTTTGAGACCATATAGCTGGTAAAATCAGGGTTAAGCCGCCAGACTCGTTGATCGATAAGATTAATGATCTGATTATCTTTAAGGGGTTTATCCGAAAATTGGGTAGCAAAATCACGCATCAAAAAAGCGGGGGCGCGAAGATTAATATTGAGATGCGTATCCCATAAAGCTGTTGTGAGATCGGTAAGCTGATCACGCTCAAACAGGGAGGCATTATTAATCAGCAGTTGGATATCGCCCAAGGCTTGCCGCGCGCAAGGGATAAGTTCACTCACCGCCTCCGCGTCGGCCAAATCAGCCTTTAGGAGGATTGCTTGCTGCCCGCGCGTTTTGGCATAGTCGGATAATTTTTGCGCCTCTTCCCCACTGTGATGATAATGGAGGGCAAGATTCCAGCCTCGATCAATTAGCCCTTCGGCAATGGTTCTGCCAATCCGCCTTGCGGCACCTGTGATGAGCGCGGTCTTTGTCATATCTTTTATCCTGCAAATGGTTTAGCAGATTATCTGTGATGCGGTAAAGGGCATCAGTGCAAAAGCAATATAATTAAATCATTGCCATATTTTTTGCTGTTGCCAGTCTTCCGGAAAACCTGATGAACGTAGAGAAATATGTGGGGTTTGAGGAAAGCTTTCCAAATGCTCTTTAAGCCGGTTCTTCCAATTTGGACTATCTGATATTTTCTGCAACAAAAATAAAATAATCGTCAAACTCGTATATATGCGTGATCGCGCTATACCGCTTAAAGCGGTTATATACTGAAATTCTTCTATTTTTGGGAGGCTAGGTGTTATGAGGTCTTTATTCCACAAACGACTATGATGAGCGCAGATATTACGAACAAGATTAAGGTTTCGAAGCCAGGTTATAAATATTCTCCTATCCTCTATACTATAAGTGTTGGAAATCTTGTCTTTATACTCTGCTGTTAAGTGTCTAAAAAAGTGAGAAATATCTCCGAAGCTCCATAATTCTGAACTTATCCAGACTGGCATTGCACTTTTCTGATATTTTTCTCTAAAATGTTTCGCGAAATGATCTTGCGCACTTTTTTCTCTTTCATCAATTCTTTTCAACCAATCTTGGTGTTTTTCTTGATTCCCTTCCCAATTACCAAATATGCCAGAATTGTAATGTCTATGTGCATCTTTGGAAACCATGCCAATTTCAAGAGAGATTGTTGTCCGAAGCGATATTTCTATCCGCTCAATCTCATCTAGCAAGAGCATACGCAAGCGTTTATCAAATATATATAGTTCAATAATATTCTCAAATTTTGTATCAGGTCTAAAATCTTCACTATCATTATCTGCTCTAAAGGGGTAACTATAGCCGCTTAGCCGATAATAATTTATATGGTATAAATAATCCCTTGCCGTATCCTCATTTTGGATAATCATACCGCGTTGTTTGAGTATATTTATTTGCTCTTCAACATTTGTATAAGGCTTATCATATTCTGACATTGGCTAGCGATTCCCTATAAAAAAAGACCAGTGCAACTAGGGCACTGGCCATGATGAGGATTATATAACATAGGTGATTCGTTTTTTCAATAGATTTGTGGATAAGTACCCGATAAATATGTGTATAAGCGGGGATTGTGATAGATTTTAGACATATACACTTGACATGCTTAACTTTCATCACCGCCGTTTATTATTTCTGCCGCGTTTTTTGGCAGGCGGTTTTTTGCCGCTTTTCATTGCGACACGGGTTTCCACCTCGCTTTGGCGTGCGAAAGGGTCATCACTTATCGCCAATTCGGTTTCCTGCAAGCGGCGGATTTCATCGCGCAGCTGGGCGGCGGTTTCAAATTCCAGATTCTCGGCAGCCTTAACCATATCCTCTTCCATTTTTTTGATGGCGGCGCGCAAATTATGGCCATAGAGCGGTTTTCCCCCCTCTTCCGCCATCCCTTCCAGCACCTGATAGGCTTGCAAGCCGGTATCTTTTTTCTCCCCCGTAAGGCGTTCAATAATATCGGAGACAGATTTTTTAATGCTGGCCGGCGTGACATTGTGCTTTTTATTATGGGCGAGCTGTTTTTCACGCCGCCGATTGGTTTCCGCTAAAGCGCGTTGCAGCGAGCCAGTCATCTGATCGGCATAAAGCAAGACCCGCCCATCGACATTGCGGGCGGCGCGGCCAATCGTCTGGATGAGCGAGGTTTCAGAGCGCAAAAACCCTTCCTTATCGGCATCCAAAATCGCCACCAGCGCACATTCGGGAATATCCAGCCCCTCGCGCAGCAGATTAATCCCAACCAGAATATCAAATGCGCCAAGCCGCAAATCGCGGACAATCTCAATCCGCTCCAGCGTGTCAATGTCAGAGTGCATATAGCGCACCCGCAAACCCTGCTCATGCATATATTCGGTAAGGTCTTCCGCCATCCGCTTGGTGAGCGTGGTCACCAAAACGCGCTCGCCTTTTTGAGCGGCTTGATGACATTCAGCCAGTAAATCATCGACTTGCGAAGAGGCGGGGCGAATATCGCAGACCGGATCAACCAATCCGGTCGGGCGGATGATTTGTTCGGTAAACGCGCCGCCGGTTTGTTCAAGCTCCCACGGGCCCGGTGTTGCCGATACATAAATGGTTTGCGGGCGGAGCATATTCCATTCCTCAAATCGCATTGGGCGATTATCGACACAGCTCGGCAGCCGAAAGCCATAATTCGCCAAAGTCGATTTGCGCTTAAAATCGCCGCGAAACATGCCGCCTAATTGCGGGATGGAGACATGGCTCTCATCGACAAAGACCAGCGCATTTTGCGGCAAATATTCAAATAATGTGGGCGGTGGTTCACCAGGTTTGCGATTGGTGAGATAGCGCGAATAATTTTCAATACCGGGACAAACCCCCGCCGCTTCGAGCATTTCGAGATCGAATAATGTCCGCTGCTCTAGCCGTTGTGCTTCCAATATCCGCCCTGCCGCTTCAAATTCTTCAATCCGCGTAAGAAGGTCTTTCTTTATCCCCTTCGCGGCTTGTTTCAGAGTTGCCCCTGGGGTGACATAATGCGAATTGGCATAAATCCGAACATGTTCCAGCGCATCGGTTTTATGGCCCGTAAGCGGGTCAAATTCGCTGATTATATCGATTTCATCGCCAAATAGTTCAATCCGCCACGCCCGATCCTCATAATGGGCGGGGTAAATTTCAATCACATCGCCGCGCACCCGAAAATCACCGCGAAAAAACCCGCTTTCATTGCGGCGATATTGTAGCGCCACCAGATTTTCCAAAATCTCACCGCGTGAGGTCGTCGCCCCTTTCTTAAGGTCAAATGTCATTGCCGAATAGCTTTCCACCGAGCCAATGCCATAAATGCAAGAGACTGAGGCAACAATAATCACATCATCGCGTTCCAGCAAAGCGCGGGTGGCAGAGTGACGCATCCGGTCAATCTGCTCATTAATATCGCTTTCTTTTTCGATATAAGTATCGGTGCGCGGCACATAGGCTTCGGGCTGATAATAATCATAGTAAGAGACAAAATACTCGACCGCATTTTCGGGGAAAAATTCCCTAAACTCACCATAAAGCTGCGCCGCCAAAGTTTTATTATGCGCTAAAATAAGCGCGGGCCGCCCCGTACGGGCGATAACTTGCGCCATGGTGAAGGTTTTGCCGCTACCGGTGACGCCGAGCAGAACCTGGTCGCGCTCTTGTCCATCAATGCCGGTGACAAGTTCGTTTATAGCATCGGGCTGGTCACCTGCGGGCTCAAATTCAGAGACAAATTTGAACGGTTTGCCGCCTTCGGTTTTGGGTAAAATATCTTCCTTGGTCGCGCGCGCCATCTGATAAGGATAAAAATGCGCAAGCTGGTCTTCGCGTAAACCTGGTTCCTCAATAGGGGGCATTGGCTTCGCACCGGTAAGACTTTGCTGTTCTTGGCTCATACGATAATTATAGCTTATCTCAGCAGCTATGCGAGTCATTCTTTCGCTCACGGGTTTATTTCGTGTTTCGTTCATGCTAGTGATGCTTACACATCGCCGCTCCACGGGGGCGGCACTCTTGTTTGGTGCATCAATTTATCTGCTTACGCTTCGCTTCAGCAGGTCGATGCAGCAATTCGCCGGAGACGCAGTCGCGCTTCTATTCCCATGCAATCTCTCAGTTTTGTTTCTTCTTTGACTTCTTCACTTTTTTGATAGTCTGTTAGCGTTGTCGGCAAAATCCGACACGAAGGGGGATCGAAAACCCCATCCAATAGTGGCCGACAATAAGCGGCCTTAAAACCTCTTATTGCCCGATATTATATAGATATACGCTCTGTCGTTACTATTGTGTGGGGTGACGGCATTATAAAACAGGTCACCCGACTAAAAGCGTCGTGGCTGCTCTTATTGGATGGTCTTTTCGACACCCCGGCATCAGTGTAACAGCTTCATCCCCCGCCAATGGGTGGGGATAAGATGAGGCGCTAAGAAAAGCATTGATACCGTTTTGCTTTGGGGGTGTTATGAAACGCAATCATATAAATAAAATCAGTCTAGCTATTTTTATTTCCGTGCGGGTAATTACATCCAGCATGGCAAAAGAGGTGGGCTTTGCCAGCGACAGAGTAAAACTCATCAGAGTGATTGATGGTGATAGTTTCGAAACCAGAATTACAATCTGGCATCAAAATGAGATTACCACCATTATCAGATTATCCGGCATAGATACACCAGAGATAAGAGGCAAATGTGATAAAGAAAAGCAATTAGCGCAAACCGTCAAAGCCTTTACCAAAAAATGGCTAAGCGAAGCATCGCTTTCTCTTACCGACATAACACCAGACAAATATAATAATCGCTATATCGCGACAGCCTCTTTATTGGCGCATCAACATGATCTCACTTCACTTCGTTTCGCTCGGTTGATGCGGCAGCGCGCGGGTGATACACAAGATTTATCCGATGCCTTGCTTGCCGCTAAACTGGCGCAACCATATCCCCCTAAAAAAAGCTGGTGTGAGTAAGGGGATGACCATATGCCTCCCTCTTTCTCAAGAGAATGGAGCACTATGCCTGCAAGGCTGTTGTGAGCGAGAAAATCTAGCGCGTCCATGTGATAAAGTGAACGCATAATTACGCATATCGCGCTAGCGTGAACGATATAAATCAAGATAGCTGTTCTAGTTCAGCATATAAATCATGGACAAAATCGCTCAGCCCGATTTGGCGTTCATGTTTTAGTCGTTCAGCCTGTAAAATGGCGGTGATTTGGACCAGGCTTTCCTCCATATCTTTATTGACAATAACATAATCATATTCGGCATAATGGCTAATCTCGTCATCCGCTTTCGACATCCGGTCTTGCACAATCTCGGCGCTGTCTTGCCCGCGTGCGAATAAGCGGCGCTCTAATTCTGCAATATTGGGGGGCAGGATGAAAATCCGCACAACATCGCTTGGCAGGCTGGCTTTTACCTGTTGTGTGCCTTGCCAATCGACATCGAGCAAAATATCTTTGCCGTTTGCTAAGGCTTTTTCTACCGGCGCGCGGGGGGTTCCGTAATAATTTCCAAACACTTTTGCCGATTCCAAAAATGCGCCTTGTTGTTGTTGCGCTTCAAATTCTGCCGAAGCGATGAAATGGTAATCCACCCCGTCTTTTTCACTCTTGCGCGGTGGGCGGGTGGTGGCGGATATGGAAAGCTCTATCTCTTGGTCATGCTCGAATAAGAGCCGCGACAGGCTGGTTTTGCCTGCCCCTGAGGGAGATGCTAAAATCAGCAAAAGCCCCCGTCGGGTGATTACCGGTTTTTCCATATTGCTGTCATAGTCTGATTTTATCGTTTTGGTAAAGCGGTGGATGAGCGATTTTCATCTATTTTTGCTTATCTATTTTGCGCCAAGCCGCCACATTGCGATTATGCTCTGCCAAATTGCGGGCAAAAGCATGCCCGCCCGTGCCATTGGCGACAAAATAGACATAATCACTAGCAACTGGGTTAAGCACAGCCGCCAAAGAGGCGCGCCCGACATTGGCAATCGGGGTCGGGGGCAAGTGTTTAATGACATAAGTATTATAGGCGGTTGGCTTTTTTATTTCAGATAGCCGAATGGGTCGCCCCAGCCGCCCCTTGCCGCCAACCAGCCCATAAATAATAGTGGGGTCAGATTGCAGCCGCATGCCGCGTTGCAAGCGATTGATAAAGACGGAGGCAATCAGAGGGCGTTCATGTTCAAGCGCGGTTTCTTTTTCCACAATCGAGGCGAGAATAAGCGCTTCATATGGCGTTTCAAATGGTAAATCAATAGCGCGGTTGCGCCATAATTCAGCCAGCACTGTTTGCAAATTACGCTGCATATCGGCGATCAGCGCGGCGCGTTGGGTTCCGCGTGCAACCAGATAGGTTTCAGGTAGAAGCATGCCTTCTGACGGGGTTTCGGCAATGTCACCGGTAAGAAGAGGATTATTGTTTAATTGCGCGATAATCTGAGTGCTGGTCAAGCCTTCGGCAATGGTGATGGGATGGAGTTTTACTTGCCCTTTGGTGAATAAATCAACCAGCTCACGCATTGAGGCATGGGCGGGAATTTCATATTCGCCTGCTTGCAAAAGCCCTGCCTTGCCTTGTAGCTGCACCCATATCCGAAATAATAATGCCGAGCTGATAAGCGCGTTCTCATCCAGCCGCCGCGCTGTGCGCGAAAGGCTTTGCCCTTTTTCAATGGTAAATATTTGCGGCGCGGTCTGTGTGCTGGCCGCCGAAACCGTATAATAAGCACATATAACACTTAATAAGATTGCAATAAGCACCGCCAGCGCGGTGAGACGATATTTAGTCCATATCATTGTGGCAATATAACATTAAACCGCTTGAAAAACGAGCGACGCATTGGTTCCGCCAAAGCCAAAACTATTGGACAGAACCGCTTTTATCGATTTTTCCTGTGCATAATGCGGCACAAGGTTAATTTTGGTCTCGACCGATGGGTTATCGAGGTTAAGGGTGGGCGGGCAAATGCCATGCTGCATGGCTAAAATCGAAAATATTGCTTCTAGTGAGCCGGCCGCGCCCAATAAATGACCAGTGGCGGATTTGGTGGAACTCATTGTGAGTTGCTCGGCGGCGCTGCCAAATAGACGTTCAACCGCGCGTAGCTCAATCTCATCTCCCAAAGGGGTTGAGGTGCCATGCGCATTGACATAGCCAATATCTTCTGGCGCGAGGCCAGAGCGTTTTAAGGCTGCCTGCATGGCGCGATAAGCGCCATCGCCGTCCTCGGCGGGTGAGGTGATATGATAGGCATCGCCAGAAAGCCCATAGCCAATAATTTCAGCATAAATATTGGCGCCGCGCGCCTTTGCATGTCCATATTCTTCCAGCACCACCACGCCCGCGCCTTCGCCCATCACAAAGCCATCCCGATCCTTATCATAAGGGCGCGAGCCGCGCTCCGGGGTTTCATTAAAATTGGTTGATAGCGCTCGACAAGCGGCAAAGCCGGCAATTCCAATTCGGCAAATGGCCGCTTCCGCGCCGCCTGCAATCATCACATCAGCATCATCAAGCGCGATTAAGCGGGCCGCATCGCCAATCGCATGCGCGCCGGTGGAGCACGCTGTCACCACCGCATGATTAGGCCCTTTATAGTGATTGTTAATGGCGACATGGCCAGAAATAAGGTTGATGAGCGCACCTGGTACAAAAAACGGACTAACCCGACGCGGGCCTTTTTCAGCCAGCGTTAGCGAGGTTTGGTAAATACTATCCAGCCCACCAATACCTGCGCCGACAAGCACGCCGGTGCGATTTTGCTGCGCCTCTGTTTCAGCCTGCCAGCCACTATCAGCAATCGCCATTTGGGCGGCGGCAATGCCGAAAACAATAAATTTATCAACCCGCTTTTGCTCTTTGGCGGGCAGCCATTGGTTGGGGTCAAAGGCGGGTTCGCCCTCATCCACATATTCGCTTTCATCTACATGGCAGGCAATATGGCAAGGTAGATCATCAATCGGAAACCCCCGTATCCGCCCCGCACCACTTTTGCCAGCAATAAGATTATCCCAAGATTGCGCGCTATTCGTGCCCAAAGGGCTTACCGCGCCGATACCTGTTACAACAACCCGTCGCATGAGATCGCAAAATTTCGTCTTAAAAAGGGATTAAGATGAACTTTCAATGAACTTCACAGCGTCAGAAACGGTCATGATGGTTTCTGCTGCATCATCTGGAATTTCAATATCAAATTCTTCTTCAAATGCCATGACCAGCTCAACCGTGTCCAAGCTATCCGCGCCTAAATCATCAATAAAGCTAGCTGTATCGGTTACATCACCGGCTTCAACGCCAAGATTTTCGACGACAATTTTCTTCACCCGCTCGATTATATCACTCATTTTGATCCTCGCTTATAATTTTAAGATTAATTCTGTTTGCACAATATTCCGCAAGTTCGGGGCGTGCATATCATTGTTTTAGCAACTTGTCTAGCCTTTTAGTATGCCAAGATAGCAGTTGCATTTCTGTATCTCTGGAGGCGTAGCGCGACACATTATCACCATCCACATTAACATTACAAAATTTTAACTTTCATGATGGCGTATTTTGGGGCAGAGTCTATTCACATTCATAATAGGGAGGAAGATTTATGAAAAAACAGCTTTTAACTTTTACCATTGCACTCGGTCTTATTGCGCCCGTTAGTTCTGCTTTTGCATTAAATTCTAATTTTGATGCTATGGCTGAAGCAGGGTCGCATAAATTCTATGTGTGGTGTACAGGCAAGGATGATTATGAAGCCTCGCAAGAAGGTACAAATGCCAAAGAAGCCCAGGCCGCTTTGGCTGCAAAAGCAGGTAAGAAATGCTGGCCTGTTTGGCAAGGTAAAGAATAAAGCACGGGATCCATATATAACATATATATACGGCATAGTGCCGACGGAAGAGTGACAAAACAGCATATTCTTGCGAAACGCGGGAATATGCTGTTTTTATTTTGAGTATATAATATTTCTAAAAAATAAACCTTTATGATATAGAAATTATATGAAATGGATTTTAACGATTATCTTTGCGAGCATTCCCCTCATTGCCTGCTCACATGGAGAGCAACATATAATGAACAAGCCTTACCACCATATTGAAGGGGGGTTTCGCAACCCGCCCGATAGCCTCTCCCGCGAGGGAGATTTTTCGACCCGCTTGCGGTTTTTTTCCAAAGCGGTGTGGCGGTCTTTATTTGGCACAATGCCCGATATTCCGGAAGGCCATATTGCCAATAAGGTGCAAAACACAATTCCCGAACAGGGGGATTATATTAACTGGATTGGGCATGCGACATTTCTGGTGCGCTTGGACGGGGTGACGGTGCTTACCGATCCGATATTCTCAAACCGCGCTTCGCCAGTTTCATTTGCCGGCCCTAAGCGGCTTGTGCCGCCTGCCATTTCATTGGCGGATTTACCACCGATTGATGTGGTGATTATTTCGCATGCGCATTATGACCATCTTGATACAGCAACCCTTGACCAGCTTAAAGATAAAGAGACGATTACCGCCATTGTGCCGCTCGGTTTAGGGAAATATTTTGCCGGCTATGGCGCGGTTCATGAGGTTGATTGGTATGATGAGATAGAGGTTAAGGGCGCAAAATTTACCGCCTATCCAGCCGTGCATTGGGCTAATCGCACTCTTTTTGATGTCAATAAAACGCTGTGGATGTCTTATGGCTTTAGCGCCGGTGGGAAGTCTGTCTATCACTCCGGCGATACTGAGACGCATGCTTATATTTTCAAACAGATTGGGGCGCATATGGCAGACCATCATGGTGGCTGCACGGTTGGGTTGATGAGTGTTGGCGCGTATAATCCGCGTCCGATGATGCGCGGCGCGCATATGACACCGGAAGGCGGGGTGGAGGTTGGCACGCAGATTGGCTGCACCACTATGATTCCAATGCATTGGGGAACTTTTATCCTATCGCTTGAACCATTTGATGAACCCCGCCAGCGCTTTTTAGCTGCCGCTGGTAATAAAGGGCGCGCTCTTAAAATTGGCGAAACGCTTATACTTGATTAATCGCTGATGCGTTAAGATTTTTGTTGTGTGAATATCTGCCTTCCATCTCTCTATTACCTCGTCAGTTACCAGCCGATAAGCTGGCGCGAGTCAGTATCAATAATTGCAGCCGTATAAGCCTTTATCCGCGAGAGCAGTAGCAAATAATAGGCTTGCTGTGAATTTTCCAACGCCCTCTTTTTGGGCTTGATATTGTGATAATTATTTAGGCTTCATTCATCATTTTGATTTCTTTTTTTCCATGGATCGAAAGATTTCTGGTCATATTTCATTTACTTTCTTTGCCAGGCGCGCCAACCGCCGCCCCGGACGGTCACATACATGACCCACGCATAAGCCCTAGGCATACCAAGCACGCGCAATGCAGCATAAAATTCTTTATCAGCCGCGCGGCGAGAGAGTGGTTTGGTGATATACAGCCAGTCATGCAGGCAAGCGGCTTGGATATATTGGCTATGCGCGCGGGGGAAAATGATTGTAAATGGCCATGGCACACTCGCCCCGTCAAATTCGAACCCTGCCTCGATGATGATCTCTTTCGTATTATCTGTCGAAAGATGCCATTTGAAGTTTTGGTTCACGCGCCACCGAGACGCATGTAAAGCTGGCGGCAAAAAGCGCTGCCAATTTGGCAAATCGCGCCGCACGGGCGTAATTTGAGATTGGGCTGTAAAACTACTCATCATTGTGCCGCATTATTGAGGTATATAAAAAAGCTTCTATCAGAATCTGTTTATTCATTTTTTATCCTTCCGAATTTGGTAAGAATGCTTTAGCGGGCGTGTCGTCTTAATTATACTATGGCTGGCATATAAATCCATATTATTTTATAAATTGCACACTATACATCATGCAACACAATTATATAACACATCATAATAGCAGATAGATTCGGCGAAAAACGGGGTGAATTTGGACATGCTGGAACTTTATCGACTATAATTATTTTTAGGGGATCAACAATATCTGACAAATTATCAGATTGACTTTTATGTGTTATGTCTGACAAAATATCAGAAGCGGCAAGAAGGAGGATGCTATGCCTGAATTGACATCATTTGAAAAAAACGCCGATATGGTCAATGTGCTAAGAGCATTAGATCGTGATGGGGCGGTGATTATCAAAAATTTGATCAGCCAAGATGATATGGATACTATGCAGGCTGAGCTTACGCCTTATTTCGAAGCAACGCCAACAGGTAAGGATGAATTTCACGGCACGAGCACGCAGCGCACTGGCGCGCAAAATTGCCGCGAATAAAATGGTGCTGGCAGCATGCGACCATTTGCTTTTGCCATATTGCGAGCGTTACCAAATTCATTTAAGCCAAGCGATCAAGATCGGTTCTAGCGAAACATCGCAATTTTTGCATAAAGATAAATGGGCATGGAGTAATATGTTCAAAGATATTGAACCGCAGCTTAATTGCATGTGGGCGATGACGGATTTTACAAAAGAAAACGGGGCGACAATTGTTGTACCCGGCTCATCCGACTGGGCGGATGAGCGACAAGCCGAGGAGCATGAAAAAGCCTATGCAGAAATGCCGCGCGGTTCGGTTCTCCTGTTCACGGGTTCGGTTATGCATGGCGGTGGTCAAAACCAAACAACAGAAGCTCGTATCGGCATTAATATTGATTACACGCTAGGCTGGTTGCGTCAGGAAGAGAACCAATATTTATGCTGCCCGCCAGAAGTGGCAAAAGATTTTGATCCAGAGTTCAAAAAGCTGCTCGGCTACGATATGGGCTCATATACGATCGGCTATTACACGCCGCCATTACCACCAGGCGAAGGGCCTGAGGCCGTCACACCAGAATTTGCCGTCAATCCGAATGTTGACACACAGATAGGCGCAGATGAAGAGCTAATGACAGCAAAGATTGAAGAGCTTTTCGGCGCTGAGGAAGCGCATAAACGAATGCAAGGCATGAACGCCAGCTAGCGCGGTCACTACTCATGCTATATGCGCGTGGGTTTTGTGGGAAAGCTATCATTCCGCGGTTTGTTAGCCTGTAACTGGTGCTACGTCCCTCACCGGGGTTCTGGATAAAGATGTCACCTTCCTTGAGCTCTTGAATATCATGCAAGGCCGTATCATTCGAACACTTCGCCAGCTTGGCGTATATCAGTCAGTTTGGAGGCAAGGGTTTGGGTATCGCATGTAAAGTTTGGCCAGTTTTGATGGTCATGCATCCACATATTAATCACCGCATCACGATCCCACATTAATCCATCATTTTTAATCGTCATTTAACGTCCCCTTAATTTATTTATGTGTTAATTGAAGATTAAACTGGTTAAATCTCTCTAAAGTTGCAGTTTCAGAAATGTGCGACATGGCAGGATCAACAAAATCATTTAATATTACCAATGGGTATTGATAACTAAAGTTTTGCAAATTATTTTTGGCCCATCTGTAGGTGCTGAAATCAAATTTTCCTTTCGTCATCAATAATGGACTTTGCGCAGCAGTACCTTTTATTTTTTCGTTATAAATGAGGGTAGGCCACAAAGCCGAAACACCATTCGCCGTACCCTGCAATTGCAATACTGTATATAAGAAATTAGATTTGGGAGGAATAGGATCCATCTTTTCCAAGGCTGTAATAATATTTTGAGGATCTAATGTTTGATAGCTCTTATTATAAGAGTCATATTTATCAGCGTCGTTAACCTTTGCCTGATTATTGAAAAATAAAAGACGCTTGTTAGCACTAATAAGTTCCTTATAAGATTTCGAGGCATCATGAATATTCCCCGTTACCAAGCTAGAATTATTGTTGCTAATGGCCGCATTTATTTTACTGGTTAGAACATCAGGATCAGGCTTCATTGCATCATCATAGAAGCCTGCAAACCCAAGACTTATAACAACTATTTCTCCAGAATGTTGATCGAGCCAAGCAACAATTTCGTTAAGAAAATCTACAAAATCCATACCCGGAAGAAAATAATGCTGGTGAAATAGACCATCACCGATTGCAGATTTAACGCCCGTGATGTCTGCAGCATATCCAGGACGGAAATCAAAATATCTCGTTCCCATATTTAGCATATCTGTAATGCTATCTTTTTGTGTCACCCCAAGCCCCACTAATATATTTTGTATAACACTAGAGGCTAAGGCGGTAATTGCAGCTATTACAGCACTCAAAGCGATCGTGAAAGCAGATGCTAGCCAAGCTGCAATAGCCGTTCCAATTGCACTTGTGATATTAAAGTTATCAACGATCTTGGTAATATTTTCTGAAGTATTCATTCCTGCATCATGTGCACCTGGTAACACGAATACACTGAAAGGAGCTTCATTTAAGCCTGTATTGTTACTTACAAGCTCTTTCATCCAATTTGGTCGTTTTTCATCCCCCAGATAAGCGTATGATTGCTCATGGCGAGTATAAGGAAATTTTCCAGAATCATACCCGCCACCAGAATCATAAAAACCATAGCTTAGAATACCAACACCTTCGATAGTTTTACACTGTTGGTTAGCGAGCATATCGCACATAGTACAATTAGATGTTAAGCCAGAAATAGGCGAAATATCACACTTACCTTCTACCTTCCCATTTACCTCAAACGAATATTTTCCATCAGTAAAAGGGTGTAAAAAAGATGTTTCCACTTCAAAATTATGCCATTCAACGCTATCAGAATTGTTTAATTGAAAAGATTTTTTTTCGCCATTTGGCTCGATAAGATTAAAATTTAAGGAAGCATTCAAATTATTTGCTTTATATCCGTAACAATCTATTCCTTTACCCATAGTCCCTCCTTGTTTTTATTTTTTTGGACACTTCAACATAGCACAAAATCTTATAGGTTGCAATTTATATTTATTATCTTATTTGTTTTATTGCCAATAATAGCAAGCTTTAATCATTGCGCAAAAACGAGCTTGCTTTTCTCGACCATTAGACATACGCCCTACATCTGTTTGAGTGTTAAGCGTGGATAGTCCTCATAAAGCCCCCCAAGGGGTATTATTAATGACGCAGAGAAGGATTCGAACCACCCGTTTATTTCGCTCATAATCATCATAATCCTGTAGCGATTTGATATGAGGGGCGCATTAATATCCGCGCCCCTCATATCTTTAACAAAAGGTGACGTTACAGTCTTCAGCATAAAGATCCATATAATACCTTGTAATTTGCTTCTGAATGATACAAAATGCAAGGTATGTTAAATAGATGGATTACAGACAGACTTCAAAAAAATCTCGCTCAGAGCCCTGCTGTGGCGCTCCTTGGCGCACGTCAGGTAGGCAAAACCACGCTTTCGCAGTATATCTCGAAGGGCGTGGATTCCATCTATCTTGATTTGGAATCGCCAGAGGATTTGCTCAAACTAAGCGATCCAACTAGCTTTTTGCGTAGTCACAGCGATAAACTCGTCATTCTCGATGAGATTCAGCGTGCGCCGGATTTGTTCATGGTGCTACGCGGGCTGATTGATAAAAACCGCCAGCAAGTGCGTGATGCCGGACAGTTTCTGTTGCTTGGTTCAGCATCTATGGATTTGCTGCGTCAATCGTCAGAAAGCCTTGCAGGCCGCATCAGCTACATTGAAATGACTGGGTTAAACAGTCTCGAAACGGGAAATAAGCAAAAAGATATTCAAAATCTTTGGTTGCGCGGCGGCTTCCCTAAAAGCTATCTGGCTAAAAGCGATGAAATGGCGATGGGCTGGCTGGAAGATTTGATACGCACCTATCTCGAGCGGGATGTGCCGCAAATGGGCTTCGATGTACCTGCCACCAAGTTGCGCCGTTTATGGACGATGCTCGCGCATCTGCAAGGCGAGATGGTGAACGTCAGTAAGCTGGCTGCCAACCTTGAAGTGGGGCGTTCGGTCATCAACAATTATCTCGACATTCTCAACGACTTACTGCTCATACGCCGTATTGAGCCATGGTATGCTAATGTCAAAAAACGGCTCGTAAAGTCACCACGCTATTATGTGCGTGATAGCGGTGTGCTGCATCGCTTGCTTGGTATCAGCAGCTATGACGCGCTGCTGTCCAATCCGATTTTAGGGAAAAGCTGGGAGGGGTTTGTTGTGGAAAATATTCACTCAGTACTGCCACGCTTGGCTGAAACGTATTTTTACCGAACCTCAGCGGGGGCGGAAGTCGATCTGGTCATCAAAATGCCCAACGCAGATATTTGGGCGGTTGAGATTAAACACGGTACTGCCCCCAAGCTGGGCAAGCACTTTAATCAAACCTGTTCGGATGTTGGCGCAACTCGAAAATATGTGGTTTATGGCGGCGATGATGAATTTCCTATTGGCAATGATATTCAAATGATTTCCCTGCCTAAGCTGATGCAGCGCCTAGATGAATGACTGTATTATATGCGGTGATTATAGGCGCTATTCACCGCATAATGGACTTACGATTGCAAGGGGCGCATTAATATCCGCGCCCCTAAAATCACAAGACCAACAGAATAAAAATAGATTAACTCTCTTATAATTCTTCTTCTATATCCTCAAGAACGGCTGGGTCGAGATATTGTTCAAGAAACATGGAAACAGTTTCAACGGCGGTAGCGAGAATAATACCGGTTAAAATAATGCCGTTTAGCGCAATGATGATGGATAGTATCTTTGAGATTCTTCGAAAAGGCCGCAGATCACCATAACCAACAGTTGTCGCCGTGACAAACGACCAGTAAAACCCATCAAACTTATTCCATTTCTCAATATACGTGACGATTTGCCCGAGCACGATAATGATTGAAACTAGAAACAATAGAAGCGGCGCAATAAAATAAATTGCTGAAGTAAACAATTTCAAAAATGTAACTGTAAGTTCCAAATTAGACCTTTTTCTATTCGAAATAAGCGTAAAAGCTAAAGATAATAACATTTGCAGATATAAGGGGTATAATTATATCATCATTCATCTGTTTCTATTTGATTATTCTTTTTTTCGGCTAAATTCATTAATTTATATAGGATGCTGCCTATTACTTTTCAAGATGGGAGGGGTGTATTAGGTACGGACGGGCTTTTATATAAATGGTGCTCTCTCGGGTGACGGAGAGAGGCTATCGAACCACCCGTTTATTTCGCTCACGGTAATGGCACTTCGTGCCATACCTCTGCGAGGGCGCCAAACGATTGGCGGAATCTCTTCTATTTTAGCAGCGCCCTTATTCTTTTCCCTCGCAAAAGTTCTTAGTCAAAAATTATAAATGCCGGAGAGAGAGGGATTCGAACCCTCGAGACGGGATTACCGCCTACACGCTTTCCAAGCGTGCGCCTTCAGCCACTCGGCCACCTCTCCAGCCCCTCGCATATATCATGATGCCTATGCTATATCTAGTTTTATAATTGCGCGCCACGCGACAAATTGAATTATGGTTTCGAGTCTGTTAAGAACAAAGTGATGAAAAAGAAACACAAGTGCGATGCAGGTTGAAACAGTTATTTTTCCGGTTGCGGGTTTAGGAACCCGCTTTTTACCAGCAACCAAGGCCATTCCCAAAGAAATGTTGGCGGTGGTTGATCGTCCGCTTATTCAATGGGCGGTTGAAGAGGCAGCGGCGGCGGGCTGCAAGAATTTTATCTTTGTCTCCGCGCCTGAAAAAAAAGCGATTATGGCGCATTTTTCGGACGCGCCGCATTATCAAAAAGCCCTCCAAGAAAAAGGCAAAACCGATAGCCTGCCGCTATTGCGCGCGGGCTTGCCGGAGGCAGCGCGGGTGGAAGAAATTTATCAACCCGCGCCCTTAGGTTTGGGACATGCGATTTCCTGTGCGGCTGATACGATTGATGATAAGCCCTTTGCGGTTATTTTGCCAGATGAAATGCTATTGGATAATCCGCCCTGTTTGGCGCAAATGGCGGCCGTCTATGAGGGCGGCAATATGGTGGCGGTAAAACCCATCCCGCCGGCGCAAACGGGCAGCTATGGGATTGTCGCAACAGATGGTAAGCTTGGTAAAATCCATAATATAACCGCAATGGTGGAGAAGCCCTTGCCGGAACATGCGCCCTCCAACCTTGCCATGATTGGGCGCTATATTTTACAGCCCGAAATTATGTCGGTTCTCAAAACCACCAATGCCGGTTCGGGCGGTGAAATTCAACTCACCGATGCCATCGCGATGATGATTGGCGATACGCCAAGCACCGCTTATCAATATGAGGGGCAGCGTTATGATAGTGGTTCATATCAAGGCTTTGTTGCTGCCAATTTAGCCTTTGCGCTTTCCGAATATGGCGCCAATATGGGCGATGGCTTGCGCGATGAATTGCGGCAAATTATTGATGAGGTGTAAGCTATGACATTTGATGCTTTACAATCGGCACGGCAGACGATTGATTATGAAATCGCCGGACTAAGCGCTTTACAAGCGGCGCTTGGCGATACATTTACCGCCGCGATAGAAATGCTTGCGCAGCTAGATAAGGGGCGCGTGATTATATCGGGAATGGGCAAAAGCGGTCATATTGGACGCAAGATTGCCGCCAGCATGGCAAGCACTGGCACGCCAGCACAATTTGTCCACCCTGCCGAAGCCAGTCATGGCGATTTGGGGATGATTACCCGCGATGATGTTATTTTGGCGCTATCTTGGTCGGGCGAAACGGCAGAGCTTGCCAGCCTCATGCAATATAAATTGCGGTTTGAAATCCCGATGATTGCCATCACCGCTGCGGCCGATAGTATGCTTGCCCGCAGTGCCGATATTTGCCTCGCCTTGCCGAAAGCCGATGAAGCCTGCCCCAATGGGTTAGCCCCAACCACCTCCACCACTATGCAATTAGCGCTTGGCGATGCGTTGACAGTGGCGCTGTTGCAGAAGAAAAATTTCTCCGCTGCCGATTTCAAAAACTTTCATCCCGGTGGCAAGCTTGGCGCATCGCTTCGCTATATTGGCGATGTGATGCATAAAGCGCCGCATTTACCTTTGGGCGGGCAGGATATGAAAATGTCGGAAGCGATTATCGAAATGTCCAAATTCAGTTTTGGCTGTCTTGGCATTATTGATGATAAGGGCGATTTGGTGGGCATTATTACGGATGGAGATTTGCGCCGCCATATGGGCGAAGATTTGCTGACTAAGTCAACCGGCGATATTATGACAAAAAAACCGCACCGTATGGAGGAAACCCAGCTTGCAGCGGAAGCGCTGCATGAAATGCAAAAAAATAATATTCAATGCTTGTTTATCTGTGAGGGCGATACGCCTACCGGCTTTATTCGGCTGCTTGACCTCTTGCGGATTGGTGTTGCATAATAAGCAATAGGGAGATTATCATGAACTGGAATTTAATCGGCAAAGCCCTGTGCGGGGTTGTTTGCACAAATTTATGTTTAAGTGCTTTATCGGCACAGGCACAAATTGATGAAGCCGCACAGCTTGATGAGATTGTCGTCACCACAACCCGCGCCGAAGCGCCCCGAAAAGATAATATTGGCAATATTAGCATTCTCACCCCTGCCCAGATTGAAACTGCCTATCCAAGCGATTTATTGAACAAAGCAACGGGTGTGTTAATCCATCGCGGCAATGGGCAAGACCATCTCACCGCCATTCGTTCACCGGTTTTGGTGGGCGGCGCAGGGGCGGGCTCTTTTTTATATATGCAAGATGGCATTTCTTTGCGCGCACCCGGATTTTCCAATATTAACGGGCTGTTGGATACGGCTTCCGAATTTGCCCAGCGGGTTGAGATTACGCGCGGGCCCGGTAGCGCGCTTTATGGCTCTAATGCGGTGCATGGGCTGGTGAATGTGATTTCCCGCCCGATTGCGGATGAGCGCGAAACCACTATTCGTTATGGCTCTTATGGCCGTTATAATTTTACCGCGCTGCAAAGCGAGGCCGAAAATGATTTCCGGATTGGCGTATCATTTTCTGGCGAGCGCGAGGGTTATCGCGCCAATAGCGGCTATCACCAACAAAAATTGCAAGCGCAATTTGGGAATTGGGCGATATTGGCAAGCAATCTTAATCAGGAAACGGCAGGGTTTTTACCAGCCTTCGACCATGCCACGGCGCGCCAAAATAATGATGCGGATGCCTATCGCGATGCGCAAGGCACACTTATCTCTTATCGCTTCACTCATATGCTGGCAAATGGCGTAGAGTTTGCCCTTACCCCTTATTTGCGAAATCAGGATTTGGAATTTCGCTTACATTTCTTACCGGGTAAGGCGCTTGAAAATAACGAGCATCGCTCGCTTGGGCTGCAAAGCAAATTCACCCAGACGGGCGAAAATGACCGCCTGATTTATGGGCTGGATATTGATTATACACGCGGCAGCTTGAACGAAACCCAAACCAACCCCGATGCGGGCTTTGGCTCCCCCGCCCCCTATCAGCAAGGCGTGCATTATCATTATGATGTAAATGCGTATGTGCTGGCGCCCTTTGTGCATTATGAAAATCAGCTCTCTGAGCGGTTGCGATTTGTGGCCGGTATGCGTTATGAAATCACCCGCTATGATTATAAAAATAAAACCGATACCGGCTTGCAAGGGCGGCTCTATCGCCCTGCCGACCGCAAGGATAATTTTAGCGATTTATCGCCCAAGCTCGGCTTATTATATGATCTGGCAGGCGGTAAATTATTTACCAATCTGGCCCGCGCCGCCCGTGCACCGCAAACAACCGATCTCTATCGGCTGCGGCAAAGGGGCGACACCCCGCCCAATCAAGCCCAGACAGATAGCGAAACGCTTGACAGTTTCGAGATTGGTTATCGCGGCGGTGGGGATAGGCTGATTTACGAAATTGCCGCTTATATAATGCAAAAGAAAAACTATCATTTCCGCGATGGTAATGATTTTTATGAAACCAATGGCCGCACCAAGCATCGCGGCATAGAGCTTGATCTTAGCTGGCAGGCGGCGGCGCAAATTAAATTTTCTGGCGGCATGAGCTATGCTGTTCATGAATATGATTTTACCCGTAATGTGGCAGGCGCAAATCGGCTTGAGAGTATCACTGCCGGTGATGATATTGACAGCGCGCCGCGCCGCTTGGCGCATATCGCCGCGCAATGGATGCCGCGCCAAGCTGTTTCGCTCACCCTGTCGGGACGCTATATTGGCAGCTATTTTATGGATGCCGCCAACACCACAAAATATGATGGCCATAGCCTGTTTCATCTGGCCGGACAATATAGGCTAGCGGGCGGTACAATTTTGCTTGGGCAAATTCGCAATCTGTTTGACCGCGAATATGCAACCCGCGCCGATAAATGGTTCGGCCGCAATCGTTATTTTCCGGGTGAAGAGCGGCATTTTTATATCGGTGTGAAACGGCGGTTTTAATCTCATCTCTATTCCCCTGAGCTATCCAGTTCTGCTTCTATGCCTATCCGTTTGACAGTGCTGTAAATCATACTTAATATACCAATCATTGCAGCAAATTCTGCAATCGGGTTCAACACCCCGTCCATTTACTGGCGTATTAAGAATACGCCTAAGGCGATCGCCGTTTGCGCCGTATTTCTAATACGGTCGGACGGCGTGAGAGCCTGAGCCAGTAACAGGCGTGTTGACTCGTGTCCGTCCGGCTACCAATCTTTTCATATTGTAGACCGGACATAACAAACAAGACAGGAGTTACGTTATGTCAGAGGAGCAAGCCGAATTCTCAGCATACAAAAAGACGAGTGAGGCAGATAAAGAGACGGCCAAAAAATATGGCGAATATATAAGACGAAACCGTAAAACCCATGATCATAATGATCCACTATTCGACAGTATTGATAGAATGGATGAGCTTACCCAAAAAGATTATCGGCTATATCGGATGATTGGTGCGTTGAAAGGGTTAAAGCATATCCAGGAAAAGTGCACTCGATTCTTTGTATTGGTTATTGTAACACCCCCGCACCAACGATTTTGAAATAGAAACGTTGGTTGCCATCTCGTTAAATTATGTCGGGGTGGGAGTCCTATATAAAAGGCGCAAGCTAAAAAAGCTCTAAGAACTGAACGATAAGTAGCATTGCCCCCGACACCATTATCCTAACTTGTCTTCTTGGCGTGATTTATCATAATAATGCCATAGAAGCAGGCTGGCAGCGGTGCGATAGGGCGCCCATTTTTGGGCAATCTTATCGAGCTTTTCAGGGGTTGGTCGGGCGCGCAAACGCTTTACCCGTCGACAGCCTTCCTGCAAGCCCAAATCACCAATCGGCATAATATCGGCGCGCCGCATACTGAACATGAGAAAAATATCAACCGACCATGGTCCTATTCCTTTTAAGGCGGATAATGTGTCGCGCACGGTCTCATCATCGGCGCGCGCAAGCTTATTGAAATTAAGCGTGCCCGCGACAATTGCTTCCGCCACGCCGGTAATATAGCTTTGCTTTTGCCGCGATAAGCCAATCTTCCCTATCTTGCTTTGCCGGAGGTTTAGAAAATTTTCAGCTGTAATCTCATTATCAAGCGCCGCATAAAACCGGTCACGAATGGTAAGCGCTGCTTTGGTTGATACTTGCTGTCCAATCAGAATATAAGCAAGCCCCGCAAACCCGCCTTGGCTTTTGCGCATTTGCGGCGCGCCATATTGCTGATACGCCCGCGCCATATCCTTATCTTGTCGCGCCAGATTTTCGAGCGCGGTCACAAGCTCTTTTTGGGTGGTTAATCGTTTCATCAAATTATGCTACTCATATATTAGGTAAATTGAAAGTAAAAATATGTCTAATTTCATCACCCGCTTTGCGCCAAGCCCAAATGGGTATCTCCATTTAGGACATGCTTATTCGGCGCTTTTGGGCGCGCATTTGGCACAAAAAGCGGGTGGTAGATTTTTATTGCGAATTGAAGATATTGATATAGGCCGCGCGCGGCCGCATTTTATCGAAGCGATTTATGATGATTTGCATTGGCTCGGTCTTAATTGGGAAGCGCCAGTGATGCAGCAATCGCATCGCTTTCGGATATATGAAGCGGCGCTCAAAACATTGCGCGATAAGGGGCTGGTTTATCAATGTTGGGCGCGGCGCTCTGAAATTCGCGCCCATATAGAGGCGCAAGCCGGTGGCCGCGCGGCGTGGCCGGTCGACCCTGATGGGACGCCGCTTTATCCGGGTCTTTATCGCGATATGTCTGAAGCCAAACGCCGCGCCCTAATATGGCAAAGCCAGCCCTATGCGTGGCGGCTGGATATGGCAAAGGCGATGGATTATGTCACCGCACAGCACCCTGATGGGCTGTATTTCACCGAGCTTTGCTATCAGCCAGGGCGGGTGCAAGCGACACCAGAAATCTATGGCGATATTGTGCTGGCGCGGAAGGATATTCCGACCAGCTATCACCTTGCGGTGGTGGTTGATGATGCCGCCCAAAATATCAGCCACGTAACAAGGGGCGAAGATTTATACGCCGCAACCCATATTCACGTTCTGTTGCAATATTTGTTGCATCTGCCAACCCCGCAATATTATCATCACCCGCTTATTCGCGATAAGGCAGGGCGGCGACTTTCCAAACAAGCAGGCGATGAAGGGTTTCGGGCATTGCGGCAAGAGGGGGTTTCGCCACAACAAATAAAGGCCATATTGCCCGTCCCCATTGGTCTTGCATAGGCCTTGCATAAATTTCATTTCTGCCTATGCTGGCGGTCATGAAATTGGATATTGACCTTATTGATGTCACCCAAAAAGCGGCGCACGCGGCGCAAGATTATGCCGCCCGCGCTGCCGCGCAAAATCTGCCAAGCCAAGCGCAACAGCATGGGCTGGCATGGGTTGCCACTTATGCGCAAGCGCTTGTGCAGCTTGCCAATTATGCCCATCACCTCACCACAGAAAATCGCCTGAAAGGGTTAGAAGAACATTTGCTTTGCATTGTGTTTGGTGAATATTTGCACCAGCTTAAAGGCGGGGTGATGATGAGCCAGAATGAATTTATCCGCCCCTCCGATTTTGGGTTGGAGGATGGATATTTTACCGGCGAAGCCTGTCAATGGTTGCTTACGCATGGCAATACACCAGCCCGCCGGCATTATGTGGCCGAATTAATGGCAAGCCAAACCACGACGCGGGCAGATAGTGGTCTGGATGACACGCATCAGCTCATCAGCGATCAATTCGCCCGCTTTGCTGATGAACGGGTTGCGCCATACGCGCATGATTGGCATTTGAAGGATGAGCTTATTCCCTTATCGCTTATTTCTGAGCTGGCAGAATTGGGGGTTTTCGGCCTCACCATTCCGGAAGCGTTTGGCGGTGGCGGCATGGGCAAGCAAGCCATGTGTGTGGTGTCGGAAGAATTATCGCGCGGCTATATTGGGGTTGGCTCGCTTGGCACGCGCACCGATATTGCCGCCGAGCTGATTTTGCAAAATGGCACAAAAGCGCAGCAGCAAAAATATTTGCCGCTGATTGCCAATGGTACAATTCTGCCCACAGCGGTGTTTACCGAGCCGGATTATGGCTCTGACCTTGCCAATCTTACAACCAGGGCGGAAAAGAAAAATCAGACTTATTATGTGACCGGCAATAAGACGTGGATTACCCATGCCGCGCGGGCAGATTTAATGACCCTGCTTGTCCGCACCAGCGATGTGAAAGGCCATGCTGGTCTGTCTATGTTGCTGGCAGAAAAACCACGCCAGCAAGACGGTAATGATTTTCCCGCTAAGGGCATGGAAGGTGGCGAGATTGAAGTGCTCGGCTATCGCGGCATGAAGGAATATGATATTCGCTTTGATGGCTTTGAAGTTGATGAGACGGCTTTGCTTGGCGGCGGTGAAGGGCAGGGCTTTAAGCAGCTTATGAAGACTTTTGAAAGCGCGCGTATTCAAACCGCCGCGCGCGCGATTGGGGTAGCGCAAGCGGCTCTTGATATTGCCTTTGCTTATGCGCATGAGCGGCTGCAATTTGGCCAGCCAATTTATCAATATGACCGCGTGCAGGGCAAAATCGTGATGATGGCGGCGGAAATTATGGCGGCGCGGCAGCTCACCTATTATGCTGCCAAAACCAAAGATAAGGGCGAACGCTGTGACCTTGAAGCAGGGATGGCGAAGCTGCTGGCGGCACGGGTCGCATGGGCGGCGGCAGATAATGGCTTGCAAATTCATGGCGGTAATGGTTTTGCATTAGAATATCCAATCAGTCGGCTATTGTGCGATGCGCGGATTCTCAATATATTTGAAGGGGCGGCAGAAATTCAGGCGGAAGTGATTTCGCGCCGCTTACAGGAAAAATAAGGGCAAGATAAATAGGGGATAAAGAGATAATGAATATAGTTGATATTGCAATTTTTATAGGCCTAGCGGCTGTCTCTATCGTGCTGGTATGGGGGCTGGTTACAATGATGCGCGGGCAAAGCCCCAATCTTTCGCAAAAGCTGATGCGCTGGCGGGTGATTTTACAATTTGTGACCATTATAATGGTCATGACAGGGTTTTATCTTATCGGGCGCTAGGGATATGGTGAAGCTCAATAAAATTTATACCCGCACCGGTGATGACGGAACCACCGCGCTTGTCGATGGCAGTCGCCGTCCCAAACATGATGACCGCATTGCCGCTTATGGTGCGGTTGATGAAGCCAATGCCGCGTTGGGGCTGGCGCAGCTCCATAGCGAAGGGGATATGCAAGCCTTGCTTACGCGCTTGCAAAATGATTTATTTGATTTGGGGGCAGATTTGGCAACCCCCGAAGAAGCTACCCCCAAATTTGAACCTTTACGGATAAGTGAAAATCAGGTCGCACGTTTAGAGCAAGAAATTGACCATCTCAATGCGGAACTTGCGCCGCTTAACTCTTTTATTCTCCCTGGTGGCAGTGCATGCGCGGCTTATTTACACCTTGCCCGCGCCACCTTACGCCGTGCCGAGCGGCATATAAGCGCGCTTATTCACGAAGCAGGCGAGCCGGTTAACCCGCACGCATTGCAATTTACCAATCGCGCTTCTGATCTTCTCTTTGTCGCTGCCCGCACTGCCAATGCCAAAGGGGAAAATGATATTTTATGGGTGGCGGGCAAAAATCATTAATAATGTACAGATGAATACCCCCAAAAAATCGCATATTGGGTTTGACTTCCGGCTTAAGCGCGGGTAATTTCCGCCCCAGATGATCGAAATATAACCGATAGGAGAGAGATATGAAAGTGCTGGTTCCCGTCAAACGGGTGGTTGACTATAATGTCAAAATTCGGGTGAAGCCCGATCAGACAGGGGTTGATTTGGCAAATGTGAAAATGTCAATGAACCCGTTTTGTGAAATCGCGGTTGAAGAAGCCATCCGGATGCAAGAAGCAGGCACGGCAAGTGAAGTGGTTGTGGTGTCTATTGGTCCGGCGCAAGCGCAAGAAACCATCCGCACCGCGCTGGCAATGGGGGCAGATCGCGGCATTCTGATTAATACCGATATTGATGTTGAACCGCTGGCGGTGGCAAAACTTCTTAAAAATGTGATTGATGAAGAACAACCAGGCTTGGTTATTCTTGGCAAACAGGCGATTGATGGCGATAATAATCAGACCGGTCAGATGCTGGCGGCTCTTTTGGGGTGGTCGCAAGGCACGCATGCTTCTGAAATTAAGCAGGAAGGTGACCAGCTTATGGTCACCCGCGAAATTGATGGCGGCTTGCAAACTGTGAAACTGGCAACGCCAGCGATTGTCACAACCGATTTGCGCTTAAACGAGCCACGCTACGCATCTTTGCCGAATATTATGAAGGCAAAGAAAAAGCCTATTGATGAAAAAACGCCAGCTGATTATGGTGTTGATGTGACCCCACGTCTGGAAATTGTAAAAGTCACCGAACCGGCGGAACGCGAAGCCGGCATTAAGGTCGAAACAGTTGCTGAACTGGTTGACAAGTTGAAAAATGAAGCAGGAGTATTCTAATGACAAGCCTTCTTATTGCTGAACATAATAATGAAACGTTAAGCGATGCAACGCTTAAAGCTGCCAGCGCCGCGATTGCGCTTGGCGGTGATGTGCATATTCTGGTTGCTGGTGAAAATTGTGAAGCGGTGGCGCAAGCTGCAGGCACGCTTGCCGGTATTGCGAAAATTCTGCACGCGGATGATGCGCAATATGCCAAACAGCTTGCCGAGCCGATGGCCGCGCTGATTGTGAGTTTGGCGGATGGCTATGATGCCATTCTTGCCCCCGCCACAACCAATGGCAAAAATTATGCGCCCCGCATTGCGGCTTTGCTGGATTGTTCACAGCTTTCAGATATTACCGCCGTGATTGATGCCAATACATTTGAACGGCCTATCTATGCGGGCAATGCGATTCAAACCGTTAAATGCACGGATGCCAAAAAAGTCATCACTGTGCGCGCAACCGCATTTGCCGCTGTTGAACAGAACGGTTCTGCGGCGGTTGAGACCATCGCGGCGGCTGATAATCCAAATCTTTCGGAGTTTGTTTCAGAAGAGCTTACAAAATCTGACCGGCCTGAATTAACCTCTGCCAAAGTGATTATTTCTGGCGGGCGCGGTATGCAATCGGGCGAGAATTTTGCGATGCTGGAGAAAGTCGCTGACAAGCTAGGCGCGGCGGTTGGTGCGTCACGTGCAGCCGTGGATGCTGGCTTTGTGCCGAATGATTATCAAGTCGGGCAAACCGGTAAAGTGGTCGCACCTGAGCTTTATATTGCGGTCGGCATTTCTGGCGCGATTCAACATTTGGCGGGCATGAAAGATTCAAAAACCATTGTCGCGATTAATAAGGATGAAGAAGCGCCGATTTTCCAAATCGCGGATTATGGTCTGGTCGCTGACCTCTTCACGGCTGTGCCTGAATTGGAAGAAGAATTAGGCAAAGCCGGACTTTAATCTGGCTTTTCCAATCCGCTTAAAACAAATGACGGTTCACAGTCAAATTAAAACCACTGGCGTTATTGGTGCAGGGCAAATGGGCAATGGCATTGCGCATGTGTTTGCCTGTGCCGGCTTTAATGTGGTGATGCAGGATATTTCTGACGCGGCAGTGCAAAACGGGCTGTCAGTGATTGAGAAAAATATCACTCGCCAAGTTGCGCGCGGTGATATGAGCGAAGATGACGCACAAGCCGCGCTCGCCCGCATCACGCCCGCCACCACTATCACCGCTCTTGCTGAGGTGGATTTTGTAATCGAAGCGGCAACCGAAGATCTCGATCTCAAAATAAAAATTCTAAATGATTTAAGTCGCATTTTGAAACCCGATGCGATCATTGCTTCAAACACCTCATCGATTTCCATCACCAAATTGGCGGCTGCAACTGATCGTCCGGATAAGATGATCGGTATGCATTTTTTTAACCCCGTACCGATGATGAAACTGGTGGAAATTATTAAAGGCATCACCACTGATGAGGCGACATTTACAATCACCCAGAAGCTGGTCGATGCGCTTGGCAAAACCGCAACCATTGCCGAAGATTTTCCAGGCTTTGTGGTGAACCGTATTTTGATACCGATGATTAATGAAGCGGTTTATACGCTTTATGAAGGGGTTGGCACAGTCGAAGCGATTGATACCGGTCTGAAGCTGGGCGCCAATCACCCGATGGGGCCATTGCAATTAGCCGATTTAATTGGTCTGGATACTTGTCTATCCGTCTGCCAAGTGCTGCATGATGGGTTTGGTGATGATAAATATCGCCCTTGCCCGCTTTTGATAAAATATGTTGAAGCGGGCTGGTTGGGTCGCAAAACCGGTCGCGGTTTTTATGATTATAGCGGCGATGCGCCCGTGCCAACCCGCTAGCGCGTGTCACTTATTAGTTGGTTCATCAGACACGCGCTAAGCTGTTGTTTTTACGCATATCCCAATTTTTTACAAATATGGCGGAAAAGTGTCAGAATTTATTATAAAAGTGCACTTTTCATGAGATATGCTCTAACTGGTTTGGAGAACCCGTTTTCATAAGATATGCCTTAAAAAGACAGATTCTCAGTTTGTTGTTTAAGCCAGTTTTTTTGCGGCACATCGAGAAGCGGGGAAATGGTTTCATAAACCCGCTGATGATACTCATTCAGCCAGTTCAGTTCTGCGCTGGTGAGGATATGAACGTCAATCAGACGGCGATCAATCGGTGCAAGGGTGAGCGGTTCAAATGCCAGCATGTCATTTTCTGCCGCCACCACATATTGTAGATTTTCAATTCTGATGCCAAATGCACCGGCGCGATAATAACCTGGTTCATTTGAAACAACCATGCCCTGCTGCAACGCAACCATGCCGCCTTTTGAAATGCGCTGCGGGCCTTCATGTACAGATAAATAGCAGCCAACCCCATGCCCGGTTCCGTGCGCGAAATCGGCGCCAACTTGCCAAAGCGGCGCGCGCGCCAGCGCATCCAGCTGTATACCATCTGTGCCTTTGGGAAAGCGCGCCATTGCCAGCTGAATATGCCCTTTCAAAACATGTGTAAACATGGTGACTGCATCATCTGGCGGCGGGGCATCAGTGCCACCGATAAGAACCGTCCGCGTCACATCGGTAGTGCCATTGATATATTGCCCGCCACTATCGCATAAAAATAAATCACCCGCTTGTAACACCCGATTGGTTTCTTCTGTTGCATGATAATGCACAATCGCCCCATGTGGTCCGCTGCCGGCAATGGTTGGGAAACTGAGATCGCGTAAATAGGGATGCGCTTTGCGAAAGCTTTCTAATTTCTGCGCTGCGCTTATCTCGCTGATAGACTCATGCCGCGCATTTACATCCAGCCAATGCAGGAATTTGCAAAGGGCGGCAGCATCATAAATATGTGCGTCAATCATGCCAGCGATTTCTGCCTGGTTTTTGCGCGCTTTGGGTAATTCACATAAATCCACAGCTTCGGCAATCGTGCACTCTTTTATGCTGGTGGCGATATGAGCGTTGCAGCTCTCTGGCGCGAGGCGGAGGGTGAGGTTTTTGAACTGCTTTATATCTGGAATTATGGCTTCGGGCGGGTGAATAAAAATATCATCCGATAAGTGAGCCGCGATATGTTTGATGCGAGCAGGTTCGATATACCAGTCCAATCGCCCATCTGCACTTAAAATTGCCCGCGAAAGCGCCAGCGGCGTATAGGGCACATCCTGCCCCCTTATATTGAGCAGCCAAGCAATATTTTCGGCGCTTGTGATGAGCATTTTATCCTGCTGTGCGCATCGCAATATGTCAGCAAGCCTACGCCGTTTTTCGGCGCTGCTTTCGCCGGCATAATCGAGTGGGTAAAGCTCAACATCGCTTAACACGGATTGCGGACGATTTACCCATATCTCATCGACCGGATTATCTTGTACTGAAATAAGCGCCGCGCCACTTTCTTCAAGCGCGGTGAGATATTTTTTATATTGCTCGTAACTGTGTAAAGCGGGGTCAATACCGATGCGCGCGTCTGCCTCTAAATTTTCTGTAAGCCAACGCCATGGTGGTGTTTCAATAATCGAGACAATTTCAAACAGTGCCGTATCCACCTGCATGGGCGCTTGCAGAACATAACGGCCATCGACAAAAAGGGCAGCCTTATCATCCAGAACAATCGCAAGCCCCGCCGAGCCGGTAAAGCCGGTTAGAAACTTCAGGCGATCATCCGATTCCAGAACCGTCTTGCCCAAAAACTCATCCTCATGTGGAATGATAAATCCGCTTAAAGATTGCGCCTGCAAAACCTCCCGCAATTCATGAATAGGATGATGTGTCATGCTGGTTAGATTACCGCCAGATGTGAAGGCTTGTCCAGTCACCTTGGCGAATTTCTTTTGCCAAATGAAACCCATGCGCCCGATAATAGGCTAATAATTTATTTTTTTGCAAGCATAGAGAACCGCTTAAGATAATATCTGCTTTTTCTGCCGCCATATGTGCAAGCGTCGGGGCAAGCTTACAAAGTGGGCGTAGCAGAATATTGGCAAAGATTAAATCATAAGGCTTTCGTGCCTGAATTTGTGGGTGTCGTACCCCGTCTGCGTGGACAAAGCGACATAAATTTTGCACCCGGTTTTTGCGGGCATTTTGCCGCGCGGTAGGAATCGTTGCGGCATCAATATCGCAGCCCATCATCCGGTGATGGGCGTGTTTTGCCGCCGCGATTGCCAATATACCAGATCCAGTGCCAATATCGAGGCCATGTTCTGGGTGATGGGTTTTCATAATATCGGCCAATAGTGCAAGGCAGGCTTGGGTGGTCGCATGATGGCCTGATCCGAAAGCATTGGCCGCTTCCATTTCAATATGAATTTTGGCGCGGCGTGCTTGCGGGCGATTATGCTGGCCATGAATATAAAATGGCGGCGCACTGATTGCGGGCATATTTTGCTGACTTTCCGCAACCCAATCGCGCGCGGGGATTTTCTCGATCACGCTATGGGGCAAAGCAATCTCCGGCTTAAAGGAAAACCAAGCTTCGACACAATCCCCATAAGGCACATTCGGATTGCCAATAGTGCCAATATCTTTGGCAGCATGAATATAAACTGCATCCGAGCCCATTTCATTGAGTTGCGATTCTATTGCGGCCGCATCGCAATTAGAAACCATGAGTTTATAAAGCGGTGGCGACATTAGTTCTTATGCTTTTTCGACAAAGCGATCAATTACCTTTTTTGCACCCGCTTTTTCAAAATTGATTGATAATTTCTCACCCTCAATCGCGGTCACGCGCCCATAACCAAATTTTACATGGAAGATTCGCTCGCCTTTTTTGAACGCGGAGCTGCTCATTTCAAATTCCGCATCCTTAATCGCGCCCTCTTTTTGGGTAAAAGATTTTTGGGCAAAAGAGGAAGCGCGCTTGCCGGTAAGTTCAGATGGGGCGACATGTGGCATGGCTTGTTGGGCGGCTTCCACCTCCACATGTTCGGGCGGCAATTCATCAATAAAGCGCGATGGCAGTGCCGCCGTCCACTGCCCATGCGTTTTGCGATTGCCGACAAAGCTAATCGAGGCACGCAATTTGGCACGCGTCAAGCCGACATAAGCCAGCCGGCGTTCTTCCTCTTCCCCATTATTGCCTTCATCAAGGCTGCGCTGATGCGGAAATAATCCCTCTTCCCAACCGGGTAAAAAGACATGGTCAAATTCTAGCCCCTTAGAGGCGTGCAATGTCATGATAGAGACTTTATCATCGCTATCCGTATCGGCATTATCCATCACCAAAGAAATATGTTCCAAATATTCGGCAAGGCTTGGGAAATCTTCCATTGAGCGGATAAGCTCTTTCAAATTTTCGAGCTTACCAGGGGCATCGGGCGATTTATCCTGCTGCCACATTGCGGTATAGCCGCTTTCATCCAAAATAAGTTCGGCGAGTTGCGGATGCGGCACTTCATCTTTCTTTTTTTGCCATTGCTCAAGCTGTAATAAAAACGCGGTTAAGCTGCGCCGCGCGGCGGGCTTTAATGCCTCCGTATGGATGATTTTCTGGGCCGCCGAAAATAGCGATATATGCTGCCCGCGGGCGGCGTGATGCAGAGTTTGCAAGGCGACATTGCCAAGCCCGCGCCGGGGTTTGTTAACAATCCGTTCAAACGCCAAATCATCTTGCGGTTGTGCAACGAGGCGCAAATAAGCATTGGCATCGCGAATTTCCGCCCGCTCATAAAAGCGCGGCCCCCCAATCACCCGATAGGGGATGCCGAGCGCAATAAACCGATCTTCAAATTCACGCATTTGGAAACTGGCACGCACCAATACAGCAATTTCATTGAGATTATATTTTTTCAGCTGCAAATGCTCAATATCATCGGCAATCACGCGGGCTTCTTCTTCGCTATCCCACAGGCTACGCAAAGCGACCTTATCCCCTTCCTGCTCACGGTCTGTCCATAATGTTTTTCCCAGCCGCGATTTATTGGCCGCAATTAAGCCCGAAGCAGCGCCCAGAATATGCGGGGTTGAGCGATAATTGCGCTCCAGCCGAATGATTTGCGCGTCAGGAAAATCTGTCTCAAAGCGCAAAATATTTTTGACCTCCGCCCCGCGCCAGCCATAAATCGACTGATCATCATCGCCCACGCAACAAATATTGCCATGCGCTTGCGCCAATAGCCGCAGCCATAAATATTGCACATTATTCGTGTCTTGATATTCATCCACGAAAATATGCAAAAAGCGATTTTGGTAAATGCTCAAAACATCCGCATTTTGTTGAAACAGGCAGAGACATTCCAGCAGCAAATCACCAAAATCGGCGGCGTTTAGAATTTTCAGGCGGCTTTGATAGGCTTCATATATTTTGCGCCCCAGCCCATTGGCAAAATAAGCGGCCTGATTTTCAGGCACTTGTGCCGGTGTCCAGCCGCGATTTTTCCATTGATCGATAAAGCACGCCATTTGTCGTGCCGGCCAGCGTTTTTCATCAATATTTTCGGCCTGAATAATCTGCTTCAACAGGCGAATCTGGTCATCCGTATCAAGAATGGTGAAATCGGATTTAAGCCCCACCAGCTCCGCATGGCGGCGCAATATGCGGGTTGCCAGCGCATGAAAGGTTCCAATCCAAGCGCGGCCTTCAATATTTTCACCCACCAAAGCGGTGATCCGGTCACGCATTTCACGCGCTGCTTTATTGGTAAATGTCACCGCCAACACTTCGCCCGCTTGCGCTTGACCGGTCGCAATTTTATAAGCAATGCGCGAGGTAAGGGCGCGGGTTTTGCCGGTTCCCGCGCCTGCCAATAGAAGCAATGAACCATTATCAGCCGTCACCGCATCTCGTTGCTCTTGATTGAGATTATGCAATATATCGGGTAGCTGCGCTTGCCCGCGCGCCGCATTTGCTTGTTGCGCTAAGCCGGCTTGTGGTGGTGCATTCACCGTCTCAAAATCGGTGGGGTCACCTAAATCAAAAGGGTCAGATGTCATTTCACTTTCCTGATTCTTTTGTTATTATAAGATTCTGCTGGCGCGCGCCAAATAATTATCCAAATAATTATATTGGGGGGCGGAAAATTGCTATAGAGGAAAAATGCGCTATCCCATAACATTTTTTTTAAGCCTCATTATTACGATTATTTTGATCCTATTATCTCTTCCCTTATTTATCGACGCAAATCCTTATCGGCAAAAAATTGCCGCCCAAATAGAAGCCGCGATTGGTGCGCCGAGCGTGATTGGCGGGCAGTTTGGAATCCGCTTTGTGCCAGAATTTGGCTTTATCGCTAATGATGTTGAAATTGTCCGCGCCACCCCATTTACGATTGATCAGATTTTTATTGAGCTAAGCCTATGGCAGTTTTTAAGGAGCAATGCGATAATCCGCCGTCTCGAAATAGATGGGGCGACAATTTCTCTTGCGGCTGATACAGATATATCAGATTTGCAGATACCGAATATAGAGGAAATCATCTGGCAGAATGTGCATATTCACCTACAAACCCCGCAAGGGGCGTTCGATTTTTCGGATATTGAGGGGGGGTTTTCAGGTGATTTGCAAGCCCAAAAAATTGATGTTCAGGGGCTTTATCGCGGCCAAGAATTTTCGGCAAATCTCCACCGCCACGCCCAAGACATAAAAATCGATTTTACCAATAATCAACAGCGTTTGGGTTTTGATGGAAAATTTAAGCAAGCGCCTGAATGGGAATTGTCTGGCGAGTTTCAATATCAGGATAAAGCGCTTATCCCAAACCTTCTCGCGCAGTGGAATATGCAAGCCGCACAATCAACAATCAGCTCTTTTGAGGGCTTAATCTTTATGTCGCCGCAAGGCTGGCGCACGGAGGATATGGAAATCACCCTCTTTAATCAAACCGTGCGGGCGAATATGTCTTTGCCGCATATTGAGCGTGCCTTTGAGGAAGCGGCATCGCAGGCTCTCACGCTCGAGATTATTGCCAATCAGTTTAATCTCGATCTTATCAATATAAGCCCGCAGCAGGTTTTAGACCAAGATGCGGCTGTGGCGCGCAAAGAAACTGTGCCAGATATTTTGATGGCTTATATTGGCAATCCGAATATTAATTTTTCATTGCAAGTCGATAGGCTGATTTACAATCAGCAGACCATCCAAAATTTCGATAGCCGCGCGATTTGGGATGCGCCGCGTCTTCGCTTAAATTATTTTTCGGCTTATTTTCCATTTGATAGTCACATCTTATTGCGTGGTGATATTATGCGCGCGCAATCGGGCAGTGTCTTTTCTGGCTTTATAAATGGGCGCAGCTCGCAATTCATATCTTTATCAAATTGGCTTGCCGCGCCCACCGCTTATGCGTCTGACTGGCAGGCTTATACAAAAGATATAGAATGGACAAAAAACAATTTTTCCGGCGCGGTGAAATGGCAAAGCGGCATTTTAGAGCTTACCAATTTTACCGGTCAGATTGACGAGCAGGCTTATGCGTTTGATACATATTTGGACTTCACGCATAACCATATAAATGGCAGGCTTATGGCACAGATAAGCCGTATGAATGCGCAAAAATGGGGGATGCGGCAACAAGAACATATTCGAAGCCTTGCAGATTTACCCTACCAGACGTGGATAGAAACCTTGCTTGGCAGCAAAGATGAGGCGCGGGAATTTGCTCTCCAATTACAAATTGATGAACTTAATTTTGAGAGATTGCAGATTGAAAATATTGCCCTTCATACATCAGCCAAAGATTATCGGCTGGATATAAAAGAGCTCCGGATAGGTCATTATCAGGATCAAAATATAGAGCTTGCCGGCGCATTAAAGGTGAAGGACGAACATATAGGCGGGCAGGTGAATATCATCTGGGGAGCCGAGAATGCGTATAATCTATTGTCGCCTTTGGCACGCCATCTTTTTCCGGTTGAGTTTAATTTTGACCAAAATTTTCAGGCGCAAGGACGCTGGACAATTCCCCTGCCGGATGATGCGAATTGGCCAGAAAATAAATTTATAGGCAGCGCCAAGCTCGGCAAGCTTTCCGCCCAATACACGCTCACCGCGCAAGGTTATGATTTTGCCCCGCATGTGGTCGGCACCGCAATTCAGCTTACCCTCGCCGCGCCAAGCGAAGATATGTCACATTTTCTAAACTGGCAGCATTTGCCGCAAAACCAACAGGCGCGATTAGATATTCAATCCCGCCGACAAACACAAGATTTGAGCCAAATTAATTTATCGCTTCAGATTGGCGAAGACCGATTTGGATTTTCCGGCCGTGCCAAGCCTGTGACAGATGGCGCGCAGTTGCAAGGGCAAGGCACATTTAAGATTGCTCATATTGATGATTATATTCTGCCCGATCATGATTATCTAAACAGGCTTGCGAGCTACGGGCAGGGGCAAATGACATTTCAAAACAACCAATTTTCTTTTTCAAATTTGCAAATGCAGCTGGCGCAAGGCACGGTTTCGGGTGAGGGGGTTATCACTTATGGCGATATTCGGCCGCAATTATCGGCATTTTTACGCCTACAGAATATGAACCTCACCCCCGCTCTGCCGGTATTTTCTGATGGCTGGTCGCAAGATAATATGACATGGCCCTTATTCGCACGCGGCGATGCGAATATTGAATTAACCGGCGAGGCTTTGCAATTCGCCGATTTGCCGCCGCTTGCCATACAAGCAAAATTGCGCCTTATCGATGGGGTTTTGGAAGCTAAAAATGTTGAGCTGCGCGCTGGTGAGGGACTTGTTTATCTGGATATTCTAACCGAAGGTGGCAGTCTTGTGCCATCTGTGCGGATTGATGGCAGAATGAATAATTTACCCTTGAGCATATTTCCGTTTGCCGCGCCGGTGCCGCTTTATGGTGATCTATCGGGGGCGATAAGTTTTGCCGGTCGCGGCCGTTCGGTTGCAGAAATGATGACCTCTTTTTTGGGGGAGGGGCAGATTGAAATTCGTGATGGGAAAATCTACCATCCCCCCTTTAATGAGCGGCCGCCTTATTTAGAAGCGTTTTCGCGTGCCATCGCGCTTTTGGATATTAAAGATAATATGGTCAGCATTAATAATGTGACATTTCTCCGCACCCAATCTGCCGAAAATATAGATTTAGATGATAAACCCGCAGACGATATTTTGGCAGATATGATATTTGATTTCACCGATTTATCGCTGCAAATTATGACCCAATATGATAAAGACCGCGTGCATTCGCTTGTCGGCACAATTTCCGACCCTAAGACAGAATGGCTGCCCTTGCCTTAAGCGGATTTTTGAAAATAAGATAAAACGTAAACCCGTATCGCGCTCGATAGCCCGCCGGCTGTTTTTTGCTTATCGGCATCAATTTGCGCGATTAATTGCGCAACCGATATGCCCTGCTTGCCGGCAATGATTGCCAGCGCCTGCCAAAACGCATCTTCTAGGCTCACCGATGTTGCATGTCCCATAATATTAATCGAATGTTTTTTGATCATGGCTTTATTAGGCTTTTGGCGCAATCATATCTTGCGGGCGGACAATCTGGTCAAATTCATCCTCTGTGACAAATCCTAAATTAACGGCTTCTTCGCGCAAAGTGGTGCCATTTTTATGGGCTGTCTTGGCGACTGTGGTGGCATTATCATAACCGATTTTCGGTGCCAATGCGGTGACCAACATGAGGGAGCGCTGCATCAGCGCCTTAATATTATCATGGTTCGGTTCAATCCCTACCACGCAATTATCGGTAAAGCTCATACTGCCATCTGCCAATAGCCGGATTGATTGCAAAAGATTATAAGCCAATACGGGTTTGAACACATTAAGCTCCATCGCCCCTTGCGAACCGGCAAAGCTAATGGTTGTATGATTGCCCATAATTTGCGCGCATAGCATGGTCATCGCCTCGCATTGGGTTGGGTTCACCTTACCAGGCATAATTGATGAACCTGGTTCATTTTCGGGTAAAGATAATTCGCCAAGCCCAGAGCGCGGGCCGGAGCCAAGCAAGCGAATATCATTGGCAATTTTATAAAGCGACATTGCCACTGTGTTGAGCATACCAGACATTTCAACATAAGCATCATGCGCGGCCAGCGCTTCAAATTTATTTTCCGCCGTGATGAAGGGGAGCTTCGTATAATCCGCCACTTCGGCGGCAAATTTTTCAGCAAAATCGGGTTTTGCATTTAAGCCCGTACCCACCGCCGTACCACCTTGCGCCAAAGCAAATAGGCGCGGTAGGCTTTGTTCAACCCGCTCAATGCCATAAGCGATTTGGGTCGCATAGCCAGAAAATTCTTGCCCCAAAGTCAGCGGCGTTGCGTCTTGCAAATGGGTGCGGCCAATTTTGATAATCTCCGCCCATGCTGTCGCCTTACCAGCAAGCGCGGTTTGTAAATGGGTAAGCGCGGGCAATAATTTGTGATGTATCTCTTCGGCGGCGGCAATATGCATGGCGGTGGGGAAGGTGTCATTTGAAGATTGGCTGCGATTGCAATGATCGTTTGGGTGAATCGGGGTTTTGCTCCCCATCTCGCCGCCCATTAATTCAATGCCGCGATTGGAGACAACTTCATTCGCATTCATATTGCTTTGCGTACCAGAGCCGGTTTGCCAGACCACAAGCGGGAAATGATCATCCAGCTTGCCTTCGGCAATTTCAGTTGCCGCCTCCACCATAATCTTGCCAATATCGGTTTCGAGATTATCCAGCGCCATATTCGCCTTTGCCGCGCACATTTTAATAATCCCCAAAGCGCGGATAAGGGGTTTGGGCATTATCTCCCCACCAATTTTAAAATTGCCTAAGGAACGCTGGGTTTGCGCCCCCCAATATTTATCCGCCGCCACGTCAAGCGGGCCAAAACTATCGGTTTCAGTGCGGGTCTTACTCATGAATTATCTACTTTCTGTTATTTGTCACGGGCTATTATTTATCACGAAATGAATCGAGGCTAAAAATCTCAGCGCTTTCATTGTCAGCCTGCAAGGATATATCATCAGCCTCTATAGCATTTTCTTCATCTTCATCAAAATCCGAAAAATCTTCTTGTAAATCAAGCGGCGGGTTAAATTCGAGCCCAAACTCAACGCTGGGGTCAAAAAAGCGCGAAATTGCCGCAAATGGAACATAAATATCTTCCGGCTTGCCGCCAAAGCTCAACCTCACTGAAAATCCCTCATCCGTGACGGTCAAATCGTCAAATTGATGTTGCAAAACCACCGTCATATCTTTGGGGAATCTTTGCTTTAGCGTATCACTTAAGCGGACATCCAAATCCTCCGTATCGAAAGTGATATAAAAATGATGCGCGCCGGGCAGCCCATCTTTGGCAACATCGATGAGAATATCGCGAATGGCGTGGCGTAGCGCATTTTGGGCGCGGCTTTGATAATCAATAAAATCGTCCATTTCATCTTTATCCTTCTATATATTGGCTCACATATAAAGCCGCAAATATATAGAAGGCTTCTGTTGCCAGGTGCCTTCCGAACCCCGCCTATCTCTTGCGACGAAATAGGGCTTTAATTCGAAGAACTGGTACCGCTAGGCAGCAACAGCAACTTCCGCATAGTTGTCATTTGCAACTAAAAACTGGCCCGATACGATGGTACCATGTCGAGCGACGGATACTCCTTTTACGCCTTCGTCGATCCTATATCGCCCCCATAATTCTTGCGTATTCGGTTGTAAATGGTGGAGGCGCCGGGTACTGCCCCCGGGTCCGATAGGTTTATTGCGAAGCCCGTTTATCGCCATAGCTGTAAAACAGCAGCTCTTATATACGTCAGTTTCTCACAAAAAAACAGGGGGCAAAGCGATTTTTTATGGAGATATTTGCCAGAATCTGAATAATAGGGGGCATGCAACAATATTTACAGCTTTTGCAAAAAACCATGCAAGAGGGTGTCACCCGCCAAGACCGCACCGGAACCGGCACCAAAAGCATATTTGGGCATCAATTACGCTTTGACCTCGCACAAGGTTTTCCGCTGCTTACCACCAAAAAGCTGCATATGAAGTCCATCATTCATGAATTATTATGGTTTTTGGCGGGCGACACAAATATTGCTTATCTTAAGCAAAATGGCGTTTCAATTTGGGATGAATGGGCGGATGAAAATGGTGAATTAGGGTCGATTTATGGGGCGCAATGGCGCAGCTGGCAAACCCCCGATGGCGGTGAGATTGACCAGATCAAAACTCTGATTGACGGCTTGAAACATAATCCCAATTCGCGCCGTCATATTGTCACGGCGTGGAATCCGGCTGATGTTGAAGATATGGCGCTGCCGCCCTGTCACTGCTTGTTTCAGTTTTATGTTGGGGAAGATGAAGACGGCAAAAAGCGGCTATCCTGCCAGCTTTATCAGCGCTCGGCCGATATTTTTCTGGGCGTGCCGTTTAATATCGCCTCTTACGCGCTGCTCACCCATATGATTGCGCAAGTCTGTGATTATGAAATTGGTGATTTTGTTCATACATTGGGCGATGCGCATCTTTATCTCAACCACATGGAACAAGCGCGCGAACAGCTCAAAAGGCAGCCGCGCGATTTACCGCAACTGGTAATGAACCCTTATGTTAAAGATTTATTTGCCTTTTCTTATGATGATTTTGGCTTTGAAGGATATGACCCTCTGCCGCATATTCCAGCCCCTGTGGCAGTTTGATGAAGTGTGGCGGGGTGATGAATATTCATATGATTGTCGCCGCCGCCCGCAATCGCGTGATTGGCAATGCCGGTGATATGCCGTGGACTCTGCCAAGTGATTTACAGAATTTTAAGAAGGTTACAATGGGAAAGCCTATGATTATGGGCAGAAAGACATGGGATAGTATCGGAAATCGCCCGTTACCAAGCCGCCCGCATATTATTCTATCGTCGCAAGCTCCCCCCTTGCAAGCTGATGACTTAACTGCCAGCAATCCGCACCAGAATGTTGCTTATGCGCGTGACCCGGAAACGGCCTTACAAATCGCCGAAAATTTTGGCGATACAGTGATGATTATTGGCGGCGGTGAGATTTATAAGATTTTCGAACCTCGTGCCAGCCGCATTTATCTTACGGAGGTTGAAGCCGAACCAGAGGGCGATACTTATTTCACCCTCGCCACCCCGCAAGATTGGCAAGAAATTGCCCGCACCCATCACAAGGCAAGCGCGCGCGATAGCCATAATTTCAGCTTGGTGACGCTGGAGCGGAAAACCTTTTAGGATTGCAAGAATCAATATGCTTTCCTAAACTAACAAAATGCGTAAACCACGAATATTAGAATTATTTGCCGGTGCTGGAGGGCTTGCTTTAGGTTTAGAAAGAGCTGGTTTTTCAACCGTCGGCTTGGTTGAAATTGATAAGGATTGCGTTGATACGCTACGCGCTAATCGCCCTGGCTGGTCGGTACTCCACGCAAGTGTAGAAGATATAGATTATACTGATTTCAAAGATGTTGATGTTATTTCTGGTGGTTTTCCGTGTCAGGCTTTTTCATCTGCTGGTAAGCGGCTTGGGTTTGAAGACCAGAGAGGAAATTTATTTTTTGAGATGATGCGTGCCATTCGTACCATTCAGCCCAAAATTGTTTTAGCCGAAAATGTGATGGGATTGCTTAATCATAATAAAGGGAAATCATTACAAAAAATCATATCGGCGCTTACAGAAGAAGGATATAGTGTTCATTATCAACTTCTAAACGCGCTGGATTTTGCAACCCCCCAAAAACGTAAACGGCTTATTATTATTGCTGTTAAAGGGACAAATTATATCCCTGATATTATCCCGCCACGTCTAAACCGCCATTTAACCATAAGAGATGCCTTACAAGATTGCCCACCATCTGAAGGGATAAAATATTCTGAAAATAAACGCAAAGTGATGGAGCTTGTTCCTCCCGGTGGATGCTGGACTTCATTGCCAGATGATATTCAAAAAAACTATATGGGGGCGTCTTATGGACATGGATCACAGATGGGCGGACGGCGCGGCATGGCACGTCGGATGGCATGGGATGAACCATCCTTGACGATATTATGCTCGCCCTCACAAAAACAAACCGAACGTTGTCACCCCGAGGAAACACGCCCGTTTACAATTCGTGAATCGGCACGCATCCAAACCTTTCCAGATGATTGGGTGTTTTGTGGGTCTATAATGTCGCAATATCGTCAGATCGGAAATGCCGTACCGGTTCAATTTGCCGAAAAAATAGCTTATCATGTTAAAAATATTTACGAAGGATTAAATCTCCATGCCGCTTCCAACAGAAGATACACTGAAGAATGCCTTGTCGCAGCTCAATAATTTATGCGAACGAAATGACAGCAAGTTCAAAACCATAGATGATTTTGCCGATACGGTGATTGATCCACTTGCCATTTTAACCCATTTAAGCTTTTCTAAGATGGGAGGAAAAGATGATTGGTTTATGGCTGAAAAATATCGTCGTATTGATAAGGGTATTTCAAATGCGATTGGGGATTTTCATGAGACAGTTCTTAAATCAATTTCCGGCTGGTACAAACCAGAGGGTGGTTTTGATTTGCGCAATGATAGCCGTAAAATAATCATCGAGATTAAAAATAAACATAATACGATGAATTCAAGCAGCGCCAATGACACTTATGAGAAATGCTACCAGTTTCACCGCGCCAATCGCGATTGGACAATATATTTGGCACAGGTTTTAACTAAAAAAGGAAGATATGAAAATGAACCTTGGCGGCTTTCCGGAAGGTCGGAAAATGAGAAAATACGCCGCATTGATGGCCAGACATTATATGATCTGGTAACAGAAGAAAAAAATGCCTTACAAAAAACTTATAGCTTGATTATTGACGATATTTTACCACAAATGAATTTACGAATGAGTGATGCAAACAAGGCTTGGTTAAGAGATATTATAGCCATGAGCTATAAATAATTTCCTCCCCTTCATTCTCTTTAGTGGGATATTTTTTGCGTGACGGATAAAAAGTGACCGCTTAAAACTGTTTTTCAGGAACGTCAACGACCAGCCCATCAATACTATCACTGACCTTAATCTGGCAGGATAGGCGGCTATTATCGCGCACATCAAATGCAAAATCGAGCATATCTTCTTCCATTTCTGCCCGCTCGCCAACCTTATCTGCCCATTCTGGGCGAATATAGACATGGCAGGTTGCGCACGCGCACGCGCCGCCACAATCAGCATCAATACCGGGGACAGAATTTTTAATCGCAATCTCCATGACCGACATGCCATCTTCCCCATCATGCGTATGTTCTTTGCCTGTATAATCTACAAATGTAACTTTTGCCATTTTCATCCCTCTTTACTTAAATCCCGCGCAGTATAGGCAAATTTTTGGCTGGTGCAAGCGTAAATCCAGACAATTTATACAGATAAGATTTGCATGAGTGGCGAGATGAAGGATAGTATCACTTATGCTGAAAATTGCCATACATGCCCAAACCTATCCGCTCAAAACCGCATTTCGGATTGCGCGGGGCGAAAAGCAGCACGCGCATGTGGTGATGGTTGAGCTTACAGATGGCGCATATAAGGGGCGTGGTGAAGCCGTTCCCTATGCGCGTTATGGCGAAACGATTGAGACCGTCACCGCCGCCATTGAAGCGATTGCACCGGCGATAAAAAAGGGCATGACGCGCGCTGATATGCAACATGCGTTATTACCCGGGGCAGCGCGTACCGCGCTTGATTGCGCGTTTTGGGATCTGCAAGCGAAGCGGGCGCACCAACCCGTATGGGAACTGGCTGGCTTGCCGCCGCCGCAGCCGGTAAAAACCCTATTCACAATTTCGCTTGATACGCCAGTGGCGATGGCACATGCCGCCAAACAGGCACAGCATTATGACACGCTTAAAATTAAACTTGGTAGCATGGCTGGCAGTGCGGAAGGGATTGCGCAAGATATTGCGTGCCTTACCGCCATTCGTGATGCGGTTCCCGACAAGCAGCTTATTGTTGATGTGAATGAGGGCTGGCGCGGGCGCGGGCTCGCCCCTTATGTAGATTTATTGCGCGGCTTTGATATTCTGTTTTTCGAGCAACCCTTTCCGGCCGGGCAAGATACAGGGCTTGCGGCGTTTGATTTGCCTTTTTGCGCCGATGAAAGCCTGCATGAAAGCAGTGACCTTGAAAAGATTGACCCTGCCTATAGCTGGATCAATATTAAAATCGATAAGGCGGGCGGCCTCACCGAAGCGCTATCGCTTTTGCAGATGGGCAAAGCGCAAGATAAAAAAATCATGCTGGGCTGTATGGTGGCAAGCTCGCTTTCAATGGCACCCGCCATGCTGCTGGCAGGGCAAGCCGATTGTGTGGATTTGGATGCGCCCTTATGGTTGGCGCAAGATTGCCCGCATGGTCTTACCTATGAGCAGCAAATCATCCATCCCCCCACACCGGCATTATGGGGGTGATTTCACGAAAACGCTCTGGTCTTATATTGATCCCTTTGCTATAAATTCTTCAAATAAGGGAGATGCGGGATGGACTGGCCACAGCCACGATTTTTAGACTTACCAGATTTACGAATGGCGATTTATGAAATGGGGGAAGCGTGCGCTGACCGTCCCTCAATCATATTATGTCATGGCTGGCCAGAGATTGCCTATAGCTGGCGACATATTATGCCTGCACTTTGTGAAGCGGGCTTTCACGTGGTCGCGCCAGACCAGCGTGGCTATGGGCAAACCGGCAATGCGTTAAGCGATAAGGGGGATGAAGCCAGTGTGCCGCTTTATGATATGCCACATTTATGTGGCGATATGGCGCATTTACTGGACGCGCTTTGCATCCAAAAAGCGATTTTTGTTGGTCATGATTGGGGTGGCATTATGATGTGGTCTCTGCCTTTTTATCACCCCGACCGTATTGAAGCCTTAATCGGTGTGAACACGCCTTTCATCCCGCGCTTGACGATGGATCCAATCACCGCCTTTCGCGCCGCAATGGGTGAGGATATGTATATTGTCCAGTTCCAAAATTATGGCGTCGCGGAAAAAATTCTGGATGCTGATATTGCCCGCGCCTTGCGGTTTTTCTATCGCCGGAGCAGTGGGCAAGACCGCGCGCACACCCCAACGCCGGATGAGAAAAATGCTGCCTTTTTCAATTTGCTCGCCCGCGATGAAAGCACATGGGGCGGCGCGGCGCTGTTATCGCCGCAAGATTTACAAGCCTATATTGATGCCTTTACCCGCACCGGCTTTCGCGGCGGCATAAATTGGTATCGCAATTTCTCACGCAACTGGCAATTATCCGAACATTTTGAGCAGAAAATAAATGTCCCTTGCCTGATGGTCTGTGCTGAAAATGATGCTGTGCTGCCGCCCTCTATGGCAGAGGGGATGCCAAAATATATCGCTGATTTGGAAACCCATATTATTGCCGATTGCGGGCATTGGACACAGGCTGAAAAGCCGGATGAATTGAACCAGATTATGAAAGACTGGCTGCTTAAAAGATTTGGATAAATGATGTCCCACACCCCGTCTCTTGCTGCCGCGAAAGGTGATGTGCCTTTGCGCATTTTACTTGCCGGCTATCGCAGCGCGCCTTTTGTCGGCGGGCAAGGCATTTTTATGACAAATATTGCCCGCGCGCTTTGTGAATTGGGGCATAGGGTTGATATTATTTCTGGCCCGCCCTATCCGGATGTGCCGGACCATGTGACGCTTATTAAACTTCCCTCGCTTGACCTTTATGGGCAGGAACACCCGCTCCGGTTTCGTGCCTCTTATCTCGCCCGCCCATTGGATTTGTTTGAATATATGAGCCATAATAGTGGCGGCTTTCCCGAACCATATACATTTGGCATAAGGCTTTCGCGCTATATGAAACAGCAGGCGCATAATTATGATGTGCTGCATGATAATCAGAGCTTTGCCTCTGGCTTGCTCACAATCCAAAAGCGCGACCTGCCGGTGGTCGGAACCATGCATCATCCCGTCACCCGCGATAAGCGGATTGATATTAAAAACCAACCAAGCCTGTCGCTCAAATTTTTGAAATGGCGGTGGTATCATTTTCTATCCATGCAGAAAAAAACCGCGCGGCAAATCCCTTTTATTATGACCGTGTCGGATAATAGCTTGCGCGATGCGCAACATGAATTTGGGATTCCCAAAACTGCGATGCGGCGGATTCATCTGGGCATTCATCATGATATTTTCAAGCCCAAGCCGCGCATCAAACGCGAAGATAATCTGCTTATTTGTGTTGCCAGTGCGGATGTGCCTTTGAAAGGGTTGATTTATCTTATTCGGGCGCTGGCAAAATTAAAACCTGATTTTCCCGATTTGCGCTTGCGGGTGATTGGGCATTTGCGCGAAGGGGCGACAAAGACAGAAATCAAGAAGCGCGGGCTTACCAATTCAATCGAATTTATCGGCGGCGTGAAACGGGAAGAAATTGTCGATCATTATGCGCGGGCGACCATCGCCATCTCGCCCTCGCTTTATGAAGGTTTTGGCTTTCCCGCCGGTGAAGCCTTATCATGCGGCACGCCGCTTATCGCCACCAATGGCGGCGCTTTGCCGGAGATTGTGGGCGATGCGGGGGTGATTGTGCCGGCCGGCAATAGCGAGGCTTTGGCGGCGGCGATTGCCGATTTATTAAAGCATCCCGCCAAGCGCAAAGCGATGCAAAAACCCGCCCGCCAGCGCATTTTGCAGCATTTCACCTGGGCCCGTTGTGGTGAAGAGCTGGCGGCGCTTTATCGCGATGCGCTTATGGCAAGATTGGAGCAAGCGGGATAGCTCATGCAAACCATTAAGCTCAATCAATTTGCTCTTGAAGATGGTATGGTGGCGCTGGATTTAGGCTGCGGGCGCGGCCGGCACACACATGCGCTTTATTATCATGGCGCGTTACATGCGGTTGGTCTTGATTTGGGTTTTGCGGATGTGCTCGAAACCCGCAAAGGCTTCGAGCAAGCGCCTGATTTATCGGCGCATGCAGTGCAAAGACGATTTGACCTTTTGGTTGGTGATGCGTTGCAGCTGCCCTTCAAACCTTCGAGTTTTGACCGGATTATCTGCTCTGAGGTTCTCGAGCATATTGCCGATTATCAAACCGTGCTGGATGAAATCTGGCGGCTTACAAAGCCGGGCGGTAAAATTGGTATTTCCGTGCCGCGCGCCTGGCCAGAAGCGATATGCTGGATATTGTCGAAAGCCTATCGCAATGAGTCCGGTGGCCATGTGCGGATTTTTAATGCCCGCACATTGCGCCGCGCTTTTGAGGCGCGCGGATTTGTCTTCACCCATAAGCATTATGCGCATGGGCTGCATAGCCCCTATTGGTGGCTGCAATGCGCGTTTGGTTTACACAGGCCGCATAATTGGCTCATTCGGCTTTATCATAAAATGCTGGTGGCTGAGATTTTACACAACCCAACCCCGCTCAAATGGCTGTCGCGGATTGCCGACCCGCTTATGGGTAAAAGCGTGGTGCTTTATTTTGACAAGCCGGAATAAGATTAAATGTCAGAAAATATCGATATAAATGAACATTTTGCTGCCGCCCTCAACCATATGCGGGAGGTGCAAAATATGGATGGCTCTATGCCGTGGTTTGCGGGCGGGATTGTTGACCCATGGAACCATCTCGAAGCGGTGATGGGGTTTCATATTGCCGGCGATAAGCAAGCGGCGCAGCGTGGTTTTGCCTATCTTTTCAACAGCCAAAATACGGATGGTAGCTGGTGGGGGCAAATGGGCAATGCAGTGCCGATGGATGCCGATATGCTGCATTTTACCCGCGATAATATAGAGATTGGCGCGCCGGTGCGCGATACAAATTTTATTGCCTATATCGCCACCGCAGTGCTGCACCATCATCTTATTTTTGCCGACCAGAAGTTTCTTGATAAAGCCTGGCCACATGTAAAATCGGCGCTTGATTTTGTGATTGGCTTCCAGCACAGCGAAGGCGATATTCGCTGGACGGCTGACCCTAACCAGCCCGATGATGCGTTGCTGGCAGGGTGTAGTTCAATCTATTTAAGCCTCACCCATGCGCTTGCGCTTGCCAAAATCATGCGCCTTCATTTGCCAGATTGGGAAGCGGCAAGGGCAAATCTTGAGCAAGCGATTTGTGAAAAGCCGCAGCGCTTTGACCGTAGCTGGCCAGCCAAAACCCGCTTTTCGATGGATTGGTATTATCCCATATTATGCGGTGCTTTGCCGCCCGCAATGGCAGTCCAAAGATTAGAAGCGCGCTGGGATGAATTTATCATTCCCGAATATGGGTGCCGGTGCGTCAATGATGAACCTTGGGCGACAGCGGCAGAATCTGCCGAATTTATTTTAACCCTCATGCGTGTGGGTAAATATGAGCTCGCCAAAACCCATCTTGCGTGGCTCGATAAATATCGCGGCGCGGATGGGCTTTATTATATGGGTTATCAGTTGGAAGAGAAAATATTCTGGCCGCAAGAAACCCCGCCTTGGACATTGGGGGCGATTTTGCTTGCCTATGATGCGGTCTATGCGCTTACGCCTGCCAATCAGCTTTTTTATGAAAGCGTCGCTGTGCCCCAATAATTATAGCCCGCAATTTTTGGGGTGCTGGGCAGATACATTTCATCCATCTTATTAATCTGAAAGCCGCCTTGTGAAATGAGGTTCGGAATTTCACGATTAATATTGCAGCCGCCAAAACATTTGCCCCATATTGTGTTTAGTCGGTCTTGCCATTTTGCCACTTGTGCATCGGGGGCGCGGCCATGTTCGCAAAATATCAGCGTGCCGTTTTTCTTCAACACCCGCCGCATCCCCGCCAGCGCCGTCATTGCATCGGGAATGGTGCACAGCGTGAAAGTGAGCAATACAGTGTCAACGCTTGCATCGGCAAGCGGTATCTCTTCACCAGGTAAATCAATAAACTCTATCGGGAAATCCATCTCGGCGGCTTTCGGGCGGGCGCGTTTGAGCATATCCTCCGCCGGTTCCAACCCATAAACCAAATCCACTTTTGCCGGATCATAAAAGGGAAGATTAATTCCCGTTCCCATCCCGACCTCTAGCACTGTGCCGGTGCAATCTGGCACGACTTTCTCACGCTGCTTTAGGATTGGTTTTGTGCCGCATGCGCAATTTATCACGCGTGGCAAAATATGTTTATCGTAAAATCCCATACTGTTTCTCCCTTTATGATGCGCCAACCAGTTTTAGATAATCATCCGATAAGGTAAAGGTTATATCGCTTGGCGTGAAGCGATAACCGCCAATTTCAGAAACAGCGGTGACTTCGGCCGCTGTGCCGGTGATAAAACATTCGCTAAATTCTGCCATCTCGTCTGGCATAATCACCCGTTCAATCACCTCAATCCCGCGCTTTTGGGCAAGCTCAATCACGGTACGGCGGGTAATCCCGTCCAAAAAGCAATCGGCAATCGGCGTGTGCAAAACCCCGTCTTTGATGAAAAACACATTGGCGCCAGTGGCTTCGGCAATTTGCCCGCGATAATCCAGCATCATCGCATCCGCATAGCCTTTGCGCTCTGCCTCATGTTTGGAGAGCGTGCAAATCATATAAAGCCCGGCCGCTTTGGCAAGGCATGGTGCGGTTTCGGGCGAGGGGCGGCGATATTTTGCCAAATCTAATCGAATGCCTTTTTTACGCTCTTCCGGATCGAAATAGGATGGCCATTCCCACGCCGCAATCGCAAGGTTAATGCGATTATTCTGCGCCGAAACGCCCATCATCTCGCTGCCCCGCCAGGCGGTCGGGCGCAAATAGCCATTGGTCAGATTATTTTTCGCCAGCGTTTCTTCGCACGCTCTATTAATCTCATCAACAGAATAGGGAATTTCAAAACCCAAAATATCGGCCGAGCGATGCAAGCGCTGATTATGCTCATGATTGCGGAAAATCGCGCCATTATAAGCGCGCGTGCCTTCAAACACGCAAGAGGCATAATGCAATCCATGCGTCAGAATATGAATTTTCGCATCTTGCCAGTCGACAAATTCACCATTCACCCAAATATAACCTTCAATCTGATCAAATGACACAGACATTGAATTTCTCTCCTATTATCGCTATAGAGATAACAGAGACGCTATAATATATCAACATCACTGTCCTATTTTTAATATGTCCAAAACCGTGCCACAAATCGATCATTATAAGGATGCGTTAGAGCTTATGTTTTTTGCCTATCGCGATTTTATCGCCGACCCTGATAAGATTTTGGCGGCGCATGGGTTTGGCCGCGCGCATCATCGCGTTTTGCATTTTGTTGGCTGCAATCCGGGCTTAAGCATTGCTGAGCTATTGGATATATTGGATGTCTCGAAACAGAGCCTCGCGCGGGTGCTAAAAGACCTCATCGAGCAAGATTATATTGCCCAGAATATTGGCAGGCATGATCGGCGCAAGCGCTTATTGCAGCTTACCGCTAAGGGGCACGCGCTGCATGACAAACTCATCACCCCGCAATTAGACAGATTTGCGGATGTGTTGCAGGAAACAGGGGCAGAGCAATTTCAAATCTGGAAGCAGGTTATGCGGCATATTATCAACCCGCAAACCCGCCCGCAGGTTGATGCGCTGATTGAAAATGCGCGGCGCGAACCACAAATCGGCAAAACCATTAAGGAACGCGCGCATGGTTAATTATCCCGATGAAGAGACACCGCATATTTTGGTGATTGATGATGACCGGCGGATTCGGTCTTTGCTGCAAAAATATCTTCATGAAAATGGCTTTCGCGCGAGTACGGCGGCGGATGCGATGCAAGCACAAGATAAAATGAATTTAATGATTTTCGACCTCTTAGTGCTTGATATTATGATGCCAGAAGTGACGGGGCTGGAATTTACCGAAAAATTGCGCAACCGCCAGAACAATGTTCCGATTTTATTGCTCACGGCAAAATCTGAAACCGAAGACCGGATTAAAGGGCTTGGCATGGGGGCGGATGATTATCTCACCAAACCATTTGACCCGCAGGAATTATTATTGCGGATTAATAATATATTGCGGCGCGTCCAGATGGAACGAAGCGCGCCGACAGAAACGGTTGAAGAGGTGCGGTTTGGCGCGTTTCATTTTCATCTGGAGCGCGGCGAATTAACCCGCAATGGTGCGCGCATTTCCCTGACAACCCGCGAGATTGATGTGCTGCGTAAACTCGCCATTCATCCCGGTCGCGCGATTACGCGGGATGAGTTTTTTGAGCGTCACAATGTATCGCCGCGCGCTGTCGATGTGCAAATGAATCGGTTGCGCCGCAAAGTTGAAGACAACCCGCATGATCCGATTTACATTCAAACCGTGCGCGGATCAGGCTATATATTACGAACGGATTAACCGATCATGCGCTCTCACCCGTTTTTATGGATCAAACAATATATGCCGCAAGCGCTATTTTTGCGGAGTATGTTGATTGTGATTATTCCGGTGGTGCTGGCGCAAATCGCGGTGGCGTTTTTGTTTATGGAACGACATTGGAATAGCGTCACCCAAAAACTATCCAATGCGGTGGTCAATGACATTTCCTCACTGGTTGATTTGCGGATGCGCGAACAAGGCATTGATGAAGAATTACTAAGCCAGCTTGCCAGTGATAGTTTTGATATGAGCATCGCCTTTTTACCAGGTGAGAATCTACCGCCGCCGACAAAAGCGCCGGTTGTGGCTCTCTTGCAATCGGCCATTTCGCATGAAATTGAGCAAAAAATCGGCCGCCCCTATTGGGTCGATACGGTGACATATGAGAAGTATGTTGATATTCGGATTTTGCTTCCGGGTGAAGTGATGCGGATATTAACCCAGCGCGAGCGGGTTTATGCCACCAACACGCATATATTTTTGCTGTGGATGGGGGTTGCTTCAATGTTTTTGATTTTGATTTCGATCACATTTTTGCGCAATCAAATTCGCCCGATTGAGCGATTGGCAGTGGCGGCGGAAAGTTTTGGGCGCGGGCAGGATATTCCGGACTTCAAACCATCCGGCGCGTTGGAAGTACGCAAAGCGGCGGAAAATTTTATCGAAATGCATGACCGGATTAAGCGCCATCTCGAACAGCGCACAACCATGCTATCCGGCGTGAGCCATGATTTGCGTACCCCCTTAACGCGGTTGAAGCTGCAACTTGAATTATTACCGCAAGGCGAAGAGACACAAGAGCTAAAATCCGATGTCAGTGAAATGGAAAATATGCTCGATGATTATCTTGATTTTGCACGCGGCTATGCGGGCGAAAAAACCGAACATATTGCGCTTAATGAATTGCTGGAACGGGTGCTTTATGATGCCAAACGACGCTGGCCAAATCATAATCTAAGCCTCCAGCAAAGCGTGAGCAAAAGCGCGCCTATTAAGCAGCAAGCCTATACGCGGCTGCTTATGAATCTGATTAATAATGCCTGCATATATGCGCAAAGCGTGGTGCTGGCAGCCTTTTTTGACGGGCAGGAAAATCTTGTCACAATCATGATTGATGATGATGGTCCGGGTATTCCGCCCGAAAAATATGAGGATGTTTTTCGCCCCTTTTATCGGCTCGATGATGCCCGCACTGGCATTGGCGGTACCGGATTGGGGCTATCAATCGCCCGCGATATTGCCCGTAGTCATGGCGGTGACATTCGGCTTTGTCAATCTAAACTTGGCGGGCTACGCTGCCAAATTACTCTACCTGCATAAGTACACCTTGTAGCTCTGCGGGATTTTCATAAACCCGAATCGTAAACCGCCCATTATTTTTCGCAATCTTTTGTTTAGGGATATGCGCAGCGACATAATCCAAACTAGCAACTTTATAAGCTTCTTCTATCGTCTGGGCAAATTCAAACACGTTTTCAACCAAGACCAAGTCACCCTTCTGATAAGGCCAAAATAATTTTAGCTCTTCAATAGAAAAAATATAAGATCCGATAATTTCAATATCCTTATAGATGAATTTTTGCCCATTCCCACGAATGGCTGGTATGGTTGGGATATTACGGTTCTGTGACGGCGTATTGGCGCGATATATTGGGGGGGCGCGCTAATTGGTGGAAGATCTGCCTTACGGGTTAAATCTAAAGGCGGCGCTGCCCCAAATGGCTGTGTTAAATCTTGGCTTGCAGATGCGGCAACAAAGGAAGAAGCGGGAAAACCCTGCTCTTCTCTCTGCTGTGCAACAAATTCATTTTGCGAGCGGGGCGGCTTATGTAAATAAGGTGAGCCCGATTGTGGCAATCTAATCAGCTGCCTTGTGCCGACCTTATAAAGCCTTACCTGTGGTTCATCAACACTGGCAATATCTTTGCCATATGCATGAAGCGCCGTTCCACCCATAATCAAAAAAATACAAAGGCTTAATATAGATGTTCGGATGGAATTTTGTCTTCGCACCTCACGCTCTTTTCCCTAGCTATTAGCTATTATTTTTTACCCAGCGTGTATTTTCACTTTTAACTTTTTTCAAAGCAGCTGAAAAACCCTTAAGAGAAATCGGTAACACGCGTGGACGACCATTGCTTTGGCGCACTGCAAAACGGGCATTTTCACCTTTCGCGAAAGCCTCTAATTCCGCTCCGGTTGCGGTTCCCTCAATAAAGCAGAGAGCATCATTACAGCGCGTGAAACCGATGTTTTGTGGTGTCACGGCTTCGCTGTCAACTTCGATCACTAAGCCACCATTAACGAAAACGCCAGGGGTTATGATAATTTGAAATGCCGCAATATCAGCTTCGGCAAGTCCCAGCGGTGAAATTGAGACGCGCATGATAAGATCATTTGTCTCGCTATTATTGATGGTTTGAAACATCGCGCATGGTCGGTTATTCTCACGTTCCACACATGATGCTCCCCAATCGTCAAACGTTTGCACATCCCTTTCTTGTGCTAAAAGAGGAGATACAGATAGCGTTACAATAACTGCTAAAACGATATAAAGGTGATTAATATTTCTATGTAAAAATGCCATAATTTGCGCTCCATTTAACTGGCTTGCATTTAATAATGGTAACAATGTTCTTATTCGCCAGAAAATTCAACCTGTTTTTATGATACATATGGATTTTTATTTTTCCGGATAAATAAGCGTAACGGGATACCATCAAGCGCAAAATGAGTGCGAATTTGATTGGCAAGATAACGCTGATAAGAGGCGGGCACGGCATCCGCACGACTGGAAAAAATCACAAAACTTGGCGGGCGGGTTTTGGCTTGCGTCATATAGCGCAAGCGCACGGGGCGGCCTTTATCGGCAGGCGGCGGATGTTTGATTGTGGCCTCTTCCAGCCAGCGATTGAGCTTTGCGGTTCCCACCCGCGCATTCCATAATTCATATTGCTTTTGCACGGCCGGAAATAATGTATCAACGCCCGCCCCTGTCAGGCCAGACAGAAACACAATCGGCACGCCTTTAAGCTGCGGCAGAGCAAAAAGCAGCTTATCTTCAATCGTTTCATGAATCTGCTTGCGGTCAAGTTTCAAATCCCATTTATTAATGGCGATGACCAAAGCGCGGCCTTCGCGCTCAATCATATGCGCCAGCTGCACATCTTGCTTGTCAAATGGGCTGGTGGCATCAATCAGCAAAATCGCGACTTCGCAAAATTTTATCGCCCGCAATCCATCCGCAACCGATAGTTTTTCAAGCGTCTCATGCACCCGCGATTTGCGCCGCATCCCCGCCGTATCCCATAAGCTAATATCGCGCCCTTGCGGCGGCGCACCATCGCCCTGCCAGCGGAACGCAACACGAATACTATCGCGGGTAATGCCTGCCTCCGCCCCTGTCAAAAGCCGCTCTTCACCAATCAGATGATTAATCAAAGTCGATTTACCGGCATTGGGACGGCCTAAAATCGCCACCCGCAAGGGCTTGTCATAATCATCGACAAACGCGGTTTCGGGGTCAAACGCCGCCGCATCCATATCCGCTTCATCATCATATATGTCTGCGGTTTCCGACACAGGCATGGCTTGTTTGATGGCATCATAAAGGTCAGACGTGCCATCTCCATGTTCGGCAGAAAAGGCAATCGGTTCGCCTAAGCCAAGCTGATAGGCTTCGGCTATGGTGGCGCGGGCGGCTTTCCCTTCTGCCTTATTTGCCAGCAAAATAAGCGGCATATTATATGTGCGGAGCTGGCGGGCAAAAAACACATCATCCGGCAGAACCCCGCTTCGGGCATCAATCATCATCACCGCCATATCGGCGTCATACAGGGCTTGTTCGGTTTGTTGTGTCATCCGCTCTTGCAGAGAGCCTTTGGCGGCTTGCTCGAGACCAGCCGTATCAATCACTTGAAATTGCAAATCGCCAAGCTTGGCGTCGCCGATGCGACGGTCACGGGTTACACCCGGTTGGTCATCAACCAATGCCAGACGCTGCCCAACAAGTCGGTTAAATAGAGTCGATTTACCGACATTAGGGCGGCCGATAAGGGCAATCGTGAAATCAGCAATCATCGAAATGCGTGCAACTGCCCGTCATCATCAAGAATATAAAGCCCGCCATTTGCGACAATCGGCGCGAGGCTCACCGGCTCGCCCAATTCCCGCCGCTCGACAATTTCGCCTGTATAGGGTGACACAAACACCATCGCGCCTTGATTGGATACGGTAATAATTTGCTGCCCTGCCAAAATTGGGCCCGTCCAAGCGATGTGGCCTTCCTTATCTTCCGCATCGACATAACGCTCTAATTGGGTGACCCAGCGAATTTTCCCCAAAGCGCGTGACATGCAGACAAGCTGCGCATCTGTTGTCATCACCAAAACATAATCACTGGTCACCCATGGCGTTTCGATGGAGGCAATATCGGCCGTCCATATCCGTTCGCCAGAGCGCAAATCAATCGCCGCCATCCGCCCGCCATGCGAGATGGCATAGACCCGATCGCGGTCAATCACGGGCCGCGCAACAATGCTGTTTAATTCTGAAAGCGGGGTGACCTGTAAAGCGCTGGCGGATAGGCTATCGCTCCAATTCACCGAACCATTAACAGTTTGCAAAGACACAATCTCGCCCGAGCTAAAGCCGGCAATCACCGCTTGCTGGTTAACTGCCGGGCTGGTGGCAGACAGAATATCAGCAGGCTCGGTGATTGATAAATGCTCCCATAAACGCCGTCCGGTTGCAGCTTCAAAAGCCTGTAAGCGACTATCTTGTGAGACCACAAAAACCCGCCCATCGCGAATGGTCGGCGCGTTAGAAAAGGGTACAAAATTCTTCACCCGCCACTCGATAATGCCGGTTTCGGCGTTAATTGCCAAAAGTTCGCCAAAACCTGTGGTCGCATAAATCCGGCCGCGATAATAGGCGATGCCGGCACTAAAACCATCTTTAACATCGGCCTTGCTTTCGCTAAACCCGATCCAGCTGCGCCAGCCTGTATTTTTAACCAGCTCATCTGTGAGCAGTGATTGCTCCCATAATCTCGCCCCTGTTTCGCCATCCACCGCCACCAAATCCAGCGCCGCGCCGACTGCATAAACGCGCCCTTGGGCATAAATTGGAGAGGCGATAATCCGTGCATCGCTTCGATTGCCTTCCACCATATCAATTTTGAAAGATTCACTATTGCCATAAAGCGATAAATGATAGGCGGCATGGGTTGGAAATCCGCCCGGCTGCGTCCAGGCTGTATTTAAAAATGCTGGTGCTAGATTGATCGGCTGCTCCGCCAAAGTCGTATCAACATATAGACCGGTCTGATAACTTAAAACAGGAATCCGCTCACCGACAATTTTTGACTGTTTCTCACCATTATCACCACACGCGGCAAGAGAGAAAATCGCTGCCAGAGTTATGAAAAAAGAAAAATATCGTATCATAAATTAGTTTTCTTTCTGCTCTTCTGCTGCGCCCTTAGCATCTTTGCGCCCTAAGGCGGCTTGCGTATCTTGCGACAATATTTCAGCCCGCAAGCGGGTGGCGGGAGAAATGCCTGGGTCAGCAAGCTGTGTCAATAATATGGTGCGGGCTTCAAGATATTGCTCATCAGTCATCAATGCGATCGCCAATAATTCCCGTGCCGCAGGTGCCAGCTTATTTCCGTCCATCAATAAGGGCTGAAGGCGCGCCCGCAATGCCTCAACCGATTCATCTTCCAAAACCGCGATCGCCGCTTGCAGACGGGCAAATTCGCGTAAACCCAATGGAACCGCGCCATTTTCGGAAATGCGATTAAACTGCGCCGCCGCCTCTTTTAGCTTGCCGGCTTCGGCTAAATGCTGTGCCAATAAAAATTGCGCCAAAACATTATAACCGCGATGATCTTGGGCGATAAACCCTTCTAAAATAAGGCGTATGTCCAATGGCCGTGCGTCTAATTGCGAGAGCATTTGATTATATTTTTCTGAAGCCGCTTCATCCAGTTGTCGTTCACGTGCCTGATAAACCGACACAACCCCAACCATCACAATAATCAAAATAGTGAAAGTGATAATATAGCGCCCGTATTGCTGCCAGAACGCTTGCAGACGGTCACGCCGCAAATCTTCATTCACTTCTCGGAAAATTAAATCATTTTCTTCTGCCACAATCTACTCCGTTTTTGCTGTGTCTTCTGTATCAAGCATCTTATATAAATGCTCTTCTGCCGGAAAGGTGCGCTCTCTTACCGCCATCGCATAAGCCTCCGCCGCGCCGGCAAATTGGCTGCCTAAGCTCGCAAATTCTTTGACGAATTTCGGCACTTTGGGGCTTAGTCCCATCATATCTTCTGTGACCAAAATCTGCCCATCGCAATTTGCCGATGCACCAATCCCTATCGTTGGAACCTCAATTTGGGTTGTAATTCTGTCCGCAAGCGCCGCGCTCATTCCTTCCAGCACAACCGCAAACGCACCGGCTTCTGCAACCGCGCGGGCATCTTCTTCCAAACGCGCCCAATCAGATTTGCGCCGCCCTTGCGTCTTAAACCCGCCCATCACATTTACATTTTGTGGGGTAAGACCAATATGCGCCATCACCGGAATGCCGCATTCGCTTAAATGCCGGATGCTCGGCGCCATCCGCGCCCCGCCTTCAATCTTCACCGCCTGACAGCCGGTTTCTTTAATCACGCGGGCGGCATTGTGAAAGGCAGTGGCGGGGCTTTCTTCATAAGTGCCAAATGGCATATCGACGACAATCAGCGCCCGCTCCGAGCCGCGCACCACCGCCGCCCCATGCGCGATCATCATATCCAATGTCACCCCTAAAGTGCTCTCCATCCCATACATGACCATGCCCAAACTATCGCCCACCAATAAGAGATCGACATAAGGGTCAATCAACCGTGCGGTATGGGCATGATAAGATGTCAAACACACAATCGGCGTGTTATGTTTGCGCGCCCGAATGTCCGGAATCGTGATGCGCTTTACCCTTGCTTGTATCGACATGTAACCTCTCCAAAGCCATTTACAAATCTTTTCGGGGAACCTAGCGGAATTATCGCTGGAAAGCAATAAATCAAATATTTTTCAACTGCCCTCGCTCTCATCGGCTGCAAGGCTTATGGCAATCAGTTTTTCAAGCCGCACAAAAAAGGCCTGATGCAAGTTTTTATAATCTGATGTGCCTAAAATTGCGGTCAGCGTGGGTTGCGAAATCGCAAAATAATTCATCGCCCCCAATAATTGATAAGCCAGCGCCAGCGCTTCTGCTTCGGTTAAATCTGCTTTTTCTGGCACGGCTTTTACCATTGCTGTCAAGCGCGCCAGAAAATCTGCCAGATACCAGCTTCCGGCCGCCGCGGCGCGTTGATTATTGTCAAGCAATTCGCGCATCAGCAGGCTGGTGCGCTGCTTTGCTTGTGGCGTATCTTCTGCCAGAGCCATCAGATAGGCGGTAAGCGCCTGAATCGGCGTGGCGGCCTCGTCTCGCCCCGCCAGCACCGCCTGTTGCTTGTCACGATAATCCTCCGAAATGCGCGATAATACTGCGCCATAGAGTTTTTCTTTACTGCCAAAATGATGCAGCAATGCTTGTTTGGTGAGCCCTAACTCATCGGCAATCGCGGCAAGGCTCACCCCATAAAAGCCGCGCGCCGCAAACAGCGCTTCGGCACTATCAAGCAAATCTTGGCGCGTATCTTTTGCCATATGCCTATCCTTATATTTGGCGTTCATATTTGACATTTACCGATTGGTAAGTTATGCCCTACCAAACGGTAAGCAATGCTAACATAAAGGATATTATTATGGATCACAAGACAGAATGCCAATTAATCGATGAACTGCTCACATTAAAAGCGGCGGCATCCCCGTTTTTGGATGAAACCGTCACTCATCGTCCGGTTGAACATTATCTAAGTGAGGCTTATTTTGCCGGTGAAGCAAAAGCCATTTTCCATGCTTTACCGATTGTCGCGGCGCATATAAGCGAGATGTCTGAACCGAACAGTTTTTTGCGGCGCGAGATAGCGGGGCGGTCGGTTTTGCTCACGCGTGATAAGGCTGGTAAGGCACATGCGTTTTTGAATATTTGCCGCCATCGTGGAACCCAGCTCGTGAGCGAAGAGGCGGGCTGCAAATCTCGTTTTTCCTGCCCCTATCATGCTTGGACATATGACAATAATGGGGCGCTCATATCTGCGCCGCATTTTGATACGGGGTTTCCTGATAGTGATAAATCGAAACTTGGCTTAACCCGTCTACCTTGTGCGGAAGCGTTTGGCTTTATTTGGATTATTGCTGACCCGCATCATTCAATAGATGAAATCAATACTTATTTTGATGGGCTTGCGGGGGATTTAACCGCCCTTAACATGGATGATATGGTGATTGCGCAAGACGATAAGGCCATCCGCAAAGCGAATTGGAAAATATTTATTGAAGGCGGAATTGAATCCTATCATTTCAAAATCGCGCATCGTCATACAATCGGTCCGCATTTTGAAGATAATCTTTCATCCTATCAGTGCTTTGGTTCGCATTTACGCTCAATTCTGCCGCGCACCAGCATGGCACGCTTAACAGCGGAAACGCGCGATAGATGGCGCTTGCGTGACCACGCCAATATAATTTATACGCTCTTTCCGACCACGCAATTATTGGTGCAGCAAGACCATATTGTTTGGATTACGCAAGATCCGCTATCTCCAAACGAAAGCGAGATGCGGCTGGCAACGCTCGTGCCGAAAGCCCGCGCCGATGAGCAAGAACACTGGGCGCGCAATCATGCCATCACCACCACCACGCTTAATGAAGATTTTGATATTGGTGAGAGCATTCAGGCTGGTCTTGCCAGTGGCGCTAATCAGCACATGACTTTTGGCCGGTTTGAAGGGGCGCTGGCAGAATTTCACCGGATTGCCGATACATATTTGAAAAGCACTTAATTTTCGTTCCCGCAAACGCTTATGCGTGCCATCGCTTGCGGGGGGGGGCATGTTGATGCGCTAAAAAAGAGCCGCATCAGTCATGCAATTGAGGTGATATGGTAATGTGGCACCGCATAAATAAATATGCGGTGCCTTTTTATTTAATCATAATGACCATGTTTCACTTCTGAAACACGTCCTTAATTAACACCTAACATAGCCGCAATTTGATGCTGGTAATATTTATTTTCAGCTAATAGCTTTTTTATTTCCTGCACCAGTTGCGGTGTTAGTCTATTAGAATTTTGCATATTATTGCCTCCTTCTAATTTAGAACGCGCTAACTTTTTCGCTTGCACAAGAAAGCAAATTCGTCAATATTGATTTGCTCTTGATTTCGAGTGCAAGGTTATGGTGAGAGCTAGCGCTTAACACCATAACCTTTCTATTCTTAAGAGATTCGTTTTTTGAGTCAACTTTGCAATGAAATCAAATCAAGTGTCTGTTTGCAGATACTCCTGCCCAGCGCACCGTTTTAACGAAAATAATAAAAATATTTTGGAATGAGTAGTTGAGGATTACACTCATGAGCTATTACAATTCGACAATCTCTAAAATCACTAATTGACAAGGTAACGAGAAGGGAAAAAGAAAATGGAAGAAGAATATAAATTAGAAATATATCGGCAGCGCTATGAAATGTGGCGTCACTTCAACAGGATGGATTGGTTATATGTCCAAGTGATCATAGCAATTAGCGTTGCTATGATTGTCGGAAAATATTATTTACAACTTGATTCAAAATATGCAGTGCTATGGATACATGTCGCATTTGGTTTTGTATTTATAATATGGGAAATATTTGTGAATCGGCAAAGGCGAAAAAGGAATTATGAAGCACTGAAACGTATAGCAGAAAGCATTGGGGATAACACACTTCCTTATAAAGGGCAGGAGTTAAACTCACTAACATTTTTTTTGGCATATATCCTAGCAGTGGCAGCATATATAGGTCTTGCTATTATCTAATTTCAGATACAAATAAGAAAACCCGCATATGGTTTCACATATGCGGGTTTGATAGTCTTATATAAAGGCTTAAATTACAGCACTTCAAACAGGCCAGCCGCGCCCATGCCGCCGCCAATGCACATGGTTACCACAACATTTTTGGCGTTGCGGCGTTTGCCTTCCATCAATGCGTGGCCGACCAGGCGTGCGCCCGTCATCCCAAACGGATGGCCAATCGCGATTGAACCGCCATTGACATTATATTTTTCATTATCAATGCCCAATCGGTCACGGCAATACAGCGCTTGGCTCGCAAAGGCTTCATTGAGTTCCCATAAATCAATATCATCAACGGAAAGACCATGCCGCTCCAACAAACGCGGAACCGCAAAAACCGGACCAATACCCATTTCATCTGGCTCACAACCAGCAACTGCAAAGCCTTTGAACACGCCGAGCGGATCAAGCCCGCGGCGTTCAGCCTCTTTACCTTCCATCACCACAACCGCGGCCGCACCATCTGAAAGCTGTGAGGCGTTACCGGCAGTGATATAATGCTCTTCCCCGCGCACAGGCTTAAGGCTTGACAAACCTTCCAGCGTTGTTTCGGGGCGATTACATTCATCACGTGTGACGGTATAATCCACAATGCTTTCTTCACCTGTCTCTTTATTCACAACCTTCATTTTGGTTTCCATCGGCACGATTTCATCCTTAAACAGGTCATTTTCTTGCGCTTTTGCCATGCGTTGCTGGCTTTGCAGTGAATATTCATCCTGCGCCTCGCGCGAAACATTATAGCGATCTGCGACAATATCTGCGGTTTCAATCATCGGCATCCACAAAGCGGGATATGTTTCTTGTAGCTTTTCTTCAAAAATATGATTTGTGTTCATTCCCTGCATTGTCACCAATGAGATGGATTCAACGCCTGCACCGATCGCCACCGGAACATCCTCATTCAACACGCGCCCTGCGGCCATGGCGATGGTTTGTAGGCCTGATGAGCAAAACCGGTTCACCGTCACGCCCGAAGTTGAGACCGGACAACCCGCCCATAAAGCGGCCATGCGGCCAACATTCGTACCAGTTGCCCCTTCGGGGTTGCCGCAGCCCATAATCACATCTTCGACCTCACCGGGTTCGATATTTGCTCGCTCAATCGCGTGCTTAATCGCATGTCCGCCCATGGCGGCGCCATGCGTCATGTTAAACCCACCACGGCCTGACTTTGCAAGCCCTGTGCGGGCGCTTGATACAATTACTGCTTCTCTCATTATTGTCTCCCTTCAAATAGATGGCGTGCACAATGCGATATTTTTACGCGCTAATCAAGCCGTTTATTAGGCCGTCTTTTGTCGGACGCGCAAAAACCCTAATTTCTGCTTGCGTTGTGGCATCTCAGCAGCTATATAAGCCCGCTATAGTGGAGCAGACAGATGAAAAAAGACATTCACCCTGATTATCACATGATTACCGTTATGATGAATGATGGCAGCAGCTATCAGACCCGTTCAACCTATGGGGAAGAGGGCGCGACACTGACGCTTGATATTGATCCCACCACCCATCCGGCCTGGACAAAAGGGCAGCAAACATTGGTTGACCGCGCTGGCCGCGTGAGCAAATTCAACAAGAAATTTGAAAGCTTTATCAGCTAAATTGTCTCATATGGGCAAAGCTTTACGGCTTGCCGCGTTAAGAGGGTTCCCGCATGCTTCAGACCGAACACCCATCCTATATACGGGTTGCGGAGGTGGATGACCAGCATCAAATCTATCTAGGGGAACGTCCATTGCCGACCTTTACTGATGATGAGGTTTTGGTGCGGGTTGCCGCCGCCGGTGTTAATCGGGGCGATTGCGTGCAAAGAATAGGGTTTTATCCACCGCCGCCCGGCGCATCGGATATAATGGGACTGGAGTTTGCGGGCGAAGTTATTAGAATTGGCAAAAATGTTACCGGCATTGATATTGGCAACCGCATCGCCGCACTGGTTGCGGGTGGGGGATATGCCGAATATGCCTCTGTGCATGCCAGCCACACGCTTCCGCTACCTGACCATATGAGTTTTACAGATGGCGCGGCTTTGCCGGAAGTGATTTTCACTGTCTGGGCGAATATTTTTGAACATGGCGGTTTGCAAAAAGGGGAGACCTTGCTCATTCACGGCGGCAGTTCAGGGATTGGCACAATGGCCATTCAGATGGCGAAATTATATCAAGCAAAGGTGATTATAACCGCCGGCAGTGATACAAAATGTACCGCCTGTCTTGAACTTGGCGCTGACCATGCCATAAATTATAAAGAAGATGATTTTGAAAAACGCCTTGCCGCGCTTACCGATGGGCAGGGGGCAGATGTTGTTCTGGATATGGTTGGAGGCACTTATATTCAAAAAAACATAGCGGCGGCGGCACGGCACGGGCGGATTGTGAATATATCTTATATGGATGGGTTTAAGGCAGAAATTGATTTTCTCCCTGTCATGCTTAAAAACCTCACCCTTACCGGTTCTACCTTACGCGCGCGTCCGGTGGCAGAAAAAACCCGCCTCACGCAAAAGATTCGCCAGCATATTTGGCCGCATTTGGGGGATAGGATTAACCCTGTCATCGATAAAATATTCCCCTTATCTGAAGCGGCGGAAGCGCAAACCTATATGGAAAGCAGCCAGCATATTGGCAAAATTATTCTTGATTGTACAAAATAGCGCAAATAAGGGCTTTTCATATGGCTGTTTTCAGATTATACAAAGCTATTCCATTTTATGTAATGCCATTTAACGTAATAAAAGAGGACATGCCTTGTGCATGTAAGGAGTGATTATGTCTTTACCATTAATGCCAAAAGCAACCGCCATCTGGCTGATTGATAATACCTCATTGAGCTTTGACCAGATTGCTATGTTTTGCGGTTTGCATCCGCTCGAAGTGCGCAGCATTGCAGATGGTGATGTGGCGCAAGGGATTCAGGGATTTGACCCGATTAGCAATGGTCAGCTCACGCGCGAAGAGATTGCGCGTTGTCAGGAAGATCCTAGCCAGCATCTTAACCTAAATGAAAGCAAGCGCGCCGATTTGCCGGCCGCAAAACCACAAAAGGGCGCGAAATATACGCCGCTTTCCAAACGCCAAGAGCGTCCGGATGCCATTGCGTGGCTTATCCGCAATCATCCCGAACTTAATGACGCGCAGATTGGCCGTCTGGTGGGTACGACCAAACCGACCATTCAATCTATTCGCGATCGCACGCATTGGGATATGAGCAATATCACACCGGTTGATCCGGTAAGTTTGGGTCTATGCACTCAGATAGAGCTGGATGAGAATGTCCAAAAAGCAAGCAAGCGGCTTGAACGACAAAAAAAGCGCGAAGCCAAAGCCGCGCAGGCCAATCTGCAAGATGACAAACAGTTGCAACCAGCCGATGAGACCACAGCTATCAATACAGGCATCATGCCTGAAGAACCAAATGCAGAACCAACCGCAGACTCTGTGTTTAAGTAGAGGCGCGGTGAGATTAAATAAGAGGGCAAGATGAGTGAGCTCGTTTTATATGAGGAAAAGCAAGGGGTGGCATATCTCACTCTTAACCGCCCTGATAAATTAAACGCGCTTAATGTGCCGGTGTTTGAAGCGCTGCACACCCATGTTAAAGCCATTAAAGACAGGCTGGACGAGGTGGGTTGTGTTGTCGTGCAAGGGGCAGGAAAATGCTTTTCGGCCGGGCATGATTTGGCAGATATTGCGGCAGGTGAAAAACTGCCGCGCCCCAATTTTCAAGCGCATGTGATTGAACAGCTTGCTTGTTTGCCGCAACCTGTTATTTCGGCAGTGCATGGTCATTGTTATACTGGCGCGCTTGAATTGGCACTGGCGGGGGATATTATTTTGGCGAGCGAAAATGCCAAATTTGCCGATACGCATGCGAAATGGGCACTCACCCCTGTTTGGGGGATGAGCCAACGCTTGCCGCGCCGCATCGGGCAAGTCAAAGCCGCTGAAATGATGTTCAGCGCCCGCACCTATACGGGGGCAGAAGCAGAAGCCATGCAGCTTGCCAATATATGTTATGGCGATGACAGCTTTCATGAAGAGGTGCATCGCTTTTGTACAATCATGCTGGAAAACTCATGGTTTTCGCTGCGTGCCAATAAAAAATTGTTGCTCGATACAGAAGGGCTTTCGCTCACGGCTGGCTTGGCGCATGAAATCTATTATAGCGAAGGGGTTGGCTCCGATATGCGCGATCGCATCAGCAGCTTTGGCAAGAAAAAATAAGCTTATACCAATATTTATGCGAGACGGCGCGGCGCAAACAGGGCAACCGCGCATCCATACGCCCCCCATAGGGCGATAAGCGACAGGCTAATCTCTTCCGTCATCACATCGGCATAATAATCTTGCCCCAGAATAAAATAAAATTGCCAGATAAACCCACCCATAATCATCACCCCAAATAAAAGCGCCCATTGCCAATAGGTTTGGCGCATGGCTTTTAGAAAGATCGGTGCTACAAAAAACAATAGGCTTAGGGCGGCAAGACAAAAGCCCATCACCCATCGCACGGTCTGCGCCCCCCAAGGCAATAGCGCGAATAGGGGCGCGGTGGATAGGTGATGCTGCCAAATATGCGCAAGAAAAATCAGCGCGCTTGCGCCAATCATCGTCACCCATAGGGCGTTCATATTGCGTTTGTAAAGCGCTGCCGCGATACTTAGGATAAGCGCGAAAATTAAAAAGCCGGTCAGAAAAATATGCAGCCCACGAATATTTTCTTGATGGTTTTCCCGCGTTTGCGGGGTCCATAACCATAATTGCTCATCCTCATGCGCCCCGATAAGGCGATATGTGGTCACCCCCACCCGCACCGGAAATATAATCTCATCCTGAATTTGCGAAAAAAACTCTTCCCCAGAAGAGGAAAAAATCCGTAAATCTGATGGCCGCGCTTGCGCCACCCCCAAAATTTGCAAAAGAATATGCGGCAGCGGTTTCACAATCACATAGCGCAAATCTTGCGGGTTGATATTTTGAATGGTGAATTGTAATTGCGGTTGCGCATTTATCGCTGGCAAGGGGCGCGCATATTCGCTTAAATCAAGCACATCATATTGTCCTTCCAGCACAATCGGGTCGCTGGCAAATGCCCCCAATAATGATGATAATAATACGGGGCATAATAGGAAAAAGCCTATTTTCCCATAATCGGGTTTTACAAAACTATCCCTAAAGCGCGACATGAGACTCGATAAATTGTTTCAGCGCCGCCTCATCATTGGCAAGCCGTGTATAGGTTTCAGATTGGCTGAGGAAGCGTGCCAAAGCCGGGGGCGCGGGTGGCTCAATATCGCAAGCGCGCTTAATCGCGTCCGGAAATTTTGCTGCATGTGCGGTCGCAAGCGTGATGATGGGGACATCCGCCGGCTCCTCTTCTGCCAGTGCAAGAGCGGCCGCCAGACCAACCGCACTATGCGGATCAATCAGTATATTATGGGTTTGATGCGTGCGCGCAATGGTGGCGGCAGTTTGTGCTTCATCTATTTTAAGGGCAGAAAAATGGCGGCGAATCTCTGCCAATAAATCATCATCAAGCGTAAACCGCCCCGCAAGCGCCAGCCCGCTCATATAGGATTTTACCAATTCTGCCTGCCGCCCGCTTGCCTCAAATAAAAGCCGCTCAAAATTGCTGGAGACCTGAATATCCATGCTAGGGCTTGAGGTGCGGATGACTTTATCAGTGCGATATTCACCACTTGCCAGCGTGCGGGCGAGAATGTCATTTTCATTTGTGGCAATGATGAGGCGCTCAATCGGCAAGCCCATTTTCGCCGCCGCAAAGCCCGCAAAAATATCGCCAAAATTACCAGTGGGAACCGAGAACGCAACCCGTTGCGCGGGCGCGCCCAATGTCACAGCAGCGGTAAAATAATAGGTAATTTGTGCGCATACCCGCGCCCAATTTATCGAATTAACGCCGCCAAGATAATAGCGGTCACGAAACGCATGGTCATTAAACAGAGCCTTTACAAGATTTTGGCAATCATCAAACGAGCCATCAATCGCGATGACGTGCAAATTATCCGCCTCAACACAGGTCATTTGCCGGCGCTGCACCTCCGAAACACCGCCATCGGGGAACAGAATAACCAGATCGCAATGCGGCGCATTGGCAAAAGCCTGCACCGCCGCCGCCCCTGTATCCCCCGAAGTTGCCCCGACAATCAGCATTTTTTGCGCGCGGCTTTGCAGCACCTCATCCATCAGGAGGGCAAGTAATTGCATCGCCACATCCTTAAAGGCAAAGGTTGGCCCATGCCATAATTCCAACAGATAATGCGGCGTTGAAAGCGGCACTAATGGCGCGACAATCTCTGGCTCATCAAACATATTATAGGCGGCCGTGATAATCTCCCGCAAGCGCGGGGCGGCAATATCATCGCCGATAAAGGGGGATAAGACGTGAAACGCAACTTCCGCATAGGGCATATCCTTAAACGCGGCGATTTGGGGAAGCGAAAAATGCGGCCAGCGCTCTGGCACATAAAGCCCGCCATCGCGCGCCAGCCCTGCCAGCAAGACATCTTCAAAACCTAAAATCGGGGCTTCGCCGCGAGTGCTGATATAGCGCATTTTATTTATCCCTGAATATGCGCTTTAATTGCCATATCCCGAAAACAATAGCAAGCGCCAGCGCCAAACCATACCAGGTGATTGCATAACCCAAATGATTATTCGTAAAGACCATTCTTGTCTGTCCGCCGAGCGGGATAGAAGTGTCGGTGCGGGCAAGCTCAATAAAAAACGGGGCGGCGGCAATGCCTAAATGAGCCGCCATTTTTTGCGCGTCACGAACAAACCAAAAATCACGGCTTGGGTCATCTTCCGCATCCCAAGAGCTGCGCGGGGGAAACCAGCGCAACACGCCGTGCAATTCTATGTGCAATTCCACCTCACTGGCAGGGGCCGGCACCTCATCAACCCCATCCGGCACAAAGCCTCTATCAACCAGCACCACCCGCCCATCCAATAGCTGAAAGGGCTGAATGATATGGCGGCCAGTGGTACGATGCGCCCAATCAGCAGGCGGGTCAACAATTTGCGCAAACCAATATTGCGGCGGCAGTCCGGCAATATAATGCCCGCGCGCTGTCACATTGCGATAATCATGCAGGGGCTTTTGTAAAGCCGCGAAATCAGTAATTTTGTCTAAAGAAAGGGCGGGTTGTTGTTGACGGCTACCTGACGATGCAATCAATGCGTCTTTCCACGCCAATCGCTCGACCTGCCAGTTCCCTAAATAAACAAGCACCACAAAAACCACCGCCGCAAGTCCTGTTCTTAAGAGTGCCATCACATCGTAAACTCACTCATCCAATTTACCGAGTGCCGCCTTGTTTTTATATTGCGCCATAATCAGCCAATATTTTAAGGGGCGCAACAGCAAAAGTGGCACTGCCGTTCCTAAAGGCAGCCACAGCGCCGCATGAACCCAATAATCTGGTTGATAGCTCACTTCAACATAAAGCGCGCCCGCCACAATCAGCAAACCAGCAAGCAAAATCACAAACACGGCGGGCCCATCGCCCGTATCAATAAAATCATAATCTAAACCGCAATAGCGGCAATTTTCATGTAAATCGAGATAGCCCTTAAAAAGCGTAGCTTTCTGACATTGCGGACATTTATTCCACAAATTAATGTGCATCTCCCGCACCGATGACATAAATCACCACAAACAGGAACAGCCATACCACATCAACAAAATGCCAGTACCACGCCGCCGCCTCGAAACCAAAATGGTTTTGCGAGGTAAAATGCCCTTTTAAGGTGCGCAACAGGCAAATCAGCAAAAACACTGTGCCGACAATCACATGGAAGCCGTGAAAACCCGTCGCCATAAAGAAAGCCGCACCATAAATATGACCCGAAAACCCAAACGCGGCATGGCTATATTCATAAGCCTGAAATGCTGTAAATACAGCACCAAGCACCACAGTGAGAATAAGCCCCCATTTCAACCCCTCGCGATCATCTTCCAAAAGCGCATGATGCGCCCATGTCACCGTTGTACCAGAGGTCAATAAAATAAGCGTATTGATAAGCGGCAAATGCCATGGATCGAATGTCTCAATACCTTGCGGCGGCCATACCCCGCCGGTAAGCTCTGCCCGCGATTCGATAAGTGAGGGGAACAGGCTGGCATCAAAATAAGCCCAAAACCACGCCACAAAAAACATCACTTCTGAGGCAATAAACAGGATCATGCCATAGCGCAAATGCAGCTGCACCACCGGCGTATGGTCACCATTCTCGCCTTCCCGAATGACATCGCGCCACCAGCCGAGCATTGTGTATAGCACCCCAATCGTACCGACAAGCAAAATCCATGGATTGCTTTCACGCATATAGAAAACCGCGCCAATCGCCATCACCAGCAATGTAACAGAGCCAATAATCGGCCATGGGCTTGGGTCAACCAAATGATAATCGTGATTTTTTGTATGTGCCATTTTATATTCTCCTAACCTTGCGGAATGTCCTTTTTATCCTGTTTTGCCTGCTTTGGCGATTCAAAAAAACTATATGATAGGGTTATCTCAGTAACGTCATTTGCGTGTGTATCGGTTAGGATTTCCGGATCAATAAAAAAGCTTACAGGCATATCGACACTTTCCCCCGGCGCAAGCGTTTGCTCGGAAAAGCAGAAGCAGTCAATTTTTGAAAAATAAATCGCCGCTTTTTCAGGCGTGACATTAAATGTCGCCACCCCCGTAACCGGCCGCGCGCTCTTATTCTCGGCGGTGAAAAAAGCAAGCCCGCTTTCGCCAATCCGCAAATGAAACCGTTGCTTGGGCGCTTCAAACACCCAAGGCAAATCGCGCTGCGTGTTGGCATCAAATCGAATAAGGATTGTCCGTTCCGAAGCGATATGAGCAGGCGCGGCATCGGCAGTTTGCGGCGTGCCGCCATAACCGGTGACGCGGCAAAATAAATCATATAAGGGAACGGCCGCATAAGCCATGCCTAGCATCACCACAACCACTGCCGCCGCGCCAAATGCGGTGCGCTTATTTTGTTGCTGGCTCATTTATCTCTAATCCCGATTTTTGTTCAACCGCATGTAGCCGGTTTTGATAAATTTTGACATATGTATTGGCAAAAAACACAACCACCAATACGGCAATCACAATCGCCATAATTGCCGCCCGCCGCCGCCTTATCCGCAGCATTTCGTCCGTCCAGATGGTTTTAAGTTCATCTTCTGCCATCAGAACCCCCATAGCCTATCGAGCGGCAGTAACGCAAAAAGCGCGAATAGGTAAAAAATGGAAAACCCAAAAATACGCCCTGCCCAAAGCGGACGCCGTGCCGTTGACACAAAGAACAACATGCCAGCCAAAATCACAAACAAACCGCTTAGCAAAGCCGCTGCCAGACCATAGATAAACCCTGCATAGCCAAACAGATAAGGGCTTAGCGCACAAGCCGAAACCACAATCGTGTAAAGGAAAATATGTATGTTCACATTGGTCTTGCTTGCAACTGATGGCAGCATGGGGATATTTGCAGCGCGATAATCCGCATCTTTCACAATAGCCAGCGCCCAAAAATGCGGCGGCGTCCAGAAAAATATGAGGGCGCAATAAATAAGCGGCTCCAGACTTATCGCCGCCCCCGTCGCCGCCCAGCCAATGACGGGCGGCAAAGCGCCTGCCAGCCCACCAATCACGATATTTTGGGTGCTATGCCGCTTTAACCAGATAGTGTAAACCACCGCATAAAAGAAAATCGTAAACGCCAATAGCGCCGCACTTAGATAATTTACCAGCACCATCATGCTTAACACTGAAATGCCAGACACCCATAATCCGAAGCTCAGCGCCGCTTGGCGCGACACCCGCCCTTGCGGGATAACCCGCCCCCGCGTGCGCTGCATCACCGCATCAATATCAGCATCATACCACATATTAAGCGCCGCCGATGCGCCCGCCCCCAAAGCAATGAAGAGCAGCGCTGTCAACATAGAAACAATATGCAGTTGCACCGGCGCCATCACCATGCCGATAAAGGCCGTGAACAGCACAAGCGACATAACCCGCGGCTTCATCAGCGCGATGAAATCACCCGCGCTTGCCATATCTGGCGCCGGTAGGATTGTCGCTTTTTGTTGCGTGGCTTCAGCCATGATACCCTATTTAATCTTTGCCTATTTAATCTTAGGAAGCGTTTCAAATTGGTGGAATGGCGGTGGTGAGCTTAACGTCCATTCTAACGTCGTTGCCCCTTCGCCCCAATAATTATCTGAAACAGCGTCTTTGCGCATAAAGGCAACCAATATGCCAAACAGGAAGATAAGCACGCCAAAGCCGGAAATATAGCTGCCAATTGATGACCAGAAATTCCAATCAGCAAACGCATCGGGATAATCGGCATAGCGCCGCGGCATGCCAGCGCGCCCTAAGAAATGTTGTGGGAAGAAAATTAGATTCACACCGATAAAGGTTGTCCAGAAATGCAGCTTGCCAATCGCTTCTGAATAGGCATAGCCGAACATTTTGCCAAACCAATAATACCAGCCAGAGAAAATCGCAAACACCGCGCCCAATGATAAAACATAATGGAAATGCGCCACCACAAAATACGTATCATGATAAGCGCGGTCAACGCCTGCATTAGCAAGCATAACGCCGGTCACGCCGCCCACCACAAATAGGAAGATGAAGCCCAGCGCCCAGAGCATGGGTGTCTTAAACTCAATTGACCCCCCCCACATGGTTGCAATCCATGAAAAGATTTTGACCCCTGTCGGCACCGCAATCACCATTGTTGCAGCGATAAAATAGGCTTGCGTATCAACGCTCATGCCAACCGTATACATGTGATGCGCCCACACCACAAAGCCAACCCCGCCAATCGCCACCATTGCATAGGCCATGCCGAGATAGCCAAAGACAGGCTTTTTCGAAAATGTTGAGACAACTTGGCTGATAATCCCGAAGCCGGGCAAGATGAGAATATACACTTCCGGATGCGCGAAAAACCAGAATAAATGCTGATACAAGCGCGGGTCGCCGCCACCGGCAGGGTCAAAAAAGGCGGTGCCAAAATTGCGGTCTGTCAGCAGCATGGTAATCGCGCCAGCAAAGACAGGCAGCGATAAGAGCAGCAAGAAAACGGTCACCAAAATCGACCACACAAAAAGCGGCATTTTATGCATTGTCATGCCTGGAGCGCGCATATTAAAAATTGTGGTGATAAAATTAATCGCCCCTAAAATTGATGAGATACCGGCAATATGTAAAGAGAAAATCGCAAAATCAACCGCCGGCCCGGGCTGCCCTGTGGTCGATGAAAGCGGCGGATAAATCGTCCAACCGCCGCCAACCCCTTGATCTCCGGGCGGGCCTTCAACAAACATTGAAATCACCAATAGGGCGAAAGATACGGGCAAGAGCCAGAACGAAATATTATTCATGCGCGGGAATGCCATATCAGGTGCACCAATCATCAGTGGCACAAACCAATTACCAAAGCCACCAATCATTGCCGGCATCACCATAAAGAAAATCATAATCAGCCCATGCCCGGTGACCAGCACATTATAAAAGTGATAATCGCCACCTAAAATGCCATCACCAGGGGATTGCAGCTCGATACGAATAAGCACCGACATGGCGCCGCCAATAATCCCTGCAATAATCGCAAAAATGAGATACATTGTCCCAATATCTTTATGATTGGTGGAATAGACGTAGCGTTTCCAGCCGGTTGGATGGTCTTCATGATGTTGTTCAGTGGCCATTTTGCACTCCTATTCTATTATTCTGCTGCCCGTATCGGGATATATTCATCTGCGGCTTGCGCGCGGGCAACCCAATTCTTAAATTCTTCCTTGCTCACCACTTCTACCCGAATGGGCATAAAGGCATGGCGCACCCCACATAATTCTGAACATTGCCCATAATATGTGCCGGTCTTGCTGGCGTTAAACCATAATTCATTTAATTTTCCCGGAACCGCATCAACTTTGACGCCAAATGCCGGAATCGTCCACGCATGCAACACATCAGCCGCCGTCACTTGTACTTTTACATTTGTATTGACCGGAACCACCATTGCCGTATCGGTTGCCAATAAGCGCGGCTGTCCTTCGCCAAGCTCATCATCTTCGAGCATGATGCTATCATAAGCAAGCGCGCCATGGTCGGGATATTCATAGCCCCAATACCATTGATAGCCTACCGCTTTTACGGTTAATTCGGTTTCAGGGATAACTTCTTGAAAATATAAAAGCCGGAAAGATGGTACCGCAAGCATCACCAAAATGAGAACCGGCACCACCGTCCAAATCACCTCAATCAGCGTATTATGCGATGTTTTAGAGGGCTCCGGATTGGCTTTGGCGTTAAATTTAATCATCACATAAGCCATCAGCAATAAAACAAAAACGCAAATAATCGTCATCACGACAAGGAGAAAATTATCAAATGCGGTTATTTGTTCCATCACGCTGGTGGCCGCGTCTTGAAAATTAACTTGCCATGGTTTTGGTTCGGCAGCATTGGCAAAACCGATACTTCCTCCTATCACAGCAATAAGAGTTAAAAAGCGTGCTATTTGTGTTTTGAAAAATCGCATATTGGTCTCCGATTTATTATGCACTTACGTTTTACAATTCCCACTACTGATTGACAAGCCTAAAAATTGACAGCTTCTAAAAATTGAAAGGCCTGAAGATTGACAGGCTCAAAAAGCAACTTAGGAGATGATAATCAGAATTATCTGCTTGTACTTCATCAATATTAATCGCATATTAACGGCGCGCATGTAACACTTTATACGACTATCCCGAGTTATAGAAAAGCACTTTATAGGAGATTGATAATGACATCGGCCGAAGCCCTATTTTTTGATAATAATCTGCTAGACCTTGCCCAAACCCAACAGCAAACCGCCGCCGCGCTTGGGCAGGGCGATGATGGCGAATTATTTTTGGAATTTACCTTATCCGAGCATTTTTCTTATGATGATAATCGATTGAAGGCGGCCAGCTTTGACAGTAGCCAAGGCTTTGGCTTGCGCTATGTCGCTGGTGATGTCACCGGCTATGCCCATTCAACCGAGCTGAGCGCGGCGGCAATAGACCGCGCAAGCAACAGTCTAACCGCTGTCAGCAGTGGCCATCAGGGAAGCTGGCAAGATAGCTCCTCCCACAATCAAGCCGCGCTTTATACAGACGCCAATCCGCTAGATGGTGAAAATTTCACCGATAAGGTGAAACTTCTCGAAGAGATTAATCATTATGCCCGCAAGAAAGATAATCGGGTGCGGCAAGTGAGCATTAGCCTGTCGGGAGAGTGGCAGGTGGTCGCCATTCTCAAACCCGATGCCGCGCCTGCCTTTGATACCCGCCCGCTGGTGCGGCTCGATGTACAAATTATGGTAGGCGAAAATGAGCGGCAAGAAATGGGGCATTGCGGGCGCGGCGGGCGTGCACCCTATCAGCAGTGGCTAAGAGCCGAAAATTGGCAGGGGCAAGTCGATGAAGCCTTGCGGCAAGCGCTGGTCAATCTCGATTCAGTGGCCGCACCGTCGGGCGAGATGGATGTGGTGCTTGGCGCGGGCTGGCCAGGCATTTTGCTGCATGAAGCGGTAGGCCACGGGCTGGAAGGTGATTTTAATCGCAAAAAAACCTCTGCTTTTTCTGACCGAATTGGGGAGCGCGTCGCCAGTAAGGGTGTCACGGTGATTGATGATGGCACTATCCCTAACCGGCGCGGCTCACTGACCATTGATGATGAAGGCACGGCAAGCGAAAAAACCGTGCTGATTGAAGATGGAATTTTGAAAAATTATATGCAAGACCGCATGAATGCCCGCCTGATGGGAATGCAACCAACCGGCAATGGGCGGCGCGAAAGTTTTGCCTGCCAACCCATGCCGCGCATGACCAATACTTATATGCTTGGCGGCGACCACGCGCCGGAAGAGATTTTGGCGAGCGTCAAAAACGGTATTTATGCCGTGGCGTTTGGCGGCGGGCAGGTGGATATTACCTCTGGCAAATTTGTGTTTTCTTGTACCGAAGCCTATAAAATTGAAAATGGCCAACTTGGCGCGCCGATTAAAGGCGCAACCCTGATTGGTACAGGGCCTGAAAGCATGCAGCGCATTTCAATGATTGGCAATGATATGCAGCTAGATGAAGGCATTGGCACATGCGGCAAGGCCGGACAAGGCGTACCAGTGGGCGTGGGGCAACCAAGCCTTAAAATTGATGGCCTCACCGTCGGTGGCACGGGCTAGCTATCTTTCCGGACACGATAAGGTTAACATGCTTGCCGTCTATCCGTTTGATAGCGGTCTAAATCACATCTAATATACCGCCCATTGCAACAAATTCTGCAATTGGGACGCTCCCTGTCGAACCAGAGGTACTTAAAATGTGTCTCACGCTCGTCTAGGACGCGACTCTCTCTTTATTGCCGCAATCAACCGAACGAAACGAAGTGAAGTGAGATAAGTTGATGCGGCGTTTTCTCTCTCACGGCAGTGCCTTTGGCACGCCTGCGAGGGCGCGGCGAAACTATTCGCCGGGCTTGCGGTTTACCTTTTGGGCAGCAAGCCTTTCTTTTTCCATATAACCATGCAGTAAAATGCTGCCGCATTAACCGAGCGCCCCTCCTAAAATAAGGTGGGGTGGCAGTTATGCTTATATTCGGCTTTTTGACGCAGCGCATAATAGGCACTTCGTAAATTTGTAAGGATATAATTATCCCCTCCTTCACGCGGCTGAATATCAATCAATGTGCCTGCTTCATCAATAAGCTGCTGATATAAGGTTGGTGCTTGGTCATGACGCACAAAGCCAATATCAGGACGATAAGCAAAACCATAATCGGGAAAGAAAAATGGTTCGGCGCGGCCATAAATTGTGGTTTCTGTCATATAAAACGTCCGAATATGCGCGGCAACCAGCACCTCCCCATCCGCTTTTTCGAGATTAAGAGAAGAGCCTATCGGCAAAAACTTTATGGGATTAAGCAAACCTTTGTGTCTGATATATAAACCATGCGGCAATTTGACGCATAATTGTTTTTTGTCAAAAGCGTGATAGGCATAATAAGCCATAAAAAAAATCCAAAACGCGAGCAAGAAAAACTGTAAAAACAGCCCAATTTTGAAGAGATAATTGATAAACTGAAACAACCACATGATGCTCTTATCCTTGTGATAAATACTGAATATAAAAATGAATTAGAAAATATATAATTATTGGGAGTGAAAAATATATTTGTAAAATTACAAGAAAAATAAAACCGAGCTTGCCAATCGTGCAAAAGATTTCACTCATGTTTATATTGATTTTTTTATTTACCATCATTTTACGCTTTCGCGTTTGTAAGATTCTGTGAAAGAGAAAAAAGGAATATCACAATCGCCTGAATAATATTCAGGCGCGTGGATTAAGAAGTTGAGAACCCCCAATATATTGGTGTTTCTTAACATCTTCCCCTCCTCCAATAATTCACCTGCTTCACGCTTTAGTTTTGTGTATAAATCAGGATCTTTATCGCCATTTACAAGCCCAATATCTGGTCGATAAGCTAACCCAACACACGCCCTATCACCATTTTGAAGTGGGTGACAATCTGTCCACCACGCGGTCGTTTCAGAAAAGTAAAAAGGACCATCATTATCGCCGCGTGACAGCACTTTCCCTCCCGCTTCTTTCACAACAGCTTCGGGTTTATAATCATTATGAGCGAAATTAATATAAGACTCATAGGCGACAATCAGACCATTTGGCAGTTTAACGCAAGACCCATAGTTTCGGTACAATATGGTGATGATAAGAAAAACGCAAGCAAGCCCTATATCTTATGGCAATAGTCTTATAGAACAATATTCATATTTATAAGGCGGGGTGAAGCGAAGGGCATCATAGGCATAACGAAGATTAATTTGACCATTCACATTTTTGGCGGGCGGTTTTTCATTTTCCCCTATGGGAGGAATCTGTATGAGCGCTCCCGCCTTATCTATAATTTTTTGATAAATCTCCGGATTATCTGCACGCTTAATCAATCCAATATCAGGTCGGTAAGCCGTTTCATAAGAATAGATTGTCGATTGGGTAATATGCACCTGCCAATCTGAAAAACCGGAAATAATTGTGCCATCTTCATGCTTTAGAGAAACCTCATAATTGAACCAATAGGAGGGGTGATTGGTTATAATCGATTGACGCGCAATAAACGCGCCATTGGGTAATTTTACACATATATCCCCTTTTTTGAGCGTTTCAAAAATCCCGAAAAGATTATAAAGAATTAGGTACAAGCCGCCCAATAGGAAAACCATAATAAGCATAGAAAAGCTAAGAGCGATAATATTCAGAAGCTGAAATAATATCTTCTTTTGCAGAGAACGTTTCGCGTGCATAAATCATTTATATGTGCTTTTAGAAGCATCCACAATAATTTTACCATGTAAGTCACCGCGCCATTTTCCATGAATCTCGTATGGGGTGACATTCAGTTACCCCTTACTCACACCAGCTTTTTTTAGGGGGATATGGTTGCGCCAGTTTAGCGGCAAGCAAGGCATCGGATAAATCTTGTGTATCACCCGCGCGCTGCCGTATCAACCGAGCGAAACGAAGTGAAGTGAGATCATGTTGATGCGCCAATAAAGAGGCTGTCGCGATATAGCGATTATTATATTTGTCTGGTGTTATGTCGGTAAGAGAAAGCGATGCTTCGCTTAGCCATTTTTTGGTAAAGGCTTTGACGGTTTGGGCTAATTGCGTTTCTTTATCACACTTGCCTCTTATCTCTGGCGTATCTATGCCGGATAATCTGATAATGGTGGTAATCTCATTTTGATGCCAGATTGTAATTCTGGTTTCGAAACTATCACCATCAATCACTCTGATGAGTTTTACTCTGTCGCTGGCAAAGCCGAGCTCTTTTGCCATGCTGGATGTAATTACCAGCACGGAAATAAAAATAGCTAGACTGATTTTATTTATATGATTGCGTTTCATAACACCCCCAAAGCAAAACGACACCAGAAAAAATCTGGTGTCGGGGTATAGAAGCGCGTCTCAATGATGAGAGAGAATAAAGGCGCGGCTCTATTTTAGCGTATCAACTTATCCGTCTTGCTCCTCTCTTTTTCCCTCTCAGCAATATTGCATAGCTGCTTGCAGCAAAAGAGGGGCAATATACCTCCGGGTGGACACTCGGTTGATGTGGCAGTCCGCCAATCGTTTCGCCAGCAACCCGAAGCGATACCCGTTAGGGTATTCGCATAAGGGAGATAAAGTCCGTAAGGAAAATATTACTCTGCCGCGGCAATATCCAACGTGTCGCGCAATTCGCGTTTCAAAAATTTGCCGCTGGCATTACGGGGGAGAGCCTCATGCCGCAGCCAAATATAGCGCGGGATTTTGAACTTCGCAATCAATGGCGCGCAATGGGCGCGTATATCCTCGGCGCTGATCTCTTTACCCGCCGCAATCACAATCGCCGCGCCAACCTCTTCGCCCAAACGGTCATCGGGCACGGAAAATACCGCACATTCGGCAACCGCATCATGCTTGAAAATAGCGCTTTCAACTTCCGAGCAATAAATATTTTCGCCACCGCGCAGCACCATATCTTTGGCACGGTCAACAATATAGATAAAGCCCTGCTCATCAATCCGCGCAATATCGCCCGTATGCAGCCAGCCATCGGCAATGGTTTCGGCCGTGGCCTCTTCACGGTTGAGATAGCCCTTAATCACATTCGAGCCGCGCACGCAAAGCTCGCCCACTTCGCCAATGGCAAGATCATTACCATCAGCATCGACACATTTGCCATCCATTGTCGGCACAAGCAAGCCACAGCTTTCCGGCCGATCTTCAAAATACGCGCCGGTAATCGCCGAAATAATGCCGCAAGTTTCGGTCATGCCATAGCCCGTTGTGGCACTGCCATTGGCAAGCGCCTTATTAATCTTGCCAACCAAATCGGGCTGTAATTGCGCCCCGCCACCGCCGAGCGTTTGCAGGCTAGAGGTATCATATTTATCAAAATCAGGGTGCTGCAACACTTCCCGCGCCATTACCGGAACGCCGCTCATATTGGTTACTTTATGCTGGTCAATTAGCTTTAGCGCCTCACCCGCATCCCACCGATACATATGCACCAGCGCACCACCCGTAACAGTGATGGGCATCACCCCGCAATTATTGGCAGTGACATGGAACAAGGGTGTCGTCATCAGGGCAGTGGCAGGTGGTGCGGATAGCGGATCGGGCAGCTCATCTTCTGTGCCTGCCACGCGTGCCAAAGCCCGCATGGTGGAGCCCGTCATAAACGCCATATTGAGGATATTAGCAACGCATCCGCGATGCGTCAGCTGCGCGCCTTTTGGTCTGCCCGTCGTGCCTGAGGTATAAAAAATACAAGCATCATCATCGCCATCCACCGCAATATCTGGCATGTCAGGGCTTTCGGCTTTTAGGGATTCATAAGGCGTTACCCCTTCGACCTCATGTGCCAGACGAATACCGACCAGTTTCATATCCGGAAAATTCTGTTTTATCGGCAAAAAATTATCCAGCCGTTCTTGATCACAAATCAGGATTTTGGCGGCACTATCCTCCAGCCCATAATTCATTTCATCGCTTGTCCACCACGCATTCATGCCGACAACCGCAACCCCGATAGACACGAGACCCCAATAGCAAATCATCCATTCCGGATAATTGCGCAGCGCCAGCGCCACCCGCTCGCCTGGTTTCACGCCTTGCGCCAGCACCCAATTTGCAAGCCCTATACTCTCGGCATAGGCTTCGGCATAAGTCCAGCTTTCATCATTATAAATAAGATAGGGGCGCGCCGCATAGCCGGCGCCTGCCATCATCCATATATCGCGTAGATTTGCCGGCGCGTTTTTATAGGCTTTGAGCTTTTGCCCGCGCACTTCAATCTCGGTGATTTCAAACATGCCGCCCTCTTGACTGGCAAGCTCGCGGCGCACATCATGCAGTTCCTGATACATAGTCCCCCCTTCGTCACTATTTATTGACGCTTCTCTTTATCACAATTTTTCGCATATTTATCATAATTTTTACGAGGGCTTGCTTTTTTTCCACTGCCCATGGATAATCGCGGCCATGACGAATTTTATTTTTAACATATTAGACCAAGCGCCGATTATCGAGAGGCAAAGCCCGCACGCTGCGATTAGCGAAACTGTAGCACTAGCGCAATATGCCGAAACGCTGGGCTATCACCGTTATTGGGTGGCAGAACATCACAATACAGATAGTTTTGCGATTGCCGCACCAGAAATTTTAATCGCCCATTTGGCGGCGGTCACTAGCAAAATTCATATTGGCTCTGGCGGGGTGATGCTACCGCATTACAGCCCGTTAAAAGTAGCCGAGCAGTTTCAAATGCTCACCGCGCTTGCGCCTAATCGGATTGATTTAGGGGTTGGGCGCGCGCCTGGTGGTGAACCGCAAACCGCCGCTGCCTTGCAAGCTGGACCACAAGCATGGCCAGTTGAAGTGTTTCCGCAACAAGTTGAACTTTTGCAGCAATTTTTGCACGATGATTTGCCGCCCGAACACCCTTATGGCAAAATAAAAGCACAACCGCGTCACCCAAATCCGCCACCTATCTGGATGCTTGGCTCTGGCGGTGATGGTGCGATTCACGCTGCCCAATTCGGTCTGCCTTATGTGTTTGCGCATTTCATTAATGCCGATGCGACGAGCCATGCAATATCAAGCTATCAAAAATTATTCACCCCTTCCGCCCATTTGCCCGAACCGAAAATTGCCTTTGCGCTTTCATTGCTTGCGGCGGATACGGAGGAAGAGGCAGAGCACCTCGCCCTTCCTCGCAATATATGGGCGGCGAAATTATTGCAAAATCAACCCATTCGGTTTCCTACCCAAACAGAAGCCGAAGCCTATCAGCTCACCCCCCAAGATCAGACAGTGCTGGATCAGATTAAAAATCGTAGCTTTACCGGCACGCCAGAGCATTTATGCGAACAGCTAGCAGATTTACAAAAGCAATATCATATAGATGAGTTTTTTCTGCTCACCATCACTGCCGATGCGCAAGCGCGACGCGAATCTTATAAATTAATGGCAGACGCAGCGCGGCTAAAAGAGCCGCATCAACCCGTCGCGCCTCCCACCCGGAGGCATATTGCATCGCAATATTGCCGAGAGGGAAAAAGAGAGGAGCAAGACGGATAAGTTGATGCGGCGTTTTCTCTCTCACGGCAGTGCCTTTGGCACGCCTGCGAGGGCGCGGCGAAACTATTCGCCGGGCTTGCGGTTTACCTTTTGGGCAGCAAGCCTTTCTTTTTCCATATAACCATGCAGTAAAATGCTGCCGCATTAACCGAGCGCCCCTCCTAAAATAAGGTGGGGTGGCAGTTATGCTTATATTCGGCTTTTTGACGCAGCGCATAATAGGCACTTCGTAAATTTGTAAGGATATAATTATCCCCTCCTTCACGCGGCTGAATATCAATCAATGTGCCTGCTTCATCAATAAGCTGCTGATATAAGGTTGGTGCTTGGTCATGACGCACAAAGCCAATATCAGGACGATAAGCAAAACCATAATCGGGAAAGAAAAATGGTTCGGCGCGGCCATAAATTGTGGTTTCTGTCATATAAAACGTCCGAATATGCGCGGCAACCAGCACCTCCCCATCCGCTTTTTCGAGATTAAGAGAAGAGCCTATCGGCAAAAACTTTATGGGATTAAGCAAACCTTTGTGTCTGATATATAAACCATGCGGCAATTTGACGCATAATTGTTTTTTGTCAAAAGCGTGATAGGCATAATAAGCCATAAAAAAAATCCAAAACGCGAGCAAGAAAAACTGTAAAAACAGCCCAATTTTGAAGAGATAATTGATAAACTGAAACAACCACATGATGCTCTTATCCTTGTGATAAATACTGAATATAAAAATGAATTAGAAAATATATAATTATTGGGAGTGAAAAATATATTTGTAAAATTACAAGAAAAATAAAACCGAGCTTGCCAATCGTGCAAAAGATTTCACTCATGTTTATATTGATTTTTTTATTTACCATCATTTTACGCTTTCGCGTTTGTAAGATTCTGTGAAAGAGAAAAAAGGAATATCACAATCGCCTGAATAATATTCAGGCGCGTGGATTAAGAAGTTGAGAACCCCCAATATATTGGTGTTTCTTAACATCTTCCCCTCCTCCAATAATTCACCTGCTTCACGCTTTAGTTTTGTGTATAAATCAGGATCTTTATCGCCATTTACAAGCCCAATATCTGGTCGATAAGCTAACCCAACACACGCCCTATCACCATTTTGAAGTGGGTGACAATCTGTCCACCACGCGGTCGTTTCAGAAAAGTAAAAAGGACCATCATTATCGCCGCGTGACAGCACTTTCCCTCCCGCTTCTTTCACAACAGCTTCGGGTTTATAATCATTATGAGCGAAATTAATATAAGACTCATAGGCGACAATCAGACCATTTGGCAGTTTAACGCAAGACCCATAGTTTCGGTACAATATGGTGATGATAAGAAAAACGCAAGCAAGCCCTATATATAGGGTAAACCCCGTTAATATTTTCAAAAACCTTATTATAAATGCTTTTAATTTTTTAATCATTCATATGTATAGTCACTCATTTCATGATCAATGTTGACAATACCACGAAACTGCCCCTGCCATTCATCTCTCATAGCGTATACGGTTCCAAGAGGAATCTCAATACCTATGTTTAGTGGGTCTCTAAACTCGTCGCGGTGATAAAACTCAACATGCCCGGAAAGGTTTAACGCTCCATCAGCCCCCAACTGCGAACGCCCTCTCGCAACACCACCTATGGTTGTTTCACCAAGGTCAAAAACAATATGTCCCATTTCATATGTATCATAAAAGTCATATGTAAAATTATCATCTATATTTTTACGTGCCGCATCAGCAATCTGACCCAACAAATCTTGTTCAACTTGCCGCCAATATTCCTTTACGACTGCTTGTAAATGTCCCGTATCACGCAAGCGAATAGTGCGTCCATTACCAGTAAAATAATGCCAGGCAAAATCACCAATTTCACCAGTTTTCCAATTTCGACCATCTTTCCAAGCAGGTGAAGCATCAGAAATACCCGACATTGTCATTTCCATACGCTCTCTAACTTTTTCGTGATAAGGCACAGCGACACACCGACAACCATAATCCTCGCCGGGGTGGCCTGTTTCGGGCGGGTCGTCCCAAGAGAAAATCTTGTTATGATTTTTACGATGGCTGTCACGGACTTTACTGTCACCCTGTGTTTTCCAAATATAACGGGCGGTGGAATGATTGTCTGCTGTTTCTTGTTTTAAGGCATAAGCCATCGGAATGCCATAACGTAAATGTTTCAGAAAGGCTTTATGCTCATAGGCTTGCTTCAATCTATCCGCTTTCATTTTTCTATAAAATCTTGATTTCTTATCCATTTATATGCTCCTTCCCTATTATGTGATTGGTTGCATGAGAGGGGAAAGGTTTATAAATCTTAATAATAGATAAAAGCTTAGCCTCCGAAAAATGCTTGGATAAACAGATGATAAAAAAGAAACACTTGCAAAGTTTCGGCTTATAGGGCAGAAAAATTAAAAATAAAGGGAGGAATATATGTCTTTAGATTTTACCGATAAGGTTGTGATTGTAACCGGTGCTGGCGGCGGGTTAGGGCGTTCGCACGCGTTGGAATTTGCGCGCCGTGGCGCGAAAGTTGTCGTCAATGATTTGGGCGGCGCGGTCGATGGGTCGGGCGGCTCATCTGAGGCGGCGGAAAATGTGGTGGCTGAGATCAAAGCTGCCGGTGGCGAAGCGATTGCCAATGGCTCTTCCGTCACAGATGATGAGGGGGTTGCCACTCTCATCAAACAAACCATGGATGCCTATGGGCGGATTGATGTTCTGGTTAATAATGCCGGCATTTTGCGCGATAAGAGTTTTGCCAAAATGGAGCTGGCGGATTTTGAGCTTGTGGTTGACGTGCACCTTATGGGCACGGTGAAATGCACCAAAGCGGTATGGCCGATTATGAAAGAGCAAGGCTATGGGCGGATACTGGTCACCTCATCGTCTTCTGGTCTTTATGGCAATTTTGGGCAAGCCAATTATGGCGCGGCAAAATTGGGCGTGGTCGGGCTTATCAATACGCTGAAGCTGGAAGGGCAAAAAGATAATATTCACTTGAACGCGCTTGCCCCGGTTGCCTGGACGCGGATGACCTCTGACCTTATGCCGCCCGAAACCGAAGCCATGCTCACACCCGAACGGGTGACACCGGCGGTTGTGTTTATGTGTTCTGACAAAGCGCCAACCGGCAAAATTATTTGCGCCGGCGCGGGCGCGTTTACCGCCACGCATATTATCGAAACAACCGGCATGTATTTGGGCGAAACCCCAAGCGCTGAAGATGTGGCGGATAATTGGGAGCAAATCTCTATGGTGGATGATGGTGCCAAAGCCCTGTTCCAAGGCGGTGAGCAATCGCAGCGCATGTTTAAGCTGATTATGGATGCGGCTAAATAAAGCGATTGGCGGGACGTAAAATACAACTGAAAGGATTTTGCCCATGCGCATTGCCATATCTGCATCCATCCTGTTTTTGATATGGCTCGCCTTATCAGGGCATTATACTGTTTTGGTGACCAGCCTTGGTGTCGCAAGCGCGATATTGTCGGCTTATATTGCTGAGCGGATGGGGGTGCTTGATTCAGAAGGCATGTTGACGCGGATTATGTTTCGCTTGCCGCGGGTGAGCCTGTGGCTGATTTGGGAAATTCTAAAATCGAATATTGGGGTGATAAAAATCATCATCGACCCAAATGCCGCCATACCTCAACTGGTGACGGTTAAGGCGAGTCAGAAAACCGCTGTCGGGCTGGTGACGCATGCCAATTTCATTACCCTCACCCCCGGAACGGTAACAGTCAATGTCGATGAAGCCCGTGCTGAATTTGTCGTCCATGCGATAACGGATGAATTTGCCGCTGGCTGCACAGATGGGGTGATGGATCAAAAAGTAAGCGGTCTGGAAGGTGCAAAATGAGTGTTGGACTTGCCCTTATTATTGCCATCACCGCGCTTGGGGTTGCTTTGCTGCTGGCGATTATTCGTGCCAGCCTTGGCCCTACGATTTTTGATCGGGTGTTGGCGGGCAATAATATTGGTACGCTTGCGGTCTTGGCGATTGCGGTTCATGGGTTTATTGCGGGGCGACCAGAATTTCTTGATATTGCACTGCTTTATGCACTGATTAATTTTATCGGTACGATTGCGATTTTACGTTACTTCCGTCTCAACAAAATGGGAGATGAATAATGGACTGGCTCATTTTCATCAAAGAGATTGTGGCGATGGCAAGCCTTATGATTGGCGCTGTCTTTGTGGTGTTTGGCGCGTTAGGGCTGTTACGGCTAGGTGATGTCTATCAGCGCATGCATGGCGCGGGGATTATCGATACGGGCGGCGCCGGACTTATTCTGTTTGGGCTGCTGCTGCTTTCCCCCGACTGGATGGTCGCGGTACGGATTATATTGATCGGCGCGCTTTTGGTTCTCACCAGCCCAACCGCGACTTATGCGATTGCCCGCGCCGCCCGTTTTTCCGGATGTGAGCCAGAATTGAAAGGGAAACAGGATGGCTGATGTATTTATCAATCTGTTTCTCATCAGCATGCTGGCGCTGATTGCGGTTTATATTATTCGGGTGCAAAGCCTGTTGGCGGCGATTATTCTATCGGGTGCCTATTCGCTCACTATGGCGGTGCTTTATGTGGTGCTTGATGCAGTTGATGTCGCCTTTACCGAGGCGGCGGTTGGCGCGGGTGTATCAACGATTTTGGCACTTGCCAGTTTGGTCTTGCTGCCACGCCAGGAAAAGCCACAAAGCCTTAAAATTATCCCCGCATTTATCGCGTCTATTGCGGGATTGCTTTTGCTTTCAGCAATTTTCACCTTGCCCCGATTTGGCGATGCCAGCGCACCGGTTCATACCCATGTGGTGCCAGATTATATTTATGGCAGTGCGACTGAAATTGATGTGCCGAATATTGTCACCTCAATTCTCGCAAGTTATCGCGGCTTTGATACATTTGGCGAAACGATTGTGGTGTTCACCGCCGCGATTGCCGCTTTGCTTATTCTCGCTGGCCGCACCCGTACCCGTCGAAACGAAGTGCCGCGCCCAGATAATAATGGAGGAGATGCAAATGCATGATGATGTGGTCACACGTATTATCGCAAAGGCGCTGATTCCAACCATTATGCTATTTGCGCTTTATGTGCAGTTTCATGGCGATTTTGGACCGGGCGGGGGCTTTCAGGCTGGGGTTATCTTTGCCGCCGCTTTTGTCTTGCATGGGCTTGTTTTTGGCCTATCCGAGACGCGCAAAGTCTGGCCACCAAAAATCAATCAAATCTTCATTGCGCTAGGCGCGCTGCTTTACGGCGGCACGGGTGTTGTTGGCATGCTAAGGGGCGGCAATTTTCTCGATTATAATGTGCTTTCCGAAAATCCAGTGGCAGGGCAGCATTTAGGAATTTTACTGGTCGAGCTAGGGGTTGGCATCGCAGTTGCTTCGGTTATGGTGAGCCTGTTTTATTCTTTTGCAGGTCGTCGGGAGCATTTACGCAAAACCCATCAAGACGAAACAACGGAGCCGGTTTAATGTCTGACCTATCGACATATATTCTGACCCATGGGAATTATGTTTTCGTCATTATTTTGATGATGATCGGGCTTTATATTGTGATTGCACGCGGCAATATGCTGAAAAAAATGCTTGGACTGAATATTTTTCAAAGCTCGGTTTTCCTGCTCTATATTTCGCTTGGGAAAGTTTTGGGCGGCACTGCACCCATCCTCACCGGTGAAAGCGTCACTGTTTATTCCAACCCTTTGCCGCATGTGCTTATTCTTACCGCAATTGTGGTGGGGGTTGCCACTACGGCGGTGGGCTATGCGCTGATTATTCGTATTCATGAGGCATTTGGCAGTATTGAAGATGATGATGTGCTGGCAGAAATTCAGTCTGACCTTAAAAATGAGGAGGGTGCATAAATGTATGATTTCATCCTCTCGCACGCCCCCATCCTTGTGGTTATTCTGCCATTGCTTGCGGCACCATTGGCGCTTCTTGCTCGTAAAAGTGAAGCCGCTTGGTTTATTGCGGTGCTGGCAACTGGCGCATCTTTTCTGTTAGCGCTGCACTTATTTGGGCTGGATGAACCGCTCACCTATCAGCTTGGCGGCTGGGCTGCACCATGGGGGATTGTTTATGTCATCGACACCGCCGCATCTCTGGTACTACTTATCATCGCAGCAATTTCATTTATCGCCACCTTCGCCGCCCGACAGATGGATCGGGTTGAAATTCACCATCGTGACCATGCGCTGTTTTATACCGCTTGGCTGCTCACCATTGCCGGAATGATGGGACAAGTCACCACTGGTGATGCGTTTAACATATTCGTATTTCTGGAAATCTCATCCCTATCTGCCTATGCACTTGTCGCCATGGGGGCGGGCACTGACCGGCGTGCCTTACCGGCGGCATTTAATTATCTGATTTTGGGGACAGTCGGGGCGACATTCTATGTCATCGGCATTGGGCTTCTCTATATGTTAACCGGCACGCTCAACCTTGCCGATCTGGCGGCGCGTTTGCCGGATGTTCCACAAACCAGTGCGGTTTTTGCCGCCATGTGTTTTATATCGGTCGGGCTGTTTTTGAAAATCGCCCTATTTCCCTTGCATTTCTGGTTGGCACCTGCTTATGGGTTTGCCCCCTCTTCGGTATCGCTGTTAATGGCGGCCACCGCAACCAAGGTTTCGGTTTATGTTTTAATCCGTGTCTTGTTTGATGTATTTGGTATTGGGTTTGGTGAGACAACCACTCTCATCGGCTTTATGCTGCTGACGCTTGGGGTGATAGGCGCGCTGGCGGGGACTTTATCAGCAATGGTCGAGACAGATCTGAAGCGGCTGCTGGCGCAAAGCTCGATCGCGCAACTTGGCTATATGGCGATGGGGATTGGCATTATGAGCAAGGCCGGTGTTGCCGCCAGCCTTATTCATTTGGTTAACCATGCGCTGATGAAAGGCGCCTTATTTCTCGCCGTCGGGGCGATTGCCGTCCAGATTGGACGGGTGAGCATGACAACAATCGCCGGGGCGGGGCGACAAATCCCCTTTACAATGGCAGCGATTTTATGTGGCGGGCTGGCGCTGATCGGTGTACCGCTTACTGCCGGATTTATTTCCAAGCTCTATCTCATCCGCGCGCAAGTGGAAGCTGAGCTATGGCTGTTTATCGGCTTTACCATTCTAAGTTCGGTGCTGGCGCTCGTCTATGTCTGGCGCATTATTGAAGCCGCTTATATGACCGCCCGTCCGGAAGGCGCGCCCGTGCTTAAAGAAAACTGGCCGCTCACAATTTGCGCATGGGTTTTGGTCGGCGCAACGCTTTACTTCGGGGTGCAATCTACCTTGCTGGTTGAAACCGCACAACAAGCCGCCACCCAACTGGTTGGAGGCAGTTTATAATGCCCGCCATGATAATAGAATTGCTTTTACTGTTACCGCTTGCGGCGGCGCTTACCACGCTTTTATTACACCGCTGGCCGAATCTTCGTGATGGGGTTTCCATCCTCATCGGACTTATCACCGCCACCCAAGCCATTATGCTCTATCAGCATATTTATTTAGGCGGCGCCGCTAGTCTTGAGCTGTTTGCGTTTGCGCCGCAGCTTTCCATTACATTTACAGTGGAGCCTTTAGGCGCCCTTTTCGCACTGGTCGCTGGGGTGTTGTGGCCGATCGCATCGCTTTATACGGTCGGCTATTTACGCGGCGCCAAGGAAAAAAATCATACGCGGTTTTTCATCTTTTATGCCATCGCCATTCATGCCGCAATGGGCATCGCGCTGGCCGGTAATCTGTTCACCCTGTTTATTTTCTACGAAGTGCTAACCTTCTCAACCTACCCGCTTGTTACCCATAAAGGCAATGAAGATGCCAAAAAAGCGGGCCGCCTCTATCTCGGCATTTTGGTGACAAGCTCGGTCGCTTTTTTGCTGCTGGCGATTATCGCCTTATGGGCGCAGAATATTGACCTTAGCTTTACCTCTGGCGGGGTGTTGGCAGGGCATATGTCACCTTTTTATACTGGGCTTTTACTGGCACTTTTTGCCTTTGGCATTGGTAAAGCGGCACTGTTTCCTATTCATCGCTGGCTGCCCGCAGCGATGGTAGCGCCAACACCGGTAAGCGCGCTTTTACATGCAGTTGCGGTGGTGAAAGCCGGTGTGTTCACAGTTCTTAAAGTCGCTATTTATATTTTCGGGATTGACTTTCTGGCACAAACCAATGCCAGCGATTGGTTGGTATGGGTTGCCAGTTTTACCTTACTTGCGGCCAGTCTGGTGGCGATCACCAAGACTAATCTAAAAGCGCGGCTTGCCTATTCAACCATTAGTCAATTAGCTTATATTGTGCTGGGTGCGGCCTTGGCGAGCTGGCTTGCAGCGCAAGGGGCAGCTTTGCATATTGTGATGCATGCGGCCGGTAAAATCACCCTGTTCTTTTGTGCCGGTGCGATTTATGTTGCCCATCATAAAAGCGACCTTACCGAAATGGATGGTCTGGGGCGGCGGATGCCTTTCACCTATCTTTGTTTTGCGCTCGGCGCGTTATCGATTATTGGTATTCCGCCCTTAGGCGGGTCATGGTCAAAATTTATGCTGATGGCGGGCGCATTGGATGCCGGTCAATTATTTGTGGTGGCGGTTTTATTCGTCTCTTCGCTGCTTAATCTTTATTATTTGGGCGAACCGATTATCCGTGGGTTTTTTGCAAAACCTGCATCTTCACAACAAGGCATTGCAGAAGCCCCATGGCCAATGCTGGTTGCCTTTGGTCTTACCGCCTTATTCTCGATTGCCCTGTTTTTCTATAGTGATTTATTTATTCTCAATTTTGGAGGCGCATCATGAACAAATTAGGTCTTTATGCGCGTCGCCTTATTTATATCATCTGTCTGGGGCTGTTGGCGGGCGAATTTATCTTACATCGGCATAGCTATTCCGCACTTGAAGCCACAACCGGCTTTTTCATGCTGGCAGGCTTTGTCGCTTTTATTATTGTGGTTGCCGGTGGGGTATTTTTACGCCAGCTCATAAGTCGGCCACAAAATTATTATGAAGATGAGGAGAGATGATAATGCCTGATCTCTTTTCGCTTCTTCCCCCCGGTATTTTAATGGTCATCGGCGCACTGGCAGCACCGCTTTTACCGCAGCTTTTCAGACAAGCCTATTTGCTTGCGCTTGTCGCTATGTCAACCCTGCATGCTGCCTATCTGCCAGCAGATACATATCAGGGGTTAAGCGTTTTCGGGCTGGATTTGGCGCTGATTGACCCGTTCGCGATGACCTTGCCCTTTGCGATTGTATTTCACATTGCGGCGGCGCTTAATATTATTTACGGGATGCCAGAAAAAAGCCGTATTACCGATACATCTGGCACGCTTTATGCCGGTGCAGCGATTGCCGCTCTTTATGCCGGTGATTTTCTGACCCTGTTTATTTATTGGGAGCTTACCGCGATAAGTTCTGCTTTTCTTATTCTCGCTCGTGGGACGGAACGCGCCATCGATGCCGCAATGCGCTATTTGCTGGTACAGGTGACCTCAGGGGTTATTTTGCTGGCGGGGGCTGCTTTTTTATGGCGCTATACAGGCACGATTGAAATAAGCGCCCAAAACCCTTATAGCATCGCCGGTGGGCTTATTTTAGTGGCGTTTGGCATTAAAGCGGCCTTTCCTTTTTTGAATGGCTGGCTGCAGGATGCGTATCCTGAAGCGACACCGTCTGGCACGGTTATTCTCTCCGCCTTCACCACCAAGCTCTCCATCTATATGTTGGCACGCTGCTATGCCGGATTTGAGCCGCTCATTTATGTCGGCCTGCTGATGACCTTATTTCCCGTATTTTTTGCGGTGATTGAAAATGATTTACGCCGTGTGCTTGCCTTTTCACTCAATAACCAGCTTGGCTTTATGGTGGTTGGGATTGGCATCGGCACTGAACTGGCGCTTAATGGCACAGCAGCGCATGCTTTCGCACATATTATCTATAAGGCACTCCTGTTTATGAGTATGGGGGCGGTACTGTATCGGGTCGGCACGGTAAAGGCGCACGCTTTGGGCGGGCTTTACAAAAAAATGCCACTGACCATGATTTTCTGCATTATTGGCGCGCTGTCGATTTCATCCTTCCCGCTCTTTAGCGGCTTTGTGACCAAATCGCTTACCATTGGCAGCACAATTAAGGAAGGCTATCTTCTGGTCTGGTTTGGGCTGATATTCGCAAGCGCTGGCGTGTTAGAACATTCGGGCATTAAGATTCCATTTTTCACATTCTTCGCGCATCAGAAAACATATGGACCAGAGGTAAAAGAAGCACCGCTGCCCATGCTCGTGGCCATGGCGATTGCGGCAGGCTTATGTATCTTTATTGGCCTGTTTCCGCAGTATCTCTATACCCTTTTACCCTATGAGGTCACCTATCAGGCATGGACGACAAGCCATGTACTGAGCGAGTTACAGCTCTTACTATTTGCAACCCTCGCCTTTGTGTTTCTATGGGTACGGGGTTGGTATCCGGCTGAAAAGGATGAAACCGTATTGAATATTGATTGGTTATATCGGCGCGGTCTGCCGCGCCTGATTATGGCGATATTCATGCCGCTCTGGCGGATTTATGTTTGGGGGCTTGGTCGTCTTAAAACCAATATCCTAAACACTCTAAAGCAGACCGATACCACCAGCCGTAAAATCGGGGCGGTATCAGGACATCTTAGTATCGGCAATGCAACCGGTCTTTTGATTGCCATCTTCGCGCTGATGCTGGCACTAGGTGCTTTACTATAGCTGGATAAAACTTATGATGCTTCTGGTTGGCATATAACAACACTATAAAACAAGTGTTTGGTGTCCTTTTAACGCAGATTTTGACGCATCACGCCCACCCCCGCAATGGGTGCATTCGTGAAAATATCTGGCAAATTGCCGAAATGTTCATGGTGAAAGTCTCAAATCAGCGTAGCTGGTAAACGGGGCGGCGCAACCCGATGGGCGAGGTGCTAGCACATTATGCGCTTATTGAGAAAGATCCGAAAGCTGTCTATAAAATATTGCATGGTAAATCTATGCTACGTGTGTCAGCTTCTTAATGTGGCTGCAATTCGGTCTGCCCGTGCGCCAACTTGACTTGCCCATTTGCTATCCAGCGCTTCATCGGCTGCTTTTTTCCAATCGCCCTCTTTAATCGCAGCAATCATTTTCTTGAAACCCCGAAACCGCGGTTCGCCGAGATTAAATAACATATTTAAAAGTGCATTCATTTTAGCAAGCGTTAGACCAGGGGGCGGAGGTGTGAATATCTTATAAAATGGTTCCAAAGCCACACGGTGAATATCAGATATAAGCAAGGCGTCTGCTTCTGCTTCAGATAGGCCATTGCTAAAATCTTCACCATCTAAAACCAGATGCCCATAGCCGATCGTTCGATGCCCCACGCTGTCTATATAGATAATATGCCGCCCCGCTGCATTTTTAACGGAACCTTCGTCTCGTTTTAAATCGGCCACTAGCTCATCCAGCCCATCCGGCCTATCGCTTGATGGGCTTACCGCTTTGGGTGCAAATTATCCCGCGCGACACCCACTTGCTTTTCATAGGTACGAAGTCCGCCCAAGCCTAAAACAGACCCCAGGAGCGTAATAATAAACCCGCTATCGACTTCTGGTGGGGTGACATGCGGCCACCAAATCGCGCATGCCCATGTCAAAAGCGGGGCTATGAGGGCGACATAAGCAACCCCGATACCGGCCACCCATAGAATGAATGGCCGCGCACCAGCCACAAAAATCGACGGATGCTTTGCCGCTTCAATATTGGCTTGCGCCTGTAATGTCTGAAGCTCATCCGCACGTCTGCCGGCTTCAGCTTCTAATTCTTTAATTTTCAGTTCAATCTGATTGCGTGCGTCTTTATCTTCAATAAACTCGCTTACTAAACCGATAATACTTTGTCCGAAACTCCCCAAAATTGTTTGCCACATCACCTATCCTTACTATTTTTTTGTTAATTTTATAAGCCCTGCCATATCACATAGCAGACAATCTACGTTGCGGCGGTGACGGGTGCAGGGCATATTCAGGGTTATGGCTGTTTAACAACCAATTTTGCCATCGGCCATATCAATAGGCCGCTACACCACCAACTCCCCTTCCTCATCGGCAACCATAATTTTATCATTGTGCCTATTTTTATTGCTACTGTCAACAATTGTTATGAAATTTTATATATTTTAGATTGTAAATCGTCGCCATCTTGATTTTTATGCGGCTCTATGCGCCGTGCCTGCAAGGGTGATGGTGCCTCCGGTCGGAATCGAACCGACACTTCCGTGAGGAAACGGGATTTTGAATCCCGCGCGTCTACCAGTTCCGCCACAGAGGCACATTTATACGTGCGATTCATATATAACCAAGCCGATGGCGGCGGGCAAGCATAAATATAGGCGGTTTTATGATATAAATATATATATATATAGACGAAGCCAGACAATCATATTAGTATCGTACCCATGTTAAGACGATTATATGATTGGGTGCTTGAAAAATCTGAGCATAAATATGCGGCGCATTTTCTAGGCTTTATCAGCTTTATTGAAAGCTCGGTATTTCCGTTACCGCCAGACCTTCTGCTTATCCCGATGGTTGTTGCCAAGCGGCAAAAAGCGTGGGTTTATGCGCTTTATTGTACGCTTGCGTCAGTTGCCGGCGCATTATTGGGGTATGCGATCGGCTTTTATGCCTATCAGCTTATTGGTCTGCCGATTATTGAATTTTATCAGGCTGAGACGGCATTTTCTGCCTTTACCGAGCTTTATCAGGAATGGGGGATTTGGGTCATTCTCATCACCGCGATTACTTTTTTGCCCTATAAGGTTGCAACTATTGCCAGTGGGGTTGTCGGCTTTCCGCTTTTACCTTTTATCTTAACCAGCTTGGTGGGGCGCGGGGCGCGGTTTTTTCTGGTGGCGGGCTTACTGTATTTTTTCGGTGCGCCAATAAAAATATTCATTGAAAAATACTTTAACATTTTAAGTATCGCTTTTATCGGATTATTATTTCTAGGCTTTATCCTGATATTGTAATGCGCGTTAACCTTACAACCGCGCAGCTTATTAAAATTCTATTCTTTGTAAGTTTGGCGATTATCGCAACCGCCTTGGCAAGCCAATATATAGGCGGTTTGCGCCCATGCGAATTATGCTTGCAACAGCGCTGGGCATATTATGCCAATCTTATCTTATTAGCGCTGCCTACGCTCTTGCGGTTATCGCGCCCGCTCATCACACAACTGCTGGCGCTGGTGGCGCTTATATTTTTGGCAAATGCAGGCTTAGGAATGTATCATGCTGGCATTGAATATGGGTTTTGGGCGGGGCCGCAAGGCTGCAGTGGCGCGGGCGGGGGCATTGCGGTTACGGTTGATGATTTATTAGATCAATTAGCCCATGAAACCCCTGCGTCTTGCAACGCGCCAGCTTTTTTACTTTGGGGAATATCAATGGCGGGGTATAATGTGATAGCAAGTTTAGGGCTGGCGAGTATCAGCCTGTGGACATTATTTAGGAATAGGAAACATGCGGAAAGCTGACTTAGCATCACTCTTGCGGGTTGACCATGCCGGTGAGCATGGCGCGGTACGGATTTATGATGGCCAGCTTGCGATTTTCGGCAAACTTGACAGCAAGAAAGAGATAGCGGATGAAATTCGCCATATGGCGACGCAAGAAGACGCGCATTTGGAAGCCTTTGATACGCTTTTGACCGCGCATGAGGTACGCCCCACCGCGCTTTCGCCCTTATGGAATGTTGCGGGCTTTGCGCTTGGCGCTGCGACCGCGCTGATGGGTGAAAAAGCTGCTATGGCGTGTACCGAAGCGGTGGAAGAGGTGATTGATGCGCATTATGCCGAACAGCTGGAGATATTGGAAAACGAACCAGAGCATCAGGATTTGGCAGCAAAAATCAGAAAGTTTCGGGAGGATGAAATCGCCCATCGCGACACTGCGCGGGCACATGGGGCGGAAGACGCACCTGGCTATAAGGGCTTAAGCGCCGCGATTAAAACCGGCTGCCATATTGCGATCGCGCTTTCAAAACGAATATAATTCATACTCATAGAACGAATTTTATACGCATTGTCTTATCAAGGGATATAATCTCATACGAGGCGTTCTTAAACGCTTAAAACGGGAAGATGTGGCGGGTTATGGGAGGAACCCGCCACGGCCCGATGCTTCATTAGGGCGTGCTTTTATAACGGCAGAATTATCCTTTCTTATATTTATCAGATTGATTTTTTCTGGATTTATCTTAAACTGACCCAATCTAAAGGGAGAACTCCATGAGACGCGCTTTATTTGTAGCTTTATTTTTCTGCACATATGTATTTGCGACGGTAACGGCGAACGCTGATCCGGCCGACCGGCAAGCCTTTTTTGGCGAGACGCATATTCACACCGTGTTATCTTTTGATGCTTATATTTTCGGCAATCGCAATGATCCAGACGATGCTTATCGCTATGCAAAGGGCGAGGCGCTTACGCATCCGGCCGGGTTTAAGATGCAGCTCAAACGCCCGCTTGATTTTCAGGCTGTCACCGATCATGCCATGTATCTTGGCATGCTGCCGGCGATGCATGATCCAAAGCAAGAGGTCTCAAAACACCCGATTTCTTTATCCTTAAGGAAAGCGACAACACCGGCAGACCGTTTATTGGCGTTTCAGGGGCTGTTTACCCGCCTTAACCCGACAAAAGACGGCGAGACGGATGATCTTTATGATCCTGAAATTTCAAAATCCGCCTGGCAGCAGATTATCGAAACTGCAGAAGCTCATAATGAACCGGGAAAATTTACTACCTTTATCGCTTATGAATATACATCTGGCCCACAAAACCAGAATATGCACCGGAATGTAATCTTTCGTGGCAGTAAAGCCCCGGCGCTTCCCTTTAGTCGGATTATGTCTTTGAACCCAGAAGATTTATGGCGCTGGATGGATGATTTACGTGCCCAAGGCATTGATACCATCGCTATTCCGCATAATTCCAATGGCTCTAATGGTCTCATGTTCCAAAATGTTGATTGGAATGGTAATCCTATTGATCAGGCCTATGCCCAAACTCGTATGCGCAATGAGCCCGTGGTTGAAGTGACACAGGTGAAGGGGGATAGCGAAACGCATCCGCTTCTATCACCAAATGATGAATGGGCTGATTTTGAAACCATGCCATTTCGTATCGGCGCTTGGGAGTCAAGCCAACCGCGTGGCTCTTACGTTCGTGAGGCCTATCTGAACGGCCTTAAAATGGAAGCCGAAGGGCGCGGTAATCCGTATAAATTTGGTCTTATCGGCGCATCTGACACGCATGTAGCGGCGGGTGCATTTGATGAAAGCAATTATTGGTCGAAAGTCGGTATTATTGATGCAAATGGTAAATTGCGCGGTTCTGTGCCGGTTGATGCGAAAGGCACATATAATGAGAATAATTTCCATACCTGGAGCGCCTCTGGCCTGGCGGGCATATGGGCGGAAGAAAATACCCGCGATAGCTTGTTTGCGGCGATGCAGCGGAAAGAGGTGTTCGCCACCACCGGCCCGCGTTTACGGTTGCGGTTTTTTGCCAGCACTGATTTTGGCAATACAAATTTAGATGATCCGCTACTGATGAAACAAGCCTATGCGCGCGGCGTTGCCATGGGCGGTGATCTTGTCGCGGGGGAGGCTGTGCCACAATTTATTGTCTGGGCGTTGCGCGATGAGCTCTCTTACGGGCTGCAACGTTTGCAAGTGATTAAGGGGTGGGTTGATGCCGGTGGTGATACGCATGAACGTGTTTATGATGTCGCTTGTGCAGGCGGCGCAAAGATTGATCCGGTAACCCAACGCTGCCCCGATAATGGCGCTAAGGTCGATTTGGAAAATTGTGCTGCCAGCGCCAATACCAGCGCTGATGAGCTAAAAACCCTATGGCAAGATCCGGATTATCAGGCTGGGCAAAAAGCGTTTTATTATGCGCGGGTTCTCGAGAACCCATCCTGCCGCTGGTCAAGCTGGGATGCGATGCGCGCGGGCGTGAAACCGCGCCCCAATGTGCCAGCAACCATTCAAGAGCGGGCATATAGTTCCCCTATTTGGGTGAATTAATTACGCCCCGCGCGGTTTCATCAATATCCGCAAAATTGCGCTTACGAAAAATAAAATGGTAAGTATGGCGACAATTAAGGGCCCCGCTATGGCAGGCGGGTGATGGTGCCTGTTATGTTCATTTATGGCATGTCCATCTTTGTCATCTTCTCCCGCATGTTCACCCGCGTCATAATGCTCGGCATGTGCCAGCATGTTATCGGCGAACATATCACTTGCCTGAAGGCCGACAAAAATCCCAATCGCGGCGATTAAAATTGCGCTTACTGCCATTTGCTCCGGACTTTTCGCAAATAAGCGGGCACAGGCTGCCGGTAAAATCAGCAAGGATGTAATAAGCAACACCCCAACCATCTGAATTGATAGGGCTACGGTCAAAGCCATTAAGAGCATTAAAATAAAATTATAAGTTGATACAGATAAGCCTTCGGCGCGGGCAATATCCTCACTCATTGTGGTTAAAATAAGCCGGTCCCAAAAGAAGGCGATAACCGCCAGCGCGCCTGCCGTGCCAACCGCTAAAACCGTCGCATTGGTTTGTGAAATATCGTTAATTTTCCCAAGCAAAAGCGCATGAATATCGGTTTGGCTGCTGCCGAGCAACAGCATGGCAATCACCCCAAAAGATAATGTCGCATGCGCCGCAATCCCTACCAGAGTATCGGTTGAAAGTAATTTACGGGCTTGTAACCAGCTGAGCAGAATGGCGAATAAAACGCCTACCAGCAAAATACCAAGCTGGTGCGATAATCCTAATAAAAAAGCGAGCGCCACCCCTAATAGACCGCTATGTGCTAGCCCATCGCCAAAATAAGCCATTCGCCGCCACACCACAAAACAGCCAAGCGGTCCGCAAATCAATGCCAAGGCCATGCCAGCCATAAGGGGAGGATCAACCTGCATTTAACGGTCTCCTTTAATTATGGTCGTGATGATGATCATGATGATGCGGATAAAAAGCGGTCACCCGCGCCATATCCTCTCCAAAAAGAGCGATAAATTCTGGATTTTGGGCGACGCTTTGCGGCGTGCCGGTGCAGCAAATATGATGATAGAGGCAGACCACTTTGCGGGTTGCCGCCATCACCAGATTAAGGTCATGCGAGACAATGAGAATGCTGATATTTTGCTCATTATAAATTTTTTGCAAAAGCTCATAAAAGTAAATCTGCCCATTTATATCAAGGCTTTGGGCGGGTTCATCGAGAATAAGTAAATCTGGATTTCCCAAAAGCGCACGCGCCAATAAAACGCGCTGGCGTTCACCGCCCGAAAGCGTATCAAGCGGGCGCGACAGGAGGTCTGCGATTTGGGTATCTTCAATAATGCGCGCCAAATCGTCGCCACGTCGGTTGAGCTGCAAAAATCGCGAAACGCTAAGCGGCATATTCATCTCGGTGGTGAGGCGGTCTGGCACATAGCCCACGCGCAAATCGGGCGCTTTTTCAACGCGTCCCTTGTCGGGCTGATAAAGCCCCAATAGAGCTTTTAAGAGCATAGATTTGCCAGCGCCATTTGGCCCAATCAGGGTGATGAAATCATCTCTCTCAATTTCTAGGCTCACATGATCGAGAATGATTTTGCCATTGCGCGTCACGCATAAATCATGCGCCTTAATGAGTGGATTATGCGACATTTATTCAGATAGCTTTTCAAGCTGTTCGGCCATTTTGCCGGAAATCATGTTAATCGCTTTTAAGGGGCGGATAAATACTTTGAAATCGCTGATTTTACCCTCATCATTCCAAGCGATAATATCAATCCCGTTAATATGAATACCATCAATCTCAGCGACAAATTCTAGCATGATTTGCTTGCCATCAATAATCTCACGAACATATTGAAAGCCCGTATTTTCAAATGTTTTGGAGGCAGCATTAAGATATTGATATGCCTTTTCGCGCCCTGCTTGTGGCGTATGCACAAGTGGCGAGTGAAACACCGCATTTTCAGCCAGAATATTGTGAAGATACTCACCGCCACCTTTACGCATGACCTCTTCCCATTTTTCTTTCAATGCAGACATAAATATCCCTCTCTTCATTATATTATAATGACCATCATTTTTTTAACTATAGGAAACTATCACGCTGCAATCAAGCCATTAGCTCCCATTGACAATAGTATAATGAGAAAATAGATATAAAGAAATCCTTATATTGCCATTGCAAATTCTTGCCAAGACTGATAAAAACGCGTCAAGAAAAGACAATTCTATTATAGAGAGGAAACCCAATGTCTGATTATAAGGTCGCTGATATTGAGCTTGCCGAATGGGGCAGGCGTGAAATTTCAATCGCTGAAACCGAGATGCCCGGACTGATGGCATTGCGGGATGAATATGCTGGCAAAAACCCTCTGGCAGGGGCGCGGATTACGGGCTGTTTGCATATGACCATCCAAACCGCGGTTTTAATCGAAACGCTGATTAGTCTTGGTGCTGAGGTGCGCTGGTCGTCTTGCAATATTTTTTCCACCCAAGACCACGCGGCGGCCGCGATTGCTGCCGCCAATATTCCGGTCTTTGCGTGGAAAGGGGAAACCGAAGAGGAATATTGGTGGTGCGTGGAGCAAACCATCACTGGCCCCGATGGGTGGACACCAAATATTCTGCTTGATGATGGTGGCGATTTAACTCAAATCATGCATGAAAAATATCCGCAGCTGCTTGAAGATGTGCGCGGCGTATCGGAAGAAACCACAACCGGCGTATTGCGGCTTTATGAAATGGCAAAACAGGGGACGCTTAAAATTCCGGCGATTAATGTCAATGACAGCGTGACCAAATCCAAATTTGATAATCTTTATGGCTGCCGCGAAAGCCTTGTTGATGGAGTGAAACGTGCCACCGATGTGATGATTGCCGGTAAAATCGCCGTGGTTTGCGGCTTTGGCGATGTCGGCAAAGGCTCTGCCGAAAGCTTGCGTAGTCAGGGCGCGCGGGTGATGGTGACAGAAATTGACCCGATTTGCGCGCTGCAGGCGGCGATGGAAGGCTATGAAGTGACCACAATGGAAGAGGTGGCGGCGGTGGGTGATATTTTTATCACTGCCACCGGCAATAAGGATGTCATCACGCTCGAACATATGCGGGTGATGAAAGATCGGGCGATTGTTGGTAATATTGGCCATTTTGATAGTGAGATTCAGGTGGCGGCGCTGCATAATTTGCAATGGCATAATGTCAAGCCACAAGTCGATGAGGTGGAATTTGCCGATGGCAAGCGGATTATTTTATTGGCAGAAGGGCGGCTTCTCAATTTGGGGTGTGCCACCGGTCACCCTAGCTTTGTGATGAGTGCGTCCTTTACCAATCAGGTGCTGGCACAAATTGATTTATGGAATAATCACGCAACATATGAGCGGCAGGTTTATGTATTGCCCAAACATTTGGATGAAAAAGTGGCGCAATTACATCTTGGGCGGCTTGGCGCTAAGCTGACCACGCTTAGCGATGAGCAGGCCGATTATTTGGGCATTTCACAACAAGGCCCGTTTAAGCCCGAACATTATCGTTATTAGATAATCATTTTCTGGTCTTTTATCCCGATATATCTCCTTATATCACTAAATATCCCACATCTCTTTATATATAAAACGATCCTTCGCGTAAGCGATTGCCGTGAGGGAAATAAATTATGGAAATAGAGACGCGATTATCTGCTTTTTAGTGTATCAACTTAATAAAGTGATTATCGCTTTACAGTGCTAACTATATTTTGGCGTTTCGGCGTGTGCTGATTGCTTGCGGTTTTTTCTTGTATATCTTCGGCAATATCTTGCGCGATATAGCGTGGCCAGCTATGGGCTGCCAAAATGCGCTGACTATTATTGTCTTGGTGAAGCTGATCACGATAAATCCATAGATTACGCAAAACATTTTTGACGTAAAGTCTGGTTTCAGTAATTCCAATGCTTTCGATAAACAGAAGCGGATCATTTACATCGGCCAATTCTTTGCGCCATCGGCGTAAATTCCCGGGGCCGGCATTATAACTTGCCAGCGCATAAATGAGATTGCCGTTAAAATATTCATCGCTTAATAAAAGCGCTAAATATTGCTGCCCAAGCTCAAGATTTACCTCCCTATCTAATAGCTGATTGCGCCCGGAACGGCGCGCCAGACGGCGATCGCCAGAAATAAATGCGGCGGTACGTGGCATGAGCTGCATTAACCCGCGCGCGCCGGCGCGTGATTTTGCATGGTTCATAAACCGGCTCTCTTGTCTAATAAGCGCATAAATCAGGGCGCGATCCAGCAATAGGAAATCATGCAGCTCAGGCGCAAGGGATGGGTATAAGGCCGTCGCAAGTGTATAAGAGGGGGCGAGCTTATTTTCTTGCGCGCCTGTTTTTACCTGCTTTTCTCTTTTGGCCAGCCTTTCTCCTAAGGTCATCTCAAGGGCAGGGAAATTAAGATGGCGCGCAAGGCCTAAAACAATCCGTGCCTCATCATCGGTTAAGCGCTCTTGCAAATAGAGAAGCTCGAGCTCCGCCCGTTCGTGCTGGCCAGAATATTCCAGCGCATAGCTACGCTGCACAGCCGGGTGGCTTTCAATCAGCATATGATCGGCGCTTTCAACTTTTACCCATTCAATATAACTTTGCCCGCTTAATTGCTGCATTGCCAATAGGCTATAAAAATTAACCCCTAATTGCGTGGTTTTGATTAAAAAGTTTTCAGCCTCAGCAAGCCGATCTAGTTGCCGTAAGCTACGCGATGCCCAAAAAGCACCGGTTGCTTTTAGGCTATTGCTGGCGGTGGGGTGATCGGCCAGCGCCATAAAATGAGGAGCTGCGGTTGCAAATTTTCCAAGCCGCCAAGCGGCAAGCCCGGCATACCAATCGCTTAAAGGGACATGCAGACGGTGACGCGCGGCTGCCTTTTGCGCAATCGTTAATGCTTTTTCAAATTTTTGTTCGACATAATAGCTACGCGAAATGCGCGCTTGCAAATAGTCAAATTCTGCGGTGCTTAATCTTTTCTTGCGACTACGGGCAGAAATATATTGCAGCGCCTGAGTGGGGCGTTCTCGTTTAATAAGGCTGTTGACATGATTGCGTATGTGGCGGGCTGTTCTGGTTTGAAATAAGTTGCTTTGTGAAGAAACGGTTTGGTTATGAAAGATTCGTGCGGGTGGCTTTTGCGGCATACGGGCTCTATATGGCTTGCGCGATTTTGCGAGCTTATAGACAGCCCAAGCATTGGGATGATCGGCATATTGGTGCAGCCAGTTGCGTAACTCTTTCCAGCTGGCTCGATATTTGGTTGGGTGCATATAGCGTTGATAGAAAACATGCCCCATTAAAATATCATTATCTATTTTTTTAAGAATGCGATCCGCCTGTCGCCATTTGCCTGCCATTTGTAGGCTAAAGACTTGTTCATATAATTCCCAATCTGTCGGTTTGGGGGGCGGGGTATAAGCTGGCCGCGCAAGCGGTGGTTGAATGCCCGCTATCGCGGTGAAAGGCAGAATTGCAGACAGTAAAATAAGGGCCAAAAAACCACGAATAAATAAGGGTGACCGCTCCATTATGGTTTATCCTCATGCAATTTTTTTGCCAATAAGCATAGATCAGACCACATTTTTGCCTTCTGATCTGGCGCGCGTAAAAGATAGGCGGGGTGTAGTAAGGGTAAGGCAGGGATGGCGCGCCCGGCAATCTCAACGTTTTGCCATTTGCCCCGCAATTTCGTAATGCCTTGTGTGCTTTGCAATAATGTTTTAGCCGAGACACCACCAACCAGTAAAAGAATTTCGGGTGCGACAATTTCAATATGGCGGGTGATAAAGGGAAGACATTGGGCAATTTCATCGGCGCTTGGGTTGCGGTTGCCAGGTGGCCGCCAAGGAATAATATTGCTGATATAAATATTTTCGTGCCGCGTAAGCCCGATATGGTGCAACATATTATCAAGCAGTTGACCGCTTCGGCCAACAAATGGTTTGCCCATCCGATCCTCATCACGGCCAGGCGCTTCTCCCACCAGCATGATCTTGCTTGTCGCAATCCCATCGCTAAACACAGTGTTTTTAGCAGTTTTCTTCAAATTGCAGCCCGCATAGGCCTGTAATTCAGCCTCGAGTGCTCCTAGCGTTGTTGCCTTAACCTCAGGGATTGCCGTCTCGGCAGATAGTGGCGGGGTAATATCCGGCCTTGCAATATTTTCTGCGCGCTGGGTTCGTTCTGCTGGTATGGGGGTGGCATTTGTAACAATGTGAGGCGCATCTGATGCCTGATAATGCCGAATCGGTGTTTCCGACAATGCTTCATCTACGCCCATATCTATTTGAAAATGAAGGGCTTTTATGACCTCTGCTTGCGTTAAAGATTGCATCACGCAAATATAAAGTGTTTTTCGCGCCGGATAAAGTGATTATTCTGTATATGAGGCATTGCAGTTTTGGCTTTATGGGCTAAACTATTGTTGATTCAAAATGGAGAGAAGAGAGATGACTGAATTGCCTGTAAATCAAGTAAATGTCCGGCAGGGATGGGCGCTCGATGTGACACAGCGTGAAGCGATGGAATATGATGTGGTGATTATTGGCGGCGGGCCGGCCGGTTTGAGTGCCGCCATTCGCCTTAAACAACAAGCGGCCGAAGCGGAGCAGGATATTTCAGTTTGTGTCTTGGAAAAAGGCTCAGAAATTGGCGCGCATATTTTGTCGGGCGCGGTCATTGATCCGGTCGGGATAGACCGTTTGTTTCCCGATTGGCGGGAACGCGGCGCGCCTTTGGAAAATGAAGTGACGATGGATCGCTTTTATGTGCTGGGGCCGGCCGGTGCTTTGCCCTTGCCAAATATCATATTGCCACCATTGATGAAAAATCACGGCAATTATATTGCTAGCCTCGGCAATGTTGCACGCTGGTTGGGCGAACAGGCAGAAGCGCTGGGGGTCGAAATTTATCCCGGTTTTGCGGCGGCAGAAATTCTGTTTGATGAAAGCGGTGCGGTCAAAGGTGTTGCAACAGGCGATATGGGTGTTTCCAAAACCGGTGAGAAAAAAGATGGCTGGATGCCAGGCATGGAACTACATGCTAAATATACGCTTTTTGCAGAAGGGGTGAGGGGTTCACTATCGAAAGCGGCTATCGCGCATTTTGAATTGGATAAGGATTGTGACTATCAGAAATTCGGCATCGGCATTAAAGAATTATGGCAGATTGATCCTGATAAACATCGCCCCGGCTATGCTCAGCATACGCTAGGTTGGCCGCTGGATAATAAAACCGGCGGTGGGTCATTTATGTATCATTTTGGTGATAATTATGTGTCGATCGGGTTTGTGACCCATCTTAATTATCAAAACCCGCATTTATCGCCTTATGATGAGTTTCAACGTTTCAAAATGCACCCGCTTATTCGGCCCGTGCTTGAGGGGGGTAAGCGCGTTTCTTATGGCGCGCGGGCGATTACCGAAGGCGGATATCAGTCTGTGCCCAAATTATCATTTCCTGGTGGGGCTCTGATCGGGTGTGCGGCGGGTTTCGTGAATGTGCCCCGTATTAAGGGCAGTCATAATGCGATGGAAACCGGCATTATGGCAGCGGAAGCCGCGTTTGAAGCGATCCAAGCAGGCCGCTCTGGTGATGAGCTTGCCGCCTATCAGCAAGCATATGATCATAGTCGGGTCGCCAAAGAGCTTAAAAAGATTCGCAATGTAAAACCGCTTTTGTCAAAATTTGGTACGGTTTTGGGAACGATGATTGGTGGTGTGGAAATGTGGATGCAAACTCTTTTTGGCTTTGGTCTGCCGAGCCTGTCACATGGCAAGCCGGATTATGCGACCTTGAAAAAAGCAGATAAGGCAAAGCCGATTGATTATCCCAAGCCGGATGGGGTGGTGTCATTTGATAAATTATCTTCGGTGTTTTTATCGGCCACCAATCATGAAGAAGACCAGCCGCCGCATCTTACTTTGGGCGATGAGTCTGTTCCGGTTAAGGTTAATCTGGCAGATTATGATGAACCGGCGCAACGCTTTTGTCCGGCCGGCGTTTATGAAATTATCCGCGATGAAGATGGTAGAAACCCGCATTTGCAAATTAATGCACAAAATTGTGTGCATTGTAAAACCTGTGATATTAAAGATCCGAGCCAGAATATAAACTGGGTTGTCCCGGAAGGGGCTGGTGGCCCCAATTATCCGAATATGTAAAGGTGTGCTTTGTTTCGCTTGTCATTCAGAAACGTCCTTCTTGTACTTGGAGCTGCATTTTTAAGCCTTGCGATTATTGCTTATCAATTTCCCCGACAGTATGAAGTGCATAGTTTGCCCGCCAATTTTCTGGCTGGTCAGTTTGCGATGCAGTTGGATGACAGCACAAATGCAAGCCTTTATTATCAAGAAGCGCTGGCAGCCTATCCGAATGATATTGAATTACAACAACGCAGTTTTCTGGCGTATCTCATCGCTGGTGAGATTGATAAGGCGCTTATCCTTGCCCCTGCTTTGGTCAATAGGAAAACCGCCGAAGGGGTTTTGGCATGGAACCTTTTGGTGGCTTATGCGCTTAAGCAGGAAGATTTTGGAAAAGCACAATTATATATGAAAGAGCCACCACAGGCACATGTGGGGATTAGCATGGTTCCTTCATTTAATGCGGCAATTGCCGTCGGAACGGATGAGAAAGATTATATAAAGGCAATCGAGGCGATGCTTTATGACGGTCGTCTGGCGGCGGTTCCGGGTGTGCAGGCTGCGATGTTGTTTGAGAAAAAAGGACAGATCAGCCGCGCCAAGCAAACCTTTACGCAAAGTCTAAAATTAGGGGGGATGCAATATCAAACCTTCGCGCTATCGCTTGGAATGTTTTTTGAACGGCTCGGAAATAGGGAGGAAGCGCGAAAAGTCTATCAAGGGTTTTTATATAATTCTTCTGATGCGCAGATCAGCGCCAAGCTTGCCGATTTGGAAAGCAAGACCGCGCCACCCCGGCATATATTTACAAATGGGCAGATAATTGCGCGCGGGTTTATGGTTTTGGCAGAAGATATGCTCCATCAAAGGCAATATTATCTTGCGCAAGCCTATACACAAATCGCGCATTCGCTAGATCCGGATTTACATTTAGCAAAATTCTTGCGCGGTGAAATGGCGCAAAGATGGGAGAAATGGGAAAAGGCAGTTTATTATTTTGGACAGATAGATCAAACCTCTCCCTATCATCAAAGCGCACAGCTTCTTGTCAGTAATGCTTATCAAGAGCTTGGCGATTTTGAAAAAGCCATAGAGGTTGCCCGTTTTGTCCAAACCGGCGCGCCGGAAAATTTTTTTCTAATCGCGCATTTAGGGGATATGTATCGCGAGCGGGAAGATTTTGAAAACGCCCTTACCTATTATCAACGCGCTATAGCACTTATGGAAACGCAAGGGGAAGAGGTCTGGAGCCTGTATTTTATGCGCGGCATTTGCTCTGAGCGTATAGATATGTGGGCAGAGGCTGAGGAAGATCTGCAAAGGGCACTTCGCTTATCAAAAGATGATCCGGCGGTTTTGAATTATCTCGGCTATAGCTGGATTGACCAGGGGGTAAATTTATCGCAAGGCTTGGAGATGATTAAAAAAGCGGTTGAGCAAGAGCCTGATAATGGTGCTTATGTCGATAGTCTGGGCTGGGCATATTATCGTTTGAACGATTTTCCCCAAGCGCTTGTGTATTTAGAAAAAGCAAGCCTGATAGAACCTGTCGATCCGACAATTACCTCGCATCTAGGCGATGTTTTATGGCAATTAGAGCGCAAGACAGAAGCGCGTTATCAGTGGCGCAAAGCGCTTGCATTTGAGCCGGATGAAAGGCTGGAAGCCGAGCTTACCCAAAAAATCTTAACCGGTATTATGGATGATTTATAATGGCAAAGTTTTTTGCGGCGGCAAAAATCAATCTTTGTTTACACATTTGTGACCGGCGGGCAGATGGCTATCATCTGCTTGAAAGCCTTGTCGCATTTGCTGATATTGGCGACTGGCTTGATATTGAACCAGCAGACCACACTACGCTTTTTATCGAAGGGGCAGATCAATTATCGTCTGATGATAATTTGATTTTATCCGCGCATCGCCTGATGGATGCGCCGCCTTGTACGTTTCGCTTGCAAAAAAAACTGCCCCTTGCAGCAGGGCTCGGCGGTGGTTCGGCAGATGCGGCAGCGACTTTACGCGGGCTGGCAGAGCTTTATGATTTACCCTTGCCTGTGGGCGATATGCGCGATATGGGCGAAAAAATTGCAGCTTTAGGGGCAGATATTGCCGTTTGCTTACAGCAAAAACCGGCTTGGATGAGTGGCATTGGCGAGATTGTAACGCCGCTTAGCGCATTTCCTGATGCTGATATTATTTTGGTTCACCCTGCTGTGCCGCTTTCCACTAAAGAGGTATTTTCGAAAATCACCAAGATGAATAAAGCGCCAACAAATATGCCTATGGCGTTTCACGATTTTCAGACGCTCTGCGATTTTCTAACGCACACGCGAAATGATTTGCATCCTCCCGCCCAAGAGCTGGTGCCGGAAATTGCAGATATTATCGCGCAGCTTCGCGAATCTGGCGCGCAATTTGCGGCGATGAGCGGCAGTGGCGCAACATGTTTTGGTCTTTATAAAGCTGGCACAGGCGCGGCGGCGCGGCATCATCTTAACCTCCCAGATCATTATTGGGTGCGTGCCGGCAAGCTTATGACATAATTATTTATGTCTAATGCGTGCGCTCAATGCAAAAATCGACAAGCTCTAGCAGCAGCTGTTTGGTATCGCTATCAGGAAAAATCGCCAGCGCATCTTTTGCCCGCCCGCCATAATGGCGCGCATGTTCGATAGTGTCAAAAAGCGTATTATGTTTGCGCATATAAGAAATGGCTTGTTCCAATCTGGCGGGATTGTCGTCTGGGGTTGTGATCATGTCATGCCAGAACTGCCGCTCTTCCTCATTGCCACGCCGATAGGCAAGTAGCATCGGCAGGGTAACCTTCCCTTCCCGAAAATCATCGCCCATATTTTTGCCGGTATTTTTACTCATATTCTGTGCAAGCCCCCCATAATCCAGCGCATCATCAAGCAGCTGAAACGCCACGCCGAGATTGCGCCCATAAGACTCCAACCCCTCTTGTTGGGTCGGGGTGGCATCGGCAATCACGCTACCCGCTTCGGCGGCGGCGGCAAATAAAACGGCGGTTTTGGCTTCGATAATCCGCAAATAAGCATCTTGCGTGGTTTCGACATTGCCAATATTTTCAAGTTGCAAAACCTCACCTTCGGCAATAATCGCGGCTGCTTTTGAGAGGATATCCAGCGCTTGCATGGAGCCTGCGGTGACCATCATCCGGAAAGCCTGTCCAAGCATAAAATCACCCACCAGCACGCTGGCGGCATTGCTCCATAATAGTCGCGCGGTGGGTTGTCCGCGCCGCAAATCACTATCATCAACTACATCATCATGCAGCAAAGTTGCTGTGTGCATATATTCAACGGCGGCCGAAAGTTGAATATGCTTTTCTCCCTGATAGCCGCATAATTTCGCCGCCGCCAATGTAAGCATCGGGCGAATACGCTTGCCCCCCGCCTTTACAATATGCGCGCCAATATCCGGTATCATTTGGGCGTAAGAGGCAATATGCGATTGCATTAATTTTTCAACCGCCGTCATCTCTTCGGCAAAAGCAAGATTAAGCTTGGTTGGCGTATCCATCTTGTCGGAAGAATTTGTTAGGCTAATAATTTCTGCCATTTGAATATTCCTTAACTCTTGCTATAGACATAAGCCTCATAAACGAAATGGTCAATATGCAAGCGATAACAGAAGATGATTTTCTTAGAGGACGATTGCAAATCCTGCAAATGTCGTGCGGTCACCGCAGTGGACATGAGGCGGTTTTACTGGCCGCAAGCGTGAATGCGAAAGCCGGCGATAAAGTGTGTGAATTGGGAAGCGGCTGCGGCGTGGCAGCGCTTTGTGTTGCCAAACGCCTAGCCGGTGTAGAGATTATGGGGGTGGATAGTGATGGCGAAGCGCTTGAGCTTGCGCGTGAAAATGCGAACAGAAACCAGCTTGCCGTTTCTTTCACCCAAGCCGATATTTTAGCCCCCTTCACGCAAAGCGATTTGCGGCGCGATTATTATGATTATGTGATTGCCAACCCGCCCTTTTATGAGGTAGGCACGGGAAGCCGCACCCCAGATAAAAAGCAAGCGCATGAAATGCCCGCCCCTGCTTTGGCGGTATGGGTGAAATATGCTTGCACGCTGGCGCACGCGCAAGGGCAAGTGATATTTATTCACCGCGCCGAGGCGCTTGCCGATATATTGGCGGTGATGGCACCGCGTCTGGGCGATATTCGTATCTTACCGATTTTACCCGCACCCAATAAAAAAACCCATCGGGTGATTGTCGCAGGCAGGGGCAATAGCCGCGCGCCATTGCAATTATTACCGCCCTTGACTTTGCAAAATCAAGATGGGCAAGCCTCGCCACAGGCGGAAGCAATATTAAGAGAGGCACAGGCGCTTGCCTTATAGGTGGAACGCGGTTATTTATAGCGATAAGCGAGATATAAATGAGTGACACCCCGCAAAAACCAAGTTTTCAGGAGCTTATCTTCCGGCTGCAAAATTATTGGGCGGCGCATGGCTGCGTTGTGTTGCAGCCCTATGATATGGAGATGGGGGCAGGCACATTTCATCCCGCAACGGTTTTACGCGCTTTGGGCAAAACGCCTTGGTCTGTCGCTTATGTACAACCAAGCCGCCGCCCAACCGATGGACGTTATGGCGAAAACCCCAATCGCTTCCAGCATTTTTATCAGTTTCAAACCCTGCTAAAGCCTGCGCCCGATAATATTCAGGGAATTTATTTGGAAAGCCTAAAAGTGCTTGGTATTGACCCGCTGGCGCATGATATTCGCTTTGTCGAAGATGATTGGGAAAGCCCGACGCTTGGCGCGTGGGGGCTTGGCTGGGAGGTCTGGTGCGATGGCATGGAAATATCGCAATTTACTTATTTTCAGCAAGTCGGCGGCATTGATGTTGAGATTGTGTCGGGCGAGCTTACTTATGGGTTAGAGCGGCTGGCAATGTATATTCAAAATGTCAATAATGGCTTTGAGATTGATTATAATGGCAAGGGCGTTAGCTATGGCGATGTGTTCCACCGCAGTGAGGTTGAGTTTTCGCATTATAATTTTAATGAAGCCGATACCGATATATTGTTCCGCCATTTTGCCGATGCCGAAGCCATGTGTCAGGCGCTGGTCGAAAAAGGCTTGGCTTTGCCGGCTTACGATCATTGCATGAAGGCCAGCCATAATTTCAATTTGCTGGATGCACGCGGGGTGATTAGCGTCACCGAGCGGCAATCTTATATTGCGCGGGTGCGCGCCCTTGCCAAAGCGTGCGCCGAAATTTGGCTGGCGCATGAGGATGAGGCGGCGCATGGCTGATTTTATTTTAGAACTCTATTCGGAAGAAATTCCCGCCACCATGCAGGCAAAAGCGGGGCAAGATATTATCCGCTTATTTGAAACGGCATTGGCGGATTATGATATTGAAATTGACCCGCCGCAAGCTCATGTCGCGCCGCAAAGATTGGCGCTATTGGCGCAGCTACCAAGCCACACGCCGGCAAAATCTGAACAGCGCAAAGGCCCGCGCTTAAACGCGCCGGAAAAAGCGATTAAAGGATTTATGAAATCGGTAAATGTCAGCAATCCGGATATGCTGGAGGTGAAAGAAGACCCGAAAGGTGATTATTATGTTTTCATCCAGCAAAGCGATGCCCGCCCGATGCCGCAGCTTTTGCAGGAAATAATCCCGGCGCTCATCCGCAACTTCCCGTGGCCAAAATCAATGCGCTGGCTCCCACCAACTGAAGAGCGAGATAAGGAAGGTGATGCGCCCTTGCGATGGATTCGCCCCTTGCGGGCGATTTTGTGCCGCTTTGATAAAGAGATTATTCCCTTCACCCTAAATGGTATCACATCGGGCGGGGTGAGTTATGGGCATCGGTTTTTATCGCCCGCTGCGATTGAGATAAAACATAGCCATGATTATTTGCGCAATCTAGAAGAGCATTTTGTGCTGGCAGATAGCGCCATTCGCGAAGCTCTGATTGTCGAAGAAGGACAGCGCCTCGCGCACGCGCAAGGCCTCAGCATGATTGAAGATATGGCACTGGTGCAGGAAACGGCAGGGCTGGTCGAATGGCCGGTGCCCTTTATCGGCAAAATTGATGATGAATTTATGGATGTACCAGAAGAGGTGCTGATCACCGCCATGCGCAATCACCAGCGCTATTTTTCTCTGCGCGCGCAAAAAACTGGCAAAATGGCGCCCTATTTTATTGCCATTAGCAATATGGTAACAGAAGATGAGGGCGCGCTTATTCGGGCGGGCAATGAGCGGGTATTGCGGGCGCGCTTATCGGATGCGGCGTTTTTCTGGCAGCAAGATCAAAAAACCCCTTTGGCATCGCTGCTGCCACAACTTGGCGAGATTGTCTTTCATGCAAAGCTCGGCAGTGTTTATGATAAAGTAAAGCGGCTTGAAAAACTGGCCGCGTCATTGGCGGATACATTTGCGGTTGAGCAGGAAAAAGCGCAGCGCGCGGCTGAATTATCCAAAAGTGATTTGGTCACGTCTATGGTATATGAATTTCCCGAATTGCAAGGCATTATGGGGCGCTATTATGCGCTTGCCAATGGTGAGGATGAGGATGTCGCGGCCGCGATTGGCGCGCATTATAGCCCCTTAGGGCCTTCCGATGCGGTGCCGGAAACGCGGCTTGGCTGCGTGGTCGCACTGGCGGATAAGATTGATACATTGGCAGGCTTTTGGCTGATTGATGAAACCCCAACTGGCTCGAAAGACCCTTATGCGTTGCGCCGTGCCGCTTATGCGATTATCCGCATATTGCTGGAAACCAAAACCCGCCTGCCCTTACATGATATTTTCACTGCTGCGATAGCGGCTTATGATAGCGTGTCATCCTCTGGAAAAAATGAGGATAAGCTTGCCTCTCTCATCAATTTTATTGCCGACCGCTTGAAAGTGCATTTGCGCGAACAAGGCATTGCGCATGATATTGTCGCGGCGATTGTGGCGGATATATCGGCCGATGATGATTTGGTCACATTGGTGGAGCGGACGGCTTTATTATCAGAATTTCTGCAAAGCGAAGATGGTGAGAATCTGCTCGCCGCCTATATTCGCGCCGATGGGATTTGTAAAAAGGCTGATAATGTAAAAGCCGTCAGTGATGCAAGCCTATTTGAAGAGGCCGCTGAGGGGCACTTATTTGAAGCCCTTTGTGAGCTTGATTTTTCAAATAAAAAAGATGCCGCCGCTTATGCCGCAAATTTACAAAATCTGGCAGCGCTGCGTGAGCCGGTTGATGCTTTTTTTGAAACCGTTATGGTGAATGTTGAGGATGCAGATATAAGGCGCAATCGCCAAGCGCTGCTGGCGCAGCTCATCATGCAGATGAACAAAATTGCTGATTTGTCGCAAATCAAGCGAGGATAAAATGACACAACATATTTATTCTTTTCATACCGGACATGCAGATGGGCAGGCTGATATGGCCGATGTGCTGGGCAGTAAGGGCGCGAATCTGGCAGAAATGTGCCGCCTCAATTTGCCCGTGCCGGCAGGCTTTACCATTAGCACCCAAGCCTGCCAAGATTTCTTGCGCAACGGCGTGCTTGCCGAGCAATTAAAGACAGATATAAAAGCAGCGATTGCGAATATTGAAACCGAATTGGGGTTAGGCTTTGGCGATGCGGATAGACCCTTGCTTGTCTCTATTCGCTCCGGCGCGGCAATTTCCATGCCGGGTATGATGGATAGTATTTTGAATCTTGGACTTACCGATGAAACGGTTGAGGGCTTGAGCGCGAAAACCAATAATCCGCGTTTTGCGTGGGATAGCTATCGCCGCTTTATCCAAATGTATGGCGATGTTGTGTTGGGGGTGGCGAATGATGAGTTTGAGTTTCTAATCGATGATGTCAAACAAGCGCTTGGGGTTTTGGATGATACCGAGCTGTCGGATGAGGATTGGAAAAATCTATGCGGGCAGTTCAAGACATTGATTGAAACCGAAACCGGCAAAACCTTTCCGCAACAGGTTGAAGAGCAATTATGGGGCGCGATTGGGGCGGTGTTTGCAAGTTGGGAAAATCAGCGCGCCCGCACCTTTCGGCGCTTGCATAATATTTCTGACGCGCTTGGCACGGCGGTCAATATACAGGCGATGGTTTTTGGCAATCTTGGTGAAAACAGCGCCACGGGGGTTGCCTTTACCCGCAATCCGTCAACGGGTGAGCAAGAAGTGTATGGCGAATATTTGCCAAATGCACAAGGCGAGGATGTGGTTGCGGGCCTGCGCACCCCGCATTGCCTGACGCTTGCGGCGCGCGAAAAAATAGGTGCGGCGCATGTCTCGCTGGAAGAGGCGATGCCAGATATTTTCGAACAAATAAAAACTCTGTTTTCGCAATTAGAGCAGCATTTTAAGAGCGTGCAGGAAGTTGAATTTACCATTCAGGAAAACCGGCTTTGGGTTTTGCAAACCCGTAGCGGCAAGTGCAATGTCAAGGCGGCGCTAAAAATCGCTGCCGATATGGTTGCCGAAAATATTATGAGCAAGGCGGAAGCGTTGCAATCTATCCCCGCGCGCGATTTAGAACAATTATTGCACCCCGTCTTATCATCGGCGGAGGATTATGAGATTCTGACCAAAGGCTTACCTGCTTCCCCTGGGGCGGTAAGCGGGCGGCTGGCATTCTCATCCGCCGCTGTGGAGGCACAAGCAGCGCGCGATGATTCAGTGATTTTAATTCGGATGGAAACCAGCCCCGAAGATATTCACGGCATTTATATGGCGGATGGGATTTTAACCGCCCGCGGCGGGATGACCAGCCATGCTGCGGTGGTGGCGCGCGGTCTTGGGCGGCCTTGCGTGTCTGGCGCGGGTGATTTGCGGATAGATTATGACCGCCAGCAAGCCAGAATTGGTGACCTCATTCTAAAGTCGGGGGATATTGTAACGATTGACGGCAATAGCGGGCAAGTGATTAAGGGGGCGGTTTCAACGGTGGAGCCAGAACTGCCTGCCGCGTTTCAAGATATTATGCACTGGGCGGAAGAGGCGTGCCAAATGCAAGTGCGGGTCAATGCTGAGACCGAGATCGAGCTGGCGCTGGCGCAAAGATTTGGCGGCGAAGGGGTGGGGCTTTACCGCACCGAACATTTATTTTTCGCGCCCGACAGTATTGCGGCGATAAGGCGGCTCATCCTATCTGATGAAAAAGAAGATAAAACGGCCGCGATTGAAACGCTTTGTGGCTTACATGCGGATGAGCTGGCGCTTATGTTTGGGAAGTTGCAAGGCCAGCCGATTGATATTCGTTTGCTCGATGCCTCACTGCATGAATTTATGCCGCAACGGATTGATGATATAGAAGCGCTGGCGGTTGACATGCAAATCGAGCTGTCGGAATTAAAATTGAGGATTGCGCGCTTGGCGTCCGTCAATCCGGGTTTTGCGCATCGCGGGGTGCGGGTGGGGATTATCCACCAAAATATATATGAAGCGCAAATTCGGGCGATTGCGCAAGCGATGCAAAAGGCAGGCATAAAACAAGGGGTGACGGTGATGTTGCCTTTGATTATGAGCGTTGAAGAATTAACCTATGCCTGCCGGTTTTTACAAACCGCGATTGAGGATTATGCGCCCGATATGGAGATTAAGCTTGGCGCCATGATTGAGACCCCGCGCGCTTGTCTGCTGGCGGATGAAATTGCCGCGCATGTTGATCTGCTCTCTTTTGGCAGTAATGATTTGACGCAAACCAGTTTTGGTTTGAGCCATGATGATATATCGGGATTTTTGCGCGGCTATCAAAAACGCGGCATTTTGCTGCGTGACCCATTTGTGCAGTTGGATGTGAAAGGGGTCGGCGCGCTCATAGACATGGCCTGCATGCGGGCGCGGGCGGTAAAGCCTGACATTGAAATCGCGCTATGCGGTGGGCATGGCGGTGACCCCTCATCAATTACGTTTTGCGCCCAAATGGGGATGAGCTATATATCCTGCATGCCGTATAAAATTCCGGTCGCGCGCCTCGTGGCAGCGCAATCCCGATTAGGATAAAACGCCGCCCCCCTTTTTGTTTTTCGTGGCGCTTTTCGTTTCGCTTTTTTAATTGAACCAAAAATCTGTAAGAAGCGCGCGCCGCTTATTGCGCGACTCGGTTTCGACAAAATCCGCAATCCCAACCGCTTCTTTTAGCGACAATCTTTGCGGTGTGCCTTCAAATGCCATGACATTGGTGAAATCAAGATCTGAACCTTTCTTGACACAATATTTGGTGAGATAGACAGTTCGCGGATTCTTGGAAAGTAAGATTTCAATAAGTTTTTCGCCTTCTGCCTCAAGATCATCCGGTTCAACAATACGGCTTACCAAATCATAGCGCTCGGCTTTTTCGGCGCTGAATAATGTGCCGAGTAGATTCCATTCAAGCGATTTTCTGCGGCCGGCAAATTTAGAGATTTTGCCCGTACCACCCCAACCAGGTGTGATGTCCCAATTTATTTCGGGCATGCCCCAGCGCGAGCGATTGGTTGCGATGACAAAATCGGATGCAAGCGTAAGCTCTAAGCCGCCGCCCGTGCAGATACCATCCACAAGTGCAATCGTAACGGGGCGAAGATTTTCAAGAATACGGACAGTGTTTTGATATTTGCGAATTTGCCATTCCGTATCTTCCTGTTGCCAGTCGTTAAACTCTTTAATATCATCGCCGGTGCAAAATGTATTGCCGGCTCCGGTGAGAACCAAAATCTGACACTCTCGATCATTGTCGACAGCGCGAATCGCATCTTGCAATTCCTGTGATAATTCGCGATCCAGCGCATTGTGGATTTCTGGTCGGTTTAAGGTAATACGGGTGATTGCGCCAGTCTTCTCAAATAGCAGCTTTCCCGATGGTGATGGTCCATTTTTCATTTTATCCTCCTTATTATAAATGATAACAATATTATCATTATCATTTTAGATTTGCTTTGTGAAGCGCTTTTCGCTAAAAATTGCTACAGCTTGTGGAAAACTGTAGCCGAAAATTGTAGAAGAAAACGAAATGGATAATATTGTAAAGCGTGCGAAGCAGGCGCGGTCACTTAAAACCGAGCAGGAATTGCTCGATGCGTTTGAAAGATTATTGACAAAGAAACCCTTTTTCGAGCTAACCGTTTCGGAGCTGGCGATGGAGGCAGGTCTCACCACGGGCGCAATATATAGACGGTTTAATGATAAGAATGATGTTCTTCGTTCAGCCTTTCAGAGATTTTACGCGCGGGCGGAGAGCTTTTTTTTAACCAGCGATGCCGCCTATCCTAGCGATATGACAGACCGCATGGTGCTTGAGACATTTCTTAAAAATATGATGCTGCGTACGCTTGAAAATATTCATCTCATGCGGGCTGCCAATAGTCTAAACGATCCGCAATCATTTAAGCTGATGATAAAGGCGCGTGATATTGCGGCAGATTGGCTCGCAAACCGATTATGCTCGTCTGATGATGCGCTATCTGAATTACAAATGAAATGCCGGTTTGTACTTCGGGTCGCGACGGCCGTTTTCAGAGATACGTTTTTGTCTGGGCGGGCGGCTGTTTCGTCTCATCAAGATTATCTCGACACGCATCAGACGGAGCTTTCCCGCTTAAACGCCGAACTGGTCGATATGGCGCATAAATATCTATGTTTAGCTGAGGGTGGTAAATAGGGTCTAAGCCTTAATCTCACTATCTAAACCCAAGTCTAAGCCCAAATCGAGACCCAAGTCTAAACAGGGCGCGGAATGGGTGAGCTTGCCAATGCTGATATAATCGACACCGGTCTCGGCAATGGCTTTCACGCTTGTCACATCAACCCGCCCTGAGCTTTCTAATATGGCGCGCCCCTTATTTATCGCCACTGCTTCTGCCAAAACCTCAGGCGACATATTATCGAGCAGAATATTTTCCGCGCCTGCCGCCAGCGCTTCATGTAATTGGGCGAGCGTATCAACCTCTATTTCAATCGGTAGCATATGCCCCGCCATCGCACGCGCTTGCTCTATCACTTGCGCTATGCCACCGGCAATCGCAATATGATTATCCTTGATTAAAATCCCATCATATAAGCCGAAGCGATGATTCACGCCGCCACCCATGCGCACGGCATATTTTTCCGCCGCCCGCAAATTAGGGGTGGTTTTGCGGGTGTCGCAAATGCGCGCTTTGGTGTGTTTCACCTCGCGCACCATCAGCGCCGTTTGGCTGGCAATGCCTGAAAGATGGCCTAAAAAATTAAGCGCGCATCGCTCGGCGGTGAGCACGCTGCGTGCCGCGCCTGCAATCTCCATCACAATATCACCGGCTTTAAGCGTTTCCCCATCATGTTTTTTCACAGTGATAGAGAGGCTCTCATCGACCAGCAAAAAGGTAGTGCGGGCAAACTCAATGCCTGCCAGCACACCGGCTTCACGCGCCCTTATCACGGCAGTGGCCGTGGCGGTTTCGCTGATTGTCGCTTGTGAGGTGACATCCCCCGCATCGCCCAAATCTTCCGCCAATGCAGCCTGAACGAGGGTCTTAACTGTGAGTGTCGGTAAGGGAGAGAGGTCTTTGCTCATAATTGTTCTTTCTGCGTCTCGGCGCTAAGCGCTTCGCGGCTAATCGCGATGGCATCATTAAGGTTTATATTGTGGCTTTGGGCAGACTCTTGCCGGTGCGGAAAATCTTCGCGGAAATGTGCGCCGCGACTTTCCTGCCGTTGATAGGCCGCCGCCGCAATCAGCAATGCCGCATCGCACATATTGCTAAGGCGGGCATGCCCAATGCTTAAGCGCCACAATTTTTGAATTTGCGACAGCGCATAATGCAAGCCTTTAGCCGTGCGGGTGACACCAACATAATGGCTCATAATATGACGTAATTCATCAACTGCTTTGGCTGAGGTTTTATAGGTTTTGAGATTGCGTGGTTGCTCAACTCTGGTGGCCGCAAGCGGGGTTGAATGATTGTTAATATGGGCGGCAATGCGGTTGCCAAATACCAGCGCTTCTAACAGCGAATTACTGGCGAGCCGATTGGCACCATGCGCGCCTGTATGCGCCGCCTCCCCACATATCCATAGACCCTCAATATTGGTGCGGCCAAATTCATCCGTCGCGATGCCGCCCATATGATAATGCGCTGCCGGCGCGATGGGCAGGATTTGGGTAAGCGGGTCTATGCCTGCAGCTTTACAGCTTGCCCAGACGGTTGGGAATTTTTCTGCCAAATGGCTTGCCAAATCTATGTCACCGCCGCAATGAAGATCAAGCCCTGCTGCGCCGGTTTTTTCAATTTCATGAAACACAGCGCGGGCGACAATATCACGCGGTGCAAGCTCTGCTGCTTGATGACGTTGTGGCATAAAGCGTTCATGTTTGCCATTTACCAGCTGCGCCCCTTCGCCGCGCAAGGCTTCTGTTGCCAAAGGTGCAGGGTCACCTAAGCCGGTAAAAGCAGTAGGGTGAAATTGGACAAATTCAAGATTGGTGAGCGTCGCCCCCGCGCGCGCGGCCATCGCCAATGCCTCGCCATTTGCAAATTCGGGATTGGTGGTTATCTGATAGAGATGCCCAACTCCCCCCATCGCCAGAATAATATGCCTCGCCCGCAATAAAAGCGGAATACTGGTTTTATCATTGGTGGTGGCGCGGGCAAATATGCCGACCACTCGATTATCTTCGAGCGCCAGCTCATAGGCAGAAATATATTCGATAATATCAATATGTTCCGCTGCATGCACCGCCCCTTGCAAAACCGACATCAGCGCATGGCCGGTGCGGTCGCCCTCGACACTGACAATCCGGTGATGGCTATGGGCGGCTTCGCGCCCAAGCGATAGCGTGCCATCGGGGTGACGGTCAAACCGCACCCCAAGCCGCAACAAATCATCAATGCGTTGCGGGGCTTCATGCGCAATCATATGCGCAATATTAGGGTCAACCAAACCATCGCCCGCCATAATTGTATCATCAATATGAAATTGCGGCGTATCATCCGCCCCAATGGCTGCCGCAATGCCGCCTTGCGCCCAGGCGCTGGCCGTGCCTTGCTCGAGCTTGCTGGCAGCCAGAATGGTGACTTTGCGCGGCGCAAGCTGTAAGGCGGTAAACAGGCCAGCCAGCCCCGCGCCCACAATCAGAACATCGCCTGCATCAATAATATTTGGGGTGATATTCATCCGGCTTAGCTAAGCTCAATCATCCGTTCGACCGCGCGGCGCGCCGGTTCGATTAAGGCAGGGTCAATATGAATCTCGGTTTTGTGATGCACCAGACTATCCAATATTTTGGGTAAGGTGATGCGCTTCATATGCGGGCAAATATGGCAGCCGCGCACAAATTCAACGGCCGGATTTTCAGCTGCAATATTATCCCCCATTGAACATTCGGTCACCATTAAGACGCGGTCTGGTTGATTATCTTTCACCCAGCTAATCATGGCGGCGGTGGAGCCAGAGAAGTCTGCGACATTAATCACTTCGGGCAGACATTCGGGATGCGCGATAATTTTAACGCCCGGCTCATCTTGCCGAATTTGCTCAAGCGCGTCGGCGGTAAATAATTCATGCACTTCGCATGCGCCTTTCCAAGTCAGCACGTCGACAGTGGTTTGATTTGCGACATTTTGGGCAAGATATTGGTCAGGGATACATAAAACCTGATTGCCGCTGCTTTGCGCCGCCATTGCATTGACGATCTGCACCGCATTTGAAGAGGTGCAGCAAATATCGCTTTCGGCTTTCACCTCTGCCGAAGTATTGACATAAGTCACAATCGGAACCTCGGGATGCGCCTCGCGCAAAGCCCGTACATCCGCCCCCGTAATGCTTTCAGCAAGCGAACAGCCCGCTTCCATATCCGGCAGTAAAACGGTTTTTTCGGGGCTTAGAATTTTCGAGGTCTCGGCCATAAAATGCACCCCGCACTGCACAATTATATCGCCTTTTGCTTTGGTCGCCTCAATCGCCAGCCCTAAACTATCGCCAACCACATCGGCGATACAGTGAAAAATCTCCGGCGTTTGATAATTATGCGCCAGAATAATCGCATTTTTTTCTTTTTTAAGCTCATTAATTGCTTTGATATAGGGAGCCATAAACGGCCATTCCACCGGCGGAATAACATTTTCCACCCGCGCATAAAGCGGTGCCATTTCTTTTTCAAGCGCTGGCGAATAGTGAATATCCATCGCCGTGAGTATGGTATTATCCTGAGGGTGAAGCATCAGATTCATCTCCTGATTATTTCGTGCCTATCACGCGTGGCGCACGATAACCGAACCGGCAGAATAGCCAGCGCCAAAACTGCAAATAACGCCAAGATCGCCGCTTTCAAAATCATCCTTATATTTATGAAAGGCGATGATTGAACCGGCAGAGCTGGTATTGGCGTAAACATCCAGCACGGTTGGTTGCTCTTTTTCTTCTGGGTCACGCCCAAGCAGCTTTTTGGCAATCAAATCATTCATATTCTTATTGGCTTGGTGGAGCCACATGCGTTTTAATTGGGTCACCTGAATCTGATGGCTGGTCAAATGCTCTTCAATTAATTGTGAGACCATAGGCACAACTTCACGGAACACTTTGCGCCCTTCCTGAATGAATAATTTATCGGTTGAATTGTCATCCTCTGGCGCACAGCGATTGAGAAAGCCAAAATTATTGCGAATATTATTTGAGAATTTGGTGATGAGTTTTGTGCCGATAATGTCAAATCCATACTTATTATGGCTGATAGAGGCATCTTCCAACAAAATGGCGGTGGCGACATCGCCAAAAATAAAATGGCTGTCGCGGTCACGGAAATTAAGATGCCCGCTACATATTTCGGGATTGAGAACCAATATCCGCTTGGCGCTGCCGGATTTAATCATATCATGTGCGGCCTGAATGCCGAACGTCGCCGATGAACAGGCGACATTCATATCAAAGGCAAAGCCGCCACAGCCCAAAAGCTCTTGCACTTCTATCGAGATTGCCGGATAAGCGCGTTGCAGATTTGAGCAAGCAACCAAAATGGCATCCACATCTTTCGCGGCGACGCCCGCTTCTGCCAGCGCTTGGCGGGCGGCATGGGTGGCAATCTCTGCCAAAACCGATGGTTCATTATCGGCGCGCGCGGGCAGTTGCGGACACATTATCGTCGGGTCAATAATCCCGCTCTTATCCATCACATAGCGGCTTTTAATGCCCGATGCTTTTTCGATAAATTCAGCCGAAGAGGGGGTGAGCGGTTCAATCTCGCCTGCCGCAATCATAGTTTCATGCTGCTGGTTAAATGCGTCCACATAAGCATTAAAGGCGGTCACCAATTCCTCATTGCTTACACTGTTTTCCGGCGTATAGAGTCCGGTTCCTGTAATTTGAATATGCGTCATATTTACCTCTTCCGTTACAAATTAAGGCTTTGAAAAGCAGAAATCAAGCCGTTTCGTCTTTTTCCTTAATCGCGTCTGCTATATCGGCTTGCGAAAATAAGCCATTATTTATCTTAAATTTTTGCCCCGCAATGGTCATCGCATGGTGAAGGCTGTCAAAGCGAATAAGCGCCAGCGCCATATCATCAAGCGTGGCGATGAGCTGCCCAATGGTGCGATTTTTGTCATCCATAATATTATGTGATATATCTGGCGCGGCGGTCTCGAAACATATCGGCCATAGGGCTTTTCTAAGCTTGCCGCGCCGAAAGCTGCGCGAGGTCACTTCTTGGCCAATAAAACAACCTTTTTGGAAATCAATAAAATTCATTTTATGACACCCATATTCAAGCGGGAATATCTCTCCGGCGGGCATCTCCGCTGCCCCTTGCGGGATACCATGCGCAAACCGCAATTTATGCCAGTCATGCAAATCGGCATTTACGGCGGCGGGGGCTTCCAAATGTCGCGTTCCCAATGCCGGATGACGCGGGTCATTCATACCATCCACCCCAAAGGCGGTGAAAGGGTGGTGAGGCAAAAGCGCAATCTCTACATTGGCGCGCAATTTATAGAAAGTGAGCCGTTTTATCAGCTCGTGAGATTGCGCCCCATCACAATCGAGAATAAAATCTTCATCTTTGTGGAGCAGACATTCGTAAAGCAGTTTGCCTTGCGGGGTCAGCAGAGCGGCGGCGCGAATATCGCCTTTTGCCATATTCTGGCAATTCTGGGTCAGAAGATTTTGCAAAAAATCTTCCGCATCCGCCCCGCTTATGCGAATAAGGTGACGATCTTTATGTTCATAAACAGATATTGGCATGCTCTTTTCATTCTCTATAGTTTACTCTATTATAATATGACAATAGATATAAATATGCGCGATAAAATATTACTCATTTTCCCCGAGGCAATGCAAGATGCATTTATGATGACATCGCTGCTGGCCGCGTTTTCGGATATTCAATGGGGGCAGGTCACGGCTTTATGCGATGCGTCGCTTGCGCCATTGATTGAACAATCGCCCGTAGTTGAAAATATCATTATCAAGCGCAGGAGCCTCTATCATGGGTTTTCTTTGGCGCGGCGGAAATGGGATAAAGTTATCGCTATGGATACGCCTGCGATTCCCTCTTATATTCGGGGGCAAGAGAGAATTATCGGTACGCCAAGAACTATAGGTGAACAATTAGACCTGCCCAATTCTTTGCCACGGATTTGGGTTAGGCGGTCAGATATGCGGGCGGTGGAAACCGAGCTGGCTGAGGTTCCGCATTATATTTGCTTTGCCCCCCATAAAATGGGTTTGGACGGAGATGGCTATGCCGAAATTGCATGGCACTTAGCAGGTATGAAAGGTGCTTATCAAAACATGAAGATCCTTATTATCGGGCAGGGTTTGGATATGTTTGAGGCACAATTTACCCGCACTATTCCGACCGGGCAAATTGGTTTTTTTGATCGCGATGATCCGGCATTTTTTGCTTGTCTCTTGAACAAAGCGCATTTTGTGGTGGGGCAAAATACTGAGCTTCTCTCAATCGCCGCAACTGTGGGATGCACTGCTTATGGGTTAGGTGTAGGGGGTGATATGCCATCATTACCGTTTCATGCCGTGCCACCCGAGATCGATCTGCTGGTTGAAAAAATCATAGAAAATTCACCACCTATGACATGATTGTGCTAAAAGGGGCTATGGTTTACGATTTATTGATAAAAGCGGGACATGTTGTCACGCATGAGCGGGATGAGATAACCGATATTGGCGTGAAGGATGGGCGGATCGCCGCGATTGGGGATTTATCAACCGCTGAAGCTACTGAAATTATCGATGCAAAAGGCTTGCATGTTTTGCCGGGCGTGATTGATACGCAAGTGCATTTTCGCGAACCAGGCAATGAACATAAGGAAGATTTGGAAACCGGTTCCCGCGCCGCCGTGATGGGCGGGGTGGTGGCGGTGTTTGAAATGCCAAACACCAAGCCCGCAACCACGACAGCCGATGCGGTCAAAGATAAGATAAGCCGTGCCACCCATCGCATGCATTGCGATTTTGCTTTTTATGCGGGCGCGGCGCGCGAAAATATTGATGACTTACCGGCGCTTGAGCAAATGGATGGGATTTGCGGCGTGAAAGTTTTCATGGGGTCTTCAACCGGCGATTTGTTGGTTTCTGAAGACGAATATATTGCCCGCATTTTGGCGCGGATTAATCGCCGTGCCGCGTTTCATAGCGAAGATGAGGAATTGCTGATTGCGCGTAAATCTTATGCGAAGGAAGGGCAAGTCGAAACCCATCCCGTATGGCGCAATGCTGATACGGCCATCTCATCGACCAAGCGGCTTTTGAAAATGGCGCGCGCGGCCGGCAAGCAGATTCATGTGTTACATGTAACCACTGCTGAAGAGATGCAGTTATTGGCAGAGAATCGAGATATTGCCACAGTTGAAGTCACCCCGCAGCATCTCACTCTGGTCGCGCCGGAGTGCTATGAGCGGTTGGGCAGTTTTGCGCAAATGAACCCCCCCATTCGGGATGCCAAAGAACAGGTCGGGCTATGGCAAGGGGTGACAGATGGAACGGTTGATGTCATCGGCTCTGACCACGCCCCGCATACGCGCGAGGAAAAAGCCAAAACATATCCGCAATCGCCTGCCGGCATGCCGGGCGTACAAACATTATTACCTTTAATGTTAGACCATGTGGCGGCGGGAAAATTAAGCCTACAACATTTGGTAAAACTCACCAGTTTTAATGCCAAGCGTTTATTCAAATTGCAAAATAAGGGGGTGCTGGAAATTGGCGGCGATGCTGATATAACGCTGGTTGATTTGGCCGCCAAACAAACCATTAGCGAAGACTGGTTGCAAAGCCGTTGTGGGTGGTCGCCCTTTACCGGTAAAACAGTACAGGGCTGGCCGGTTGGGACAATGATTCGCGGGCAGATGGTGATGCGCGATGGTGAAATTATCCTACCAGGGCGCGGTGAACCAGTAAAATTTAATTTAGATTAAAATCAAGGGAGAGATAAATGAATGATAGCTTCAAGGCCTTACTATTGCATAAAACCGATGACGGGCAGCGGCATGAATGGGCGCAATTAACGCCAGCTGATTTGATGGATGGTGATGTGACCGTGAAGGTGGATTATTCAACTGTCAATTATAAGGATGGTTTGGCGCTTACCGGCGCAGCGCCGATTGTCCGGCACTGGCCGCTGATTGCAGGGATTGATTTTGCGGGCATTGTTACCGATTCCCAAAACGCAGATTATCAAGCCGGTGATCGGGTGGTTCTCAATGGTTGGGGGGTCGGCGAAGGCCATTATGGTGGCTATGCGCAAATGGCACGGGTAAAAGGGGATTGGCTGGTCAAATTGCCTGATAATATCACCACCCGTCAGGCAATGGCGATTGGCACTGCCGGTTATACAGCCATGCTATGCGTGATGGCGATTGAAATGGTTTCTCCCGATCAGGGAGAGGTTTTGGTCACCGGCGCGGCTGGTGGGGTTGGCTCGGTGGCGATTGCGCTGCTTGCCAAATTAGGGTTTTCAGTGGTGGCTTCAACCGGGCGCATGGCAGAAGCAGATTATCTTAAAAATCTGGGCGCGGCGCGGGTGATTGAGCGAACCGAATTATCTGAACAAGGTCGCCCGCTCGACGCGGAAAAATGGGCGGCAGTGGTTGATGCGGTGGGCAGTCATACCTTAGCAAATGCGATTTCACAAACCTGCTATGGTGGGGTAGTGGCGGCCTGCGGATTGGCACAAGGCGCCGATTTGCCAGCAACCGTTATGCCCTTTATTTTGCGCGGGGTTACGTTATGCGGCATTGATAGCGTGATGGCACCGCGTGCTTTGCGTGAACAGGCATGGGCGCGGCTGGCGCAAGATTTAGATATGCAAAAGCTGGAACAAATGATTATTGAACATCCGCTTTCCGAAGTGCCAGAACTTGGGCCAGAAATTTTGGCTGGCAAAATCCGTGGACGGGTCGTGGTGGATGTAAACGGCTAGGCTCTTAATTCCCGATCGAAGTGCCGCCACTATCAAAGCGGCCAAGATTGCCGAAAAGCTGCTGGATAAGAGAATATTCGCGGCCCCGCGTTTGGGTTTTACGGTCTATGAAATTAACAATATAGCCATCTTCCAATCCATAATGGGCGATTTTTGATAATATTTTATCGGCATCAAAATAAGCGACAAATATTTTTCGATCCACTTCTTGCGGCGCTTCATAGCCATGCGTTTCAAAGCGGCTAGAAATATAATAGAGAGCCTCAGTGCCAACGGTTGAACGCAAGCTCGCGGTTCCCATAATCTGTTCAACCTGCTCATAATTTGTCACACCTTCTTTCAATAAATCGACTTTTTCTTGGTCGAAAATATAACCACGATGGTCAATAATCGGCGCACATGAGCTGATGATAAGAGAACTCATAATAACGGCACTGATAATGCGGTCCCAAAACAACCGAAAGAGAGGGCGAATTATTTTGCGTTTTATGGTTCTCATGCGGGCTATTATCCTATATGTTAGCTTATATTTCCTAAACCCCCTTACAAGAATATGCAAGGTTTTTCATCTCTCAATCTATAGAAATGGTTATCGTTTATGGGTTTATTTAATTTTTTCAAACCGCGCCGCTTAGAAAATGTCAAGCCGCTTTATAATCATATAATCACGCGCATTCGTGAACCGGCCTTTTATCAGGATTTTATCGCTGATGATTTTGAAGGGCGGTATGAATTGCTGATGCTGCATATTTATCTTGTGTTACGGGCATTGCGCGCGCAGGGCGAAGGGCGTGGCAAAGGGCAAGACTTATTTGATTTGTTTTTTGGGGATATGGATCAGGTGTTGCGCGAAATGGGAGTGGGGGATTTAAGCGTTGGCAAAAAAATCCGTAAAATGGCAGAGGCGTTTTATGGTCGGACGGCCGCTTATGATGAGGCTTTTTCTAGCGGCGATTTGGCGGCGGTGATTGGGCGCAATTTTTTTCCCGATAGTGAGGTTACAGACGCAAGGGCGAAACAGATAAAGCATTTTGTGTCTTATATTGAGGCGTTGGAAACCGCCTTACGAGACCAAGAAGATTTATTTAAGGGCAATCCATTTCTTGAGGTACATTATTCATGACATCTGAAATTGATTTGAAATTGGCACGTGAGGCGCTGCCAAATTCTGGACGCGATATTATGTTGCGTGCCACTGCCGCGCAAAATGCCGCATTGGCAGAGCGGTTCCAGCTTGAAAATGTTGCGGATTATTATATTGAAGCGCAGATCATAAGGCAGGGGCAAAATATTATCCTTACTGGTTTTGTGTCGGCAAAAATTGAACAGCTTTGTAGCCTGTCTTTAGTGCCGGTTTGGACAGATCTCAAAGTGCCGCTGCATATACGCTTTTGCCCTGAAGAAAGAATTGCCGATGCGACTGAGATTGAGGATATTGAAGCCGAAATTGATGAAGCCCTATGCGATGGTGTGGCGGATATAGGCGAGGCTGTGGCGCAGCTTTTTGCGCTTGAAATTCCGCCCTATCCGCGCGCTAAGGGAGCAGATTTTACGCCCATTCAAGAAGATATAGAGGCAGACGCATCGCCACCATCGCCTTTTTCTGTTCTTACAAAATTAAAAGAAAAATAGCCATTTATGAAAAATAAAGTTATAAAGCAGATGGTTAAATTATGAATATGTCTAAAAATATTATAATTGCGATTGATGCAATGGGCGGTGATTACGGGCCGGAAACGGTTCTGGCAGGCGTGGAGCAAGCGCGTCATACTTATCCGGAAGTGGCGTTTCACTTTTATGGGCAGCAAAATATAATCACGCCAATTCTAAATCAATATCCGGCGCTGGCGGCGGTCAGTACAATTATTGACTGTGAAAAAGCGGTCGGCATGGATGAAAAACCAAGCTATGCGTTACGCAGTGGGCGGCGGGTGTCTTCAATGTGGCGGGCGATTGAAGCGGTCAAAGACGGCACAGCGCATGCGGTTATATCGGCAGGCAATACAGGCGCGCTGATGGCGATGGCGAAAGTGATTTTGCGAATGGTTGAAGGGGTGGAAAGACCAGCGATTAGCGCGGTATGGCCAACTTTGCGCGGCGAGTCGCTGGTGCTGGATTTAGGGGCGACAATTGGCTGCACCGCCCAACAATTTGCGCAATTTGCAGTGATGGGCAGTGCCTATTCGCGGATTCTGTTTGGCATTGAAAAACCAAGCATTGGCCTTTTGAATATTGGCGTGGAAGATGTGAAGGGTACGGATAGTGTGCGTCAGGCGGCTGAGTTTTTACAAAATTCTGAACTTAATTTTATTGGCTTTGTTGAAGGCGATGGGATTGGTCGTGGTGATGCAGATGTCATTGTAACGGATGGATTTACTGGCAATATTGCGCTTAAAACGGCGGAAGGCACGGCGCGCCAATTTGCTGCTCTTTTACGGCAAGCCATCTCCCACTCATGGGTTTATAAAATTGGTTATTTATTCGCCCGCGATGCGTTTCGACAAGTGCGCGATCATATTGATCCCAATAATTCAAATGGGGGCATGTTTTTAGGCCTTAACGGGCTGGTCGTGAAAAGCCATGGTGGGGCAAATGCAGATGGGTTTGCGGCCGCATTAGGGGTGGCGATTGAAGCTGCCAAAGCGGACATGATGACGCAAATGCGTCAAGAAATTGACACAATGCAACATTTGCTCGATGATGCATGGGCGGAAGAATTAAAATAGAGGGATAAAATATTGCGTGCTGTTGTGAAATCGGTTGGCGGTTATTTACCAAAAAATATTGTCGATAATCACAAATTATCCGAACGCATGGATACGAGCGATGAATGGATCACTTCACGTTCGGGCATTAAGCAACGGCATATTGCCGCCACTGGTGAATTAACTTCAGACATGGCTGTATGCGCTGCGCGCAAGGCTTTAGACAAGGTAGGGGACAATGCGACTCTTACAATAAATGATATTGATTTAATCATTGTCGGTACTACCACGCCGGATCGCACCTTCCCATCCACAGCCGCCTATGTGCAAACAAAATTAGGCTCCGCGCATGGCGTTGCTTTTGATGTGCAGGCTGTGTGCAGTGGTTTCGTATATGGATTATCAATCGCCTCTGCCATGCTTGAAACTGGCCAAGCCAAAGGCGCGCTCGTGATTGGGGCAGAAACATTATCGCGCATATTGGATTGGGAAGACCGCACAACTTCGGTTTTATTTGGCGATGGTGCTGGCGCGATGGTCTTGCAGGCAGAAGATGTTGGGGCGGATGCCTCGCATGTGATCGGGCATCATATTCGTACCGATGGCGGGCTTGCTGATTTGCTCTATACGGATGGCGGGCCCTCTTATAATCAGCAGGCCGGTTATGTGCGGATGAATGGAAAAGAGGTTTTTCGTCACGCGGTGGGTAATATTTCTGACGCTATTTTACAAATGCTCGCCAAGACAGGCTATGAGGTTTCTGATATTGATTGGTTTGTTCCGCATCAGGCAAATTACCGGATTATTGATGCGGTTGCCCGCCGGATCGGCTTGCCGCCAGAAAAAACAATCATTACAGTTGCCGAACATGCTAACACGTCTGCGGCATCTATTCCTTTGGCATTGGCACATGCTGTCGAGACCGGTAAAATTAGAAAAGGTGATCTGGTGATGACCGAGGCCATGGGCGGTGGGCTTACATGGGGTGCAAACCTTATCCGCTGGTGATAAATGTGTAAAAAAGTGCAAATGTCAAATTTTTGAATTGCCAGAATTTTAACTTATGCTTATTATCCCTTATGAAATGATAACGATGTCTGGTGGGAAAATATGTCAGGTAAAACATTAACAAGAGCTGATTTGTGTGAAGCTGTTATGGATGAATTGGGCGTACATCGCAGCGATTCTGTAAATTTAGTCGAAATGGCACTTGATGAAATGTCAGAAGGGTTGGTGCGTGATGAGATTCTGAAACTATCATCTTTTGGAACTTTTTCGGTTCGCCATAAGCGTGCGCGCACAGGACGTAATCCACGAACCAAGGTTGAAGTGGAAATCACACCGCGGCGGGTTGTATCTTTTCGGGCAAGTCATGTGCTGAAGGATAAGATCAACGGTAATGGCTAATCAGGCACCCTCGGCTTATAAATCGATTAAGGATGTGGCAACGCTTTTGGCGCTAGAACCACATGTATTGCGGTTCTGGGAACAGAAATTCCGTTATATTAAACCGCTTAAAAATGCCAGCGGGCGACGTCTCTATCGTGAAGAGGATATTCAATTGTTACAGCAGCTTAAATATTTGTTGCATGAAGAAGGTTATACAATTAAAGGGGTTCAGAAACTGATTCATGAGAAGGGCATCGCTTTTGTCCGCGATTTTGATGCCACCCAAAAAAAAATTGAAGAGCAAAAAAACTTACAAAATGCAAAAAAACGCCAGCAGCTAAAAACCTTGCGTGCGCAGCTCGTTATGCTTAAGGAGCAATTAGAAGCATAAGGCTGTGTTTATCACTAAGGGGCACGGCGTGGTGCGTCGCCTCGCCAAGGGAGATAACCACTACCGGGCTGGAGCTGGTTGGCAATAAATATAAGATTAGGTATATAGATACGGTGAATGAATAATGGTTACGGCGTGGTGCGTCGCCTCGCCAAGGGAGATAACCACTACCGGGCTGGAGCTGGTTGGCAATAAATATAAGATTAGGTATATAGATACGGTGAATGAATAATGGTTACGGAGTGTAGCGCAGCCCGGTAGCGCACTTGTCTGGGGGACAAGGGGTCGTCGGTTCAAATCCGGCCACTCCGACCATTTTTCAAATCATTTAACTTGGCTCTTGCTCCTTTTTTAGCCATTTGCACTCACTAATTTAGGCACGTATTGACCAACTAGACAGTCTGCTATCTTGGTTGCTACGGCGGTGGCAACAGGTGGAGGGAAAGCGTTCCCGACCTGTCTATATGCAGGTGTTTTTTTCCTCAAATTTCCAACTATTAGAAAAGCCTCCTATTTTTGCAACCATAGGAACAGTTAATCTAGGCATTCCAACAAAATCTCTGGCTGGCGGCTCATTGGCTATCCCCATTCCATCCACCCCAAGTGTTGCCCATGCTTTCTTAGCGCGAGTTGGATCAAGGTCTGGTCCGCCGTGTTTTTTAGAACCACCAACTATTGTAGGTGCAATATTATCAGCTTTTTTCACCCACTGCTCTACCCCTTTCGAACCGTTTTCTGCCATCTCCTTTCTGAGTAGATTTCCCACAGAAAGAGGAGGGGGCAAGGCTGTTATCGATAGGTTTCGCATTATTGAAAATCGTAAAAGCTTTTTGCTTATTTAATTCATTATAGGCTGCCTGCTTCGCTTCATCCTCCTGCTTTTTCTTTTTGCGCTTTGCGGTAAGATCTGGTGATGGTTCGGGAATGGATGCAAGATTTTTTGCATATTCGATGGCGCGCTCAAGCGACGATGTGATGCGGCGAGGACTATTATAAGGACGCGAAGAGCGATCATAAAGATGACCTGTGTAATCCTGCTCACGATAACGCTTCACCCATTTGGCGACAGTGCGGGTAGAAACTTTATATTCGTGGGCTGCTTGTTGATAACTCATGCCACCATAAAGGACGGCACGGCACATCTGCTCTCGACAAAGCGGGGTTAATCTGGCATTTTTGTGGATGTTCATTCGGTTTCCTTTTTATAATCATGACTTTCACAGTCGGTATTGACGTAATACCAATCAGTATAAGTCAAATCGAATGAACAACCTAATGAAAGGTCACACCTAGCGCGTTTCTCCGGCAGTTTCCATGATAAAGATGTGCATGTGGTCATCGAGCTAAAGGGCTTAAAGAGTGACCTTGATTTACGGCAGAACCGCAAACAGGATAAACGCACACCGGTCGATCAAGGTTTTTCATATGCTCACAAATATCGCGATACACAATGGGTGATTGTTTCCAATTATCGCGAGTTACGGCTTTATCATCAAAGCTCTTCACACTACGCTTTACATTTTGATTTAACGACAATCACCAATCCGGAGAACCAAGAGCGATTACAGCTTTTACTGCATCTTCTCGTGGCTGAAAATATGTTGCCGGGAAATGATGATGAATTTTCTACAACAGATGAGATTTATGCAAATCGCAAGCAAGAACTTAAACAAATCTCTGACGCGTTTTATGGTTTCTATAATGGGCTTCGGCGTGAGGTTTATGATTATATCCGCAAGACCCATAATGCCTCCCCGCCGCAGGCGACGGCTCTTGCTCAGAAACTTATGGACAGAATTTTGTTTATCGCTTTCCTCGAGGATAACGGACTCGTACCGCCGGATATGATTACGCGCGCAAGCACGGTTGACCCGTTTGCGCCACAGCCAATATGGTCACGCTACCTTACAATGTTTAAGGCGGTGGAAAGCGGTAATGAGTTGCTTGGGATTCCGGCCTATGGCGGCAAGCTTTATACGAAAGATAAAGTATTTGATAAGCTCAATCTGCCCGATGCGCTTATACAAAAATTCACCCGCTTCGCTGCTTATGATTTTGCGGCTGATTTACGGGTGAATATTCTTGGTAATGTGTTTGAGAAGTCGGTCAGCGATTTATCTGTCTTGCAAGAAGGCAAAGACCGCCGACACGATGAAGGCGCCTATTTCACGCCGGATATTATCACGGAATACATAGTAGACGATGTTCTGGAAAAACAGCTTTCGGACATAAGGCAAAAGTTAGGTGAAGATGATTTGCCGGCGCTTTCGCCCAAAACTAAAAAACAGCATATAGCATTTTGGCAGACCTATCTTGCGCGCTTGCAGAAACTCCGAATACTCGATCCGTCTTGTGGCGCAGGGGCGTTTCTGGTGGCGGCATTTGATTATCTGGAAGCGGAAGGCGTTCGTGTGCGCGGTGAGCTTGCCCAGCTTGGTGTCGCGGTTGATGAAGCAGGCTGGCGATACAGAATCATCACCAATAATCTATTCGGAGTGGATCTGAGTCCAGAGGCTGTCGAGATCACAAGCCTGTCCCTCTGGCTCAAAATGGCGGATAGCAAACAAAAGCTCACCAGCCTTGAACGCAACCTAAAGCATGGCAATGCGGCGGTGGATTTTGATTGGCGCAAGACCTTTCCGCAAGTGATGAAAGAGGGTGGCTTTGATATTGTGCTGGGCAATCCGCCTTATGTGCGTCATGAACTTATCAAAGGCATAAAGCCACAGCTCAAACAACAATATGAGACCTATCACGGGCGTGCTGACCTGCTGGTTTATTTTATCGAACTTGGCCACAAACTGCTCAAGCCAAATGGTCGTTTGGGTTATATTACCTCAAACAAATTTCACCGCACTGCTTATGGCGAACCGCTTCGCAGATTCTTAAGCACAAAAACACAGCTTGAAACCGTGATGGACTTAACCCATCGCCCGGATATTTTCCCCGATGCGACGGTTGATGTGGCAATTTTAAGCTTTAAGAAAACCGCATCGGTTCATGAGGAAATCACAGTCGAGGCGCATCCATTCTATGATGATAAACGGGTAATCTCTTCCAATCGTCTTGATGCCGAAAATTGGAACCTTGCCCCAAAAGAAGAAATAGCTTTCATCGAACAAATGAAGCGTAACAGCATCCCCCTTCATCAATGGCCAAATGTGCAAATTAACGGAGGTTTTGTGACAGGCTTCAATGAGGCTTTTTTCATCGATGAAGAAAAGCGCGATGAACTCATTAGCGCCGACCCCACATCAGCAGCAATCATCAAACCACTATTGCGTGGTCGTGACATTAAACCATGGCACATTAACGACACGCATCTGTGGTTGATATTCACCCGACGCGGAATTGATATAGACCATTACCCAGCGGTTAAAGCGCATTTACAGCAATATTACAATAGGCTAAGACCACGAAACAACAATGAAACAACAGGACGCAAGGCAGGCTCTTATCGATGGTATGAAATTCAAGATACGGTAGCCTATTATGAGAACTTTGAGCGTCCAAAAATCATTTATCCTGAAATTAATAGCGGTGCAATTTTTGCTTTGGATCATCAGATCCATTTTTATCATGATACTACTGTTCATCATATTGTCGGTGATGACTTATATTATTTATTGGCCGTTCTAAATTCAGATACTATGGAGCAATATCTTTATCACACTGTAGGCTTATTAGGTAAAGATAGCTTACACCTAAAAGAAATTCATATGCGCGATGTGCCTATTCCCAAAGCAACCCCACAGCAAAAAGCGGAAATTGAGAGAGCAACGAAACAACTCATCAAACTGTATGAAAAGCAGGCCTCCGATCAAAATATAAAGTCACAAATAGAAAAATTAGAAGCCAGCTTAAATGACCTCGTCAATAAATTATATGGCATTCTATAGAACTGACTTGCGCAGCAATTATCTCTAGTTACCAAGTTTAATATGCAAAATGGATTATAATTCTCCTTTGGCAATCAAAATGCAACCGTATCAATTTGTGACACATACGGTTAAGGAAATACCGCAAAAATTTGAATCAACATTAATATATTGTTTTTATTATATTTTTTGGTAGCGGAGGAGGGACTCGAACCCCCGACACGCGGATTATGATTCCGCTGCTCTAACCAGCTGAGCTACTCCGCCATAAGATGGGTTGCTGTCTTATCATATTAACTTGGTTTTGCAAGCACGAAATAGAGTGGGTGTGATATTCACCAAAATTATAGATAAATTTGCGATTGGGTGATGACTGCCACCAACACATCATCGCTTTTGCGACGAATTTCCGTCTGCCAGACGGATATTAAACGGCCACGTGAAATAGGTGTCGCAATGCCGATAAGCGTATCGCCTAAAGCGGCGGGTTTAATGAAATTGGTTTTGCTCTCTGTGGTCAGCGATGATTGTTTGCCCTCTGGCATGTTTAACCCTGCCCCGCAAGCGCCCAACATATCTGCCATAGACATGAGCAAGCCGCCATGCGCATTTTCATAGGGGTTGGTTACCTCGTGACGTATGTCGACTTCCCCTTCTATATGTGCCCGCGTTGCCTTTGTAATGATTAAGCCAATCGTGGCGGCAAAGGGTATATAACCGTTAAGCTCATCAGCATAATTTTCTGTATCGGTCGAGGGTTTCATAATATCATAACCATCTAAGGGCTGTATGATAATCTGTCAAATAGATTGTCTGCCATATATTATGCTAATAAAATAATATAGGCGTGTCGCTATTTGGGAAGCGCCTCAATTTCACCACGCGCATAGAAATAATTCGTAAGCAAGATAACTGCAAATATCGGCGCGACCATGCCAATATATGGCAATAGGGTGAGACCATAAGCCAGCAAGCTAAGCAGCGCTAATTCAATATTGAAAAACCCTGTTGCTTTTTTATGGGCTTCGCGGGATGAAAAAATAATGCTCCCGACATCCGCCATCAGGAAGCTACGAAACAGGCTATAGAGAATGCCATAGAGCAATAAGAACCCGATTCCCGGAATAAAAAGAAACGGCATCGCAAGTAAGAAAAACAGCATATGCCATAATATGGTGACAAATAAAGCGGTCAAACTGGTGAGGATATTACCATGCCCACTTAGGCTTACCGCATGGCCATAACGGCGGCTCAGAACGCTGTGAATTATCCCGCCACTTAAAAAGCTGACAATGAAGAGACCGAGAATAAGCGTAAAATAACTCCCTATCACCACCAAAAAGCCGCTTAATAACAGGGTCACAGCCCCACTGAGAATACCCCCGATCAAAGGAATGGCAGCAAGATAATTGGTGCTGGTTTCGATAAGGGTATCGACCTCATATTCCGCCCCAAACAGAGAAAACTCCATACCAAATAGCAAATTAATGATAAACGCCCCCAAGCTGAAGGTTAGAAACGCCGCCGCAAAAATGGCAATGCCAATGCGCCTTAAAACAGGGGGTGAGGAAAAATCCTGCACCGACCATTCGATAATTTGCCCTAATCCAACCTCTTTCATTTTATCCCCTCTTTACGATTTATTTTATATAACACATGCGGCGCCAATATGTGATTTTTGGCGAGCTTGGGGTGATGAAAATCAGCATCTGCCAGATAAGACATGCCGATTTTCTCCATAACCCGACGGGACGGGTGATTTGCTTTGCTGGTAAAAGAGATAATTTCAGAAAAATCATAATTTGCAAACCCATCTGACAAGCAAAGCCGTGCCGCTTCTGGCGCATAAGCCTTGCCCCAAGCCGTCGCCGCCAAGCGCCAGCCAATTTCAATGGCAGGGGTAAAATGTGCCGCAAAATCAACATTTATCAGCCCTACAAACCCAATCAGCTGCGCATCCTGTTTGGTTTCAAGCGCGTTTAGAGAAAACCCATATTGCTGACGATGCGCCTCGATTTTCTCGATAAGCTGATCGCTTTGCGCTGGCGTAAGGGGCGCTGGAAAAAAGCGCATAACTTGTGGATCACCATTTATATGTGCAAAGCGGGCGCGATCTTTTTCCGCAAAAGGACGTAAAATAAGACGATTTGTTTCCATCAGCATGGACAGAAATTTGCCACAATTCCGTTTCATAGTCACCATTAGAAAAAGGAGATTTTCGATGAAAAAAACAGCCTCACTGATTATGATTATCGTCATGATGGCGAGTTCTCTCACCTCTGGCGTTCTCGCGGACGGGCATAAAAAAAGCGCCAAAGCCATGTTCAAAAAATGGGATAAAAATGATGATGGTGAAATTTCGCGGTCTGAATTTTTGGCGATAAAGGGGCGCTATATGAAAATGGATAAAAATGAGGATGGTACAATCACCCGCGCCGAAGTAACAAAAACAGTGCAGCAACGGGTCGAGAAAATCTTTGCGCGGCTTGACCAGAATAAGGATGGCGAAATTTCTCTTGCCGAACGCAATATGGTTAAGAATGAGCGCTTTGATAAAATTGATAAAAATGCGGATGGCGCTTTATCAAAACGCGAATTAAAAAAGCACATAAAAAAGCAGCATAAGGAAAACTAAATAATCTTATCCCGCGCCTCTTGGCAGGTTCTGCTTTGTTTTGTAAAAGATGATTATGAAACAAAAAGGGGGTAATATGTCACAGAGATTAGACACAGCACAAAAGCTAAAATGGGTAAGCACGGTCTTTATTTTAAGCGGGATTGCGCTAACCAGCTTTAATATATATCCGCTTAATTTAGTGGTTCACTGTATTGGTTGCATGGGCTGGGCGATGGTTGGTTTTATGAGCGCCGATAAAGCGATGATGACAAATTTTGGGGTGCAAATCCCAATTTTCGCTATGGGCGGGATTCATTATCTGATAGGATTGTGACATGTCTGACCTCTTACAAATTTCAGATTTACAATATCACTGTGGTGATGATGGCTTTGCGATACATATTAAGAGCCTGCACATTGCTCGCGGCGAGGCGATTTTGTTGTTGGGCGAAAGCGGCAGTGGCAAATCAACTTTGCTGAACCTCATCGCTGGCGTATTGCCGATTCAAACGGGGCAAATCATGCTTGCCGGACAAGATTTAGCCGCCCTTTCGCCGACACAAATGGACAGCTTTCGGGGGCAACATATTGGTCTGATCTACCAAACATTTAACCTTATGCCATGGCTATCTGTGCGCGATAATATTCTGCTCGGCGCGGCGTTTTCAAAACAACGGCACGCGCGCATAAGCGAAAACCGCAAGCAGCGCGTTGATGATTTGCTCGACCATCTAAACCTATCTGCCGATTTATTTGCCAATCGCAGGGCGGATCGTTTAAGCGTTGGGCAGCAACAACGCGTAGCAGCCGCCCGCGCGCTTTTAGGGCAGCCAGACCTCATTTTGGCGGATGAACCAAGCGCGGCGCTGGATGATAAAAATGCCAAAGCGTTTTTTGAACTGCTCTGCGGCGGCTTAAACCGAGACCAACAAGGGTTGCTTGTAGTGAGCCATGACCGGCGCATCACTTCGCTTTTTGATCGCGTCATTGAGATGGAGCATCTAATTGGGGGGCAAGCATGAGCATTATATCTCTCATCATCGCATCATTACGGGCAAGAGCATTGAATGTCAGCCTGATTATTGTCACGCTGGCGCTTTCGGTTGCTTTACTGATCGCGGCACAAAATATTCAGCGCATGGTGCGGGCGAGTTTTGAAAATAGCGGCGCCGCGATGGATATGATTGCCGCGCCGCGCGGGCATGATATGCAAATCTTGCTGTATACGGTTTTTAATGTTGGTGAACCGGTTGGCACAATTCCGATTGAAGCGGTTGAGATGCTGGCAAATCATCCCGCCGTGGATTGGGCAGTGCCAATTTCTTTAGGGGATAGTTTTCACGGTAGTCGGGTGATTGGCACGGCGGGTGGTTTTTTTGAGCACATGCGACTTTGGAGAAAAGAGGGAGAAAAAGATACACCCATTCTAGCGGCAGGTTCACTATTTAAGGAATTGCGCGATGCGGTTATCGGTGCCGATGTAGCGCATGAATATGGGTTGGCGATTGGTGATCCGCTTATTTTACAACATGGGATAGGTGAGATTGGGGCACATGATCATGATGAATTGCCATTCGTCGTATCGGGCATTTTGACCCCCACCGCAACCGCTTATGATAAAGCGGTTTTCGTACCCTTAGCCGCGATTGAGGCCATGCATGTCGGTTGGGAAAGTGGCCGCCGTGTCGGGAAGGTCGATCATGACCATTCGCATAGAGATGATTTTGAAGTTGATGACGTAAGCGCGGTGTTTATTGGCTTACGTGACCCGATTGCGGCGCTGCATCTGCAACGCGATATTCAAGATTATCAGAAAACCGCGCTGAGCGGAATTTTGCCTGGTGCAACATTAGCCAAAATCTGGACGATTGTGGGCGGGGTTGAGACCGGTTTTAGAATAATCAATATGCTGATTATTGCGGTGGCTTTGGTCGCGATGATGACAATGACATTTGCCAGCCTCACGCAGAGGCGGCGAGAATTTGCAATTCTGCGCGGGGTTGGTGCATCGCCCCGCATTGTGATGATGATGATTCTTTCCGAGACATTTCTAATCGCGCTGGCCGCCTGTATTTTGGGGGCGATATTGGCATCGCTAGGGATGCTGCTGGCACGCTTCTATCTTGGTCATGAATATGGGTTTAGCTTTGAAGGCAGCCTATTTATCAGCCGCAATATAAATGATTTTGCGCTGATTATCGGCGCCGCATTAGGGGCGGCGCTTATTCCCGCATGGCGGCTTTATCGCTATAGTGTGCAGGATCATATTAGCGCATGATAAAATATCTGTTTACCCTTTTATTGCTGATAAGCTCTGTCATACCAGTGATGGCGGCGGAGTATCGGATTGCCGATTGGGAAAAGCTAACCCCTGCCGATGCCTATGATTTTATTCCCGAAGATGGCATCTCGGCATCAATGTGGGTTGAACCTGATTTCCAAGAAAAAATCCGCGCCGCCGAACGCCGCACCCGCCCCGAGCTTGCCGGCGCGGCAGCATTATTGCCTGGTTATATGGTGCCATTGGTTTATGAGGGCGAGCTGGTGTTTGAGTTTTTATTGGTTCCAAGTGCTGGACAATGTATTCACGTGCCACCGCCGCCGCCTAATCAAACCGTGCATGTGAAACTCGAAAAACCAATTAAAATGCGCGGCATTTATGAGCCTCTGATTGTTGAAGGGCGATTGGCGATTGATAGCAAACAGACAGTTTGGGCAGAAACAGCCTATGAGCTTCATGCTGAGCGGGTGATTGATTTTACCTTTGAGCTGATGGAAGACTTAGCACAAAACTATGATGCGCCTTAATCTCTTTTAATCGGCATTTTTAATCGGGGCTGGAAAATTTTGGGGCGCGGTCTTGGTTTCGGATAAGATAAATATTTGCCGCCGCAACCAGCCCAAAAGCTGCAAATGTGCCAACCACAAACCCATCGATAAGCCCAATTTCTGCGCGCCCGAACCCAAAAACCGCAATATAGCTTGCCGGTAGCATAATGCCCGCATAGGCAAATAAATGAATGAAAGTCGCAATCCAGGGGCTGCCACGGGCGCGTAAGCATTGCGCCAGCAAAGTCTGACCAGCATCAAAAATCAGCATGATTGACATGTAAGCGACCAATGTTCCTGCCAGCATAATAATTTCAGCATCAGAGCTGTAATAAGCGGCAAACTGATAGGCACCAAAATACATGATTATGGTAAAACCCGCCATGACGATTGCTTGCCCTTTCAGCCCTAAAATAATCGCGTTTTTAACCCCTTGCAGATCACCAGCGCCATAGGCATTGCCGACCATAACACTGGTTGCGGTGGCAAGCCCTAAACCGATCATAAAAGCAAGCGCAAAAATATTAATGGTGATGCCCATACTGGCTAAAACTTGCGCGCCCAATATACCGGCAATCAAAAATAACCCCTGAAATGCGGCATGCTCTATCCCAAAACTTAATCCGGCAGCATAGCCGATGCGACGCATTTGTTGTCCCAAGGCCGCACCTAGGCGAGGGAGTTTGAAAAATTCAAACCGGTGGCGATCTGGTAAGAGTATAAAAATATAAATTGTAATCGCAAAAAATTGTAAAATGCGAACGCAAACAGATGCCCAGCTTGCACCTTCTGCCCCAAGCTCCGGCGTCCCCCAATGGCCGTAAACGAAGGCATAATTTGCAAAAATATTTAAGATATTGGCAAGAATCATCACCACCATGACGGGACGCATTTTCCGCATCCCTTCAAGGAAAAAAGCACCCGCCAGATAAAGGGCGGATAGCGGCATACCAAGCCCCAAAATAAATGAAACCCCATCCGCACGGGCAGATATGGTTGGATCCTGCCCAAACAGCAGCAAAATATTTTCTGTATAGGCGCAAATCAAAAGCGCGAGGCTGCCAATGACCAGCCCATAATAAAGACCATGCCAATAGACTTTGCCGCATTGGGGTAGATTATTGGCGCCATAATAATTTGAGCTAAGCACCTGCACCCCCATCAGTAATCCGATAATGATTACAATAATCAGGCTCGGAATCACATTACCAAGCACAAAATAGGCCAGATGATCGGTTGCATATTGCCCGACCATAATCGTATCCACCAGCGACATGGTTAAAATACCAAGCCGACTAATGACTACTGGCCAGGCCAGATTTAAGAGGGTGCGTAAGTCGCCCATCACCCTAAGCCATATTGGGTAATTTCAGAAAGCGCAGGGCGGGCGCGCTCTTTGGGTTCCTGCTGCCGCTTGCCAATATAGATGAAGCCTGCGACAAATTCTTCTTCCCCAACAGAAAGGGCGGTGAGAATATCCGCATCATAAGCCACCCATTCTGTAAGCCATTGCGCCGCAAACCCCATCGCTTGGGCGGCGATTAATAAATTCATACAACAGGCACCTGCTGATAAAATCATTTCCTGTTTGGGGATTTTGGGATGCGCTTTGGGTGCGCCAATCACCGCAATCACACATGGCGCACGGGCAAAACGCGCCTGTTCAATCTCTGCTGATTGCGCGTTGGGATTTGATGATTGCGCCGCGCGCGCGCCTAAATATGTTTGCGCCGCTTCATCCAATATAATAAACCGCCATGGCGCAAGTTTACCATGATCTGGCACTCTTGCCGCGATCGTCAAAAGTTCGGTAATTTGGGCGGCTGTCGGGCCAGGAGGTATCATTTGAGCAGCCAATGTGCTGCGGCGGGTTTTTAGGAAAGTGAGCATAATCTCCTCTTGATCTTTTCTCAATCTTGTTTCAGAATTTTTGTTTTGCAGCTTATACGTCAATATATGCATAAAACCAAGATCACAAATGAGAAACCCCCTCTTCATCACATTATTTTTCTTGATGCCTTTTACGGTAGAGGCATCCGCCTGGTTGCAGCCGGTGGGGCAAGCACAAATAAGCTTAAAATATCAACAGGCGCGCGAGATACGGATTCGTGAGTTTGGCAGTATCATAGGGGATGCGCGGGCAGAGGGTTTAAGATTTTCTGAACGGATCGACCTTAAAACGCAGGAAATTTATATTGAATATGGCTGGTTACGCCACTACACACTTACAGGAAAAATCTTTCATGGTCGGATTGAGGGGTTGGATATTGATATTTCGCATTATAGTCATGAAATTGGCCTCCGGCGAAAAAACAAATATGTAAGATTTGGAATGCCACTCCCCTTTTTCAGCCATTGGGTTTTGAAAAATATGACTGATATCAATATAAAACGGCAAAAAAGGGCGACGACAGAATTCAACCTGTTTGTCCGTTCTTATGATGGATTTCATAGTGAGGGAGCGATTGTCGCATTGCATTTTGCGGATCAGATCTATACGCCGGAATGGAAGTTTACCCAGATGTTTTCATCGCAATATGCCAATGATGGCGAGCGTGAATATAACGAGCTACGCGGCAGTATCGAATTTGGCTGGCATAATGGTATCACTTTTGGCTATGAGCTTCGTGATTATTACCCGGCCACGATTGCAGAAGCACATCGGGAGCATCTTTATTATATTGAAGACCAATTGCCCTTTTATCCAAAGGCGCAGATAAGGCTCACCCATGGTAATAGTAATTTCCGCTTCAACCGGGGAGGTCGCGATGTAACGATTATTGAATTGCGCTTTCCTATAAAATTTTAAGAACCTATAAAGTTTTAAGGCATAAATTGTTCTGTCAGAATACGCTCATCAAGACTACGGTCATGGTCGAACAGCATGATTAAATCAATATTATGGTCTTGTACAATTTCAACGCTTACCACATTGCGAAATTCGCTATGATCGGCAACCACGCTTACCGGACGTTTCTCGTCTTCAAGCACATTGATCACAACCCGCGCCCGGTTTGACAATAATGCGCCACGCCAGCGACGGGGGCGAAATGCCGAGATAGGGGTAAGCGCCAAAAGCGGCGCATCAATCGGCAAAATTGGTCCATGCGCCGATAAATTATAGGCGGTGCTTCCGGCCGCCGTGGCGAGCAAAGCACCATCGCAAATCAGCTCATCCATCCGCACCCGACCATCAACCTCGATTTCCAGCTTGGCGGCTTGCGCGCTTTGCCGTAACAAAGACACTTCATTAATCGCTAAGGCTTCGTGCATATCGCCATTTGCGGTGCGCGCTTGCATTCGTAAAGGACGCAGCAGCGTCATATTCGCCGCCGCCAGACGTTCAGGTAACCCCTCTTCATCATAGCGGTTCATCAAAAACCCAACCGATCCACAATTCATGCCAAAAATCGGAACCCGTTTATGAATGGTGCTGTGCAAAGTTTGCAGCATGAGCCCATCGCCACCCAAAGCGACAATAAGATCAGCATCCGCCGCGTCAACACCGTGATAACGGCTTTGCAATTTAGCAGCCGCATCTTGTGCATCCGCAAGTTCAGACGCAATGAAGGCAATTTTTTTACTCTCGATTTTCATTTCATATCTTTACCATGTAAAAATAAAATTTTACAGTATCTATATGAGTGACCCGCATATATTGGTGATCGACCAAAGCACCAGCAGCAGTAGCGCCTTTGTGTTTGCAAAACATGGCGACATCGTGGCGCGCGCATCGCAAGAATTTCCGCAATATTATCCCGCAAATGGCTGGGTGGAACATGATGCGGAAGAAATATGGCAAAGCGTTATCACCACAATGAAACAAGCCTATCAGCAAATGGGGCGTAAAAAAATCACCGCAATCGCCATCACCAATCAGCGTGAGACATGTGTTTTATGGAATAAAAAAACCGGCAAGGCGCTGCATCGGGCGATTGTCTGGCAAGATCGGCGCACCGCAAATATGTGCGCGGCGCTCAAAGAACAGGGGCATGAGGCCACCATTACAAATAAAACCGGCCTCTTGCTTGATCCTTATTTTTCAGCCAGTAAAATTTCATGGCTGCTGCAAAATACCGATACTGATATTAACGATATTGCGGCCGGAACGATTGATAGCTGGCTCATCTGGCGGCTGACCAATGGTAAACACCATCTTACCGATGCCACCAATGCGGCGCGCACCAGCCTTTATAATATTCACGACCAATGCTGGGATGAGGCACTGCTGAAGCTGTTTCATATTCCCTCCACAATTCTGCCAGAGGTCAAAGACTCGGCGGCGGAATTTGGCGAAACCGATATATTGGGTACGCCTTTGCCGCTTCTTGCCATTGCCGGAGACCAACAAGCAGCCGCCATCGGGCAGGCTTGTTTTGAACCTGGTATGGTCAAATCCACTTATGGAACTGGCTGCTTCATGCTTGCCAATACCGGCGATACGGCGCCGCTTTCACAAAACCGCTTGCTCACAACCATCGCTTATCGTCTGTCGGGCAAGGTGACATATGCGCTTGAAGGCAGTATTTTTATGGCCGGCGCGATTATGCAATATTTGCGCGACAAGCTAAAATTTTTTACCGATACAAGCGAAAGCGAAGCGCTGGCGCGTGCTGCCAATCCAAACACGCAAGCCATGCTGGTTCCTGCTTTTGCCGGATTGGGCGCGCCTTATTGGGATGCACAGGCGCGTGCCGCCATTATCGGGCTCGCGCAAGCCGATGGAAAGGCCGAGATTACCCGTGCCGCTTTAATGTCGGTTTCTTTGCAAAGCCGTGACTTATTGCATGCCATCGCGGCGGATATGAAAGCGGTGGGTCTTAAGCCACCAGATATATGGCGGGTGGATGGCGGCATGACCGCCAATAATTGGCTGATGCAAAATCTTGCCGATATGACGGGCGTTGAAATTAACCGCGCCGCGATTGCCGAAACCACCGCACAAGGGGCGGCATTTTTGGCGTTTCTGCAAGCTGGCATTTATGGGTCGCTCGATGAGGTAAGCACAATATGGCAATGCGACCGGCAATTTAGGGGGCAAATATCTGTCGCCGCGCGGGATGAGGTTTACGCCCAATGGCAACAGGCAGTGCAAAATTGTCTTATTTCAGAATAGCTTGGCACAAGAATAGCTTGCCGCCAGAATAACTTGACAAATGACACATAAAAATAGACAATCACAGGACAAAAAAGGGAGATAGACATGTCAGCAGCAGTAGAAATTCCGTCCGTCCGTGAGCAAGTCAGTGATGAAGAATGGCAATTACGGGTAGACCTTGCCGCCTGTTATCGCTTAGTGGCAATGTATGGTTGGGATGATATGATTTTTACCCATATTTCCGCCCGCATACCAGGGCCGGAACATCATTTTCTGATTAACCCTTATGGCATGTTATTTGAGGAAATCACCGCTTCATCTTTGGTGAAGATTGACCTTGACGGCAATATTTTGATGGACACGCCTTATTTCATTAATCCGGCGGGCTTTACCATCCACTCTGCCATCCATGCCGGACGTGAAGATGCGCATTGTGTTTTGCATTTGCATACGGATGATGGGGTGGCTGTTTCCAGCCATAAGGATGGTTTGAAACCGCTTAATCAATTATCCATGCTGGTGACGCCGCATCTTGCCTATCATGATTATGAGGGGGTGGCGCTAAACCATGATGAGTGTCCGCGTTTGGTTGCTGATCTTGGTGATAAGCACTTAATGATTTTGCGCAATCATGGCACGCTGGCGGTTGGACAAGATTGCCCCACCGCCTTTATGGGCATGTATTTTCTCGAGCGCGCTTGTGCGGTTCAAGTGGCGGCCTTTGCACAAGGCGAATGCTATTGGCCAAAAGAAGAGGTTAATCACGTGGTTGAAGGGCAAAGCCAATCCATGTTTGAACCAGGACTTGGCGGGCTGGCATGGCCGGCTCTGTTACGCAAACTCGACCGGCTTGACCCTTCTTATCGGGATTAGGATGATGAGACATTATGCAATCGCATTATTCTTATCAGTGTTGGCTTTTGCCTTGCCTTTTGCCAGCGCCACAGCGGATATGATTGAAGAACGGGTTTCCAAATTCAAAAAATCTGGTTCTGAAATCCAAGCCGTATTTAGGAAGCATCTTCCCAATAATGATTTAGCTACCATAGCGGCAGCGGCTGATTATATGGCGGCATGGGCGGGCGACATACCGGCCGCATTTCCTAGGGGAAGCAAAAGCGAAGGCGCACGGGCAGACATATGGGATGATTTTTCTGATTTTACCGATAAAGCCAATGCCAATCGTAAAGCGGCGCAAAAACTTGCCGCCGCCGCGCGGTCTGGCGACTCGGACGCAACAATGGCGGCCGCTCGCGCGCTTGGCGGAACCTGCAAATCCTGCCACGAAAAATATCGCATTAAAAAAGATTAGTAAGGGCGCTTTGTGTTCACCTCTATCTTAGAGGTGGATTCGTGACCTGCGATTGAGCCATATCTATTCTTGTGTGGTATAGACTTCCAATATACCGGTTTTTGCTACCCCCTATATTAAAATAATCGGTGGTAATGAGGAGCCTGGCTAGTCAAATAAAGCGCTATGCGAACCGGTCGCGGCGAGGAAAACATTTTTAGCGTCAGTTTTATAGATTAATAACCAGTCTGGCATAATATGACATTCCCAAAATGTTTATAGTTTCCGGAGAGCTTATGTGGGTGATGGCGGGCAGGTAAATCTTTACCTTTTGCCAGAAGCTGCACAACTTCCGATAATTTATCCATATCCAGGCCACGCTTTATGTCACGCTTGAATTTTGTACTTTGCGTGATTAATCTCATTAATCAATCTTTGAGAGATTGGGAAAAACTCTCAAAAGCCATGGTTTCGCCATTGCCATGGTCTAACTCATCCATAGCTTCACGCGCCTCTTTATTCGGGAGCTTTATGTCAAAGGGAAGCCCTCTATGCTGGATAATTTGCCACATATAAAGCGATACCGCATCTGACATTGTCAATCCAAGCGCGGCAAGTATCTCCCCGGCTTCTTGCTTTACATGCGGCTCTAACCGAACTCTTACCTGTTCTGTCTTACTCATATCATTTCCATTTCATGAATCGCAATTTCTATAACGTCTCAAATGTATCACATTTCACGATATTTGCAAATATGACTTATTAATGACCGGAGATTTGAGCCGCATCTATTTCTGCGGATTTATAATCTTTACGCTAATCTTCTTCATCTATTTCTGCGGATTTATAATCTTTACGCTAATCTTCTTCATCAAAGCCGCGTTCTATGAGCGCGGTTACGGCGGCAAGGGCGGTTTCTGCTTGCGCGCCATCGGCAAAAAGTGTGACCTCACATCCGCAAGTGGCGGTGAGCATCATCAACCCCATAACTGATTGGGCGCTTACCCGTTCGCCATCTTTTTCAACAAAGACCATTGCCTCAAATTCACTTGCTAGATTAACCAGCTTGGCGGAGGCACGCGCATGTAAGCCCCGCCGGTTCACAATTAATACTGTTTTTTGTAACATAATTTTTTCATGCACCGGTTAAAATTTCGCTGGCAACAGAAATATATTTCACCGCCGCATCGCGGGCAGCGGTGATGGCCTCTTGCATATTCATGGTTTTGCGAATGCTGGAAAGCTTAATCAACATGGGTAGATTGACGCCCGCCAAAACTTCAACCCGCCCTTTTTCCAATAATGAAATAGCGAGATTGGAAGGCGTGCCGCCAAACATATCGGTTAGTAAAATAACCCCATCACCCTGATCGGTTTGGTTTACCGCCGCGATAATATCCTCTCGCCTTTGTTCCATATCATCATCAGCCCCAATGCAAATGGTTGCAACTTGCTCTTGCGCACCGACCACATGTTCCATCGCGGTGCGAAACTCTTCCGCCAAGCGCCCATGCGTGACAATAACAATCCCGATCATATCTGCCTCCTGCTGGCTATACTGTGCCTGTTTGCAGCTCTGGACGCAAGCAAAACTTATAGCTGGATGATGCCATCATTAGAAAACCCTGTCTGGCCGATGCTTAATAAGGCCATGTGAATTTTATAAGGCGCGCTTGCGACCTGTCCGTCAAGTGACAAGAGAGGGATGTCAATATTCTGCAAATTTGCAAAATCCGGTTCTGGAATACGGGCTTGCTCTGTTGGATTTACCAAATCAACCACCAAGCGTAAGGGGGCGGGTTTGGAATATATTTTTTCCGCCGGCAGCCGTAGGATGCCCAGCCCATAAACTTCAAGCAAGCCCTGTAAAGAGGGAACCGCCATAACCATAAGTGTATTTTTTTTGACCTGCATATCGACTCGATCATCAGCAATCAACCGCGCCGCGCATTGTTCAATAAGCCGCAAACTTAAATCAGATTTCCCTGCCCCTGAAGCGCCGCGAATAAGCACCGCGCCTTGTTGCCAATAAACCGCATTTGCATGATGGATCGTCATATTGATTACATTATGGGCAAATGCAGCGTAAAACAAGCACCAGAGCGATCTGGCCGGTTGATGGCGGTAAGCGTACCACCATGCGCGTGCGCGATTTGCCGCGCAATCGATAACCCTAAGCCAGAATGGGTAATCTGTTGTGGGTTTTTTTGTGTATTATGCGGACGATCCGTGTAAAAGCGTTCAAAAACCTTTTCTTCTGTGCCCGTAATCAGCCCTTGCCCTTCATCTGTCACACTAATTTGGATAGATTTGATATCTGCCTGTAACCGCAATGTCACTCTCCCTCTAAGTGGTGAAAATGACACCGCATTGCTAATCAGATTTTCAACAATCTGACCGATACGCTGTTTTTGACCGTGATACATAATCTCCTTATCTGTATCATCATGAATCTCAAGCGTGATATGATCGTGAAGATCAGCCATTAAATGACCAATTTCATCAATAAATGCATTCATATGAAAGGGCTGCATAATATCGCGCGATAGTTCAGCGTCTAATCGGGTGGCGTTAGAAATATCAGAGATGAGGCGGTTCAATCTATGCACACCCTGTTCGATAATGTCAATTAGCTCTTTTCTCTCTTTTGCGGTTTTTGCCTGTTGCAGGCTTTGCACCGCACTATAAAGCGCGGTCAGCGGATTTTTCAGCTCATGCGCCACATCGGCGGCGAAATGATCAATCATATTAATCCGCGCCAAAAGTTGACCAACCATTTCCCGCAAGGCTTTGGATAAGTCGCCAATCTCATCATGGCGGGTAGAATAATCTGGTATTGTCTCCGCACCGGGAAGTTGGCCAATGGTTTTATGAAAATTTTGCGTGGCTTGCCCGAGGCGACGTAAGGGGCGCGCAATCGCGCGCGCCAATAAGATAGAGATAAACAGGCTCACCCCTAAGGCGATGAGAAATAATTCAATAATCGCCATCCGCTCTTGATAAATGATTTCATCAATCGCGCCGGGTTTTGAAGTGAGCATGAGAACACCGGCGATCGCCCGATAGCGCTGTACAGGCACGGCGACCGTGACAATATCACGCCCCTGTTCATCGCGCCGCAACAGCCCCATTTCATGCCCTGCCAGCGCATTGCGCACTTCTTTGAGCGAGATCCCGCTACGCGCTTCGGCCTCCGACAAAAGCGGCATGCGGGAGAAATCAACCCGTCCTAACCCCTGCCAAAAAGACCAGAATGAGGCAATAAGACCAGAAGATTCATCCTCCAGTGGTGATAATTCACGGCGAATAACCTCATTTCGGTCTGCAAACAGGGCGCTATCCAATATAAGCCGCCCGTCACGGCCATAAAGCCGCGCCCGTACATCAGACATTCTAACCAGCGATTTCAAAATCATTTCTGAGTCTCGCGGCGGCAAATGCGGAATAAAGGGACGGCCAGAAAACCCACGACTATCTCTAAAAATACCGCGCCTTTGCTGTTCATTTGCGGTGACGACCAAAGCACCAGAAATCATCCGCGCTTGGATAAACATATTTTCCTGATAAGCGGTCGCCAGAGCCTGCCGTGATTCGCTCAATGCCAGCACCCCAAGCACAAAAATAAGCGGTCCGATAATGTTTAATAATACAAGCCGGAGAGCGATTGAAGGGTGTCTGATCGCCTGCCATATCTTTATAATGGCGTGGCGGATCGATAAAAAGGGCGCAATCGCTGAAAAATCTTTTTTAATCATGCCTGCCGATAGCGATAGCCAACCCCATAAAGCGTCTCAATCGCCTCAAAACCGTCATCAACCGCACGGAATTTCCGCCGCAATCTTTTAATATGGCTATCAACCGTGCGATCATCAACATAAATATTCTCATCATAAGCCACATCCATCAGCGCATCACGGCTTTTCACGGTTCCGGGACGTTCAACAAGCGCTTGCAAAATTAAAAATTCGGTAACCGTGAGATTAACTTCTTGGCCTTTCCATAAGCATTCATGCCGCTCAATATTAACCTCCAAATCCCCTTCAATAAGCTGGTTTTTATCAGAGTAAGGTTGCCCTTTCGCGCGCGCGCGGGTGCGCCGCAAGACGGCACGCAAACGTTCAATCAAGAGACGTTGCGAAAAGGGCTTGGTGATATAATCATCCGCCCCCATGCGGAGGCCAAAAACCTCGTCAATTTCTTCATCTTTTGAGGTTAAAAACACGACCGGCATTTGGCTGGTTTTACGCAAACGGCGCAGCAATTCCAGCCCATCCATACGCGGCATTTTAATGTCAAATACGCCAATATCCGCACTCTCTTTATCCAAAGCCGCGAGCGCACTTGTGCCATCTGTATAGCTGCGCACCGAAAACCCCTCCGCTTCAAGCGCTAATCTTACCGAGGTGAGAATGCCCGCCTCATCATCTACCAAAACAACTTTTTCCATCTTTATTTCCTGTGTGTCGATGCCGATTTATTCACATAATTATGTTTGCAATAGGGCGATCATATTGCACTTATATTAGAATATGAATATATTCACCGCAAGATGCGGATATGGCAAAACTCTGAGGAGGTAGCGGTAGCCAAGTTAAGATTAAAATGCTAAAAATGGTAAAAGCGTGACAGAAAAGTCAAAAAATCCGTTATTTGGGTGTTAAAAACAAGATATAGGTGAGGGTGTTATGCAAAAGACGGGACAGTTAAAAAGTTCAAACGGAATAGACAAACAAGGGTTCAAAAACATAAAAGCCGTGCATTGGAATCACCAACCGGCGCGGCTTTATGAGTTTGCGCTTGCCCGTGAGGGAGCAGAGCTCACAGCGCAAGGGGCTTTACGCGTAAAAACCGGCCAGCATACAGGGCGTTCGGCACAAGATAAGTTTATTGTCCGCGATGAAACGACCGAAGATAATGTGTGGTGGGATAATAATAAATCCATCACGCCTACCCAATTTGAGGCATTGCATGCCGATATGCTCGCTCATGCAGAGGGAAAAGAGCTATTTGTGCAAGATTTATTTGGTGGTGCCGATCCCATTCACCGCCTTCCAACGCGGATAATCACCGAGCTTGCGTGGCACTCTTTATTCATTCAGAATTTGTTGATTGAAGCAAAACCGGAAGAGCTTACCGATTTTGACCCCGAATTTGTGATTATAAACCTGCCGAGTTTCCGGGCTGATCCTACCCGTCATGGGGCGCGCACCGACACCATTATCGCGGTTAATTTTGCTCAAAAAATCGTGCTTATTGGCGGCACATCTTATGCGGGTGAGACTAAAAAATCTGTTTTCTCTATGCTGAATTACACCCTGCCAGCAAAAGGGGTGATGCCCATGCATTGTTCCGTAAATGTTGGCGAGACGGATGATTCGGCGGTGTTTTTTGGCCTTAGTGGTACTGGCAAAACAACGCTTTCTGCCGACCCAAATCGGGTTCTGATTGGTGATGATGAGCATGGCTGGTCTGAAACCGGCGTGTTTAATTTTGAAGGCGGCTGTTACGCGAAAATGATTAATTTGTCAGCCGAGGCTGAACCAGAAATTTATGCCACCACACAGCGTTTTGGTACGGTGCTGGAAAATGTGGTGATGGATGAAAATACGCGGGTGTTGGATTTTGATGATAATCAGCTAGCGGAAAATTCACGCGGCGCATATCCGCTCTCTTTTATTCCCAATGCTTCTGAAACTGGTTGTGCGGGGCATCCGAAAACCATTATCATGCTCACGGCGGATGCGTTTGGGGTTCTGCCCCCGATTGCGCGTTTGACACCGAGCCAAGCCATGTATCACTTTCTATCTGGCTATACGGCAAAAGTGGCCGGTACGGAAAAAGGCGTGACCGAGCCAGAAGCGACATTTTCAACTTGTTTTGGTGCACCCTTTATGCCGCGTCACCCCAGCGCTTATGGCAATTTATTGCGGGAGCTTATCGCCAAGCATGGCGTGTCGTGTTGGCTCGTCAATACGGGCTGGACGGGCGGTGCTTATGGCATTGGCCATCGCATGCCGATTAAGGAAACCCGCGCACTCCTCTCTGCCGCGCTTGATGGCAGCCTTAATCAGGTTGAGTTTACGCGGGATGAAAATTTTGGCTTTGAGGTGCCGGTTTTAGTGCCTGGCGTTGATGAAACCATTCTACAACCTCGCAATACATGGGCGGATAAGACGGCGTATGATACGCAAGCGCAAAAACTTGTCGGTATGTTCCGCGCCAATTTTGAGAAATTTAATGATCATGTTGGCGAGGATGTCCGCAATGCCGCGCCAGCGATTGCGGCAGAATAAATCTATTTCGAGCGGCCTTGTATTTTCTCAAGGCTACGAAACCCGCCTAATCCCAATAGCGCATAAAGCAGGGTGGTTAATGTTTCGTGATCAAGTGCAGGCATGCCCTGTGCATCGAACAGCCATATCATAATATCCCTTAAAATATATGAGTAGGCGAGCGTGATACCACAAACCCAGCCAATAAAAGGCCGCCAACCGGCGACAAAAAGACTACGGTGACTGGCTTCCAGCTTCGCTATCTCGGTTTGTGCGATTTGTGGCTGCATGGCGAGGCGCTGTAAAATAATTTTTTTATCCAGCCGTTCATCATCAGAGGTAAATAATTCATCAAGCACATTGCCGACCGCTTCAATCGGCTGCGCAATTGCGGGGGTGAGGATCTTATCAATCATCGTCACGGAACTCCTTTATCGCTTATCATAATATATCGCTGTTGAAAGTAGCGGGGATAAAAAGGTGATAAAAAAGCGGGAACAAAAAGAAAATGGTGAAAAGAAGAGGGCGGCTCACACAAGATGAACCGCCCTTTATATTTTGTTAAAATTATGATCTTAGATTAGAATTTATGTTTCACCCCAATCTTAACCATACGCCCAAATGGGTTATGGGTATAGGGATCATAATTCAAATCAAGTGTTGCAAATGGTGGATCCTCATCCGTCAGATTATAGACTGACAACCATAGAGCCGTATCCGCCCCACCGGCCATTTCACCAAGCGAGACATTATAGTGAAAATCAAAGGTCGTATGATCTTCTATTTCATCACTTGTCCGCAGCGTGCCGTCAGGGTGACGCGCAGCTGTTAACTGACGATCCCTATATGTACCGGTATAATTTGCCACTAGGTTAAAGAGCTGATTTTCCAGTGAATATTTAATGCCGAGTTTAGATCTGTTTTTCGGCATGGATCGCAAATAATCAACGTCATGATTGAGGTCTCCAACAGCTTCAAAAGGTTCATTATACTGGCCTTTACCAACATCGAAATTTCTAACATGATTATGCTGATAAGAAATTTCAGCTGTTCCTGCATAAATATCTTTCGTATAGCGGAAGCTCAAATCAATCCCATCTGTTTCAATGTCAGGACCATTAATCATCCGTACCTTAATCCGCTCAATATCACGAGAACTTGGGGTACTAGAAGAGGAGGAAAGTGTGAAACGTTCATCAACAAGCGCTTGATCTTTGATCGTACCATCCGCATTAAAAGCAGCACCGACAAGGTCGTTAAAGCTCTCTTTAATAATGGGGTCGGTAAAATCAAACCGCCAATAATCAACCGATAGGAAAATATTATCTGCATCTGTAACCAGATCATCAAAGTCAAATACAAGACCTAGATTTAATGTTTCTGCTGATTCAGGCTTCAAATTAGGGGTTCCCAACGTATCAACCGCCTTAAACGCACTTGTGCTATTTACAAATGATAGCGTCGTTGAACGGCCACCGGTTTGGTTAATGGTTGGCCCTCTAAATGTTGAAGAGGCGGAACCGCGTAGAACGATATTATCACTTGCCTGATAGCGGAAAGCCACTTTCGGATCAAGCGTACTGCCAACAGTGTCAACATAATCCTCATAACGCCCTGACAGTTGTAATTCCAAATCATCAGTCACCTGAATGGCCAATTCACCAAATACAGCTTGGATTCTTTGGTCACCATCAATACCAGTATTGCCGGCTAGAAATGCGAACTGCCCTGCACCTGAATAATCATCATTCGTATTATCAAGAGTACCATTATCACATTGTGCGGCTTCGGCATCATAAGCAACACCGGTAGCCCGGAAGCGTTCATTCTCTGCATCCGTAATACAAGGGTTAATGTTCAGATTATTGCCGTCAAATGGCCGCGAATTATAAAATTCTTCACGAAACTGTGCCCCGGCTGCCCAAGCAATATTCTCACTCCATTCGCCGGTGAAAACCGTTTCGGCAACAAATAATTTAGACGTAATATCAGTCCCAAGCCCATATTTCAGCCATGCCATTAATTCGTCAGAATTCGCAACATCTGCATTATAGGTTGGATTTTCTTGCTGCATTTCGGCTGTTGCCAACGGGTTAACCGCTTTTTCAATCGCATTTGAGAAAGGATTATAGAATTGACAATTCCCCGTTCCTGGTTCTGTGCCAGCATCTTTTGCCTTCCGGCCGCAAATGCCATAGCCTTCAAAAGCAGCTGACCAACGTTCAACATAAGTATCATAACTCACGCTCACGCTTTGCGTATGTGACCATAAAACAGAGGCGTTGAAATCGATACCTTCTGTCGCTTCTCCTTCTAAGGCGAGAACAACACGGGACGTGTCATAATCACGATAGCCACGATCTTCTGCTTTGCCACCGAAAATACCGCCTGTACCGGCAGGGCGGCCGAAGAATATCGCGCGCCGACACCCATGATCATCGGTTGCGCGGTCACAATCTGCATCAGCAAGTGTATTGTAAATATCACCTGCTGCGGTTCCATTAAACTGCCGCGCCATATCGATCAATCCTGGATTATCAGCATATATCCAGCGCCCTGTTGTCTCAGAAAAATCAAAAAGCACTTGTGGCGGATAGGTTGGCGAAGTTGCCCAATTCGGAACATTGCCATCCGCATATTGGATTTCACCTGATAATTCAAACCCATCGCCCAAATCACGAGAGAATTCAATAAACAAATTATTACGCTCTTCCTCTTCAATCAGATTATCAAAACTGGCATAATGATAACGGCAAAACCCTCTTTCAGAAGCGGTAAGCCCCGTCATTGCCTGACAATTCGGATCAACAGTGATCGTACTTGCAAAACCATATGTTCCACCAGGCACTACATCTGTTATCCCCGCAACTGGAAACATATCAAGGGTAAAAATTGCCCCTGGATTTGGGATCCCTGACCAACCGCCAGGGCTTGGGTTTTGTGAAAAAGGACGGTATGCCCATTTACGGTCTGTCACTTTCAGCTGATTACGGGTGATATGGCTAAAACTTGCCACAATATGTGTCGCCCCGAAACTATGTCCCCAAATCAGGCCAAGTTCCTGATCCCCATCAGAATCCTGAATCTCTTTATGGCTGGCGGTGACCTCTACCCCCTCAAAATCTGAGCGGGTGATAAAATTCGCCACGCCGGAAATCGCATCCGAACCATAGGTTGCGGCTGCCCCATCCTTCAACAATTCGAGACGTTGAATAGCGATTGAAGGAATAGAGTTGATATTTACAAATAGCTGCGATTGCTCCGCAACCGGCACAGTGTGAAACACATTGCGGCGGCCATTTAACAGAACCAGGTTACGACCAGGCCCCAGCCCGCGCAGGTTAATATTTGATGTGCCTTCTAGCCCATTAGAGGTGAACTGGTTGGTCTCCCCATCTGTTCCTGAGCTTACGCCAAGGTTTTTCACCAATTCCACCACAGTGGGGCTGCCAAGGTTAAATAAATCTTCCTGATTGGTGACATCCACCGGAATGGTGGCATCACTTGGGGTTTGCTTAATATATGACCCCGTTACGACCACTTCTTCTACCGCATCCTGCGCGATCACATCTTGTACCATAGCAGACGTGCCCAAAAGCATCGCTGCGGATACGCCAAGCGCCGCAATTTTTTTATGATTAAATATCGTCATTCTGATCCTCCTCATCTTATATGACAGTTTTATGATAACAAAACCAAAAACAATGTAAAGCAGATAATGCAAAACTATTATTTACAATTATCTATGGTTGGCTGCTTTATGTATGGGGTGATATTTATGTCAAAGATATCGCTTACGGGTGCAATTTCACCTTCATTTCGGTGATACCATTCACAAAATTGGAGCGCAGACGCTTTGGGGAACCGATCACTTCAACACGATTCCAACGATTGAGAATTTCTTCCCACAATATCCGTAATTGCAGTTCTGCCAATCTTAGCCCCATGCAGCGATGAATCCCAAACCCGAAAGATAAATGCCGATTGGCATTTTCACGGGTGATGTCAAAACGATTGGCATCCGGGAAAATATCTTCATCCCGATTGCCAGAATAATACCACATGACAACTTTATCCCCCTTTTTGATCTGCTTGCCGCCGAGCTCATAATCGGCAAGGGCGGTGCGGCGCATATGCGGCAAGGGGGTGTGATAACGAATAATCTCTTGCACCGCATTATCGATCAGCGCCGGATTGGCATTCAGCTTTTCACGTTGTGCCGGATTTTTATGCATCTGCAAAATCCCACCAGACATAGAGTTACGGGTGGTATCATTGCCGCCGACAATCAGCAGCAGAAGATTGCCAAGATATTGTTCAGGCGTCATATTTTGCGTATTGGGATCATGCGCCAGCATCGAGACCAGATCAAATTTTGGTTCAGCATTGACGCGCTCATTCCAGAGGCGGGTGAAATATTCCAGACATTGCATCAGCTCAGCGATGCGCGCCTCCTGACTTTCGACCAGATCAGAATCACCCTCTGCGGTGGTAATATCTGACCACCGGGTAAGAAGCGCCCGATCTTCATAAGGAAAATCAAATAGAGTGGCCAACATTCTTGTGGTTAGCTCAACGGATACGCGCGCCACCCAATCAAATTCCTGATTGATCGGCAGCTCATCCAACACGTCTTGCGTACGTTCCCGAATAAGCGCTTCCATAGATGCAATACTCGGGGGGGAGGCAATTGGTTGTACGGCTTTGCGATAGTTGGCATGCCGGGGCTGATCCATCGAGATAAAATTCTCAATCTGAAAACCATTTTCGGGGTCATTGGTAATCTCATCAGCAATCACCACGCCGCCAAAATGATTGGCAGAGGAAAAGATTTTATGATTAGTATCAACCTCAACAATATCCTTATAGCGAGTGATCGACCAATAAGGACCATAGGTTTGTGAATCGCAATAATGCACCGGATCTTCCGCTCTTAGGCGTGCAAAATGCGGCAGCACAATATCCTGCTCGAAATAATCCGGATTGCTAATATCAAAATTCTCAAGGCTAAATGCGGGTTCAGTTTTTAAGGCGCTGCTCATGACAATATCTCCCTTTGAATGAACGCTAGCATAGCTTAAAGACTTTACAAGCAAAAAAATATATTTCTATATAGCTTTTATAAATATATAAATAGGGGAATATGAATATGGATGAGAATTTTGCACCAAAGCCACCCCCTTATGAGACGATAAGGGTTGAAGCAAAAGGGCAGGTTGAATGGTTGACGCTTGACCGCCCGCATAGTCTAAACGCGATGAACCCCATCATGATGCGCGAATTGCAGGATTATTTTGGTAGCTTGCGGGTACGCCAATCGGAGGTGCGGGTGGTGATTTTGCGTGGTGCGGGGCGGGCTTTTTGTGCCGGGCTTGATATTTCGCCTGAAGCGTTTCAAACCGAAAAAGATTTAGGTCATATTCCTGATGGCATGCGGGTGCAAAATCGGGTCGCGCAAATTATCCAATATATGCGCGATGCGCCGCAGCCGATTATCTCGCTGGTGCATGGGGCGGCGGCCGGTGGCGGCTTTGCGATGGTGTTGGCAAGCGATGTACGCATTGGTACGCTTGCTGCCAAGATGAACGCTGCCTTTATCCGCATTGGGCTTACGGGGTGCGATGTCGGGGTAAGTTATTTATTGCCCCGTTTAATCGGTGCTTCAGCGGCGGCAGAACTTATCTTGACGGGTCGGTTTTTGGATGCAGAACGTGCCTATGCGCTGGGCTTATTCTCACAGCTGGTGGAAGAGGAAGCGCTTGAGGCCGAAGCCCAATCGCTCGCCGATGATATGTTAAGGAATACGCCTTTGGGCTTGCGGCTTTCAAAACAAGGCTTAAATGCGAATATTGATGTGGGCAGCCTCGCCAATGCGATCGCGCTTGAAGACCGGCAGCAAATCCTCACCGCCAATACTGAAGACCATAAAGAAGCCCTAAAAGCGTTTTTAGAAAAACGCACCCCCCATTATAATGATAGATAGAGACATGAAACAGGAGGCGATATGACCGATTATCTAACCACCACAATAACAGATGGCATTGCCCATATTAAGCTGGATGACGGCAAGGCAAATGCACTTGGCTTTGAAATGCAAGAGGCTTTGCAAACCGCGCTCGACCAAGCCGAAAAGGATGCGGAGGCGCTGCTTATCTCTGGCCGTGAGGGAGTGCTAAGTGCCGGCTTTAACCTCAAAGTCATGCAAAATGGCACGCGGGAGGATGTTATCCGCATGGTTAATGGCGGCGGCGAATTTTTGCAGCGTCTATTTATTTTTCCAAAACCTGTCATCATCGCCGCCACTGGCCATGCGATGGCAGCCGGCGCGCTTCTGCTATTGGCGGCGGATTATGTGATTGCTGGCAAGGGTGATTTCAAAATCGGGCTTAATGAAACCGCGATTGGCATGGTTTTGCCGCAATATGGGCTTGAGCTTGCTTCCTATCGGCTTACGCGTAATGCCTATGATGCGGCTGTGGTGGGGGCGCAATTATATGACCCTGAAGGGGCAGAACAGGCAGGCTATGTGCATGAAGTGGCAGACCTTAATACCATACATGAAGCGGCGCTCGCCCGCGCGCAACATTATCAGCAATTAGATGCGAAAGCCTATAAGGGCAATAAAATCAAATCGCGCGGCAAAATGGCAGAAAAAATTCTTTCTGGGATTGGTAAGTAGTATCGAGTTTTGTTGGGAAATTGGTCAATGCGGATTGGCTTAAGCGCTTATATTTGTTTTGCTAGGATTATCTAAAAAAATATAACATAAGACCAACCATGCCAACAGTAACAGACATGGATGCAAATATTGCGCCAATAACCCACTTAAATGTATTATCAATCCGTTCATCCATTTTATCAATCCGTTGATCCATTTTATCAATCCGTTGATCCATTTTATCAATCCGTTGATCCATTTTATCAATCCGTTGATCCATTTTATCAAGAATAGCGTGAATATCTCTTATCTCATGGCGAGTATCTTTTATTTCACGGCGAATATCTTTTATTTCATGGTAAATGTTTGTTATATCTTGCTTGGTCGCAAGATTGGATCCGATATATTTGGCCTGAACCCTAGCCAGCCCTTCGGCTTGTTGCTTGGTGAACCCTTCCTCGCGTAGGTCACGTGCATATTGCAGCGTATCAAAATTTACAGTTTCATTCATCACTACAGTATAATCCATTTTTATATGCTTTTCAACTGCTTGCGGGTGGCGGTTTTGATTTTGACCATAGTAATTTATTGAGGCGGCAAAGAAGAGGAGCGCAAGCCTTGCTGTCGTGAGCGAAGAGATATTGTGAACGAGGAGAAAATCAAAGAAGAAACAAAATGGGATAGCGCTATACAGAAGATAGAGCAGGATCCAGCGTAAATAGAGCGAGGCGGGTAAAATCGCTAAGTGGTTTTATATTTACACCAGCTGGCGTAAAATTCGTTTTCTCAAAGTAAGCCTCATAGGCTTCTTTAAGAGCTGGCCACTCCTTATCAATAATTGCGTACCAGGCGGTATCTCTATTGCGGCCTTTATGAATTGCCGCCTGTCTAAATATGCCTTCAAACGAAAAGCCAAGCCTTTGCGCCGCGCGGCGCGATTTCATATTGAGGGCATTGCATTTCCACTCATAGCGTCTATAGCCATTTTCAAACGCCCATTTCATCATCAAAAACTGTGCCTCAGTAGCGGCAATGGTTTTTTGTAAAATAGGGGAAAGAATAACCCCACCCACTTCAATCGACCCGTGCTCAGGGTAAATACGCATATAGCCCAGCACCCCGCATAGCCGATTTATATCCTTCTTTTTGATGGTATAAAATCGACAATCCTCTCTTTTTGACAGCGCGTGCAGCCAGTTTCTGAAATCCGGAAATTCGTGAAAAGGACCCCAAGGCAGATAATCCCATATATTTTCATATGGCTCTTGCGTGAAGGCTGAAAATAAAGCGGCAGCATCATTTTCTGGATGAAGTGGTGCGATGCTACAATGCGCGCCCACCTGCTCTATATTATCGGGCAGTTTTGCGTTTTGCCAATTCTGCACATATGCGCCTAATGTGGTTTCGGATCCGTCACGAGACATATCAGTATAACCTTCGATAAATCTTCACGTCCGCAGCAGCATGCCGCCATCAACATTGAGGTCTTGCCCGGTGACAAAGCCGCCATCATCGCTTGCCAGAAACAAAATGCCGCGCGCAATATCAAGCGGTTGCCCGAGCCGTTTAAGCGGCGATTTCTTCGCCCATACCGCCGCAATATCGGGATTATCAAAATTTGCATTTGTCATGCCCGTATAAATCGCACCAGGCAGAACGCAATTTGCGGTGATGCCATATTTCCCCCATTCCAGCGCAAGATTGCGGGTATAGCCAGTAATGGCGGCCTTGCTTGCACAATAGGCGGCCAGCCCATAATCAGTATGCGTCGCCATAACTGAGGCGATATTGATAATCCGCCCGGCTGCTGATTTTTGTAAAAAAGGGAAGGCGGCATGGCACAACCAAAATGAACCATGCGTGTGGACATCAAATTGTCTTTGCCATATCTCTGGTGTCATCTCTTCGGCCGGGATGCCCGCGCCAAGACCGGCATTATTGACCAAAATATCAACCCCGCCAAAGCCATTTATGGCGGCATTGATAATCGTTTCGGGTGCGTCTTTGCCTGCCACATCTTGCGCCAGACAGATAATCTGCGTATTGCTGCCATGCTGTTCCACCAGCCTATCGGCAGATAAATCCACCGCCACCACCTGCGCGCCTTCTTGCACAAATAGCTCAACCGTCGCCGCCCCTATGCCAGAAGCAGCCCCCGTAATGATTGCTTTTTTATCGCTTAAGCGCATTTTAATCAGATAGGCTTAGTGCAGGGCTGAGCCTTCAAGCGTGATGCGATGCATTAAACGGCGCTGGCCATGATAATCATTAAGCGCATAATGCCAGGTGCAGCGATTATCCCAAAAAGCGATGGAGCCATCTTGCCAGTTAAAGCGCGTGGTATGTTCCATGAGTGCGGCATGATTATACAGATAATCCATAAGCGGCTTGGATTCTGCTGCCGTCCACCCCTCAAAATGAAGCGTGAAGGCAGGGTTTACATAAAGCGCTTTGCGCCCACTTTCGGGATGGGTGATGATAACCGGATGCACCGCATCTTGAGTGGCGTTTTCGCGATTTCCCAGCCGCCCCTCAGAGTCTTTCGAATAGTCAGAGCTATCACCAAATATATGCCGCGAACTATGAACAGCCTTCATCCCTTCCAATGTTTGTTTTAAGCCCGGTGAGAGGGTTTCATAAGCCTTATACATGCAGGCAAAAAGCGTATCGCCACCGACAGGGGGCGTTTCGCGCGCGAGCAGAATAGAGCCCATAGCAGGGATTTCATCATAGGAATGATCAGTATGCCAGCCGCCGCCAATATTAATGATTTGATCCGGCTCTTTGCGGACTTCGGCGATTTTCTCATAGCCATCAACTTTGGCAAAAAAGCGGTTAATATTAATCTCGCCCCAGCGTTCGGCAAAAGCGATATGTTGTTCGGGTGTCAGCTCCTGATCGCGAAAGAAAATCAGCCCATGTTCGATAAAGGCATTGCGGATGACATCGAAATCGGCATCGCTCAACTCATCCCCTAATTGGACATTGGTAATCTCAACGCCAACCGCGCCAGATACGTCTTTGACTTGTGGTTTACTCATTTTACTTAATCTCCCTGCTTATTCATTTTCCGTGAATATTGCCATATCTTAACTCGAATCAGGTTAATATTCTAGTCATTCTTGTTAAACCATATTATCAATTATGAGCCTATCAGAAAAAGCACAACAGCACAAAAATTCAATTGATTTTCTGTTGAAAGAAGCAGAAGACGCGTATCAGACGCTTGTGCAAAGCGGGGATAGCGAATTATCGGCTTTAGAAAATAGAGAGCTGCCTGATATTGATATGTCTATAGTAAAGGTAAACGCGTTGCGGCAAGACCTTACGCAAGCGGAAACGCCTTCCTCTCCCGTAATCGAGTCTTCACCAATTCAGCCCCTCCCCGAAGCACCCGAAACCTTCGATCATCAGCAAATCGAACATGATCTTTATGAGGTGATGCGTTATATTGCGACCCCGGTTGTGAATAGTTGGGTTCATAAGCGTATGGCCGATATTGCTGCTCCCCATATGGATGATTGGATCAATGGGAATATGGCTGAGATTACAACCCCAAAAATTGATGACTGGATCACTCATGAAATGGGAAATATTGCCCGCGATGCAATGTTAGATATTTTACGAGAAATGGCCACACAGCCAGAGGCTTAGCCCCCCTATTTACCATCACCCTATTATAGGGGTTAGATAAAACAGGATAATGGCTTTTTACTTATAATAAAGATTTACAAAGCGCGACTAAAATCTAACGTTTTAGAAATGAGGGCATTTCATCGATCTGCATTGGCGGGCTTTCAACTGAAATACCACCAAATTCGGCCTGCGCTTCGGCAACGACCGGCGGTTCAGACGGCGCTGATATAATCGGCGTTTCCTGTATTTGTAAGTCTTCATCATGCGCCGTCGTCTTGGCGGTTATTTGTGCCTGTTCAATTTGTGCATCTGTGATGCCTGTCTCAACCAGCTCTTCTGTTTTCAATTCCATTGTCGCCCGTTGCGGCGCTTGTTGAGATTCCTCTTGTTGCAATGCATGAGCTACACGCGGCGATTGTTTTTGCTCTGCCAAAGTCGTATCTTTATCCTCATCTTCAGTTAATAGATTACCTATTTCAGTATCAATGTGAGAAATTTTAGGCTCATCCTTAGCAAGGCTTTTTGGCAAATTAGACGGCTCTAATATTTGCTCCTCGGCTTGATCTATAATCGGTGTTTCACCAGAAGCGGGACGTGATGGCTCAATCACCACTTTTACATCATCCTGCTTTGTTCCAAATAAGCGGTTGAGGAAACTGCGTGTCCGCTTTGGAACTTCGGTTTCTGTCGTCGTCTGGCCAGGCGTAAAAAAGCGCGGAACATTACCTTCCTGTATGTTTGTGTCCTTTACATCCTGCCCATGGCGACCTGTTTCAGGCGTTTCCACTCGAGGTACCTGGATCTTGTTATATATCGTCGTGTCTTCTACGGTGGGATCATCTTCGGGCGTTTCTGTTTCGGATGAAACCTCTTCATCATATCCTTCTTCAGAATATGGCTTAGGTTCAAAACTAACCACTTTTGAACCATCATTATCGTCTTGAGTGATTTGTTGCATATCTCCACTCATAAGCCCCGCCGCGACCACAGACACGCGAACCAACCCATCGAGACGCTCATCAATCGCCGAACCAACAATAATATCTGCCTCCGCAGCCACTTCCATGCGGATATAATTTGCCGCCGTTTCGACATCATATAGCCCTAAATCATTGCCGCCAGTAATGTTGACAAGCACGCCACGCGCCCCGCTTAAAGATACTTCATCCAATAAGGGATTGGCGATTGCATCACTTGCCGCTTTCAAGGCACGGTCTTCACCACTGGCTTCACCCGTTCCCATCATCGCGCGGCCCATACTATGCATAACCCGTCTTACATCAGCAAAGTCGAGATTAATAAGTCCAGGCCGCACCATCAGATCAGTAATACTGGCAACCCCATTATATAAAACCTCATCGGCGATCGCAAAGGCTTCAGAGAACGTTGTTTCCTGGCTCGCAATTCGGAAAATATTCTGATTAGGGATAATAACCAGCGTATCGACCACATCGGCCAATTCCGCAATACCAGTCTCAGCCGCCCGCATCCGCTTCGTGCCTTCAAATTCAAATGGTTTGGTTGTCACCCCAACCGTTAAAACCCCCATTTCTCGGGCTGCCCGCGCAATAACAGGGGCTGCCCCCGTGCCTGTGCCACCGCCCATACCGGCTGTCACAAACAGCATATGCGCCCCTTGCACGACATCCATCACTTCATTAATACTTTCTTCTGCGGCTTGGCGGCCTATTTCGGGATCTGCGCCAGCGCCTAGCCCTTCGGTGAACTTGCCGCCTATCTGAATCCGCCGATCGGCTTTACTCAACGCCAGGGCTTGCGCATCTGTATTAGCAACGACGAATTCAACCCCTTCCAGGCCTGAAACAATCATATTATTAACAGCATTGCCGCCAGCGCCGCCAACGCCCATAACAATTATGCGTGGTTTCAATTCTGTCGTTGCTGGTACGGTCAAATGAATGGTCATCATATCCCCCTAGTTATTTTATTAAAACCGATTCTATATCTAGTGATTCGTTTTAATAGTACCACAAAATATATAAATAATATAAAAAATATTTGCAAATACTTATAAATACTTAACTCATTATTTCCTGAACTCAAATCATCTGAATATTTTTGCCAAGCGACGAAGCAAAGAATAATCTGATAATTTATTGCTATTTTGATAATCCGCATAAATCAGAGCGCCCAAACATGCTGCAAAAGAAGTGCCAATGGCAGGATCTGGCTGTTGCTTTAGATGATTTAAGACGGCCACTTCTGCATTTATTTCAAATATCTGCTGGACGACAGTATCCAGGCCAGAGAATTGCGCACCCCCTCCTGTCAATAAAACCGGCGAGTCGATTAAGTGTAGGAGATTTTGATGTTGCAATTCTTGCTTTATGGCTTCAAAAATATCGTCAATAATGGGACGCACGACCATGGTTAATTCGTGATGGACAATTTCACGTGTTTCCCCTTCATGATTGCGAAACTCAAAATATTCATGATCCATACCGGCGGCGGCAAGCACGCTGCCATAACGTATTTTCAGGCGCTCCGCATCATCTGTGCTAACACCAAAATGCGCCGCAATCCGCGCGCGTAGCTCTTTCCCACCCATGTGAACCTTATAATGATAGACCAACCGCCCTTTATAATAAAGCAGCGCCTGGCTGCTGCATTCCCCCATATCTAACACAAGCCGACCTGTCTGTTTGCTCTCCTCACCAAGAACCGCAAGGCCGGCAACATAAGGGGCATAGACAAATTGCTGAGCAGAAAAATGGCAGGCGGTGACAAGCTGATCTAATGCCTGCACCATAGATGTCGGCACGCTAACAGATAACGCCAAAAACTGAAAGATATCTCCTTTAACCCCGCGCGGATCATCATTATAGGTTTTGCCATCTATATTATATTGGGTTGGCAAAAGATGGAGTAAATATTGCTCTGATGGAAATTCACCATAGAGGCTGGCGATCGCCTGTGAAAGTATTTTATCATCCACCGCCTTGCCATATAGGGGCACAGATAGCATTGTGTTTTCGACCTTCATCTGATTTGTCGAAAAACCAATCACGGCTTGTGAAACCCGCCTTTGTGACATATTCTCAGCCGCTTCCAGGGCGCTTAAGATCGTTGTCTCAAGCGCGGCTTGATCTGTGATCATACCATCAGCAAAGCCTTGCGTTCGTTTTTGGGCAAACCCCAAAACCGAAAGCCGAAAAGGATTATGCGACACTTCGGCAATCAGGCAGCAGACTTTGCGATTGCCAATATCAAGAGCAGCTTGCACAGACGGTTTGCGCAATCGCAGTAAATCAAGCTGAATCACGTATCTGCCTCAGAATAGCCACGCAAATAGATACGTTTTGGAACGCGCAGATCAATTGGTTGATTACCATTATCCAGTAAATTATTTTCTTCATTGAGCATGTTCAAAAGCCGGAGCGCGTTTTTCACCTCAACCTCTGGCAAAAGAATTTGCCGTCCATGATTAAGCCGTAATGTCCACCGCCTTTGCCCCGTCCAATGCGCGGCAATGACGCGCGCTTCAATGCTTGGGAAATCTCCCAATAATTCGGTTAGCTCTTTCGCCTTAAAGCGTCCGCCATGGCCTGAAATAACCAGCAAATCCGGGAATAAGTCAAGATGGCTTTCAGTGACAATTTCGCCGTCTGCATTAATGAGAGAAATTTTATTACCATCCGAAAATAAGGCAAAAGGCTCATGCTCTTGCAGCGTGATATGCAAAATATCTGGCAATCTTCGGGCAATATGCGCTTGTGCCACCCAGGGCAATTTAACAATTTCTGAACGTAATTGGGCTAAATTAATCGCAAAAATCGGTGTTCCCGGCTTTACATTCACGGTTTCCAAAACATCTTGCAAATGCGTCCGCTTGCGCCCTTCCAGTGTGATATCACGCAACACAAAGCCTGCCTTGGCAGTCATTATATTCATAAGTTGTCGTGCCCGTCCTTCGTGCGACAGTTCGGATAGATAAAAATACCCCCCCCCACCAATCAACAGCATGATCGTGATAAAGATGAAAGAAAACCGCGACCTGAAAATAAGTCGCCCGAGCCATAATATTGCGCGATATGGCCAGGCAAGAATAGATAATCTGGACGGTTTTACTTTTGGCATGCTGCATCCTTTAAAATACATTCGACCAAATCGGCAAATTTTATATCACGATGCGCGGCTATATCCGGCACCAGCGACAAGGCGGTGAGTCCTGGTTGACTGTTCACCTCTAATATCACCAGACCTTTGCCATTTTCATCATAGCGAAAATCGGCACGGCTCACCCCGCGACATCCCAATATTTGATGCGCGCGCCAACTATAATCGCGTACCTCTTCAATCAGCGCGGCGGGTAAATCGGTCGGAAATATGTGTTGAGAGCGACCCTTAGTATATTTATTATGATAATCATACCAGCCATCTGGCACAATAATTTCCATCACATCAAGCACCTCATCACCAAGCACCGCGCAGGTAAGCTCGCGACCGGTAATATAATCTTCTGCCATAATCCCGCCTGCAAAATACGCATCCTCAATCACCGGCAGATGATTTTGCCCCTCCTCAACAATGTAAATACCAACGCTCGAGCCTTGATTAATCGGCTTAATCACATAAGGCGGCGGCAGCGGATGGTCATCAAACGATCCCACCTCTATCACCACATCCGCCGCGACCGGAATACCGGCGGCCGCAAATAGTTTTTTTGACCGAATTTTATCCATCGCCAGCGCCGAAGCCGCCACCCCCGAATGGGTATAGGGAATTTGCAATGTCTCCAACACACCTTGAATGACACCATCCTCACCGCCAATTCCATGTAGGGCATTGAAACAAATATCGGGTTGCAATTCGGCCAATCGGGCGGCGATATTATGGTCAACTATCACCTCGCTCACCTGATAGTTTTTTTCGCGCAAAGCGGCCGCGCACGCCGTCCCTGATAAGAGGCTAATCTCCCGTTCGGGCGCCCATCCCCCCATTAAAACCGCAACATGTAATGGCTTAGACATGTGGCTCTCCTTATCCGCGATCACCAATCCGGCGGACTTCCCATTCAAGGGTAATATTTTTTTGCACCCGCACCCGCTCTTGTATTTCCAGCCCCAAATCTTCCAAGCTTTGCGCATCGGCCTGCCCATGATTAATCAGAAAATTACAATGGAGTTCAGAAAATTGCGCATCGCCCTTGCGAAGCCCACGCCCGCCCACCGAATCAATGAGCTGCCATGCTTTCGGTTCACCGCTTGCACCATAGGGGTTTTTGAACGTGCTGCCACTGGTTCGCGCCCGCACGGGCTGACTATCTTGCCGCGATTGCATAATCTTATCCATCTCTGCTTCAATCTCAGTCGCCTTACCGGCTTGGGTTTTGAACACGGCATGGGTAAAAAACAACCCCTCCGCCATCGGGTTTGAGCGATAGGATAATTGCATATCTTGCGCCGATAGGCTGACCGCTTCACCATGCCGATTAAACCCATGCGCTGCTTCCAAAACCGCTTTTGTATCTTGCCCATATGCGCCCGCATTCATTGCTAAAGCACCGCCTATCGCACCGGGGATGCCGCTAAAAAAGGCAAGCCCCGCCCGTTCATGCGCAAGCGCAAAACGCGCCATTGCCGCATCCAAAACGGCCGCACCTGCGCTTATAAATCCGCTTTCGGCATCATAAGACAGCGCCGCAAAAGCCTTACCCAACCGAATAACCACACCGCGCACGCCGTCATCACGAACCAGAATATTTGACCCCGCGCCAAATATGTAAAGCGGAATATCGGCATCACAATGGGCGAGGAAATCTGCCAAATCATGCGAATCGGCAGGCATAAAGAGAATATCTGCCGCGCCACCAACCCGCAGCCATGTCAACCCATCCAGCCTTTGCCCTTCAATATATTTACCCCTGACATGCGGTAACATATTTTTTGTGATCTGCTTCATTCGATGAGCCCTCGTATCATTTGCGAAACACTACCCGCCCCCATAGATAATATAATATCATCGTCTTGTGTGATTTCGGATAATCTATCGCCCAGCTCATCCTCTTTCGTCACCTCCACCCCTAAAGCTGCTGCAAGCTCTGCCGCTGTAAAACCAGCAATCTCTATTTCACCGGCGGCATAGACGGGTAACATTATAATCTCATCCGCTTGTTTGAGGCTCTCGACAAAATCATCGAATAAATCGCGCACACGGCTATAGCGATGCGGCTGCACCACCGCAATCACCCGCTTTTGTAAAGCGCGCGCGCTCGCAAGCGCGGCGGCAATTTCAACCGGATGATGGGCATAATCATCGATGACTTGCGCGCCTTGAAATTCACCAATTAAAGTAAATCGCCGATCCATACCGGCGAAACCTATAAGCCCGGTTTTTATATCTGCCGGCGCTATATCCAAAGCCAGCCCCAGTGTGATTGCCGCCAAAGCATTTTGTACATTATGGTCACCCAAAAGCGGGGAAGCAAAATCCTTAATCAGCGTATCATCAACCGCAATATCGAATTTCTGCAGGCTGTCTTCAACACGCAAATTTAGTGCCCTAATTTGCGCGCCAGCTTGCAGACCATAGGTCACAATCTCGCGATCAGAAACGTGGCGTGCCAGCTCACGCAAGCCTTGATGATCGCTACAAATAATCGCCAGCCCATAAAAAGGCAGGTCTTGTAAAAATGTCACAAAGGCAGATTTGAGATGCGCAAAATCGCCATAATGTGACAAATGTTCGGGATCAATATTAGTAACAATTTTCACCATAGCGGGTAAGTGCAAAAATGTGCCATCGCTTTCATCCGCCTCGACGATTGCCCATCGCCCTTTGCCAAGATAAACATTGCTTTTATACGCGGTCATCATGCCACCCGCAATAATGGTCGGATCAATATTCCCGGCCGCGCATATGGCGGCTGCCAAACCGGTTGTTGTGGTTTTGCCATGCGTGCCTGATATGGCGACACTCTTAAAGGGACGCATCATCTCGGCCAATAAATCGGCGCGGCGAATAATCGGAATATTGCGCAGGCGCGCTTGCTTTACCTCAGCATTATCAGCCGTAACCGCGCTTGACATACAGACCAAACCAACCCCATCAATATTTTGTGCGGCATGACCAATAAATATGTTAACTCCCCTATCACGCAAGCGTTGAATATTAGCATTTTCAGATAAATCGCTGCCTTGCACATGCACGCCTTGCCGGTGCAATATTTCAGCAAGCCCACTCATGCCGATGCCGCCAATGCCGATAATATGCACAATATGGCTACGGTGCGGATGAGATATAAAATCATGTAAGTGAAGACGCGTCTGCATATGATTTATATATCTATTTCAATCTGTCCACGCGTGGCAAGCGTCAAAACAAGTTGCGAAATTTTTTCAACCGCACGCTTATCACCCAGCGATGCCGCACAGGCAGCCATGCGCGCCAACCTATCTGAATGAAGCATAGCATCTTCAAGCCGCCCCGCCAGCCGCCCGGGGGTGAAACTATCTTGCATCATCAACCAAGCAGCGCCTTGTTGCGCCAGATCGCGGGCATTATGGCTTTGATCTTGATCCAATGATCCGGGCAATGGCACTAAAATAGAGGGCGCGCCGATTACTTTAAGTTCACTGATGGTTGATGCCCCCGCCCGTGAAACCACCAAATGCGCACGCCTTATGCGCCGCGGCAAATCATCAAAAAAATCTCTAATCTCAACATAGACATTAATTTTTTTATAAGCCTCCAATAAAGCGGGAATATGATGGCGATGCGATTGCTGGGTAATCCGAAGCCTATCTTTTTGTTTGTCAGGCAAAAGAGCGATGGCCTTGGGCACAATGTGATTAAAAATTTCTGCGCTTTGACTGCCGCCAAAAATCAATAAATCAAAGGGGCGGTTTTTGGTAATAAAGCGATAGCCCCCGCGTGTCACATCTAACACAGATTTACGAACAGGGTTACCCGTAACGCTAATACGCTTCAGCGAAAGCGTGGGCACATTTTGCGTGTCATCAAAACTCAGTGCCACATATGCGCCTAGCCGCGTCAATAAACGATTGACACGTCCCATCACCGCATTTTGCTCATGCACCAAAATAGGAACAAAAAGCAATCTTGCCGCGATTACCGGCGCAAAAGAGGGATAACCACCAAACCCTACAACAAGGGCAGGGCGACGCCACAGCATAATAAATAGCGCCCGTAAAACAGCCGCCATAATTGTCATAATCCGCAAAGGGAGTTTGATGAAACGGAAAACACCACCGCCATAAATTGTCCCTGCGGGTAAGGTTTTCATCGAATAGGTTTCAAAATGTTGGCGATAAGCCACGGCACGCTTGTCGACAAGAAATATTATATCCACCCCTTGCTGAGACAAATTATCGGCCAGCGCAATCGCCGGAAATATATGTCCGCCCGTTCCCCCTGTTGCCAAATATATTGGCCGATTATGTTTCACCATAATCGTTCTCCTTGCGTGTCATTATTTGCATCGCTTCGTGTAAGTGCCAATAGCATACCAATTGTGATGGCAGAGGCGATAAGCGATGACCCCCCCGCCGATACAAAGGGGAGCGTCATCCCCTTAGATGGAATAAGCGAAAGGTTAACCGCAATATTAATGATCGCTTGCATAACCAATAAGAACCCTAAACCTGTAATCGCTAATTGAGCTTCATAATTTCGGATATGCTTTATGTGGGTAAATACCCGATATATAATTGTGAAGAAAATACCTAAAATCATCACGCCAACAACTAAGCCATATTCTTCAACCAGTACAGCGAAAATATAATCCGTATGCGATTCAGGGAGTTTCTCTTTGATCTGACCATTGCCAGGACCGACCCCAACCAGACCACCAGATTGGATCGCGTTTAAGGCACGTTGTTCTTGCCCATAAAGTGAGCTTGTCCCCAAATATTGATCGAACCGCTGCTGCACATGCGGATTATTTTGATAGATGAACCACGCCAAAGGCAAAGCCATAAGCCCAATCGCCAAAAGTGGTTTCCAGCGCGCCCCCGACATAAAGAAAATAATCCCCCATATGCCAGTTAACAAAACCAGTTGCCCAACATCAGGTTGCAAAAGAAACAGCCCGCCAATCGAAGCTAATAAAACGCATGACAAGAAAAAATACTGTTTTTGATATTCTCCTTTTTGCGCCAATAACCACGCAACCGAAATCGCAAAGGCAGGCTTTATAAATTCGGATGGCTGGATTGAAAACCCAAAAATAGAAAGCCAGCGCGTCGCCCCATTTAACTCTTTGCCGACCAAAATTGTCATAATGACAGCCCCCACCGCCCCGCTTAGCATGAGCAAGGAAAAGCGCTTAATCCAATATATCGGTAAGGAGGATATACCCACCAGCAACACCAAACCGATCATCGCAAAAATCGTATGTCGGGTGACAAAATAATAAGTCGGCAAACCACGTTGTATCGCCATAAAGGGGCTAGCGGCTAATGAACCTAAAAGCCCGATTGTGATGAGAATAAGCGCACATGCCAGCAAGCGGCGGTCAACAGTCCACCACCAGTCGCCGATAAAGCTGCGATTTAATCGGGAGATGCGCATGATATAAGCTCCTCGACAATTTTTATAAATGCTTCGCCGCGTTTTTCAAAGTCCGTAAATTGATCGAAAGAGGCGCATGCTGGCGACAATAAAATCACCGCATCTTGGTTTTGGCTTTGGGCTTGTTCAAAAGCAACCGCAACTGCTTGTTTAAGGTCATCACATTTTTGCTGCGCAAGTTCAGGGCGCGCCTGTAAAAGGGTTTGTGAAAATTCATCTTGCGCCGCCCCAAACAAACTCACAAAAGCGAGTTTATGAAATAAATCTTGTAATTCGGCAATGCCAGTTTCTTTCGCCACCCCACCGACGAGCCAATAAATATTTTCATAAGCCAATAGCCCATGTCGAGCGGCGGCGGCATTGGTTGCCTTACTATCATTGACAAAAATAATTTTGCCGTGCCGCGCAATTGGTTGCAAGCGATGCGCCAAGCCTCGATAGCTCTTCACCCCCGCCGCAATTTCATCATCCGCTATATCGCACGCTCTTAACGCGGCACTTACCAGCGCCAGATTTTGCCCATTATGCTGCCCTTTTAGATAATCATGAGGCGGCAAATCTATAGTCTCATGCGCTGATAGTAGCTGCCCATTTTCATATCTCACATCGGCCGCTTCACCATAGGCAGAGACGGTTATAATATTTTTACCACCTGCTTTTAAGCGCGCCGCAATCATCTGGCTTTCTGGATCATCAATCCCGACCACCGCTAAACCTTGTATAGGTGAATGTGAAGATAAATGCGTAAATAGTTTTTCTTTGGCGGCCACATATCCCGCCATATCGCCATGCCGGTCGAGATGGTCGGGCGCGATATTGCTTAATATCGCCACATTAATCGGCAGATTTTGCAAAAGGTCAATTTGATAGGATGAAAGCTCGAGAACATATATCGCATTTTCTGATTGGGGCGCGGGCAGGTCAAGCACCGCCGTACCAATATTACCACCCGCATAAACTTCACGCCCTGCATTTTGCAAAATATGGGTGGCAAGCGCGGTGCAAGTTGATTTTCCATTAGTGCCGGTAATCGCAATAATATGCGGGCAGGCAGGCAAGAGCGACAACCCCTCCGCCCATAAATCAAAGTCAGACATAAGCGGCACTTGCGCTTTCGCCGAAACGCCAATAATCGGATGCGGGTGCGGAAAGCTAAGTGGCACACCAGGGCTTAAGACCAGCCGGTCAATGCCTGCCATATCATCATAAAAATTATGAACCACCGCACCCATCGCTTCTGCTTGCGCACAACGCGCGGGGGCATCATCCCATACCAATACCTGATTGCCCGCCGCAAGCAGACTGCGTATCGCTGCCAGTCCGGTGCGCGCCAGCCCAAATACCCCAATGGGATGCTGATATGTTGGCAGCCTTATCATTATCTTAATTTTAAGGTTGCCAATCCGATAAGCGCCAGAATAACCGCAATAATCCAAAACCGGATGACGATTGTTGATTCCGCCCAACCGCGCTGTTCAAAATGATGATGCAAAGGTGCCATCGCAAAGACCCGCTTGCCCGTCAATCGAAAAGAGACAACTTGTACAATCACCGACACCGCTTCCAACACAAATAAGCCGCCAATAATCGCCAGCACAATCTCATGCTTTGTCGCCACCGCAATCGTTGCGATTGCCGCGCCCAAAGAGAGAGAGCCTGTATCCCCCATAAACACCATTGCAGGCGGTGCATTAAACCATAAAAAGCCCAAACCAGCACCGATAAGCGCGGCACAAAAAACAGCCAATTCACCGGCGCCTGCAACATAATGGACTTGCAGGTAATTTGCGAAAATCACATTACCAATCAGATAGCTGATAATCCCAAAACTGGCGGCGGCAATCATTGCCGGCACAATCGCCAGACCATCCAGCCCATCGGTTAAATTCACTGCATTTGACGCACCGGTAATCACAAACGCACCTGCCAGCACAAAAAGCGGTAGCCCAAGCGGCAACAGGAAATCCTTAAAAAATGGCACCGCATAGCTTGTTGCAAGTTCGGGCGGCAAAATGGTTGAAATATAATAAACAATCAGAATTGAAATCAGTGCTTCGCAGAGCAATCTTATCCGTCCCGACACGCCAGCGCGACTATCCGCATTGCGGAGTTTTAGATAATCATCAATAAAGCCAATCAGACCAAAACTCAATGTTGCCGCCAGCACCGCCCAGATAAAGGGGTTACGCAAATTCGCCCATAGCAAAACCGAGATGATAATAGAGAGCAAAATCAATAGACCGCCCATTGTTGGGGTTCCGGCTTTGGTCAGCAAATGCGATGGCGGCCCATCTTCGCGAATGGGCTGGCCTTTTTTCTGCACGATTTTGAGCTTTTCAACAATCATTGGCCCAAACAGAAAGCCAACCAGCAAAGCTGTAAACACCGCCCCGCCAGCGCGAAAGGTGATATAGCTAAATAAATTTACGCCCGGTACTTTATCTTGCAGTAAAATCATGAGTTCGTAAAACATCAAAAACCTCCCTATTTTTTATGAGCCTGCCCTTTTAAGGCCGTGACCAATTCATCCAGCCTAGCCGCGCGCGAGCCCTTTATCATCAACACATCACCACCATGAATCTGTTGTTTTAACTGCACTGCCAAAGCCGTCATATCCTCATTATAAACACCGCGCTGAGCTGGCATAAGAGCCTCAAATAAATGCCTCATATCTGCCCCATAGCAAAACACAAGGTCGATTTTATGGCGCTCAATTTCATCGGCAAGCGCGGCATGAAAATCAGCAGATTGTTCCCCTAGCTCCGCCATGTCACCCAGCACCGCAATTCGCCTGCCGCTCTTGCCACCTTTACCAATTTTACTTTGTCCCAAAAATTCAAGCGCCGCCCGCATTGATTCAGGATTGGCATTATAGCTTTCATCAATCAGGGTGAATTGTCCGCCATCCGCAGATTTCAATTCAGATGTTTTGCCGCGCCCCGAAAGCGGCGTAAGCTCGCAAAGCGCGAGCGCCGCCAGCGCTATATCCGCCTTTAGCACACATATAGTTGCAAGCACCGCAAGACTGTTAATGATATGATGCCGCCCCGACAGGCCAAGCCGATAAGCCGTTTCATGCCCGCAAATTTGTGCCTGCACACAGCTGCAATCGGCATGTAATTTATCACGCAAAATATGCGCGTCTGCCGTTTCACTCATACCATAAGTATAAATATTTAGCTGGCGGGCTTGCGCATGCTTGGTTAAAAGCGACAACCATTGATTATCATAAGGCAAAACCGCCGCCGCGCCTTTCGGCATGGCTTCAAAAATTTCAGCCTTCGCTTCGGCAATACCTTGCAGATTGGCAAAATTCTCCAAATGCGCTGTGCCAATATGCCCCAGCACTGCAATATCCGGCCGCACTTGTTGAGTTAGAGCAGAGATTTCACCCTTATGGTTCATCCCCATTTCAAAAACCGCATAATCACAATCGGCAGGCATGCGTGCCAAGCTAAGCGGCACACCAATATCATTATTATAAGATTTTTCTGAAGCATGGGTTTTGCCGCTGCTTGAGAGCGCCATCCGCAATGCTTCTTTTATCGAAGTCTTGCCGACACTGCCGGTCACGCCAATGATTTTTGCCTGCCCGCGTTGGCGCGCCGCCTGCCCCAAGGCTTCCAGCCCGCGCATAACATTATCAACATAAATCAATTTATCTTGATGGTTTGGATTTTGATAGCCATCCGCCACCAGTGCCGCAACCGCGCCTTGCGCAAAGGCTTTATCAATATAATCATGGCCGTCACTCTGCGCGCCTTTAAGCGCCACAAATAAATCACCCGACTGCAAGCTGCGCGTGTCAATACTAACCCCCTCAGCCGCAAAGCCAGCACCTTGATAATGCCCTTGCACCGCTGCGATAAGCGCATCTGATTGCCATAAGGGTTGCGGGGAGGATTGCGAGGGCGTACTCATGACACAGTCTCGATCTTGGTGGCAATATAATCGGCAATAAAAGAAGGGTCATGAAAGGGATATGTTTTCGCGCCGATAATCTGCCCGCGCTCATGCCCTTTGCCAGCGACCAGAACAATATCGCCTTGTTCAGCTTGCGATAAAGCCATCGCAATCGCCGCCCCGCGGTCGGCAATATTTTGCGCGTGCGGACAGGCGCTCATAATCGCGGCACGAATCGTAGCAGGGTCTTCATCACGCGGATTATCATCGGTCACCATAATCATATCTGCATATTGTGCCGCCGCCGCGCCCATAAGCGGGCGTTTTTCTGTATCCCGATTACCACCACAGCCAAACACAATATATAATTTCCCATCTGTATGAATACGTACCGCTTGCAAAGCCGTCGCCAGCGCATCTGGCGTATGGGCATAATCGACAAAGGCGTGCGCCCCTTTTGGCGTTTGGGCAATATATTGCATCCGCCCTTCGGGGGCTTGCAGCCGCGCAATATGGGGGATGATTGTGGCAAGCGGAACATCCGGCAATAGCGCCATCACCATCCCCAAAGCGACACCCAAATTCTCGATTTGGAAACTGCCCGCAACCGGAAAGGTGACATTATAATCTTCACCCTCATAAGCAATGTTGAGCGCAAACCCATTGGCAAGCGTTTTGGTTTTCGTGATGCAAAGCCTTGCATTTTCATACCCGACCGATAACAGCTTACACGTTAGATCTTTGGCTAAATCTTCACCGGCCTCGCTTTGTGTCCATATCACCGCCGTGCCATCTGGCCTTAGAAGTTCGGTAAAAAGCCGTTTTTTGGCAGCGCGATAATCTGCAAAACTGGCATGATAATCGAGATGGTCTTGGCTTAAATTGGTAAACCCTGCCACTTGTGGCGATAAACCATCGAGCCGGAATTGCGCCAGCCCATGACTAGACGCTTCAATCACAAGATGCGATATAGCGCGGGCATGAAGGTCGCGCAAAATCTGATGCAATTTCACCGGCTCCGGCGTTGTATGCTGAAGCGGAAACTGCCAGTCGCCCGCGCACACGCCAATCGTCCCCACATAGGCAGCGCGGCGGTCAAGCAAGCGCAAAAGCTGATAGATAAAAAACGCAACCGACGTTTTGCCATTAGTTCCGGTCACGGCCGCAATATTATCTGGCATAAAGGCAAAATAACGGCGCGCCAGATACGCCAATAATTGGCGCGGTTGTGAGGCGGCAATTACAGGGACAGGCAAATCAGAAATATTAGTTTCAGCAATAATCGCGGCCGCGCCGCGTTCAATCGCATCATCAATATAATCCATTCCATTTTCTCGCACACCTGCCAGCGCCGCAAATATATAATCCGGCTTCACCTCACGACTATCGGCAGTGATACCCTGCACGCGCCTCTCCCATTGCGCCGCATCGGGGTGAAGATTTTCCAAAAGCTCGCTCATCCGCATCATTACCGCCCCTGATAGTGAATAAGCTCAGCAAGCGGCATATCATCCCGCTCCCGATTAACCGGCACCAACCCAAGCAGCGCGGTTGTTTTACGAATAATCTTGCCCGCAACCGGAACCGCATTCCACCCCGCCGTATTATAGCCATAACTATCATCTGTCGGTTGCGGCTCATCGAGCACCACCAAAAGCGCATATTTTGGTTTCTGTTTAGGAAAGGCCGCGAAAAAAGAGGTGACAACTTTTTCGCCATCATAAGGCGGCTTGTCGGCTGTGCCGGTTTTGCCGATCACCTCATAGCCTTCTATATTTGCTTTTTTCGCGGTTCCCGTCACCACAACATGCCGCATCATCTCCCGCAAACTGGCGCTGGTTTGCCCAGAAATAATCCGCTGTCTTTCGCTATTATGCGCTTTCAAAATTTGCGGCTTGACCAAATAACCGCCATTTACCATTGCCGCGCCTGCGACCAAAACATGCAAAGGGGTTACCGCAATGCCATGCCCGTAAGAGGCGATGGCACGCGCAACATCATCCCATTTTTCAGGAAGTTTTGGCCGACCCCTTTCGGGCAAATTAATCCGTGTGCGGGCAACAAAACCAAGGTCAGCCAAAAATTCATAATAGGGGGTTGGCGGCAAGGTAAGCGCCATTTTAGCAACCCCAATATTGGAGGAATAGGTGATAATTTCATCAATGGTTAAAGGGCGGGTTTGGGGATGAAAATCACTAATCACCACCCCGCTTGCCACCTGAAAAGGCGTGCTGGCATCAAATATGGTTGTCGGTTCGATAATATTTTTTTCAAGCCCAAATGCGATGGGGAAGATTTTCATCACCGAGCCAAGCTCATAAGTGCCTTGGGTAAAATGATTATAATGAGTTTGATTTTCACCAACCGCAGGGTGATTAGGATCAAAACCCGGTAAAGATGACAGCGCGATAAGCTCCCCGGTTTCGACATTCATAATCGCGCCCGCCACCATTTTGGCGCGATATTTTTCTTTTGCCTCCATGAGCGCTGCTTCAACAACATGCTGGATCGATAAATCAATCGACAACACTATTTGGGAAGGGGTGATTTGGGAACCCGCATCAGCACGCTCATCTAATAAACGCTCCACCCCCATGCGGCCTTGCCCTTGCCCATCGACAAAGCCGATAATATGCGCCATGCTCTGCTTATAAGGGTAAACCCGATGAAAGCGGTCTCGTAGAAACAAATACGGGTTGCCCAGTTCAAGAATTTTCTTTTCTTGTGGCCTGGTGATAGGCTTATGTAAGGCAATTTCATAATGCTTACCACGCAACACACGATTTGCCCGCGCCACATTAAACTGCGGCAAAATCGATGTTAATTGGGCGACAATATCGGCAATTTTTTCTTCATCGGGCGTTCCGTTTGGGCGCAACTCAATCGCTTTCGCCATTAGTGCTGAAACCTGAATATTCGTCCCCATCACTTCGCCATTGCGGTCGACGATATCAGGCCTTAAAATCATTTGTGCGTTTTCTGCATGAGGCAGATGAAGAGACCGCGTCCCCGCAAGTGTCAAATCTGCCAAGCGCCAAAACAGACCCGCAAAGACAATCACAAAAATAATCTGAACAAATATGATACGCGATTTTGTGACTTGCCATTTATCCCTGCCTGCTTGGTTTGAGTGGAACTGTTGGTGCCTTAGTAATTGCGGCGCATAATCCCCCCCCACCCGCATGTGATATGGCACTTTATATAGGGGACGTTCATTCATTAAAGCGTACCTTTTGCGGCGCTTCGTCTAAACCATCCTCGTCACCTCCTGAAAGAGCCATAATGTCTTCCAATGTTACCACTTGTTGCCCGCTTACCGGCTCAAGCTGCAAATATTGCGCGGCCAGAAATTCAAGCCTCTTAGGGCTGTTAAGCGTTGCCCACTCGGCTCGTAAAATTTTATATTTATTCTCTTCTTGTGCAACGAGGCGTTTTAACTCGCCAAGATGAGTGGCATCTTCATCGGCCGCATAATTGACAATATAAACCGCCAATAAGAGCGGCAATACCGTGATAAGAAGTCCAATTTTAATGCGTTGCAACATGATTTTGCTCCTTTATATTTAGATAAGGCAGGGTAATTTCCGTCCCTGAAAACACGTCCCCCGCCAGCCTTTCGCCAACCCGTAGGCGGGCTGAACGCGCACGTGGATTTGCATCCACTTCCGCCGCATCAGCGGTGATGCCGCGCCGGTTTGAAACCGAAAAACTTGCGCTTACAGTTTCACGCGGCGGCAAATGCCGCGAGCTGCTGCCTTGCAAGCCTGCCCGCACCGCAAAAAACTGCTTCACAATTCTATCTTCAAGCGAATGAAAGCTAACAATGGCGAGCTTGCCTTGCGTCACCAAAAGCGCTTCGGCGGCTTGTAGCCCACGCAATAATTCCCCCAACTCATCATTGACAAAAATCCGCAATGCCTGAAAGCACCGCGTCGCCGGGTGAATATGCCCAAACCGAGGCGCGCCCAAAACGCTTTGAATGATCTTAGACAAATCTTTGGTTGTGGCGATATATGCGTCGGTGCGTGCCTTTGCAATGGCGCGCGCAATCGCACGGGCGCGGCGTTCTTCGCCATATATTTTGAAGATTTGCGCGAGCGTCGCCTCGCTATATGTATTGACAATATCGGCAGCCGATAATCCATCCTGCCCCATGCGCATATCCAAATCACCATTATGCTGAAAGCTAAAGCCGCGTTCGCCTTGGTCAAGCTGCATGGATGAGACACCCAAATCTAGCATCACCCCATCAACCTGCTTATATCCAGCTTCGGCAAGCAAGGTGCGCATATCGCCAAAACAACCTGATAAAAACAAAAACCGCGCCCCATATTCCGCCTTTATCGGGGCGGCAAAACGTTCTGCTTGCGGGTCACGATCAATCCCGATAACGGTGCAATTCGCTGTCTGTAAGAGCGCCCGCGTATAGCCACCGGCGCCGAATGTACCATCAACATAAACCGCATCATCGCGCGCCGCCATTGCCTCACAAACAGCCTCACACAAAACAGGAATATGTGATGCCTCACTCATTTCTGATTCCCTTGTTCAAAATATCGCGGGCTTGGGCGGCGGAAATATCATCAAACAAAGCTTGCTCATGGGTTTGATAAAGGTCTGGTCGCCAGATTTGAAAGCGACTACCAAAGCCAACAAAACAGAGTTCTTTTTCGATTTGCGCATGCGCCAATATCGCATCGGGCAAGTTCAAACGCCCTTCTTTGTCATAAGAAATAAAGCCGCCGCGCGCATAAATCCGCGCTCCCATCGCCTCACGCTGATGCGAATAGCGCCCTAATTGCGCATCAAGCACATCATTTAAGTCTTTTTCTAAAAGATTACCGCCGCCTTCAATCGCCGCCGTATCGAAAGAGGGATAGACGAAAACCCCATCTGCATCAGGGCGTGGGCTAAGCTGGCGATTTTGCGCCGCAACCGCCGCGCGAAAGCTGGCCGGAACCAGCACCCGCCCCTTCGCATCAATTTTGCCTATTATATGCCCTGTAAAAACCGTCACTCACAGCCCCCCAAACGTCATAATCGATAATCATCTACTACAATATTCCAAATATGGGATATTATGGGATAACATAGGAAACTATGGGAGTCAATATCAAAACATGTGCTTTATATCCCTCACGGCAGTGCCTTCGGCACGCCTGCGCCATTTATCTAGTGGAGTGGGTGGGCGAACTATCGCCCGGAAGCGCAGTCGCGCTTCTATTTCCTCGCATCATCCAGTAAAGCGCGGTCGCGCCCTTATTCTATCCCCTCACACTATTCAGTTACCCCTTACTCACACCAGCTTTTTTTAAGGGGATAGGGTTGCGCCAGTTTAGCGGCAAGCAAGGCATCCGATAAATCTTGCGTATCACCAGAACGCTGCCGCATCAACCGAGCGAAACGAAGTGAAGTGAGATCATGTTGATGCGCCAATAAAGAGGCTGTCGCAATATAGCGATTGGCGTATTTGCCTTGTTTTATATTGGTAAGAGAAAGCGGCGCGACGCTTAGCCATTCTCTCGTGAAGGTTTTGGCTTTTTGGGCAAGCTCTGTTTCCTTCGTACATTTACCCCTTAGCTCTGGTGTGTCTATACCTGCAAGCCGAATGGTAGCAGTGATTTCTGTCTTTGGCCATATTTCTGTACGGGCAATAAAACTATCACCATCAATCACTTTGATAAGCTTTACCCTGTCACTGGCAAAGCCGATCTCTTTTGCTATGCTGGATGTGAGTGCCAACATAGCTATAACGATAAGCAGACTGATTTTACTTATAATATTATTTTTCATAACACCTTCCCGAAGCAAAACGGCACCAGAGAAATTCTGATGCCGGGATGTTAGAAAGACCACAAAAGCATAGCCACGACGCTTTTAGCCGAGTGACCTATTTTATAGCGTCGTCACCCCGACAAGGTAGCAACGACGTTACACACTTTCATATAATTATCGGAGTGACCTTATTTATGGCTGTGTCACACAGCCACGTTTCGATGAGGGATTGTAATCCCCCGGTGCAAGATTTTGCTAGCACCGCGATCTAACTATCATAAAAGGATATGAAGTCAAAGAAGAAACAAAACTGAGAGATTGCATGGGAATAGAAGTGCGACTGCGTTTCCTGGCGATAGTTCGCCCGTCCCCGCGGAGCCGCAAGGCAAAGCCTTGCTGTCGTGAGCGAGAAGAACAGCGATACCCGTTAGGGTATTCGCACGCCGCTTTCTCTTACCGATATAACACCAGATAAATATAATAATCGCCATATTGCAACCGTCTGGCGTGAAAATGATAAAGCTGACATTTCAACTGCCCTGCTAAAAGCAAAGCTAGCGCGCCCTTATCCTTCTAAAAAAGCTGGTGTGCGTAAGGGGGTAACCGGGTATTGCAGAAACATATTGCTGTTTTTATTGAAATGGTGATAGGCTGTAAGCCACAATATTGAGGGGGGGGATATAAAATGTTATTATGGATTGCGGCAGGTTTATCGCTTTTCTCTTTTTTATTTCACGCCATTAAAGGCCAGCAAGGTTATGTCAAAGCGATTATGCAGACCGATGCGCTGCCGCCTTTACGCAAATCCTTAAGCCTCATCGGTTGGCATTGCGGCTCAGTTTTATTTCTAGGCTCAGCGTTGGCGAGCTTCTATATGGGTTTAAATGGCATTGCGATAGAATTGCTATGGTTTATTGTGTTTATCAATGCCGCCGTTGCGCTGGTGTTTATGATGCTGATTTTGCAAGGCCATAATATGCTCATCCGCATGCCGGGTATGTATCTATCTGCTGTCATCGCCGCGCTTAATGCAGGGGCTATAATTCCTCTCTTTTAATCATGAGGCAGGGTGAAGATAAAAATCCCATCATCCCCACAATTATCAAATTTGCGCTCAAATTGGATGGTTGATGTGGCATGCCGTAAGCGATACGCCAAATCATCGCGCGGCGCTGATCTATCGGGTGTAAAAAAACTTTCATAGCTCAAAACCTCGCCGAAAAAATGTTGTAAAAAACCCTTGCGGAACACATGCCATTCGTCCGGCGCATCGGGTTCTCTCCCCAAATATTCTGGCACCAATTCCCCATCGATTTTTATTTTCACTTCGCGTTTGATGCCGCAAATATAATTATCGCCATAATTAAAAATAATATTTTGAAAGGATAGTTTTTTGCCGGTGGTTAATTCTGGTAAATCTTGTCTGGCGCTAATTAAAATATAAGGCGTACCGCTTGTTTCGGCTCTCCCGGATATTTTCTTGCCTTCCAGCTTATGGGCGGTTTCGCCTTTATGGATTACCTCTTCCCACGCGGTCACGCTTATGGGCAAACACAAGCCCATCATAAAAACCAGATAAGCGATGCGATTCATGATTTTGCTCCTTAAATATGATGAAAACATCATCAGATAATCTTAAAAATATAGCGCGGCAAGATCCGCCCTTGGATCGATTGTGAGGCAACTTCCCCTTGCCGCTGCGCGCCGCAAGATTCATAAAACCCTGCCGCTTGCGGGTCAGATTCGATAATCATTTGCGCCGCCCCCATTTCCGCCGCCACTTGCGCGCGGGCCCGCGCACAGGCATGTTGAAATAATAATCTCCCCACCCCTGTGCCAATATAGGTTGGTTCAATAAATAATTTTTCCAAATAACACGCCTCATCAACTGAAATCTCAACCATGCCGATAATAGTAGATGCGTCTAATGGGGTGGCAACCCATATATTATCTATCGCATCTGGATGAATGGTAAGTTCGGGGGTGCAGGCGCGCATAAATGCTTCATCATATCCCCAATGCGCTTTTGCGCGCAAACAAAGCGCGGTGAGGGGGTCACACTCTGTTAGCGTGGCAGCGCGAATGGTTATCTTAGCTGTCATTTATAATTTGCATTTATCCTTCACTGCGTCATAATATAAACAAGAGAGGTGCGATGGACTATCAAAAATTTAAGCCGATTGGGGCGATGAACATTACCGCCATTACCGAACAATCGCTGACCGGCATTGAAGCGCTTTTGCCCGATGCCACGCCCGATATTGTCGCCGCTGCCGACTGGTTACGGCCGCATTATGTCGATGAACAAGGGCAGATGACCGGGGTTATTCGGATGCTGATTGTCGAAACCCCCGATAAGACCATTGCGATTGACACGTGTATTGGTAATGATAAAAACCTCGCCGCGTTCAAACAGTGGCATATGCAAACATATGATTTTCTCGACCGCTTTCATACGGCTGGTTTTGCGCCTAGCGATATTGATATTGTGTTATGCACGCATTTGCATCTCGACCATGTTGGCTGGAACACATATTGGGATGGTAAGGTGTGGCAACCGACATTCCCCAATGCGCGTTATCTGATTGCGGAAAAAGAATATGCCGCATTTATGGAGAAGATTAGCGGTCCTGCCTTAACCGGCAATGTGGATGCCACACCTGCCGAAAAAAGCCGGATTTTACATGATGGTATTGACCGTTCCATCCATGCCCAATCAATCGCCCCGATTATCGATGCGGGTCTGGTTGATTTTGTGCCGACCAATGCCGATATTTGCGCCGGCGTAAAGCTTGTGCCAACGCATGGGCATACGCAAGGGCATGTGTCGATTATGCTCACCAGCAAGGGCGAACAAGCGCTGATTACCGGTGATTGTTTTCATCATCCGGTGCAGATTTTTGCGCCCGATATTGGCGCGATTGTGGATGATGATAGCGCGCTTGGCATCACCACCCGCCGCGAGATTTTAGAGGCAGCAAGCGGGCAAGATTATTATCTTATTGGCAGTCATTTTTCTGATCCGGCAATGGGGAAAGTAAGCCTTGATAAAGCAGACGCTTTAGAAAATATAAGTGACAAAGATAAACTATGCTACAAATTTATACCGCTTGTAACCACAACATAATATCTGCTAGTCTGACACCGCATCATTCAGCATCAATTTGGCGACGGGTTTGTGGGTGATTGTTTAAAGAAGATTCTATTTCAGTTAACCCTGCCATAAGTGAGCAAGCATTATGATAGTTTTGTACCTCAATAATCGCATCAGCCATTTCATATGAAGATCCCCCCCAAATGCTTGTAATTTCTTTACGTATGCGTGCGCGTTTTTTATCGATCGCATTAGTTATAGTTTCAGTGATTTGAGCCGCAAAAACCTCTTCATTAATAATTGCACCAGCGCCTGTTGACGTTGCCCCGACTGCCGAAAGCACCGATGCTTTGGCACTATCCGTAGTTACAGAAGCAGCGCAGGAAGAATAATATGGATAAAGTTCCTAAACCAACATTGAAAGCATCAGAACTTGCAAAAATACCCGCTTTGTGAAAATTACAATATTGATCTGATAAGCTCATGGCATAAGCTGTAAATTCCTTCACTGATGGCCTGTCTTTATCTGCTAAATTTAACAAAGCGTTAATATCAATTCTACCCTCCTTATCAAGTTTAATTTTAGTATCACTGCTTTTCTGTAAGTCATATATTTGATTTGGCACATAAGAATTACATCCGGTCAAGAGCAGAAGTGCTGTGGGTAGCAAGCTTACTAATTTTAATCCTATTTTCATTTTGTAATTTTCCTATAAATGAAGAGTATTATTATGGTAAACAACCATAAATTGTTCAATATAAATAATCAATCTTTAAGAAATATGCGGATATATTGAAATTCTAAAATCAGCTTGCCTTTCGGTGTCCAGTAGGTAATGATTGCTGATAAGATGAGAAAAACAGTGACCCTTTATGACCATATTGGCGATCACTATGATACGACCAGAGCCGCCGATGAAGATATTGTAGCGCGCTTGGCTCGCCATCTTAATGTCAAACCAAAAGCCCGCTATTTGGATATTGGTTGCGGTACGGGTAATTATACGATCGCGCTTCGCGCCTATGGGGGGCGATGGGTTGGCCTCGACCCTTCCGCGCAAATGCTAGGCCAGGCGCAGCAAAAAGCGACAAGCATTGGCTGGATACAAGGCGTGGCTGAGGCCCCGCCCTTTTACAATCATCAATTTGACGGCGCGATCTCGGTTCTTGCCCTGCACCATTTTACCGATATTCCGAAAGCCTTTCGAGCGATTGATCGTCTATTATGTCCGGGCGGGCGGTTCATTTTATTTATCATCACCCCAGCGCAAACCCAATATTATTGGTTGCATCATTATTTCCCGGAAATGCTCAAAGCCGATGCCCAAAAATTGCCAACACTTACCCATCTGGAGGCAGGCCTCAAACAAACGGGGTTAACTTTATGCGCGGTGGAACCGTTTTATATCACGCCTAAAACCCGTGATTTCTTTTTCTATAGTGGCAAATATCGCCCCGAAATTTATTTGTCGCAAACCGTTAGAGATAATATGTCGCCATTTCGTACCCTTATCTCTCCGGCGGAATTATCGCGCGGCCTTAAGCGATTAGAGCGCGATATAAATAGAGGTACGATTGATGACATAATAGCGACATATGAATATGAAAATGAGCAGGGCGATTATTGCTTTGCGATTATCGAAAAAGCCGATCGCATTTCATAAGCCAACAGATTATCGCTTAAGCCATTTCGGAAACGCTATTTGATAAATATTGCGGTACAATCTCTTCAATCGATTGTGGGATTATTTTGAAATCAGAAATGGTTTTTTCACTCGTTACAATATTGTCATAACGCAATAAGCGTAATTGATCTGGCGTTAAGGGTGGGCTTGGCAAAAATTGTGCAAATTGCGCAATGATATGCGCGACCGGAAAAGGAAGCGGTATTAAAAACCGCCGCTTTTGGGTATAGGTTAATAGCATTTTCATTAACTCTTCAAAGCGATAGATTTTCGCGCCGCCAATTTCATATATGCCTGGCCGAATAGGTTTTTCCAACCCCGTTTTTACAGCGCACGCCAGATCATAAACAGAAACGGGCTGGAATTTGGTCTGCCCGCCGCCAATCAAGGGCAGCGCGGGTGCAAATTTTATCATTTGTGCGAACCGATTAAAAAAATCATCCTCCGGTCCAATCACGAGAGAGGGACGCAAGATGATCGCTTTTTCGAAAAAGTCTTGAACCGCTTTTTCGCCTTGCGCCTTTGAGCGTGCATAGGCTGAGGGGCTGTTATCATCAGCCCCGATCGCCGAAATATGGATGAGCTTCTTCACCCCAAAGCGGGCAGCTGTTTGCGCAATATAGGCAGCACTTTGGGCTTGTATGGCAGAGAATTTTTGTGCCCCACGCTCGAACAAAATGCCGATCGTGTTAATCACCATATCGCAGCCTTCAATCGCTGCGTCTATGTCGCTCTTATGTAAAATATCGGCTTGGAAAAATTCGATTTGTCCCTCGCGCAGCATTTCAGTTTCCAAAAATATGACACGTTTCGGATGCCGTGAAATAATGCGCAACTGTGCGCCCGTCGGCAGCAATGTTTTTATAATATGGGTTCCGATAAACCCTGAACCACCAAAGATTGCAATTTTTTGTTTTTTAGAAATTGGCATTTACCCTCGCCTTTATATTTACTTTATCGACTATGGAAGCAAAAATTATACCATAATCCTATCACATATTGTTTTTAATCCACGCACCATTAGATAGATTATAAAATCGTAAAGGAATTGACATTTTCTTGTAAGGCTTATACATGAATTTGCCTAAAGCCCAGATGGCGGAATTGGTAGACGCGCTAGCTTCAGGTGCTAGTGACCGCAAGGTCGTGGAGGTTCAAGTCCTCTTCTGGGCACCAGCCTATCCCCTTCATGGGAGGGGGAACCGCTAATAGATTTAGTGGTTTATTTCGCATAAAAAACCGTTATAACAGGCAGCTTATGCACCCGTAGCTCAGCTGGATAGAGCGCTGCCCTCCGAAGGCAGAGGTCAGAGGTTCGAATCCTCTCGGGTGCGCCAGGTTTTCTTTACACTTTATATTATTCAGTTTTTGTGGTTAATCGCTGCCCGGGATAGATATGATCTTTGATAGCCCCATGTTCGGCGACAATAACGCCGCTAACAATTACATAATCTATGCCCGTGCTTGCCTTATAAGGTTTGCCATAATCGGCTTGGGCGGCGATGGTATCTGGATTAAAGATAACAATATCGGCATGTTTTCCTTCCTGTAAGCGCCCTTTATTTTTGAAAATCGGGGCATAGGGTTCTAACCATTGCGCTGGATAAAGCGTGATGCGGGCAATCGCATCGTTTAAAGAAAGCACGCCCCGCGTGCGGACATAATGCCCCAATAGACGACTAAATGTGCCTGATAAATTGGGGTTGCTCATAATCTTGCGATTAAATGCGGGGGTAACATCGGAAGAAATAATCATCTGTGGCCAGCGCAAGGCCTCTTCCATCCAGGCTTCTTTCACATAATGATGATTAATCATGCCATTGGGTTGGTGTGTGCGATACTGTTCCCAGCTTTCTTTGGTGAGCCATTCACCGGTTGCTGTCCATTGCACATCGCTATAGGTGATATTGAAAATCTCCTGCCAATTACGGCCAAACACATCCGCACCAATGGCTGTTCCCCCAGCAGCCCATGAGAGCGTTTCTGTCGTAATGCGTGCCCCGCGCTCATTAGCGGCATCAATTAAAGCCAGCCAGTTGCCGATATTGTGCATCGCGCTATGGGTGATATGGCAAATCATAACCGGCGCGCCGGTGGCTTCTGCGAGGGTGATAATTTCCAATAGACCTGTCATATCACCTGGCAGTCCACGCCGCACATGCACAGTGATGGGCTTGTCATATTTTGCCGCGACCTCAAATATCATCCGCAACTCATCATCCGAGACAGCGCGGGTAACATAATCAAGCAAAAGACCAATGCCTATGCCTCCTTCTTCTAAACCTTTTTCGAGAAGGGGACGCATGGCCTCTATTTGCGTTTGCGTTGCCTGTTGTACAAAGGTTAGCCCTGGTTTTAGTACCGTTCCATCTGGTGTGAACAGATAGGCATGATCGATATTTTCCATAACTTTAAGGCGCACAGCCAGATGGCTTGTGGAACTGCCATAATGATTAAGCGCGCCTTTTTCAAACATAAATCCATAACCGCTTAGCGGATAAGAACCAGCCTCCAAATCAAGTTGTGTGGTGATGCCATCCAAGATTTGAAAGCGGGTCGCAAAATTTGTTGGGGAATGATTATGAACATCAATAAAGCCCGCTGACACGACACGATCTTTCGCATCCAGCGTTTTTTTGCCAAGCAATGGTGTCGTGCTGATTTTATCGATATGGCCATCGCGTATCCCTATATGGCGTACTGCATCCAATCCGGTTTCGGGATCAATCGCACGGCCATTCGCGATAACCAGATCATAAATCTCCATTTCTGTTTCGCAGGCTGTTAGCACCCCAAAACTTAATAGGCTTAAGAAAATGAGTTTCATCATGCGCATGTCTTATCTCCCATCCCTGATCGAACCTCAATCACCAGGCTTCAAATTTAGGGTTGGTGCGGGTGATAATCGCCTCTGCTTTTTTGGGAATACGATGTAACTGGTCAGCATGTGGTAAAATCCAGAACTGGCCTTTTGCAATTTCTTCAAAAATAAATTTTGCAAGTGCCGCAGGCGGCATGCCAATTTCATTGGTGCGCTTATGCATGGCGTGCATTAAGCCCTTAATCTCATCACTCACCTGATCGTCGCGCGCTTGCATAATATTGGTGGCAACGGGCCCCGGGCAAATAACAGAAACATCTATGGGGCTTTCATCCAGCTCATAAGCCAAGGTCTCGGAGAGAGCGACAACCGCATGTTTGGAAGCATTATAAGCGGCAAATAGGGGCGAGGTAACCAGCCCAGCAATCGAGGCCGTATTAATGATATGGGCGGCTGTCGCCCGTTTTTGCATATGCGGCAAGACGGCATAAACACCATTTAAGACACCGAAAAAATTAACCTCAATAAGCTGGCGGAATTGCACCAAATCCTGCTTGCCGATTGTACCGGGATACATTATCCCGGCATTGTTAAATAGATAATCAACCGCGCCATAAGTTTTTACGATATCATCGATAAGGCTTTGAAAAGCGGCCGCGTCGGTGACATCCAATATGCGTTTGTCAATGGGATTATCCAGATCAGCATCATCCAATCCAGCAAGGGCGGCCTCATCAATATCACAGGCAATCACGCAATGCCCCAGCCCCTGCGCATGGGCGACAAGCGCCGCCCCTATACCACTGGCCGCGCCGGTAATAACACTAAGCTTCCGCATTTATTCGGCGGCACTTACATCCCAAGGGTCGCGTTTCGTCCCCTTGGTGATTTGTGTGCCATTCACTTTGGCCTGATAATTCTTCGCCTTGCTGCGCGGATTATAAAATTGCTGATACCATTGCCGCGCTTTGTTGAAAGGGCCATCCCCGATCACCTGCATGACTTGAAAACAGGGGCGCTTATTCGCCCAAATATCGAAATCTTGCATAAAGGCAAGGCGACTGCCTTCCTGATATTCGCGGGCGGTGGCTTCATTATCGGCTTTCACCAGCAGAGCATGCCAGGCTCTTACCGTTCCATCTTCAACCGGTGTATGCGTGATGAGCATGAGTGAGGGATGATGCCCCTCCATACGTGACATTAAAATGCCAGGCCCCGTATACCATGTGTCATTATAGAGTATATCATCCGCCAGCGTGCGATGCCCGGCGGCCAAACGTTGGCGCACAATATGGTCTTTGAACTCGCTCTCAAAATACTGCATATCCGAAGAGCCATGAATAGGACCAAGATGCGCCTTATCGGTAATATTATCGATAATTTCTTGCGGATGGCATTCCAAAACACCGAGATGATCAGGCTTCCACTGTACCCAATCAGGATCATCCCATTCCGGCAGGGGCGGCATATCAAAATCTGGTTCGCCATTTTCTTCATCATTCCAGACAAAAATACAGCCGCCCCATTCTTCTACCGGCCAGCTCTTGATGCAGGCTTTTTCGGGAATCGGAGCCGGCGAATAAGGTATATCATCGCATTTTCCATCCGCATTAAACCGCCAGCCATGATACGGGCAGCGAATTCCATCGCCGTCAATTTGCTGGCCATCAAGAACCACATAAGAGGTTTCATTATTACCTAGGTGAGTGCCCATATGCGGGCAATAGGCTTCCATCACCACCACGCGGCCGCTATTGCCACGATACATCACTAAATCTTGCCCGAAATAACGTAGCGATGCTGGCTTGCTGGTTGCCTCACGGCTTTCGCCGACCATAAACCAGCCGCGCGGGAAGGTAAACTCACCCAATCCATAATCTTTTGTCGTTGCCATATTATTTCCTTTCCATTTAAGCTGCTGCGGTCTGTTCCAATTCCTGGCGCATCGGACATATCACCCCTGCATCTCCGTCTATATGCGCGACGCAACGGTTACATGTTATGCAGCCACTTTCTGTTTGTACACCCGTTTCATATAAATTTGGCAGGTTTGGTTCATGGATCAAGGTTCGCCCAAGTACAATGGCGTCAAAACCCTCCGCAATAACAGTTTCAAAGCTGGCAAGAGATTTAATCCCGCCGACCAGACCAATCGGCATTGAAAGAACAGCGCGAAATTTGCGTGCCTGTTCAAGAAAATACATTTCCTGAAACGGTAGATCAGGAAAATTGCGGGCTGCAAGCGAATAAGCCATGCGGCCAATGAAATTCTTTTGCTGTTCAATAAGCGGGGTAATAAAAGAGGGGCCGCGGAAGAAAAACATCGGGTTTTTTGAGCTAAAGCCGCCGGTTAAAACCAGCATGGTCGCCGCCCCATCGCTTTCAATCATTTTTGCAACCTCAATCGCATCTTCGGTGGTAAGACCGCCCTTAAAGCCATCTTCAACATTAAGTTTGACGATAATCGGTACGGCATCACCAATCTGTTCACGCACTTTCTGGATCGCCATGCGACCAAAACGGGCGCGATTTTCAATCGTTCCCCCCCAGCGATCCTTCCGCTTGTTTACGGCCGGTGAGAGAAACTGGCTAAATAAATAGCCATGTCCCATATGTAATTCAATAATATCAAACCCTGCCTCAACAGCGCGAGCCGCCGCGCTGCCATAATCTTCAATAATCTGTAGGATTTCAGCCTCGCGCAAGGGGCGAATAAAGGGGATGCCGCTAAACAGACCATAAAGGTTAAGCCCCCATTTTGCACTCTTCGCGAAAGGCTTACCAGAAAGCCCGGAATATTTTGTCTGTGAACCGCAATGCGCCAGCTGAATAGACGCGGCCGCCCCATGCGCTTTAATTCTGCTGGTGATTTTTTTCAGCTCCGCAATCACCGCATCTTCCTGCACACACATCTGATCGTCAAATGTACGCGCATCCTGATTAACAGCGCCATAAGCAACGGTCACGACACCACTGCCACCGGCGGCAAATTTTTCGTGAAAATCGCCTAGCTTGTCTCCCGGCATGCTGCCCTTGGTAAGCCCCTCAAAAGTTGCGGCTTTGATAATGCGGTTTTTAAGGGGCAGTTTGCCGAGCTTCCATTTTTTAAATGACCGGGGTTTCTTAAATGAAGTGGGTTTTTTACGTGCCATATCCTCTCCTGCTATTTTCACGATTATATAATATTCACAAAATAAATCTATAAAAATACGAAAAATCAAAAAAATGGCTACAAATAGTTTTAATTTCGCAAAATAATGCTATTGTAAATACGCAAAATAGGAGGGGTTATGAGTGACATAAAATCCAAAGCCTTGCCATCGCGCTTTTATGCTTGGTATGTGCTGTTTATACTAATGCTGCTTTACATGCTCAACCTCGCTGATCGTTGGGTGACATCTGGTTTGCTCGAGCTGATAAAACAGGATTTTGCAGTTTCTGATAGCTATATGGGATTATTGGTAGGCCCTGCCTTTGCAATGATTTATACCGTACTGGCAATCCCGATTGCGCGCTTTGCGGACCGCTATAATCGGGTACGAATTATTGTCGCCGGGGCGGTTTTATGGAGTTTATTTACGGTTCTTTCCGGCTATGCGGCAACCCCGGGCTGGTTTGCGCTTGCCCGCATCGGGGTAGGGGTAGGGGAGGCGGCTTTTATCGCTCCTGCCTTATCTATTTTGTCCGACTATTTCCCCCCGCGGCGGCGGGCTTTGGCATTTGCGGTTTTGAATTTCGGGGTTTATTTCGGACAAATCCTTGGGCTATCAGGCGGCGCAGCTTTAGCAGCCGCTTATGATTGGCGGTTTGCATTTATCGTGTTAGGTGCGCCCGGTATAGCGCTCGCACTCGTGGCACTGTTCACTATTCGTGAACCCGTGCGCGGCCGTCTGGATGAAGGCAATATTGAAGATGCCCGGAATGCGCTCTCATTTTTGCAAAGCTGGCTGCTCTTATGGCGTAAACGTTCTTTCATATATATTTTTCTTGGTACGGCATTTAGCGGCATTGGTGGCTATGGGTTTGGGATATGGGCCCCGACTTTATTTGCCCGTGCATTTGATCTTTCAACCATTGAAGCAAATACACGTTATGGCTTGCCCGCCGTGGTGTTTGGTTTATTGGGGGCGGTGATTATCGGTACGATTTGTGATCGTCTGGCACAAAAAGATCCGCGCTGGCCACTTCGTCTTGCCGCCCTTGGGGTGGTAACGTCTATGCTGTCAATGATCGGCATATGTTTGGCCTCTAATATTAATATCGCGACGCTTCTGATCATATTGGGCGGGCTTAGTGGCGGCGGCTGGGTTGTAGCAACGCAGGCAGCATTACAGGATATTTTGCCAGCACAATTACGCGCCATTGGCACATCAATTTGGGGCTTTGGGATTGTCTTTTCCGGCATGGTTATCGGCGTGCAGGCGGTTGGTGTGCTGACCGATTATTTTGCCGCTGAATTTGGAACCCAAGCCATTCGCTATGCTCTTCTGATTATTCTGCTGGCCTGTATTCCGGGGATGATATTTCTATTGCTGGCCGCCCGGAACCAGGAAGACGATAGCAAAACTCTATTACGCGAGGTAACCCAATAAGGCAAAACGGCTTATTGTCTATTTGGAAAGATAAAAGGAGATAATCATGACAGAGACAAAAATTGCCCTTGTAACCGGTGCGAGCCGAGGGGCAGGCAAAGGCATTGCGATTGGCCTAGGTAAACAGGGCATGACCGTTTATGTGACAGGGCGCAGCACCCAACCAGGGCAGGTAAAAAATTGGGATGGCACGCCCCTGCCCGGCACGGTTGCCGAAACAGCAGAAGAGGTGAGCAAAGCCGGCGGTAAAGGCATTGCGGTTATTTGTGATCATAGCGATGATGCACAGGTTGAAGCGCTATTTACACAAATTATGGAAGAACAGGGGCGGCTTGATATTCTGGTGAATAATGCGGCTTTTATTCATCATGAATTAATCGCTCAAAAGCCTTTTTGGGAAAAAGAGTTATCCGCGCAAGGCATTATGGATGTGGGGCTTCGTTCCGCCTATGTCGCAAGCTGGCACGCTGGCCGGATTATGGCGGCGCAAAAATCTGGGCTTATTGTTATGGGCTCAAGTTTCGGCGCGAGCTGCTATATGCACGGCCCTGCCTATGGCGCGCAAAAGGCCGGAATTGATAAAATGGCGCATGATATGGCGATCGATTTGAAGCCGTTTCAGGTCACCGCTGTGTCATTATGGATGGGACCGCTTATCACCGAGCGGGCGCTGATTGCAGCCGAAGTCCATCCCGAGCAATATACAGAGTTTATGGCAACAGCCGAAACACCGCAATTTATTGCCGATATTATTGCCGCCATCCACGCCGATGAAAAGGCCGAAGATATTAGCGGCCACACGCTGATTACGGCGGAAATCGCTAAAGATCGCTACGGTATAACGGATCGGGATGGCAAGCAACCGCCCTCTTATCGCGACATGCTTGGCGCGCCGCATCCACCCAATCCGGCTACGGTTTATTAGGCGTAAAAATGTTACACCCACTCATTATCATTATTACGGTGTCGATGGTATCGGCGATTGGCGGGCTGGTGTTTAATACCATGCCGCTTATGCTCAATGCCGTTGGTGAAACTTTGAAATTAGGTGAAGCGGAACTTGGCATTCTCTATTCTAGCACCGGCTTAGGCTACCTGGCAGGCACGCTGTCTGGCCCTTTATGGGTTGATCGGTTTAGCTGGAAAAAATCCAGTCGCATTATATGTGGGCTGGCAGCGGGGGGATTTATCCTATCCGCCCATATGAGCGGCGCGATGCTTTATGTGAGTTGGGTTATGTTTGGCTTTTTCTGCGCCATGATGCATGCCCTTACCATGCGGATTCTGGCTGATATGCCCAACCCTGAACAGGCTTATGGGGTGAGATTAAGTGTCGAGCTTATTACAATTTCAGCCCTGCTATTTGTGCTGCCGATTTTATTCATTGCAAATTATGGTTATCAGGGCGCGGCCTATGGTCTGGCGCTGGCGGTCTTATTGCTAGGGCTTGGTACATTTATTATGCCTGCTTATGGCACAACATCCGAAACGGTTCAGGTACAATCTTACCCTGGATGGGAGCAGGCTAAATATGGCTGGCTAGCGGTCGGGTTTTTTACCATTTATCTAACCGCCAATGTTGGCATGTGGGGGTTTCTGGCCAATATTGGGCAAAAATTTTCACCCTCAAATGAAGAAATTGGTATGCTGTTTTCGGTTCTCAAACTGCTTGGCGGGGTAGCCGGGTTTGCCGGTGCGCTCATCGGTATAAAGCTCGGTTTTAAGCGGACGCATCTCTATTGCTACCTGATTTTATTGTTCGGGGTTATCGGGTTATGGCAGGCACAAAATTTTATGCAATTTATGATTGCCGCCTGGGTTTGGGAATTTGGCTTTACCCTTGGCTGCCTTTACCAAACCGCCGCGATTGCAAGATTTGATCCTAGCAATAGGCTGGTGGTTCTGGTGACAACCGCGTTTGGGATTAGTATTTTGAGCGGCGGTGGCTTGGCTGGCACAATATTGGAAAGCGCGGGCGCATTGCCACTTTATATGACGGTTCTGGTTTTTTCGGCGCTACAGCTTGGTTTTTACATGCGCGCGCCTAAGGTTGAGGGTGAGACTTAATCTCTTCTATCCGTTGGCGCGAGAAAGCGGCGGCATCGAAATAAACAAGCAGCTCCTGGGTTGGGGTTGTTCGATCCAGCATTCGGGCAATATAGGTTTCAACCGCAAATTCATGCGCGGCGAGATGATCAGGCGCGGCATAAATTGCCCAATCGGCAATTTTAGCAGCCATTGGGGGATCTGTTGCCCCTAGTGCTCGCCCGCGTGCCAGCAGCGCATCGATCCCCCCGGCAAGATATAAAATTTCTGCCGCTTCTTTTTCAAAGGGGAGCGCGTAATAATGGCTAGGAATATCGTCCCACCAGCCCTTTTGTCGTTTTAGTTCCATCCGCACCAGCTCTTTGGGGCGCACATAAGGGGTGGCAAGGCTTGGTTCTGTGGCAAATTTTTCTGGCCATTGATAATCACTGATAATACGATCATGGCGCTTATAATCGTTCAGCTCATCGCGCACATAGTCAACAATATGCGACAGAACATCGGCATGCAAATTAAGTACATGATTAATCTGCTTCGGGTCGCTAATTGCGCCCCCATGCATGGGGACAAGATGGGCAGGCTTTAGGCTTGCCATATGGCGCATCGCATTTGCCCATTCGTCAAGATGCCGCTGTACGCGCTTGCCATTACCGGCATTGGGCAGAAAGCCCTGATAATAGTCAGCCGTGAACAGCACGTTTCGTTCAGGCAGCCAGACATAAAACTGGTCATCGGTTTCGCCGCGCGCGGCAAAAAGGTGAAGCGTTTCATCCCCAATATCCAGCACCATTTCATCGGTAAAGCTCTGATCGGGTAGGGTGAGGTCAGCCTCGCTTGTCGGGTAGAATTTGCGCGGTTGATTATTATAGTGAGATAATGGGCCAGCATAATGAATATGGCGGCGCAGATTATCTGCCAGCCTTTCATGCCCGATAATTATCGGTCTCGGATTATCTTGCATAAATGCCCAAGCGCCCCATGCGTGGTCAATGTGATAATGTGAAATCAGAATATGGGAAACAGGCTTATCGGAAATTTGTTGTAGTTTTTCTTTAATGACAGGCCCTGCCGCCGCATAACCGCTATCGATCAATACTAGGCTGTTTGCAGTTTCAATCACCCCGACATTGACAATCGGCAGGCGAATAAGCCAGACATGTTCGGCAATTTTCTGAATATCGGTTTTATCACGAATCGCATCGGAAATGCGGGCATCACGGCTTAGCATTTGGGTTGCGGCAAGGCGCGACCATTTGCCGCCAAACGCCCCGCCGCTAGCAATCCGCGCCAGTAGCAGAGGGTTTTCTTGGGCGAGAATCTTGCGCCCTAAAGTAATTGTCTCCTTCGGCTTATCCGTATAGGCGGGGTGCGGCGCATCGGTTGATATTGGGCGGGTCATATACTGAAACCCACCCCAGAGGAGAGCCATAGACACAGTGATGATGCTGATCATTATTATTGTAATACGCATGGATGAAGCCCTTTATCAATAAAAAGGCGACAGGGAAGCCCCGCCGCCTTTAATACCCTTTTTAAAAAGGTTCTTTTGTGAAACGAAGTTAAAACGTAACACCAATGTTAAGACCAACCGTCCGTGGGTCACCCCAATAGACACCGGCATGGCCAAGCCCTTGGAAATCAATCGCCCGCGGTGCATATTCCTCATGCGTCAGGTTTTTACCCCAGAGCATGAAAAATACATTGGAACCGCCAATATTCTCAAGCCGGATTTGGGCATCAATCAAAGTACGCTCTTTGGAGACAACCTGCCGTGCCAGTTGCGCGCTATAAGCATTGGCAAATGAGTGATAGCTATCGGTATAATTGGCATTGATCCGCGCTGTCAGATCACCCATAGGGGTCATGTCAGCATAGGTCAGAGCCAGATTAGCCGTGTTTTCAGGATCAGTATTCAGCAATTCGCCCGAAATATCGCGCACATTTGGTGCTGCCGCTGTTCCAATATTCCACATGAAACCTTTCGTTTCAACATCAATATAACCGTAAGCAGCTGAAAGCGAAATCTGCTCAGTTAATGCCGCATCCAGTTCAAGTTCAATACCATGAATGGTTTGCTTGGAGGCATTGACAATATTATTGCCAAACGCGCCTGAGCTGCTTTCTACGGGCTGTGAGATTTGCCGGTCTTTATAATCGGTTGAGAAGATGGCGGCATTAAAGCGAAAACGATCATATTGCGTTTTCACCCCAACTTCATAAGAGGTTGCGGTTTCTTCATCAAATTTTGTGCCATCATTACGGGCAGCAAAGCCACCTGACCGATAGCCGCGCGAGATTTTCGCATATGTATTCATATTCTCATCAATTTTATAATCCGCAGTGATATGCCCGGTTGGTTTGCTGAACTTTGCCGTACGGTTTCCTATAGCGTCACGCGGCGCGGTTTGGACGACTTTCATTTCGTCTTCCGTATAGCGCACGCCGCCGCTTAAGGTAAGCTGCTCATTTAGATCATAATCAAGCTGGCCATAAATGGCTTGTGATTCCGAATCCATTGTAAAGGCAGGTGAAGCCGCTGAAATAAATGTGTTTACGGGGATACCTGCCATGGGGTTACCACCGATCAGATAAATATATTGCGTTCCTTGTTCCTTACCTTCTTCTTCCAAATAGAAAACACCGGCAACCCAACGTAGGGGGCCGTCTGCCTCCGAAATCAAAGTGAGTTCTTGTGAGAATTGCTTATGATGTCTTTTCCCTGCAGAAGAAAAAAGGCTTGATGCGACATTATTCGGAATCGTATCGGTAAAAGTGAACCCATTCGGAAAGGTTAATGTATAACCGCGATTAATACCTGCCAATGCGCCAAAACCGTTTAAATCACCAGGCTCTGAGTTGAAATTCCATTCACGGCGACCGGTTACGGAGCGTAACGTCATCCCATCCAGCGCAAAATCAACATTTAGAATATGACCTTCCGTATCATTCTTGGTTTTGCCCAAATCATTAACGCAAACCTTTTCCAGCCGTTTCGTGCTTAGCGCTGAGGGACAGCCAAGGCCAGGATTCGCCGCCGCCGTGCCACGTAGAATCTGGTCATAACCCGTGCCATAAACCGCTCTATTAAACGCCATGGTTTGATAATAATTCTGATAATTGTCAGAATTTGTCTTATCATAAGCGTAATAGGCGTTGATGGTTTCTGTTATATCCCAATCAAAAGCCACCCGGAATTTCGTATCCTGATACGCGCCGGGGTCTTTATCAGCACCTGCGAGTATGTTATCGATAACGCCATCACGTGTTTCATGCCCGATTGAAAGACCAAGCCGGAAACCATCCGCAAGTTCACCCAGATCAGCCTTTAATGTGCCAGAACGAAGCCCGTAATTACCTATACCGGCTTCTGCTGTTAGGCCAGGCTCATCACCAGGGCGACGGGTTTTGAAGCTCACCGCGCCGCCAATCGCATTGCGGCCAAATAATGTGCCTTGCGGACCACGCAAAACTTCAACTTGCTCAATATCTTCCAGATCAACCGACATTGCTGCCCCTTTGGTGATCGGCACGCCGTCAATATAAACACCTGTCGGCGCATCTTGGGTTAGCATTTCTTCCCCCGAAATACCGATACCACGAATGGCAAGCACGGAGGCATTTCTGTTGACTGTGCCAGGTTTGGCGACCAGGTTTGGTGCGAATGAATTAAGATCATTGACATTCTCGACATTTTGCAGTTCCAGCGTTTCTTGCGAAATGGCGGTGATGGCAATCGGTATATCTTGCAAAGATGCCGAACGTTTTTCAGCCGTGACCACAACCTCGTCAATTTGCTGCGCGGCAAGCGGTGCTGTGAGCAGCGCCAAACTTGCGCCAGCAAGTAAAGCGGTTTTTAGTTTCTGTTTAAACATTATTTATTTCCTCCCTGAGAGTTTTCTCTCAAATTTTCTCTGTTAGCTTTTCTCTATTAGCTTCTTTATTAGTATTGAGGATAAGTAATTCGCCCCCAATTTTGCAAGACCATTCATTTTGTGCCGGTTATGATGTTTGCCTGAACCTCTATACCATCTTAACATTTAACATAAAAGGCAATAGTCTCGACTCATCCATATTTTTATATAAAACATATTAAAAGTCAAATATTTTACGCAAATAATCATAAATCGCTTGAAAAAATTATAAATCTGTAGATATTTTCTAATATAATTACGCATAAATATGGCTTCTAAATATGAGTAAATATGGGGAGTGATGATGGAAAAATTTTTGCAAAGATTTTTACAGGGCAAAGTGGCGCTGATTACTGGTGGAGGGCAAGGGATCGGGCAAGGCATTGCCTTGGCGTTAGCCGATGCTGGCGCGGCCGTGGCAATAACGGGACGCCAGGCCGATAAGCTAGAAACAACAAGCGCCATGATAGAGAAACGTGGTAGCAAAGCGATCGGCATTACGGGTGATGTGATGCAGGCGGCAGATTTATCGCACGCGGTTGAGGAAACTTTGGCACAGCTTGGTGGGATTGATATTCTCATCAATAATGCGCAAAGCGTTGCGAATGGAAACTTGCTTGATATTTCGGAAACAGCTTTGCAACAAGGTTGGGACTCTGGCCCGCTTGCCAGTTTTCGGCTGATGCGATTATGCCACCCGCATTTGCAAAATGGGGGGCATATTATTAATGTCTTAAGCTCGGTGATGAAGCGTTGGGATATGGCGGGGTTTGGCGGCTATGCGGCGGCGAAAGCGGCGTTGCAACAACTCACCCGAGCGGCGGCGTGCGAATGGGGGGCAGATGGGATTCGTGTGAATGCAATTATGCCACATGCAAAATCACCCGCTCTTAACCGATGGATAGAAGAAAATCCGCAAGCGGCAGAAGCGTTTGCCCGCAATATTCCCTTACGCCGCATTGGTGAATGTGAAGATGATATTGGCCGTTTTGTCGCGCACATGTGTCATCCGCATAGCGCCTATCTAACCGGGCAAACAATCGGCCTGGATGGCGGGCAAGCTTATATCGGATAATGAGAGACAGGATAAATGATGACTTTAGAAGACCGGATCAACAGACTTGAAGCGATAGAGGAGATCAGGCAACTGGTTGCGAAATATTCATTATCTTTGGATATGCGCGATCTTGATGCGCATGTGAATTTATTTGCGCCCGATATTCAGGTGAGCCGGACCGAGTCAGGGCGTGCCGCGCTCAAAAAATGGTTGGATGACACATTACGTTTGCAATTTACCGGCACGTCGCACCAGACCGGCAATCACATTATCGAATTTGATGATGAAACCCACGCGCATGGTCTTGTTTACTCAAAAAATGAGCATGAGACACCAAGCCCAAAAGGCGATGAATGGGTCATTATGCAAATGCTATATTGGGATAATTATGAGCGCATTGAAGGGCAATGGTTGTTTCGGCGACGCTTGCCATGCTATTGGTATGCAACAGATTTGAACAAGCCGCCAACCGGCGACAAAAAAATGCGCTGGCCAGATCGCGAGGCTTATAATGGCGCTTATCACGAATTATTTCCGTCTTGGCAATGGTTCTGGAAACACCCACCACGAGATGGCGAGACACCAGAGGTCGCGCCGCCAGCGCCTGTCGGCGCATTTCTGAAAACCATGCGCGGCGATCAGGCTGATCCGAAAATTAGAGTGCGGTAAAATCCTGCAAATGATGGCGGAGTAACTCTTGCGCTTGTGCTTCCCCCAAGAGGCGCGAAACCCGCTTGCAAATCTTCCAGCCTCCCTTTTTACGCCGAAATTGCCAGTGATTAACCGCCAACCGCATGAGTTGCGGCGTGCCATCCATTTGTCGATACAGGCGGGAATAACCAAGTGCTTGTGCTGTATCGCCATTAACAGACAGGCTGACAGGGCCGGTCGTATGCGCGCAATTTGGCAAAAGGCTTTGATGCATATCAGAACGCAACATATCAGCAATCGCTTGCTTGCCTTCAAGATATAGGTCTTCGCCGGCTTTCAATATCAGACATTATCTTTATCCTGAGCTCCCCTGTCTTGAGCCGCAGCTGTGATTTGTAAAAAGCTGGGCGGTTCGCCGCCGCCATAAACTTCTAGGCAAGCTCCCGATATATAAGACGAGGTCTCATCCGCCAGAAATAGGCAAGCATGGGCAATATCTTGTGGCGTGCCCATACGCTTCATCGGCAGGTTTTCGGCCAGATACGCCATCCCCTTATCGCCGCCATAATGATCTTGTGAGGCTTCGGTTTCAACCAGGCCGACAATAATTGCATTCACCCGCACTTGCGGCGCCCATTCCATCGCCAGCGAGGTGGTCACATTTAGAAGCCCGGCTTTGGCCGCGCCATAAGCCACCGTGCCTGGTGAAGAGCGGGTTGCCGAAACCGATGAAATATTAATAATGCTGCCATCAATCTCTAGCGCTTGCATTTTATTATAAGCCGCTTGGGCAAGATAAATCGGCGCCAGCAAATTCAACTTTATCACCGATTCGGTAAGTCTCGGGCTTGCTGTTGCCGACTTCACAGGTGGGCCACCACCGGCATTATTAATCAGACAATCCAGCCGTCCGGTTTTACTTACAGCAAAATCAACAAGTTCTGACGCGGCTTCGGCTTCACGAATGTCCAGCGCAATATGGTGGATATGATTTTGCAGTTCTGGCGAGAAATCTAAAGGGTCATTGCGCGAACAGATAATCACCTCTGCTCCGGCTTTTGCAAAAGCAGAGGTGATGCCATGTCCGATACCGCGCCCGCCACCGGTGATAATAATGGTTTTCTGCTCAAAGCTCTGCATTTTATTTATCCCTGTTTCAGATTATATATTACGCATATTAACAAAATGAGTCAAAAAAATATAAAAATGCGTAGAATTATAAACCTGGTTTGATATATATGAATAATGGCAACAATACCGCAAATTTTGCACAAACAGGCGCAAGCGCAGCCGCAGCAGCTATCAATAGCGGATGGTGATTGGCGCTTAACTTATGGGGAATTGCAGGATTGCGTATTACGGGCAGTCGCCGTGTTACGGCAAAAGGGTTTGCGGAAAGGCGATTGCTTTGCGATCTGGGCACCAAATTGTGCTGAATGGATCATTATCTGTCTGGCGGGGCAAACATTAGGGGCCGTGCTTGTGCCTCTTAACACGCGCTATAAGGGGGCTGAGGCGGCCGATATTTTGCGGCGTTCGCGCTGCAAATTTCTATTTACCATGCGTGATTTTCTGGGGGTGGATTATCCAGCTATGCTGGCGGGGCATGATCTCCCCGAGCTAGAGGACATTATTCTTCTACGCGATAGTGGCGATATGCGCGCGGTGATGCAATCTTTCCTCGCACAGGCGACAACGCCGCTTACGGCTTCTGTTTTTGATGAGGTTGCGGATGATGATTTATGCGACATATTATATACATCTGGTACAACTGGCGCGCCCAAAGGTGTGATGACGGCGCATGCACAAAATATATCTGTGTTCGATAATTTCACCCGCGCGATCGGGATGACAGCGCAAGACCGCTATCTGATTGTAAATCCATTTTTCCATAGTTTCGGTTATAAGGCGGGGTGGTTGTCATGCCTTATTCGCGGGGCGGCGATTTATCCGCTTGCGGTCTTTGAGGTGGAAGAGGTTTTGCGCCGTATTGAGCGCGATAAAATAAGCGTGATGCCAGGTGCGCCGACTATTTTTCAAAGCCTGTTGGCAGATCCAACCTTGGCCAATTATGATATTTCATCTTTACGGATTGCCACAACCGGGGCGGCTATGATTCCGGTTGATCTTATTCGGCGTATGCATGAAGATTTAGGGATAGATAATGTATTTTCTGCCTATGGCATGACCGAAAGCTGTGGGGTGATCAGCTTATGCCAGAAGGGGGATGATTTCGAAACCATTGCGACCACATCCGGCCGTCCCCTGCCGGAAACAGAGGTAAAAATTGTTGCTGATGATGGCGATATGGTTGCCCCTGGTACAGAGGGAGAAATTTGGGTGCGCGGGTTTAATGTCATGCGCGGATATTTTGAAGATGAAGCGGCAAGCGCTCAAACCATCACGGCGGATGGCTGGCTTAAAACCGGCGATATAGGCGTGCAAGATGAAGCTGGTTATATCAAAATCACCGATCGCAAGAAGGATATGATTATTGTTGGCGGGTTTAATTGCTACCCGGCTGAGGTTGAACGTATTTTGCTTACCCATGCGGATATTACCGATGTTGCGATTAAAGGAATGGCTGATGACCGCCTAGGCGAAGTGCCGCAAGCCTTTATTGTCGCACAAAATATAAACGAGGACGAGATTATCGCCTGGGCGCGCGCCCATATGGCAAATTTCAAAGTGCCACGCAAAGTGACATTTATGCAGGAATTGCCGCGTAACGCTTCAGGTAAAATATTAAAGTTTCAGTTATAAAAATACGCAAAAAAATAGTAATTTTTCTTAAACCTGTTAAAATGCGTAAAATATGGCTTGAAAATTACGCAGACATTATATAGTTTTTATCTATATTAAAGTCATTATAAAGAGAGGATTATATAATGAGTATGGATATTCATCCGGCCCTTGATATTATAAGTGCAGCGATTTCTGAAACCCGCGATGGTCGCCATATTCCTGCTAGAGTTATAGGTGTCATTAAGGAAACGGGTTTTTTTCGTAGCTTTTTGCCCAAGGCCTATGGGGGGCTAGAATTGTCACCGCAAGACTTTTTTCGTGCTTCTATAGAGCTTGCGACGCGCGATATGTCGACCTCATGGGTGGCCGGCATTATTGCTGTACATGCGTATCAGATTGCGCTTATGGATAAGCAGGCCGCGATAGATGTATATAGCGAAGACCCCGATACGCTGGTATCATCTTCTTATAATCCTGCTGGCGCGAAAGTTGAAACGGTTGAGGGCGGTTTTATGCTCTCTGGGCGTTGGGGCTGGAGCAGTGGTTCAGGGCATTGCCAATGGGCATTGCTTGGCGGGCTGATTATGGATCAGCCAGATAATATTCATTACCGGACATTTTTAGTGCCGATTAGCGATTATCAGATCGAAGATACGTGGCATGTTATGGGCTTACAAGGCACGGGTTCAAATGATATTGTGATCGATAAGCCGGTTTTTGTACCATTATACCGCACCCATCATCAGATGGATGGGTTTAACTGTAAGCATGAGCAGGATAACCCTTATTATGATATTCCATGGGCACAAATTTTTATCCGGGTTGTGTGCGTGCCCGCGATTGGAGCCGCCCGCCACGCTTTGCAATTATTCATTGAGAATGCAACCGCCAGCTCAACCGATCCGACCCGTCTGGCGGGGGATCCGGATGTGACGCGTCGCATTGCTGAAGCCGCGCATCTGATTGATTGCACCGAAGCGCTTTTATTCCGTAATTTCGATCAGATGGTTGCCGCCACCAATAAAGGCGAAGAGATCCCAATGCTGGATAGGATCAAATATCGTTATCAAGCCTCGCTGGTGATTGAGGATATGATGCAAGCGGTGGATTTGCTGTTTAATGTGGCCGGGGGGCGGAGCGTGTTTAATGATTCCCCCATTCAGCAAATCTGGCATGATATTCATATTGCCCGCGCCCATGTTGCCAATAGCCCGGTTGCTTTTGGGCGCAATTATGGGGCGGTACAGTTAGGTGCTGAAAGTACGGATGTTTTTGTATAGGAGGGCGTGATGCCACCAGAAGGACAATATATTCAGGCAAATATTCCCGCTGGCGCGGTGACGCTTCACATGCTCACTTATGGTGAAGCAACAAATCCGGCGGTTGTATTTGTGCATGGTTCAGGGCCTGGCAATAGCGCTTATGCCAATTTCCATAAAAATATAGAGGCTTTTGTCGCCGCCGGTTTTTATGTGGTACTGCCCGATATGATTGGCTTCGGCTATAGCGACAAACCCACTAATATGGGAGATTATACGCTTGATCTGTTTTGTGACACCTTATATGCAGCTTTACAAAATATAGGCATAGAAAAATGCAGCTTTATTGGTAATTCATTGGGCGCAGGGGTTGCGATTCAGATTGCCCTAACGCATCCCGATTTTGTCGAAAAATTGGTATTAATGGGGCCAGGCTGTATTGACGAGCAACCCAATTATTTCAGCATGCCCGGCATTGCCAAAATGATGGCGGCCAGCGCCGATGGCATCACCCGCGATAATTTAGGTGAGGTTTTGAATCATTTTGTTTTTGACACAAAACATGTAACCCAAGAGCTGCTGGATATGCGCTGGAAAATCGCCGAAACCCAACCAAGCGAAGTTTTGCAAACCATGAAAACACCGAATTTAGGGCCACGCCTTTCGGAACTTCACTGCCCTATTTTGACCTTTTGGGGGGCGGATGATTTATTTATGCCGCCAGCCGGTAAAGCGCTCTGTTTACGCGCCAATGCAAATTCGCGATTGGTCGAGATTAATGCCTGCGGCCATTGGGTGATGATTGAACATACGCGCTTGTTCAATAGTGGTGCGATTGATTTTCTGTTAAATGATTAGAGGGAAAAATGGGAATAGCGAATTTATCTTATATACGTTTGCAAGTGAATGACCCTGCGAGCTGGGCGGAATTTGCAGAAACGGTTCTAGGCTTTGGCGATGCCCATATTGACGATGGCAAGGGCGGAAAATATTTGCGGATGGATATGATGCCGTTTCGTTACATTATCGAGCAGGCGGATGAGGAAAAATTTGTCGCTGCCGGATATGAGCTGGCAAATGAGGCTGACTTTACGGCTCTTAAGGAAAAATTGCGCGCCGCTGGGGTGGAGGTGCAAGATGGCACTGATGAGCAAGCCGCGCGTCGTGCAACCGCAGGGTTTGCGTCTTGCCTTGATCCATCCGGTAATGTGGTGGAATTTTGTTATGGCCGTGAGGTGGGCGATGCGTTTACGCCCAATGCCGGTATTTCGGCGTTCAAAACGGGGGCAATGGGGTTAGGGCATCTGGTTTTGCCAGCGCCCGAAAATGACGCAACCATTAAATTTTATACTGAGATTTTCGGCTTTGGCTGTTGTGATGATTTAACCCTGCCCCCTCCTGCGCCGGGTCTGCCCGATCAACGAATATATTTCATGCATGCGGATAATCCGCGTCATCACACGCTAGGGCTTTATAATTTCCCCCATCCGGTCGGTCTCATTCATGTGATGGTTGAAGTTTCGAGCATTGATGAGGTGGGCGCTTGCATGGATCGGGTGAAAGAGGCAGGGCTGCATATTTTTGCGAGCCTTGGCCGCCATGCGAATGATGAAATGGTGAGCTTCTATTTCTTTGCGCCGGGTGGGTTTGGTGTTGAAGTTGGCTTTGATGGCAAACAGGTTGAAGATTGGGATGCGTTTACGCCCACCAAATCCACCATTGGTGATATTTGGGGGCATGAATATGATGTCCCGGTGATGGAGGGGTAAATGCCAGCTCTTAACAAGCAATTACCGCTTGCTGATATTGTCGGGCAGCTAGATGATGGCATGCGGATCGGGATTGGCGGCTGGGGGGCACGACGAAAACCAATGGCACTTATTCGTGAAATTGCAAAATCCGATTTACGAGACTTAACCATTGTCGCCTATGGGGGGTGTGATGTCGGAATGCTGGCAAGTGCTGGAAAAATCAAAAAGCTGATTTTCGGGTTTGTATCGCTCGATGTCATCCCGATGGAAGCGCATTTTCGGCGCGCCCGCCAGGCTGGTGAATTTGAGGTTATGGAGATTGATGAAGGGATGTTGCAATTAGGGTTAAAAGCGGCCGCGCAGCAGCTTCCCTTTTTGCCGTGTCGGGCCGGGCTTGGCACAGATGTGATGGTCAATAACCCACAGCTTAAAATTATTCAGGACCCTTATCAGGGGGAGCATCTTGTCGCCATGCCTGCCCTGCCATTAGATGTTGCCTTATGTCATGTCAGTGAGGCGGATCAGCTTGGCAATAATTATATTGCAGGGCCTGATTTGTTTTTTGATGAGTGGTTTTGCCGCGCCGCCAAGAAAGCCTTTCTGACGACAGAAAAAATTGTCGATACAAGCGCTTTTGATGATGACCATAAAATTATGCGGATGCGGATCGAGCGCAATCTGGTGCATGGGGTGGCGCAAGCGCCTTTTGGTGCGCATCCGACAAGCAATGCGCCCGCCTATGGTATTGATGTCGTGCATCTTGAAACCTATACTGCCGCCGCCGGAGAGGGCTGGACTGATTATTGTGGTACTTATCTGGAAAGCGATAATTATATCGAGGCGGTAGGTGGTGCAGACGCGATCCGCAAACTGCCTTTACCAGTATTTTAAGAGGTGCTGTTATGACTGAATTTACCCTAGCAGAACTTTGTATTACGGCAGGCGCGGAGATTTTTCGCGATGAAGAGCCGGAAGTTTTCGCAACCCTTATCGGGCTTGTACCACGGCTGGCAGGATCGCTTGCGAAGCAAACATTTTTGCCAGGTTTGATGATGACTGATGGCGAATATTATTTTGTTTCCGAACCCGTGCCGGTGGGACCGCGTAATGGCTATACCCCAAAGAAAGAAGGACAAAGCGGTTATGAGCGCGTCTTTGATCTCATCGCCAAAGGTAATCGGCATGCCTTTGTGGGGCCGGTGCAGATTGATCGTTTCGGGCAGATGAATTTATCGATGATTGGCGATTATCAAAACCCGAAAGCCGCTCTTTTAGGGGTGCGGGGCTTTCCGGGGAATACGGTCAATAATCGCAATAGCATGTTTGTTGGCAATCATAATAAGCGCGTTTTCGTTGAAGGCGAAGTCGATATGGTGAGCGGGGCGGGCTATAATCCGGCCCGCTATCCGGATGGGAAATTCCCCCCCGGGCTGGATTTGCGCCAGATTGTAACCAATTTATGCGTCATGGATTTTGAAGGTGAAAACCATGCCATTCGGGTGCGTAGCCTGCATCCCGGTGTCAGCTTTTCGCAGGTGCAGGATAATACCGGCTTTGAGCTGGCACAAATTGATAATCTCGGTGAAACCCCAGCGCCAACGCCAGCCCAGCTTGCCCTTATCGAGAGCCTTGATCCACATAATTTGCGCGCTACAATTTTTAAGGGCAACCCGGCCGGGAGGAGATAAGCTATGTATGAAAATGAAACTGTTGATCGCGTTGAAACCGATATTATTTATGAAGAAAAAGAGCCTGTGCTTTACGAGGTGAAGGGCGCAACCGCCTATCTTACCTTGAACCGTGTTAAATATCATAATAGCCAGAATGCCGATATGCTCTATGCGCTCGATGCGGCCATTTATCAAGCGGTTGGGGATGATGATGTCAAAGTCATTGTGCTAAAAGCCAATGGTAAGCATTTTTCAGCAGGTCATGATATAGGCACGCCGGGGCGTGATTTTGATGTTGGGCGTGATGATCGGCGGGGGCTGAATTATAATCATGATAATAAGCCAGGGGCAGAAAAAGCCTATGTGCGGGAGCAGGAGGTTTATCTCGAATTTTGCCGTCGCTGGCGTGCCGCACCCAAACCAACCATCGCGCAAGTGCATGGCGGTTGCATTGCTGGCGGGCTGATGCTGGCATGGGTATGTGATTTAATCATTGCGTCGGATGATGCGTTTTTTCAAGACCCCGTGGTTCAGATGGGGTTTCCGGGGGTGGAATATTTCGCGCATCCGTTTGAGCTTAATATTCGCCACGCTAAGGAATTTCTGTTTTTAGGTGAGCGGTGGTCTGCCCAACGCGCTTATGAGGCAGGCATGGTGAATAAAGTTACCCCGCGTGACGAGCTGGATGCGGCGGTCGCGGCGTGGGCGGAGCGTATCGCCCAAAATCCGCGCCTGGCATTATCGCTTACCAAACAGGCCTGCAATCATATTGAAGATTTGCAGGGCAAACGCACCGGTATGGATGGGGTTTATCATATGCACCATTTCGCCCATGCTCAAAATTCGCTGGTGAAGGGCGATTATATTGCCGGTTTTGATGGTAAGAAAATGGCGCAATCAAATCGCCAAAAAGAGCAAAATGATTAATGCAGACGCGCCTTACAGACATGCTTGGTTGCGATGTGCCCATTATCCAGACCGCTATGGGCTGGGTTGCGACGCATGAGCTGGTCACCGCCTCGGTTTCAGCAGGCGCAATGGGTTTTCTCGCCGCAGCGGTTATGTCGGCGGATGAATGTGAGCAGAGCATTAAAGCCATTAAGGAAAAAACCGATAAGCCTTTCGGCGTAAATATTCACGCCTTTCAGCCCGATATAGACCGTATCATCGATATATGTATAGATTATCAGCTGGCTGCGCTGTCTTACGGGCGGGGGCCATCTCCGCAAATTATTGATCGGGTGAAAGCGGCGGGGCTAAAATGCGTGCCGACCATTGGTGCGGCCGCGCATGCCGAAAAAGCCGTGGCGATGGGGGCGGATATTTTGGTCTGTCAGGGGCAAGAAGGGGGCGGTCATACCGGTGCAACCCCAAGCTGGTTATTATTATCGCAAGTTTTGGAGCTGGATTTGGATGTGCCCGTGATTGCCTGTGGCGGCTTTAAAGATGGGCGCGGACTTGCCGCCGCTCTTACTTTTGGCGCTGATGGCATCGCAATGGGAACCCGCTTTTTAATGTCAGCTGATAGCCCCACCCCGGCAGCAACCAAGGCCGAATATATAAAGGCACAGATTACCAATATTCCGGTCTCGACCAGGCTTGATGGTCTGCCGCAACGCATGGTCATGAATGAAACGCTGGAACGGCTGGAAAATGCCTCGCATCTATCATTATTATGGCAAGCACTGGTGAATGCGTTTCGCTATAAATCGCAAACGGGTATGAGTTTTTTACAGCTTGTGACAACCGCGCTACGAATGTTGGGAAAAGATGATATGCGCATCATACAAACACTGATGGCGGCCAATGCGCCAATCATTATTCAGCAGGCAATGGTTGCGGGAAAGCCACAAGAAGGTGTTTTGCCGAGCGGTCAAATCGCTGGCCTGATTGATGATTTGCCAAGCTGTGCAGAGATTATCGATACGATAATACGGGAGGCGAAATCATGCCTCGCAAGGGAGATTGCTTAATGGTATATGAAGTCAAAGTTGAGAATAATATTGCTGAGCTCATTCTCGATCATCCGCCAGTTAATGCTTTTAGTGGTGCAATATGGAACCAGTTTCCGCAAGTGATTTATGAATTGGGCAGGCGTCAGGATGTGCGCATTATTATGATCCATGCAAAAGGGCGCGGCTTTTGCGCAGGCGTGGATATTAAAGAGCTAGCCGATAATAGCAGCGCGATTGTCGAGGTGAATAAGGGGAATTTTGAAACCTTTAAGGCGATCAGAGCTTGCGAGGTTCCGGTGCTTTGTGCGCCGCATGGCTATGTGATTGGCGGCGGTATTGGCATGTGCGGGGCGGCGGATTTTATCATTGCCAGTGAGGATTGCTTTTTCTCTTTGCCAGAAATTGATCGCGGTGCAATGGGAGGCGCGGCGCATTTGCAACGCATATTGCCATTACCAAAAATGCGGGCGGCATTTTTTACAGGCGGGCAAATTAGCGCGCAAGAGGCTTATCGTCTAGGCGGGGTTGAGAAAATCGTGCCGCGCGAAGAGCTATATAAAGAAGCACTAGCTTTTGCGACCATTATTGCCGCGAAAAGTCGCGATGCGTTGCGGATCGCCAAACAGGCCTTAAACGGTATTGAAGCGTTTGATGTTGATAAGGCGTATCGCTGGGAGCAAGGCTTTACGTTTGAACTCTATATGCATGAGGACAGCCAGAAATCACGTGACGCATTTGTCGAAACGGGTGGGGCGGCAAAGTTTGAGGATTAAGATGCAGCTGGACTATAGCAAAGAGCAAAATCAATTTCGTGAACAGGTACGAGACTGGCTGCATGAAAATGTGCCGCGTGAACGCTTGCCTTCGCTTGACACGGAAGATGGCTTTGCCTTGCATCGCGCGTGGGAGAAGACATTATTCACCGGTAATTGGGGAACGGTAAACTGGCCTATCGAATATGGTGGGCGCGGTTGTGATCTCATTCAATGGCTTATTTTTGAAGAAGAATATTACCGTGCCGATGCGCCGTTGCGGGTCAGTCAAAACGGTATTTTTCTGCTTGCTCCCACCATTATGGAATATGGAACAGAAGCGCAAAAACAGCGCTATCTGCCGCCAATGGCAGCGGGGGAGGAGATATGGGCGCAAGCCTGGTCTGAACCACAAGCCGGTAGCGATTTGGCGGCGATAACATCGAAAGCGATGAGGGATGGCGATGAATATGTCATAAGCGGGCATAAAATATGGTCATCAAGGGCTGTGTTTGCCGATTGGTGCTTTGGCTTATTTAGGACCGATCCTGAAAGCAGCAGGCATAAGGGTTTGTCAAAAATCCTCCTGCCGCTTAACAGTAAGGGGTTGGAGATTCGCCCAATCGCACAGCTAGATGGTGATCCGGGATTTGCTGAATTATTTTTTGATGAGGTGCGCGTGCCCGCCGAGAATCTATTGGGGGCGGAACATGGCGGTTGGGGCGTTGCCATGGCAACAGCAGGGTTTGAGCGTGGCTTATTGCTGCGCTCACCGGCACGCTTTCAGGCAGCCGCGCAACGATTGGTAAAATTATATCAAACCCATAAGCACCGCCTTTCAGACGGTGTTAAAGAACAAGTGCTGCAAGCCTGGCGGGATACGGAACGCTTTAACGCCGCAACTTATGCGCTGGTGGCGCGGGTGCAATCCGGCATATCGGTAAGCTCAGAAGCAAGTGCCAATAAACTATTTTGGTCGGAAATGGATAAGCATTTGCACCGTACAGCAATGTCTATTATGGGGGCGCAGGCCATTCTTGAGGAAGGGCTTGACGCGATCGATAATGGGCGCTGGCTGGATGGCTATATGTTCTCACTGGCAGGCACTATTTATGCTGGCACGAATGAAATTCAACGCAATATTTTAGCCGAGCGCGTGCTTGGCTTACCGCGATAGGGGAACGAAATGCAGTTTCAATTTACCCCTGATCAGCAAGATTTAATCACCGCCAGCCATGCTATGCTGGTGGCCGAAAATCCGCTTGCGCGTTTGCGTAAAATATCACACGGTGAAACCGTGCCAATGCTCTGGTCGCGATTTTCGGAAATGGGGCTACTCTCTTTGCTTCTGCCAGAAGATCAAGGCGGGATCGGGCAAGATTTTGTGGTGATGACGGCCATTGCCGAAAGTGCTGGTTATGTATGTCTGGCTGAAACCATGGTCGAACAGGCGGGGCTGGCCTATCCGGCTCTTTCTGCAATGGGGGAGACAGAAATTCTGGACAGGACTCTTGCCGGTAAAGTTTTTGTCAATCTATTATCACCGCAATGTCCTTATATAGAGGCCGGCGCTTATGATTATTTCATTCATGGCGAAAGGCTTATCGCGGCTGATAATGTCATTTTGGATGATGTGGCGACGATTGACCCCTTACGGAAACTGGCAAAGGCACAAATCGCGCCACATATAGATGAGCGGGTAGATGAGCGGGGAGCGGCAGATGATGAGGCATTAACCGCGCGCGGCGCTGTTTTAGCGGCGGCACAACTTGTCGGCCTATCACAACGCATGATCGATATGGCGATAGACTATGCCAAAGAACGCAAACAATTTGGCACTGAAATCGGTAGTTTTCAGGCGGTCAAACACCATCTGGCCTCTGTCTATACGCAGATTGAATTTACCCGCCCCATCGTGCAACTGGCGGCGGTGCGGGGGGGCGTGCATATTCATAATGCCAAAATCTCAGCGATTGATACGGCGATGCTGGCCGCCGAAACAGCGATCCAGATTTTTGGCGGGATGGGATATACGTTTGAGGTTGATTTACATTTATTTATGAAGCGCGCTTGGTCGCTATGCGGCGATTGGGGAGATCGATCTTACCATATGCGCGCATTGGAAGATAAAATTCTGTCAGGGGCGATGCCAATCGGCCCGGCGGAGAGTTTTAATGTGAAGGAGAGTTAAAAATGGAAGCCTATATTATTGATGCGACACGCACACCGACGGGGCGACGCAAGGGCGGGCTCGCGCATATTCATGGCAGCGATTTAGGGGCGCATGTGCTCAAGGAAATTGTTAGCCGTAACAATATCCCGGATGCGGATTATGATGATGTTATCTTTGGTTGCGTTGATACAATAGGGCCGCTGGCTGGTGATATAGCGCGCACATGTTGGCTTACGGCCGGGCTGGATGAAGCCGTGCCAGGGGTAACGGTGGATCGCCAATGCGGTTCATCACAACAGGCTGTGCATTTTGCTGCCCAAGCGATTATGGCGGGCGTTAATGATGTGGTGATTGCGGGTGGGGTTCAGACCATGACACAAATCCCAATTTCGGCCGCAATGCTGGCGGGGCGGGAATTTGGTTTTGAAACCCCTTTTATTGATTCAAAAGGCTGGATGCAGCGCTATCAAAATGGCGCTTTCTCGCAATTTGAATCGGCCGAAATGATTGCCCAGAAATGGGATATTTCGCGCGCCGATATGGAAGCCTATGCGCTTGAAAGCCATCGCCGCGCCGCCCAAGCGATAGATGAGGGGCGCTTTACAACAGAAATCACCCCGCTTGCCGGGGTTACGGTGGATGAAACGGTACGCCGCGAAACCACCTTAGAACAAATGGCGGGATTAGCGGCGCTTACCGAAGGTGGGCTTATTCATGCCGGTGTTTCCAGCCAGACCTGCGATGCGGCATCGGCGGTTTTGCTGGCATCTGAAGCGGCGGTAAAACGCTATAAGCTTACCCCCCGCGCGCGTATTCATCATTTATCGGTGCGGGCGGCGGATCCGATCTGGATGCTGACCGCCCCCATGCCAGCAACCGAATATGCGATGCAAAAAACCGGCATGTCTCTATCTGATATTGATCTGGTTGAAATTAATGAGGCATTTGCATCAGTGGTGATGGCATGGCTCAAGGAGATGGATTATGATCACGCCAAAACCAATGTCAATGGCGGTGCGATTGCGCTCGGGCATCCGCTCGGTGCGACGGGCACAAAACTTATGACAAGCCTGCTGCATGAGCTTGAACGTGTCGGCGGGCGCTACGGCTTGCAAACCATGTGCGAAGGCGGCGGGCAGGCAAATGTAACCATTATTGAGAGGCTATAATGTTATTATGCGATAATAGAACGGCGATTGTCACCGGTAGTGGCTATGGCTTGGGGCGTGCTTATGCGGTAGCCCTTGCGGCGGCGGGAGCGAATGTGGTCGTCAATGATATTGACCAAGTGCGCGCCGATGAAACCGTCACCATGCTTAAAGAAGCAGGCGGCAACGCCATCACTAGCCTGCACGATATTACTGATTATGAAGCGGCGGGAGAAATTGTCAAAGATGCGTTGGAGGCGTTTGGTAGCCTACATATTGTCGTCAATAATGCTGGCAATAATTGTGATCGGATGTTCACCTCGCTCACCGAAGCGGAGTGGGATGCGGTAATTGCCGTGCATTTGAAAGGGCATTTTTGTGTCTCCTCTCATGCGGCGAAATATTGGCGCAACTTACAAAAGGACGGGACGGATCCGCAAGCCCGCATCATTAATACAAGCTCAGGGGCAGGGCTGCAAGGTTCGGTCGGGCAGAGCAATTATGCTGCTGCGAAGGGCGGCATTTTGACGCTTACGCTTAATCAGGCGGCGGAACTTGCCCGCTATGGCATTACTGCTAATGCGATTGCCCCACAAGGGCGGACTGGTATGACCGAAGATGTGTTTGCCGAAATGATGAAAAAGCCAGAAGATGGTAGCTTCGATGTGTTTGATCCCGCCAATGTTGCGCCCCTGATTGTTTATCTGTGCTCGGTGCAATCGGCGCATATTAACGGTCATTGCTTTGAAGCTTTTGGCGGCAAACTTTCCATCGCCCAAGGGTGGAAGACTGGCGCAGTGCATGATAAGGGGGCGCGGTATGAGCCGCAAGAGATTGGTGAGGTCATAGATGAATTGCTAAAAAACCACCCTGCCCCGCAAAACGTGTATGGAACATAATTATGCCCTATCCCTTTTCTGAAGACCATGACATGATCCGACAATCGGTTAAGGGCTGGTTAAATGATTGGTATGATGCCGGTGCTAGCCTACAGCGCATTTATGATGATCCGCAAAGCACAGATATTATCGCCTGGCAGGATTTTGCCCGCCAGCAGGGTTTGGCGGCGATAAGCATTCCCGAAGCTTATGGCGGTGCGGGGTTAGGGCAATTAGGCCGCGCGGTGATTATGGAAGAAGCGGGGTATACGCTGTTCGCATCACCTTTTTTTTCGACCTGCTGTCTGGCGGCTGATTTAATCGAACATTTTGCCGATGAGACATTTAAGAAAACGTATCTTTGTGCGATCGCGGCCGGTGATATGATTATCGCTTTTGCGGATGGGCGCGGCACAATAGACCATACAGGCGGTGAAATTGAGCATGTCATTGATGCGTCAATCGCCAATTATATTTTGCTGGCGACAGAGGCGGGGGATGAGGTTGCGCTTTATTTGATTGATGCCAAGGCGTTTACCATTAGCCCGCAAAAAACCATGGGCGGATTACGCAATCTTGCCAGGGTTGCATCACCGCCGATTACGGCATCGCCATTTGCCATCATAGCGCCGGATGCGTTTGCACAGGTGTTAATGATCGCGCAAGCCGCATTGGCTTATGAATCGCTTGGCGGGGCGCAGCGCTGCATGGATATTGTTCTCGATTATACAGCCCAGCGGGTGCAATTTGACCGCCCCATTGCTAGTTTTCAGGCCATCAAACATCGTTGTGCAGATATGTATATTGCGCTTGAAAGTGCCCGATCGGCAGCTTATGGCTTGGCAATCGCAATGGCTGATGAAGCGCAAGAGGCTGCACTGATTGCCCGTGGCTGGTGTCATGAGGCTTATTTCAAGATTGCGGGGGATGCGATCCAGCTACATGGCGGCATTGGTTTTACATGGGAGTATCCATTGCATTATTTTTTCAAGCGCGCCCGACATAATCGCGCTCTATTCGGAGCGCCGGTGAAAGATTATGAAGCGCTTATCAAACTTATGGATAGAGAGTTGGTTGCATGAGCTTACGAGCCGAATTCAAACAATGGCTTACCGAGAATTTGCGCGGTGATTTTGAGAAAATTCGCTGGCGCGGCAGCCCGGGCGATGAGGAAAGTCACGCCGCATTGCGCCGCAAATGGGAACAAAAACTAGGCGCAGCCGGGTGGATTGGAATTGGCTGGCCGGAACAATATGGCGGCCGCGATTGTGATTTGATGGTTCAGGTTGAGCTTAATGAAGAATATGCCGCGCATGGGGGGCCAGGGCGCGCTGGCCATATTGGGGAGACTTTGCTCGCGCCAACCATTATCGCGTTTGGCACGGAAGAGCAAAAGCAGAAATTTTTACCTGGCATTCGCAACGGCACGGAATTTTGGTGTCAGGGTTATTCCGAACCAAATGCGGGATCTGATTTGGCAAATGTCAAAACCAGAGCGCGTCTACAAGGTGATAAATGGGTGATTGATGGACAGAAAATATGGACATCACTGGCGCATGAAGCCGATTGGATATTCGTGCTTGCCAGAGCCGAGGATGGATCACAAGGCCGTGACGGGCTCGTATTTTTGCTTGTACCGGTGCAACAGCAAGGTATTGATGTTCGCCCCATTCGACAGTTAAGCGGCAGTTGCGAATTTAACGAAGTCTTTTTTGACCACGCCGAAACCGATGCTGATAATATGATCGGCGCGGTTGGTGATGGCTGGAACATAGCAATGGCTTTGCTAGGGTTTGAGCGCGGGGCGTCAACCTTAGGGCAGCAAATGCAATTTCGTGGAGAACTTAATGAAATGATGGCGCTCGCAAAGAAAAATGGCACATTCGATGATCCCCTGATCCGCCAGCGCTTGGGCAAGGCTTATGCCGGTTTGCACATTATGCGGATGAATGCTTTGCGGATGCTGCGTGGCACGGCCGGGCCAGAAGCGATGATCGGGAAAATATTCTGGGCAAGCTGGCATCGTGATCTAGGTGAGCTTGCCATGGAGATTATGGGAGATGAAGCTGAAACGCTGGAAGATGGCGAATTAAGCAGGCTGCAAAAAATATTTCTATTCTCGCGGGCGGATACGATTTATGGCGGCACAAATCAGATTCAAAGAAATATTATCGCCGAGCGCGCCCTAGGCATGCCAAAAGAACCACGAGGGAGATTATGAATCTAAAAAATATTCCGGATTATGTCGAAGGGCATGAATTATTGAAAGACAAGCGTGTGGTGATAACCGCCGCCGCTGGCACGGGGATCGGTTTTGCGACGGCAAAAAAATGTAAAGAAGAGGGGGCGCAGGTTTTTGTTTCTGACACCCACCCCGCCCGAACCGAAAAAGCCGCACAAGAGATTGGCGCGGTTGGCTTTGCGCTTTGCGATGTCACCCAGCAACAACAAGTCGATGCGCTTTTTACGGCAGCACAAGAGGTGATGGGCGGCATTGATGTGGTGGTGAATAATGCCGGGCTTGGGGGAACCGCCATGCTGACAGAAATGCGCGATGAAGATTGGCTGAAAGTGGTTGATGTAACTCTAAATGGTTGCTTTCGTGTTAACCGCGCCGCCATGCAAATTATGCAAGAAAACGGCACGGGGGGCGTGATTGTCAATAATGCGTCCGTGCTTGGCTGGCGCGCGCAAAAAGGGCAAGCGCATTATGCCGCCGCCAAAGCAGGGGTGATGGCGCTTACACGATGTGCTGGCTTAGAGGGGGCTGAATTTGGTATACGGGTTAATGCGATTGCGCCATCTCTGGCTGTGCATCCGTTTTTGCATAAGGTGACCTCCAAGGAATTATTGGCGGAGCTGGAAGCGCGGGAAGCCTATGGGCGTGGCAGTGAAGTTTGGGAACAGGCCAATGTCATTGTGTTTCTCGCCAGCGATTATTCATCCTTTATGACGGGTGAAGTGGTCTCAACCTCAAGCCAGCACCCATAGGAGATTATGATGAAAACTTTTGCAACCCCGCAAGCCTTAATTGGTTCTGAAGGCACGCAGCTTGCGCCAACCGAATGGATGGAAATGACCCAAACCCGCATCAACCAATTCGCAGATGCGACGGATGATCATCAATGGATACATGTCGATTCCAAAAAAGCGAAGCAAGGCGCGTTTGGAGCCACAATCGCGCATGGATTTTTAACATTATCGCTTGCAAATAAATTCTTGCCGCAGCTTATAAATGTACAAAATTTTTCAATGGGGGTGAATTATGGAGTTGGGGAAGCGCGCTTTCCCAATGCGGTAAAATGCGGTTCATTTATTCGCGGTCGTGGTGAGATTATCAAAGTGGAAGAGGTTAAAGGGGGGGTGCAATCGACGGTTCGAATCACAGTCGAAATTCAGGGGGAAGAGCGTCCCGCCTGTGTGGTCGAGACCATTAGTCGTTATTATCCATGAAAAAAGGGGCAAATTATGAGCGAAAAAATGAAAACTGATGTGCTGGTTGTCGGTACAGGGGCGGGGGCTTTGGTCGCCGCGCTGAGCGCGCATATTTATGGCAGCGATGTTATCATCATTGAAAAAAGCAATGAGATTGGCGGTACGTCGGCAATGTCGGGAGGTGGTATCTGGATTCCCAATTCACATTATGCACAAGCGCAAGGTGTGGATGATTCACGCGAAGAGGCTTATGACTATATGAAAGCGGTCATTGGCGATGTTGTGGAAGATGATCGCATCCGCGCATTTGTCGAGGGCGCGCCGGCAATGCTTGAATTTCTCGACAAGAATACACGGTTGAAATATGAGCCTTATGATTATCCCGATTATTATCCGGAGGAGCCAGGTGGCAAGCAGGGCTTCCGCACCCATTCCCCAATGCCGATGAATGCGCGCCATCTAAAAGAGCTGTTAGATTATCTGAAACCAACCCCCGCCCAATCAACAATGAATGGTATCTCTATTACGTTTAGCGAGGGGCGGGCATTTCTAACTCAAGCGCGGGGCTGGAAGCTAACCGCCATGAAAATGATGTTGCGCTATTATTTGGATATTCCGGCGCGCCTAAAGGGTAAACGTGACCATCGGCTGACACTCGGAAATGCTTTGGTTGGCAGATTATTATGGTCGGTGCGGGAACGACATATTCCGCTTTATCGCGAGACCGCGTTTGAAAAGCTGATTGAAAAAGACGGGCGTGTGAGCGGGGCGATTGTCTCACGCGATGGAAAGCCGCAAGAAATATCTGTCACAAAGGGCGTGATATTAGGCGCGGGAGGGTTTGAAAAAAATCAGCATATGCGGGAAAAACATCTACCCGCCCCAAGCGATAAAAAATGGTCAGGCGGCAATCATCATAATACCGGCGATGCCATTCGCGGCGGTATGGAAATTGGTGCTAAAACATCATTAATGCAGCATGCATGGTGGGCGCCTTCGATTAAAGTGCCAGGCTGGCCGCAACCTTTTATTCTGTTTGCCGAACGTTCTTTGCCGGGGCTGGTGATTGTCAATAAACATGGCAAGCGTTTTAGCAATGAGGCTGCGCCCTATCTGGAGTCTGGATTATCAATGTATCAAAATAGCGAAAACGAGGTGAGTGTGCCAAGCTATCTGGTGTTTGATGCCACATTTCGGAAAAAATTCCCACTCGGGCCGATTGGCCCGGGGTGGGCATTTCCCGATAATCGATTGCCGAAAGAAGTTAAGACTATACTTGTAAAAGCCGACACGATTGCAGAATTGGCAAAGGCTTTGAATATAGATGCAGATAATCTCACCGCGACCATAGAGAAAAATAATCATTATGCGATAACCGGCAAAGATACCGAATTTGGCCGTGGGGATAGCTATTATGATAAATTTTATGGCGACAGCACCAATGAGCCGAACCCCTGTATCGCGCCGATGGATACCGCCCCTTTTTATGCAATCCCAATTTACCCGGGTGACATTGGTACAAAGGGCGGTTTGCACACAAATGCGAACGGGCAAGTGGTGCGGAAAGATGACAGCCCAATTTCTGGCTTATATGCGATTGGCAATTCGGCAAGCTCGGTGATGGGGGATAAATATCCTGGGGCAGGCGCTACGATCGGGCCAGCGATGACCTTCGGCTATCTTGCTGCCCGTCATATTACGGGGCAGAATCGCTAGCGCGTGTCACTTATAAGTTGGTTCATCAGGCACGCACTAAGCTGTTGTTTTTACGCATATCCCAATTTTTTTACAAGTGTGGCGGAAAAGTGCCAGAACTTATTATAAAAGTGCACTTTTCATGAGATATGCGCTAAAAATAATATGATCCACCATTTGCGGCCAAAATGCTGCCCGTCACAAAGCTGGCATCATCTGATAGTAAATAAGCAACCGCGCTGGCTATTTCGGCTGGTTCAGCCATGCGCCCAAGCGGAATTGCTTGTTCCATTGAGCTAATCCACTCAGCCGGAATATTTTGCATGATCGGCGTGTTGGTTGGGCCCGGCGCAACCGCATTCACACGAATATGGCGCGCCGCAAGCTCGCGCGCGAGCTGACGGGTTAGGCCAATGAGTGCCGATTTTGAAGTCACATAATGCGGTGAGCCCTCGCCCGATTGAGCTGATGTCGATGAAATATTGACGATCGCGCCACCGGCTTCATCTTCAGCCATAATCCGCACCGCTTCCCGGCAGACATAAAATGCACCATTCAGATTAACATCCATCACAGTTTGCCAGCCTACATCTTCCATATGGATAAGGTGGTCAACAAAAGTGGTCGGCGGATTACCTGCTGCAAGCTCGGCATTGCGTTTATCCATGGCGGCATAGAACTTATCCGATCCGTCATTTTCAGCCGCCCCAATGCCGGCATTATTGACCGCAAAATCCAATCGGCCAAATGTCGCCCGCGCGCTTCTTATGGCGGCGATAATTTCTGTACTATTGCCGACATTAGCGGCAAGCGCCACATGCTGATCGCTTTTATCAAGTCCATCGATCAGCGTTTTTACGGTTTCAATATTCATATCAATGGCGGCGACCCGGGCTCCTTCTGCCGCCAATCGGGTTACAATGGCTGCACCGATACCCTGTCCGGCTCCGGTAATAATGGCGGTTTTTCCTTGTAATTTCATCTGCGATCTCCCTTACGCTGGTACATATAATTCATTAGCTTTACCACCATCGACAGGAATATCCGCACCGGTTACATAGCTTGCCATATCGCTGGCGAGAAAGAGCGCGACCTGCGCGACCTCTTCCGGTTCGCCAATCCGCCCCATCGGATTAGCGGCTTCAATTTTTGCCCCCGCTTCCGGATCAGATTGAAAATAAGCCCGCGTGCCGGGTGTCATGATCGGGCCAGGGGTGATCGTATTGACGCGAATATTTGCCCGCGCCCCCTCCATTGCGGCTGCCCGGGTGAGGTGCAGCAAGGCGGCCTTAGCAGCGCTATAGCCAGACATGCCCTGCATAGCGCGTTTGCCATTAATTGAAGATAGATTGATAATTGATCCGCCCTTATCTGCCATGGCTGAAAACGACGCTTGCATGGCAGCATAGGCGGCATCAACATTAATACGAAAATTAGTCTGAAATTCATCCAACGCCGTATCGGCCAACATCCCATAGCCCACATAAGGCGCATTATTAATGAGCACATCCAACCCGTCTTTCGCCGCGACAGTTTTGATGAAATCAACATAGCTTTCGGCATCACCAACATCCAGCGCTTGGGCGCAAATATCACCGCCAATATCCTTAACCGCCGTATCTAGCTTGTCTTGGGTGCGGCCGCAAATCCATGTTTTTGCCCCTTCGGCGACAAAACAGGCAGCGATGGCGCGGCCAATACCGTCACTCCCACCTGAGATAATCGCGGTTTTTCCTGATAATAATCCCATAAAAGCCTCCTTTTTGGCAAGATATTATAATATGCGTAAAATTCAAGTGATAATTTTACGAAAACTGATGAAAAATATATTGATATATTATTTTTTGCGTAGTATGATATGCCTCAAAATATCATGCAAAAAACCGCAGGAAAGCTCATGGCAGAGTCAGATCCGATTATCACTGAATTAATGCGTGACGGCGCAGAATATGAGATTATTTCGCAACAAATCGCAGGGCGGAATTTGCGGGTTTTCAAAAATACACCTGAAAATCTCGGACAGGCTTTGGCGGTCGCCGAAAGTGAATTTTCCGAAGCCGAATTTATCATTTCTGGCAAAAAACGGGTGACTTACGAGCAATTTTTTACCCAAGCCCGGGGATTGGCGCGGTATTTAATTTCTGTATGTAATATCACGCCTGGACAAAGCGTCGCGATTGCAATGAAAAATAGCCCGGAATGGATGCTGGCCTTTATTGGCGTGACGCTGGCGGGTGGGGTTACGGTTTTAGTGAATAGTCGTGGGGAAGGTGAAACCATGCGCTATGCGGTTGAAGATAGCGATACGTGCCTCGTTATCTGTGATCCAAAACGGGCAGACGAATTGCAAAGCGCTGGCAGTGCGGCGGCTCTTTTGATAACCGATCGTGATGAATGGCAACAGGCAATTCACTGTTCTGCCTCTCCCTGTTCTGCCTCTCTCTCTTCTACCTCAGTCGATTTCCCGCAACCGAAAAGCGATGATATTGCGGCAATGTTTTTCACCTCTGGCACAACAGGGCGCGCCAAGGCAGCGGCGATTTCACATCGCAGCCTGATGACGGGGATTATGAATACCAAACTCGCCATCACCGCCGCCTTTACCAAAATCGCCCAAAGCTATAATATTACATTAGAAGAGCTACGGGGGTTTTTGCCGCAATCCTCCAGCCTGTTGGTGTTTCCGCTATTTCATGTAAGTGGCTGTACGGCAACATTTCTATCCTCCCTATTGACCGGCGGCAAGCTGGTTTTGATGGAACGCTGGGATGGGGGGCAAGCGCTTGACTTAATCGCAGCAGAAAAAATCAGCACGCTTGGTGGGGTTCCTGCAATGTTGTGGGATGTGCTTGCTGCGGCTGAAACATCTAGCTTAGATTTATCATCCCTAAGGTCGATCTCATGTGGCGGGCAGGGTTTACCCTTGCGGTTATTGGAGCAATTAAAAGCCCGCTTTCCGGATGCCATCTTTGGCGCTGGTTATGGGATGACCGAGGCGTGCGGCGCTGTAGCGCAAGCAAATGGCGATATGCTGCTCAATCATCCGACCACTTCAGGGCAGGTTTTGCCGATGGTTGATGTGCGGATTGTCGGCGAAGATGGCATGGATATGCCGCTTGGTGAGACAGGAGAAATTTGGGTGCGTGGCGCGACCATTATGCAAGGCTATCATAATAATGCGGCTGCAAATGCGGCCAGCTTTCACGATGATTGGTATAAGACTGGTGATATTGGCTTTCTCAATGCAGATCACCTCATCACCATATCTGACCGCAAGACTGATATGGTGATTAGCATGGGGGAGAATATTTATTGCGCCGAAGTTGAACGCCTTCTTAGTCAAAATCCAGAAATTCGTGAAGTGGTGACGTTCGGCGTACCAGATGCGCGAATGGGTGAAAAACTAATCGCTTATATTTATAGCCACAAAAAAGATCTCACGGTTGCCGCTTTACAAGAATTTGCAAAAGAAAACATGGCGGCCTATAAAATACCGCAAGACTTTGTCATCAGCGATGCGGCGTTTGCACATAATGCGATGGGTAAGGTCGAAAAGCATAAATTACGGCAACATTATTTGGCGAGGCAATAAATGGCATATCCGAAAGACATTGGCATAATTGACACGATGATGGGCATCCCGTCCAATCAAGATCGCTCGGACTGGTATGAGAGTTTCCGCCCGCTTTTGATGGATGAGCAGTCGCGGCAAATGTTCAAAATGCCGGCGCAATATATGTTTAAGGATATTCCTGAAACCGGCAATCCGGAGGATTTTGTCGCATGGACGGTCACGCAGATGGATAAGTTCAATATTGAACGCGCAATGGTTGGCTTTACTGAAGATGAAACCTCGCTAAGAGCGGCCAAGAATTTTCCCGACCGTTTCTTTTTTGACGCGCCCGCCAACCCTAATTTGGGGATGCAAGAGGTGCGACGCTTAAAGCGTCTGCATAGCGAATATAATATTCGTTCTGTAAGCGTCTTTCCGGCCGGAACCTGCCCGCAAGTTGCGATTAATGATAAGCAAATGTATCCGCTTTATGCGGCATGTGTCGACATGGATATTCCGATTTTGCTCAATGTCGGCGTGCCAGGCCCACGCATTCCGATGCAAACACAAAAGGTTGAGCATCTTGATGAGGTTTGCTGGTTCTTTCCGGAGCTGAAAATCCTCATGCGGCATGGCGGCGAACCGTGGGAGGATTTGGCCGTGAAGCTGATGCTGAAATACCCTAATTTATATTATTCAACCAGTGCTTTTGCGCCGCGCCATTATCCGCAGGCGATTATCGATTATGCCAATACGCGCGGTAGTGATAAAATTATTTATGCTGGTTACTTCCCGATGGGGTTGAGTTTGGATCGGATTTTTTCCGAGCTGGAAACCGTCCCTTTTAAGGATGAGATATGGCCTAAATTCTTGCGTGAAAATGCGCTTAACTTATTTGATTTGTGAGAGGATGAAACATGACTGAAATCAAAGATGCCCGCACCCCACCCGTTGCCGTATGGCAGATACTTGAAAATCTGAAAGGGGATGATTTGACGAAATGGCGACTTGCCGATATTGAAAATCAAGCATCACCAGAAGAGCGCGGGCTTGATAAGCTGCCTATGCCTTTTGGCTGGTTTGTGGTTGACTATTCTGATGATTTGGCTGTCGGCGAAGTGAAGCCATTGCATTATTTTGATCGCCGTCTCGCCCTATGGCGCGGGGAGGATGGCAAGGCGCGGGTGATTGATGCCTATTGCAAACATTTGGGCGCAAATATGGCGCATGGGGGACGGGTGCAAGGCAATCACCTTGAATGCCCTTTCCATGCCTGGGAATATGATGAGACCGGGGCGGTCACGCAAGTGCCTTATGCGCAAAGAATTCCGCCATCCGCCGCCCGCCCGTGCGAACATATATGGCCGGTGATGGAGCTCAATAAATTTATCTGGGTATGGTATCACCCCTTTGGTGAACAACCTTCTTATGAAGTTGATGAGTTTGCACAAGTGCATGATCCTGATTGGACGGCGTTTGATCGCTATGAATGGATTGTGCATGGACCGGTGCAAAATATGGCTGAAAATGGTGTTGATGCGGCGCATTTCAAATATATTCATGGCACACCCAATATGCCCAATTATGATTTTAATTTTGAAGGGCATCGGCGCACGGCATCGGTAAAAGCCAAAATGGGAACCCCGAAGGGCGAAGTAGATGGCGAGATTTCCTATGGCACTGTCGGATCGGGGCAAAGCTGGACAAAGTTTAGCGGTATTTCTGAAACGCTCTTAGTGGCAGGGGTGACCCCGATTTCACCCGATAAAACGCATGTTCGGTTTGCTTTTACCCAGCCCAAAGCGGAAGCCGAAGGGCCGATGACCGGTTTGGCAACAGCGATGCGGAAAGAAATTTGTCGGCAGCTTGATCAGGATAAAGTGGTGTGGGATCGGCAAAAATATATGCACCGTCCGATTATTTGTGATGGTGATGGACCGATTATGCAATTCCGTAATTTCTTCACGCAATTCTATGCCGAATGGCAGAATGATGGCGATAAGAAAAAATTGCATAGCCTGAATCTATCACGTTAATGTGATGAGAGATAGAAAAGATAATGCTGGATTTACAAAATAAAGTTATTTTTATCACCGGGGCAGCTTCGGGTATTGGTCAGGCAACCGGATATTTGTCTAAAACGCTTGGTGCGAAAATTGTCGCGGCGGATTTATCCGATAAAGATATAATTAATAAAGCTGTTGGGCTTGATGAAAATGATATGGCTGTGCAGCTTGATGTGAGTGATGAAGAGAGCATTATTACAGCCATGGCAGAGGTTAAAGAAAAATATGGCCGTCTTGATGGGTTAGTCAATTCGGCCGGCATTAGCGGCATGGGCGCGGCGCATCAGGTTCAAAAAGAGGTTTGGGAGAAAACCCTATCCGTACATATGACAGGCACATTCCTGCTCTGTCAAAAAGCGCTGGATTTCTTTATGCCGCAGCAATCGGGGGCGATTGTCAATCTGGCGTCTACCTATGGCCTGATTGGTGGCACGGGCAATTTCCCTTATAACAGTGCCAAAGGTGGCATTGTGCAAATGACACGCTGCCTTGCCGCCGATTATGGCGCGATGAATATTCGCGCAAATTGCGTTGCCCCTGGCTATATTGAAACACCAATGACAGTGATGCTTGATGGCGAGCAGGCGAAACCTTTCCGCGATCGCTTTGTTGAACTGCACGCTTTAAAGCGTCCCGGCAAGGCGGAGGAAGTGGCCAAAACAATCGTGTTTTTATTGTCGGATGCGGCCTCTTTTGTTACCGGCGCGGCGCTGCCCGTTGATGGCGGCTATTCAGCTGTGAAAGAAGTTGTTTTATGAGTTATGAATATAGCCCGTTAGACTTGGAGATTATTGCCCTGCTTAAAAAAGATGGCCGTATGAGCAATCAGAAAATTGCGGCGGCGCTGGGGGTAACCACGTCGAAAGTGGCAACGCGTATTCGGCGAATGAATGCGGCAAATGCGATGAAAATCGTTGCCGTTACTGATTTTTCTGCCTTTAATTATAATATGCTTTTGCCGATTGGGGTGGATGTGAAGGGGCGCAAGGCCAGCGAGGTTGCAAAAGAGTTTGCCCGCATTAATGAGGTCACATCGGTTCAGCTATCGGCCGGTCGGCATGATATTGAATTGCTGGTGACATTAGAAAATCTGGATCAGCTACAGCCGCTTTTACTGGACAAGCTTACGCAGATAAAAGGTGTGCGCGCTTTAGAAAGCGCCGTTGCGGTTGATATTGTCAAATTTGATTTTGATGTGGCGCCAATATAATGCAAAAAACAGATATAGATCACCTCGACCATCGCATCATCGCTTTATTATCGGAAGATGCGCGCATATCCAATCGCAATATAGCCAGCCAGCTTAATGTGACAGAAGGAACCGTGCGGGCGCGGGTGAAATGGCTGGAGCAGAATCATTATATTCGCATTACAGCGATTACCAATATGGCTTATTTTGAAAAGCCACAACTTGCAATGATCGGTATTTATGCCGAACAAGCGATGCTTAAACAGACCGCCGCCCAGATTGCTGAAATGGATGAAATAAATGCTGTGATTATCCTGCTTGGTCGTTATGATATTCTGGCGATTGGCTTGTTTTCCGGGCTCGAACAATTACGCCAAACAGGCAGTGATAAAATTTTGGCGATGGAAGGGGTGCGTCATATTGAGACTACCCTTATCACTGACGTTAAAAAATATAATAATCGTCTGGCCAAGATTATTCCGAATTCTGATAAATATAAGCTCAGCTTTACCTAAAGTTTAAATCCGGTGCGCCTGGAAAGCCGAAATAATAATGCCCGGCGGTAAGCCCGCCATCTATGGCAAGCTCTGCCCCCATGCAATAAGCACTATCATCACAGGCAAAATAAAGAGCCGCATGGGCAATCTCTACAGGTGAACAACCGCGTTGCGCTGCATAGGGCTTAAAGCCGAGATTAAACTTATCGCGTGGCAGGCTGGTTGGATTGGCCATAGGCGTATCCACCCCGCCGGGGTGAATAGAATTAACCCGAATATTATGCAAACCAAACTCAAGCGCCGCGGCTTTGGTGAAACCGCGCACGCCCCATTTTGATGCAACATAAGCGCCCAACCCATTTGCGGCTGACAGCCCGTCCGCAGATGACATATTGATAATAGATCCGCCATTGCCCTGTTCTATCATGACACGACCGACAGCTTGTGTGCCGATAATCGTACCATAAAGATTAACCTCAAGAATATGTTTTACAGCTTCCGGCGAAAGGGTCTCCAATGCTTCAAAAATCAAAATACCGGCATTATTGACGAGTATATCAACCCCGCCAAATAGCTCCTTACAATATGCCATAACCTGATCCCAATCATCGCTTGATGACACATCATGCTTTAGAAAATGCGCCTTATCGCCAAGTGTTTCTGCTCTTTCATGTCCTTCATCTAGCAAAATATCCGTGATGAGAATCTGTGCCCCTTCGGCAATAAATAAATCGGCAATCGCGGCACCAATGCCGCGTGCCGCACCGGTGATGATGGCGCGCTTGTTTTTTAATCGCATTATTTTATCCCCTTTATATGATTGGCTGCCCGACGGCCCGAGAAAACCGCATCAGCAATTGAGAGCCCGCTTACATAATGATGCGAACATATACCAACTGCATTGCGCCCGGCCGCATAGAGGCCGGTAATCGCCTTATGATCATGATCCAGAACTTGCCCCGTCTCTTCATCCACAATGCACCCGCCCAAAGTCAATACTGTGCAGGGAAAGAGCTTTGCGGCAATACCAATCGGGATGGCATAAAAAGGTGGGCGATGAAGCGGTTTCATATCAGCAGGATCTTTATCAAACGCGTCCTCGCCGCGATTATAGGCTGCTATAGTGTTACTTAGGATTTGCGGATCAATATTTATCTTGCTAGCAAGCGCGGGCAAGGTTTTCGCCTTGGTTGCCGCGAACCATATATTCAGCCGCGCTAAGTCGCGTTGAAACGGTAAGGCGCGGTTTCCTTTCACCTCAGCCAATGATTGCTTCACCAGAGCACGGTCAAGAATAAGCCAGGCTTTACCATTTTGATTTTCGGCAATTTCACAGCCTAAGCGCGCCCCATATTCGCTTTCATTCATAAACCGCATGCCTTTTTCATTAATAATAACCCCATGCGAGAAGCTCAAAGGTGGATTGATAAACCGCCAGGCACTGGCGCGGTGCATATTGCCGATTTGCCCGCCCGCACTTAACCCTAAATGAATACCTGCACCATCATCACCATCCGTACCCAATGGAAAGCCGGCCGCATAATCGGGCGCATAATGCTGCATCATCTTACGGTTAAAGGAAAACCCACCCGCCGCAAGCACCACCGCTTTATGGGTGCGAATATAGATATCTTTTCGTTGTTTTTCCAAATGCTGTGCCTGCGCCAGCAATTTTAAGCCGCGCTGCCGAAAGACGTTACCACCAGGCAGAATAGGCGGCCAGAACTGCATAAGCCTTTGCGCTTTTTGTCGTATCCGGATATAATTTTCTTTTAATTGGGGCTCCGTAAACCTTCGTAATTTCACGCCCATCACACGGCCATTATGTAAAATAAGCTGCCGCGCTTCACTATAATCATGCAGTATCAAGCCTTGCTTTTGTGCTGCCGCAAGCAGAGGATCAAAAATAGAATTTCCAAGATTAATGGCTTTGCGCCCTTGTTTTAGCGGCACATATCCCCGATGCCCGCGCGCCGCCGGTTTCGAACTATGTTGAAAGGCAGGAAGCAAAGAATTATCACTGTGATAGAGATAATATTCAGGTGCAGGGTAAGAGGTTTTAGACGGATAATAAGTCGAATCGAATTTAACCCCATAGCGTTGCAACCAGTCGAGATTCGCAGCGCTTTGCTCACAAAAAGCACGCAAGGTTTTGGCTTTGACAATATGCTGCGTTTCTTGTTTGAGATAAGCAAACATATTATCTGGATCATCCTCCACATTGGCGGCTTTTTGAATATTTGTACCGCCGCCAGCATAAATCACGCCGCCGCTGGCACGGGTTGCCCCGCCCGGTGCATATTTTTCAACAGCGATAACGCGGTCACCATTTTCTAAGGCCTGCAATGCCGCCGCTATGCCCGCCCCGCCAGCACCAATTATGATAATATCTGTCTCTTCATCCCATGCTTGCGGCGGGTTTGTAGATGCGTGTTCAACCTTCGAAAACCATTCCATATAAGCAGGATGAGGTGTTTTTAGGCAGCTGTCAACATGCTTACGGCAATCAAAGGCTATGGTATTGTAAGAGACGTGGTGCCCAGGGGCGGGATCGAACCACCGACACACGGATTTTCAGTCCGTTGCTCTACCAACTGAGCTACCTGGGCAAATCTGTCTGCGGATTTATAGTCTATGGTAACATTCCTGTCTAGCCTAATTTGGAACAGATAAATTTCCTGTTTGAACAGATAATAAATCGCTTGCTTTTGCGAATAAAATCGAGCATTTTGCGTCCTTCAAAAAGGGGTTCATAATGCGTGGATTATTTTGCTTGGTTTGCTTTAGCGTGATGATTATATCCGCCAATGCGGAGACAAAGCGCACATATTTCTGGTCACAATATGACCGGTTATTTTATTGCGCCGATGGTGAGTTTGATGCCGAAAGCGGCCAGTCGCTTTATGATTTTATCGTCTCACCCGAAGCGAAAGACCCCGCAACTGGCGAGGAACGATTTTTGATGAGTTATCTAGGGATTCCCTTCCCCTCTTGGCAGACACGCGATTATTTCCATATATTTTTGAAAGTGCGCGGCAGTTTCCGCGCCGAACGTGAAGCGCAAGGCAAAACCCTTATCTATCGCCTTTTCTTTGATTATCTCGATTCAACATTGGGGCTGCATGGTAAACCAGACCGGTTTTTGCGGGAAAATAATAAGAAAATTGAAACCACCAAAAAGCGCGTGCGGGCGATTGGCGAGCTGAAAATCACCCGCAATCGCTATCATTATGTCGAAACAAATAGCGATAATGGTGAAATTGTTCATGAGCAAAAGGGTGAATGTTGGTATCCCGAAAAAGGTACTGAAGAATAAGGTGGGGAATAAGGTGAGGAGTAAGATAAAGAATCGACTTGCCTTCTTGTCGATTCTTATCCATGCTAAATCATAATGGCAGCACAGAAAAATCTGCGTGCAATTTTAGGGGCAACCAATACAGGCAAAACCCATTTGGCGGTTACCCGTATGCTTGCCTATCAATCGGGCATGATTGGTCTGCCTTTGCGACTGCTCGCCCGCGAGCTTTATGACCGTATTCTAAAAGGGGCGTTTGGAAAAGTTCACCGCGCCGATGTCGCGCTGATAACCGGCGAAGAAAAGATCATCCCACCACGCCCGCGTTTTTATATTTGCACGGTCGAGGCGATGCCGATAAGTGTGGCGGTTGATTTTCTGGCGATTGATGAAATTCAGCTAGCGGCCGATTATGAACGCGGACATGTCTTTACCGATCGCCTGTTTTATGCCCGTGGACGACAAGAAACAATGCTGTTGGGCGCGCAAACCATGCGTCCCATGCTGGCAAAATTATTTCCCGAAATAAGACCAGAAAACCGTGAGCGCCTTTCGCAATTAAACTGGGCGGGCTTCAAAAAAATATCCCGCCTGCCGCGGCGCTGCGCGGTTACCGCGTTTTCTGCCGAACATGTTTATGCGATTGGCGAGATTATTCGCCAGCAAAAGGGTGGCGCAGCAGTGGTGATGGGAGCGCTTAGTCCCCGCACCCGCAATGCGCAAGTGGCGATGTATCAGGCGGGTGAGGTAGATTATTTAGTCGCGACCGATGCGATTGGGATGGGATTGAATATGGATATTGACCATATTGCCTTCGCCCATTTACATAAATTTGATGGTCGTTCCTATCGCCCCTTGCACGCTGCCGAACTTGCACAAATTGCCGGCCGCGCCGGACGACATATTCGTGATGGCACATTTGGGGTAACTGGTGAAATTGCTGACCTTGATGAAGATCTAATTATGCGGATTGAAAACCATGAATTTGATCCGGTAAAGCAAATTATGTGGCGGAACCGACATTTGGATTTCTCATCCCTCACCACGCTTTTATTGAGCCTCGAGCGGCCACCAGAGCAAGACGGCTTACAGCGCACCAGAAATGCAGATGATATGCGCGCTTTACAGATTTTAAGCCGTGACCCGGATATTATCGACAAGACTCAAACCCCGTCACAAATATCTTTATTATGGGATATTGCCCAAATTCCTGATTTCAGGAAAACTTTACCTGCCGAACATGCGCAACTGATTGCTGATATTTTTGAGTTTATCAGCAATCATGACAGCATTCCGGATGAGTGGATGAACACACAAATATCACATTGTGAGCGCACCGATGGTGATTTTGACACGCTGGCCGGACGCATCGCGCATATTCGAAGCTGCACCTTTATTGCCAATAGAGAAACATGGTTGAGCGATCCTGCCCATTGGCAAGCCCGCGCGCGGAGTGTAGAAGATAAACTATCAGATGCGCTGCACCAACGGCTGACGCAAAAATTTGTGGATCGCAAATCAGCCTTATTGATGCGAATGATGCGGGATCAAGATGTCATTGAAATTGCTGTTAATGAGCAGCAGGAACTGAGCTTTGGCGGCGCTTATTTGGGGCGGATAGAAGGGCTAAGGCTACACCGTGATCCGCGTATCAAGAAAACAATCGGATCACAACAGGTCAAGCAAGCGCTTGAGCAGAAAGCAGCACAGCTTTTGCATCAATATGTGCAAACAATCATCACAGATAAAGATGAGGCTCTGTCATTTGATCCACAAGGGCATATTTTATGGCGCAAGGCACATATTGCGAGGATTAAAATTGGCAAGGCAACGCTTGATTATCTCACCCCGACCATAGAGCTGGATGCAGACCCCTGTATTCGTGGCGATTTGCGGGGGCAATTACAAAGACATTTGCAAGACTATATGCGGCAGATTTGTCGGGAAAAACTCGCCCCTCTGTTCGGTCTCAAACAAGCAAACGGGTTAAGTCCGCAAGCCCGTGGGCTGGCCTTTCGGTTGCTCGAGGCAGGCGGCAATCTCCCGCGCCACGAGGTGGCAGATATTTTAAAGGTGCTTGACCAACCACAACGTAACCCTTTGCGTAAGCTGGGCGTGCGGTTTGGCGCCTATAATGTTTTTATGCCCGCCCTCTTAAAACCCGCCGCAGCGCAATATTTGGCGCTGAGCTGGATGTGTATGAGCGCGCAAAAACCTGACCCCGCCTTTTTGAACCTCTCTTTACAAGGGCTGACCTCGGCAAAGCGAGGGCATTTTGCCGCCGCGCTATATCGCCGGATCGGTTATTTCAGCTTGGACGAGCGGATTATCCGGATGGATATTTTAGAACGCCTAGATGAGCTTTTACGAAAAAATCGACAAGCCGATGGGCAATACGGTCTCACAGTTGATATGTTATCGATTTTGGGATGCAACCCAGAAGAGCTAACCGAATGTCTTAAGCGACTGGGATATAAATCTAGCACCGCCCATGCTGACCCAATGCAGAGCCTGTGGCGAGCAAAAGCCCGGAAATATAAATTTCATCGCCCTATTTCGAACAAAAGAAACCAACAAAAACAAAAAGCACCGCCTAAAGATTCCCCTTTTGCGGCGCTTATGCAGCTTAAAAATACTCAACGCAAAAAATAGCTATATCGATGCAAAACACCCCTTCTGAAACAGATATTACAACCCATATTGCGGCGCATATTACAACGCAAAGGCTGGATAAGTTTCTCTGGCATGCGCGGTTTTTAAGAACCCGCTCCGCCGCAACAAAATTTGTACAAAACAGCAATATGCGGGTGAATGGACAAAAGCAAAATAAAGCCGGTTACACGCTTAAAATCGGCGATGTGCTCACCTTCAGCCTGTCGGAGCGGGTACGGGTGATTGAAATTCTCGCCTTCAGCCCCCGCCGTGGCAATGCAACAAATGCCCAAAAGCTCTATCGCTCTATCTAGCTGCATGTTGCGTTATTATTAGTGTAATTTCGTTAACATGCGCTAGATTTTGTCGCTCACGATAGCGCTGCTTAGCAGCGCATCTCCGCGAGGGCGCCGAACGGTCGGCGGGCTTGCAGTCGCAAGCCTATTCTTTTACCCCAGTAAAGCCTTTGCGCAGACCTAATTTCCTTCCCTCTAACAAGGGCTTAGACAATAAGACAAAAGTGACTGCAAATCCAAAAGCCCCATACCGTAGCAGAGGCTTGCACAAAACCGGCATTATGCGTATAAGATGAGCGCGTAAAACCATAATTTAACGATTTGGGAAGAGACAAATGACCTATATTGTAACCGATGCCTGCATTAAGTGTAAATATACAGATTGCGTGGAAGTGTGCCCTGTTGACTGCTTTTATGAAGGGGATAATATGCTGGTGATCCATCCTGATGAATGTATTGATTGCGGCGTTTGCGAACCGGAATGCCCGGCTGAGGCAATTAAAGCTGATACTGAAGAGGGGTTGGAAAAATGGCTGGAATTCAATACTGAATATGCTGAAAAATGGCCAAATATTACAATGAAAAAAGACCCTCCTGCTGATGCCGATGACTGGCTTGGCAAAGCAAATAAGTTTGAAGAGCATTTTTCTGCCGAATCGGGTGAAGGCGATTAGTCTATATTTTCCAAATACTTACAAGTATTTGATATTTTCTAAATTTTGTGTTATACTTGTCGTAACAAAACTTTCTGCATATAATTTTTGATTGAGTATATGAAAATTAAAAGCGGATTTATCTTTGTGGGAAAGAGCAATTAAACGCTAACCTAAAACAGTTTTTATACGCTAAAGCGTATAATGTTTGGCTGATTTTCTTGGAATGTGTGAGTGTAACTTGCACCGCTTCAGTTTTGACAGGCTCTTTTATAGAATGGATATGATCGACAGATAGAATATATTAGGGGAATTACGATGACAATAAAACAAAAAACATCTACAAGGAACACGGCTTCGCGTAAAGCAGTAACGGGTAAGATCTCGGCGGGCAAGGCAACAAAGCGCGAAACGGCAGCTACAAAGAAAGTCTCTACAATAAAAAAACCAGCGACACGCAAGACGGCATCTAAAAAACCTGCCACCCAAAAAACAGCAGCAAAGAAGCCCGTAGCTAAGAAAACGACAGCTAAAACGGTGGAAAAAACAACCGTGCGGCGATCCGCCTTAGGGTTTCGGGTGAATGAGCATATTGTCTATCCCGCCCATGGGGTTGGCCAGATTCAGGAAATTGTCACGAAAGAAGTTGCTGGCACAACGCTGGATCTATTTGTAATTTATTTCGAGAAAGAAAAAATGACTCTCAGCGTACCTTTGCCAAAAACCAAAGAGATTGGGATGCGTAAACTTGCTGGTAAAGAGATGCTGGACGGCGCTATCAAAACCCTCAAAGGTCGGGCACGGATTAAACGCACAATGTGGAGCCGGCGGGCGCAGGAATATGAAGCAAAGATCAATTCTGGTGATATGGTGGCGATTTCTGAAGTGGTGCGCGATCTGTATCGTAATGAGAGCCAGCCAGAACAATCTTATTCTGAGCGCCAACTTTATGAAGCGGCGCTTGAGCGTATGATCCGCGAATATTCGGTTATTAAGAAAATCACCGATGATGAAGCGGTGATTGAGATTGAAAATATTCTGGCACAAACGACATCTGCAAAGCGGCAAACAGATACAGAATCTGATAACCTTGAGAGTCAGAAAGTTGCTTAATATTAATATTTGTAAAATTTTAAATGTTAGGTGAGCAAACCAGAATCAATTAGCGTTATGTTCTATTATGATGTGCATGGTTGTGCGATCACTTTATTTTCTATCTGTTTTATGGTTTGAGTATAGGAAAAGAAAGGCTTTCTGCCTAAAAGCTAAACGGCAAGCCCGCCATCATCTTTTATGATAAATTCGTCCCTCCTCCTCCTTTTTTAGACAATGTGGAGGTGTAATGCGAGAGCATTTCTGTCGTGGACGAAAAACCTAGAGCATATCTCATGAAAAGTGCACTTTTATAATAAATTCTGGCATTTTTCCGCCATATTTGTAAAAAATTGGGATATGCGTAAAAAAACAGCTTAGCGCGTGTCTTATGAATCACCTCATAAGTGACACGCGCTAGCCGTCTGTCAATTAGATTAAATTTATGTAACGCTATTGGCTTAAAGCTGGGACAATAAATTCGTAGCACCTGAATCTTCCGCCGCTCCCGGATTGGCTTCAAGATTAAGCGTATCAACCACGCCATCACGGATAATCATAGAATAACGTAAGCTGCGTTTGCCCATGCCAAAGCCTGAGCCATCCATCGCCAGCCCCATTTTCTCGGTAAGCTCGGCATTGCCATCAGCTACCATCATCACTTTGCCAGATGCGCCTTGTGCTTTGCCCCACGCATCCATTACGAAAGCATCATTAACCGAAATACAGATAATCGTATCAACGCCTTTTGCGCGTATATCTTCAGCCTTTTCGATAAAGCCCGGCAAATGCTGGTTCGAACATGTTGGCGTAAATGCGCCCGGCAGGGCAAAAAGCGCCACCACCTTGCCAGCAAACAGCTCATCTGTGGTAATAGGGGCTGGCCCTGCATCGCCCATATGCATTAATTGTGCGGATGGTATTTTATCACCTGATTTTATGGTCATCTAAACGATCTCCCTATTTGGTTTCAATATCTATATTTTGCCACACGGCGCGCGCGCCATCGCGTATTACAATATAAAGCGGCGATTGAGCGTCGATATGTTCCTCACCATATAGAAGCGGAAATTGAATTGCAAAGTAATTTTCACGCGCTTGACGCTTTTGTACATCCAGCCCGATAGGGTGGGTGATAAGTGGCATAATCACTGGCGCGCGCATATATTCACCCTCTATATAAAATTCCAGCGCTACACGGTCTGGCGTTAGATAAGCGCGGCTTGCATATAGACCTGCTCTTGCAGGCTTTGGGAGTTGCTTTTCCAGCTGTGCGATATAATCGGCTGAAAGCGGCGTAAACTGTTTTTCGTTGAGCGTCACATCAAAGTGAAACTGTAGGGGGATGCAAATTGTCTTACAAATCCCGACCGAGAGGGTAAGCGTAAAGTCAACCGGCAAATGCTGTGGGGTTAGCGAAAACAAAAATCCGGCGGTGGTTTTATAGCCAAAAAAGCCACCTACCCCATCATCAAAAAAATAAGGGGCAGGGTAGTGAATAGCGCCAAACTCTATATCCTGCTTATGCTGGAACGAAAAATTGGGAGGAAAGCCACTCGCGCCTGGATATTGCCAATAGCTGTGCCAGCCCTCCTCCATAACCAGTTCCACCGCGCCCTGATAACCTGCATCTGTCTTTGCAAAATGCAACCGTGCCCGCGCTTCGTCTATCTGCTGCCAGCTTGTGGCGTGAACGACACCCAAACAAGTTATCAGTAATCCCAATATAAAAGTGCATTTTTTCATTATTAGCCTTTGAAAAAAAGATTATCACAATTACAATCATCATATGAGTTATTTTTTAACTGGTAAATTATTGCTTGCCGCACCGGGCATGTTGGATGAACGGTTTCGCCAGAGCGTTATTTATATATTTGACCATAATGCCGATGGCGCAATGGGGTTTATTCTCAACCAAAAAGTAAAAGGCAAAAAGCTGATGAATATGCTAGAGACGCTGCCTGTTGGGCTTACCAAAGCCGATATTGAAAATATAGCGGTTTATATTGGCGGACCAGTGCAGGATAATCATGGCTTTGTTTTGCATAGTTTGGACTATCAAGGCGATCACACATTTCTTCCCAATGGCGCTATTTATGCACTTACGGCCAGCTTTGATATATTAAAAACTATTGCACGGACTGATTGTCCCAAACAGCATCGTTTGTTTTTTGGGTATGCAGGCTGGCAGAAAGGGCAAATCGAAACCGAACTTAAAGAAGATAGCTGGCTGATTTGTGATGCAGCAGAAAATATTGCCTTTCACCAAAATGATGATCTCTACCACTATTGTCTGCAACAAATTGGTGTCTCAGCACTCCATTATAGCCCGACCAGTGGCGAGGCATGATTGATGAGAAAAGAGTTACTGATGTCTAATTCTGCGCCTCGTTTGTGCCGCCGGTAAGGCCGAGAAACCGATTGAGCACTTTATTGTAGCGGGTAGGGAACAGGCGGACAATCCATTCAATAAAATAAGCATCTGCCCCAATTAGAATCCGCGCTTTGTTTTTTCTCACTCCCTTAAGAATGACTTGCGCGGCTTTATCGGGCGTTGTTTTTGCAACCTCCTTAAAGTTAGCGGCAAATTCGGCGCGCGTTTCTTCCGTATCTTCTTCTTGTATGAGGCGGGCATTGCGCGCAATATTGGTATCAATGCCACCAGGGTGAATACAAGATACGCCAATATTGGTTTCAGCCAAATCATGCCGAAGCGCTTCGGTAAACCCTAAAACCGCAAATTTTGCCGAATTATATGCCGCTTGGCGCGGTACACCGATCAACCCAAAGACAGATGAAATATTGGCAATATGACCGCTATTTTTTTCTAACATATGCGGCAAAAAGGCTTGCGTACCATGTACGACACCCCAAAAATCAATATCCATAACAAAATTAAAATCATCCATAGTGAGGCGCTGCACTTCCCCAACATTAACCACGCCGGCATTGTTGAGGATAAAATCTGCGCCCCCATATTTTTTCTTCACCTTATCCGCCAAAGCAAAAGCCGCATCGCGGTCGGCGGCATCAATAATATGCGCATCCGCCTTGCCGCCTTGTTCTTTGATTGTGGTGGCGGTGGCTTTGACATTTTTTCCATTTATATCGGTTAATATAAGTTGCGCGCCTTGTTTGCCCAATGCATAGGCGGTGGCGCGCCCAATCCCACTGCCTGCGCCCGTGACGACACAAATTTTATCGGTAAAATTTTTCATGAAACATATCCCCCTTAAACATACAGTAAAGCGAAATCAGAAAAAAGAAAAGCACCATTTTCATGGTGCTTTTCCTCCTCCCACCCTGGTAACTGGCTACCCTATCGATCAGTTGCGGCTAGCAGATTTTTTTCGCTTCCGCACAAGTGGTTGATAAGCAATTTGCGCATGATGGGCACAATAAGGGCTGCCCGATTTTGCTTTTGCGCCACAAAAATGAAAACCACTCGTGCCCGGATCGCCAATCGGCCATTTGCATGTTTGCTCTGTTAGATGCAGCGTACTGGTGCGCTCCTCCGGGCTTAAGATCGGTATCGGCGCTTCAATAATATCGTCCTTAATGTCAAAATCTTCTCGCGGACGTGTCCGCCCCGGCATACTGGGGGTTGATGGTTGGGCATGGGTTCGTAAATTGACCCGTGCGGTTGAAACCCGCGCCGGCGTTGCGCGCCCCGAAAGACCAAGCCGATGCACTTTGCCGATTACCGCATTACGGGTGACACCCCCCATTTGGCGCGCAATCTGGCTTGCGCTTAGCCCATCCATCCATAATTTTTTAAGCATTTCAACCCGATCATCTGTCCACGCCATTTTATACTCCCCTCATCTCTTTCTATCTATCTTTTATGATATTCTACATATTGTGCAGAATATTTTTCTTTAATACAACATATAGTGGTTTTCACAAGCCCTTCTTTTCATTTATCCACAATTTTAGCGCTTTTTCGCGCGCGCTATTCTGTGATTGCGCTTGCCTGTGAGATGCAGTAAAAAACCTCTATGTCAGAATTTTATACATCGTTGCAAGATTATGGTCACCGGCAGTTTGGGCTGGTCAACTGGCTCGGCCTATGGACATTATTCATGAAAGAAGTGCGGCGCTTTATGAAGGTTTGGTCGCAGACATTGGCAGCGCCGATTATAACAACATTATTGTTTTTAGCGATATTCTCTGTCGCTTTGGGGCGGGTGCGGCCTGATATTAATGGGGTTCCGTTTGCGGATTTTCTTGCCCCCGGTCTGATTATGATGACGATTATCCAAAATGCGTTCGCCAATAGCTCATCATCGCTATTGGTGGGCAAAGTGCAGGGCAATATTGTCGATATTTTAATGCCGCCCCTCTCACCGGCAGAATTGGTATGGGGTATTGTGCTTGGGGGCTTGGCGCGGGGTCTGTTTGTGGGGTTTGGAACCTATGTGAGCATGGTCATATTTATTGATTTGGGTTTGCCAAATTTCTTTGCGATGCTGTTTTACGCCGTGACAGCGGCGTTGTTACTGTCTTTTATCGGTCTGATTGGCGGCATATGGGCAGAAAAATTCGACCATTTGGCGACGGTGACCAATTTCGTCATCACCCCGCTTTCTTTTTTATCAGGAACATTTTATTCGGTCGACCAGCTGCCTGATTTTGCGTATCAAATCACCCAATATAACCCGTTTTTTTATATGATTGATGGGTTTCGCTTTGCCTTTACCGGCCATGCCGAAGGCAGTTTACTGTTTGGTGGCGGCATGTTGCTGGTACTCAATCTGATTTTTGGGCTGGCGGGTTACTTTTTATTACGCGCAGGCTATCGCCTAAAAAACTAGCATTCTCTTAGTTTTATTGCTATAAACGCCGTTTTTCGGAGGAAAAATGACTGGTTCGCATCTCATGCCGACATATAATCGTTCACCGCTGCATTTTGTACGCGGCGAAGGGGCGTGGCTTTATGATTCTGATGATAAGGCCTATCTCGATTTTTCCTGCGGGGTTGCGGTGACCAGCTTGGGGCATAATCACCCGCGTCTGGTCGCAGCGTTGCAAAGCCAAGCCGAACGTCTATGGCATGTCTCAAACCTCCATCAAAGCGCGGCGCAAGAAAAATTGGCGCAATCGCTTTGTGCAAAAACTTTTGCCGATATGGTGTTTTTCTGTAATAGCGGCACGGAAGCGATTGAGGGGCTGATTAAAGCCGTGCGGAAATATTTTGCGGCAAAAGGTGAAGGTGAGCGGACAGAGATTATCAGTTTCAAACATGCGTTTCATGGCCGCAGCTTGGCGGCGCTGGCGGCGGCGGGGAATGAAGATTACCTATCTGGCTTTGGCGAACCGCTTGCTGGTTTTGTCCAGATTGAGGGGTTTGACATTGCCAAAACCAAAGCGGCAATTCACGATAAAACCGCCGCAATATTAATCGAGCCGGTACAAGGCGAAGGCGGCGTGCAGGTGGTTGAGCCGCGCTTTCTTAAGGCTTTACGCGATTTATGCGACCAGCATGGCATATTGCTGGCGTTGGATGAGGTGCAATGCGGCATGGGGCGGGGCGGTAAATTATTTGCGCATGAATGGGCAGATATTAAGCCGGATATTATGGCGATTGCGAAAGCCTTAGGCGGCGGTTTCCCGCTCGGCGCGGTGTTGGCAACAAAAGCTGTGGCGCAAGCCATGAGCGCTGGCACGCATGGCTCTACCTATGGCGGCAATCTTTTGGCGATGGCGGTGGGGCAAGAGGTTTTTGATATAATCGCTGAGGCGGATTTTCTTGCCCATGTGCAAGATATGGGGCAGCTTTTGCGGCAGAAATTGGGCTATCTGCAAGACCAATATCAGGATATTATTGGCGATATTACCGGTCAAGGTTTAATGCTGGGGATTAAGGCGCAAATCGTCAATACGGATTTGGTGGCCGCATTGTGGGCGCAAAATCTGCTTACGGTAGGCGCGGGCTTAAATGTTGTGCGGTTGTTACCACCTTTGACCATTACGGCAGATGAAATTGAGCAAGCAATTGCTAAAATAGAGGCAGCGTGCATAAATTTGCGAGCAGAGATGGCGGCAGAATAGAGCAGGAGAATAGGCATGACATCACCACAGCATTTTCTTGACCTTGCCGATTTAGAGGCGGCGCAATTACGGCAGATTATTGATGCGGCGCATCAACGTAAAGCCGCTCGTCTCAAAGATGCCCCGAAAGATAAGATCGCAGGCAAGGTTATTGTCGATGAAGATAAGCCGCTTTCAGGCCATGTCTTGGCGATGATTTTTGATAAAGCCTCAACCCGTACGCGGCTCTCTTTTGATATGGCGATGCGGCAATTAGGCGGCGAAACCATTATTCTAAACAGTGCCGACATGCAATTAGGGCGCGGTGAAAGCATTGCTGATACGGCGCGGGTGTTGTCGCGCTTTGCCGATGCGGTGATGATCCGTACCGGCGCGCATGAAACCATTGCCGAATTTGCCGCCCATGCGACAATTCCGGTGATTAATGGCTTAACCGCGCTTAGTCACCCGTGCCAGATTGTCGCTGATATTCAAACTTTTGAAGAGCATAAAGGGGCGATTAAAGGGCGCAAGATCGCATGGTTTGGTGATGGTAATAATGTCGCCATATCCTTCATCCAAGCCGCGTGCCTGCTGGATTTTGAACTTTGTCTGGCGGTGCCGGAAACCTATCAGCCACCTAAAGAGATTATGAATTGGGCGGCCGCCCAAAAGGGTAAAATATCCATCACGCAAGACCCGCTTGCTGCCGCGACCGGCGCCGATGCGCTGATTACCGATTGCTGGGTGAGCTTAAATGATGACCCGGCCACCGCGCAAAGCCGCGCCCATGCTTTTGCCCCTTATCAAGTGACAGAAGAATTAATGGCGCAAGGCAATGAAGCGATATTTATGCACTGCCTGCCTGCCTATCGCGGCAAGGAAGTGACCGAAGCGGTGATTGATGGTGCCGCCTCTTTGGTTTTTGATGAAGCCGAAAATCGTATCCACGCGCAAAAATCTATCCTCACATTTTGTTTTGGGGTAGAAGAATAAATGGATCATGTGCTGCCCTTTCGGATTGACTCTTTTCCGGCGCATGGGCGGGTGGTGCGCTTGTCGGAAACAGCAACCACCATCCTCACCCAGCGCGATTATCCTCTGCCGGTTGCGAAATTGCTGGCAGAAGCGCTGGCGCTGGTATCGCTTTTGGGCAGCACTCTAAAATTTGAAGGCAAGCTAATTTTACAAATTAAAGGTTCGGCAGCTTTATCTATGCTGGTGGTTGATTATGACCATCATGGCCATTTGCGTGGCTTGGCGCAATATGATGAGGCGTATGATTATACGGATAATATGAGTGCTGCTGATTTATGGGGCGATGGACATATGGCGCTGACCATCGATCAAGGCGCGGATATGGAACGCTATCAAGGCATTGTCGGCTTGGAGGGCGCGGATTTATCCGCCGTCGCAATGAATTATTTTGAACGCTCCGAACAGCTCGAGACGTGCCTACAGCTGGCGGCTGCCCCTTGTTTTGTAAAAAACAAGATAAACGAATGGGTTTGTGCGGGCATTATATTACAAAAAACCGCGCAAGAGGAGGAGCAAGCGGCCATATCTGATACCCCTCTATCCGAAAATTGGCGGCGCTTATCTTTACTTTTTGAAACGATTGAGTCGGCAGAGTTGCTGGATAAGGATTTACCGCAAGAGCAAATCGCCCATCGCTTGTTTCATGATGAAGGGGTGCGCGCCTTCCCTGTGCGCGCATTGAAATTTCATTGCCCTTGTGATGAAGAACGAGTGGTGAATATGCTTAAAATGCTGCCACCAGAAGAACAAGACGATATGCGTATGCAAGCGGCGATAAATGTGTCTTGTGAGTTTTGTAACTATCAATATCAATTTTCACCTGATATATTAAATTAGGGCGGAAAAATAGAGTTTATGCGTTTTATGGGTATGATAGAGAGAGTAAAAGCCTTTTTATGGCGAGATAATCGCCGTAAAACCCTACCGTTTATGGTGTTGATGGGGGCTGTTCTCATCTCGGTATTGCTGTTCTCAACCAAGCCTGAAACCAAACCGGTGCAACCCAAAGAGCGGGTGTGGTCGGTTGCCGCCCAAACTGCGCGCTTTGGTGTGGTGCGGCATCGGGTTCACGCCTTTGGTGAATTTAAGGCGCGCCGCGAAATTGATTTGCGGGCGCTGGTGTCTGGCGAAGTGATTGCCACCAGCCCGCAATTTGAAGAAGGCGCTTATGTTGAGCAGGGGACGCGGCTTTTACAAATTGATCCGTTCCAATATGAAAACGCGCTGGCAGACGCGCAAGCGCAGCTACAAGGCGGACAGGCCATGCTGTCCGAGCGGGAGGCAGCGTTCAAGCGCGCCGAGCTGGAATATGAACGCGCCCAAAGATTATTTGAACGTGGTACGGTGGCGCAAAAATTTATTGATGACCGGCTCACTGATGTCACCATTGCCCGCGCCCGTCTGAGCCAGCAAAAAGCCGCCGTTGAACGGTTGCAGGTTCAGGTGAAACGGGCGCAACGCAATTTACAAAATACGGTTGTTGAAGCGCCATTTGATGCTTATATTGGCCGGGTGAATGCGCGCGAAGGCCGCTTGCTAAATTTGAATGACCGCGTCGCAACGCTTACCGATGCTAAGGATTTTGAAGTTCATTTCAATCTATCAGATGCGGAATATGGCAGGTTTCTTGCAACCGGAACCGCGCTGATTGGTTCGCCTGTGATGGTGTTGTGGGAAGTGGGTGGACAATCGCTACGCTTAAAAGCGCGCCTAGTGCGGGTTGGCGGGCGTATTTCACAAAATACGCGCGGGGTTGAGGCCTATGCGCAAATCGAGGATGATGTGCCGCCCGCCTTGCGCTCTGGCGCTTTTGTGACGGTGGAGCTTGAGGGCAAAGAATTTGAGCGCGCAGTTGAAATTCCTAAAAATGCTTTGTTTGGAGATGATAAAGTCTATGTGATTGAAGATGGCCGTTTGGCGGCGCGGCAGGTGAATATTATAGCGACCACAGATAAAACAATTATTATTGCGGGCGGGCTAGCGAATGGCGAGCAAATATTGCTCACCCGCTTTAATGAAGCAGCCGCAGGGGTGGCGGTAAAGGCCATTGCGCCATAGTTTGTTAAGGGTAGGTTGTTAAGGAAATATGATGGAAGATATAGATTCTAAAAATCGTCTCATTCGCTTATTTGTGCGCCACCATAATGCCGCAAATTTATTGCTGATTTGCATGTGCCTGTTCGGATTATTTGGGCTTTCAAGTCTAAACACACAGTTTTTCCCAACCCTTGAAGTCAAAGAAGTATCGGTCAGCATTCCATGGCCGGGCGCGAGCGCGCAGGATGTCGATAAAAATATTGTCGAGACATTACAACCCGAATTGCGGTTTCTCGATGGCTTGAAAGAATTAACCTCAACCGCCCGCAATGGTTTTGCATCTTTGCGGCTTTCCTTTCAAAGCAATGTGAATATGCAAAAAGCCAAATCAGATGTGGAGGCAGCGGTCGGGCAAGTTACAACCCTGCCCAAAGATAGTGAACGCCCGATTGTCAGCCAAAACACATTTTATGAACCAGTCGCGAGTATTCTGGTTACGGGTCCATTTAGCGAACAAGTTATCCGCACCCATGCCAAAGCCATTCGCGATGGCTTGCTTGATGCGGGCATTGATCGGGTCACATTTAAGGGCATGCGGGATGAAGAAATTTGGGTGGAAGCGCATCCAGATAATTTGCGCCGTTATGATCTCACCATTGGGATGATTGCAAACAGCATCCAACGCTCGAGCCTTGATGTGCCGGGCGGGGTGTTGCGTGGCGATATTGAAAAACAAGTCCGCGCGGTCGGGCTGGCGCTCACCGCGGCGGAGGTTGAAGATATTGAACTGCGCACCGATCCGGATGGGAGTCGCTTATTGATTAAGGATGTGGCGCTGGTGACGGATACATTTGCGGCCGATGCGCCAACCGGCTGGGTTGGTGATAAGCGGGCGATTAGCCTTACCGTCATGCGTACCAAAACCACTGATGCCCTGCTCGCCAATGAGAGAATTGAAACTTATATTAACAAAATCAAACCCGCCTTGCCGCCCAATTTAGAGGTGCAAGTATATGATGTGCTGTCAGATAAAATCAATCAGCGCATTAGCGTGCTTGTCAATAATGGGGCGGGCGGCTTAATTTTAGTGCTGGTGATTTTATTTCTTTTCCTCAATGCGCGGATTGCCTTTTGGGTGGCGGTTGGCATACCGGTTTCGATGCTTGCCACTTTTGGCTTTATGTGGGTGATGGGAATTAGCATTAATATGTTATCGCTTTTCGCGCTGATTATGACGGTGGGGATTATTGTTGATGATGCGATTGTGGTGGGTGAACATGCCGAAACATTAAGCCGACAAGGATTACGCCCGCGCGATGCCGCACAAATGGGAGCGCAGCGTATGCTCGCACCGATTATCGCTGCCTCCAGCACAACGGTCGCGGCGTTTTTGCCGATTTTAATGGTGAAGGGTGAATTTGGCGATATTGTCCGTGACATACCGATTGTTCTCTGCGCGGTTCTGCTTGCTAGCCTTGCGGAATGCTTTTTAATTCTACCAGGACATTTGCGGCATGCGCTTCGCAAAAATATTGACCAAGCGCAAGCAGAACCACCAGAGCAAATCCCCGAACAGCAAAATGAAGGGCATGTCTATATTATCGAGGCAGGTGAGACCAAAGAAATTTTGCTCCATCCGCGAAACCAGACGGCAAAAAAACGAAATGCGTTTACGCGCTGGCAGGAAGGATTTTATACGCGGTTTGAACATTTCCGCGACCATAAATTCCGCAATTTTATCGGTTTGGCTTATGATTATCGCTATACCAGCCTGTCGGTTGCGGTGAGCTTTTTTATGGTCTGCATGATGTTGCTCAGCAGTGGGCATGTATCATTTCGGTTTTTCCCTTCACCGGAAGGGGAGATTGTCCGTGCCTTTACATTTTTTCAACCCGGCACCCCGCGCGCGCAAACACATGCTGGCTTGCGGCAAATTGAAGCCTCGCTTTATGCAACTGAAAATCAGCTTACCAATGGCGCGGGGGGTTTAATCAAAACCGTCTTTACCACAGTTGGCTCAACCTCATTTTCAAATGGCGATGATCGCGGGGTGGTGTGGGTGGAGCTTGCCGCCAGCGAAGACAGAGACATACGAACAGAGACATTTATCAAAACATGGGAAGACAATTTACCCGAATTGGCAAATTTGCGGAATATTTATGTTCGTGAACGCCGCGGCGGGCCGCCAAGCTCGGATATTGACATACAGCTGCAAGGGCGTGACCCGCTCATTTTGAAACAGGCGGCGATTGAATTGGCAGATGCGCTGAAAGCCTATCCGGGGGTTAACCGGCCGCGCGATAATTTATTTTATGCCAAGCGCGAATTAGTGCTTGAGGTCAATGCGCGTGGCGCGGCGCTTGGCTTCGATAATCAGATGGTCGGCTCTGCCGCCCGCAATAATCTGGAAGGGGCAATTTCCAAACGTTTTGCGCGCGCCGATGAAGAGGTCACAGTACGGGTTTTGCAGCCGCGCCAAGCGGCCGCCCCCCGCCAGCTTGAAGATATAGATTTGCCGGTTCCCAATACAAACCCCGTCCGCTATGTGCCCTTATCAAGCGTGGTTGATATTTTGGAACGTCCCGGATTTTCAACAATCCGCCGCATTGATGGTAAAATCACCACCTCCATAACGGCAGATTTTAAGAGCGATGCTGGCAATCCAAATGATGTTCTTGCTGATTTGGAAAAAAATTTCCTACCCGCTTTGGCAGCAAAATATAATATTGAGTTTTCGTTTGGTGGCCGCAATAAAGACCAGCGCGAAAGTTTTGAAGATTTAGGCACGGGCGCGATGATGGGGCTTGCGATTATTTATATTATTCTCGCTTTTGTGTTTGCAAGTTACAGCCTGCCAGTGATTATTATGTCGGTTATTCCCTTTGGGTTTGTCGGTACAATTATCGGCCATTATGTGCAGAATTTTGATCTCACATTTTTAAGCCTTATTGGTCTGCTCGGGCTTTCGGGAATTATTGTCAATAATTCAATCATCCTCATCAGCCGTATTCAGGAAAGACTTAGCTCTGGTGAACCCCATCGCGAGGCGATTATTAATGGTGTGGTTGACCGCTTTCGCGCGGTTTTATTAACATCCTCAACCACAGTGATGGGCTTAGCACCGCTTTTATTTGAAACCAGCATGCAAGCGCAATTTCTATTGCCTATGGTTATCACGATGGCGTGGGGATTGGCGGTTTCGAGCCTTATTGTGCTGGTGTTAGTGCCTTCGCTTTTGGGGGTAAGAAACGATATTCAGACGCAGTTTGGCAAATCCGCATCCGCCCCTTTAACGACGCCAGAATTGCGGTAGAATCATCACCAAAATCGTCATAAATTCAAGCCGCCCCAATAACATGCCGAAACATAAAACCCATTTTGCAAGCTCCGGCAGGCTTGCATAATTTCCGGTGGGACCAATTATCTCGCCAAGTCCGGGGCCGACATTTGCAATCGCGGCGGCAGAGGCGGAAAGCGCGGTTAACATATCTAAGCCCAACAGCGATAAAAAAACCGCAATCACAAAAAAAGACAGAAAAAAGATGAGCGCAAATATGGTGACAGAGTGGATGACGCTTTCCTCCAAAAGGCGGCCATTATAGCGAATAGAAAAAACCCCATGCGGCATGCTGAGCTGACCAATATTGCGCCATATGCTGCGCGCTAAAACTTGCAAGCGAAATGTCTTAAGCCCGCATGAGGTTGACCCCGCACAGCCGCCCAAAAATGTGATGATGAAAAATATACTTATCGCGCCCGCCCCCCATTGCCCATAATCACTGGCGGCAAAACCCGTACCGGTTAGGATAGAGATAATGTTAAACGCCATTTCATCAATCGGTATCGTCTGATTATCGACAATAATATAAAGATAAATGACAAGGCATAGGAACGCCGCCGTCGCAATGGTGAGGAATCCGCGAATTTGCATATCCTGCCAAAAAACTTGCGGCCGCCCATTTAGCATTTGCAAATAAACCACAAAGGGCAGCGATGATAGCAGCATGAAAAATGTTGCGATGGAATTAATGCCGGCATGATTAAAAAAGGCAAAACTTGCATCATGGGTTGAAAAGCCACCGGTTGCAATCGTCGTCATTGCATGGGCGATGGCATCAAACATATTCATGCCCGCAAGCCAATAGGCGAAAGCGCACGCACAGCTAATATAAATATAAAGGCGGGTGATGGCGCCCGCAATCTGTTGTGCATGCGGCAATATTTTTTCCGAATTATCCGAGCTTTCCATCCGGAAAAGTTGCATCCCACCAATATTGAGCATCGGCAAAATCGCAACCGCCATCACGATAATCCCAATGCCGCCAAACCATTGCAGAATTGCCCGCCAAATCAATATCCCCTTATTCATTTCATCAAGGCCGGTTAAGATGGTTGCGCCGGTTGTGCTTAAGCCCGAAATCGATTCAAAAATAGCATCTGAAAACCCAAGCTGGGGCGGCGCGATGATGAAGGGCAGGGCGGCAAATAAGGTAAGGCTAATCCAGGTTAGATTGGTGAGCAAAAAGGCTTGCTTTATCGATAGGGTTGGCAAGCGCCCCTGCCCGCGATCGGCAAATATCAGCCCGCCCGCCGCAAAGCCAGTTAAGACGGCACTGGTGACAAAAGCCAGCGCATGACCTTGCTGATAGATGAAATCAACCAAAGCGGGGATAAGCATGCCGGCCGCCAAAGCGGCCAGCAACCATCCGATAATAAAAAAGACATTTCGATTATCTGTCATATTGATTAATTTAGAACAATATTTGCATCGGGGCAATCGAGTGAGAAAAGCGGTATATGCACGTCAATCATGCCGTCGTCGGCGCGGTGCATATGAAACAGCCCATGCATAACCCCTTGCGGGGTTGAAAGCGGCACGCCGGAAGAATAGCGATAGGTTTCGCCGGTTTTAATGACGGGCTGCTCACCAACCACGCCTTCGCCCTTCACTTCTTGTTGAACGCCATTGCCATCAATAATAATCCAGTGACGGGCGATGAGCTGCACGGTTTTTTCCCCCTGATTGGTGATTGTAATATGATAACCCCAGACATATTGCGCGTTTTCGGCAGATGATTGCGCGGGCAGATATTCCGGCTCAACCTGCACCCTTATCTGATGGGTTTGGGTTTCGAATATATAAGGCATGATAGCCTATTTATATCCTATCTAGAGCGCGGGTGAAATCATCAATTAAATCTTGCGGGTCTTCCAACCCGACCGAGACTCTCAGTGAGTTTGGCAATATCCCCAATTCCCGCTTCGCGCTATCTTCCAATTTCTGATGTGTGGTGGTGGCAGGATGGGTGATAAGCGTTTTGGTGTCGCCAAGATTATTCGAAATCCGCGCCAGTTCCAGATTGTTCAAAAACTGAAACGCGTGCTGTTTCGCGCCCTTCACATTAAAAGCGATTAGATTGCCGCCGCGCGCCATTTGCTGTTGCGCGAGCTTATATTGCGGATGGGTTTTGTGGTGCGGATAATAGATTGTCTCAATTTTTGGATGCGCCGCCAAAAAGCTGACCAGCGCTTCGGTGCGGTCACAATGCGCACCCACCCGCAATGCCAATGTTTCGAGCGATTTTACCAGCACCCATGCATTAAAAGGGCTGATTGCGGGTCCGGTCTGGCGGAGAAAATTTGCCAGATAATTTTGAATATAATCGGCCGCGCCCAAAACAATGCCGCCAAGACAACGCCCCTGCCCATCAATATGTTTGGTGGCACTATAAATCACCACATCCGCATCAAATGTGAGCGGGTTTTGCAAAATGGGTGTCGCAAATACATTATCAACACATAATAAAGCATCATTATCATGCGCAATATTCGCAATCGCCTGCATATCCAGCACTTCAAGAAGCGGGTTGGAGGGGGTTTCCAAAAAACACAATTTGGTGTTGTTCTGGATCGCGGCTTGCCACGCATCAAGGTCGCAGCCATCAACCAAAGTGATTTCAATCCCAAAGCGGGGCAGCAAAGTCTCAATCACATAACGGCAAGAGCCAAACATGGTGCGCGCGGCAATCATATGATCGCCGGCTTGCAAATAACATAAAAGCGATGCCGTCACCGCCGCCATGCCTGTGGCGGTGGCGCGGGCATCATCTGCCCCTTCCAGCGCAATCATCCGCTCTTCAAACATTCTGACAGTCGGATTGCCGAAACGCGAATAAATATAGCCCGCTTCTTCCTCCTTAAAACGCGCTTCGGCTTGCTCGGCGCTTTCATAAACATAGCCGGACGTAAGATAAAGCGCCTCGCTGGTTTCCCCAAAGGCAGAGCGGTTTTGTCCGGCATGCACCAGCTGGGTTGCTTGTCGCCAGTTTTTTTGTCCATTTTCGCTTGTCATTCTGTCTCCGTATCTCACAATTATAATTATCTGCCATAAAAGGCGCGCAAAACATCAAGAAAAATACTAAGAGATGGATAAATATCGATCTTTTAGCAAGTTTTTTAATGTGGCTGCAAGCTGATCGGCTCAAATCACCACGCCTAATCTGACAGGAAAATTATATATGAAAAGCCCTCACACGGTCAAGTTGTTTCTCTATCCACATTATATTTGCCTGCCACGCTACGAAAGGTGGAGATAGACGCGATTCGGTGGTAAAAGATTGGGTGATGCAAGAGCCTGCCACATTATTTGTTTTGGAGGATGATGACACCCAAGAACCGCAACAAACGCGGGGGCAAAGACATAATACGGGGGTTTTGCCGGCGCATGGGTTGCGGCATATGATTGCCGAACAGCAAATTTGGGGGGCGGGCGGCATTTGCGATAACCAGATTCAGCCTGCCAGCCTCGATTTGCGTTTGGGCGAAAGCGCCTATCGGTTACGCGCGAGTTTTTTACCGGGCCAAAAGGGGCAAGTGATGGAGAAAGTAAAATCGCTTTCCTATCACGAGATTGATTTGCGCGAGGGCGCGGTTTTGGAAACCGGTTGCGTCTATCTTGTGCCGCTTATGGAGGGGCTCTCTTTACCAGAGCGCACAACGGGCTCTGCTAACCCTAAAAGTTCAACGGGCAGGATTGATGTCTTTGTCCGCCTCATCACCGATTTTGGTGATGAGTTTGACAAGGTGGCGGCGGGCTATAAGGGGCATTTATATCTTGAGATTAGCCCTCGCACATTCCCGATTATGGTACGAACCGGCTCGCGTCTTGCGCAGCTTCGGTTTCGTCGTGGCGCGCAAGTCCACTCCGACCGTGAGCTTAAAAAGCTGCATAAGGATATTGGGCTGGTCAATGGCAAACCCAATATTGATAATGGGCTTGCTTTGTCAATCGATCTTGCTGGCGATCTTGCGGGCGATGAGAATAAGCCCATTGGCTATCGAGCAAAGCGTCACGCCGGTCTTATTGATGTTGATAAGGTTGGCGCTTTACCCATTTCAAAATATTGGGAAACAATTTATGCCGAACCCAGCCGCCAGCTGGTTTTGGAACCAGAAGAATTTTATATTCTCGCCTCCCGCGAGGCGGTGACAATTCCATCCACCCATGCGGCCGAAATGCAACCCTTTAACCCTTTGGTGGGCGAGTTTAGAGTGCATTATGCTGGCTTTTTTGACCCTGGTTTTGGCTTGAGCGAAACCGGTGGCGGTGGCAGCCGTGCGGTGCTGGAGGTACGCTCGCGCGAGGTTCCGTTTATTCTCGATCATGGGCAAGTGATTGGGCGATTGCTCTATGAGGCGCTTACCGGCAAGCCAGACGCGCTTTATGGCAAGGATATTGGCTCAAATTATCAGGCGCAGGGCTTGCGTCTTTCAAAGCATTTCCAACGGGGATAATATATCTTTCACAAGCGTTTAATGCTAGAGACGGGGGGGCCAGCCTGCCGCTCAATCCGCGCGCAGGCTTGGCTAAAATCTTCTTCAACCACTTGCATATAATGGGCGGTGGCGTGTAACAATTTATCCGGTGCGGATAGAAACCCAACATGCCCCGCCCAAAACACAATATCGCCTTTTTGAGGGGCTTCCCCCTCTTTGAGCGGGCGGCCAAGACAAGCCTCTTGCATATCACTATCGCGCGGACACGCCATGCCTGCACAGTGAAGCGAAAGCTGGATAAGGGCAGAGCAATCCAACCCCAAACTGGTGCGCCCGCCCCATAAATAAGGCGTATGGGTAAATTTCAAAGCGGTGGCAATATAATCCTTATGGGTCTGGTTTTGGGCGCTGATATGGTCGGTCAAAATATAACCGCCGCTATGTGCTTGCGCAAATTTTTTATCTTGTTGTGTTACCGATAATTGCGCGCCGATTGAAACCAATCCCAAAATCCGTGATTTTATATCTGGGTCGGCATAAATATAACTCCGCAAAACATGAACATAATGGGTTATCTGTGGCGGCTTGGTTTTTTTATCGCCGATTTTTTGCAAATTTGTGGTGCGCATATAGCCAACATAATCATCATGTTGTGATTGTCCCCATGCCCATCCGGCTTTGACATCATAAACCCGAAAACGCTCGCCATAAAGAAGCTGGCTATCACGCGGTGCGGAAGGCGCGGGCATGCGATGCAAATCGGCATAATCTGTTTTCACATAATGGGTTTCGCCGCTGACAAATTTATCCACCTTAACCTCGCTTTTGAGATAAGCAGCCGCTAGATCATCGCGCCATGCATGTAAGCGCGGGTCTAAGATTGGTTTAAGATTTTGGCTCATCGATATTTATCTTTCAAAAAATGATAAACGCTGCGCAAGGCTTGCGCAGCGCCGCCAATTGGTTGGCCGGGTTTGGCTGCATTATTCCAGCCATAAATATCGAAATGCGCCCATTGTTTTGTTGTCTCGACAAAGCGTGCCAAAAACAAGGCGGCGGTGATTGAGCCTGCCCCTTCACCGCCTGGTGCAATATGGTTTATGTCGGCAATTTTACTATCCAGCCATGCATCATAAGAAGGCCATAGGGGCAGCCGCCAAAGCGGGTCATATTGCGCTTGCGCGTGTTGTGAGAGGGAAGCGGCAAGTGCCTCATCATGCGTATAAAAAGGCACAAGCTCCGGCCCTAAAGCGACTCGCGCTGCGCCAGTTAGGGTGGCAAAATCAAATAAATAATCGGGGTTTTCCTCATCCGCTTCGGCAAGCAAATCAGCCAGCACAAGGCGGCCTTCCGCATCTGTATTGCCAATCTCGACACTTATACCTTTGCGGCTGGAAAGCACGTCCCCTGGTCGAAACGCATCCGCGCCAATCGCATTTTCAACCGCGCCGATAAGCACCCGCAAGCGAAGTGGTAATTTCATTTGCATGATGAGTTGCGCGAGTCCTAAACAAGTTGCCGCCCCGCCCATATCTTTTTTCATAAGCGTCATATAATTACCGGTTTTAATGTTTAGCCCGCCCGTATCAAAGCAAACCCCCTTGCCAACCAATGTTATGCGGGGATGCGCCTCATCCCCCCAAATAAGGTCAAGCAATTTGGGCGGCGATTTTGCCGCCCGCCCCACCGCATGCACGAGCGGATAATTCTCCCGCAAAAGGTCATCACCCGAAATGACGGTAAGCGCGGCATTATGTTGCGCGGCCAGTGTTTCGGTTGCGGCCTGTAAATCTTCCGGCATCATATCGCATGCGGGTGTGTTAATCAGATCACGGGTTAAAAATACAGCATCGCACAGCGCTTCGGTTTCCTCAATATTCGTCGTTTCAGAAACAATAAGTTGCGGCCAATCCTTTTTGGCTTTTTTATCCTTTTTGGCTTTTTTATAGCGGTCAAAAGCATAGATTCCCAACCCCCACGCAAAGCCTGCTTGTGCGGTAATTTCGGAAGGTGGATTGCTTAAGCGATATATTCCCGCCGGTAATTTCGCGGGCAGGCTTGCCAATGCGAAAGGCGCGGGCGTGTTGCCTAACCCCAATAAAACTGTCTTTATCCCGCCAGTATCATTGGGCAGAAACACAATCTCTCCGGCGCGTGCCTTAAACCTATTTGTATCCAGCCAGATAGCAGGCTTTCCCTCATTCTCCTGCCGCCATGAGGGTAACATGGAAGGGGTTAAGGCTTCTATTGGCGTGGCGGTTTTAACTCTATCGCGAACAAATAATGACATGCAACAAGCTTAGCTTGCCGTTGCCCCATAATCAACAACAACTTCACTGCCGGTCATATAAGATGACATGTCAGAGGCAAGAAATAAAACCGCTTGTGCAATTTCTTGCGGTTTGCCAAGTCTTCCAGATGGCACAACCACATCACTCATCGCTTGCGGGTCTATCGCATTTGCGCCGGGTACAGCAATTGCTTCATTAAGAAGCGACAAATGCCCAATATCTTTTTGCCATATATCTGTATCAATAATGCCGGGATGGACGCTGTTGACGCGAATATTGTCTTCCGCCAATTCAAGCGCGAGCGATTTGGTAAATAATTTTACCGCCCCCTTACTTGCGCAATAAGCAGACAAGCCTGCCGCGCCGCGCAAACCCGCAATAGACGAAATATTAATAATCGAACCGCCGGTCTTCCGCATGAGCGGAATGGCATATTTGGTTCCCAAAAACACACTATCAACATTTACCGCCATTTGCCTTTGCCAATCGGCAAGCGATAATTCTTCTGTTAATCCACTAACTGCAATACCGGCATTATTGACCAGAATATGAAGCTTGCCATGTCTGGCTTCAATATCCGCAATCATGCTTTGCCACTCTGTTTCCTTGACGACATCTTGCCGGCTTGAAAAACATGTGCCGCCTGCCGCTTCAATCAGCCCTACGGTTTCTGCTAGCCCGTCTGCATCAATATCGGTGAGGGTAACAGTTGCGCCCGCTCCCGCTAAGGCTAAAGCGCAGGCACGGCCAATCCCGTTCCCGGCGCCGGTCACAAACGCGATTTTATCAGCGCAAATCATTTTGCATGTAGTCTAACCATCATTTTGCTATAACCTTTTACAAATGATGAATAGACGCGGGTTGGCTCTTCCAAAACCTCAATATGCTCGAAGCGTTTAAGAATTTCTTCCCATAAGATTTGCAGCTGCATCTCGCCTAAGCGATTGCCAACACAACGGTGAATGCCAAAGCCAAAAGATAAATGCCGCCGCGCATTATGGCGGTCAACAATCAAATCATTGGGGCGCTCAAACGGGCTATCCTCATCGCGATTGCCAGAGACATACCACATGGCGATTTTGTCGCCCTTTTTGATGGTTTGTCCGTGCATTTCCACATCTTGCAAAGCCGTACGCCGCATATAGGAAAGCGGTGTCTGCCAGCGAATAATCTCGGAAACGGCGGTTGGAATAATCTCTGGATTTTTCTTCAGCTTTTCAAATTCACCCGGAAATTTATTCAACGCATAAATACCGCCCGTCATACTATTGCGGGTGGTGTCATTACCACCAACAATCAGGAGAATAAGATTACCCAAATATTCCATCGGGTCCATATTGCGGGTCTCTTCCCCATGCGCGAGCATGGAGACAAGGTCAAAGCGCGGCTCTTCATTGACGCGCTCATTCCATAGGCGGGTGAAATATTCCAGACATTCATAAAGTTCCTGCCGACGATGTTCACGGCTTTCAATAATCCCCGATTCCTCATCTGCGGTGGCAACATCAGACCAACGGGTAAGCTTATGCCTGTCTTCATAAGGGAAATCAAACAAAGTGGCGAGCATGCGGGTGGTCAGCTCAATCGACACATGTTTCACCCAGTCAAAATCTTCCCCAACCGGCAGACTATCCAGCACGCTTTGGGTGCGCTCACGAATAAGCCCCTCCATATTCATCAGATTTTGCGGCGATACAATCGGCTGCACGGTTTTGCGCTGGACATCATGTTTGGGCTGATCCATCGCGATAAACATAGGCAAGGTAAAATCTTCCTCCGGGTCAGCAAGGGTAATCGCCGGTTCTGATGAAAAGACTTTGTGGTTGGTGTCAATCGCAACAATATCCTCATAGCGGCTTGCCGACCAATAATTGCCGATAAAATCGCGGTCGGTTTCAACATAATTCAATGGCGCTTCTTTGCGCAGACGCTCAAAATAAGCCCAATATTCTTCATTCGGCCACAGCGCTGGATTAGCGACATCTAATTCACCTAATGGCAAATCCCAAACCGAATTTTTACTCATATCAATTGCTTCACTCATGTCAGTCTCCTTTTGACTATCCTCGCCCTTAAAGCAAGCCTCCTCCATTTATGATTCTGGCTCATTCACAATTTACAGCTTAGCAAAATTTACGCATTTGCCAAGTAAAAATGACGCAGTAGTCATTTTTTTTACATATTACGTGGATAAGCCGCCGCATTTTACAAATATGTCTCGCTTTATCGTGAGGAAGATTTATAATTTATAGAGTTTTGAAGGATAGATAGGAAATATTATGGATTTTGCGGATAAGGTGATTGTGATTTCGGGGGCGGCTTCAGGGATTGGCTTAGCTTTGGCGCAAGCGCTGCATAAGCGCGGCGGGCAAGTGATTTTGGCAGATATTGAGGCAGAGGCGGCACAAGCCGCCGCGGCGCAACTTGGCGCGGGCGCGGTTGGTAAAGCGCTGGATGTCACCAAAATGGCATCTTGGCAAGGTTTGGCAGAGGATGTTTATCAGCACTATGGGCGGGTTGATATGCTGGTGAATAATGCCGGTGTCGGCGGTGAAAAAACGCTTTTGGAAAGCGATGAGGAAGATATGGACTGGATTATTGATGTTAATTTCAAAGCCGTATGGCGGGGGATAAAAGTCTTTGGCAATCGGATGCGGGCGCAAGAAACGCCGAGCATTATCTGCAATACGGCTTCTGAAAATTCTTTCGGCTATGTTTATAAAGGCATGAGCGTCTATAATGCGACCAAACATGCGGTGTTGGGGTTAAGCGATACGCTGCGGCATGAATTGCCGCCGCATATGAAAGTCTGTTGTTTATTTCCGGGGCTGGTCAAAAGCCGCATATATGATGCCCAGCGCAATGGTCCTAAAGGGGCGCTTCCCGATGCGCAAAAAGCGTTTCGGAAAAACTTTAATGAATTGGGGATGGATGCCAGCGATGCGGCAGAGATTTTCATAAATGGGCTTGAGAATGAAGATTTTATCATTCCCTCCCACCCGCATGCGATAAATTTTGCCCGCCGCCGGTGGGAAGAGATTTCCGCTGCTTTTGACAAATATGCCCCCTATACAGCCGCAAGCGAAAAATATGATGTGAAAACGCTGATTGAAGGGTTTTTAGAATCACAAAAATCAACCGATAAGGATGCCGGATAATGTCTCGAATCGGATTAGGGTCGGTTTCATGAGCCGCGTCAAAACAGCAGATTTTACCGCCGAAAAAGCGCAAGTTGATTCGGCCGCGATTGCGCCCTTGCCCAATAGTCGCAAGATTTATGTGAAGGGCAGTCGCGCCGATATTCGCGTACCCATGCGCGAGATTAGCCAATCCCCGACCCCGATAGATATGGCAAATGGCGGGGCGGAAGAAAATCCGCCAATTTATGTTTATGACACGTCGGGCCCCTATAGTGATCCGGCCGCCAAGATTGATATTCGCAAAGGGCTGCCTGCCTTGCGCGCGGGGTGGATTGAGGAACGACAAGATACCGAAACCCTTGCCGCGCCGAGCAGTGATTATGGCAAGGCGCGGGCGGCGGATGAAAAACTGGCGGCGCTGCGCTTTCACTTGCATCGCCAGCCGCGCCGTGCCAAAGCGGGGCAAAATGTAAGCCAAATGCACTATGCCCGCAAAGGCATGATCACGCCGGAAATGGAATTTATCGCCATTCGTGAAAATATGAACCGCGCCGCCTATCTTGACGCATTGTCAGCAAGTGGTGAGAAAGGCAAGCGGATGGCGGAGATGATGTTGGCGCAACATCAAGGCGAGGCGTTTGGGGCGGTGATGCCGGCAGAAATTACCCCCGAATTTGTCCGCGATGAAGTGGCACGCGGCCGCGCCATTATCCCCGCCAATATTAATCATCCAGAAAGCGAGCCGATGATTATTGGCCGCAATTTTTTGGTCAAGATTAATGGCAATCTTGGCAATAGCGCGGTGAGCTCTTCGATTGGTGAAGAGGTTGATAAAATGACATGGGGCATTCGCTGGGGGGCGGATACGATTATGGATTTATCAACCGGCAAAAATATTCATGAAACCCGCGAGTGGATTTTGCGCAACGCGCCCGTGCCAATCGGAACCGTGCCGATTTATCAGGCGCTCGAAAAAGTGGATGGCAAGGCGGAAGAGCTGAGCTGGGAGATTTTCAAAGATACATTAATCGAGCAAGCCGAACAGGGGGTGGATTATTTCACCATCCATGCCGGTGTGTTATTGCGCTATGTGCCGATGACCGCCAATCGGATGACGGGAATTGTTTCACGCGGTGGCTCGATTATGGCGAAATGGTGTCTTGCCCATCATCGGGAGAGTTTTCTCTACACTCATTTTGAAGAGATTTGCGAGATTATGAAAGCCTATGATGTATCCTTTTCTTTGGGTGATGGGCTGCGGCCGGGTTCGATTTGGGATGCCAATGATGCGGCGCAATTAGGGGAGTTAAAAACGCTTGGTGAGCTCACCCAAATCGCGTGGCAACATGATGTGCAGGTGATGATTGAAGGGCCCGGCCATGTGCCAATGCAGCTTATCAAAGAAAATATGGATAAGCAGCTCGATTGGTGTGATGAAGCGCCTTTCTATACGCTTGGACCGCTCACCACTGATATTGCGCCTGCCTATGACCATATCACCTCGGCGATTGGGGCGGCGCAAATCGGTTGGTATGGAACCGCCATGCTGTGCTATGTCACCCCGAAAGAGCATTTGGGTTTGCCCAATAAGCAGGATGTGAAAGAGGGTATTATCACCTATAAGCTTGCCGCCCATGCGGCGGATTTGGCAAAAGGGCATGTGGGGGCGCAAATTCGTGATAATGCGCTCTCCAAAGCGCGGTTTGAATTTCGGTGGGAAGACCAGTTCAACCTCTCGCTTGACCCGGATACGGCGCGCGCTTTTCACGATGAGACCTTGCCCAAGCAATCGATGAAACTGGCACATTTTTGCTCCATGTGCGGGCCGCATTTTTGCTCGATGAAAATCACCCAAGATGTGCGCGATTATGCCGCCAAGCTCAACACCACGCCCGAACAAGCGTTAGAGGCCGGCATGCAAGAAAAATCTACTGAATTTCGCATTGGCGGCGCGCAAGTCTATAAGAAATTATAAGCGAGCATTTTTAAGCGCGACTTATTGTTCTTGGAACCCTTCCGAGAAATTGCCTGCCAGACGGCGGCGGCCATGATGCTTTAGATCGCCGGCTTGGTCTTCATCATCTGGCCGCGAACAGGCGTTTTTAAGCACGTGCCAATAATTATTGGCAATCTCCATCCGTGGTTCTAACCCTTGCGCAAAAAGCGCTTTTTGCAAGCGCGGCAAACGATAGCACGGCACGTAGAAAAATAAATGATGCTCGACATGATAATTCACCCAATAGGGCGCAATCAGTAATTTTGCAAGTGCGCCTGCTTTGGTGGTGCGGGCATTGCGAAGCGGGTCATCATTATCTGGCACCAGCGCGTGTTCGGCAATATTGCGTAAGCGGGTAATCATCATATGATAGGTGAAAAAAGGCAAGAGCCAAAAAACCGGATAATACCACCATGCAAAAAGCAGCGTGCATAAGGCGAAAATCACGATTTGCGCCACCAGCGCGCCGCCAAGACTTGCCCAGAAATGTTTTATATGCGCGATAAAAGACATTTTATCGCTCCCTTTATCACGTCCCCAAGCATTAACAATTTGTGCCTTGCGTTGCTGAAAGGCGGTCTGACCGGTAAGGTCACGTATGATTTTGCGCCGCATGCTTTTGCCGGTGATTGGAAATGGTTTTGACAAGATCAAATCAGGGTCATTTTCCTGCTGGGTATGGGCATGATGCACCAAATGATAGCGGCGATAGCTTCCCGTACGCGCCCATACCGGATAGGCGCAAAATATATCGCTTAAAATAAGATTGCGCTTTGGCGTGGTAAATAGCGCGAAATGCGCCGCATCATGCATTAAAATCGCCAAGCCTAATTGCCGTGCGCCGACCAGCATAATCGCCAGTAAAAAGGTGAGCGGATTGGGGAATATGTAAAACAGCGCCATTGCCGCAAAAATAATCGTCCAGCAATGGATGATAAGCGCCGCGCCAATCGCATCAGAGCGCGCCCTGATTTTGGCAAAACTATCTTTATCAAAAAATTCTGCCGCCCTAACGCGTAATTGTGGATGTGCAATCGCCATAATATCCGATTATACACTCATAATTGCCCCGCCGCAAGCGCCAGCACAATCAGCAAGCCGCACAGCCGATTGCTCTTAAAAATCTGTAAACATAATGCGCCATCATGAATATTGAGGCGTATCACCTGCCAGCCCAAATGCAGTGCCGCAAACGCAAGCGCGACATAGAAATAAATCCCGAAAGAGTGCAGATAGCCGCCCGCCAACATACAGACCATCATTGCAATATAAAAAAGAGCAATCGTTAGCCGACTATGGTCTGCAAGCGCAAGCGCCGAAGATTTTACCCCGATAAGCGCATCATCTTCCCTATCCTGATGCGCGTAGATTGTATCATAGCCAAGCGTCCAGAAAATACCTGCCAGATAAAACAACCATGCCGCAACTGACAGAGTTTGCACCTGCGCTGCATATCCCACCAGCACCCCCCAATTAAAGGCAAGCCCCAAAAAAAATTGCGGCCAATAGGTGAACCGCTTCATGAAAGGGTAAATCGCCACCAACACAAGTGAAGATATGCCAAGCCAAATCGTAAATCGGTTAAACTGCAATAATACAAGCAGGCCAATAAGCGCCTGCACGATTAAAAACATCCATGCCGCATAGAGGCTGACATCCCCCGCCGGCAGCGGGCGGGTGGCGGTGCGGGCGACTTTTTTATCAATCTCGCAATCAATAATATCATTAAATGTGCAGCCAGCACCGCGCATCACAAATGCGCCGAGCGCAAATAATAAAAAATCAATCCATAAATCAATCGATATATCACCATTGCCGAGCAGCACCCCCCACCAACAGGGCAGCAATAAGAGCCATGTGCCAATCGGCCGATCCCAGCGCGCCAAGCGCGAAAAGGGAATAAACCATGCTGGCAAGAGCCGCTCAATCAACGGATTGGCAGCCGCATCTTTTATTTTCTCATGCATCTGGTTCATAAAACAAGTATAAGGGGAAGTGTGAGAGAAAGAAACCATACATGACAAAAACCATTTGCCGCCTTTATGTTGATGAACCGCTCGCGGGGCAAACTGCAATTACGCTTGCAGGCGCGCCGCATCATTATTTGCGCAATGTATTGCGTGCCAAGGCGGGCGCACACTTACATATATTTAATGGCTATGAAGGCGAATATCTGGCCGCCATTCTTGAGCCTGGCAAAAAGCAAATATTACTTGAGATAAAACAGCAAACCCGCGCCCATAGCCACCCACCCGATTTATGGCTGCTATTTGCGCCGCTTAAAAAAGAGCGGATGGATTATTTTATTCAAAAGGCAACCGAAATGGGGGTAGCAAAATTATGCCCCATCATAACCCGTTTCACTCAACAATCGGCGGGGGGCATAAAGCCCGATAAATTTCGCAAAAACGCGATTGAAGCGGCCGAACAATGCGGCTTACTCTCAATCCCCGATATAGCACCACCGCTTGCCCTAACCGATATATTGCGCGACTGGCCAGCCGAACGACAACTTATTTATGCTGATGAGCAAAGCCTGATTGGTGAGGGGCAGGCCACGCTTCATAAATTCAAAAACCACCCCTTAGCATTTTTGGTAGGACCCGAAGGTGGGCTTCATGAAGATGAGCGGCAGCTTTTGCAAGACCATCCCGCCAGCCATCGGGTTAATCTGGGGCCACGTATTTTGCGCGCCGATACGGCGATGGTGGCAGGCTTATCGCTATTACAATTTCACGCTGGCGACTGGCAAAACAAGGACTAAAACAAAATCAGGAATAAAAGACGCGCGCATGATTGCTTGTCATTGCTGACAACTCATTTTATAGATGAAGGCGAGACGAGGGATGAGAAGAGGGAGCGGGCGCGCATATGTCTGATAAAGACTCGCAACAAATCGATAACCTTAACCAGCTTAAAGACTGGATGCAGCTTGGCTGCAAGCCACCGCAAGAGTGGCGGATTGGAACCGAGCATGAAAAATTAGGACTGATGGCGTCTGATTTATCCCCCATTCCCTATGCTGGCGAACAGGGTATTGAGGCACTTTTAACAGGCTTACAAAAATATGACTGGCAAGCTGTATATGAAGGCGAACATATTATCGCGCTTTCACGCGCGGGGGCATCGGTGTCGCTGGAACCAGGGGGGCAGTTAGAGCTTTCGGGCGCGCCGCTGGAAAATCTGCACCAAACATGCGCCGAAATAGCCAGCCATCTTGATGAAATGCGGCAGGTTTCTAAAGCGCTAGGGCAGATTTATTGTGGCATTGGCTTTGCCCCGCAATGGCATTATGAAGATGCCGCGCAAATGCCGAAAGGACGTTACGCGCTGATGAATCACTATATGCCAAGCCGTGGCAATCGCGGGCTGGATATGATGTATCTTTCCTGCACTGCACAGGTTAATCTCGATTATGCCTCTGAAGCCGATATGATTGAAAAATTCAGAATCGCGCTTGCCTTGCAGCCGCTCGCCACTGCTTTATTTGCCAATTCGCCTTTCAAACAGAGCGCCCCAACCGGCAGTCTTTCTGAACGGGGGCTGATTTGGCAAGATACTGACCCTGATCGCACCGGCATGTTGCCTTTCGTGTTTGCCGATGATTTTGGCTTCGAGAAATATGTCGATTATGCGCTTCATGTGCCAATGTATTTTGTGTTGCGCGATGGGCAATATATTGATGCGCTCGGGCAAAGTTTTCAGGATTTTCTGAATGGGTGCTTGCCGGCGCTGCCCAATACCAAACCAACCATAAAAGATTGGGAAAATCACCTCACCACTATTTTCCCTGAAGCGCGCTTAAAACATTTTATTGAAATGCGCGGTGCGGATAGTGGGGCGCAGGAATTTCTATGCGCTTTATCGGCTTTTTGGGTTGGGCTTTTATATGATGAAACGGCGCAGAAAAAAGCCTATGCGCTCATCGCCGATTGGACAGATGAAGAGCGTGAGACTTTACGTAACATCGCGCCACAAAAAGGGCTTGCCACCCCGTTTCGGGATAGTGATTTGGGCGCGCTTGCTGATGAGGTGTTAGAGATTAGTCAAAACGGGCTCACCGCGCGGGCAAAAAGCGATGGCGCGGGCGGCGATGAAAGCAAATTCCTCACCCCGCTATTGCGGGTTGCCAAAACCCGCCAGAGCCAAGCCGAAATCCTACTCACCCATTATCAAACAGATTGGCAAGGCGAGATAAGCAAAGCCTATGCCGCTACCCGACTTGTGTAAAGATGAAAACAAATAAATAGATCCCGAAGCCAGCGATATAAAATACTTGCGAAGTTGGATGAAATAGAGTAGGGGCATAGCTGGTGCGTGTGGAAGTGAATCTGGCTGCGATATGCGGGTGTAGCTCAATGGTAGAGCAGCAGCTTCCCAAGCTGAAGACGAGGGTTCGATTCCCTTCACCCGCTCCATGTGTAGTGATTTAATATGGGTTAAGCCTGAAAAAGCCCTGAAGAAAGAGAAGAAAGGATATATATTATGTCTAAAGAGAAGTTTGAGCGTACTAAGCCGCATTGTAATATTGGTACGGTTGGTCATGTTGACCATGGCAAGACGACACTGACAGCAGCGATTACGAAGGTTTTGGCTGAGACGGGTGGCGCGACATTTAGCGATTATAATGATATTGATAAAGCGCCGGAAGAGAAGGAACGCGGGATTACAATCTCGACGGCGCATGTTGAATATGAGACGACGGGTCGTCATTATGCGCATGTTGATTGTCCGGGTCATGCTGACTATGTTAAGAATATGATCACGGGCGCGGCGCAGATGGATGGTGCGATATTGGTTGTGAATGCGGCCGATGGTCCGATGCCCCAGACGCGGGAGCATATATTGTTAGCGCGTCAAGTTGGGGTTCCGGCCTTGGTTGTGTTTTTGAACAAGGTTGATCAGGTTGATGATGCTGAGCTTTTAGAGCTTGTTGAGATGGAAGTACGTGATTTGCTTAGTTCTTATGAGTTTCCTGGCGATGATATACCGATTATTTCTGGCAGTGCTTTGGCGGCATTGGAAGGTCGCGATGATGAGATTGGTAAGGAAGCGATTTTGAAACTTATGGCGGCGGTTGATGAGTATATTCCACAGCCTGACCGTCCGAAGGATCAGCCCTTTTTGTTACCGATTGAGGATGTGTTTTCTATTTCTGGTCGGGGCACGGTTGTGACGGGTCGTGTTGAGCGCGGGATTGTGACAGTTGGCGATGAGATTGAGATTGTCGGGATTAAGGATACGCAAAAGACGACTTGTACGGGTGTTGAAATGTTCCGTAAATTATTGGATAGCGGTGAGGCTGGTGATAATGTTGGTGTGTTATTGCGTGGCACGAAGCGTGAAGAGGTTGAGCGGGGGCAGGTTTTATGCGCTCCAGGTTCAATCACGCCGCATACGAAGTTTAAGGCAGAGGCTTATATTCTGACGAAGGATGAGGGGGGGCGTCATACGCCGTTTTTCACCAATTATCGTCCTCAATTTTATTTTCGGACGACGGATGTTACGGGCATTTGCGCGCTTCCCTCTGGCACGGAGATGGTTATGCCGGGTGATAATGTCGAGATGGATGTTGAGCTTATTGTGCCGATTGCGATGGAAGAGAAACTTCGTTTCGCTATCCGCGAAGGCGGCCGCACGGTCGGCGCTGGCGTCGTATCCGCCATCATAGAGTAAGCGTTTAAGGAGTGTAGCTCAACTGGTAGAGCACTGGTCTCCAAAACCAGGGGCTGTGGGTTCGAGTCCCTCCACTCCTGCCATTATTATTGGTGGAGCATATTGGTGGTGAATATCGGTAGTGAATATTGGTGGTCGCAGATATATTTTCATGAAAAGGGCTGGTAATTTTGCTGGAAACTTGCTATAAGCCACCCCACAGGTGTGATGAAGCGCACCATATTGGGCGTTTGTGGTAAGGAAAAATTGGAAAAAACTATTGTTTATCAGGGGTTTATGATATTTATTATAAATCCTGATAAGGCTGGTATACGCAAAAATAGCAGATAGAATAGCAGTGATAATAGAGTGGCATATATAAAATGGCAGTGATAAATCCATTAAAATTTATTCAAGAGGTGCGCAATGAAACGCGCAAAGTCGTTTGGCCAACCCGCAATGAAACTTTGGTCACCACGATTATGGTATTTATTTTTGCGATTATTGCCTCGCTGTTTTTCTTTTTGGCCGATCAGGTTTTGAATTTAATCGTGACATCGCTGTTGGGCTTGGCGGGGTAAGCATAGATTATGGCAAAGCGCTGGTACATTATACATGCTTACTCAAATTTTGAGCAAAAAGTCGCAGAATCGATCCGTGAACGAGCGGAGGCGGAAGGTCTGTCGGATGCGTTTGAGGATGTTATTGTGCCGACCGAAGAAGTGGTTGAAATGCGGCGCGGGCGGCGGGTCAATTCGGCACGCAAATTCTTTCCCGGCTATGTGCTTGCAAAGATGGAAATGACGGATGAGGCCTATCATTTGGTGAAAGAAACACCAAAGGTTTCAGGCTTTTTGGGGACGCAAAATAAGCCTGCGCCGGTATCGCAAAGTGAAGTTGATCGTATTCTCAATCAGGTGGAAGAGGGGGTTGAACGTCCCAAACCCGCCATTATGTATGAGATTGGCGAGCAAGTGCGGGTCTGTGATGGCCCGTTTGCCAGCTTTAATGGGGTTGTTGATTTGGTTGATCAGGATAAGGCGCGCTTGAAAGTGAGCGTGTCGATTTTTGGTCGGGCAACACCTGTTGATCTAGAATTTGGTCAGGTTGAAAAGGTTTAACTTGATCTTGTTGAAATGAAGCTAGGCGGGAGGTTGTTCACCGTACCGCCACCATAATCGTAACCCGAAACGGGAGAAAGGAAAACGAGAGATGGCAAAGAACATAGAAGGCTATTTGAAAATGCAAGTGCCGGCGGGCGGTGCTAGCCCTTCACCGCCAATTGGTCCAGCCTTGGGGCAACGGGGGCTAAATATTATGGAATTTTGTAAGGCGTTTAATGCGCAAACGCAGGAAATGGAAGCCAATATGCCAATTCCAACAATCGTAACGATTTATGAAGATAAATCATTTACGTTTCAAATTAAGACTCCGCCTGCCTCTTATTATCTAAAAAAAGCGGCGAAACTTCCCAAAGGGGGGTCAACGCCAGGGCGTGAAGTGGCGGGCAGTGTGACGATGGATCAGTGTCGTGAAATTGCTGAGGCGAAATTGAAAGACTTAAATACGGATGATGTCGAGCAGGCGGCAAAAATGATTGCCGGTTCTGCCCGTTCAATGGGATTTGAGGTGAAATAATGGCACGGCAAGGAAAACGTATAAAAGCCGCTTTAGCGACGGTTGATAAGAATAAGCTCTATACGCTGGAAGAGGCGGTAAAGCTGGTGAAAGAAAACGCAACGGCCAAATTTGATGAAACGGTTGAGCTATCCGCCAATTTGGGGGTTGATCCCCGCCATGCTGATCAGATGGTGCGCGGTGTCATTAATTTACCAAATGGTACAGGACGTTCGGCGCGGGTTGCGGTTTTTGCGAAAGGCGAAAAAGCTGATGAAGCCAAAGCGGCGGGTGCTGATATTGTCGGCGCTGAAGATTTAATGGAAATTGTGCAGGGCGGAACAATTGAATTTGATCGTTGCATTGCCACACCGGATATGATGCCTCTGGTTGGCAGGCTTGGCAAAGTATTGGGGCCGCGCAACTTAATGCCAAACCCTAAAGTGGGCACGGTGACCACAGATGTTGCGGAAGCCGTGAAAGGCGCAAAAGGCGGTTCTGTTGAGTTTCGTACAGAAAAAGAGGGGATTGTTCACGCCGCTGTGGGCAAGGTCAGTTTTTCTGAAGAACAATTGCTTGGTAATGTGAAATCGCTTATTGAAGCGGTGCAAAAAGCAAAGCCAAGTGGCGCAAAAGGGACATATTTACAGCGCATTGCGCTTAGCTCCACAATGGGGCCGGGCGTGAAGGTCGATGTGTCCAGTTTGAGCACGTGATTTCGCTCATGAAGAGCGAAACGGTGGGGCGGCAGATTTTAGGCAGTCTCACCACCTGTCCGAGATTATAGGGGCTTATGGCTTAATTATCCTATATGAGATGGGAAGAGGTTTTGAAAGGAACCGAAGCCCAGGACAGTGCCAGAATATAAAATGAGGTGAAACTGATTTTAGATTCTGGTTCTTAACCTAACGGGGAAAGATATAAGGTCAATCCCCCCCAATGCGTGAGGGGTTCACGCGAATGGAGAGAAAAGTGGATAGAGCTGAAAAAGAAGAGCTTGTCTCACAATATCGCGGTATTTTTGAAAATGCCGGTACGGTTGTGGTGACCCACTATTCTGGGCTGTCAGTTCCTGAAATTAGTGATTTACGGCATAAATTGGCAGAGATTGGTGGGACGGCGAAAGTCGTCAAAAACCGTCTTGTCAAGCTGGCAATTACTGATACGGCAGCATCAGGCGTAAGTGACTTATTCACCGGCCCAACCGCGATCATCTATTCGGAAGATCCGGTTGCAGGTGCAAAAATCGCGGTTGATTTCGCTAAAGAGAACGAAAATTTGGTTGTTCTTGGTGGCATAATGGATGAAACGACGCTTGATGTTGAGGCTGTCAAAAATCTCGCATCTTTACCATCGCTGGATCAGTTGCGGGCAAAACTTGTGGGCATGTTAAACACGCCTGCAACCCGCATTGCCGGGGTTTTGCAAGCACCAGCAGGGCAAGTTGCGCGGGTTATTGGCGCAAAAGCTGAACAGGGTGAAGCAGCCTAGAATAAGGCTATATATAAGGAGAAGAAAATGGCTGATCTTGAAAAGATTGCTGATGAATTATCAAATCTAACGGTTTTGGAAGCGGCTGAGCTTTCAACCCTTTTGGAAGAAAAATGGGGCGTATCCGCCGCTGCACCAGTGGCGGTTGCGGCAGCGCCTGCTGCTGGTGGCGACGCGGCCGAGGCTGAACAAAAAGATAGCTTCGCGGTTGTGTTGACGGCTGCTGGTGACCAGAAAATCAACGTGATTAAAGAGGTTCGCTCAATCACGGGACTTGGCTTGAAAGAAGCCAAAGAAATGGTCGAGGGCGCACCAAGCGAGTTGAAAACAGATGTTCCAACCGCAGAAGCCGAAGAGCTTAAAGAAAAGCTCGAAGGCGTTGGCGCAACTGTTGAGCTTAAATAGCAAATAAAAGGAAAGCGGCCATTATTGATAATGGTGCGCTTTCCTGTCTATTTGAGGTTGATGAGGATTTTTGGGTTTTATTTTAGGTTATAGGAAATTATATGTCACAAGCATTTGCAGGTCGTAAGCGTATTCGTCATTCCTTTGGACGCATTCCACAAGTTATGGAAATGCCAAACCTCATTGAGGTGCAAAAGGATAGTTATAATCAGTTTTTGCAAGTGCACGCACCGGAGCAGGGACGTTTGCATGAAGGTTTGGAGTCTGTTTTCAAATCTGTCTTCCCGATTAATGATTTTGCCGGCGCGGCAATGCTGGAATATGTATCTTACGAATTTGATGCGCCTAAATATGATGTTGAGGAATGTCAGCAACGCGGCATGACCTTTGCCGCCCCGCTTAAAGTGACATTGCGTCTGGTTGTTTTTGATGTCGATGAAGAAACCGAAACGCGCTCGGTAAAAGATATTAAAGAGCAAGAAGTCTATATGGGCGATTTACCCTTTATGACGCAAAAGGGAACCTTTGTCGTCAATGGTACGGAGCGGGTGATTGTCTCGCAAATGCACCGTAGTCCGGGTGCGTTTTTTGACCATGATAAGGGCAAAACTCATGCGTCCGGAAAATTGCTATTTGCGGCGCGGATTATCCCCTATCGCGGTAGTTGGCTCGATTTTGAATTTGATGCAAAAGATATTTTGCATATGCGGATTGACCGGCGACGGAAATTGCCAGCGACAATTTTACTGCATGCGCTAGGGTTTTCAAGCGATGAAATTCTCGATTTATTCTATGAGAAAGTCCCTTATAAATTAATTGATGAAGAGGCTTGGGTGACGCCGTTTGTTTTTGAAAAGCGGCGGGGTTCAAAACCACTTACCGATTTATGCGATCCGAAGACGGGGAAGGTGTTGTTCGCGCAAGACCAGAAAATATCTCCTCGTGCTGCTCGTAAAGCGGTTAATGATGGCTTGTCGGAAGTACGGGTCGGGCAACAAGAATTAATCGGGCAATATATTGCTGATGAATTGGTGAGCTATGAAACCGGTGAGATTTTTGCCGAAGCTGGTGAAGAGCTAAGCGAAGAGCTTGTCGCGGCACTGATTGCGGCAGGTTATACCGAAATTAACGTGTTGGATATTGACCCGCTCCATAAGGGGCCATGGATTCGCAATACATTATTTGCCGATAAATCCAGCGATCAGTTGACCGCGTTAGAAGAAATTTATCGGGTGATGCGTCCAGGCGAACCACCGACACCAGAAGCCGCGACGGCGCTTTTCCAAAACCTATTTTTTGAAGAAGAACGTTATGATCTCTCGGCGGTTGGACGGGTCAAAATGAATATGCGTTTGGCGCTTGATTGCCCAGATGAGGTGAGCGTTTTACGTAAAGATGATATTGTGGCAGTCATCCAAGAAATGGTTAATTTGAAAGACGGGTTGGGCGAGGTTGACGATATTGACAATCTCGGCAATCGGCGGGTTCGTTCGGTTGGTGAACTGATGGAAAATCAATTCCGCCTCGGTTTGTTGCGAATGGAACGGGCAATTAAAGAACGCATGAGTTCGATTGATATTGATACGGTGATGCCGCAAGATTTGATTAATGCGAAGCCGGTTGCGGCGGCGGTGCGCGAGTTTTTTGGCTCATCGCAATTATCACAATTTATGGATCAAACCAATCCGCTCTCCGAAATCACTCATAAGCGGCGCTTATCGGCTTTGGGACCGGGTGGGCTTACCCGCGAGCGGGCAGGCTTTGAGGTGCGCGATGTGCATCCCACCCATTATGGCCGGATTTGTCCGATTGAAACGCCGGAAGGGCCCAATATTGGGTTGATAAATTCGCTCTCCACCTTTGCGCGGGTGAATAAATATGGCTTTATTGAAAGCCCCTATCGGTGGGTTGAGAAGGGTAAAGTCACTGATGAGGTAGTTTATTTATCAGCGATGGAAGAAGCCCGCTATCGGGTGGCGCAAGCAAATATTGCGATTGACCAGAAAAATATGATCGCTGAAGAGTTGGTGAATTGCAGGGTCAATGGTGATTTTGAGCTGGTCACACCAGACCAAGTTGACCTTATTGATGTATCCCCGAAGCAGATTGTATCAGTGGCAGCGGCGCTTATCCCCTTTCTTGAAAATGATGATGCGAACCGCGCGCTTATGGGATCAAATATGCAACGGCAAGCAGTTCCTCTTTTGCAGGCAGAAGCCCCATTGGTTGGCACAGGCATGGAAGAAGTGGTTGCCCGCGATAGTGGTGCAGCGGTTACGGCACGGCGTGCCGGTGTGGTCGATCAGGTTGATGCGCAGCGTATTGTGATCCGCGCAACCGAAGAAACAGATGCCTCTAAACCGGTTGTCGATATTTATAATCTATCAAAATTCCAGCGTTCCAATCAATCAACTTGTGTTAATCAGCGACCGCTGGTGCGGGTTGGTGATCGGGTTCAAATCGGTGATGTTGTTGCCGATGGGCCGTCGACTGAATTGGGCGAATTGGCGTTGGGACGTAATGTGTTGGTCGCCTTCATGCCTTGGAATGGCTATAATTTTGAAGATTCAATTCTGATTTCTGAGCGGATTGTGCGCGATGATGTGTTCACCTCTATTCATATTGAAGAATTTGAAATTATGTCGCGTGACACCAAGCTTGGACCGGAAGATATTACCCGCGATATTCCTAATGTCGGAGAAGAAGCGTTACGTAATCTCGATGAATCCGGCATTGTTTATATTGGGGCTGAAGTGCATCCGGGGGATATTCTGGTTGGGAAAATCACCCCCAAAGGGGAAAGTCCGGTGACCCCAGAAGAAAAGCTGCTGCGTGCCATTTTTGGTGAAAAAGCCTCAGATGTGCGTGATACGTCAATGCGCTTACCGCCTGGAACAAGCGGTACAGTGGTGGAAGTGCGGGTGTTTAATCGCCATGGTATTGATAAGGATGAACGCGCACAAGTGATTGAACGCGAAGAGATTGAAGCACTGGCACAAGACCGCGATGATGAAATTAAAATTCATAATCGGAATGTTTATGGTCGGTTGCAGGATTTATTGCTGGGCAAACAAGCCGCATCTGGACCAAAAGGTTTTGCCGGCGAGCGCATTAAGCAAGATATGCTCGATGAGCTGCCGCGCAATCAATGGTGGGATATTGTCCTGCAAAATGATAGCGCGATGTCAGAAATGGAAGCGATCAAGCGCCATTTTGATGATGCCAATCAGGCTTTGAAAGAGCGTTTTGAAGATAAAGTTGATAAATTGCAGCGCGGTGATGAATTGCCGCCTGGGGTTATGAAAATGGTTAAGGTTTATGTGGCTGTGAAGCGGAAACTGCAACCAGGGGATAAAATGGCCGGTCGGCATGGTAACAAGGGTGTGATTAGCCGAATTGTGCCGGTTGAGGATATGCCTTATCTGGAAGATGGCCGCCAAGTTGATATTGTGCTTAACCCCCTTGGGGTGCCAAGTCGAATGAATGTCGGGCAAATTCTTGAAACCCATCTCGGCTGGGCTTGCGCGAATTTGGGACGGCAGATTAATCAGGCTCTACGTGCCTATGAACAAGAGGGTAAGGTTAAGGATTTGCGCGATACGCTAAAGACGATCTATCCCGGTAATGATCAAGTTGAAAATCTGGAAGATGGTGAAGTTATTGAAATGAGCCATACATTGCGAAATGGGGTGCCAATGGCAACGCCGGTTTTTGATGGCGCGCAGGAGGAAGATGTTTCCAATATGCTCGCTGCGGCGGGGCTAGATACGTCTGGCCAGATGCAGCTTTATGATGGTCGCACTGGCGAGCCTTTTGACCGCAAAGTAACGGTTGGCTATATTTATATGCTCAAACTGCACCATCTGGTTGATGATAAAATCCATGCCCGTTCGATTGGGCCTTACTCGCTGGTCACGCAGCAACCGCTTGGCGGCAAGGCACAATTTGGCGGTCAGCGTTTTGGGGAGATGGAAGTCTGGGCGCTTGAAGCCTATGGGGCCGCTTATACATTGCAGGAAATGCTCACCGTGAAATCGGATGATGTGGCGGGGCGGACAAAAGTCTATGAAGCGATTGTTCGCGGTGATGATACATTCGAAGCAGGTATTCCAGAAAGTTTCAATGTGTTGATTAAAGAAATCCGTTCGCTTGGGCTTAATATTGAGCTTACCGGCGAACGTAAAGAGAATTAGGAGAATACTCATGCAACATGAAGTGATGAATATTTTTAACCCGCAAGCTAATCAGCAAGGGTTTGATCAAATCCGCATTTCGATTGCCAGCCCTGAGAAAATTCTCTCATGGTCTTATGGCGAGATTAAAAAGCCGGAAACCATTAATTACCGTACCTTTAAGCCGGAACGCGAAGGTCTGTTTTGTGCGCGCATATTCGGCCCTATTAAAGACTATGAATGTTTATGCGGTAAGTATAAGCGGATGAAATATAAAGGCGTGATTTGCGAAAAATGCGGGGTTGAGGTGACGCTTGCAAAAGTCCGGCGCGAGCGGATGGGGCATATTGAACTTGCGGCACCGGTTGCGCATATTTGGTTTTTGAAATCCCTTCCTAGTCGGATTGGTCTTTTGCTTGACCTTAAACTAAAAGATTTGGAACGGGTTTTGTATTTTGAAAATTTCATCGTGCTTGATCCCTTATTATCGCCCCTGCAAGTCGGTCAGTTGCTTACGGAAGAAGAATATCTCGAGGCGCAAGATGAATATGGTGATGATGGTTTTATTGCTGGTATTGGGGCTGAGACTGTCCGTAAAATGCTGGAGGATATTGATCTCGAAGAGTTGCGCGATCATCTGCGTAGTGAACTTGCGGAAGCAACCACTGAGCTTAAAACCAAAAACCTGTCTAAGCGTTTGAAAACGGTCGAGTCTTTTGTTCGTTCTGGCGCGCGTCCGGAATGGATGATTATGACTGTCATTCCGGTGGTGCCGCCAGAATTGCGGCCGCTTGTGCCGCTTGATGGTGGTCGCTTTGCAACCTCTGATCTCAATGATCTGTACCGACGGGTGATTAACCGGAATAATCGTCTAAAGCGGCTGATTGAATTGCGTGCACCCGATATTATTGTCCGCAATGAAAAACGCATGTTACAGGAATCGGTTGATGCTCTGTTTGATAATGGTCGGCGTGGTCGCGTTATTACGGGGGGCAATAAACGGCCATTGAAATCGCTTTCTGATATGCTGAAAGGCAAGCAAGGGCGGTTCCGACAAAATCTGCTTGGCAAGCGGGTGGATTATTCTGGTCGTTCGGTGATTGTGGTGGGGCCTGAGCTTAAACTCCACCAATGCGGATTGCCTAAGAAGATGGCGTTGGAATTGTTTAAGCCCTTTATCTATTCACGGCTTGAAGCGCTGGGATTATCGTCGACCGTTAAACAATCTAAGCGTATGGTTGAAAAAGAACGCCCCGAAGTGTGGGATATTCTCGATGAGGTTATTCGCGAGCATCCGGTGATGTTGAACCGCGCCCCAACCCTGCACCGATTGGGTATTCAGGCATTTGAACCCGTGTTGATTGAAGGCAAAGCCATTCAGTTGCATCCTTTGGTGTGTGCGGCCTTTAATGCTGATTTTGATGGTGACCAAATGGCGGTGCATGTGCCATTATCTTTGGAAGCACAGTTGGAAGCGCGGGTCTTGATGATGTCGACCAATAATATTTTGCATCCGGCAAGTGGGGAGCCGATTATTGTGCCATCGCAAGATATTGTGCTTGGTCTTTATTATATGACGCTTGAACGTGATGGCGCACCAGGTGAAGGTATGATGGTCTCTGATATGGGCGAGCTGGAATATGCGCTTGACCAAAAAGTGCTAACGCTCCATAGCAAGATCAAAGCGCGCATTACCGAGATGGATGAAGAGGGTAATCTGGTTTCGCGGGTTGTCGATACAACCGCAGGGCGTTTCTTATTGGGACAGGAATTACCAAAGCATCCCAAACTTCCCTTTGATACGATTAACCGGCTGATGAGTAAGAAAGAAATATCACGCGTGATTGATGCGGTCTATCGTCACTGTGGACAAAAAGCGACGGTTATTTTTTGCGATCATATTATGAGCGTCGGCTTCCGCAATGCGGCAAAAGCCGGTATTTCTATCAGTAAAGATGATATGGTGATACCGAATAGCAAAAATGATATTCTCGAAAAAACCCAAGCCATTGTTAAAGAATATGAACAGCAATATGCTGATGGTCTTATCACCCAGCAAGAAAAATATAATAAAGTGGTGGATGAATGGGCGCGCTGCACCGATCAGGTTGCGGATGCGATGATGAAAGAAATCTCCGAGACCGATAGCAAAGATATTAAAGCGGGTGATGATTTTATCAATTCAATCTATATGATGAGCCATAGCGGGGCGCGCGGTTCTCCGGCGCAGATTAAACAGCTGGCAGGGATGCGGGGGCTGATGGCAAAACCATCTGGTGAAATTATCGAAACACCGATTATTTCTAATTTCAAAGAAGGCTTATCGGTTTTGGAATATTTTAACTCCACCCATGGGGCGCGGAAAGGCTTGGCGGATACCGCGCTTAAGACGGCTAATTCTGGTTATCTCACCCGCCGTCTGGTGGATGTTGCGCAGGATTGTATTGTCACTGAGGTTGATTGTGGTACAGACCGCGGCATTACGGTTGAGGCTGTGGTTGATAGTGGTGAAGTGATTGTATCTTTATCTGAACGCGTATTGGGACGGGTTGTTGCTGATGATGTGGTGCATCCTGCCTCTGGCGAGATGATTGCGCCGCGCGGCACGCTGATTACAGAAGAGCATTTACCACTGATTGAGGATGCTAATCTGGCGAGTATCCGTATTCGTTCGGCGCTTACCTGTGATACCAAGAGCGGCATTTGCGCCGCCTGTTATGGTCGTGATTTGGCGCGCGGTACACCGGTTAATATTGGTGAAGCGGTTGGGGTGATTGCTGCTCAATCAATTGGTGAACCAGGTACGCAGCTTACGATGCGGACATTCCACGTTGGCGGGACAGCGCAAGTTGTTGACCAATCTTTCGTTGAAGCTAGTGCGGATGGACGGATTGAATTTGAAAATGCCAATATTGTCAAGGATGGGCAAGGCCGCTCGGTTGTGATGGGACGCAATATTTCGGTTAAAATTATTGATGAAAATGGTCTCGAGCGTACCTCACAAAAACTATCTTATGGCACGCGCTTGCGGGTTGAAGAAGGCGAACAGGTAACGCGGGGGCAGCGTCTCGCTGAATGGGAACCTTATGAAACGCCAATCCTGACCGAGCTGGATGGTGAGATTGGCTTTGAAGATTTGGTCGAAGGTGTATCGGTTGAAGAAACCTCTGATGAAAGCACCGGTATCACGCAACGGATTGTGAAAGATAGTTCCGGCACCACAAAAGGAAATGCGCTGCGCCCCGCAATTATCGTGAAAGATAAGGATGGGGTGGTGAAAGTGCTACCAAATGGCAATGAAGCGCGTTATGCGCTGGCGGCTGGGGCGATTTTGTCGGTTGATGTCGGTGCATCCGTACATGCAGGTGATATTCTGGCGCGTATCCCCACCGAAGGGGCGACGTCTAGCGATATTACAGGTGGTCTACCTCGGGTGGCGGAATTATTTGAGGCACGCCGGCCAAAAGACCATGCGATTATTGCTGAAATTAGCGGTAAGGTTGAATTTGGGCGCGATTATAAAAACAAGCGTCGGATTATCATTCATCCCGAAGAGGCGGATAAAGAGCCGACAGAATATCTTGTGCCGCGCGCCAAGCATTTAACCGTACAAGAAGGCGATTTTATCGAAAAGGGCGAATATATTATTGATGGCAATCCTGCCCCGCATGATATTCTGGCGATTTTGGGGGTTGAAGATCTTGCTGCCTTCCTGATTAAAGAAATTCAGGATGTGTATCGTCTGCAAGGTGTGTCGATTAATGACAAACACATTGAAGTGATTGTTCGGCAAATGCTGCAAAAAATCGAGATCGATGATTCCGGTGACAGCGCCTATCTGATTGAGGAACAAGTTGACCGCAATGAATTTGATATGGTGTGTGATGAGTTGGCGGCAGAGGGTAAAACCCCGCCAAGCGGCAAGCCTATTTTATTGGGTATCACCAAAGCCAGCCTGCAAACGCGCAGCTTTATTTCGGCGGCCTCGTTCCAAGAAACGACGCGGGTGCTGACCGAAGCAGCCGTAAACGGAAAATATGATGAGCTGATTGGTTTGAAAGAAAATGTGATTGTGGGTCGTCTCATCCCTGCTGGTACGGGGGGCATGATGCAACGGTTGAAATCTGAAGCTGATGAGCGCGATGCGGTTTTGCAAGCGCAACATGCTGAGGCGCTCGAAACAGAAGATGCCGTAGAGGCAGGTGCAGACGCATAAGCTCTTTTTGGTGATAGTGGCAGCGAAGAATAGACTAGACTATGCCGGATAAACCAAGATTAGCGCATATAGATATTTTGCGGGGACTTATCATTGTGTTTATGATCCTCGATCATGCAATGGTTTATTGTGTCGATTATTTTGTCAATGATCCGATGGATGTGCCTGGCACTAAACCGAAGGTTTTTATATCAAGATTTATTTCACATTTTTGCGCGCCGCTTTTCGTATTTTTAGCAGGCTTTTCGGCCGCATTAACCGAACAATATTTTGATGACCGCCAAGATTTTGCTCGACAAGATTTTGCTCGACAAGATTTTGCAAAGGGGCTGATCATACGCGGCGCGGTTCTTATTCTTTTTGAATTTACGATTGTCTCTTGGTCATGGAGCTTTAACCCCCTCTATCCGATGCTTTATGCGCAGGTGATTTGGGCGATTGGCTGGGGCTTTATCGGGCTTGGGGTGTTTCACTTATGTGGTTTGCAATGGGTGTTTGTGGCTGGGGTTCTGATTGTGTTTGGGCATAATCTGCTTGATGGTATCAGTTTTGAATCTGGTACAGCCATGCATTATCTATGGTCGATCTTGCATCAAAAGAATGTACTTATTCTGCCATTTGAGTTTCGGGTGCGGACAACCTATCCGGTTTTGCCGATTATCGGGCTGATGTGCCTTGCTTATCTGATGGGTCGATATTATGTGGCGCATAATTTTTCCAAGCAGGCTGCCCAATGGGGCTTATATATCGGGATAGCCTGTCTGTTGGCTTATGGTCTGTTGCGAGGGTTTAACCTCTATGGTGATACAGGTCTTTTTGTGGTGCATGACAGCTTAACACTAACCCTGATGTCGTTTTTTAACCCAACCAAATATCCGCTGTCTTTGCAATTCATGTTGTTGACGGTGGGCAGCGGTTTAATTGCGCTATTTTATTTTAAGCAGTTGCGGGCAGGCTTTTCAGCAGGGTTTCTACAAATGCTTGGACGCACCAGCATGTTTTCTTACATTGCCCATTTATATATATTACATTTGATGAGTTGGTTATTGATCCCGTTTATGGGCTTTGCGATCAGCGATATGACTTACGGTGAAACCCTTATTGGTCTACCCGCAGGGTTTGGTTTATCTTATTCGATGACATATCTGTTTGCGGCAACGGCTATGATACTCACGCTTATACTGGCAAAACTATATCTGCCTTGGAAATTATCTAACAAGCATAATTTTATTGCCCGTTATATCTGATGATAGGTTGATTTTTTTTAGATTATATCATAACAGTTCGACGTGAATTTGGGAGGACGATAATGAGGGTTTTGAATATTTTAGTCGTGAGTTTGCTTATGTCTGCACTGGTGCTGCCGATGACAGGGCGTGCTGAAGATACTGCACTTGATACGATTATTGTGATTGGGGTGCCGACTGCCGTGCCAGATGCTGGACTTGCCGGATCTATCGATACACTTAGCCAAGATGAGCTTGCTTATGAGCGTGTAAATGACACGCTTGAGCTTTTCAACAAAGTGCCAGGGGTTTATGTTGCCCGTTATAATCAGGGTGTTATAAATACAGATATTGCCATTCGCGGCTTTGCGGGTGATGGTGTTACCCCGCACGCCAAATTACTGATCGATGGTATCCCATCCAATTACCATAATGGCTATAATGAGTTGGATCAATTATCACCGCTCAATATTGCGTCTATATCTACCTTTAAGGGTACGAGCGATGCACGTTATGGGCTTTATAATATTGCCGGTAATTATAATGTCTTTACCCGTCAAGATGAAGGTAAAGAGGTTGATGTCATGCTGGGCAGTTTCAATGCGCGCGAGGTGAACGCCTATGCCGGCTATGAGGATGAGGGCTTTAAGCAGAATTACGCGTTCGGCTATCGCGAAAGTGAGGGCTATCGGTCGCATACAGATGTTGAGAAGCTCACCCTATCCGGCAGTTGGGCATGGGTTTTGGATGGCACGCGTGAATTGCGGCTTGTGCTTCGGCATGCCACTTATGAAGCCGATTCACCAGGTTATCTGGGAAAAGACCAATCGCGCCTCATGCCCAAATTATCCCCCTCTTATGCCAGTGCCGATGGCGGCGATAAGCAGACAGATCATTTAAGCTTGCATTGGTCGCAAATTTTTGCGCCTGATCTGGATTGGCACTTAAAGCTCTATACCCAAAAATTTGAGCGTAACCGTTGGGTGCGGTTTAGCGAAGCAGGCTCGTTACGAAACCGAATTGATGATCAACAGCAAGATGGATTTATCTCAACCTTAAGCTGGACGCTCTCTCCTATTTGGACGCTTGATTGGGGACTGGATTATGAACAACAAGATGTGCTTGAACAAAGGTTCCAGGTTGCGGGGCAAACCCGTGTCCTCGATATAAGCCGGGTGCGACGTAACCATAGTTATAATTTTGACCATTATGGCACTTATGTGAAACTATCGCATGAGGCTGCGGATCGGATAAAATGGAATATTGGCCTGCGGGCGGATCGCTTATCGGGTGATTTTATTGAACGGGAAAGTGGCGAAAAAAGAGATATGTATGAGTTTGGTACAATCTTGCAGCCCAAATTCAATATTATTTATGCAGCCACCACTGATGTTAATCTATTTGCCAATATAGGCCGCAGTTTTCAGCATCCTTTTGCGGCTGCTGCTTATACGGCGGGAGATCGTAAGGCGCGTGATGTATCCATAAATGATGGTTGGGAGATCGGCACAAGCTATTCCCCCTCTGCACGGTTAAACCTTCGCGTGTCTTATTGGCAGCATGATGCCAGCGATGAATTTATCACGGTTGATGGTATATCGCGCAATGTTGGGGAGACCGAGCGCAATGGCTATGAGCTTGCCTTTAATGGGGCGCTAAATGAAGATTGGTCTTATTGGGGTAATTATGCTGCGATTGATACGAAAATTATCAAATCATCAACGCCCGAAAATAACGGCAATGAATTGCTGAGTATTCCTGATTATACTGCCTCATTCGGGGTGAATTATCAGGCAAGCCCACGCCTTATCACCCGTATACATGTTGATGCGCAAGGCGATTATTACGTCAATGAAGCCAATCTTGGCGGTAAATTCGGCGATTATATGATTTTGAGCTTTAGTGCGGATTATGATCTTGGAGAAGCGTGGTTAAATTTCAGCTGAATAATATCACAGATGAGTTTTATGAATATGTTTATGATTTCAGTCTGGATGGGACAAGTACAATCCACTCTCCCGGCAATGGTGTAAATGGTAGTGTTTCTGTAAGCTGGAATTTTTAGGTTGAAGCGCTTTTGCAAAGACAATTAAGGTCATATTATTGGGCACAGTGTAAAGACGACAGGAAAATAGGTTTTTTTATAAAAAAACCATATTTTCTCTTGACCTTAATTACTTTTTTGCATAAACAGCCCTCAAGTTTATGAACAGAATGTAGGTTTGCTCGCTTGCGGTGGATTATCATCTCAACTTAAAAGCCTAAACACTGTTCTTGAATCTGGGATAAATGGCTCTGACGCATGAATTTTTATAAATTCCTCTGCATGCCGCAAGAGTTTCTATCATATCGCTTAATCGTGGGATGATGGGTTCGGTTTGGTTTCGCGTAAGGCTCATGCTTAAATCTTATTGGGTTTGGTCTTGTCGCGTGTTTTGCTGTTTATTTCATAAAGTTTTAAGGAGGGGCAATGCCTACCATTAATCAGTTAATCCGCAAGCCGCGGCAAAAGGTTTTGAAGCGCAATAAAGTGCCGGCTATGGAATCTTGTCCGCAAAAGCGCGGTGTATGTACGCGGGTTTATACAACCACCCCCAAAAAGCCAAACTCTGCTTTGCGTAAAGTTGCGCGGGTGCGCCTTACCAATGGGTTTGAAGTGACAAGCTATATCCCCGGTGAAGGGCATAATTTGCAAGAACACTCCGTGGTGATGATCCGCGGTGGGCGGGTGAAGGATTTGCCAGGTGTGCGCTATCACATTATTCGTGGGGTGCTGGATACGCAGGGTGTGAAAGATCGTAAACAACGGCGTTCGAAATATGGCGCCAAGCGGCCGAAATAAGCGGTCGGAGCAGGGAGAAGAGATATGTCTCGTCGTCATCGCGCAGAAAAACGTGAAATTATACCAGACGCTAAATTTGGCGATGTGGTGCTGACCAAATTCATGAATAGCATGATGTTGCATGGTAAAAAATCAATCGCTGAACGGATTTTATATGGCGCGCTCGATCAGGTCGAAACTAAACTTAAGCGCGACCCGCTAAGTGTGTTTCATGAAGCGCTGGAAAATGTCATGCCGGCGGTGGAAGTGCGCTCACGTCGGGTTGGTGGCGCAACCTATCAAGTGCCGGTTGAAGTGCGTAACGATCGTAAACAAGCGCTGGCCATTCGGTGGGTGATTTCAGCCGCCCGTGGCCGCAATGAAAATACGATGGAAGAGCGCTTGGCGGGAGAATTTTTGGATGCGGTGAATAATCGTGGTTCAGCCGTGAAAAAGCGTGAGGATACGCATCGGATGGCGGAAGCCAATCGTGCCTTTGCGCATTATCGTTGGTAGGCATTCATAGGTTAAAATTAAAAGGAACAAATCATGGCTCGTCAAACTCCCCTTCAAGATTATCGCAATATTGGTATTATGGCGCATATTGATGCTGGCAAAACCACGACGACAGAGCGTATTCTCTATTATACGGGCGTGTCTTACAAAATTGGCGAGGTGCATGATGGCGCCGCGACAATGGATTGGATGGAGCAAGAGCAAGAGCGCGGCATCACCATCACCTCCGCGGCGACAACTTGTTTTTGGAATGATAAGCGGATTAATATTATCGACACACCCGGTCACGTTGATTTTACGATTGAGGTCGAGCGCTCTTTGCGGGTGCTCGATGGCGCGGTGGCGGTGTTTGACTCGGTTGCAGGGGTAGAGCCACAATCTGAAACCGTGTGGCGGCAGGCCGATAAATATAGCGTGCCGCGCATGTGTTTCGTGAATAAAATGGATCGGATGGGGGCGGATTTTTATCGCTGCGTTGAAATGATTATCGATCGGCTCGGTGCAACGCCATTAGTGTTGCAATTACCAATTGGCGCGGAAAGCGAATTTGAAGGCGTGATTGATCTTCTCAAAATGAAAGAAATTGTCTGGAAAGATGAGGGGCTCGGCGCTGAATTTGAATATTTGGATATTCGCGATGAGTTGAAAGACAAGGCGGAAGATTATCGCTCGAAGCTGGTTGAAGCGGCGGTTGAGATGGATGATGATGTGATGGAAGCCTATCTGGATGGCACTGAACCAGATGAAGAGACGCTGAAAAAATGTATCCGCAAAGGCACGATTGGGCAGAGTTTTGTACCTGTTTTGTGTGGCACAGCGTTTAAGAATAAGGGGGTGCAGCCATTGCTTGATGCGGTGGTTGATTTTATGCCTTCACCTTTGGAAGTTGAGGCCATTCAGGGGATTGATGCCAAAACCGAAGAAGCGGTTGTGCGTAATTCGTCTGATGATGAGCCGCTATCAATGCTGGCGTTCAAAATCGCCAATGACCCATTTGTCGGCTCGCTCACATTTGCGCGGATTTATTCTGGCAAGCTGGAAAGCGGTACAGGGGTGCTCAACACAGTAAAAGATAAGCGCGAGCGGATTGGGCGGATGTTGCAAATGCACGCCAATAGCCGCGAAGAAATTAAGGAAGCCTATGCTGGTGATATTGTCGCATTGGTCGGTATGAAAGATACCACCACAGGTGACACGCTTTGTGAGGCAAATAGTCCTGTTATTCTGGAGCGAATGGAGTTTCCCGAGCCAGTTATTCAGGTTGCGGTTGAGCCAAAAACCAAAGGCGATCAAGAAAAAATGGGGCTGGCGCTTAATCGTTTGGCGCAAGAAGACCCGTCTTTCCGTGTGAGTTCAGATGAGGAAAGCGGGCAAACCGTTATCGCCGGCATGGGTGAGCTGCATCTTGATATTATTGTTGACCGCATGAAGCGTGAATTTAAGGTGGAAGCAAATGTCGGCGCGCCGCAAGTGGCATATCGGGAGACATTTACGAAAGCAACAGAGATTGATTATACGCATAAGAAACAAACCGGTGGTTCGGGGCAGTTTGCGCGGGTGAAAATGATTATTGACCCGATGGAACCAGGGGGCGGTTACGAATTTGAAAATAAGATTGTCGGCGGCGCGATTCCCAAAGAATATATTCCAGGCGTTGAAAAAGGCATTGAGAGCGTGCGCGAAAACGGCGTTCTGGCTGGTTTCCCGATGATTGATTTTAAGGTGACGCTGGTCGATGGCGCGTTCCATGATGTTGACTCATCCGTGATGGCGTTTGAAATTGCCTCGCGCGCGGCCTTCCGTGAAGCCTCTCGTGATGCTGGCGCGAAACTGCTGGAGCCGATTATGGAAGTTGAAGTGGTCACTCCCGAAGACCATATGGGAGACGTTATTGGCGACCTTAATAGTCGGCGCGGGCAAGTGCGCGGCACGGAATCGCGGGGCAATGCAGCGGTGATTACGGCAATGGTGCCGCTTGCAAATATGTTTGGTTATGTAAATACGCTGCGTTCAATGACACAAGGCCGTGCGCAATATTCAATGCAATTTGGTCATTATGAACCGGTGCCGCAAGCGGTTTCAGATGAGGTGATTGCCAAACTTGCATAAAGGTCTATCGCATAAAGTTTGAAGTGAAAAATTTTAAGTAAAGATTAGATTAACAAAATTATTAAAGGAAAGGATATATATTATGTCTAAAGAGAAGTTTGAGCGTACTAAGCCGCATTGTAATATTGGTACGGTTGGTCATGTTGACCATGGCAAGACGACACTGACAGCAGCGATTACGAAGGTTTTGGCTGAGACGGGTGGCGCGACATTTAGCGATTATAATGATATTGATAAAGCGCCGGAAGAGAAGGAACGCGGGATTACAATCTCGACGGCGCATGTTGAATATGAGACGACGGGTCGTCATTATGCGCATGTTGATTGTCCGGGTCATGCTGACTATGTTAAGAATATGATCACGGGCGCGGCGCAGATGGATGGTGCGATATTGGTTGTGAATGCGGCCGATGGTCCGATGCCCCAGACGCGGGAGCATATATTGTTAGCGCGTCAAGTTGGGGTTCCGGCCTTGGTTGTGTTTTTGAACAAGGTTGATCAGGTTGATGATGCTGAGCTTTTAGAGCTTGTTGAGATGGAAGTACGTGATTTGCTTAGTTCTTATGAGTTTCCTGGCGATGATATACCGATTATTTCTGGCAGTGCTTTGGCGGCATTGGAAGGTCGCGATGATGAGATTGGTAAGGAAGCGATTTTGAAACTTATGGCGGCGGTTGATGAGTATATTCCACAGCCTGACCGTCCGAAGGATCAGCCCTTTTTGTTACCGATTGAGGATGTGTTTTCTATTTCTGGTCGGGGCACGGTTGTGACGGGTCGTGTTGAGCGCGGGATTGTGACAGTTGGCGATGAGATTGAGATTGTCGGGATTAAGGATACGCAAAAGACGACTTGTACGGGTGTTGAAATGTTCCGTAAATTATTGGATAGCGGTGAGGCTGGTGATAATGTTGGTGTGTTATTGCGTGGCACGAAGCGTGAAGAGGTTGAGCGGGGGCAGGTTTTATGCGCTCCAGGTTCAATCACGCCGCATACGAAGTTTAAGGCAGAGGCTTATATTCTGACGAAGGATGAGGGGGGGCGTCATACGCCGTTTTTCACCAATTATCGTCCTCAATTTTATTTTCGGACGACGGATGTTACGGGCATTTGCGCGCTTCCCTCTGGCACGGAGATGGTTATGCCGGGTGATAATGTCGAGATGGATGTTGAGCTTATTGTGCCGATTGCGATGGAAGAGAAACTTCGTTTCGCTATCCGCGAAGGCGGCCGCACGGTCGGCGCTGGCGTCGTATCCGCCATCGTAGAGTAAGATAAAGTAGGAAGCAGGAATATGGTACAAAACCAAAATATTCGTATTCGCCTTAAGGCTTTTGATCATCGGGTGCTGGATAATTCAGCCCGCGAGATTTTAGATACGGCGAAAAGAACCGGTGCGGATGTGCGGGGACCTATTCCGCTTCCAACTCATATTGAAAAATTTACGGTTTTGCGTGGGCCGCATATTGATAAGAAAAGTCGGGATCAGTTTGAGATTCGGACCCATAAGCGGATGCTTGATATTGTCGATCCGACCCCGCAAACGGTTGATGCATTGATGAAACTTGATTTGCCCGCCGGTGTGGATGTGCAGATTAAACTTTAGGAATTAGGAGAAACGCAGATGCGTTCGGGGTTAATTTTACAAAAACTAGGTATGACGCGCCACTTCACGGAAGATGGGCAGCATATTCCTGTGACGATTCTGAAACTTGATAATTGTCAAGTTGTCGCGCAGCGTACCGAGGATAAGGATGGCTATACGGCTGTGCAATTAGGCTCAGGTTTTGCGAAAGTGAACAGGGTGAACAAAGCGCAGCGCGGGCATTTTGCAAAGGCGAATATTACGCCCAAGCGGCGGGTTGCTGAGTTTCGGGTGTCGCCAGATAATTTAATCGAGATTGGGGCGGAACTTATGGCCGATCATTTTCTCGAAGGGCAGAAAGTCGATGCGACTGGCGTGAGCATTGGTAAAGGCTTTGCCGGTGCGATGAAGCGGCATAATTTTGGCGGGCTGCGGGCATCGCATGGCGTGTCTATTTCGCACCGCTCGCATGGGTCAACGGGGCAATGCCAAGATCCAGGGAAAGTGTTTAAGGGTAAAAAAATGGCCGGTCACATGGGGGATGTGCGGGTCACAATCCAAAACCTCACCATTGTAAAAACCGATACAGAACGCGGGCTTGTTTGGGTGAAGGGCGCCGTACCTGGAGCCAAAGGTGGTTGGATTTTATTGCGTGATGCAGTGAAAGTCACAACCCCTACAGACGTGCCATTGCCAGCGTCCATCCGGGAAGCGGCGAATGAAGACACAAAACCAGAAGACGCATCGGAAGAGGTGGAAGCGGCAGAAGAGGCTAGTGTAGAAGAGACTGCTACACAAGACGCACCTGCTGAAGACACGGTTACAGAAGAAGCTGTTACTGAGGAAGCCTCTACTGAAGAAAATCCCGATGAAGAAGAGGCTACTGAAGAGGAAGCTGCTGAAGAGGACGTTTCTGAAACAGAGGCGGAAGACGCGCCAGAGGCGGATTCTGATGCGGAGTCAGATGAGCCGAAAGATGGAGACAAAGCATGAAGGTTGATGTTACGACATTAGATTCCAAAAAAGATGGCGCGGTTGATCTGAGCGATGCGGTTTTCGGGCTAGAGCCACGCGCGGATATTTTGCACCGTATGGTGACCTATCAACTTGCCAAACGGCAAGCCGGCACGCATAAGGTTAAAGAGCGCAGCGAGATTAATCGTACAGGTAAGAAATTTGGTCGCCAAAAAGGTGGTGGCGGGGCGCGGCATGGTAATCGTCGTGCGAATATTTTTGTCGGCGGCGGCGTGTCGCATGGTCCTCGCGTGCGCTCACATGCGATTAATATGCCCAAAAAAATGCGTCAACTTGCGCTTAAAAATGCTCTATCGGCAAAGCAGAAAGAAGGCGCATTGGTTGTTTTGAATGAAGCTGTATCGAAAGATGGCAAAACCGCCGCTTTACGGCAGCAATTAAGCGGCTTGGATATTGATAATGCGTTAATCATTGATGGGGCTGAACTTGATAGCAATTTCGCCCGCGCCGCGCGTAATATTGAGAAAATTGATGTATTGCCGGTGCAAGGCATAAATGTTTATGACATTTTGCGCCGCGACAAGCTGGTGCTAACAAAGGCGGCGCTTGCCAGCCTTGAGGAGCGGTTCAAATGAGTAACGCAAAACATTATGACATTATTCGCGCGCCGGTGATTACTGAAAAAGCAACGATTGCGGCGGAGCATAATCAGGTCGTTTTCAAAGTCGCCAAAGCGGCTGATAAGGCAAGCATTAAAGCAGCCGTCGAAGCTTTGTTTAATGTCAAGGTGAAGGCGGTGAACACGCTCACGCAAAAAGGCAAAGTAAAGCGGTTTCGGGGCATTGAAGGCCGCCGCAATGATGAAAAAAAAGCGATTGTGACTTTGGTTGAGGGTCATTCAATCGATGTGACAACAGGGCTATAGGCGGGATTGTAGGAGCAGATTATGGCATTAAAAAAATACAAACCAAATACCCCCGGTCAGCGCGGGCTGATTTTGGTGGATCGGTCTACCCTGCATAAAGGCAAGCCCATAAAGCAGCTCACCGAAGGTCTCACCAAATCAGGCGGGCGCAATAATAAGGGGCGCATTACGGCGCGTCGGCGCGGTGGCGGTCATAAGAGAAGCTATCGGATTATTGATTTTAAGAGGCAAAAATGGGATATGGCGGCAACTGTTGAACGGTTAGAATATGATCCAAACCGCTCTGCTTTTATCGCGCTTATCAAATATGAAGATGGCGAGCTTGCTTATATTTTGGCGCCGCAACGTTTGGCGGCCGGTGATAAGGTCATTGCAGGTGAAAAGGTGGATGTGAAACCAGGTAATGCGATGCCGTTGAAAAATGTGCCTTTGGGAACGATTGTTCATAATGTTGAAATGAAACCCGGTAAGGGCGGGCAGATTGCACGCTCGGCGGGTACATTTGTCAATCTGGTCGGGCGCGATCAGGCTTATGCGATTGTGCGCCTCACCTCTGGCGAGCAGCGTCTTATCCATGGCGATTGCATGGGCTCTATTGGCGCGGTCTCTAATCCGGATCAATCCAATATTCGTTTGGCGAAAGCAGGGCGCAATCGTTGGTTGGGCAAGCGCCCGTCTGTACGTGGGGTGGCGATGAACCCCATCGATCACCCGCATGGGGGGGGGGAAGGCAAAACCTCTGGCGGCCGGCATCCGGTAACGCCATGGGGCAAACCCACGAAGGGACGCAAAACACGTTCCAACAAGGCAACTGATAAATATATTTTGCGCAGTCGGCATCTGCGCAAGAAGCGTTAGGAGTTTAGGCTATGGCACGTTCAGTTTGGAAAGGCCCATTTGTAGATGGTTATTTGCTCAAAAAAGCAGCCGCGGTGCGGGATTCTGGTCGCTTGCATGAAGTGATTAAAACATGGAGCCGCCGCTCAACCATTTTGCCACAATTTGTTGGTCTCACTTTTGGGGTTCATAATGGACAAAAACATGTGCCCGTAAATGTGACCGAAGATATGGTCGGACATAAATTTGGTGAATTTGTACCCACCCGCACATATTACGGGCATGGCGCAGATAAAAAAGCAAGACGGAAATAGGAAACGGAATCATGGGAAAATCATCACTGCAAAGACAGCTCGCTGATAATGAAGCCAAAGCGGTGGGGCGTATGATCCGCACCAGCCCGCAAAAACTCAATCTCATTGCCCAGCTTATTCGCGGCAAAAAGGTTGAGCGCGCGCTTTCTGACCTTAGCTTTTCGCGTCGTAAAATGGCGGTGGAAGCGAAAAAAGTGCTTGAAAGCGCGATTGCGAATGCAGAAAATAATCACGGGCTGGATGTTGATAATCTGGTGGTGAAAGAGGCTTATGTTGGTAAAAACCTTGTCATGAAGCGGTTTCGCGCCCGCGCTAAGGGGCGGGCGGCGCGTATTTTGAAGCCGTTTAGCCAGCTTACAATTATCGTTCAAGAAATTGAGGAGATCGCATAATGGGACAAAAGGTAAATCCAATCAGCATGCGTCTTGGTGTTAACCGGACATGGGATTCACGCTGGTATGCGAAAAAAGGTGAATATGCGGATCTCTTGCATGAGGATTTGCGTATGCGCGACATGTTAAACAAGCATTTACGCAAAATTGGTGCCAGCGCCTCGCGAGTGATTATTGAGCGGCCGCATAAAAAATGTAGGGTGACGATTCATTCGGCGCGCCCAGGGGTGATTATTGGCAAAAAAGGGGCAGATATTGAAAAGCTGCGACGGCGCATTTCAGGGATGACGGATAGCGAAGTGTTTTTGAATATTGTCGAAGTCCGCAAGCCCGAAATTGATAGCGTGTTGGTTGCCGAAAGCATTGCCCAACAGCTTGAGCGTCGGGTCGGGTTTCGCCGCGCGATGAAACGGGCGGTACAATCGGCAATGCGGTTGGGCGCGCTTGGGATTCGGATTAATTGTGGCGGCCGTTTGGGCGGCGCTGAAATTGCGCGGGTCGAGTGGTATCGCGAAGGCCGCGTGCCCTTGCATACGCTGCGCGCTGACATTGATTATGGCACGGCGGAGGCGTATACCGCCTATGGTATTTGCGGTATCAAGGTCTGGATTTTCAAAGGCGAAATTATGGAGCATGACCCGATGGCGCGGGATCGTCGTGAAGCCGGTGATGCGCCTTCAGATACAAGGGTGGCAGATACACGGCCAGCAGCGGAATAGATAGAGGTAAAACCAATGTTGCAACCAAAGAAAACAAAATTCCGGAAAGCGCATAAAGGGCGTATTCACGGCAATGCGAAAGGCGGCACAACGCTTAATTTCGGCGCTTATGGGTTAAAAGCCACCACGCCAGAGCGGGTAACGGCACGGCAAATCGAGGCAGCGCGGCGGGTGATTACGCGGCATATGAAACGGGCCGGACGGGTTTGGATTCGGATTTTTCCAGATGTGCCAGTCTCCAAAAAACCAACCGAAGTGCGGATGGGGAAAGGCAAAGGCTCGCCTGAATATTGGGCCTGTCGGGTAAAACCTGGTCGGATTATGTTTGAAATTGATGGTGTGCCTGCTGATGTCGCGCATGAAGCCTTAAAGCTCGCGGCGATGAAATTGCCAGTAAAAACGCGGGTTGTTTCGCGGGTCGGCGAAGGGCAATAGGGGATTAGGTCATGAAAATTGAAGAGATTAACAAAATGACACCAGACCAGTTGGTTGATGAGCTTGCAAAGCTCAAAAAAGAGCAGCTTAATTTACGCTTTCAAAAAGCCTCTGGTCAGTTAGAAAATACCGCGCGGGTGCGACAAATTCGTCGTGATATTGCGCGCATTAAAACCACCCAAGCGCAAGCGGCGCGGGCATAGGTTAAAGGGAACGGAGAAAGACAATGCCAAAACGGATATTACAAGGAACCGTTATAAGCGATAAGGGCGATAAAACAGTGGTTGTCAGTGTTGAGCGCCGGTTTACCGATCCGGTGATGAAGAAGACGGTGCGCTCGCGCAAAAAATATCACGCCCATGATGCCGCCAATAAGTTTAAGACGGGTGATGTGGTGCGCATTCAGGAATGTCGGCCGGTTTCTAAGCTTAAGAGCTGGGAAGTCATGGCTGAGCAGGAATAAAAGCAGGAAGAAGAGACACAGGAGAAAGCCATGATACAGATGCAATCTAATCTCGATGTTGCCGATAATTCAGGGGCGCGGCGCGTGCAATGTATTAAGGTGCTGGGTGGTTCAAAACGTCGTGCTGCCTCAGTTGGCGATACGATTGTGGTAAGCGTGAAAGAAGCAATTCCGCGCGGGCGGGTTAAAAAAGGCGATGTTATGAAAGCCGTGATTGTGCGCACCGCAAAAGAAATTCGCCGCGCTGATGGTAGCATTATTCGATTTGATAATAATGCCGCCGTATTGGTGAATAATAATGGCGAACCAATCGGGACGCGGATTTTTGGCCCCGTAACGCGGGAGCTAAGGGCAAGCAATCATATGAAAATTGTATCGCTTGCACCTGAGGTATTATAAGCCAGAAATATTATAAGGAAGTGAAAATGGCGAAGTTGAAAATCAAAAAAGGGGATCGGGTAACCGTGTTAACAGGGCGCGATAAGGGCAAAAGCGGCGAAGTGCTGACGGTGTTTCCGGCCGAAAACCGGGCGCTGGTGCAGGGCGTGAATATTGTTCGCCGCCATACCAAGCAAAGCCAAAATAGCGAGGGCGGGATTATTGCGAAAGAAAGCAAAATCCATATTTCCAATCTTGCTTTGCTTGACCCCCAAGATGGCAAGCCCACGCGGATTGGTTATGAGACTGATAAGGACGGCAATAAGAAGCGTATTGCGCGCCGTTCAGGAGAGGTGATCTAATGACTGAAACAGCGCATTATATTCCGCGTATGAAAACGCATTATCACGATGTTATTCGGGCTGAGCTTATGGATAAGTTTAATTATAAAAATCCAATGCAAGTACCGCAGCTTGAAAAAATCGTGTTGAATATGGGGGTTGGTGAAACCACAGCGGACACCAAAAAAATTAATTCTGCTTTTGAAGCCCTGCAAGCGATTGCGGGACAAAAGCCTGTCATCACCAAAGCGAAACAGTCAATCGCGGGCTTTAAGGTGCGCGAAGGCATGCCATTGGGGGTTAAGGTGACTTTGCGGCAAGCGCATATGTTTGAATTTATTGACCGCCTCGTGACGGTGGCGCTGCCACGGGTGCGAGATTTTCGCGGTCTTAGCCCAAAAAGTTTTGATGGTAATGGCAATTATGCGCTGGGCATTAAAGAGCATATTGTGTTTCCAGAAATTAACTATGATACGGTTGATGTGATCTGGGGGATGGATGTTGTGGTCTGCACCAGCTCGACAAATGATGATGAAGCGCGTGAATTATTGCGCGGGTTTAACTTCCCATTTACGGATTAAGGGGGACTATATGGCAAAAAAATCAATGGTTGAACGCAATGATAAGCGTAAGCGCATGGTAAAGAAATATGCCAATAAGCGCGCCGCTTTGCTGGCGATTGCAAATGATAGCACGCTTGCCAATGAAGACCGCTTTAAGGCGCGGTTAAAATTGGCGGAGCTGCCGCGCAATTCAGCGAAAAACCGGATTCGCAATCGTTGCGGGGTTTCGGGTCGCCCGCGCGGTTATTATCGTAAATTAAATATGTCACGTATTGCATTGCGTGAATTAGGGTCACAAGGGTTAATTCCTGGTATGACGAAATCAAGCTGGTAGGAGAGAAGAATGAACGATCCTCTTGGTGATATGCTCACACGAATAAGAAACGCGCAAATGCGCGGCAAGCCGGTTGTGTCATCGCCGGCATCTAAATTGCGCCGCTGGGTGTTGGATGTGTTGAAAGATGAAGGCTATATTCGCGGCTATTCTGAAACCGAATATAAGGGCGGGCAAACGCAACTTGATATTGAGTTGAAATATTTTGATGGCTTTCCGGTGATTAAAGAAATTCAACGCGTTTCCAAACCAGGGCGGCGGGTTTATAGCTCGGTAAAAACCATGCCGGTGGTGAGCAATGGGCTGGGCATTTCAATTTTATCGACCCCCAAAGGCGTGATGTCTGATAGTCGGGCGCGCGAAAATAATGTTGGGGGAGAGGTTTTGTGTCGCGTCTTTTAAGCGCATAAAGAAGGTGAAAATATGTCTCGTATTGGTAAAAAAGCAGTTGCAATTCCAGATGGTGTAGAGGTTAAACTTGATGGCCAAATGGTTGGCGTGAAAGGTCCAAAGGGCGAATTGACCGCCACCCTTTCTGAACAAGTTGTGATTGCACAAAATGATGATGGTCTTAGTGTGCAGCCAGCAAATAACAGCCAATCGGCGCGCAGTTTTTGGGGTTTGAGCCGTTCGATTGTACAAAATCTCGTTGTCGGTGTGACACAAGGCTTTGAGAAAAAACTTGAACTGCAAGGGGTTGGCTATCGGGCGCAAGTGCAAGGCTCGACCTTAAAATTATCGCTTGGCTTTAGCCATGATATTGATTTTCCAATTCCATCGGATTTGAAAATTGAATGCCCATCGCAAACCGAAATTACCATTTCCGGCAATGATAAGCAGCGGGTTGGTCAGATTGCGGCTGAAATTCGTAGCTTCCGTAAACCTGAACCCTATAAGGGTAAAGGGGTGCGTTATGTAGATGAATATGTTTTCCGCAAAGAAGGCAAGAAGAAATAGAGGTCAGGCATGGGACAGAAACTTTCAACATTAGAACGTCGCAAGCAACGGGTACGTCGTACGCTTCGCAAGGTTGCAAATGGGCGGCCACGGCTGTGCGTGTTTCGCTCATCAAAACATGTTTATGCGCAAGTGATTGATGATGAAAATGGCCGCACAATTGTTGCCGCCTCTTCACGCGATAAGGATTTCTTAGGCGAAAAGGGCGGCAATATTGAAGCGGCGAAAATTGTCGGGCAAGCGATTGCGGTGCGCGCCAAAGCTGCCAATATTGAGAATGTTATCTTTGATCGCGGGCAATATCTTTATCACGGGCGGGTCAAGGCTTTGGCTGATGCGGCGCGTGAAGCAGGCTTAAATTTCTAATTCGTAGGTTAAGGAGATAAACAGTGGCAAGAGAAAATCAGGACGAACGCGATAGCGAATTTATTGACCGTCTGGTGCATATTAATCGGGTCGCGAAAGTGGTCAAAGGTGGCCGGCGTTTTGGATTTGCAGCTTTGGTTGTGGTCGGGGATCAAAAAGGGCGGGTTGGCTTTGGTCATGGTAAGGCGCGGGAAGTTCCTGAAGCGGTGCGCAAAGCCACCGATGCGGCAAAACGTAAAATGATCCGCGTGCCCTTGCGCGAAGGGCGGACATTGCATCACGATACGTCGGGACGCTGGGGGGCAGGCAAAGTGCATCTTCGCTCTGCCAATCCCGGAACCGGAATTATTGCGGGTGGTCCGATGCGGGCGGTATTTGAAGTTTTAGGAATGCAGGATGTGGTTGCCAAAGCGATTGGGTCTTCTAACCCCTATAATATGGTGCGTGCAACTTTTAATGCGCTTGGTAAGCAGGATAGCCCGCGTCAAGTGGCGGCGCGGCGCGGTAAAAAAGTAAGCGAGATTATTGCCAAGCCTGATCTTGAGGTAAGCGAATAGGGGTAAGATATGGCGAAGAAAAAAACAATTACGGTTGAACAAACAGCCAGCCCGATTGGGCGTTTGCCCACACAGCGCAAAACGCTTATTGGTTTGGGGTTAAATAAAATTGGCCGTCAGCGGGTGTTGGAAGATACGCCAAGCATTCGCGGGATGGTCGCAAAAGTAGCGCATTTAGTGCGGGTCGTAGAGGAATAGGAGCAGGCGGTATGAAATTAAATCAGCTCAAAGATAATGTCGGGGCGCGCAAGACGCGTATCCGCGTTGGTCGGGGCGCTGGCTCTGGTAAAGGCAAGACGGCGGGTCGCGGTATGAAGGGTCAAACCTCGCGTTCAGGTGTGGCGATTAAGGGCTTTGAAGGCGGGCAAATGCCATTGCATATGCGGATGCCCAAACGCGGCTTTAACGTGCCGCGCCCAAAGCGTTATAATGAGGTTAATCTTAGCCGTCTGCAAGAGGCGGTCGCGGCAGGCAAATTATCAGGGCTTGTAAATGTGCAAACGCTGATAGAGGCAGGGGTTATTCGCCGCGCTCATGATGGTATACGCGTATTGGGCAAGGGCGAGCTTAAAGAAAAGCTGGATTTTGAAATTGCCGGTGTTAGTGCCAGTGCAAAAGCGGCGATTGAAAAGCTGGGTGGCAAAATCACAATTATAAACGCGGGCATAAACGCTGCCGCCAGCGATACACCAGACACTGCGCCAGAAGATACACCAGCACAAGAAACAGACAAAGAGACGGGCGAGGAATAAGGTAAATGGCATCAGCCGCAGAACAATTAGCTGCAAATTTAAGTTTTTCCGCCTTTCGCACGGCGGAGGATTTGAAAAAGCGTATCTGGTTCACGCTGGGGGCTTTGCTGATTTATCGTTTGGGAACCTATATCCCCTTACCGGGTATTGATGTGCAAGCGTTGCAATCTATTTTCGCGCAACAGCAAGCAGGCATTATTGGCGTGTTCAACATGTTTGCCGGCGGCGCGGTTGGACGGATGGCGATTTTGGCGCTTAATATTATGCCTTATATTACTGCATCGATTATTATCCAGCTGATGACACCGATTATCCCGCGCCTTGAGGCTTTGAAAAAAGAAGGCGAGCAGGGGCGCAAGCAAATCAATCAATATACCCGTTATGGCACAGTGCTGTTGGCAGCGTTTCAAGGTTATGGGATTGCGATTGGGTTGGAAGCCGCCGAAGGCGTGGTCAGCGATCCAGGCCTTTTCTTTCGGGTATCGGCGGTTGTCTCTCTGGTTGGGGGGACGGTGTTTTTGATGTGGCTGGGTGAGCAAATCACCGCCCGCGGGGTCGGTAATGGTATCTCACTGATTATTTTTGCCGGCATTGTCGCCGAGCTACCAAGCGCGCTGGCGGGCACATTAGAATTGGGACGGCAAGGGGCGCTTTCGACCTTTATTATTTTAATGCTGTTAATCATGGTTGCGGTTGTGATTGCCTTTATCGTTTATGTCGAGCGGGCGCAGCGGCGGCTGCCGGTGCAATATCCAAAACGCCAACGCGGCAATAAAACTTTTGGCGGCGATAATTCGCATTTGCCTTTGAAACTCAATACGGCCGGCGTTATTCCGCCGATTTTTGCCTCTTCCCTTTTGTTGATGCCGGCGACAATGGCGAATTTCTCTAGCGGTTCGGCAGATGGCGCATTGGGCGCGATTGCGGCAATGTTGGGACGCGGGCAACCCGGTTATATGTTACTTTATGCGGCGCTGATTATTTTCTTTTGCTTTTTCTATACGTCGATTGTGTTTAATCCGGAAGATACGGCTGATAATCTTAAAAAATCGGGTGGTTTTGTCCCCGGTTATCGGCCGGGCGTGCGCACGGCGGAATATATTGATTTCGTCTTAACGCGGCTTACATTTGTCGGCGCGGGTTATCTCACCCTTGTTTGTCTTTTACCTGAATGGTTGATCAGTGAATATAATGTGCCATTTTATTTCGGCGGCACGTCGTTGCTAATTGTGGTCAATGTCACGATGGATACGGTCGGGCAAGTGCAAAGCCATTTATTTGCGCATCAATATGAAAGCCTGATTAAGAAATCAAATTTACGGGGGGGGAAGACATGAAACTTGTCTTTTTAGGCCCTCCCGGTGCCGGTAAAGGCACGCAGGCGGAGCGTGTGGAACAGAAATATAATATCAAACAGCTTTCAACTGGCGACATGTTGCGGGCAGCGGTGGCGGCTGAAACCGAGATTGGTTTAATGGCAAAAGATATTATGGCGCGCGGTGATTTGGTGCCAGATGATGTGGTGGTTGGCATTATTGCTGAGCGCATCGCGCAAGCTGATTGCGGCAATGGCTTTATTCTGGATGGCTTTCCGCGTACCGTCGCGCAAGCCGAGGCTCTGGACAGGGTGATGGCTGAAAAAAATCTTCACCTTGATGGGGTGATTGAGCTGCAAGTCGATATGTCGGTGCTTATTGAGCGGATTTTGAAACGCGCCGCCGAAAGTGTTGATGGTCCGCGTGAAGATGATACAGAAGACGCGGTCACCAAGCGGATGCAAGTATATGAACAGCAAACCGCGCCGGTTTCGGCTTATTATCAAGGCAAAGGCCTGTTGCGGCCGGTTGATGGGATGGCGGATATTGAAAATGTGACGGCACAGATTATTGCGGTGCTGGATGGTAATTAATCGGTTAAAAGGATAAAGGAGAAGAGTGTGGCTCGTATTGCTGGTGTAAATATTCCGACAGGAAAGCGCGTGGTTATCGCGCTGACCTATATTCATGGAATTGGAAATAAAACCGCGCATGATATTTGCGAAAAGCTTAATATTCCGCTCGAAGCGCGGGTGAATGAATTAAGCGAGGCGGATGTTATTCGGATTCGCGAAACCATTGATGCCGATCATATGGTTGAAGGTGATTTGCGGCGTGATACGTCGGTCAATATGAAACGCCTTTTGGATATGGGGGTTTATCGTGGATTGCGACATCGTCGCAATCTTCCGGTGCGGGGGCAGCGGACGCATACCAATGCGCGTACGCGGCGTGGTCCGGCACGGCCTATCGCAGGTAAGAAAGGGTAATTATTATGGCAACAGATAAAGCACGGGTACGCCGCCGCGAGAAAAAGAATATTGTGTCTGGCGTGGCGCATATTAATTCGACCTTTAATAATACAATGGTCACAATTTCAGATGTTCAAGGCAATGCGATTGCGTGGTCATCGGCTGGCGCGATGGGGTTTAAGGGCTCACGCAAATCCACCCCTTACGCGGCGCAAATCGCCGCCGAAGATGCCGGGCGCAAAGCGATGGAGCATGGGATGAAAAATCTGGATGTACAAATTCAAGGGCCAGGCTCTGGCCGCGAGAGTGCGTTACGGGCATTGCAAGCTGTTGGCTTGGTGGTAACGGCCATTCGCGATGTGACACCGATTCCGCATAATGGCTGTCGGCCGCGCAAACGCCGTCGTGGATAATCCGTAAACTGGCAATATAGAAAAATGAGAGAGGACGCATAATGTTTCAAAAGAATTGGCAAGACCTTATTAAACCAAGCAAATTACAAATTATTTCTGGCGATGATGAGCAACGCCATATGCAAATCATAGCGGAGCCTTTGGAACGCGGCTTTGGTCTGACATTGGGCAATGCCTTACGTCGTGTTTTGCTTTCATCCATTCAAGGTGCGGCTGTGACCGCCATCCAAATTGATGGTGTGTTGCATGAGTTTTCATCCATAGCCGGGGTACGGGAAGATGTTACAGATATTATTTTAAATATTAAAAAAATGGCAATTTCGATGGAGGTTGAGGGCAGTCGTCGGGTGATTTTAAGCAAAAAAGGGCCCGGGGTGGTGACGGCTGGTGATATTGAGGAAACCTCTGATATTACCATTCATAATCCTGACCTTGTATTATGCACGCTTGATAATGATGCTGAGGTACGCTTTGAGTTTACCATCAGTACCGGCAAGGGCTATGTGCCATCTGAACAAAATCGTCCCGATGATGCACCGATTGGACTTATTCCAGTTGACTCGCTTTATAGCCCGGTGCGGCGCGTCTCTTATCATACTGAAAACACCCGCGAAGGGCAGGTTTTGGATTATGATAAGCTGACAATGGATATTGAAACCAATGGCACGGTAACGCCCGAAGATGCACTCGCTTATGCGGCGCGGATTTTGCAAGACCAGCTTCTCACATTTATCAATTTTGATGAACCGGAAGAAATTATTGAAGAGGCTCCATCTTTGGAAGAAAGCGGGTTTTCTGCTGCCTTGCTCAAAAAAGTTGACGAGCTGGAACTGTCTGTGCGGTCAGCAAATTGCCTGAAAAATGATAATATTGTCTATATTGGCGATTTAATTTTGAAAAGTGAAAATGAAATGCTGCGCACCCCGAATTTTGGCCGCAAATCATTAAATGAAATTAAAGAAGTGCTTGGCGAAATGGGTTTGCATTTGGGGATGGATGTTCCGAACTGGCCACCAGAAAATATTGAAGAAATGGCACGTAGTTTGGAAGATAATTATTAATCTTAAATGAAGGAGAGAGATTATGCGTCACGCAAAAGCAGGTCGTAAACTCAATCGTACCGCATCACACCGCAAGGCTTTATTGCGTAATATGGCAGACGCATTGATAAAGCACGAGCAAATCATCACGACATTACCCAAAGCGAAAGAATTACGCCCCTATGTTGAAAAACTGATAACGCTTGCCAAGCGGGGCGATTTGCATGCGCGTCGACAAGCCATGACGAAATTACTGGATGAGGCTATGGGGAAAAAATTATTCGATATTTTAGGCCCGCGTTATGCTGATCGCCAGGGTGGCTATACGCGGATTATGAAAGCTGGCTTTCGTAAAGGCGATGATGCGCCTATGGCGGTGATTGAATTTGTTGATCGCGATGAAGAGGCACGCGGACAGGATAGTGGCCCGGCAATGGTGGATGATGAGGATGTTACCGCAACCGCATAAAATGTTTCAGCCATTATTTCATTATAAAGCAAAAGGGTACTCAACTTTGTTGGTGTACCCTTTTCTTTTATTTTTCTTGCTTTCGAGCTTTTTCTTTTTAGGAAATTTTGCTGCCGCGCAAGATAGGCAACTGCCTGCTCGCTCTGATCAACGTTTTAGCGCTACACAAATTGAAAAACGCGTACCACAAAGCCAACTGCAAATTCAAAATAGCTTTGCGCCTATTGTGAAAAATGTTGTTCCATCTGTTGTGAATGTTTATGCAAAGAAATATGTGCGATCGCGGGGTCGATTATCGCCCCTTTTTGATGATCCGCTGTTTCGGCAATTTTTTGGTGATAATTTTGGTGGGCAAGAAAATTTACGCGAGCAGCAATCACTTGGTTCGGGCGTTATTGTTAAGGTTCCTGGCTTGGTTGTTACCAATTACCATGTGATTGAAGGGGCAAAGGAATTGCGCGTGGTTCTTTATGATCGGCGTGAGTATAAGGCGGAATTAATATTGGCGGATGAGCGAACGGATTTGGCTGTGTTATCTCTGATTGATCCACCGCAAGATTTGCAGGCGCTTGAATTTACAAATTCTGATATTATTGAGGTTGGTGATTTGGTGTTGGCGGTTGGTAATCCGTTCGGGGTGGGGCAAACGGTGACAAGCGGTATCATTTCGGCTCTGGCGCGCACTCAGCTTGGTATTTCTGATTATCAATCATTTATTCAAACCGATGCGGCGATTAATCCCGGTAATAGTGGCGGCGCTCTGGTGACTTTGGATGGGCAGTTGCTTGGTATAAATACGGCGATTTTTTCACGCTCTGGCGGGTCGGTCGGGATTGGCTTTGCGATCCCCGCAAATATGGTTGCGCAAGTGGTGCGCGCTGCCGAAGGGGGCGGTAAAATTATTCGCCCATGGCTTGGGGCGAGCTTTCAGGATATTGATCATGAGCTTGCACAAGCTCTTAATTTGCCGCGCCCACAAGGGGCGCTGATTTTATCCTTGCATCCTAATAGCCCCCTAAAACTTGCCGGTGCTGATGTGGGCGATGTGGTTATAAAAATTGATGGACAAGATATTTTTTCAAAAAGCGAATTACGTTATCGTATTGGAACCCGAGATATTGGTGGGCGGGCGATTTTTGATATACGCCGCCAAACAAAACCACGGCGCTTACTGGTTGATTTGCTTTCAGCGCCGGAAACGCCGCCGCGTAATCAAACTACCTTATTCAATGAAAATGCTGGCCCTTTGCGGGGATTAAGAATTGCTAATCTTAACCCCGCTCTGATTGAAGAGCTTAGCCTTGATGGCCTGCTCGATGGGGTTATTGTTACAGGTATACAAAGGGGAAGCCAAGCGGCGCGATTTGGCTTTCGATTGGGTGATATTCTTCGCGTGATTAATGAGGTTGAGATTAAGCAAGTGGCGGAAGTTGAGCGCTTATCAATGTCAGCAACCCCGCATTGGCAATTAGAGATTTTGCGCAATGGGCGTGTCATTCGCGCCACGATCCGATAGAGGGTGCTGATGAAAGCCTATCTGCTTGTTGCCTTAGGCGGGATGGTCGGTACAATGTTAAGGTTTTCTGTGAATCTATATTTGCCAGCACAAACTCTGTTTCCATGGGCGAGTTTTACCGTGAACATGATCGGATCATTTTTAATTGGTGTCGGTGCAGCGGTTTTTCTTTTTCTCACGAAAGCAGATTATGAAGCATGGCGATTATTTTTACTCATCGGTCTGCTTGGCGGGTTTACGACATTTTCGACTTATTCTTTGGATACGCTCAGATTATTACAAGAAGCTGAATATGGCCTTGCCTTATTATACGCTGGTGGATCGGTTTTAACGGGGCTGGCACTTGCTGCATTTGGGTTTTATATTATACGAGCTTTGCTATGAGCGGGGTGAAATATATCACAATTATAGATGATGAGACCGATATGCGGCTGGATCGCTGGTTTCGTAAATATTATGCGCAGCTTTCTTATGGGCAGCTTGAAGCCTTATTGCGCAAAGGCTTAATCCGGGTGGATGGCAAAAGAGCGAAAGCCAGTTACCGGCTTATAGCGGGAGAAAAAATCCGTATCCCGCCGGAAGCGCAATCGTCTAATACGTTAAAAGAAAATCGGAGAAAAACGATTCCGGCACATTTGATTAGCGCCATGAAAAATAGTATTTTACATTATGATGATGATATTATGCTATTGAATAAGCCGTCTGGTTTGGCGGTGCAGGGGGGCAGTAAGACCGATATTCATATTGATGCGATTTTACCCGAATTGCGCTTTGGGGCAGACGAGCCGCCGCGTCTGGTGCATCGGCTGGATCGTGATACATCGGGGCTGTTATTGCTTGCCCGTAATCGGCGAACTGCGTCTTATTTAACCCGCCTGTTTGCGCAAAAAAAGATTGAAAAATCCTATTGGGGGTTGGTCTATGGTGTGCCGCGCCCGGCCGAAGGGGTTATTCGCTTACCGCTTATAAAACGCGCGGCGCGGCAGGGTAAAGAGCGCGTTGTGCCAGCCGAAAAGGGGGAGGAAGGTGCTCAATCTGCCCATACAGAATATAGGCTGATTGCCCAGGCCGGGCAAAAATACGCTTGGCTTGCGTTTCGACCCCATACTGGCCGAACACACCAAATACGTGTGCATATGCAAGCAATCGGACATTCGCTTGTTGGCGATAAAAAATATTCTATTCATGGTGAGATGATGCAGACAGGCGGTGTAATTAGTGATAAACTACATTTACATAATCGGATAATTCGATTTATTCATCCGAATGGCAAATTGTTCTCATGGCAAGCGCCACTGACAGACCATATGGCAAAAACATGGCAGTATTTTGAATTTGCGGATGATGAAGAACGCGCGGGGAAAATATTTGATGAAATTCATCGTTTTTGATTGTGATGGAACACTCGTAGATGCGCAATATGGACATATTGCTGCCGTTCATTTTACTCTGGATTGTCAAAATATACCCCGCCCGTCGCGCAGCGATATTTTACTTTATGTCGGCGCTCCCATCAAAACGGCAATGCACGAATATGCGCCAGAAGCGGATGAAGAAACCCTAGATCGCCTTGTCGCATTATATCAGCAAAAACAAGCAGAGCTTAGTCAGAAAAATCATCGGGGTGAGATTCTATATCCCGGCATGTTTGAGATTTTACAAAATCTTGCGGCAAGAGATGATATTTTATTAGGCATGGTGACAATGAAATCGCGGCGTGGAGTGGAGCGTGTTTTGCGGGTGCATGACCTAGAAAATATGTTTCAGAATACCAAAAGCGCCGATGATGGTCCGGGTAAACCAGCACCAGATTTATTATTGCGAGCCATCAGCGAATGCGATGTTACGGCGGATGATACGATTATGGTGGGGGATACAAATTTCGATATCCAAATGGCGCGCACCGCCGGCGCGCATACGATTGGGGTGACATGGGGTTATCAATCGGCCGAAGAATTAGAAGAAGCGAAAACCGATGCGATTGCCACAACCAGCGAAGAGCTGCAAGATTTATTGATGAATTTTATCAATAAATGAAAAAATTCTATAAAAATGTCGAGGTGCAATCCACGGCAGATGGCTATGTCATCCTGCTGGATGGGAAGGTACTAAAAACCCCAACAAAGGCTGATTTAACGCTACCGACGCGTGGTTTGGCGCAGCAGGTGGCGGCTGAATGGAAATCACAAGGCGAAGAGATAAAGCCCGCTGAAATGTGGTTTATGCGGCTGGTCTCAACCGCGATTGACAGGGTGGCAGATAGGCAAGAGCAGGTGCTTCGCCAATTTCGTCGCTTGGCGGAAAATGATTTGCTTTATTATCGCGCCGGCGAGCCAAAAGAATTATCGCTTTTGCAATCCGAAAGCTGGGATCCGGTTTTGGCATGGGCGCAGCAGCGATTTGATGTCTCGTTTCAGCTGGCGAAAGGCATTATGCCAACGCCCCAATCTAACGCAACGCTTGATAGATTAGAAAAGGTAGCCACAGGCGATGTCTTTCGGCTCACCGGTCTGGCGCATGGGGCGGCGCTTTTAAGCTCCCCCATTTTGGTGTTAGCGCTGGCAGAAAAATATATTGATAGTGAGCGCGCCTATGAGCTATCATTGCTTGATGAGCTTTATCAGCTGTCGCTTTGGGGAGAAGATGAAGACGCAAAAACCAAGCGCGATAAAATAAAGCTGGAAATTGACACGCTATCGGCATATTTTATCAGCTTGAATGAGAGTGATTAGGCTAGGGTCGCGGGAAGGCTAAGAGAATGCGAGATATAATTGCGGAATTGGAAGACCGTCGTCGGGTCGCGCGCTTAGGCGGCGGGGAGGCGCGAATTGAAGCACAGCATAAGCGCGGCAAGCTCACGGCGCGGGAGCGGATTGACCTTTTGCTTGACGAAGGCAGTTTTGAAGAAATCGATATGTTTGTCGAGCATAATTGCCATGATTTTGATATGCAGAACCGTAAAATTCCTGGTGATGGGGTGGTTACCGGCTGGGGACTCGTCAATGGTCGCCCGATTTATGTTTATGCGAAGGATTTTACAGTTTTTGGCGGGTCCCTGTCGCGGGCGCATGCCCAAAAAATTATGAAAGTGCAAGATATGGCGCTCCGCAATGGCTATCCCATTATTGGAATGTTGGATGCAGGCGGGGCGCGGATTCAAGAAGGGGTGGATGCGCTTGGCGGCTATGCCGAAGTGTTTCAGCGCAATACATTAGCAAGCGGGGTGATTCCGCAAATCACTATGATTATGGGACCATGCGCCGGTGGTGATGTCTATTCTCCCGCACTTACCGATTTCATCTTTATGGTGCGTGAAAGCTCTTATATGTTCGTAACCGGCCCTGATGTGGTGAAAACGGTAACCAATGAAGAGGTAACAGCCGAAGAATTAGGCGGCGCAAAAGTCCATACCAGTAAATCATCAGTGGCCGATGGCGCGTATGATAATGATGTTGAGGCGCTCACTCAATTACGCCGCTTGATTGATTTTCTACCGCTTAATAATCGGGCAGATATTCCCGTACAAGCAACCGAAGATGCGCGCGACCGGGTTGAACGCTCGCTCGATACGCTTATTCCGGATAATCCGAATATACCCTATGATATGAAAGAGCTGGTTCTGAAAATTGCCGATGAAGGGGATTTTTTCGAAATTCAGCCCGATTTTGCGAAAAATATTCTCACTGGTTTTATCCGGATTGAGGGGAAAACGGTTGGTGTTGTTGCCAATCAGCCAATGGTCTTGGCAGGCGTTTTGGATAGTGATAGCTCGCGCAAGGCAGCGCGGTTTGTCCGCTTTTGCGATTGCTTTAATATCGCGGTGGTGAGTTTCGTCGATGTCCCCGGATTTTTACCAGGTACGGCGCAAGAATATGGCGGGCTGATTAAGCATGGCGCGAAATTGCTTTTTGCTTATGCTGAAGCGACGGTTCCGAAAATTACCATCATCACCCGCAAAGCCTATGGCGGGGCTTATGATGTGATGGCTTCCAAACATTTGCGCGGGGATGTGAATTATGCGTGGCCAACCGCCCAAATTGCGGTGATGGGGGCAAAGGGCGCGGTGGAAATTATTTTCCGTGATGCGATTGGCGATGAGGCCGCGATTGCCAAACATACGCAAGATTATGAAGACCGTTTCCTAAACCCATTTATCGCCGCCGAGCGCGGCTATATTGATGAGGTGATTTTGCCGCGCAATACCCGCCGCCGGATTGCCCGCTCGCTAAAACTATTAGAAAATAAGCAACTTTCCAATCCTTGGAAAAAACACGATAATATTCCGCTATAGGGGCTTGCATGATTAAGAAAATACTAATTGCCAATCGTGGTGAAATTGCCTGTCGGGTGATTAAGACGGCGCGCAAAATGGGAATTCAAACTGTGGCGGTATATTCCGATACGGATGCACAGGCTTTGCATGTGCAAATGGCGGATGAGGCGGTGCATATTGGTGCATCTGCGGCTTCCGAAAGCTATTTGGTGATTGATAAGATCATTGATGCGATTAAACAGACGGGTGCTGATGCGGTGCATCCTGGCTATGGGTTTTTAAGCGAAAATAAAGCCTTTGCCGAAGCGTTGGATAAGGAAGGGATTGCCTTTATTGGCCCGCCTGCTGGCGCGATTGAAGCCATGGGCGATAAAATTACCTCAAAAAAACTGGCGCAAGAGGCGGGGGTGAGCACAGTTCCTGGTCATATGGGATTGATTGAGGATGCGGATGAAGCGGTGAAGATTGCAACCCAAATTGGCTATCCGGTGATGATTAAAGCCTCTGCCGGTGGTGGTGGTAAGGGAATGCGGATTGCCTGGAATGATCAGGAAGCCCGCGAAGGGTTTCAATCTTCAAAAAATGAAGCGGCCAATAGCTTTGGTGATGACCGTATTTTTATTGAAAAATTTGTAACCCAGCCACGCCATATTGAAATTCAGATTTTGGGTGATAAGCATGGCAATGTGGTTTATTTGGGTGAACGCGAATGTTCAATCCAGCGGCGCAATCAAAAAGTCATTGAAGAAGCGCCAAGCCCGTTTCTGGATGAAAAAACAAGAAAAGCAATGGGCGCTCAATCTGTTGCGCTTGCAAAAGCGGTGGATTATTGCTCTGCCGGTACGGTTGAATTTATTGTTGATGGCGATAAGAATTTCTATTTTCTGGAAATGAATACGCGGTTGCAGGTTGAACATCCTGTGACCGAAGAAATTACCGGCATTGACCTTGTCGAGCAGATGATCAAAGTCGCGCAAGGTGAAACATTAAGCCTTACACAAGAAGATATAAAACTGAATGGCTGGGCGATTGAAAGCCGCATTTATGCGGAAGACCCTTATCGTGGGTTTTTACCGTCAACCGGACGGCTGGTGCGGTATCAGCCGCCGCAAGAGCAAAGGCCAGAGGAACAAGAAGCGGCGGCGCATGTCGTGCGTAATGATACGGGTGTCTATGAAGGCGGCGAGATTAGTATTTTTTATGATCCGATGATTGCAAAGCTCGTCACCCATGCCGATACTCGTGATGCGGCAATCGCGGCAATGGCTGATGCGTTAGACGGGTTTCGAATTGATGGTATTCGTCACAATATTGATTTTCTAGCGGCGATTATGGGGCATGAACGGTTCCAAAAAGGGGCGTTGACGACAGCCTTTATTGAAGAAGAATATCCCGAAGGGTTTGATGGCGCGCCACAATCGGCAGATTATCTCAAAACACTGGCAGCGGTGAGTTATTATATGCGGCGGCATTGTGATAAGCGGGCAGCGCGGGGGCGTGATTATAATCCTCCCTCAGCTTTAGCGATTGAGATTGCGGGCGAGGTTTTTTCAGGCGATGAAACAGAAGCGGGCGTTATAATAAATGATGAGGTGTTTGTCTTAAATAGTGAGTGGCGGCCTGGTGATCTATTTTTTACCGGCATAGTTAATGATGCTGCAATCACCATAAGCGTTGACACGCATCATGAGGGATTTGTCCTCACCGGTAAGGGGACGCGACAAAAAATATTCATTCGCCGCCCGCAGGCGCAAACCCTGATGGCGCATATGCCGGAGATTAGTGATAATGCATCTGAAAAAGCGTTGATTTGCCCGATGCCAGGGGTGATTGTATCAATTGATGTGAGCGAGGGGCAAACGGTTGAAGCTGGTGAGGCTCTTGCTGTTATCGAAGCGATGAAGATGGAAAATATTTTGCGGGCCGAAAAAACCGTCACGGTTAAAAAAATATTATTTAAGGCGGGCGATGCGCTGGCGGTTGATGATGTGATTATCGAATTTGAATAGATGGGAATAGAAGCGCGACTGCGCTTCACTCAATGGCTGTATGAGAATAGAGACGCGACTGCGTCTCCGGCGAATAGTTTCGCCGCCCCCGCGGAGACGCAAGGCAAAGCCTTGCTGTCGTGAACGAAAAAAACCCGCATCAACTTATCTCACTTCGTTCGGTTGATGCGGCTAAAAAATATCCTTAAAATTGCGAATAAGCGCTTGGTCGAGCTCGGCAAGCGACACTATATGCCCAAGCTCGGCGATGCTGGTCACCCCATGCGCGGTAATGCCGCAAGGGATGATACCAGCAAAATGGCTTAAGTCTGGCTCCAGATTAATGCTCATGCCGTGATAGCTTATCCAACGTTTGAGGCGAATGCCAATCGCGGCGATTTTATGTTCCTGATAGGGCGGGGATGAATTGGCAACCCACACCCCCACCCGCCCGTCGCGGATGCGTGCGTCAATATTAAAATCCGCCAATGTCGCAATAATCCATTGTTCAATCTGGCAGATAAAGCAGCGTATATCGCGGCCGCGCTGATTAAGGTCAAGCATAAGATAGACCACGCGCTGGCCGGGCCCGTGATAGGTAAACTGCCCGCCGCGCCCGCTTTTATAAACCGGAAACTGGTCGGGGCGCAAAAGGTCAGACGCCTTAGCGCTGGTGCCGGCGGTATAAAGCGGCGGGTGTTCGAGAAACCACAGGCACTCTTTACCGTCGCCTGCGTGAATAGACGCAACACGATTTTCCATAAAATCAACCGCCTCTTCATAATCAACATAGTGGTTGGAGAATTTTAATTCAGGAAGGGGAAGGGATATGTCAGTCATAACAGGCAAATTATATCATATATTATGTGGAAGCATAAAGTACATATATTTTATGTAAATTAAAATAAATAACATATTTATATTGCAAAATAGTGAAAAATACCCCATATTGAGATTATGTTACCGATTATACTTGATGTTGAGACGATAAATATTGCGCTGGTTGGCAATGGCGCGCAAGCTGTGAAACGCTTGGCGCTGCTGGATGCGGCGGGGGTGCAGGGGTTAGTCATTTACGCGCCGGATGCAATTCCCGAATTAAAGGCGGCTGCAAAAGATCGCTTGATTGAACGCCTGCCGGAGGAAGAAGAGATTGCCGCGCTTCATATATTATATATTGCCAATATAGACGAGCTGGAGGAAGAGCGATTGACGCATCTGGCGCGCGCTCATAAAACGCTGGTGAATGTGGAAGACCGCAAAGCTTTATGCGATTTTCATGTGCCGGCGCTTGTTCGGCGTGGTGATATGTTGTTGACCGCTTCGACCGGCGGAAAATCCCCTGGCTTGGCGCGCCGTTTGAAAACACATTTGGAGCTTTTATTCCCCGAATATTGGGGGGCGTATCTGGATGAATTATCAGCCGCGCGCGACGAATGGCGACGCGAGGGTGCGGATTTTTCTGAGCTTATGCGCCGTACAGATCAAATGATCGATGAGAAAGGTTGGTTACTTTTATGACAATAAACCACGCCCTTACCCCTATTGTGACAGATGCGTCACCAATCCAACCACGCGCTGAGATTGATTTAGAGCAGCTAAATACCAATTATGAAAATCTATCGGCTCCTGAAATTCTTAATGATGTAATCCATAATCAGTTTCCAGATCGGATTAGCATGATCTCTTCTTTTGGTGCCGAAGCGGTGGTGATGCTGCATCTGGTGTCTGAGATTGCGCCTGAATTACCGATTATTATGCTGAATACGGGAAAGCTGTTTGGCGAAACATTGCGCTATCGGGATCGCTTGCAAAACATGCTTGGCTTGATGGATGTACGCAGCATTGCACCGGCGCAAAGCGATTTAACCGCACAAGACCCGCAAGGCACTCTATGGGCAAAAAATACTGATGCGTGCTGCCATATTCGCAAAGTGCTGCCGCAAGCCCGCGCGGTTCACGGTTTCGATGCGCTGCTGACGGGTCGGAAGCGATTCCAAACTAATGAGCGGCGGACAATGGATATTATCGAGCGCGATCAGGATGGTCGCTATAAAATTAACCCGCTTGCAAATTGGCAATTAGATGATTTGAAAACCTATATTGAAACGCATGAATTACCGCGCCACCCTTTGGTGAAAGACGGCTATCTATCGATTGGCTGCATGCCTTGTACCGAGCGGGTTGAGGTAGGTGGTGATTATCGGTCTGGACGTTGGGCAGGCAAGGATAAAGAAGAATGCGGCATTCATCTTAATGTTGATGGTGACGGTATTTAGTTGCTCTACACACGCTACTTATTATAGATTACAAAATGATAAGGGGGCAGTTGATGACACTTCTAAAAACAACGCAAGCTCTGCCACAAACAATGCAAGCTCTGGTGGTTTCTGCGTTAAAAGATAATTATGCTGGCGTTGCGGTGCAGGACATCACTGTGCCACAGCCTGCCGCTGGCGAGGTACTGGTGCAGGTGAAAGCAGCGACATTGGGCTTTCCGGATTTATTAATGACGCATGGTGGCTATCAGCATAAGCCGCCCTTGCCGTTTATTCCCGGTGGTGAAATGGCGGGCGAGGTGGCGGCGCTTGGTGAGGCTGTCTCCGAATTTGCAATCGGTGATGCGGTAACCGGTGGCGGTCTGCATGGCGGTCAGAATGGTGCCTTTTGCGAATATGCGCTTTATAATGCAGATGCGTTACAAAAAAAGCCGCCCGCGCTCAATTATGGGCAGGCCGCGAGCGTAAGCGCCGCCTATCTCACCGCTTATGTATCGCTGGTGCGCCGCGCTCATATCGAAAAAGGTGAATGGTTGCTTGTGCATGGCGCGGCTGGTGGGGTTGGTCTGGCGGCGGTTGATTTGGGTAAGCGGTTGGGGGCACGGGTTATCGCCTGTGTCTCATCAGATGAAAAGCTAAAAATAATTGAACAACATTATCAGCCCGATATTGTGTTGAATAGTCGCAATGGGTTTCGCGAACAGGTAAAAGAAATTACCGGCGGCGGCGCGGATGTGATTTATGACCCGGTCGGTGGCGATGTGTTTGATGAGAGCGTGCGCTGTATCGCATGGGGCGGGCGTTTGCTCGTGGTTGGGTTTGCGTCTGGTCGTATTCCGCAAATCGGGGTGAACATGCCCTTGATTAAGGGCTTTTCTGTGGTTGGCGTGCGGGCTGGTGAATTTGGTCGCCGTGACCCTGCTAAGGGTGCTGAAAATATGGCGGCAATATGGGAAATGGCGGGCAAGGGTGAAATCACCCCTTATGTTCATAAAACCTATGCGCTTCATGATTGGCAACAAGCCTTTGCCGAAATGGATGAGCGCCGCGTCGTCGGGCGTTTAATCTTTGATCCGTCATTGTAAAGTTTATTATTGACAATATTTTTAGTTGACAATCTTTTTGTTTTGTTATAACTTAGTTATAACGTTAAAGAGATTTATTATGAAAGCAAATTTAACCAAAATCGGCAATTCAAAAGGGGTGATTATTCCAGCTCAGTTTTTGAAAGAGTGCCAGTTTGACGATATTGTCTCTATTGATATTGATGATGATAGGCTGGTTATTTCTAAACCCGAAACGGCGCGTAGTGGCTGGGGGGCGGCGTTTGCCAAAGCCGCAAAGAAAAATAAGGTATCTCTGCAAAATGATACGCTGCTGATTGAGGATGGGCTGGCCAATGATTTTGATGAAGATGAATGGTCTTGGTAGACCGTTCTGTAAAGCGTTTTGACGTTTATCTTGTCTCGCTCGACCCCACTAAGGGGGCGGAAATTAAAAAATCGCGCCCCTGTCTGATTATCTCCCCTGATGAAATGAACCATGCGCTAAACACGCTTATCATCGCGCCCATGACATCCACAATTCGGGGCTATCCTTCACGCGTGCAGGTTACGTTTCAAGGGAAAAAGGGTGACATTGCGCTTGACCAAATTCGCAGCGTTGATAAGCAACGGCTTTATAAAAAACTCGGCACGATTCACGCGAATACGGCAGCAAAGGTAAGCCATGTGCTTATGGAAATGTTTAGTCTCTAATGTCGTGTCGCATTATTATAGCTTTCATTTGCTCTTTTGTATTTTGGACAAGCGGTAAAATTATGTTATAAGTTTCTCACGGTTTGGGGTGTGAATGCCCAAACCGCGAGGGTCAACAAACCTCACGTTCCAATCTGACCGTAGAGATAAATTATAACGCTCTATGGGTCGTTACCATTCACCCTTGGCATTAAGCCGGGGTGACGGTGTTATAAGGCATAAGCCTCGGCTTGTGCCGAAGACCCCGTGGGTTTCTTGGAACTTGCTTTTGTTGCGCCCCGGCACCAATGACTTTTTAGAAGCATTGGTTGCCATTTCGCACATATATATGGGGGCAAAATATGGGTATAAAGCTGAAAAAATCAAAACCGCGTCGAGGCGGATGCAACTGGCAGATTATAGGGGCGGCGGGGATAATTTTCTTAGTCTTGCTGATTGTGGCAAGCCCCGCGCTAAAGGCGGCGGAGCGGCAAGAAAAATATGCCCCGCATTATGAAATAGAGGTTTTACGCGTCATTGATGGTGACAGCTTTAAGGCAGAAATCGCGATTTGGGCGTATCATACTGTGGTTGCGACAATTCGGCTTGCTGATATTGATACACCAGAGCTTGCTGGCGATTGTGCGGAAATCGCGCTTACGGCAAAAGCGTTTACAAGCCAATGGCTAGAGCATATCTAGGAAAAGTGCACTTTTATAATAAATTCTGGCACTTTTCCGCCCGAGATATGCGTAAAAACAACAGCTTAGCGCGTGTCTGATGAACCAACTTATAAGTGACACGCGCTACGCAATCGTCAAATCTATATTACAAATATAAGGGCTGGAAAATTTGCCAATCGCTTTATCGCGAAAGTTTGGCGATATAATGATCCGGTTGATTTATCAACGGCGCTACAAGAGCAAGGCTTGGCATCATCCTATCAAGACCGGCATGATTTTTGTAAATAAGGTTCAAACACGCTGAAGGCCAGAGTATAAAACTCTGGCCTTTCCGATTAAGCGTCTCAAGAGGGAGATTAGACGCTGTAATACATATCAAACTCAACCGGGTGAGGTGTATGTTCGAATCGATACACTTCTTCCCACTTAAGTTCAATATACGCGTCTAATTGGTCATCGTCAAACACGTTTCCTTTTTTCAGGAACTCACGGTCTGCATCCAGCGCTTCCAGCGCTTCGCGTAAAGAGCCACAAACTTGCGGTACATTTTGCAATTCTTCCGGCGGTAGTTCGTAAAGGTCTTTATCCATTGGGTCACCCGGATCGATTTTATTCTCAATCCCGTCAAGCCCTGCCATTAACATAGCAGAAAATGCCAGATAAGGATTGGCGGTTGGATCGGGGAAGCGAATCTCAATCCGCTTCGCTTTGGCGCCGGTGGCAAATGGAATACGGCAAGAGGCAGACCGGTTACGCGCTGAATAAGCCAGCAAAACAGGTGCTTCAAACCCCGGTATCAACCGCTTATAGGAATTGGTTGACGGGTTGGTAAATGCGTTTAAGGCGCGCGCATGTTTAATAATGCCGCCAATATAATAAAGACATTCTTGGCTTAAATCGGCATATTTATCGCCGGCAAAAAGCGGCTTTCCGTCTTTCCAGATGGATTGATGGCAGTGCATGCCCGTGCCATTATCACCAGCAACAGGTTTGGGCATAAAGGTTGCGGTTTTGCCAAAACTATGCGCGACATTGTGAATGACATATTTGTAAAGCTGCAACGCATCGCCCATGCTGGTAAGCGTGCCGAATTTTAAGCCAAGCTCATGCTGGGCGGCCGCCACTTCATGGTGATGCTTTTCAACATTTAAGCCAATTTCTTTCATGGTTGAAAGCATTTCGCCACGGAAATCCTGCCCGCTATCAACTGGATTAACCGGAAAATACCCGCCCTTTGTGCGCGGGCGGTGGCCTTTATTGCCATGCTCATATTCCGTACCGCTATTATCTGGCAGCTCCGGGTCATCCAGCGCAAAGCCGGTATTATAAGGCTCTGTTGAAAAGCGGACATCATCAAAGACAAAAAATTCTGCCTCTGGGCCAAAATAAACCGTGTCGCCTATGCCGGTTGATTGCAAATAGGTTTCCGCCTTAAGCGCGGTGCTACGCGGGTCACGATTATAAGACTCGCCCGAATTTGGCTCTAAAATATTGCAGAAAATCGCCAGCGTTGGATGCGCATAAAACGGATCAATCACCGCCGTTGATGGGTCTGGCATTAGATTCATATCCGACTCATTAATCGCTTTCCAGCCGGCTATGGATGAGCCGTCAAACATAGATCCTTCGGTGAAAAAATCTTCATCAACCAGATCCACATCAAGCGTTACATGTTGCATCTTGCCGCGCGGATCGGTAAAGCGCAGATCTACATATTCAATATTTTCGTCTTTTATCCTCTTTAGAATTGTGGTTGCATCAGTCATTATTATGTTTCCCTCTGTTTTTATTTGTATGCTCTGACATACAAATTGTTTTTAATTTATAGTCTCTGATATTTTAAATTATATTGCTTCATCATCGGCTTCGCCAGTACGAATACGAATGGCTTGCTCAACCGATGAAACAAATATTTTCCCATCGCCAATATGCCCCGTTTTTGCGGCAGCCTGGATGGCTTCAAGCGCTTTATCCAACATATCATCAGTGACGACAAGCTCAATTTTGATCTTCGGCAGAAAATCCACAACATATTCTGCGCCCCGATAAAGCTCCGTATGCCCCTTTTGGCGGCCAAAGCCTTTCGCCTCTAATACTGTAATGCCTTGTAAGCCTGCCTCTTGCAGCGCATCCTTAACTTCGTCCAGTTTGAAAGGTTTGATAATGGCTTCAATTTTTTTCATTTTTGATCTCCTATAGAAAATAAGTTCCGTAACCCACTCGATAATAAGCAGATATTATACCAGTTTTATTGGTGGGTTCAGGTGGTGATCAGAATAGTTTTGCCTAACAATATAGCATATGCCTATTTTTTGGGCAGAAAAAGGGCTTGCAATTCTGCTGCTCTGGTGCGACTTATAGCGCCATAAGAGGGAGTTTGCAAATGAATGAAGAGTTTATGCCGGTGCTGATTGGGGTTGGGCTTGCGGTTGATAGAGAAAAAGATGCGACAAAGGCGCAATCGCCCTTAGAGATATTATTATCTGCCACCGAAGCGGCGCTTGCTGATAGTGGGGTTGCGGCGCGGGTGAAAGACAAACTCGATGCGATTACAACCGTGCGCTTTGTGACCGATTCACCCGATAGTGGTGAGATTCCGTTTGGTAATTATAATAACCCTTCACGCTCGCTCAGCAATGCGCTGGGGCTTGCGGTTGATAAGTGTTTTTATGGTCCAACCGGCGGCAATACGCCGCAATTACTGATTAATAATATGGCCGAACAAATCGCGCAAGGCACGCTTGGCACTGTGCTGATTGCCGGTGGTGAAGCGCTTGGTTCGATTATGGGGGCGATTGCCCAAAATGTTGACCGCCGCAAAGATTGGAATGAGATATTAGAGGAAGCGCCGCTTGAGTTTGGCGCCGATAAGCGCGGGGTGACGGATAGTGAAGGCGCGCATGGGCTTTCTTTTCCGGTGAATATTTATCCGATTTTGGAAAATGCGTTGCGACATGCAAAAGGGCACGATATGGCCACTCATATGGGTAAAATGGGGGCGCTAATGTCGCCTTTCACGCAGATTGCGGCTGAAAATCCTTATAGCTGGTTTCCGATTGCGCGGGCGGCAGATGAATTGGTGACAGCGGGGGAGGGGAATCGTTGGGTCGGCTATCCTTACCCCAAATATCTGAATTCAGTTATTCGGGTTAATCAGGCGGCGGCGGTGATTATGACCAATCTCAAAACCGCGCGTGAGATAGGCGTAAGGGAAGAAAATTATGTCTATCTGCATGGCTGTGCAGATGCGAATGATATTTGGTTTGCCACCGAGCGGCCAGAGCTCCATCGCTCACCTGCCATTCAAGGCATGGGAGAAACAGCCTTGCGCATGGCAGGCTGGTCGATTGATGAGATTGATTATTTTGACCTTTATTCCTGCTTTCCGGTCGCGGTGGAAGTGGCGCGAGATGAATTGGGGATTGCCGAAAATGATCCGCGCCCGCTTACCGTAACGGGGGGCTTGCCTTATTTTGGCGGCGCGGGCAATGCTTATACATTGCTGTCCGTGGCGCTGATGGCGCAAAAGCTGCGGCAAAATCCCGGCCGCAAGGGCATGTGTACCGGTAATGGCTATTATCTTACCAAACATTCGATGGGGCTTTATTCGACCACGCCGCCGCAAAAAGCATGGGCTCGTGAAGCGCCCGATATATTGCAGCAAAAAATTGACGCACAGCCACATGTCGAAACCATTGAGCGCCCGCAAGGGGCAGGGGTGATTGAGAGTTATACCATCGCGCATCCGGCGGGTAAGCCGCGCATGGCGATTGTGATTGGTCGCATGGTTGCAGGCGGCGCGCGTTTTGTCGCCCATATTTTGGATGAGGGGGATAGGCTCGATAAAATGATGCAGCATGATATGATCGGCACCAAAGGGCAGCTTCAACAAAATGAAGCGGGCTTAAATATTATGGTGCCAAACGGATGACCCGATTTTATGTGATCCGGCATGGTGAGGCAGCTTCTGGATGGGGCGAAGATGCTAACCCGCCTTTAAGTGAAATGGGGCGGGCGCAAGCGGCAAAAGCTGCCGAAAATATAGAGGCGCATTTATCGGCTCCCGTGCCGATTATATCCAGCCCGCTTTTGCGCTGCCAACAAACCGCGCAAGCTTTGGCTGAACGCTGGCAGCAAAATATCGAGATTGATCCCTGTTTTCGGGAAATCCCATCCCCGCATCAGGATTTAGATAAGCGGGTTGCGTGGTTGCGCCGGATTATGCCTGGCAGTTGGGCTGATCTCGATAATGATGCGGAAAGCGCGCATGTTGATTTTAAGGGCTGGCGCGAGGGTATCATTAGCCGCTTGGGCGATTTTCGAGATGATGAAGCGGTGGTGATTTTTTCGCATTTTATTGTGCTAAATGTAATTTATGCGGCTGCCGAAGGGACAAGCGCTATCGTATCCTTCCGCCCCGATAATGGCAGCTTGCATATTTTTAATTATGATGACGGGATACTCCGCCTGCACGCATTGGGGCAAGAGGCAAGTACGAAGGTTAATTAAACCTGAACGAAATAAATTACAATTCTGCATCCGCCACCCAATGCCACATATGAAATGAATTTGCAGATGTTGTGGTTGAAGGCGAACCATTAATGATAAACCCTTTATCGCCCGCTGAGCCGGTGTAAATGGATTTATCCCGCCCACTACCGGCATCATAGATTACATTTTTTTCGCTCGTTATTGGACTATAGATTGTAATATTTGGTTGCCCGCGTTTGGCGGTCAGATAGCTATTTGTAAAAGAAATTGCAAAACGGTCACCTCTATTTCCTGTAAATTCACCTTTCGAATTTATTCCTGTCCTTGTACTCGGAGGCGTTTCTGCTGCATAGGTTTTTTCAAAATAACGTTGACATAAAACGAGTTCTTCCGCAAGTGGAGGGTTTATAAGTGGCGTGGCAAGTGTGCCATCTTCCAGCTTAACATCTGTGATTATGAAATCAAAGGCTTGGGCGGTTTCATCCGCACCATAAAATGCGATTGCCAAATATGAGCCTGCGCGAATAGATTTATTTGCGATTGATGGGATATTAACGGATACAGAAAATTGTTGATAATTTCCGGTTAGATTAATCGACGCGGGGAGGTTTTGGGTTACAGTTGAAGAACCGCCCGTACCAAAATATTGTTTGATTTTAATCCGTCTTATTGCGTTTGGGCTTGTTCCCTTTGCTTTGAAGGATAGGGTCGCTGTTTTATGGGCAAGCGTTCTTACATCTTCTACTCGTTGTTCAATATATCGTGAAGTGCCAGAACTGGTATTTCTGCATCTAATCGCATAGCGTGATATACCGCTCAAGGAGTCTTGTTCGGCGAGGCTGTTTTCAATCCGCGATGTCACACCCCCAGAACCAAGTGATTGATACCACCGGTCGGCGCTATAGCCTTGTGCGGTAAAATTTGTGCCGCGTTGCCATATATTAAAGCCACCATTTATCAGATAATTTTTTTGTACCAGTACCGCACCGCCGATTTGCGGGACTTTATGGAAGTTAACTTGCCCCGTATTCTTATCAATAATAAAGGCTTCAGACCAATTATTTCCATCAGGAGATATTTTAAGATGAAAGTGATCATCTCCCAATAAACCAATTTCGGCGTGTCCCTTATAATTACTCTGAAAGAGGAGAGAGGCGGTATCTGTGCTGGCCGATTTATTGATTTTCGTTTGCGCATCACCACCATTATTATCTAATAAGACCGCCTCCGATTTAACCGATAATTTATTGGTCGCATCTGCGGTTGTGTTGACGCCAAGCAAGGGAAGATTATTCAATCCATTTTCATTTCCATTGCCGGCTTGCCCCTGTTGACCTTCAATGATTGAAACGCGTTGGTCTAGTGCAGAGACATCATTTTTTTCTGCCTTTTCATCGAGACTCGATTGTAAATCTGTCACATCCTCTATATCATGTGTGTGATCTGCACCCGCGGCATTTATGGTTTGCCAGTCTGTTCCATCATAAACTCGTAATTGTTTTTGTTCTTCATCCCAGATCCGCCAGCCCACTTTCGGTGTATAAAACTGCCAGCCGCCATCTTCCTCAATAGCGAGCTTATGGTCTTGTCCTGCCCAATCACCAGACGCATTTTCTGCAACCAGATATCTTGCCCCCGCCGGATAGCTCTGCGGCGGTTCTGTCCGTTGAATAGAGACGACTGTAAGATGCAAGAATTGGTCAAGTTTCCGAATGGCTTCGTTTATGGTGATATGCTTTTGGGCTTGCGCTGGTAAAAGATAGTCGAAGCCCCAATGCTGGCTTTTATGATCTGTCATATATTACTCCTATATTGGGATAGTATGACTGATATTTTCATGGCGGGGATAAATAGATAAAGCGATTATGAATTGCGCGTAAAAACAATGACATATATTATGCGCTATAATGCGCTTCCAGAAACGCTACAATTCTCTTAACCGCTTTGCCATCGCCATATGGATTTATGGCTTGGCTCATTATTTTATATTGTGTTTCATCATCAATAAGTGAGCAGACGGATTGGATGATTTTTTCCTTATCCGTTCCGACAAGTTTAACCGTGCCAGCCTGAACCGCTTCGGGGCGTTCGGTTGTGTCGCGCATCACCAGAACCGGCTTGCCGAGGCTTGGCGCTTCTTCTTGAATGCCACCTGAATCGGTAAGCACAATATGGCTATGTTTTAATAGATAAATAAACGGTTCATAATCAAGCGGCGCAATGAGGTGAATATTGGGAATATCGTTCAACAATGCGTTAACAGGCGTTTGCACATTGGGGTTCAGGTGGACGGGATAGATAAAATGAATATTTTTATATTTTTGGGCAAGCGATTTTATCGCCTCACAAATATTGATAAACCCCTCGCCAAAATTCTCGCGGCGATGACCCGTTATCAGAATATATTTTTCCTGCTTCCAATCAAAGGGAAGAGACGCGTTTATCTGATCGGTTAATAATTGCGCTTTTTTAGGGGTGGTTTCAATATGTTCAAGCACCCAAAACAACGCATCAATCACTGTATTGCCGGTGACAATAATCTGCTCATCATTAATATTTTCATTGCATAGGTTTTCTTGGCTGAGCTTGGTGGGAGCAAAATGCCATTTGCTAATTGTGCTGCATGTTTGCCGATTAAATTCTTCGGGGAAAGGGTGCTGCAAATTATGGGTGCGCAATCCCGCTTCGACATGACCAATATCAACGCCCAAATAAAATCCGGCAAGTGAGGCGGCGAGCGTCGTTGTCGTATCCCCATGCACAAGCAATAAATCAGGCTGATATGATTTTATCGCATCGCGCATTCCGGTTAATACCGCGCTGGTGACATCAAATAAATCATGACTGGGTTTCATCACATTTAGATTTATGTCTGGAAGAATATCAAAAAGCTCTAAAACCTGATTTAACATTTCCCGATGCTGACCAGTGCTGCACAGGCGTACATCGAATTTATCGGATTTATGTTTGAGATGGCGATAAAGCGGTGCCATTTTAATGGCCTCTGGCCGCGTCCCAAAAACAATCATAATTTTCGGCTTCATCACCTAAATATCCCTTTTGTGTATCAGCGAATATACACATATAGCAGAAATTCTATCACTTGGCATCTGCCAATATGATATTGGGGCTAATTTTGTTCTAAATAATTATATGATTTATTCACTAGCGTTTTTATACATGATTGCGGCGGGGTGAGAGGTAATTTCAGTATAATGGTTTTCCGCTGCCCATGTGCCAAGTTGCTGTTTTATATCAGTGTTAAAATTCGTCTTTCCATTGCGTTCAATGCCTATAATATAACTATTCTTTTGGTCTCTCTTTATATTAGTAGCCCAATCATCAAGTGCCCCTATATATCCGCTAGAGACACTATGTTGCATTTTATAGCCCATAAAAGGATATAAAAAACCTTCCATCCTAAAATCTTGATACGGGTTTATGAGAAAAACATGCGAAGAGTCTTCATCAGAGATTGTCTTTATCACATTGTGATATTGTTGAGGCCAAAATTTAACATTGTCATCTTCAAAATATGGCTGCGCCAATAATATTATAAATTCGATACATAGTAATCCTGATAATGATAGCGCTATTTTTCTTGTGGGAATTAGGTTTCTACCTATGTAAACAATGAAAGCACAAGCCAGAATGAAGCTGATTGCACAGATATAAATAATGAATAATTCATCCACTGGTACAGCTTTTGATGACCCACCCCCTATATAATTGAGTCCGCTTTTAGAGTGAATCTGTTAGCGCTAAGTGGATAATCAATTATGGAGGAAACAAATGGTAAGTCAGGCCAAGCGTCTCAAACAGCTTGAAGCAGAGAATGCTCGCCAGTCCTTGGGAGAATGGCTATAATGAAATCTTTAACGGCAGACTACGCGATGAGCTGCTCAATGGTGAGGTTTTTTATACGCTCAAAGAGGCACAAATTATCATTGAACTATGGAGACATCACTACAATCACATCAGACCTCATAGCTCACTGGGCTACAGACCACCCGTGCCAATCACGCACATAGATAAAGCCTCTTCCGCTTACGCTCCAGAGCCTTTATCTATGCAAATACCCTATGAAAGGATTCACTTTCAACCCGGACTCACAAATGGGAGTTGACCAGTTTTACAAGAGGATTTCTCAGATTACGCCCAAAGCATAAAAAATATAATCGTCTATCAGATTAATCTCTAACAATTCTATAAAAAAACAGAACAAACTCAAGCTTTATGTGTAAAATCAAACCTTCGGAAGAATTTCTGTATCTGAATATCCCATGATAGCTCTACTTCCGTTGCATATTTACAATTATCGACCATTGTTTCATAATCAGCCGTACCCATCAAAGCCGTAGCGTCTTCTAATCCATGGATTAGGTCTTCTTTTTCCCACCCATTCAGCACAATACCGCATTCATACCGCTCAATCAGTTCTTTACATTGTGGATGCGGAGCCGCAATAACCGGCACCCCTAAACTAATCGCCTGGAAAAACTTATTAGGTGCTGCATTTAGCAGAGCGTGACGATGAGGTAACCAAAAAACAAGCGAGAAAGCATAATTTGGTAAGGCAGCATTTAATATATTCGCGGGCACCTGCCCAAACCAGTTAACCTTATTTCTATCCCCCAAATTTTGCAGATGATCAATACGGTTTTGCATATAATCCTTGGAATCTTCCAGTCCAATCAAATCACCATAGACATCTATAGGGAAGTCTTTCATTTCAGAATCAAAAATATATTTCCCTATAGACGTTTTCGTATCAAGGGTTCCGGCATAAACAATCTTATTATTTTTTTCTTTCACCTCTGCTTCGACAATATCAGATACATTATAGAATATAAAAACACGTTCACTTTTTATCGAGAGCGCATCAACATCAAATTCCGCCCGATTACTCTCCGGAAATATCCAAATATCTATTCTATCTTTATAATGGTTAAAACGAAGCTCGTGAATTTTTGAATATGAATTCTCAATCAACATGTGCTCAAAATCTTCTAGCACCAAGTGAATAATTTTATCCGGTTTATAATTAATATAATCTACCGCAGCTAACATATTGTAATTCGTAAAAACGATAATCTCAGGTTTTAATTCATTTATTATATTTGCAGCAATTTTCAAATGGTGCGTCCTGCCCAAAGGCCAATAAGGGTGTTCTAAAGTAACGATTGTTTGTACTTCAGAATATTCTAATTCAACATTAACAAACGGGCGTTCAGGCACCATAGGCTGTAAAATCAACCCTTCATAACCTAGATATTCACATAGACTTTCCGTAAATTTATGGATTTGTGGAGAGCCATAACCCAAAACGACATCAGATATGGTTATAATATTAGCTGTCATTTTATTTCATCTTTTCCAAAAAAACATTCATATTATGGAAAGAGTTCCACTGCTTTTGCAAATCTGCGGCAGATCTTTTATAATGATCATATTTGCGAATTACTTCATAAACTGCATGAGAAAAATCATTTTCATCTGTATAAAAAGCGCCGCCTATAAATAAAGGGGTCTCGAATGGCATATCCAAAATAGATACTTTTATCTGTAGATTGGTCTTATGTGTTGCAGCCAAACCATCTATATATGCAGAGATAGTTATACCCGATATATTTGGTATGCACGCAAGTCCATAAGCCTTAGGGAGACGTAAATCAATCGCTGTTTCATTAAAAAATAAAAGCCGCTGCCCAGCTGAGAAAACCGTTTTAAGCGCTTTATGACGGCTCTTTGGACGTTGCCAGCCAATATTAAGATAATGCCCTGGCAATGGACGATCTTGGTCAATTTCAAATAACAGCCAGATATGCTCTTGCGCCCCATATCCGTTTAATCGTCGTTCTTCATTGAGAAGAAGTTTAATCGGTTTATAAGATGGATTTTCATGAATTTTCAAACTTTCATAATAAGCCTGATTTAGTGACAAAGCCTCCTGCGACATCCAGGTTTTATCGGTCGCAACAAAAGGAATTCCCGCCGCTAAAGATTCAGAAAAAACACCAGAGCTGCGGGCATAATAATTTTCGCCACTATAAGGAATAAGCATAATGTCGGTTTGATGAATCAGTTCATCATATGTCTCACTATCAAATGGCCCTTCGGGAAGAGATACATAATCCCGATTTTCGCCCCGTAACATGGCCTTCGCAAGCGCCGAATTTGTTTCTCCCCCTTTAACATTAAAATTACTCTGCAAATGAAAGTGAATCTTATCTTCAGTTAATTGCGTGGCTCGTAAATCTCCAACAAGTTTTGGCAGCTTATGATAACCCTTCTCATCTCGTGCATCACCAATATAAGAAATGTTCAAAACCGCTGTCTTATCCTTCTCTATTTTTGCAGCTGTATTTTCACTGGGGATAGGAAGAGTGGTAAATTTAACACCGCTTATTTTATTATATTGAATTGTAAGCGCATCCGTATCTGTGTAAAAATAAATATGCGCACCATGCACTCTAATCGCGTATTTTGATAATTCAAGGGCATTGGCGGTCTCTATATTACTTGCGATCTGATCATTATATTGTGGTTCTCGGCCATTAAAAATATTCCGACGGAAAAGAAAATGCCAAGATAATCCCATTTTCTTCAACTTTGGCATTTCGAAAACAACCCCTACTGTTTCGACCACACCTAAAGTTGGCACAAAAACAATATCACCTTCTGACGCATTTACTCGTTTGACAAAGCGTGAGACATCAGCACCAAACTGTTTTTCATATTTTCCGACTTGAAATTTTGCGCCGATAATTGTTAGACATAGCTTTAGAATTTTTAAAAAAACAGAAAAACCAATCAAAGAGAATTTAAAGAGGGTAAAGAAAAACAGAATAATCAAATATATTGGGCTTAATATCAGATTAAACAAAAACCAAACCCACCTTCTTGGATGTTTAAAAGAAAATTCTCTAATCGTATGACGAGAACTACGAATGACTTGTAAAAAATCAATTGCTCTGCGAATAGCATATCCCAAAGTAATTATGAAGACAGAAGAATTTATACCCCATTTCCGGTGTGACATAACCCCTAAGCCACGCATAAATGGCTGATCATATGCCACTAGATATGCTGTTGCAAGCGGTGTTGACACCGCCCAGACCATAAAGCGTTGTATTAATTTATTAACCAATTTTTTGGGAAATAAAATTGGGGTTTTGAGTTTATCACTTATGCGTGTTTCAGAAAAATTTTCCCAAAATGTATATGTGAATCTCTTTTCTACCGCATCAATATATTCACTTTTTATATCCTCAGACTTTTTATTAACCCCTAAAACCGTATAATACCCCTGCTCTTTCGCCGCCCGCAAAACACGTAAAGCATATTCGAGATGATGCCCTTGAGAGTCCTTGATTGACTGGTCAATAAGAATGAATTTTTTCATGAATTCCCCATTTTCATACAATCACTATCATAGTCAGAAGATAAATACTATGGATAATATTTACGCTTTTATGGATTTTATAAATTCCGCTACTGTTTCATAACTATCTGGCAAATCTATATATTGTGCAATTTTTGCGGTTGAAATTTCATAAACCACCGGGCTTGCCGCTTCATTATAGGGGATAGATCTTCCTGCCATAGCCATAATATCGCGTGCCGAAATTGTTCCTTGTGCGGTGACATTAAAAACCTCTTTTGATACACCTTGTTGAATAAGCTGCATGATGCACGCTGCCGACTCATCTGTATTAATAAATTGAAACCGACTATCAGCATGTACCCATAATTTTTCACCATAAAGCGCATCAAATACAGCATTTTTCTTTAGCCCCGCGCCGACAAATCCACCCTGACGCAAAATAAGCCACTCATCAGCGCTATGCTGCACACATTGTTCGGCAATATATTTATGAAACCCATAAGGGCTTTGCGCCGCAATATTCGGGCGAATCGCTTCATCTGTCAGCGCAGAGGAAGAACAATCTGGATAAATATCACTTGTTGACAGAAAGATATATCTCTTAAACTTAAAATCAACCAGACTATTGCGGACGCTGACAACGCTTTCAAGAAACTCCCGCTTGGGGTCATCCGCGCCCAAGAATTTTTTTGAATTGCCATTTGCATTAATAAGCACATCACAGCTTTGCCCAACATAATCAGCATAATTCTCACGCGTGATAATTTGATACGCCAACTTATTTATCTTGCAATAGCGGGCAAAAGCACTGCCCACAAATCCGTTTCCGCCTATAATAAAAAACATGTCTACCTCATGGTGAAAGTCTATCTTACTTATCTAGCATATCAGGCCTATCTAGCATATCAGGCCTATCTAGCATATCAGACGCGAAATCATCACTTTTTTCAAGGATAAGGTTAATGCCTGCGACCACATCATCACATATCGGAACCTCAGCCTCATATCTTTCTTCTTTGCCATAGCCCGTTAACACAAGCATAGCACGCGTGCCAGCCGCATGGCCTGCCTCGACATCAATTTTTTTATCGCCAATCAGCCAAGATGAGGCAATATCGATATTGAGCAATTTAGCCGCTTCCTCTACCATATAAGGTGATGGTTTGCGGCATTCACATGCCCCCGTAAAATCAGGATGATGCGGACAATAAAAAAACCCATCAATCTGTGTATCTATCCGTGCTAATTCCTGCTGCACAAATTCATGCAATATCTGCACATCTTCTTGGCCATATTTACCCCGCGCAATCCCTGCTTGATTGCTAATGACGACAATCAGATATCCTGCATCACGGGCTTTTTTAATCGCTGCCGGCGCGCCCTTAATCCATTCCCAATCCTCTTGTCGATAGAGATAATTTTTCTCAATATTAATTGTCCCATCACGGTCTAAAAACAGAGCTTGGCGGGCTTTTTCTTCTGGTTGATTATGTAATCTATAAAGCAAAATCCTCACCTATTTTATGGCTTTATCGACAATCATTTTGGCAAATGCGAGCGAACACGTAAAGGCGGGTGAAATCGCATTTAAGACATGAATACTATTATCTGCCGTTTCAAGAATATAATCCATTTCCAGCTTTTTGGTTTTTATATTCACAAGCTGCGGACGAATACCAGCTTTTGCGCTGGCTTGCAAATCATCAGCGTGCAGGCTTGGCACCAGCTTTTGCCCCGCGCGCAGGAAAACCGATTTCAGATATTTTTTCATTTCACTATGGGCTAATTTACGGAAATTATTCTGATTATGATAATACATAGAGATAATTTGCGGCAAGAGTTCAAGTGATTCAAAAACATCAATCCCTGTGACAAGCCCATAATTCTCGCGCCCAAAGGCAGGAATTGCGGTTGGGCCAACATATACCTCACCCTTAATATTGCGGGTTAAATGCACGCCAAGAAACGGCATTGAAATATCGGGAACCGGATATATGTTTGCCCGCACCTTATGCTCTGCTGCCTTTGTGAGTTTCCAATAAATCCCCTTAAACGGCATCAGCGCATAGTCCCGCCCGCAGTCGAATGTTTTTGCGATCTTATCCGTATAAGCGCCGGCACAATTAAACAAAAACCCAAAGCCAATATCGCCCTTATTGGTTTGTATTATATTATCCGCGCGCTTTTGCTTCACAAAGCGATTAAACAGAAATGTGACATTGAGCGCGATAAGCTGCGCGGTTAATTTTTCTAAGACGGCAGCAGAGTCAATCACCGCTGTGGAGGGGCAATAAATACCGCTAAAATCTGATACAGCATGCGGTTCAATATTGTTTATCTGCTTTGCATCCACCAGCTCTGCCTTAATATTATTTTCTTTCGCATTGACCAGCAAATCATCAATCACGGGTAATTGACTTTCATCGCTAACCGCAATCAGCTTGCCAGATTGTTCAACCGCTATGCCTTCGGCACGCGCAAAATCAATCATCGCCGCTGCGCCATCAGCACATAAGCGCGCCTTTAAGGTTTCACTGCCATAATAAATGCCGCAATGCAAAACCCCGCTATTGCGGCCGCTTGCATGTGCGCCAATGTGGTTTTCTTTTTCAATAATTGCGATTGTCGCATTTTGATAACGCTGCCGCAATTCGCGAGCAATGGTTAGACCGACAATTCCCGCCCCGACAATCACAAAATCAAACTGATATGTCATTTTATTCCCTTAATGTCTGCTGTCATATCGAAGTTTCAAATTTAAGTCAATTACAAGGGGCAAATATGAAAACCTTCTTGACTTTAAGCCTCTGTCTCCATACAAACGGCAATAGAGGAAGAGGAGAAAATCGTGGCACAAAACATTCTTGTAACAGGCGGAGCGGGCTATTTGGGTTCTATCATGGTGCCAGATTTATTGGAGGCGGGCTATCATGTCACCGTTCTCGATAATTTTCTCTATAAGCAAGCCAGCCTTAATCATGTCACCTATCATCCCAATTTTTCGATTGTCAAAGGCGACATTCGGATAAAAGATGTTATCGCGCCCTTGTTAGAAAAAGCCGATATTGTGATTCCGCTGGCCGCATTGGTCGGCGCGCCGATTTGCAGCCAAGACCCGGTTGGCGCGACAAGTGTTAATCATGATGCGATTTTAATGATGCTCGATTTATTATCGAAAGACCAAATCGTGCTAATGCCAACCACAAATAGCGCTTATGGCACGGGCGACAAAGATAATTATTGCGATGAAACATCGCCGCTCAATCCTATCTCACAATATGCAATCGAAAAAGTCGAAATCGAAAAGCGGCTGATGGCACATGAAAATGCGATAAGCTTCCGCCTCGCCACTGTGTTTGGCATGTCCCCGCGCATGCGAATTGATTTGCTGGTGAATGATTTTACCTATCGCGCTGTGCATGACCGTTTTGTGGTGCTGTTTGAGAGCCATTTCAAACGCAATTATATTCATGTGCGGGATGTATCGCGCGCCTTTCAACATGCTTTGCAAAATTATGAGCATATGAAAGGGCAGATATATAATGTCGGGCTGTCTGATGCCAATGTTTCAAAAAAAGAATTATGTCTCGAGATTCAAAAACAGGTTCCAGAATTTGTTTTTGTTGAAGAGCAGATTGGCAAAGACCCTGACCAAAGAAATTATATTGTCTCCAATAAAAAAATAGAAGCAACCGGCTTTACGCCGGCTTTTTCGCTCAAACGCGGCATTGCTGATCTGGTGAAAGGCTATAGCATGCTCAAAAACACCCAGTATGGTAATGTTTAGACATATATACTAACTTAAACTTCGATTATAATATGGGAAAGACAACAATGACCAAAAAATGTCCAATATGTGAATCAGAATACAGATTTCATACGCAAGAAAATGACCGCAATATTTTAATTTGCGAAAATTGTCGGCATATGTTTTTTGAGGATGTTCCAAATTTAGAAAAAATAGTAAACCATTATACGCAGACATACAAAGATAATGTAAGCCAATTTCAAATTCAACAAGACAATCGGGAATATTATAAGTCACATTATGAGGAACTTTTAGACTTATTTCCTGGTCGCAGATCAATAAGTATAATGGATTATGGATGTAGCTATCCGGTTTTTATCGAAGAAGCGATTAAAGGAGGTTGCGAATATGCGGTTGGGGTTGATTATGATGAGTATGTTTTGAATGCAGGGCAAAACCTGTCGGAAAATGGTTGTGTCATCTCACCGGAGCAATTATCAGAGCTCGATCAAAAATTTGATGTCATAAGATTATCTCATAGTTTGGAGCATACAATATGTCCAATTACAACAATGAAGGAATTAAAAGGACTGCTAAAGAAAGGGGGGATTTTTTATCTGACTCACCCTTCATTTCCGGTTTTCAAATTAGGGGATTTTGACGCTCCGATTAATGATGCCGTCTACCCTGAACACCTTCACTTCTTCACGCCTTTATCTATGCTCGCATTAGCAAAGCGTTTGGGTTTACGGATTAAACTTATGATCACGCACCAAAAAGAGGAGGAAAAGTTTTTAAAATTTGGGGCTTATATAGACTACCCCTATGCCACAAAAAAACTTGCCGCACTGCAAGATAAAATATGGGATGGTTTCGATATGCGCGGATTATATCCCCATTATGCAGGCGATAATATGACGACAATATTGCAGCGATAGACGCGATTATGAATGGAGGATAATAGGAGTTCACGTCATTTTGCAAAATTATCTGAAGCGAACGAATATAAGTGACGCTAATCCTTAATCGCAGAAGATAAAATAGCACTACACTGCTCATGATTGTGCAAAAGACCATCCTGCTCTGGAAATGGTTTGGGAAAATCTTCGACCAAAATAATGTCAAATTTTTTGAACTTTTTGATGTCTTCTTCAGGTAATTTACTTAAAAATCCACCATTTTCAGCTAAACTATCTAAAAATTCTGTATCATAGAAATCAACTACTAAACTGATATTAAAAGGATAATTTGTGATCAATGTTCTTTCTTTTAAAACCCGACTAAAAGATATGAGCCCAAAACTATTATATTTATGATCATAAATGCTCTCCAAATCACTACATTGCGTGGGCTGTTGCTGTTGCCACGCCCCTAGATCATGCGGTTGAGAAAGTGATGAGATGGTATTATGAAAAATAAATAAAGGAATGACCATTATTCGTATATGTGCCCATTTCACAACTAACGACAGGAAAAGCAGTGCAAGGCTTGTAATAATTAGTCCCAAGTGAAGATCAGGGGCTTTACGCGACCACGTCTCTGCATTTTCAATTCCACCATATTGACTGATTGTTGAGTAGCCAGAATGCGATGTATACAATGCCGCGCTTAGAATAATCAGCCCAACAAAAAGAGAAACAGCTTTCGGGAATTTTTTGTCGCCAGAGACAGCCATTAACCCGATCAATAAAAATGGTAAAGCAAAATAATAATAGCGGGCAAAAACTGTCCAAGTTATATTTTCATATTTGCCCTTAGTGACAGTGAAATAGAACGTCTGGGCGAAAAGAATTATGAGAACCATAAAGCAGATAAGAATGCAGCCAATAATTGCCCCATCTTTATTTCTTATACGTTCGAACAGCCATAAAATTGTCGCAATAATGGCAAAAACAAACGGAAACATAATGGTTCCGAGATGCCCAATAAACATATTTAATATCAAGATAGGCTGTGTATATAATTGTTCGAAGAACACCTCTAATGTTACCTGACTTGTAAGATTATGATAAAAATCTCCTCCGCCCTTATAAACATATATGTTTAATATTGTCGAAATGAGAATAAATGCACCAATCGCAATAGCGCCGCCTTTGAGCCACCATTTACCGATTACACCTATGATTTCGCGGCTTCCTAACTTATAAAAAAACCAGCACATTAATAAGAAAAGCGTCAGCGCCATAATGGTTAGAACAGAATAAAATTTGGGGGAGGTCGCGATGGCGAGTGGTGGAAGTACGCCAACCAGCAAAAAAGTGACTATAAACTTTCGATAATCAGGCGAGACATAGCCATGCTGCGCATCAGCTCGTTTTATCTTTTCCCAGAATAATAGCCAGAGTGAACAAGACGCAAATAGCAATGAAGAGAGTATCAAAAACAAAAGCGGTTCCGTCATCGCATGGGAGGTGATTGAATGATGCCCTATAATACTAGATAATAAAACAACAAGCATTGATTTTTCAGTGGATATGAAAAGTCTTGCTAGCCAGTAAACACTTATCAGGCCAAGTGATAATATTAGCACATTAATCAATTTTATAGCCGTAAAATAATTCTGCTCAGCTAGAAAAGCGAATTGGAGAATATATGAATATAATGAAGCGTGGCTAGAAGCACCATTACCATTATAATATTCTAGCGCATTTTCAACATATAACCGTTCATCCCATCCCCAAATCGGAACATCAAGGATGATGAAAAAGCGAAATATAAGGGAAAAAATGATTAAGACAAGTAATAGGCTTTTATGATTAAGAGATTCAAAATTGATGATTTGGGGATGCTTCATTTTAATTCAGCCTTTCATATCGCACGTTTGGTAAGATAATAATTTTAAGAAAAAGCCGCTTTTTCGAAATGGCAAATATCTTGCAACATCTACATGGATGGCGGTGAAGCCATTTGTTGGGTCAAATAAATTCCAATACCCTGAAGACAGTTTTGTCATAAACGATAATATCGCATTGCCAAATATACGCGTCTTGGGCATTGAACTGATTTGCTCTAAATTAAAAAACCTATTCCCTTTCGTGTAATCCGCCGCCCCATGAATAATTGGGAAAATAAATTTATCTATGAGTTTAGGATCCATTTGCCCATCACCATCTATCTTTACGATAATCTTGGCACCATCATGAATAGCTTGCTGATAGCCCGTCATGACAGCTGCACCTACACCGCAATTTGTATCATGCTGTAAAACGCGAATGCGTTTATCAGAACAATTCGCGAGTAAATAATCACCGCTTTTGTCAGGGCAAGCATCATCAATGACATAAATATACTTAATTTTTTTATCAATTTTTTCGACTACGGCTTCTATATGTTTCGTAACCTTATAATAGGGGATAACAACCGCAATATTATCAAAAGAAACGTCCTTTTGCGTATCATTAGACATATATCTACCCCCTACCCTATCTTAATAATATACTGACTACACTTAAGTTTAGCAATACAGAACTTTATGATAATATTTAAGCATATATTTGCGAAACAATCGATATATTTTTTGAGGATATTAGCCGCTAGCGAAACGAAAAAGAGGCAAAAACTTTATATAGAAAAAAGGCAGTTGCCACGCCGACAATAAGACCAGCAATAATCTCAATTCTTGTATGACCTATACTCTCACGCAGCATCTCGTCTTTATATTCCTTTAATTTATTAATTTCTGCTGCCTGTTCACCAATATGCTTGTGTAGACTTGCGGCATCCAGAATGACAATAAAGGCAAGCGCAACCGCGCCCCCAAAAGCCGCACTATTTACACCTTCTTGAAGTACGACCATCGCCGCTACACTGCTAACGATGGAACTATGATTGCTCGGCAAGCCGCTATAGCTGATTTGCTTAAATGCTAATTCACCGGCCTTTAGACTATTGATTATAATTTTTGTGCCACCCGCAACCAGCCATGCGAAAAAAGGGGTTATAAAATATAATAAATCCATATCCCTAATTTCCCGCTATATAAATAGCCCACATACATAGACCTACCCAGCTTATGACTGTTAATAATAATTGCCAGTCCGATAAGACGACATCTGTCGGCGACTCGCTATCATCCATCGTCTCTACGATGAACCAATAACGAAAAAACCCATATAATACAAAAGGAATGGTCACGGCCATTTCTTCCCTCGTTGTGAAGATGATTGTGCTGAATCTGCAATTTTAAGTGCAGAAAAAGGGTTTCCAAATAAAGCGTTTAATTTAGGATCGGAGCCGAAAATAAACACAAAAGAGCTTTTGCAATTCTTAATCAAAAAATCGCGTTCAAAATCACTATTAATCCCCACTCCTTCTTATCTTACAAAAATCGCCTTAACTATTTTGGATAAAATAGGTTTCACAATTCTCTATCCAGAACAATTCAAAATTGCTGACAAAAATTGTATCGTTGATATAAAAGCCGCCTCTGACGAGCTGGATTGGAAATCCACAAAATCAGATCAGGATATGATGGTTGAAGCATATCAAGACTATTTGAACAAGAAGAAACAATGATATGAGAAAATCCAACCTTCTCTTTTTAATCTAAGGAAAACTTATGCTTCACTTTTTTATCTGGGAAATTGCTTTCTTCTTATGCGCCAAAATAATTACGGATAGGCTGACTATCTCGCATTATGTTGGCACATTGCCCGCAATCATATCGATCAAATTATTCCTGTCGGTATTTATCGCCCAAGCGGCTATTATTTTATCTCTCACCGCGCAAACCAATTTTACAATTATCACCCTTATCATTCTTTCGGGCTCACTCTTCATATATTATAAAACCTATAAGGACACCGGAGGGGAAGAAAAACATAGCCAATCTGAATTGGGTCAAATATCTCTATTCGGTTCGAAAGTATAGACTTTACCAGTTTCCCCCACCATTCGCGAAGAAGCGATGGCTTTGATGGGTACGGCTGATTATGAAAGAATGGTCGATAATTGTAAATATGCGACTGAAGTAGAGCTATCATGGGATATTCAGATACAGAAATTCTTTCGAAGATTTGATTTGACACATAAAGCTTGAGTTTGTTCTGTTTTTTGTAGAATTGTTAGAGATTAATCTGATAGATGATTATATTTTTTATGCCTTGAGCGTAATCTGATAAATCTTCTTGTAAAAACTCTATGTTTACTGTTTCTGTTTTATCAAGTGAAATAACAAGACATGAATTTGCATGCTGTTTTATAAGTTTCCCTGGGGCAGAAAATTGTATAAGGGTTTCTTCGCTTTGGGTTTTGGCCATGAGATGCTTCATCGACTGATCATCACATTCAAGTTGAACATCAATAATATATCGGCCGGGGGGTAATTGTATCGTCCGCTCTCGGCTTTCAGAAATTTTCACCTTCTCCAAATTAAGATATGTCTTCGCTGTTTGGCTATCTTTATGAGCGCATAATATGTTGACTAAAAGGTTAGCTTGTTCAGCATAAGTTTCAGGACATATTTGTTCATATGTATTCACATCCCAAAATAAATAATCTCGCGCTTCTAGAAATATAAGTGGATTATTTTGATCTAATGGAATAGCTGAAGAATATTCGATAATCATATCTGGATGATAAAGATTAATGACATTTTCTGCAGATCGTAAAGCATGTATTTCGGCACCTTCAATATCCAATTTCATGAAGTCAGGGGTCACCTTATTCTGCTCGCAAAATCTATCTATCGAAATAGACATAACCTCAAAAGCATTGGAATTTGGAATTTCATACATTATACTTGAGTCAGCTTTAAAAAAACCATCTGAGGAGTAAAATGTTAAAAGCTGACCATCTGATGAAAAGCACGCTAAGGGAATGTGCGTGATATTTTTTGCCTTATTAATCGCAATATTTTTTGTCAAATGTGGCCAAATATCTCTATTCGGTTCGAAAGTATAGATTTTACCAGTTTCCCCCACCATTCGCGAAAAAGCGATGGCGACACCGCCAATATGCCCGCCAATATCCAACACTGTCGAGCCTTTTATGATACAATCTTGAGCGCAATGTTGGACAGGGAGCTCCCATAAAATCGTCTCACCATATTCTGCACCTAAAAAATACCTACATCTCCTAAAGGAACATCTGCATCTTCTGAAGGAATGTCTACATCCTCTAAAGGAACGTCCGCACCCTCTAAAGGAATGTCTGTATCAGGGTTGATGATTTGATCTCGTTTTCTTAAAAATGTGGGAATGATTTTTCTCATACTATAATCCTTTTTATTTTACAGTCTTATTCCATCACAGTCTTATCCTGTCACAGCCTTATTCCATCAGTGCGATTATGATAATTTTTTTCAAGCCAGAAAATTGTTTTTTCAAGCCCCTCTGACAGATCGGTAGTGCAGCTTAAGCCTAACTCATGCAAGCGTTTGACATCGAATATTTTAACCATTTGCCCATTTGGTTTGCTTGTATCCCAATGGATTGTGCCTTGCCATTGCATTTTATCCTTAATGGTTTGCGCAAGTTCCTTGATCTGGGTTTGTTTGCCGGAGGAAATATTGACAATATCGCTGCTGTCATAATTTTCAATAAACCATGGAATGGTTTTCGCAACATCACCCGCATAGACAAAATCACGTAAAGGGGTGCCGTCTCCCCACATCGTAATTTCCTGCGCGCCGCTTAGTTTTGTTTCATAATAGCGGCGCACCATTGCCGGTACAACATGCGAGTCGAGTGCGGTGAAATTATCATATTCGCCATACATATTACCCGGAATGAGGACAACCGAATTGAGATCATATTGTTCTCGATAGCTTTGCGCCGCGACGATTCCCATTTTTTTGGCGACCGAATAGCCGGCGCTTTCGGCTTGCGGATAACCATTCCACATTTGATCTTCAGATATGGGGGAGCTCGCGGTTGCCGGATAGCTGCATCCCCCCATCGGGTAAATCAGCTTTTTGACTTTATGCTTTGCTGCCATCTCAAACATTAACGTTACAAATAAAGAGTTTTTGTAGAAAAAATCTGCCGGATAGGTGCGGTTGGCGCCAATCCCCCCCGAATATGCCGCTAAGTGAACGATAATTTCAGGTCTATGAGTTGTAAACATATCCTCAATCGCGACAGGATTAAGCAGGTCAAAATCCTGCGATGATAGGCCGATAACATGCTTGCCATATATCTGCTGCATGACCGGCATTAAATGTCGCCCAAGAAACCCTGTTGCGCCTGTTACGATAATTTTTGGCATTATTCTTTCCCCATATTATTGATTAATATATTAAATTTTTCGCTCCAGCTATGTTTATGAACAAATTCTTTCATAGCCTGCTTTGTATCTTTTTTATGTTTTAGGGCATATTCTGATAAGTGCGGAATATCACTTTGCTGATTGGCGATGAAAACACCCTTTTCGCAGGCGCGCATTTTCATCTCGCCAAAAGGGGTGGTGAGAACCGGCAGCCCAAAAGATCGATATTCATAATATTTAATCGGGTCAACACTATCGGTCAGCTGATTATCCTTAAACGGAATAATGCCAACATCAAAATCTTGCATTTCAATAAGCGCTTGGGCGTGGCTGCAAGATGGTTTTATGGTGATGTTTTCCGGACGTATGGAGGGGGGCGGGGTAAACATAGTTCCGATTATTCTGATTTCAGAAGTGGGATTTGCTTTGGCAAGCGCAATAACCCATGCCCAATCAAACCAGCTTGCAACCGTGCCGACATAGCCAAAAACTTTATGGGATTTGGTTTTTCTGGCAATGGGTTTCACATCCATGAGCTCTTGATTGACACCATTTGGGATCATGATAATGGGTTTATCGGGGGCGTTTGATTTGATACGTGTCATAATGGCATGGGCGGATGTGATGATCGTTTCAACCTGATTTATAATTTGGCTTTCAACCTGCTTTACCTTTCGCGCATCTAACCCTGTGTAAAAGGCTGAAAAATTATCCATCGCATCATAATATGTGGTTGCGCATAGGTTCTGTTGCAAAATGTGAAGGGCAAGCGCGGATGGTTTGCCAATTATCAACTGGCATGACGAATCTGCGGCAAAGGCACGAATATCTTTTAGGCTTGGTTTCCATAAATGACGGTTAATATATTGTGCGCCGATAAGCGGCTCAATCGGCAGGGCGCGCGGTTTCAAAACCCTTAGCCATTGTGGAATATCATGCATCGGCGCAGCAGAAAGATTTTTTATCCGTCTTATATCTGAAAAACGGGGCAAGCGGGTGGGGTAGGGATCAATCCATAAAACCTCGCCCGCATATGTCTTTTGCCACCATCGCACAAAGTGATGCGGGCGCTGATAATGGTCTTGCCAAGTAAGGGGGGACATATAAATGAGACGCATTATATTATCTCTGTTTGCGCCCGTTGATAATCTTTCGGGATGCCAATATCAAGAAATTTACCATTTTGGATGACCCCGAATATTTTCCTATCTTTCGCCATGGGGATTAAAAAATCATTCTCAAATGAGAATTTATCTGGCTGCGCGCACATATGGGTTTTCATCTGTTCTGCATGAAGCAGATAGCAGCCTGCATTAATCAATATATCTTTTTTCTGGTCTGTATTAGAGACTGTATTGAAGTCTATCACATAACCCTCTTCATCATGGGTGACACCGCCATAGCGGTCATTTTTATCTATCTGTTTCAGGCTCATCATAATCGGCGCAGTGGTTGTTTTTGCGGCTTGCGATAAATCAGCTAATTGCGCCTCATACCATGTATCACCATTTAGAAGCACTATAAATTCATTTTTAATGTCGGTTTCCATAAGCGCTTTCTTAACGCCGCCGCCGGTTCCTAAGGGTATATCTTCGAAAACATATTGGATCGGGTATCCTTGATAATCCTCGCCAAAATAATCTTTTATAACATCACCCTGATAGCCGATTGAGAGACTAAAATGGTTTATGCCTTGGGCTTTCCAATATTGCATTAAATGCTCTAAAAAAGGCATGCCTTGAATATCCGCCATTGGTTTTGGCACATTTTTAACAATAGACCGTAACCTTGTCCCCAATCCGCCGGCAAGGATAATCGCTTGGCTTATAACAGGCTCTCTTATCTTATCCATGATCGGACATCTTTTCTACACGCTTATGATAAGTCCGCAAAATGTCATCTGTAGAGCCAAAATCAATCAATTTGCCTTTCTCAAGCAAAATCGCCTTATTACAGAAATTGTTAATGACTTCATCGCTATGCGAGGCAAGCACAAAAATACGGCTTTGATCAATAAATTGGGTGAGGCGCTGATTGGCTTTTTCCAAAAACCCAGCGTCACCCGTGCCTAGAATTTCATCCATTAATAAAATATCAGTCGGTGCGGAGGTCACAATCGTGAAGGCTAAACGGCTCATCATGCCGGAAGAATATGTTCGCACTGGCAAGTGAATATAGTTTTCGAGATTTGTAAAACTGATAATATCATCTATTTTTTGCTCAATCTCTTTGCGGCGCATGCCCATCAGCAATCCACGTATAATAATATTCTCAAAGCCAGTTGCCTCCATATCAAAACCGAGCGTAATATTGAGCGTTGATACCACCCGCCCCAAAACGGATAGCTTGCCTTGGGTTGGCGTATAAATGCCCGCCATAGCTTTTAATAATGTTGATTTTCCCGAACCATTATGACCAACAAGACCAATCCGATCACCTTCAGAAAATTCAAAGCTAATATCCTCCAGCGCCCGAATGGTAGAAATTCTCTGCCCCACTGATATGGCACCGCCCGTTATGATGTCTATCGTTTTATTTTTGAGCGATAAGTTTGATACCCCCATAAGCGGGTAATCAAGATATAGATTTTTGGCGCTTATTTTGTGCATCCCTTACACCCGCTATAGCCAATAAGCGACACGATGCGCTTTTTTATAATAAAGGATTGTCGCAATGATTGATAATATGAGCAATGTAATGCCCGCGCTATACCATGAATTTATGTCCGGTAGCTGTCCAAGCAAGGGGGCGCGCACAAGATCCAGATAATTTGCAAAAGGATTAATGGTGACAACCCAGCTATCATTGGGGAGGAGGCGGGGAAACCAGAATATGGGAGTTACAAAAAATAAGACTTGAATGACGCTTTGATTAATCGGAATAAGGTCGCGAAAGCGCGCCGCAAGTATGGATATAATTGTGGTGATTGCAATAAGATTAAGAGTGACCAAACACAATCCCGGAATGGCGAGAAGAATGTTGAGAGAGGGCGGCAGCGAGAACATAAAATATATGCCCACCATAATCACAATATTATGGGCAAAGGTAATTAGATGACGCATAATGAGCTTATAAATCAATATAAACAAATTAATTCGCATATCCTTTATAAAATGCGCTTCGGTAATGTATAGGTTGGGCGCTTCCAGCATTAGGCCTGATATATATGTCCAGGTAATGAAACCGGCGGCTAAAAAGGGTAAATATTCTTGCACATCAGTGTTGAATAATTTGCTATAGACAAAGCCCAAAGCGGCAATAAAAATACCCATGCTAATGGTAATCCAAAACGGACCAATAAGCGACCGCCGGTATCGCAAGCGTACGTCTTGGAACGACCAATAAAGCCACAATTCATAGGTTTTAAGAGCGGCAAATATATCTGCTTTTGAAAATTGTTTGACCATTTGCATTATTCCCTCTTCCCTAATATATCCGTTTTGCCTTGACAAGGAATAATTTATTTTGTTTATCAGCTTTAATTTGCCTAAGTCGGCATATGTGGATGCAGGTTTATGCGCGGAGTTTGAAATTAGGTTCAAAAATGGATATTGATAATATTACTGCATCACTTAAACATAATTTGGAAGCATCGATAGAGGCAAAACAGGCCATGTTAAATAATGCGGATATGATACAGGTTTTTTCTGCCGCCTGTGCCGCGCTTATTCAATGCTATAAAAATGGTGGACGGCTTTATGTCGCAGGCAATGGCGGATCGGCTGCCGATGCACAGCATTTAGTTGCTGAATTTGTGAGCAAATTAGCGCGTGATCGCGCCCCCTTACCGGCTGAAGCGCTCACCACAGATAGTTCTATTTTAACCGCAATTGGGAATGATTATGGGTTTGAGCATGTCTTCTCGCGCCAGCTTGAAGGTAAATTACAATCTGGTGATATGTTTTTGGGGGTCACAACATCAGGAAACTCGCCTAATATCTTACGAGCGCTCGAAGTTTGCAAACGTAAATCCGTAACCTCTATTGTGTTAACAGGCCATGCTGGCGGTGCTGCAAAGGATTTGTGCGATTATTGTGTAATTGCGCCGGGACAAACGACAGCAACAATCCAAGAGCTGCATATTGTGCTTGAACATAGCCTATGCGAATGCGTTGAAAAGGCGGTTTTTGGATTTTAAACCAATAATCCTGTTTCACGATTATTTTGTTTGCTTTTAAGTACATTACATACTAATTATAGTATAACGGATTGTTAATATGGTATGGGAAATGATTAATTATGATTATATCAAGAACGCCTTTTCGTATTTCTTTTTTTGGCGGCGGAACAGATTATCCCGACTGGTATTTGCAACATGGCGGCGCTGTTGTTTCGACGAGTTTCGACAAATATAGCTATTTGACATGTCGCGAACTTCCGCCCTTTTTTGACTATAATTATCGTATCACCTATTCACAGGTCGAAAATGTTAAAGCGATTGTTGATATTCAACACCCTGCGGTGCGGGCTTGCTTGCAGGAAGAGGCACTTTCCTATGGAGTGGAGATACATCACTCCTCTGATTTACCGGCGCGATCTGGGCTAGGGTCAAGCTCTTCTTTTGTCGTTGGCTTGATTAATATATTGCGGCATTTGCAAGGCCAAACATTATCAGCAATAGAATTAGCTGAACAAGCAATCTATATAGAGCGTGAGGTTTTACAAGAAGCTGTCGGCGCGCAAGACCAGATTGCGGTTGCCTGCGGTGGGTTTAACCGGATTGATTTTGGGGCTGGAGATGGAGATATTAACGTAACCCCTGTCAATATTTCAGATGCCCGCAAAGCCGATCTCAATGATCATCTTATGCTCTTTTTTACCGGCATTACGCGGTTTGCCTCGCAATTAGCGCAAGCGCAAATACAGAATTTTGGCGCCAAAGAAAAAGAGCTAAAAACCATGCAGGCTATGGTAGATGATGCCGTCAAAATGCTTGAAACAGAAAGTGACCTATATGATTTTGGCAAAATGCTGCATGAAAATTGGTTATATAAAAAGAGCTTAACCGATGGTATAAGCTCCACGGTGATTGACGACATATATAAACGCGCGCAAGAGGCGGGGGCGATTGGCGGTAAACTTTTGGGTGCTGGCGGGGGCGGTTTTATTTTGTTTTTTGTTGCGCCAGAACAACAAGATAAAGTGAAAAAGGCGCTTGCGCCGCTTGTGCATGTTCCTTTTCGATTTGAATCTGAGGGAACAAAAATAATATATAAATAGCCTTACCTTCATGCGCATATTCAGACAAATATTTAACCTACGAAGAAACCTCATATTGTTGATATAAAAGGGAAATTATGAAAAAACCAGCTTATAAAAATATTCTATGCGTAATATATTGTAAAATATGAACTTTTATTTGAGACAGGAGGGCAATAGCCCGTAATACAGCCTAAAAGACAAAAGTAAGATTTAAGGTCATAAATGCCAAAAATTGCTATATTATTATGCACATATAATGGTGAAAAATATTTAGAACAGCAATTACTGTCTATTGCCGAACAAACATATCAGGATTGGGTGGTCTATGCCTCTGATGAAAGCCAAAATGATAAAACACTCACTATTCTCAAGCATTATCAATCTCTATGGGGTAAGGATAGGCTTAAAATTTTGAAGGGCCCCGGCAAAGGGTTTGCGGCGCATTTTGTATCCTTATTGCAAAATAAGAAAATTAAGGCAGATTATTTCGCATTCTCAGATCAGGATGATATATGGCTGCCGCATAAGCTAGCGCAAGGGCTGGAATATTTGCAGGCTATTGCGGAAGATATTCCGGCTCTTTATGGCGCGCGCAGCTATATTGTTGATAAAGGGGGGGAGGTTAAGGGGCAATCATTTTTTCACCGCCGCAAGCCGCATTTTCGAAACGCTTTATTTCAGTCTATTGCTGGTGGAAATACAATGATGTTCAATGCCGCAGCGCGGGCATTATGGGCGCGTGTTGATGAAGATTGTATTGTCACCTCGCATGATTGGGTATTCTATATTCTGGTTTCGGCGATTGGCGGAGAAGTTATATATGACAATGATATTGTTATAAAATACCGGCAGCATGGCCATAATTTGGTGGGCAGTAATATAAAATGGCAGCAGCGTGTAAATCGTTTATGGCGCCTTGTTGATGGCTCATATAAAAAAGAAATAATCCGTAATGAGGCCATTCTCAAAAAATTTGACGACATGTTAACAGATGACGCAAAACTGATCCTTAACGCCCTTCAAACCTATCGGCAAAAAAATATCTATGAACGCTTTATATTTGCCGCTAAACTTCCCTTTTATCGACAATTACGATTAGATAATTGGGGCTTACGGCTAGGCATAGTGCTAAAAAGGATATAAGCGGATGATACTCATAACAGGGGGAGCAGGATTTATCGGCAGCAATTTTATTCACTTATGGCTGAATAGCCGTGATGAGATGATTGTCAATTTAGATGCGCTGACCTATGCTGGAAATTTGGAAAATTTAGCGCAATGGCGTGATGATGAGCGGCATGTTTTTGTACATGGTGATATTAATGATAAAAATTGTCTGGATGATTTATTTGCGACTTACAAGTTTCGCGCAATTATCCATTTTGCGGCAGAAACGCATGTTGATAGAAGCATTGATGCGCCCTCGAATTTTATCCAAACCAATATTAGCGGGACATTTAATTTATTAGAAGCGGCGCACGGGTTTTGGCAAACCCTATCGGGGGAGGCGAAAGATAAGTTTCGCTTTGTGCATATTTCGACCGATGAAGTCTATGGCACGCTTAGGGAGGATGAGCCGCCTTTTTGTGAAACCACCCCATATCAGCCAAGAAGCCCTTATGCGGCCAGTAAAGCGGCGAGCAATCATTTGGTAAATTCCTATCACCATACCTATGGCTTGCCTGTGGTAACGACAAATTGTTCTAATAATTATGGACCTTTTCAATTTCCGGAAAAATTTATTCCCTTGCTTATTCATAAGGCGCTGTCGCACCAGCCCTTGCCAATTTACGGTGATGGGCATCAGATACGAGATTGGCTGCATGTTGAAGATCATTGTCGGGCGCTTATGTGTGTATTAGAGTTTGGATGTGTGGGAGAGGTTTATAATATTGGGGGTCATTGTGAAAAGCGCAATATTGATGTGGCGCATCTGATTTGTCAGATTTTGCAGGACAATAAGCCGCTCGAAAAAGGGCATTATACGGATTTCATATCGCATGTTACAGACCGTCCGGGGCATGATCGCCGCTATGCGATTGACACCACAAAGATCCAAACTGAATTGGGCTGGCAGCCGATTGAAGATTTTTCTACAGGGCTTGAAAAAAACGTTAAATGGTATTTTGAGCATAAGGATTGGGTTGAAAATATTATATCGGGCGCTTACACAAAAACATTAGCTGGGTTTTCTAAATGAAATATCTTTTGTTTGGGGCAACAGGGCAGCTCGGGCAAAGTTTTGTGCGGCACTGGCACGGCAAGGATGATTTTATCGCTTTAGATAGGCAGCAGGCGGATTTTTTATGCCCGCAAGATTTGTCGAAGCATATTTTTGATGTTTCACCGGATGTGATTATCAACGCCGCTGCCTATACTGCGGTTGATAAGGCGGAAGCTGAGCCCGAAACCGCATTGCAGATAAATGCGAAAAGCGTCGGCGAGATTGCCCGCGCCGCGCATGAAGTGGGCGCAAAACTTATTCATTTTTCAACCGATTATGTTTTTGATGGCTGCGCGCCAGACCCATATAATGAAACCCATAAAGCGTCACCTGTAAATGCTTATGGGCGCAGTAAATATGCTGGTGAAGAAGAGATTATCGCCGCCACAGATAATTATTGGATTTTTCGCACGAGCTGGCTCGTTTCCCCCTATCGCGATAATTTTGTTAAGACCATTATTCGGCTGGCGCAACGCCGCGAGACGCTTTTAGTGGTAAATGATCAATTCGGGATACCAACAGCAACCACATTTTTGGTTGAATATGTAGAAATGGCATTGGCAAAAACAGATGCCTTATCATCCGGTATTTATCATTTAACCCCGAAAGGGAAGCTATCATGGTATGAATTGGCGTGCTATATAATTGCGGTAGCGGCAGATTTGGGCGCGGCTTCTGAAACCCCTTTCGCGCAAATAGAGCCTGTATCAAGCGCGCAATATGGGGCTATCGCCCAACGCCCGCAAAATTCTTTATTGGCTTGTGACAAATTTCAATCTGCCCTTAATATAGACTTGCCCGATTGGCAAAACTATGTTGATGATATTGTCAAACATATTTTGGGGGGAAAAGAATATGGCTAGAAAAGGCATCATATTGGCGGGCGGTGCGGGGGTCAGATTATATCCAGCCACCTTAGCGGTAAGCAAACAAATGCTGCCCATTTATGATAAGCCAATGATTTATTATCCCTTAGCAAGCCTTATGCTGGCGGGAATACGTGATATTCTCATCATCTCAACCCCGCATGATTTGCCGGGCTTTAAGAGGCTGCTTGGAACCGGTGAGCAATGGGGGATATCTATTTCATATGCGGAACAACCATCACCCGATGGTTTGGCGCAGGCGTTCTTAATCGCAAAAGATTTTATTCATGGACATAAATCAACCCTTATTTTGGGTGATAATATATTTTATGGCGATGATTTTATCTCGCTTTTAAGCCAAGCCAGTGAGCAGCAGCACGGCGCGAGTATTTTTGCCTCGCATGTGCGTGATCCGCAACGTTATGGTGTGGTCGCATTTGATAAATCCGGAAAAGTGCTTTCATTAGAAGAAAAACCGGCGCAGCCAAAATCAAATTATGCGGTGACGGGATTTTATTTTTATGATGAAACGGTTTATGAGCGCGCTACCCAACTCACCCCATCCGCGCGGGGTGAATTGGAAATTACCGATTTGAATAAATCTTATTTGAACGATGATGCGTTGAATGTTCGGGTTATGGGGCGCGGCATTGCATGGTTTGATGCGGGAACCCATGATTCACTTTTGCGCGCGTCGCAATTTGTTGAAAGCCTGTCTAAGCGTCAAGAGTTAAGCCTAAATTGTCCGGAAGAAATCGCTTTGCGCAATGATTGGATAAGGGCGAAAGACTTATCCCTATATGCTGAACAATTTGGCAATAATGATTATGGTGCATATCTCAAAAAAATTGCAAAGATAATGGCTCATGCAGATTCATGAAACCAAAATCCCAGACGTAAAAATTATTGTGCCGCACGTGCATAAAGATGCGCGCGGCTTATTTTTTGAAAGTTTTAATCAAAAAGCGTTTTCCCAAGCCATAAATCAGACAGCGGAGGGCAGTTTTGATTTTGTGCAAGATAACCATAGCGCAAATGCCAAAAATGTTTTGCGTGGCCTGCATTATCAATTACCGCCACTTGCGCAAGCCAAGCTGGTACGATGCGTATCTGGCGAAGTGTTTGATGTCGCGGTGGATATTCGAAAATCCTCACCCTCTTTTGGGCATTGGGTGGGAGACATTCTTTCGGTTGAAAATCAAAAACAATTATGGATACCGCGTGGCTTTGCGCATGGATTTTTATCTCTGTCGCAAGAGGCTGTTCTGCTCTATAAAACCGATAATTATTATAGCCCGTCGCATGAGCGCCGCATTATCTGGAATGATACAGACATAAATATAGCTTGGCCGCTTGCTGCTAAAACGCTTCCCCTATTATCTGAACAAGACCGGCAGGCAGGGGCATTGAAACATGCCGATCTATTTGATTAAGGGGGATAGATAGAATTATGGGGGATACGCAATTTATATTGCCGGTTATTTTGTCAGGCGGTATGGGAACGCGATTATGGCCTTTGTCGCGCCAAACGCATCCAAAACCTTTTCTTAAGATTGATGACCAAAGTCTCATTCAAAAAACCTATTTGCGGGCGGTTTCGATTGCGGGCGTGAAAGAGATTTTAACAATTACCAATCGCGATTTATTCTTTTACACAAAAGATGAATATGATGCGCTGGCGCATGACAAAATAAGTCACTCATTTATCCTTGAACCATTTGGCCGCAATTCCGCCGCCGCGATAGGGTTGGCGGCAAGCTATGCAAAACAGCGCTATGGAGATGATTGTATTTTGCTCATTCTTCCTGCCGATCACTTAATTGAACAGCACGCTGCTTTTTTGCGGGCTATCGATCAGGCGATTGAGATGGCGCAACAGGAAAAACTTGTGACTTTCGGGGTTACGCCCGATACGCCGCAAACCGGCTATGGCTATATTGAAGCAGATAAGCATAAGGTGAAACGATTTGTTGAAAAGCCAGATAAGAAAACCGCGCAAGGCTATATTGAGGCAGGGAATTTTTACTGGAATACAGGCATGTTCTGCATGCGGACGGATATTATCTTAAACGAAATGCAAACGCATTGTCCGGATATTATTAATGCTTGTGTCAATGCTTTTGAAAATGCGCCTCCCATGCAGGGGGATAAGGGGCGGCACTATGAAATTGCGGCGGCTGATTTTGAAGACGTGCACGATATTTCGATAGATTATGCCGTGTTTGAAAAGGCAGATAATATTGCGATTGTGGCTTGCGATATAGGCTGGTCTGATATTGGCTCATGGCTTGAGTTTGGCGGCCTTTATAAAACCGACGCGGATAATAATCATATAATGGGGGAGATGTTGTTGGACGATGTGCAAGATTGCATTATTCATTCCCAAAGCAGAATAATTGCGAGCTTAGGGCTTCGGGATTTAATTATCGCAGATACCCCCGATGCTTTGCTTATTGCCGATAAAGCCCAAGCCCAGAATATAGGGAAAATTGCGGCGCAGCTTAAGGCACAAAATCATCCCGCTCATAAAACCTTTGCAAAAGTGTACCGCCCATGGGGGAGTTATACTGTATTGCAGCATGTAAATGGCTATAAGTTAAAACGCATAGAGGTAAACCCGCGCGCCGCGCTTAGCCTACAATCGCATCAGCATCGCAGCGAACATTGGGTGGTGGTCAGTGGCACGGCGCGGGTCACAAATGGCGATGAGACATTTTTGCTCGCGCAAAACCAGTCAACCTATATTCCAGCAGGCAATAAGCATCGCCTCGAAAATCCGGAAGATGAGCTTCTGATTATGATTGAGGTGCAGTGCGGCGATTATCTGGAAGAAGATGATATTATCCGCTATGATGATGATTATGGCCGGTTAGATAGTTGAGTTTCGGCTATTGAAACAATTCTATTTATAGTGTTACAGTCGGCTATGATGAATTGCTGTTAAGGGGGATTTTCATGTTAAAACTTCACTTTGCGCCAAACTCGCGCGCGGTAAGAACGCTCTGGCTGCTCGAAGAGCTGGAGCTACCATATGAGCTCAACCGGATGGAGTTTCACCCTAAAGATTTGAAATCGGATGACCATCGGGCGCGTCACCCTTTGGGGCGGATTCCGGTTTTGCAAGATGGTGATGTTTCGATTTATGAATCCGGCGCGATTGCCGATTATATTTTGGAGCGCCATAAAAATGGCGGACTAAAGCCGGCGCCGGATGCGCCAAATTTTCCAACCTATTTGCAATGGTTTCACTATTGTGAGGGAATGGTGATGCCGCCTATTAATACGATTGTGGTGCATACGCTGCTCTTGCCCCCCGAACGGCGGGATGAAACAGCGTTGGGACAAGCGCAACGCTTGCTTGCCAAAGCGATTGAACCGGTAGAAGCGGATATGGTTGGTAAAGATTATCTGGCGGGCGATTTTACCGCCGCTGACACAATGCTTGGGCATTCTTTGATGATGGCGGAGCGCATGAAAATATTAAATGATAATCATCCCCATCTACAAGCCTATACAGCGCGCTTAAAAGCCCGCCCGGCTTTGCAAAAAGCATTTGAATTTGACTTGGTATAAACAAGCATAAACAAGCAAAGGAAAATCCCATGTTCAAAGAGCAAACCATCACCACCCCGCACTATATTTTTCGCTTGCTAAAGCTGCTTTTAAGCCCGCGCACATTTGGTGCTTTGCGCACGCTTACCAAATCTCGCCCGAGTGATGAGACCTCGCTCGTCCATTATCTTGAAACCCATGCAGCGAAACGACCATTAGAAACCGCAATTCTGTTTGAGGAACAGACGATAAGTTGGGGAGAGCTCAATCAACGGGTGAACCAGATGGCGCATTATTTTCGCGCTCGCGGGGTGAGCTATGGCGACTCGGTGGCGTTAAATATTGAAAACCGTCCAGAGCTTGTGGTAGCGATTATTGCCTGCATGAAATTGGGTGCGATTGCGGGCATGGTCAATACCAGCCAGACTTATGAAGCGCTGGCGCATAGTATTCGCCTCATTCAGCCCAGCTTGATTGTGGCAGGGTCTGAATGTTTGGATAATATGAGCTCAATTTCTGATATTCTGGATGAGCAATATAAAGGGCAGCTTTTATATATTGCGGATGCGGGATATTCTGGCACACCCAAAGGCTATGATGATTTGGCGGCTGAAATTGCGGATATGCCGGATGATAATATTATCCCTGACGAGGTGCTTACCCTTGCGACATCCTGCTTTTATATTTTCACATCTGGTACGACTGGCTTACCAAAGGCCAGCATTACAAGCGGGCTAAAACTCTTCCGCGCCAGCACGACATTTGGGGTTGCGGTGATGAGCTTATCCAAACGAGATATTTATTATTGCGCGTTACCGCTTTACCATAGTACCGGATTATTTTTGGGCTTAGGCGGTTGCTTGATGAGCGGCGCGACATTTGCGCTAAGACGTAAATTCAGCGCCAGCCGTTTTTTTGATGATTGTCGCAAATTTAACGCCACGGCGTTTGTTTATATTGGCGAATTGCTGCGCTATCTCTTGTCGCAACCGGAAAAGGCGGATGACCAGAATCATAAAGTCGTTAAAATTATTGGTAATGGCTTGCGGCCAGATATTTGGATGGCGTTTAAGGAACGTTTTGCCATTCCGCGTATTCATGAATTTTATGGCGCATCGGAAGGCAATACTGGTTTTGTCAATATTTTCAATTTTGATAAAACAGTTGGCTGGTCTCCCGGCGCGGGCAAGGATTGGGCGATTATTGCCTATGATGTTGATGCGGATGAGCCAGAACGCGGCGCTGACGGCTATATGAAAAAGCTCGATATTGGCGAGACCGGCTTGCTGGTGATTAAAATCACCGAACAAAACCCTTTTGATGGTTATACTGATAAGCAAGCCAATGAAAAGAAAATCCTCCGCAATCTGTTTGAGGAAGGGGATGCGTGGTTTGACTCTGGCGATTTGGTGACATTGCAGCCGCATGGGCATATTCAATTTGCCGACCGTATTGGTGATACATTCCGCTGGCAGGGTGAGAATGTCGCTACCACAGAAGTGGAAAGCGTGATTATGCGCGTGCCAGAAGCAGCCGACGCGGTGGTCTATGGCGTGCAAGTGGATGGTCGCGATGGACGGTGTGGTATGCTTTATCTCATCCCGAAAGAAAAAGAGAAAATTGACCTTGATGGGCTAGCCGCACATATGCGCAAAAATCTGCCTGCTTATGCGGTGCCGCGATTTTTACGAATTGGCGCGCAGCTTGATATTACCGGCACATTTAAGTTTCAAAAGTCAAAGCTGAAGCGTGAAGCTTATGATCTAAATAATGTTCAAGACAAGCTCTATCTTTTGGGGCGCGATGAGGATGGCTTCCAGCCCCTCACCGACGAGCTTATCGAAAAAGTGAAAAGCGGCGATGTACGGATTTGAGGCTCATTTTAAGACTTCATCAAACCCAACCAAGCTGCTTAAGCGCTTAAAGCTAAGCTGATTTTGCGCGGTGCTTGCAGTGTCAATATTTTTATAAGCCTGTTCAAGGGTCGCCGCCGCGATGGCCATTGCCGCGACAGGATAAATAATCACCCGAAACCCATAAGCGGCGAGCCTATCAAGTGGAATTATGGGGCTGCGCCCGCCCTTCACCATATTGGCAAGTAAGGGGATGCCGTCTAATTCTTTGCCCCCCAATTCTTTGCCAATAGTTTGAAATTCTGTTTCATCTTCTGGCGATTCAATAAAAATAATATCAGCGCCCGCTTCGTGAAATAAATGCCCGCGCGTGATGGCTTCGGCAAGGCCGTTTTGTTCGCGCGCATCGGTGCGGGCGACAATTAAAAAATTCGGGTCAGTGCGGGCATCCGCCGCCGCCTTGATTTTTGCAACCGCGTCTTCGCGTGATACCACTTCGCGCCCCGCAATATGGCCGCATCTTTTGGGGATTTGTTGGTCTTCAATTTGAATACCCGCCGCGCCTGCTTGTTCATAAGCCTTAACGGTGGCGGCGGTTTCGGCAGTGCCGCCAAAGCCCGTATCGGCATCGGCGATTAAGGGGGTTGTCAATATGTCGCATAGGCTCTCAATCCGAAATTGCATATGTTCGGCGGTGAGAAAGCCAGCATCCGGCTTGGCAAGCAGGCTGGCAGAAACCCCATAGCCCGATAAATAGAGAGCCTCAAACCCATGCTGATCGGCAATCCGCGCCGACAGCCCATCATATACACCCGGCGCAATAATAGGCTCTGGCGATAAAAGTCGTTCTTTGAAGGCGGCGCGATCAATCGGCATAGCGGTTTCCATTATGTTGATAGAGCTTAAAATTACTCTATTTTTTGTGTCTATGTAAGGGGGATGTAGGGGCGAATTTATTTGTCTTATAATCAGGGTTTTGTTACCCTAACAGTAAGGAGAGCAAAATGCCAAGATTAAAACAAGCAGGCCGCGAAGCAGATAATGCTTATGCCAATCAGATTTTTGATTTTCTGTTTGGCGCGCGTGACCCTATTACTCAACCCGGAACCGCAACCGGCACGCCCGGTAATTGGTGGACGGTTTTTAATATTGTGCCAGATGCGTTTCAGCACACAACCGAAGGCTTTCAGTTTTATCGTTCATCTGAGCGAAAAATTAATCCAGCCTTGCGCGAGTTGGGGCAAACGCGGGCAGGGTTTACGGTGGGCTCGCAATTTGTGTTTTCGCAACATTGTAAAGCCTGTCGCGATGTTGGCTTAAGTGAAGAGCAAATCACCGCCATTCCGCACTGGCAGGTGGCGGATTGTTTTTCCAAAATTGAGCGCGCGGTGCTGGCTTATGCGGATGCGCTTGTGCTGCAATATGGGCGCGTGCCGGAAGAGGTGGTGACGGCGCTGAAAGCCGATTTATCGGATGAAGAGATTTTAGAACTTACCTATATCACTTGTACCTATATGATGCATGCGGTGATGAGCCGCGCATTGCGGTTGGAATATGATGATATTGATGAGCGGGTGGTGGAGATTGCCGCCCCCGATGCTAGCGCCAGCCAGGATGTGATGGCGATGGTTGATAAAAACACAGATAAGGAGAGCAAATAATGGCCTATCATCATTTGGCATTAGCGACAAAAGATATGAAAGCGACGCATGATTTTTATGAGCGCATTATGGGGTTTGAATTGGTAAAGGTCGAAATCGCGCCAATTAGCACAGGCGGCTGGGGAAAACATTTTTTTTACCGTATGGATGGCGATGATAGCCGCTTCATCGCATTTTGGGAATTGCATGATGTGCCGGGGCAAGATGAGTTTGTCTATGATCTAAATGCGTCTGCTAAACTGCCGCCAATGACCAATCATTATTCTTTTTCTGTCGCCAGTAAAGACGAGCTAGAGGCATGGCGCAAGCGGTGGATGGCGGAAGGTTTGGCGGTGTTTGAGATTGACCATAATTGGTGTCACTCAATTTACACTGCCGATCCAAGCGGTAATGCGGTTGAATTTTGTCTGACCACTGGCGAGTTTACCGTTGAAGACCGGGCGCGGGCTTTGGCGGCTTTGGATGAAACTGAATTTCAGCCAAGCCCTGAACCAGCTTTCATGAAATTCTGGGAAGCCGAATAATATTTATTCATCTGGCCGCTGCATCCACCAAATGATAAGCGCAACCGGTGGGGTCCATGCAAGGCCAGTAACCAGATAAAACAGAAACTGGATGAGACCACTTTCCGGCACATGGCTGCTGGTCGCCAGCGCCACGATAAGAAGCGTGTAAATGAATAAAAATAGCAAGATGAGAATCATCCCGATAAATTTTCGTAATCTGATGGGCAAATATGGCTTTGCCATTTTCATGCGTTCCTTTGCTATTTAATCGCGGCTTTGCTATCATGCCGCCCATGTCAATGATCGCCTATAATATGTCACGCAAAAGTGATAAGCAAGTTGCCCTATGGCTGTTTTTTATCGCCTTTCTTGTCGCGCTAATGGTGATTGTCGGCGGGCTCACCCGACTGACCGATAGCGGTTTATCAATTACTGAATGGCAACCGATTATCGGTGCCATCCCGCCGCTTTCTGCTGATGATTGGCAGCTTGCTTTTGCAAAATATAAGCAAATCCCCGAATATCAGCTCATCAATAAGGGGATGAGCCTTGCTGATTTTAAGGTTATTTTTTGGTGGGAATGGGCGCATCGTTTTTTGGGGCGCTTGGTGGGGCTGGCTTTTTTTATGCCTTTGCTTTGGTTTTGGGGACGCGGGCAAATCAGTAGCCGCCAAAAATGGCAGTTAAGCGGGCTGCTTTTGCTTGGTGGCGTACAAGGCTTTATGGGCTGGTATATGGTACAAAGCGGACTATCTGAACGGGTTGATGTGAGCCAATATCGGCTTGCCGCGCATTTGGGGCTGGCGCTGCTTATCTTTGTTCTGGTGTTTGGGATGGCATTATCTTTATGGCGAACGCAAGCGCGTGAAACGGCTATCAGGCAAGGGGAGACAGCGGGATTGGCGAAATTATTGCTTGGGCTGATTTTTATCCAGTCGCTATTGGGGGCGCTGGTGGCAGGCAGTAAAGCCGGCCTTACCTATAATGATTGGCCGCTTATGGCAGGCGAGATTATTCCATCTGGTCTGTTCATCATGCAGCCTTTTTACGTTAATTTTTTTGAAAATCATACGCTGGTGCAATTTAACCATCGGATTGTCGCCTATCTGATTTTTATCTTGGCGGTTTATAATCATTTCCGCTCTTATCGGCAGTCCGCGAAGCTGGCGGTGATAAGCAGGGCACTGTCTTATATGATTTATATTCAGGCTCTATTGGGGATTATAACGCTTATTTATATTGTGCCGCTTTGGGCGGCGATATTTCACCAGCTTGGCGCGGTGATTTGTCTGGCATTGTCCATTACTTATGTTAAGAGCAATAAAATCTAATAATTTTGTGTGTTTAGCATATGGTAATATAATACCATAATTATAACATATTGTTATATAAATATAATTTAGGATAAAAAAGCATTGCAAAGATTGGCATTTGCCCATATAAAGCGCGAATTATAAAAATATGGATGGGCATAATGAAAACATATTCAGCAAAAGCATCAGATATTGAGAAGAAATGGATTGTCATTGATGCTGAGAACTTAGTGGTCGGGCGGTTAGCGGCGATTATCGCAACCCGTCTGCGCGGCAAGCATTTGCCAGCTTACACACCGCATCTGGATTGCGGTGATAATGTGGTTGTGATTAATGCGGATAAGGTGAAATTTACCGGCAAAAAGAAAAGCGATAAAAAATATTATCGCCATACGGGCTATCCGGGGGGAATTAAAGAAACAACGCCAGAAAAAATATTTGGAGGCAATCATCCGGAGCGGGTTTTAACTATGGCTGTAAAGCGGATGTTGCCGCGCGGTCCCTTAGGGCGGCAGCAATTATCAAATTTGCGGGTCTATGCGGGTGCTGAGCATCAGCATGAAGCGCAAAATCCCGAAACGCTCAATGTGGCTGAGCTTAATACAAAAAATGTGAGGAATTAGAGATGTCCGAAACCAATCTGGAAAATCTTGATGAAGCGCTAACCGATGCGGCAGAAACAGCCGCAAGCGCGGATACGCCAATCCCGCCGGAAGCACCTGCGCCGGTTATCACGGCCGAGCCTCAAATTGATGATTTAGGCCGCGCCTATGCAACCGGTAAACGGAAAGATGCGATTGCCCGCGTCTGGATTAAACCGGGGAGTGGTAAAATCACGGTCAATAATCGTGAGGAAGATAAATATTTTGCCCGTCCTGTGTTGCGGATGATTTTGCGCCAGCCTCTAAATGAAGCCAAGCGCGATACACAATATGATGTGATTGCCACCGTAAGCGGCGGCGGTCTGTCTGGGCAAGCGGGCGCGGTGCGGCATGGTATTTCCAAAGCGCTTACCTATTATGAGCCAGAGCTAAGGCCGGTTTTGAAAAAAGGGGGATTTCTTACCCGTGACAGCCGTGTGGTGGAGCGCAAAAAATATGGTCGCGCCAAAGCGCGCCGTAGTTTCCAATTCTCGAAACGCTAGAATTTCTTATCATTCAAAAAACAGGCGGTTCGGGCAATGATAAAATTGGTCAACCGCCTTTTTAATTGGGAGAGATTGTTATGAGTGAAAAAATTGAAGGCAGTATTATTACAATTGACAGAATATTAAAGCTGTTGCCGCATCGATATCCGTTTTTGCTGGTTGATAAAGTCACCAATATGGTGGCGGATGAAAGCGCGACGGGCATTAAAAATGTAACCCATAGTGAACCGTGGTTTACCGGCCATTTTGCTGAATTTCCGGTTTTTCCGGGCGTGTTGATTATCGAAGCGATTGCGCAGACATCGGCGATTTTGGTGCTTGATTATTTGGAGCATCAAGGTGAACCGCTTGATAGCAGTATTGTATTTTTTATGTCGGTTGATAAGGCGCGTTTTCGCCAGCCGGTAAGACCCGGCGATACAATGCATATTAAAGTGCAAAAAATCCGCAGGCGGGGTACGACATATAAATTCAAAGGCAATGTTTATGTTGATGATGTGTTGGTCGCTGAAGCTGAGATAATGGCCATGAACCATGAAGAGGGCGCATAATGGCAGCTGATAAAATTCAGGCAGCGATTATTGGCGCGTCCGGCTATACGGGCGCGGATGCTATTCGGCTGCTTGCGACGCATCCACGGGTAGAGATTGCGGCGCTTGCTGGCAATACTCATGCCGGTAAAGCGTTGGCGGATATTTTTCCGCAATTTATGGGGCTTGACGTGCCACTGGTTCAAAAAGTTGAAGATATTCGTTGGGAGGCGATTCATGTCGCGCTTTGCGGATTGCCGCATAGCACCGCGCAACATGTGATTAAAAACATTCCTGAGCATGTCAAAATCATTGATATGTCAGCCGATTTTCGGTTTGAAGATAAACAGCTTTATGAGCAATATTATGGCCGCACCCATGCCGCGCCCGCGCTTTTGGCGCAAGCTGTTTATGGCATAAGCGAGCTTAATCGCGCCGCGATTAAAAAGGCGCATCTGGTGGCTTGTGCGGGCTGCTATCCCACCGCTGCATTACTTATGCTGGTGCCGCTTTTGAAAACCGGGCTTATTGAGGCAGATGATATTATCATTGATGCAAAATCGGGCGTTACCGGTGCGGGGCGGAGCCTCAAAGAACAAAATCTATTTGCCGAAGTGGCGGAAGGTATTCATGCTTATGGGGTTGCCACCCATCGGCACACGCCAGAGATTGAAAAAGAACTTGCCAAGCTGGTAAAGCGGGATGTGCAGATTAATTTCACCCCCCATTTAATGCCGATGAATAGAGGCCAGCTCATGAGCATTTATGCCCGTAGCAAGGACGGCAAAATCGCATCCGATATGCGCGCCGCTTTGCAGGAATTTTATGCCGATGCGGCTTTTATTCGGCTGGCGAAAGAGGGGCTTGTACCTGCTACCCGACATGTGCGCGGTTCAAATTTTTGTCTGCTCAATGCTTTTGATGACCGCATTCATGGGCGGGTGATTTTGTTTTCAGTAATTGATAATCTGGTTAAAGGGTCAAGCGGGCAAGCCATCCAAAATATGAATTTAATGTTTGGGTTTGATGAAACAGATGGGTTGCAACAGCAACCGCTTTATCCATGAGGCTTTTGATGGCGGAAGAATTTTCGACAATAAAAAGATTGCCGCAATATGTGTTTGAGCGGGTTGACCAGTTGAAAGCGCAAGCGCGTGCGCAAGGCGCTGATATTATCGATTTCGGGATGGGTAATCCCGATTTGCCAACCCCGCCGCATATTGTCGATAAGCTGGTTGAGGTGGTGCAAGACCCCACCACGCATCGCTATTCTGCTTCGCGCGGGATTGATGGTTTGCGCCGTGCGCAAGCGCGTTATTATGAACGCCGGTTTGGGGTGAAGCTCAATAGCGATACCGAAGTGATTGCCACCATTGGCTCGAAAGAGGGCTTGGCGAATATGGCGCAAGCCATTACCGATCCGGGGGATGTGATTTTAGTGCCGAACCCATCTTACCCCATCCATGCGTTCGGGTTTATTATCTCTGGCGCAAATGTGCAGTCTTTACCAATATTGGATACAGAGGAAGAGTTTCTGACTATTATTGATCGGGCGGTTGCAGCCAATCATCCCAAACCAAAAGCATTGATTTTGAACTTTCCCTCCAACCCGACCGCGCAAGTGGTTGATTTGGATTTTTATAAAGAGATTGTCAGCTATGCGCGCGAGAAAGAGATTTATCTTCTTTCTGACATTGCTTATGCCGAGATTTATTATGATGAGGATAATCCCCCACCATCAATTTTAGAGGTTGAAGGCGCGAAAGATGTTGCGGTTGAATTTAGCTCATTGTCAAAATCATTTTCAATGCCCGGTTGGCGGATGGGGTTTGCGGTTGGCAATGAACGTTTAATCTCAGCCTTGCGGCGGGTGAAATCTTATCTCGATTATGGCGCGTTTACCCCCATTCAAGTGGCAGCGATTGCAGCGCTCGATAGCCCGCCGGAAATATCGCGTGATATTCGAAAAATTTATAAAGCCCGCCGCGATATTCTGGTTGAACGCTTTTCGCAAGCAGGCTGGGATGTGCCGCCGCCCCCTGCCACCATGTTCGCGTGGTCACGGATTCCGGAGCCATTCGGGCATCTCAAATCAATCGAATTTTCATCTTTACTTATTCAAGAAGCCGAAATAGCGGTTTCCCCTGGTATTGGGTTTGGCGAATATGGTGATGATTATGTCCGCATTGCTTTGGTTGAGAATGAACAACGGATTCGCCAAGCCGCACGCAATTTGAAAAAATTCTTCGACAAATATAAGGGGCAGAAATAATGGCGCGGCGCATCGGCATTATCGGCTTGGGAACTGTCGGTGCGGAAGTGGCACGACAGCTGCAAGCAAGCGCCTTAGCAGGGTGTGAACTTGTCGCGGTTTGCGCCCGCGATGAAGCAAAAGAACGCGGGCTAAAGCCTGTCACATTTTTTACCGATGCGATAACGCTGGTGGAACAAGATGATATTGATGTGGTCATTGAGCTGGTCGGTGGCAGTGACGGGATTGCCTATGAGGTGGTAAAACAAGCGCTGCAAAAGGGCAAAGCGGTTATCACGGCGAATAAGGCACTGATGGCGGTGCATGGGGTTGAATTATCCGCGCTTGCGGAAGCGCAAAAAGCACCTTTATTTTATGAAGCGGCCGTTGCTGGCGGTATTCCGATTATCAAAACATTGCGCGAGGCTTTGGCGGGCAATCAGATCACCCGCATTAGCGGCATCTTAAATGGAACTTGCAATTATATTTTAAGCGAGATGGCGCAGACGGGACAGGATTTCGTACCCATTCTCGCCCGCGCGCAAGATTTAGGTTATGCCGAAGCCGATCCCGAATTTGATGTTGAAGGCATTGATGCGGCGCAAAAGCTTAGCCTATTGGCGGCGCTTGCTTTTGATATTATCCCGCAGCCCGACCATATTGAAACAAGCGGTATTCGTGCGGTGAGCGCGCATGATATACAAGCAGCAGATGAGCTTGGCTATGTTATTCGGCTGCTTGCGATTGCCGAGAAAACAGAAAATGGCATAAGGCAAATCGTCGCGCCAATGTTGGTAAGACAAACCCATCAACTCTCTTATATTGAAGGGGTTGAGAATGCGGTTCTTATTGAGGGTGAACCGGTTGGGCGGTTGTTGCTGCAAGGCGCTGGCGCAGGCGCGGGGGCTACCGCAAGCGCGGTGCTAGGCGATATTGCTGATATTATCAATGGTAATTACCGCGCGGTTTTTATGCAATCTGCCGAAACACTCACGCAAAATGAAAGCGCCAGCCCCGCCGCTTGTAAATATTATTTGCGCCTTAATTTGATTGATAAACCGGGCAGCATGGCATCGCTGACCAGCACATTGGCGGCGCATAATGTTTCGATTGAAGAAATTATTCAGCGCGCGCAAAATAGCGACTCATTTATAGCTGTGATATTGGTAGCGCATGAAATTGACCGCGCAAAAATCGATAAGGCTGTGCAAGCGCTTGAAAGGGAAGAGAATATCCAAGCGGTCGCAACAATCTTATCTATACTCTAAGGGAGACGCATAGACATGTCAGAAATTGAAAGTTCGATTAATCGTAATTTTGCGCTTGAGCTGGCGCGTGTTACCGAGCGGGCGGCAGTGGCGGCCTCGTCACTGATTGGCAAAGGCGATAAAATGGCAGCCGACCAAGCGGCCGTTGATGCGATGCGCCGCGAGCTAAATGCGCTCGATATTGATGGCGAGATTGTGATTGGTGAGGGTGAGATGGATGAAGCGCCCATGCTTTATATTGGCGAGAAAGTCGGCACGGGCGCTGGCCCGAAAGTTGATATTGCACTTGACCCTTTGGAAGGCACGACGCTTACCGCAAAAGCCATGCCCGATGCGATGACAGTGATTGCGATGGCAGAAGCAGGCAGTTTGTTACATGCGCCGGATGTGTATATGGATAAAATTGCGGTTGGTGGTGGACTGCCTGACGGGGTGGTGGATTTGGATGCCGATCCGGTCGATAATGTGAAAGCGTTAGCGCAAGCCAAAGGCGTTAGCCCGCAAGATATTACGGTCTGTATGCTGGATCGTGACCGTCATAATGAGATTATTGAAAAATGTCGTTCGGTAGGGGCATGTGTGCATCTTATCCCTGATGGTGATGTGGCAGGGGTTATCCATGTCGCTGAACCGGATTCTGATATTGATATATATTTAGGCTCTGGCGGTGCGCCCGAAGGTGTGCTGGCCGCTGCCGCCTTGCGCTGCATTGGCGGGCAAATGCAAGGGCGGCTTTTGCTGGATACGGAAGAGACGATTGCGCGGGCAAAAAAAATGGGCGTGTCTGACCCTGCCCATAAATATGATATTCATGAAATGGCGGGCGGCGATGTGATGTTCTCAGCAACCGGTGTCACATGGGGCTCAATGATGGAAGGGGTGCGTAACCGCAATGGCGAAATATGGACAGAAACCTTGCTCATGCGCTCTTCAACTGGCACAGTAAGATGGATTAAGGGGCGGCATACAGACCATCGTAAATTCCGTCTTGGTGAAGATGGATAGCCTGTTCCCATCCCATCTAAAATCAGTGGGAGGACAAATCTGGAAGCTTGCCGCTGTCGATGAACGGCATAGCCTGGCGCTGGCGCAGCGCTATGATTTGCCAGATAGTATCGCGCGGCTTTTGGCAATGCGTGAAGTTGTCCTTGATGAGGCGGAAGATTATCTTGAACCGCGATTGCGCACGCTCATGCCTGACCCGTATTGTTTGACGGATATGGAGCAAGCGGTGAAGCGGGTGGCACACGCCCTTAAGACAGGTGAAAAAATTGCCATATTTGGTGATTATGATGTTGATGGTGCAACCTCTTCGGCAATTATTCTGCGTTATTTGCGGGCGCTGGGGGTGGAAGCAGATGTTTATATTCCCGACCGCGTCAAAGAAGGCTATGGCCCCAATCGTGAAGCGTTCCAGACATTAAAGGGTAGAGGTGCGGCGCTTATTATCACGGTTGATTGTGGAACCATGGCACTTACGCCATTGCAAAATGCACGTGATATGGGGGTGGATGTGATTGTTATTGACCATCACCAAACCGGAACCGAAATGCCACCCGCTTATGCGCTGATTAACCCGCGCCGCCCTGATGATGAAAGTGGTTTAGGACACCTTGCCGCGGTCGGGGTTGTGTTTATGTTTTTGGTTGGGCTTAATCGGTATTTAGATGAGATTAATTTTCTGCCCTCTGAAACTGCGCCGGATTTATTATCGCTGCTGGATTTGGTGGCACTCGGCACAGTGTGCGATGTTGTACCGCTTACGGGGTTGAACAGGGCGTTTGTGTCGCAAGGGATAAAAATCATGCAAATGCGTGATAATCAGGGGATAAATGCTTTGGCGCAAGTGGCGCGGTGTAAAAATGATTTTGGGATTTATGAATTGGGATTTCAGCTCGGCCCACGGGTGAATGCAGGCGGGCGGGTTGGTGAAGCCACGCTTGGGGTGCGGTTGCTCACGACAAATGATGCGGAAGAAGCGCAAGGCATTGCCATGCGGTTGAATGATTTTAACCAGCAGCGCCAGCAGATAGAAACCGAAGTCTTGTCACATGCGCTCATCACTTTGGAAACCGCATTAGAAGGACGAAATACGCCGCCGCCTGCGATTATATTGGGGCATGAAAACTGGCATGCAGGGGTGATCGGAATTGTTGCCTCGCGCTTGAAAGATAAATATCAACGCCCTTGCTTTATCATTGCATGGGATGATAAGGGCGAAGGCAAAGGCTCGGTTCGTTCTCTTAAGGGGATTGATGTCGGGCAAATTATCGCGCGTGCTGTTGCGAAAGGTATTATTAATGGCGGCGGCGGGCATGCAATGGCGGCAGGTGTGAGCCTGCATAAATCGCAATTAGACGCGTTTACCGCTTATTTGAATGAAGAAATCGCGCCATTAATTGTGCATGAGCCACGTGATTTAGTGATTGAGGCGGCGCTTTCGCCCGCCGGTGCAAGCCGCGCCTTTTATGATGACATGCAAAGAATAGGCCCGTTTGGGGCAGGCAATCATGAGCCTCGTTTCATGCTGCCAGATGTGAAAATTGTCCGCGCCGATATTGTTGGCGATGGGCATGTGCGGTGCATCATCTCGGGGGCAGGTAAAAAAAGCCTCAAAGCCATCGCATTTTCATCCGTCGCGGAAGAGGTACGACAATTTCTACAAACGCATCGATCTGAGTGTCATTTGGCGGGTTACTTGCGCGCCGATGATTGGCAAGGGCGGCGCGATATACAATTCATGATTCATGATGCTTTTGCATTAATCGGCGCTTGAAATTATGATGAAATGGGGATATATCATCCCCCACATGTAAATAGTGCGCCCTTCGTCTATCGGTTAGGACGCCAGGTTTTCAACCTGGAAAGAGGGGTTCGATTCCCCTAGGGCGTGCCATTTTATGTTCTTACGCCCTAGGATTTTTATTGACGCGCATCTCATCGATGCGCCTGTGGGCGTGCCATTTTATGTTTTCAATTTAGTTATGAATTATTAGAAGTGCGACTCGATGGTTACGAGGGAATAGGCGCATGACTATGCGTCCGGCGAATTGCTGCATCGACCTGCTGAAGCGAAGCGTAAGCAGATAAGCCGTGTTTATGCAGGCATTGCGTTGCAATTGCCTGCGAAAAGGTGGGTCCCTAAAAAGAGAGTCGCGCCCTTATTCTTTTTCCATACGCTATCCAGTAAAGCGTAATCGCGTCTCTATTCCCTTGCACCATCGAATTTTCCTCCTTTGACTTCTTCACTTTTTATGATAGTCTGTTAGCGTTGTCGGCAAAACCGACACAAAGGGGGATTGTAAACCCCATCCAATAGTGGCCGACAATAAGCGGCCCTTAAAACCTCTTATTGCCCGATATTAATAGGCAGATGCTCCTGTCGTTATTATTTTGTCGGGGTGACGACGCTATAAAATAGCCGCTTGCGGTAAAGGTGTCGTGGCTGCTCTTATTGGATGGTCTTTACAACACCCCGGCACCAGATATTGTTTTTCTGGTGCCGTTTTGTTTGACCCATGTAAAACGGAAAGGAAAAGCCAATGCATGAGTATAATGTCTGGGCGGATATGCTCAATAAATATCACACCTCAACAGATCTCGTCCAAGCCATATGGATTATATCTTTTACCATCATCACTGTGACCCTAATGATAGGGCTTAAAAATACCGTGAAATGGATAGATGGTAGGTTCACAAAAGAGAAACCCAAAAAGAAAATTGATAAGATATAAGATATTAGGGTAGGCTTTTTTTTGTTCACGGTAATCATTCGCTTACGCAATGCCTGCGGGGGTACGGCGGTGGTTGCAAGCCATTCGCGTGAGGGAAGAAATGCGGTAAACAAGAAAATGGACGAGCCAGTGCTTATAGAAAAACCCTGACCCAGATTTTTCCAGGCCAGGGTGATGAGTGGATGGTAGGCATTTATTACTCTGATTCTTTTGTTTTCCCCAGAAAAATCCACTTATTTATAAAAATAATTAGTGACTTTTAAAATATATATAAAATCAACATGTTATATACAGGTCTATTTGCTAAAAATATGTTAAGATATTCATTTTCTTGTCCGTTTCTGGCAAAAAGCTACCTGTTAACAATATAGGTAGTTTTTGAATATGGTCTAAAAAACCGAATAAGCGCCATCAATACGCAAGCTGTCACCCGTATGGAAGCGTGCGGCATCGCTGACCAGATAAATCGCGGCGCCGGCAAAATCTTCCGGCTCGCCCCAGCGGCGTAAGGGAACCCGCCTTATCACTTGGGTTTGAAATTTATCATTGCCTTGCGCGGCGGATGTCATTTCAGTTGCAATCCAACCTGGCATAATTGCATTGGCACGCACGCCATAACGGGCATATTCAACCGCAAGACCACGAATAAGCGATTCAACCGCGCCTTTTGAGGCGGCATAATGCTCGTTACGCGGCGCGCCAAAAATGGCTGAGGTGCTTGAGGTGGCGATTAAGCACCCGCCCGCGTCGCCTTTTTCTGCTCGTTCGACCATATGTCGCGCGCCTGCCCGCAAGGTGAAGAAAACGCCATTAAGATTAACCGCAATAATATCATTAAAATCTTCCGCCGCCATTGTATGAAAATCGGGGCTTGCTTTGCCTTTGCCCGCATTGGCGATAATGCTATCGATCCGCCCGAAATGATCGAGCAGCTCATCAAAAGCTTTAGTGACCGCGTCTTCATCCGCGACATTCACCTGCCAGGCGCGCCCGTTCTTATTTCCATCCGCCAAAAGTGTTTCGATGGCGGCGGCATTTTTATCCGCATTGGTTCCCCAAATCGCAACATCAGCACCGGCTTGTACCAAGCCGCGTGCCATGCCCAAGCCAATGCCGCCATTGCCGCCTGTCACCAATATTTTTTTGCCGGTTAAATCAAATGGCTTATATGTCATTTTTCCCTCCTCTTTTGTAAAACACTATAAAATTTAGGCAAATTATTCTAGGCTTATATTCATGAAAAAATATTTCCTTTTGCTGGTTTTGCTTTGCCCGTCATGGGCGGGGGCGCAGGTGATATATTTTGATACACTGACCGGTGAGGTGCGGTTTGATATAGAGATTGCGCGCGATGAGGCCGCGCAGCAAAAAGGCTTAATGTATGTGAAGCCCGAAGAGTTTGCCGATCATCAGGCAATGTTGTTTCTTTATGATGAGCCGCAAATTGTAAAATTTTGGATGAAGAATACATATGTGCCGCTTGATATGATTTTTATTGATCGTAATAAGCGTGTCTCTAAAATCGTGACGCGCAATGATACGCTATCTTTGCGGAGCACATCATCAGATGTGCCGGTGCTGGCGGTGGTTGAAATAAATGCCGGACTGGCGGCTGAATATGGAATCGGTAAAGGTAGTAAGGTAAGGTTTGATTTAGAGAGGTAATAGAATGTGTGGACGATTTGCGCTTATATCACCAGTGGAGGATATTCGCGCCAGACTTATTTTTTCTCAAACCCCTAATTTGCAGCCGCGCTATAATATTGCGCCAACCCAACCAATCAGGGTTTTGCGAGCAGGTTTATCTGGCACGGTGCAGATGGGGGTTGTCACATGGGGACTCATCCCTGAATGGATGCGGGCAGAGCAAATCCCCCAGCAACGCCCGCAACATAATGCCCGCAGCGAGACGGTGCAGGAAAAACCGAGTTTTAGGGATGGTTTCAAACGGCGGCGCTGTCTTATTCCGGCAAATGTGTTTTATGAATGGAAACAAAAAACCCGCCAAGCCTATCTGGTAAAGCATGCAGCGGATGATTTATTTATGATGGCGGGTATCTGGTCGCATTGGCAGGGCAAAGATGGAAGCGAGATTGAAAGCGCGGCGATTTTAACATGTGCGGCAAATACACGCTTAACATCCATCCACCATCGGATGCCGGTAATGATTGGTGAAGCTGATTGGCAAGATTGGCTTACAACCCCCGAACAAGAATCTGGTCGCTTATCGCCTTTGCTTAAGCCCGCGCCGGAAGACAGCTTTACGGCATATCCCATATCGGATAAGGTCAATAAGCTCGCGCATGATGATGCCACATTATGGGAACCAGTTTCTGAAACAGAAAAACCGCAAATGGATTTGTTTTGAAAAGAGGTAAAATGACACAGCTCGATCATATTATTTTTGCTGTCACCGATCTTGCTCGCGCCACCAGCGATTTATCGCTTATGCTTGGGCGCGCGCCAAGCTGGCAGGGTATTCACCCCAATGGCGGTACAGCAAATAGTCTGTTTCGCTTGGATAATACTTATATTGAATTATTAGCGCCGATTGGGGAGGGGCACTATGCCGATTTCATGCTCCAGCATATTGAAGCAAAAGGTGAAGGCTTATGCGGATTGATTTTTGCAGTTGATGATTTAGCAGCATTGGCAGACAAAATGCGCCGCGAAAATATTGCGGTAAGCGAGATTATGGCAGGGCGGGGAGAAGACCAAAATACCGGCGCGGTGAGGCAATGGCAGCATTTCATGTGGCCGGCGGAGGTTGCGCGGGGGATTTTTTCCTTCGCCATCAGACATAATGATCCGAACAATCTGCCGCTTGCGCCAGTTGAAGGAACAGGCGCGATTATGGCGGTGGATCATGTGGTTGTCCAAACCAAGAGCGCTCATGCCGCGAAAGATTTTTATGGTGATATGTTGGGTATTCGTTTAGCGCGCCAATTATCGCGGCCGCAATGGGGCGGCGATATGTTGTTTTTCCGTTTAAGCTCTCTTAGCATTGAGGTGATTGCCGCCGATAAGCATAAAAGCGATGAAGACCATTTATGGGGGATTGCATTTCGGGTTGATGATGTAGCGGCAACGCAACAGAGATTGAAAGATGCTGGTGTTGAGGTTTCTGATGTGCGCGATGGGCGTAAACCGGGTACAAAAGTGATGACGGTGAAAAGCCATTGTCTGAATATTCCAACCCTACTGATTGAGCATCAAGGCTAGAGCATATCTCATGAAACGTGCGCTTTTATAATAAATTCTGGTATAATAAATTCTGGCACTTTTCCGCCATATTTGTAAAAATTTGGGATATGCTTAAAAACAACAACTTAGCGCGTGTCTGATGAACCAACTTATAAGTGACACGCGCTAGGTAGGGGGGCAATCGTGCCTCTAACCCTTCGCGCCATCCCACTTTGTTTCTTCTTTGACATTGCCCCTTTTTATGGTAGTTTATTCACAGTGTTGGCAAATGTCGGCATCGGGGATTACAATCCCTAAATGACATGTGGCTGTGTGACACAGCTATAAATAAAAGTCACTCCGATAAATATATGGGGGCGCGTAACGTCGTTTCTGCATCGTCGGGGTGACGACGTTATACAACAGGTCACCCCGACTAAAAGCGTCGTGGCCGATCATGTCATTGGTTATTGTAACACCCCGGCACCAACTATTTCTTTTCGAAATATGTTGGTTGCCATCTCGTGAAATAATGTCGGGGTGGGAGTCTCATATAATAGGCGAAAGCTAAAAAGACTCTGAGAACGTAGAAAATAAGTGTACCTCACCCCGATACCATCTTTCTGCCTCTAATCCTTCGCGCCATCCCATTTTGTTTCTTCTTTGACATCGCCCCTTTTTATGGTAGTTTATAGTTAAGTGACGGGAGAAATCCGGCACTGGGGTCTAGAAACCCTTAATACACTCTGGTTGTTGGCAACAGCCATAAAACGAATTGCCATCCCAACGTTTGTACAGCGCTGGGGTGGCGACGCTATAAAATAGCCGCTTGCGGTAAAAACGTCGCAGCCGATGAGTGTATTGGTTTTTTCTAGCACCCCGGCACCAACTATTTCTTTTTAAGAAATATGTTGGTTGCCATCTCGTGAAATAATGTCGGGGTGGGAGTCCTATAGAAGAGGCGCAAGCTAAAAAGACTCTGGAAACTGTAAGATAATCCGAGACACCCCGGCACCATTTTTCTGTCTTTATTCTTTCTTGAGCTGCACGGGTAAGGCGGTCATTTTCTCGTTCACGGTAATGGCACTTCGTGCCATACCTCCACGGGGGCGGCGAAACTATTCGCCGGAGACGCAGTCGCGTCTCTATTCCCATGCTACCATTCGTGCAAGATAGTCGCGCCTCTAATCCCGTTTAGCAGCACGGTGGAGGCGGTCGTTGATGGCTTCGCCAAGTCCTGTATTGGGGATGGGCGCGACGGCGATTTTTGCAGCCCCTATATCATCAAGCGCGTGCAAATAAGAAAATAAATTTGCCGCCGCTTCAGTTAAATCCGCCTTAGGGCTAAGATTTTTAGCGCATGTGCCATTATCACCAAAACCTAAAAAAATTTCATCTTCTTGCGGGGTGGTGACATTTAACCGTAAGTCTGCGCGTGGCGCATAATGGCGCGGTAAGCGTCCGGGGGCGAGGCGTGGGGTTGCGGCGGCTTCATCTGGCAAGAATGCGAGTGCGCCTGTTTGCGTTTCAATATGCTCGCGGCTTAATCCGCCCGCGCGCAATAAAATGGGTGTATCATCGAGACAGGCAAGAATGGTTGATTCAAGCCCCACGACACATGCGCCGCCATCCAATACCGGAATATCTGGCAAAGCTTGCGCTACATGTGTGGCTTGTGTGGGGCTTAACCGCCCCGACGGGTTGGCGCTTGGCGCAACCAATGGCAGTTGACATTCAGACAGAAAATTTTGCGCGATTTTATGATGTGGTATCCGAATGGCGATTGTCTCAAGCCCTGCACATGCCAGCGGATCGACCGGGCAGTCACGGGTGCGAGGGAGCACCAACGTCAGCGGACCTGGCCAAAAATGGTGCGCCAGCCGCAAGGCTGTGTCATTAAAAACACCGATGTTTTGCGCTTGCTCAAGGCTGCTGACATGCGTGATGAGGGGGTTAAATTGCGGCCTTTTCTTACATTCATAAAGCCGCGCAATGGCGTGTCGATTGGTCGCATCCGCCGCCAACCCATAGACAGTTTCGGTTGGCATGGCGACAAGCGCAGCTTGTCTTATCTGCGCGGCGCATTGTGCGATATGTGTCTGTGTTGGTGTTAAAATCATTCTTGCCGTCTCTTGGAAGATTGATCATAACATGCTAGCTTTCTGGTGCAAAGATGCAAATAAACCAGACGAAAGGTAGATATATGAGTAATAAGCCTTCCCAAGCGCATGGCCAAGCACATGGCTTGACATATCCGTTTTCTGAAACCCCTGAACGCGGCAAGGTGATTGAGGTTGCGGATGGCGTGTTTTGGATGCGGCATCTAATGCCAGATATGGGGCTTGACCATATAAATGTTTGGATTTTGCGCGATGGCGATGGCTGGGTGATTGTCGATACTTGTATCAATACCAAATCGGCGCAAGCGGATTGGCAACAGGTTTTTGAAGAGTTTATGCAAGGCCGTCCGGTGACGCGGGTCATCGGTACGCATATGCATCCCGATCATATTGGGCTGGCGGGGTGGATTGTAAACCGCTTTGATGCCGCGTTTATGATGAGCCGTACGGATTATTTCCTGTGCCGGATTATGTCTGCCGATACGGGATTGAAAGCGCCGCCAGAAGGGGTACGATTTTATCAGCGCGCTGGTTTTAGCGAGGAAAGCCTGCATGTGTATAAAGATAGGTTTGGCAGTTTCGGGAGTTATATTTTCCCCTTGCCACAATCCTTCACCCGTATTCAGCAGGGCGATGAAATTAAGATCGGGGAGCATATGTGGCGGGTTGAAATGGGCAGCGGGCATACGCCAGAACATGCGTGCCTGTTTTGTGAAGCCTTAAATGTGCTGATTTCGGGTGACCAAATATTGCCGCGTATTTCATCTAATATTTCTTTGTTCCCGACCGAGCCGGACGCTAACCCTTTACAAGATTGGATTGATAGCTGTGCGCGCTTACGAGACGTGTTTCCCGAAAATGTGCTGGTCTTGCCCGCCCATAATGAACCATTTATCGGCATTAAAAAGCGGTTACAGGCTCTGATTGATGGGCATGAAAATGGTCTGGCGCGGTTGCGCGATGTCTGTGCCACACCGCAACGCGCGGTTGACAAAGACGTGTTTTCGGTTTTGTTCAAACGCCCGATTGATAGGAATAATTATTTTATGGCGACAGGTGAAAGCCTTGCCCATATGATGTGTCTGGTGCATCGCGGGGAAGTGAGCCAAACCCTAAAAGATGATATATGGTATTTTGAGGCGGTCTGATGGAAAAATACCAGTTGGAAATTATAATTTGTGGGAGGTAAATTATGACCAAAATCACTGATAAGGATATTCTGGAAATGAGTTTCGAGCAAGCGCTCGCCGAGCTGGAAGAGATTGTTGCTAGCCTTGAAGCCGGGGATGTTGAGCTTGAAGAGTCGATTGCGATTTACCAGCGCGGCAATCAGTTGAAAACATATTGTGAAAATAAGCTCAAAGATGCGCAGGCAAAGATTGAAAAAATCACCGAAAATGGCGATGCTGTTGAACCCTTAAATGTTGAAGAATAGCGCATTTGAGACTTATCTTGAAGGGCTCGTGCCGCCAACAAAAGGCGCGGCGGCATCGGTTAGTGAAGCGATGCGCTATGCGCTTTTATCTGGCGGCAAGCGGTTTCGCCCCTTTTTGGTGTTTTCAACCGGCGCGCTTTTTTCTGTTTCCCAAAAGACATTAATGCCGGTTGCGGCGGCGATTGAAATGATGCATTGCTATTCGCTTATTCATGATGATTTGCCTTGTATGGATGATGATGATTGGCGGCGCGGGCAGGCATCCACCCATAAGGCGTTTGGCGAAGCGGTGGCGATATTGGCAGGCGACGCTTTGCAGGCGCTGGCATTTGAAACCCTAACCCAGACAAATGTTGACGCTGAAGTGAAACTCGCGCTTGTTCAATCGCTGGCGCAAGTTGCTGGACAAGGTCAAGGACAAGATCAAGGGCGGGGGATGATTGCCGGGCAAGCGATGGATATGTATTTTACCGGCGGCGCAATACCTGAAACGAGTGATGATATTTATCGCTTATATGATTTAAAAACCGGCGCATTGATAGGCTGGTCGATGAATGCGGCGGCACAAATTGGCGGCGCAACAATAGACGAGCAGCAGGCCTTACAGGATTATGCCCGCCATCTTGGCCGCGCTTTTCAAATTGCCGATGATTTATTGGATACACAAGCAGGAACTGGCAAATCAGCCGGAAAAGATAAAGCGCAAGGCAAGCCAAGTCTCGTTGTGTTATATGGTGCGGCGCGGGCAAATGAGTTTTTGGATAGGGAAAAGCACGCCGCCTTAGCCGCGCTTTCTGGTTTTGATGAGCGGGCAGACACATTAAGAGAGATATTAGAATTTGTCGTGACCCGCAAAAGCTGATAGAAGAGCGTATGACGAAAAAACCTGAAACACCATTGCTTGACCAAATTCATTGGCCGGCCGATTTGCGGAAATTCAAACCTGCCGATTTGCCGCAAATTGCCGATGAGCTGCGCCATGAAATGATTGATGCCGTGTCGCAAACAGGCGGGCATTTGGGGGCAGGGCTTGGCGTGGTCGAGCTAACTGTGGCGCTGCATTATGTCTTTAATACGCCTTATGATAAATTGATTTGGGATGTCGGGCATCAAGCCTATCCGCATAAAATCTTGACGGGAAGACGTGACCGCATCCGTACGCTAAGGCAAGAAGGCGGCCTGTCGGGATTTACCAAACGCGCCGAAAGTGAATATGACCCGTTCGGGGCAGCGCATAGTTCAACTTCAATTTCCGCCGGTCTTGGCATGGCGGTGGCGCGCGATTTGCGCGGGTCAAATGAAAATATTGTTGCGGTTATTGGCGATGGCGCGATGAGCGCGGGCATGGCGTATGAAGCGATGAATAATGCGGGCGCGCTGGATAGCCGGCTTACGATTATTCTAAATGATAATGATATGTCCATCGCGCCGCCGGTTGGGGCGATGAGCGCCTATCTTGCGCGTATCTTATCGGGTGGCACATATCGCAGTTTGCGTAAATTCGCGCGCGAAATGGCAAAACATTTGCCCGACCGGATGGAGGAAGCCGCCCGCCGGATGGAAGAATATATGCGCGGCTTTGCAACGGGCGGTACTTTATTTGAAGAAATGGGGTTTTATTATGTCGGCCCAATTGATGGCCATAATATCGAGCATTTATTGCCGGTTTTGGAAAATGTGCGCGATGATGAAGATGGGCCGGTGCTGGTGCATGTGGTCACAAAAAAAGGGCATGGCTATAAGCCGGCGGAAATATCTGCCGATAAATATCATGGGGTAAGCACATTTAATGTTGCAACGGGAGAGCAGAAAAAATCCACCCCAAATGCACCAAGCTATACAAGTGTCTTTGCAAACGCGCTGATTGATGAGGCGCGCCGCGAAGACAAAATTGTCGCCATCACTGCCGCCATGCCGTCTGGCACGGGGCTGGATAAATTCTCCCAAATCTATCCCGAACGCACTTTTGATGTTGGCATTGCTGAACAACATGCGGTGACATTTGCGGCAGGTCTTGCGAGCGAAGGCTATAAGCCTTTTGTCGCAATTTATTCGACATTTCTACAGCGTGCCTATGACCAGCTGGTGCATGATGTCGCGATTCAAAATCTGCCTGTACGTTTTGCGATGGATCGGGCAGGACTGGTAGGCGCAGATGGGCCAACCCATGCCGGTGCGTTTGATATGGCTTATCTCGGTACGCTTCCCAATATGGTATTAATGGCGGCGGCCGATGAAGCCGAGCTTGTCCATATGGTCGCAACGCAAGCGGCTTTTGATGAACACCCAAGCGGATTGCGTTATCCGCGTGGCGAAGGGGTAGGAATTGAGCTACCGGCGCGCGGCGAAATATTGCCGCTCGGTAAAGGGCGTGTGATTGCGGAAGGGACAAATATTTGCTTGCTCTCTTATGGCACGCGCTTGCAGGAAGTAAAAATTGCCGCCGCCCAATTAGAGGCGGAAGGCTTATCGCCGACCATTATTGATGCGCGTTTTATGAAGCCGCTCGATCAAGAGCTTATCTTGCGTGCCGCGAAAGAGCATGAAGCATTGATAACGATTGAGGAAGGCAGCAAGGGCGGCTTTGGCGCGCATATTTTGCATTTTCTTGCCGAACGCGGGGTGTTGGATGCGGGCTTAAAAATCCGGACTTTGACATTGCCTGATTATTATATTGACCATGCCGCGCCTTATAAAATGTATGAGCAGGCAGGCTTAAATGCGGCGCAAATTTTACAAACCGCTTTGCAGCTTATGAGGCAAGCGGATAGTAAAATTATTGACCTTGCTGGTAATTCAAGATAAGCGAAAAATAATAATCTATTTTCTTTTCTCTTATTTCTTTCTTTCCAAAGCGCGGTTCCATCTGCCTTGCGCGGCGCGGCCATTCATTTTTGCCCGATGCGCAAAAGCCGCTTGCGCTTTTTTCACATTTCTGGCTTTGCCTTTCCATGCCTTTAAGGGCGCGGCTTGTAAGGCGCGGCCATAAGAAAAACTTAATTTCCACGGCAGACCGCCGCGCTTTTTGCCAAGCCTATTCATGGCATCCAAATGCGCGGTGGCATCACTATCCGATTGCCCGCCAGATAAAAACACAATGCCCGGAACGCTTGCCGGAACCGTTTGCAAAAAGCAATCAAGCGTCATTGCGGCAACGGTCTCAATATCCGCTTGGGTTTTATTTTTAGTGCCAGAGACCACCATATTCGGTTTTAAGATTGTGCCAGCTAGGTGAACATTTTGCGCGTTTAACATTGCATAAAGGCTGGTAAGCGTTTGCCGCGTCACTTCGAAACAGCGTTCGATAGAATGGTTGCCATCCATAATCACTTCGGGTTCCACAATCGGGACAATATTATGCGCCTGACAAATCTCGGCATAGCGCGCCAGCGCCTGTGTGTTGCTGATAATACAAGCCTCACTCGGAAGCGTGTTGCCTCTAATATTAATCACTGCCCGCCATTTGGCAAAGCGCGCCCCGAGCTTATAATATTCCGCCATCCGTTCCGAAAGCCCATCCAACCCTTCGGTGACTTTCTCACCGGCATGGAGCGCCATATCCTTCGCGCCCATATCAACCTTAATGCCCGCCATCGCGCCGGTTTTTTTGATAAGGCTCGTAAGCCTTGTGCCATTGGCTGCTTTTTGGCGGATGGTTTCATCATAAAGAATAACCCCAGAAATATATTTGCGCATTGCAGTTTGGCTACGAAATAGCATTTCCCGATAATCACGGCGATTATCTTGCGTACTGTCGACATTGATACTATCAAAGCGCTTTTTGATTGTGCCCGTACTTTCATCGGCAGCTAAAATGCCTTTGCCATCCGCCACCATAGCTTTTGCGATTTTTTCTAATTTCTGTTTATCCATTTTAAGACCTCCATTATTTATTCATAAGTATGGCAATGCCGGGTAGGGATTTTCCTTCCAGCCATTCGAGAAACGCCCCGCCTGCGGTCGAGACATAGGTGAAATCGGCCGCCGCCTCGGCGTGATTAAGGGCGGCAACTGTATCCCCGCCGCCAGCAACCGAAACCAGTTTTCCTGCCTTTGTGAGCGCGCCTGCATATTGCGCGGCTTTATTGGTCGCCATATCAAAAGGCGATAACTCAAACGCCCCCAAAGGACCATTCCAGATTAGAGTTTTGCACGCATCCAGACAAGCACAAATATCATCGACGCTTTTGGGGCCGCAATCCAAAATCATTTGCGTTTCGGGAATGTCATTTATATCGGCAATTACGGACGCAGGCATGGGCGCAAATTCAGCTGCGATGGCGGCATCGCATGGCAAAATAATCTGGCAATTTTGCTGGCGGGCTGTTTCCATAATTTCGCGCGCTTTCTCGAGCATAGAGGTTTCACATAATGATGTACCAATCTTAACCCCTTGGGCTGCAAGAAATGTATTTGCCATGCCGCCGCCAATAATCAGATAATCAGTTTTGGTGGTTAAATTGCCAAGCAAATCCAGCTTGGTTGAAATTTTTGCGCCGCCCACAATCGCCGCAACCGGGCTTTGCGGGGTTTCCAAAGCAAGGCTGAGCGCCTCTAGCTCTGCCTGCATGCTACGGCCGGCAAAAGCAGGCAGAATTTTGGCAATCGCATGGGTGGAGGCATGCGCCCGATGCGCCGCAGAAAACGCATCATTAACATAAAAATCCGCCAGCTCCGCGAGGGCTTTCGCAAAATCCGCATCATTTTTTTCTTCCCCCCCATGAAAGCGGGTATTTTCCAACACGCATATCTCGCCATTTTGTAAGGTTTGTACGGCTGCTGCCGCTGCATCGCCAATGCAATCAGGGGCATGGGGGATAGAACAATTAAGCAATCCCGCCAAAGCAGAAGCAATCGGCGCAAGGCTCATATCAGGATTGGCTTGCCCCTTCGGGCGACCAAAATGCGAGATAATAATAATCCGCGCTTGCGCGGCTTTAAGCTCTTTAAGGGTGGGGATTAAGCGCTCTAGCCGGGTGCTATCGCGGACAGTGCCATCCTCATCAAGCGGGACATTGAGGTCTGCCCGCACCAGCACGCGCTTGCCGCGCATCTCATTTTTGAAGAGCGTATCGAGCGTGGCAAGCGGCATAGATGCTTAGCCTAGCTTTTTCATGGCAATGGCGGTGTCGCTCATCCGATTGGCAAAACCCCATTCATTATCATACCAGCTCAACACCCGCACCAGCTTGCCACCAACAATCTGAGTTTGGGTGAGGTCAAAAGTTGATGAGTGCGGATTATGGTTAAAATCAATCGACACGAGCGGCGCATCACATACACCCAATACGCCCTTCAGATGACCATTTGCAGCTTTTGTAATCGCTTTGTTAATCGCTTCAATGGTGGTTTTCTGTTTTGCTTCAAACACCAAATCAATCATTGAGACATTCGGGGTAGGAACACGGATCGCGGTGCCATCCAGCTTGCCAGCAAGTTCTGGTAATACCAATCCGACTGCTTTGGCCGCACCGGTTGAGGTTGGAATCATCGACAGGCTAGCAGCACGGGCGCGGCGCATATCGCTATGCAAAGTATCAACCGTCCGCTGGTCGCCCGTAAAGGCATGAACTGTGGTCATATAGCCGCGCGCAATGCCGCATGTTTTATCCAACACTTGCGCCACTGGCGCGAGGCAGTTGGTGGTGCAAGAGGCGTTCGATACGATTTTATGCGATTTACGCAATTTCTTATCATTAACCCCATAGACAACGGTGAGGTCACAATCCGTAGCTGGGGCGGAAATGAGAACTTTTTTCGCGCCTGCCTCAATATGTTTTTGCGCATCCGCCCGCTTGGTGAAAAGCCCCGTACATTCCAGCGCCACATCAACCCCCATGCTTGCCCATGGTAATTGTGACGGGTCGCGCTCGCTTATCACTTTAATCAGCTTGCCATTCACTCGAATACCGGTTTTGGTCGCCTCAACTTTGGCCGGAAATGTACCATGAATTGAGTCATAGCTTAGTAAATGCGCATTGGCATCAATACTGCCGAGATCATTAATCGCGACCACTTCTATATCTTTGCGCCCGCTTTCGATAATGCCGCGCAAAACCAGCCTGCCAATCCGTCCAAATCCATTAATTGCGACTTTTGTGACCATGATTATATCTCCTTCGTCTGTTTTAAGCCTTGTCTAAATTCTTTAAGGCGGCTTTTGCTGTTTCGACAATCGCCGCGCTGGTAATCCCGAAATGGGTAAATAAATCTTTCGCGGGGGCGGACGCGCCAAACCCATCCATGCCAATAAAATAATCTTGTGGGCGTAAATATTTATCCCAACTCTGCCGGATTGCCGCTTCAATCGCAATGCGCGGCGCGGTTCCTAAAATTTGTTCTTGCACTTCAGGGCTTTGTTGATCGAATAATTCAAAACAGGGCATGGAGACCACGCGGGTGGGAATGCCATCTTCCTCTAACGCCGTTTGGGCGGTGACCGCCAGCCCCACTTCAGAGCCTGTCGCCAATAAGGTAATTTGTGGCTTATCAGAAGCCGCCCGCAATTCATACGCGCCATCCGCACATAGATTATCGGCACTATCATCGCGCAAATGCGGCAAGCCCTGTCGGGTGAGCGATAGCACGCTTGGGGTGGTTTTATTTTGTAATGCCAGCTGCCAGCATTCGAGCGTTTCAATCGCATCCGCCGGGCGGAAAACATGCAGATTGGGTATCGCCCGCAAGGCTGCCAAATGCTCAACTGGTTGATGGGTTGGCCCATCCTCCCCCAGCCCGATACTATCATGGGTAAGAACATGAATGACGCGTTGTTGCATGAGCGCAGCGAGGCGCAAGGCAGGGCGCATATAATCTGAAAAGACAAGGAATGTGCCTGAATAGGGAATAATACCGCCATGCAATGCCATGCCGTTCATCGCTGCTGCCATACCATGTTCACGAATGCCCCAATGCATGAATTGCCCCGAAAAATCAGCCGCCGTAATTGGCTGTTGGTCTGGCGTTTTGGTATTGTTTGAACCGGTTAAATCAGCCGAACCGCCAATCATCTCTGTGACAGCGGGCACTATCGCTTTTAATGCTTCTTCCGATGATTTACGGCTTGCCCAATCGGGTTTTTCACTCGCAAGCTGGGTTTTATACTCACTGATAACAGCATCCAAGCTGCTCGGCAAATCGCCTGCCAATCGGCGTGCGAAGCAGTTGCGGGTTTCGGCATCCGCCTCTGCCAATGTTTTTTCCCATTTTTTACGCGTACCGGCATGGCGGCGGCCGACAATCCGCCACTCGTCAAGAATATCGGAAGGGATGGTAAAAGGCTCCGCATCTTGCCAGTTTAATTCTTTTCGTAAAGCCGCTATTTCATCTTCTCCCAAAGGCGCGCCATGCACGGCAGAACTATCCTGCTTATTGGGTGCGCCATAACCAATAATGGTTTTACAGGCGATGAGGCTTGGCTTATCACTTTCTTGCGCGGCCGCAATCGCGGCTTCAATTTCTTGGTAATTATGGCCATCAATGCGGGTCGTATTCCATCCCGCTGCATCAAATCGAGTGAGCGCATCGCCGCTTTCGGTAAGGTCAAGCCGCCCATCAATGGAAATATCATTATCATCATAAAGCACAATCAGCTTATTAAGCTGCCAATGTCCGGCGATTGAAATGGCTTCATGGCTAATGCCTTCCATCAAATCGCCATCCGAGGCAAGCACATAAGTATAATGGTCAACCAGCTCATCGCCAAATTTCGCCGCTAATATTCGCTCTGTCAGCGCCATACCAACAGCCGTGCTGATCCCTTGTCCTAGCGGACCGGTAGTTGTCTCAATCCCTTCGGCGTGGTTATATTCTGGATGCCCGGCGGTGATGGCACCAAGCTGACGAAAATTTTTAATCTCTGCTAGCGTCATATCCTTAAAGCCGACAAGATGATGGACAGCATATTGCAGCATTGAACCATGCCCTGCCGATAAGACAAAGCGGTCGCGGTCTGGCCAGTCTGGCGCGAGCGGATCTATTTTCAGAAATTTGCTGTACAGCACGGTGGCGATATCAGCCGCGCCCATCGGCATGCCGGGATGACCTGATTTTGCAGCCTGAACCGCATCTGCTGCTAATACACGAATGGCGGCAGCCATACGGGTTAATACAAGTTTTTCGGAATCTGGATTATCCATTTCACTCCTCACCATCTGAGCAGGCACAACATAGTCAGCTATGCGCAGGAGTCAATGCCAGATTCGTATCCTTTTGGGTATAAATATTTAGCCAAAATATTTAGTTGACGAGACCACATATCTGCATCATTTTAGGGCATGGAAAAGTTTGAACAAGCAAATTTGAAATTGCAGCAAGCGGTGGCGGCTCTACAGAATTTACCCGCTCCAACAGACCGGCCAGAATTTATCGCGCTTAGGGCAGATATGACCGATCTTAGAAAGGAATACCAAGAGCTATTGAATGAACGCAAAGATATGGCACGAAAATTGGACAAAGCGATTAGCGTAATTGATAATATATTAGAGGATGGCGATGAGTGAACTAACAGTATCTGTCGGCGGCATGTCTTTATCATTGGTTTGCCGTGATGGGGAAGAACAGCAAGTGCAAAATTTAGCCGCCCAATTAACCCGACGGATTAATCTTGTGCGTGAGCAAGCGCCAAAAGCCAGCACCCATGAGCTGATTGCGCTTGCCGGTATGACCCTTATTGATGAGCTTTCTGAAGCGCGGGAGCGCAATGGCGAAGCTGCACTTGAGCGTTGGCAAGGTGAGACCGCCGATCAGATGGAGGCTTTGACTGTGAAGATTGAGGATTATCTTACCAGCCAAAAGCATTAGGTGAATTGATGATTTACGAGACTGCCCGGTTTGTTAGGTTGATAAACGCTCGGGACCTTACGATCCTTTCGGGAGCTGTCACTGCTTAAGGTTGTGGCTTTTTGCATACGGTGCCCACCTACTTATGTAGGTCTCCGAGGATCATTGCCAACGGCCAGGGCGGTTTCACCGAAATAGAGTGCGGTCTCACCAGGGTGATAAAATGTTGAAATGATAAAGCAAGAAAAACAAAATTTAAGGCGCGCAATATTGGCAAAGCGCAACGCGGTTTTGCCCGATAGTGCCGCGCACGCCGCGCAAGCCCTATGTGATCAGTTTATAAGCGCATATGATTTTGCGCCCGATACAGTTCTTGCCGCTTATATGCCGATGGGCAGTGAGATAGATTGTCTGCCCTTAGTTGAATTTTTACGCGCCCGCGGTATGCGTATCGTTTTGCCGCGTGTTTCTTCTCAACAAAATGATACGGCAATGACATTTCATTTATGGCGCGGAGAAGAGCTGATTGTTTCGGAATTAGGGTTTGCGGCACCTGCAGCTGACACGCAAATCTTAACCCCACAGATTGTGTTGCTGCCATTGGTCGGGTTTGATCGGGCTGGCAATCGGTTGGGCTATGGCAAAGGATATTATGATCGTGCTTTATCACGATTGCTTACGACAAAAAAAATCGGCTTGGCATATGCGTTGCAAGAAGTCAAAAAATGCCCTAGGGAAGAGCATGATAAACGCCTCGATGCGATTGTAACAGAGCAAGATGTGATTAATTGTAAGGATGAGTAATGCGAATTTTGTTTTTAGGTGATATTGTCGGACGTGCGGCGAGAAAAGCAGTCATCAGAAGCCTGCCGCGTTTGCGCAAAACAATGCAGCTCGATTTTATTATTGTAAATGCTGAAAATGCCGCCGGCGGATTTGGGATCACAGAAACAATCACCGCCGAGCTGCTTGAGGCGGGTGCGGATGTCATCACCACCGGCAATCACGTCTGGGATAAGGCTGAGATTCAAAGCTATATTGAGCATGAATCCCGCTTGTTACGGCCGTGCAATTTTCCCGCCGGAACCGTCGGCAAGGGCGCAGGGCTTTATCAGGCGGGAGATAAAACTATTTTGGTAATTAATGCGCTCGGGCAGCTTTTTCTTAATCCGATTGATGACCCTTTCGCGGCAATTGAAAAAGAATTAGAGGCATGTCCTCTTGGGGAGGCGGCAGATGCAATTATTGTAGATTTTCATGCCGAGGCAACATCTGAAAAAATGGCGATGGGGCATTTTTGCGATGGGCGTGCCTCGCTGGTGGTCGGTACGCATACGCATGTGCCAACCGCAGATGCACAAATTCTACCAGGGGGGACAGCCTATCAAACCGATGCCGGCATGTGTGGCGATTATGATAGCGTGATCGGGATGGATAAGGACGCGCCGCTTGCGCGCTTCGTCACCAAAGCCAATGGCGGACGGCTGGAAGTTGCGCAAGGCACGCCAAGCCTTTGCGGGGTGGTGGTCGAGACCGATGATAAGACCGGCTTGGCGAAAAAAATCGCGCCGCTAAGGTTAGAAGGGCGCTTGCAAAACACGCCATCAGATATATAAAGAGACGAGGGAAGGGCAGATATGGCAGGACATTCAAAATTCGCAAATATCAAGCACCGTAAGGGCGCGCAAGACAAAAAGCGGGCAAAAATTTTTGCCCGTCTTGCAAAAGAAATAACTGTAGCGGCGAAACTGGGGCTACCGGATCCCGATTCTAACCCGCGTTTGCGCACCGCGATTCTGGCAGCGCGGGCGCAAAATATGCCGAAAGATAATATTGAACGCGCGATCAAAAAAAGCTCTGATGATGGTGATACCAATTATGAGGAAATTCGCTATGAGGGATTTGGTCCGGATGGAATTGGGATTATTGTTGAAACCTTAACCGATAATCGTAATCGCACCGCGAGCGAAGTGCGGTCCACCTTTTCCAAGCATGGCGGGAATTTGGGTGAAACCGGTTCGGTTGCCTTTATGTTTGACCAGCTTGGAGCGATTGAATTTGATAATGAGGTGGATGCTGATGCGCTGTTTGAAGCCGCATTAGAAGCGGGTGCGGATGATGTTGAGCAGCATGAAGAGGGACATATTGTCTATTGCGATATGGCGGAATTGCATCAGGTGATTAAAGGGTTAGAAGAGCAAGGGCTAAACCCTGCTGGCGGCTCAATCGTCTGGCGACCACAAAATCAAATCGCCGTGTCTGATGCTGCCGCCCCAACCCTCGAAAAACTCTTCGATGCACTCGATGAAATTGACGACATCCAAAACGTATATCACAGCGCCGAATAGACTTTCATCACCAAGACTGTAAGATAGATATATTAAAATCTATATTTATCATTATATATCAGATAGCTACAAGGGGCGTCAATAGGTGTTTTAGCTGGTTTCGGCTTAGGTTTGGGATAAATTTTAAGTAGACTTGATTACAGAATTATTATACAATTCCTTTCAGCATAAAGTAAAACAATATATTGAAAGGAGGTCTACTATGGCCAACTTTATATATGTGGTGCGCCTAAGTTAGTTTAGCGAGGCGGGACAATCAAACTGGTTATTTGACCCCGCTGAACGAAGATTGACTGGGATAGGCAAGGTTGATTGAAAATTAATCAACAATGCTAAGGCGAGGGCTCAAACTTAACCAATTTGAATAACTCTCGCCCGTCCCATTTGAAATTCACCAATTTTAGCTTTAGGGTGGTAATCTGCATATAGTATGCCTAAAAAATTACGAATTTTGCCCAAAAGAGGTGAATTTTCACTTAGCTTTACGGTTTTTGTCAGAATTGTTTTTATTTCCTTTATTTTTCAAAAAACTATAAAGTCGTAGCTAGACTGTGGCCGTTTAGCCAGTACAAAAGAATCTTGTGCCGGCCGCTTTGCGCGGCGAAGAAACAGCCTATACGACGGATAAAGCCCTGCGGGCAGAAAAGGATATGCTGACTTATTTTGAGACCGCGCGCGGGCAGGGGACTGTTCAAAATGTCTCTTACATGCCATCCGCCTTAACCACTGGACAGCGCGATGCGGTGCAGCTCATCTTACAAAGTGAGGATCGCGTGGTGGGGGTGCAAGGGCATGCCGGTACAGGCAAAACCACCATGCTCAAAGAGCTTATGCAGCAAGCCAAAAATACCGAATTTATCGCGCTTGCGCCTTCGGCTGCGACAAGTCAAAATCTATCGTCCCAGACGGGTATAAGTGCTGGTACATTGCAGGGGTTTTTGACAAAATATCAAAATAGTGAAGATTATTCGGCGGCGGATTTGGCGCGTCTGCAAGCGCGCTTTACAAATAAAATCATTATTGTTGATGAAGCGTCACTGATTGGCACGGTGCAGATGCGCGCGCTTTTGCATATTGTAAATGATTTTGCGCCGCAAAAGCTCGTTTTAATGGGAGACAAGGCGCAGCTTTATGCTGTCGAAGCGGGGGTTCCCTTTGTTCAATTACAAGCGGCAGGAATGCAAACCGCGCTTATGACCGATATTGTACGGCAGAAAAATGAGCAATTAAAAGCGGCGGTTGAGTTTTCTGCGGCGGGACAAATGACCGCCGCTCTTAACCAAATTCAAAACGCGGTTTTGGAGGTGGAAACCATTGAGATGAACGAGATTGCGGCGCAAAGCTGGCTTAATCTTCCGGATGAAATGCGCAAAACCAGTTTGGTTCTTGCGCCTACCCATTATCAGCGCCAAGAGATTAATGAGACCATCCGCAATGGGCTGGTGAGCGAAGGTGAGATCGGTGGCGGGGCGCTCGAAATTATGCAGCTGCGGTCTTACCATATGACAATCGCGCAAAAAACCGAAGCCGATAATTATGAGATTGGCGATGTTCTGGTGTTTCATAAAAATGCCCGCCAGACGATTGCGAAAGATGATAGTTTCTTTGTTATTGGGCAAGATGATAAGACATTATATTTGCGTCATACACAAAGTGAGACAGAATGTGCTTTTCCGCTCACTGAACGGGTGGCGCGATGTTTTGAAGTTTATGAGAGCCATGATATTATTTTGCAAGCTGGCGATCGCATTCGCTGGACACGAAATGATAATGCCCGCAATTTATATAATGCCACTGAAGCGCATATTACCAAAATAAGCAAAAGGGGCGCGCAGATTCATACTGAAGATGGGCGCAATATTTTCTTTGCCGCCGAAGACCCGCAGCTTCGCCATATTGATTATGCTTATAGTTCGACGATTTATGCGGCGCAGGGGCGTAGTGCTGAAAATGTGATTGCGGTGCTTGATAGCACCCATTCGCTCACCGCCAATCAGCGTAATTTCTATGTCGATATTAGTCGCGCTAAAGAGCAGGCGATTATCATTACAAATGATCGCCACGAGCTTACCGAAATTTTGGAGCTTAATCTTGGCGAACGGGTGGCGGCTTTGGATGCGGTACAGGCTTATGAGCAAAAGCCGCCAAAAGAGGTGAGCCTTCCGAAAAACCTATTCGGGATAGATATAGCTATGACGCAAAATTCGGTTGATCCCGAAACGCTTTTAGAAAGTGAACTATCTTTGAAAGATCATCCAATCGGTGAAGGGATAGAGCCGCCTGCGGTGCAAGTTGAGGGCGCGCAAATAAATGCTGAGCGAGAGCCAAAAGATAAAGGGCAGCTTGAACGTGACACGCCGGATATTGAGCTTGATTTGTGAGGGTTGAATGGACGGCTTTATCCATCATAGTGATCGTCTTTTTCGGTGGCTTTTATGGCAGCTTTGGTTTGGCTGTCATCTGGCAGGGCGGGTTTTGCGCGCCCATTATAAAATCATCATTCCCCTGTTTTTAGTATTCCTACTGGGTTTCCATTTCGCCTTTTATCCCGCGATTGTAACCAAAGCCTATCTGCTTGCCGTTGCGGATAATTGGCTTAATCTTTATCCGCCTGACTATGTGTTCTTATATTTTGACAGCGCCACTGGGATAAGAAAAGGAATTGCTTTACGCGGTGATGATATGCTGCATGCGGCAGCGATAAAATCTGCCCTCATGCAAGAGCTTTATGAGATGGCTGGCGCTTTGGGGCAAATATTATCTTTCTTTTGTCTGTTTCTAATTATGCTGTTGCTTTACGGCATCTTCTTTCCGGTTCTTGCGAATGCTTGGATGCGGCAGAAATTGATTTTCGCGCCGTCTCAATTAACCCGTATCACGTCATATCTGGGGCGGGACGATTATAAAATAGCAGGGGTGAATTTGCTATCGACAAAACCATCTTATGAGGTTTTGGTAACAGGCGGGGAGGAGCAGATTCGTCATCAAGCTGTTGCTGAACTGCTCGCGCAAATTCGCGCAAGAGGTGAACAGGCAATCATTCTGGATAATACACTCGCTCATCTTCCGCATTTTTATGAGCCGCAAAAAGATGTGCTATTAAACGGCGCGGATATACGTTGCGCGAATTGGAATCTGTTTGCGGAAGCTCAAAATCAGGAAGAGATAGGCGCATATCATCGGGCATTGTTTGATGATTATCGCTGGCGATCTGAAACATTGGCTTCCATTCTGCCGGTTTGGGAAAGGGACTTAAAATTAGGCTGGCTGGCTGCGCAGCAAAATCGTACCACATCTCATAATATTTTGCCGCAATTTTTAAGCGATTTTCAAGACCCCGAAGCGTTTTCTCAAGAGCAAAAACAATGGTCAGCTTTTGTGCGGGCGCGCTATCAATATTTATTGAATATGCAAACCAGCGCATCAGTGTTTCATGTTCAGGAATGGCTAGACACGCGGCAGGATAGTTTTTTGTTTCTCTCACATATGGGCGATGCAGAACAAGAGGGGCGGGCAACGCAAATCTTGTGGTTGGATATGATATGCCAGAAGATTTTGCAGCAGCAAAATCCGCGCCCCCTCTGGCTGATATTAAACGAGCCAGATATGATTGATAGCGCCACCAGCCATATATTATTCCACGCTCTAAAGCGGTTGCGTTCCGCGCCGCAAGATTATCCCATTTCGATGCTGCTAAATATTGCTGCCCCTTCTACCACCTCATCTGCTGCTGCACATATGAAGGGGGTTTATTTCGATATGGCGGCGGATTTTACGCAACGTCTGGTGTTTGGTATTGATGATTATCGTCAATCTGAAAATCCGCTGCGGCTTAATCCTTATTTTGATTGGACGAGAAAATTGCGCGTGCTTTCCGTCTATGAAGCGATTTTGCAAACCGGAAAGGCGGCATTTCTAGCCAAAGTGAAATGCCCGCCCCTATCGCGCCAAACCATCGCGCTGGGCTTGCAAACAAAACCAGATTACATCATTGCCGCCCGCACCCCGAACGTAAGGGAAGAAAAACCATCACCAGCATCTAAACAGAAAACTGGCAAAACCAAAACCACTCATACCCAATCCCCGCCTGCACGCACCACCCGCACCAAAACACCTAATACGAAAACTCCCCGCTCCGAAACACCGAATCTTGAAACGCCGCGCCCCAAAATCCCCCACGCCCCATGGAAAAAAGAAAATGAGTAGGCGATAGACATCGGGTTAAATATGCTCATCTATTATCTTATCCCTTTCTGCCTCTTAGGGTGGGGGTGACCCGATTTTTTTATATTTTCGACAGCTCCATCAACTCTAGCACTTATTTCATCATTCTGTCTATCTGGCCAAATGGTTCCCATTTCGTTGAATTCTGAAGTATCCCCCAATAATAATGACTGTGCATAAAATATTAGGTCATGCCTTACATCTCTAATTGTGTTGAAGGCGTCTGTTTCACCAAATATGGTACAAAATTCTGCTTCTATTTTGTTCATCTTGTGGAGATTATCAAGTCTCTCATTCATACGAAGTAAAGCCATTGCTGCACTAAGGCTTTTCAAATTGAAAGGATCACTTTCCAGCCAGGATTTAGCTTTCTCGGTTTCTTCTTTATTAGCCACAGGTGAACGGATTTGCTGAATGTCTTTTCGCAAGTTGTGAAAAATATTTATCGCTTCACAGGCCAGATTAAATTTATGTTCAAATTGCTTGTTGTCTTTTCTAAACGCATTTCCTGTATATGCTAGCCAGATTGTTCCTACGCCAATCAAGAATGTCCCTAGGCTGGTCAAGAAAGAATCAATAGATGAAATCCATTCCCACTCCATTATCATGTTTCCTCTTCGAATAGGTCTGGTTCTTGTTTGTCTTCCTTTATTGCGGCGGGTAGGTTTTCGACATTGAGGGAATAATCATCCTTGCCCCATTCGCATTTTTTCAAGACAGCGTGGGGGATTTTTTTGAGCGTAAGATTGGGGAAGTCTTTATCTTTGGCGCGGAAGGCGGCGCAACACACCAGTAAGCTGCGGGTCTCGCCCACCGCTTCCGAAAGGGTTTGCAGCTGTGCCTGATCCAGCGTTTGGGTGGTGACGTAAATATAATCACTTTCGGTGGCGTGACCATGTTGCCAATAATGGTCTTCGCTTGGCGCATAGGTGAAGCCCATCATTTTGCACATGGCTTCTGCCAGCATGGTGGGGTTAAATTCAGTATTAATGACGGGTCGCCCCCATTTATCTGTGCTGATAAGGCTTGGGGCAAGGTGATAATAGCGGAAGCCGCCGCCGCCTTGCCAGTTGACAGTTTTTGAGATGCCGCCTTGGTCGGTTCCGTCAATCACTTTTTGCAAGCGCGGCACGATATGCGTGTCGCAATGTTCGCCCAATTCCACCATAATCCAGCGCCGCCCCATCTTATGAGCCACCGCTCCGGTGGTGCCAGAGCCCGCAAAGGAATCGAGAACAAGGTCACCGGGGGAGGTTGCTATGTATAATATACGGTGCAATAAACGTTCAGGTTTTGGGGTATCAAATAATTTACCAGTGCCAAAAATTGCTTTTAATTCTTTCTTTGACTCATCATTATGCCCACCATCTTCATGCGGCCACCAAGAATTTGGAACGATACCCTGTTGCACCTCATTTAAATACCTTTTCAGTTGTGGTGCGCCTTTGCCATCTTTACCAAAGTATATACGGTTTTCTTCCAGCCATATTTTCATTGTTTCTTTTTTTGCTCTCCAGCAGCTTCCATCTGGCGGCATATATTCTTTGTCGGTATTAGGGTTGGTGATTGGATACACAGCATTTTCTGAAAAACTTTTTACAAGCAAGTTATCTGTACGGTATTTTCCTTTTCCATCGTTATCATCATACTTATACATGCTATTTTGCTTATCTGTTCTAGGTAAAAGATTACGGCTGAAATCACTACACTTTTGATAAACAAGAATATGGTCGTGAGAATCGGGTATCCCCTTGGCATCATTTGAGGTTGTATATTTTTTTTGCCAAATAATATTTCTTACAAAATTCCGCCGCCCAAACACTTCATCGCATAGCACTTTTAAGTAATGCGCTTCATTATCATCAATGGTAATCCAGAGCGAACCATCTTCGGATAGTAAATTTCGTAAGATTACCAGCCTATCCCGCATCAGCCCTAGCCAGATGGAATGTTCTAGCCCATCATCATAATGCTCAAACGCCGAACCGGTATTATATGGCGGGTCGATATAGATACATTTGACCTTGCCGGTATAATCCTGCTCCAGCGCTTTTAGGGCGAGTAAATTATCACCAAAAACCAGTTGATTGTCGAAAATATCATTGTCGCTCACCCGCGTGGCAGCGTGGTAAGATTTTTCCGGCTCTTCCAGCAAAATGCGCGGTTCCAACCGCGGCCGCTTTTCCTTGCCAATCCACGTCAATTCCAATTTTTGCTTATTCTTCGGCATTTTTGATGCCTCTAAAATTCTCTATTGTTAATCTTGAAACTTTCATTCCCCCTCCTTCTCGAAGCGTGATATGAGGCCTGCGAGGGTTGCGCTTGGTTTAATCGCGGTATGTGGGATGAGGATATATTTCCATGGTTTGCCGCCATGTTGCAATTCATGCGCGGTGGCGCGGGCGCACCATTCTCTGGCGGCGTGTGCTTTTGCCAGCACTTCATCAGAGGTTATTTCTTTTTCCATTTTTGGTTCGCATAATAGCTTATGTGTTTCGGTCTCGACCACAAAATCTGGCTCATAGATGCGGTCTTCCATGTAGAAAATATGAAAGATTTTCCGCACTGGCTTGCACCATTTCTGGACTTCCTTTTCATCTTCCAACAATACAGCAAATTGGCGCTCCGTATCGGAATCAAATTTTTGTATCGGGTAAGTACATTTTGCAAAGCCATGAAACAGCATGCCACGAATGAGCACGCGCTTTTCGACTTTGTTGCGGAAATAACGCGCTTTTTCTTGCGCATCATAGGATACGCTTCCCATTTTCAGGTGCTGAAAACCACGCGTTACGGTGAATTTATATTCCGTATAACCACGCTTATAATGTTGCTGCATTTGGGCATAGATGACATTTGCCAATTCTTTACAATGATATTGCAATACATTGCGTATGTCTTCTTCTTTACTCAAATAGGATTGTAAATATGCCACCATCTGCCCCGCGAGATCATATAGTATATCGGCATGGTTATCATATGAGATGTCATTAAAATCGATCAGTTTAGATACGATGTAATCCTCTAATCGTTGTTCCTTAAAAGATATGGGTTCACTTTGCAATTCCTCATGCTCGGCAGTTCGCAGGTGCTGAATCAAAATCTGTTGTTCAACCGGATTGAAACGCCCAATGCCTGATGTGTCGAGGGTGAATTTCTCAAACCAATAATTTTGTGCATCCTTTTTTGGTGTCTGCGTGATACGCGGAATATCGATCGTATTTTCGATATGGGCATGTGTGCTCTTTTTCACCACCTCTTGCACATTTGGTCTTTCGATAATGCTATCCATCTCGGCTTGTTCTGGTTTAATCTTTTCTTCGACTCGTTTGACGATCTCTTCTTGAATATCTGGATCTAGCAGTTTTTTTGAGCTTGGTAAGCGTTCGAAATCTTTAATCACTTCCATCGTAGCCGCAGCAATTTGCTTTTCGTCTTCATTGAATGGCGATTGCTGGCTTGCGGGCTTTGGGGCATCTGACACGCTCCCTTCGTGATTATCTACAGCCGATTGTCCACTGATAATGGCATCAAGAGTAGGCGGAATCTCAATCACTTTTTTCGCGGTTGTATCAATATCTTTACCAATGATAATACCTTTACGGATGATGGATTTCTCATCATTCGCCTCGGCAATAATCTCATCAAACCGATCATGCGCGACAATGGTCAATCGATCCACAGCTGCAACGCCCGTGCGCTTGCCATAGGGCAGGCGCAAACCGCGCCCGATGGATTGCTCCACCAAAGTGCGGGAGTTCGCCGTCCGTAACGGAACAATGGTATAGAGATTGGTGACATCCCACCCTTCTTTGAGCATATTAACATGGATGACAATCTCGGTTGGCTCGTCCGGGTCTTCAACAGAAAGCAAGCGCTCGACAGTTTCGTCTTTTTCGTTACCGCTTTGGGCAGAATGAACGGTAATCACGCGGTCTTTATAGCGGCCGTCGAAAAAATCATCACTTTTGATAGCAGCCATAATCGCTTCGGCATGGCTTGTGTTTTGTGTCACCACCAGCATGAACGGTTTGACATAAGGCTTGTCATTATTATCAGCATAGATTTTAAGCTCGGTTTTGACCTTTTCATGAATATTGATACCGTCTTCCAGCTTTAATTGCTCTAACTGTTCTTCGGTATAATTTTTGGCATTAAAATTTTCTCGTGTCGCAACCGCCGGTTCTTTGACATAGCCATCCTCCATCGCTTTATAGAGCGGATAGCTATAAATCACATTTTCAAAAGGGGTTGCTTTTTTGCCCGCTTCCACTTGCGGCGTGGCGGTGAGTTCCAACCCAAGGATTGGCTTTAGCTCATTAATCGCTTTCACACCCGCGCTGGCGCGATAACGATGCGACTCATCCATCAGTAATACCAAATCTTCTAGGCCAGAGAGATAATCAAAATAGCTCTCGCCAATATATTCCGACAAGCGTTTGATGCGCGGTGACTTATTACCGCCGCGCATCTCGCTATTGATTTTCGAGATATTAAAAATATTGATATGAATGCCTTCGGCTTGACCATATAAATCCGTCCCGCGGATACCGCGCCCTTTTTCATAATCCTCACCGGTGATGATTTCCGGCGGCTGCATCGCAAATTCTGATATGCCTTGAAACACATATTTGGGTGTGCCGGGGGTGAAATCGGCAATCAGTTTACTATAAATGGTGAGGTTCGGCGCCAGCACGAAAAAATGCTTAATGCCTTTGGCGATATGCAGGTAAGAAATAAACGCGCCCATCAGGCGGGTTTTGCCGACACCTGTCGCCAGCGCAAAACAAAGCGATGGGAAGTCGCGCTCAAAATCTTCCACGCTTGGATATTCAGAGGCGATGGTCTCAAGGTCTCTTTTTAGGTCACGTTCTTTTTCGAGCGGGATAATCTCCGCCACGCGTGCCAGAATTTCCAACGAATCCCGTTGTGGGATACGAAGCGACAAACGATTGGAAATCGCATTAATATGTTTCGAGCTGGTATGTTCGTCCATTATCACGTTTCCTCTTCGAATAGGTCTGGTTCTTGTTTGTCTTCCTTTATTGCGGCGGGTAGGTTTTCGACATTGAGGGAATAATCATCCTTGCCCCATTCGCATTTTTTCAAGACAGCGTGGGGGATTTTTTTGAGCGTAAGATTGGGGAAGTCTTTATCTTTGGCGCGGAAGGCGGCGCAACACACCAGTAAGCTGCGGGTCTCGCCCACCGCTTCCGAAAGGGTTTGCAGCTGTGCCTGATCCAGCGTTTGGGTGGTGACGTAAATATAATCACTTTCGGTGGCGTGACCATGTTGCCAATAATGGTCTTCGCTTGGCGCATAGGTGAAGCCCATCATTTTGCACATGGCTTCTGCCAGCATGGTGGGGTTAAATTCAGTATTAATGACAGGTCGCCCCCATTTATCTGTGCTGATAAGGCTTGGGGCAAGGCGATAATAGCGGAAGCCGCCGCCGCCTTGCCAGTTGACAGTTTTTGAGATGCCGCCTTGGTCGGTTCCGTCAATCACTTTTTGCAAGCGCGGCACGATATGCGTGTCGCAATGTTCGCCCAATTCCACCATAATCCAGCGCCGCCCCATCTTATGCGCTACAGCTCCGGTGGTGCCAGACCCCGCAAAGGAATCGAGAACAAGGTCACCGGGGGAGGTTGCCATATGAATAATGCGCTGCAATAAACGCTCGGGCTTTGGGGTGTCAAATACGCTATTATCATTGAATGGTTTTACTTCTTTTTTTGCATCCTGATTGTGACCAACATCCTCGTGCAACCAAATTGTCAAGGAGGTTATTCCCTGTTTTACGTCAGATACAAATTGTTTTATTCTTGGAACATTGGAACCGTTTTTTCCAAACCATATTCTGTTATCAGCTACTAATTCATCAAACTTTTCCTTTGAAAAAGCCCAACAACGGCTTTTTGCAGGATAAACTATTTTTCCTGATGGAGTCGTAATGGGATAATCTGTATTGGCGTTATACGTTTTTACAGACATATCACCAGAACTCCAAGCACCCCGTGGATCATTATCCAAGTTTTTGTATCTACTCATAACACTTTCTGATTTTTCCAGAAGGTGGGGTCTCCATATTTCCTTATTTTTGGCGTAAATCAGAATATGGTCATGATTATCGCTTAACCATTTGGCATCATTTTGTGGTGAGAATTTCTTTTGCCAAACCACATTTGACACAAAGTTCCGCCGCCCAAACACTTCATCGCATAGCACTTTTAAGTAATGCGCTTCATTATCATCAATGGTAATCCAGAGCGAACCATCTTCGGATAGTAAATTTCGTAAGATTACCAGCCTATCCCGCATCAGCCCTAGCCAGATGGAATGTTCTAGCCCATCATCATAATGCTCAAACGCCGAACCAGTATTATATGGCGGGTCGATAAAGATACATTTGACCTTGCCGGTATAATCCTGCTCCAGCGCTTTTAGGGCGAGTAAATTATCGCCAAAAATCAGTTGATTGTCGAAAATATCCGTTTCGCTCACCCGCGTGGCAGCGTGGTAAGATTTTTCCGGCTCTTCCAGCAAAATGCGCGGTTCCAACCGCGGCCGCTTTTCCTTGCCAATCCACGTCAATTCCAATTTTTGCTTATTCTTACTCATATTTACTCTTTGTTCTTTTGGTTTTTTTGCTTCTGCTGATATTCATAAGTTTCTAATAAAAACTCACAAAATGTAAATGCTGCATTTACTGCTAATTTTGCGTGATGACGTGATGGTTGATATGTTCGGGAATGACGGTCCCCCATTTTGTTGCTCAAACCAGCTATTCCTGACACAAGGCTATCCAAGCCGGAGAGTATTTGATTCAAAGTGTTTGACAAGTCTTTTGATGTAGCAAGGTTTAGGGTTTGTCTGGTGGTTTTATAAAGAGTTCGTAAATTACCAGCATATTCGGGAACTTCTGCTCCAGATTTTTGGATGATTTGTTCTTGAATCGCCTCCACCAATGAGCGAGCATTGGTAATGGCGCCATCATAATCTTCGTTGGCTAGCTTTTGTTCAGCTTTTTCTATTTGCTCATTTATGAACTCATGCGACAGGGTAGCCAAATTTTCACTAGTGATAATTTGTCCGTCTGATTGGAACACTTTATATGTCGTTTTCCCCTCTTCTTTTTTCAGCTCATAACTATCAAAAGGAAGAAATTGATTCAAATAGTTTACTGTATCTTCCAATGAGAGATTAGGCTTATTTTCGTTTCTCTCAATGTAATCGCGTGGGTCAACACTTGCTTCAATAATCTGCTTTATTGTGCTTGTGCCATTGAAACTTCGGATGCATTTTCTCGTATAGTCCCAACGAGAAGGAAAGTTTTCCCCGTAGACATCATTGCGGCCAAAGCTATTAAAAAAATCTATAAGCTTAGGGCCACTCCGGTAATTGGAATACTCAATTTCACCATTAATTACTTCTTGTAATGCTTTAATGGTTTTCTCTGATAAATTCATTTTCACGCCTTTTCCGTATTTTAGCTTATCTAGTATTAAAAGCCCTCAACGCATACACTATATAGTATATATGCGGTTATTTTACAATCATTTTGGCGGTTCTCATGGCAATAAAACAGAAAATGTCACCAGCATCCCTGATTCGACTAAGCTGTCATATTGCCTGCTTTAGAATTTCCTTATTTAACAGACTATTATAAAATTCTTTATAATTTCGTTGATTTATTGTTTTGTAACTGTCATATAAATAAGTGCATTGCCACTCCAACCTTAACGGCTTCCGTATGGAATGACCTAAGATTCTATCTGAATCGGGGAGGAGTGGTTTTTTATTTGAACTTCCATATATCGCCTGTTTTCAAAATTAACATTTCTTTCCATCTCTGTGCATCTTTCTTGTTGGTATAGGAACGCGCTATCGCACCAGCAACCATATCCGCAAGCTGGATAAGATTATCTTTTTTAGAATCTTTCAGCTGAAAATTTTCTACAATTCCGGAATGCCCTTGACGAATATATGTTCTCAAGGCTTGTTCAAATTGTTTACTCCCACTGCCGTCGAGCCTTATTTTGGCGTTTTGTAGGTTGCTGCGGGTAATGATTTTTTTAAGAGAATAATTGTATAATCGTTTCGGATTATTCCTTAAATGGTGGCTATAAATTTTTTTCTTATCCACCACAATGGCTTTAATCCGAAATTGGTATTTTTGTATTTCCTGAAAAAATAAATCCCGCACAAATGATGAACAATTTGAAAATTTGAATTCTGGCTTATGATTGGTGGTTATGTGAAGTTGCGTTATTGCCTCATCCAATTTTTGTGCGGTCTGCACATCATCAAAAATAACCAGCGTTATTACAAGATGAGATGTTGTCTTGCTGTTTATGCCCGGATCACCGCTTTCATCTATAAACACCAGCATTTTATCTCAAGCTCCATTGCACGCGAAATAGCTCTTCGGTTGTAAAGCGCGTATCGCGCATTTGTTTTTCAATCTGTTCGATAAGCGTGTCGCGTTTTTTGTCAATCTCATCTTGTGAATTATAAAGCTCGTGCCGCTTTTTGTTGCGACGTTTTTCAAGCGCGGCTTTCTGCTTTTGAAACTCCAGCTTCTCTTGCAAGCTCAGCATTTGTTTGGATTGGCGGTCAAGCTCGCGAATATCCTTATCAATTTTTTTCAGCTCCAGCTCCAGACCGTTTTTCAAATCCTCCGCCCAATGGTCGAGCTTGTCTAGCTCTTCATTGAAATAAGTATGATTATCTAATTCTGCGGTTTTGCGCAATTCATCCGCACGCGTGGTCACCAGCGCTTCGGCATAGTCCTGATAGGGGTTTTCCTGATAGAGCCCATCGGTGAGGGTGGCGGGTAATAAAAATAGCTTTTCCCCGACTTCTTGCCCAAGCACTGTACCTTCTTCATCATGTATGATGAAAAGCAGGTGCTCTACCTCTTCAAAAGTCTCCAGAGTTAGGCGGTGTAGGGAAAGCCAGCCAGATTTGCCGACATAGTCCTCAAGCAGAGCGATGCGGTGCGGATAGGCGGAAAGATGAAAGGTGATGGTGGCTGGCGGTGGGGCTAGCTGTTTGCCGCTTCTAAGCACAATTTCACCTTCAATATTGGAGAGCCGGTGCGGGGTTCCCTGGCGCGGGTTCTCAATCGGTCTGCCGCGTTCTCTCGCGCGATTACGCTTGGCAAGCGCCTTATCCTCCGCTTCCCTTTCTGCCTTGCTTGGCTCATCCATATCGAGATAATAATAAATCGGTACGTCATTATGGTCTTCTGGGCGCGCGCCATGGCGGATAAATTCCTCATCGGTTCCAAAAATCAACGTCTCATCATTGAAATAATAGTGAGGCTTATGGCGCGCCGTGCTGTCATTATATTGGGTGAGATAAATATATTTTGTAAGCTCCCAAAACATGCGGGTGACATCATCAAGCCGCTTTTTGGTGTTTTCCATGCGCAGCTTCAAGCGGCCATGTACGTCTTCATCAAAATGCTCAAACAGCATTTGCCGCGCTTCGGTGAGTTTCTCCTGAATGGGGGCTTCCAACTCGGTTTGCAGATCAGCAAAGGCTTGTTCTATTTCTTCCGGCTTGCGGCACGTGTCATAAATATCATAAATCCGTTTTTCAAAATCTACGCCAGATTCAATCCGCCCTAAAATTTCATCAGATACACCAAACACGCCATCAAATAATTGAAACTTCTCTTTTAGTAATTGATAGATGCGCTGATCCGCCCAATTTTTTGCATTGAGAAAATTTATCACCACCACATCATGTTTTTGACCATAGCGATGCACCCGTCCGATACGTTGTTCCACGCGCTGTGGATTCCATGGCAGGTCATAATTCACCAATAATGAACAAAATTGCAGATTTATCCCCTCAGCAGCGGCTTCGGTGGCAATCATGATTTCACCTTCATCACGGAAGAAATCCACCAGCGCCATCCGCATATCGACATTCAGCGTGCCGGTGATGCGGCCTGTATCTTTTTCCTGCGCCGTCCATTTTCGATAGATAGAGCGCGCCAGCTCATCATTGTTCTGCCCGTTAAAGGTGACGATTTTATCCTTAAATCCGTTTTCGCTTAGAAACTCTTTCAGATAGCGCTGGGTGCGGCGCGACTCGGTAAAGATGAGTACCTTACGTTTTGCGCCTAATTCCTGCATCCGCGCAAAGCCGATATCAAGAGCTTTCAGTAGCTCTTTAGCCTTGGACTCTATTTTGATTGAACGTGCTAGGGTTTCAAATTCCTGCACCTGTTGAATTTCATATTCCAGTTTCTGAAAATCTATCGGACGGCCTTTATGGGTCGGAACCTCCTCCGCATCTTCAAGATAATCCGCATCCATATCATTGTCACCAATCTGACGACGTAAATTAAGCGCCTTTTCTTTGCCGGTGCGTTTAATATCTTCCAAGCGCGTTTTAATCGTTTGCAATGTTCCCACCAATGCAAAGGCGGAAGAAGCCATCAGTTTGCGAATAATCAACACCACAAGTTTGCGTTGCGCCCATGGTATGGCATAAGTGTCTTGCGCAAGCAGGAAGTCTGATACGCGGTCATATAATTCTTGCTCTTTTTCGGTTGGCGTGAAGGGCTGCGTAATCGCTTCGCGGCGGGTGTAGTTGATATATTCCAACACTTGTGAACGCAATGTACGATGCACAAAAGGCTTCATGCGCGCTTTGAGTTCAGTAAGCGGCGGGTCACTACTGACATAGCGGTGGCGGAAAGATACCACGCTACCAAAGAGACGGTCATCAATCAGCGATGCCAAGCCGTATAGCTCCATTAATGAGTTTTGTAAGGGGGTTGCCGTGAGTAAAACTTTCTTAAACCCCTCCAGCGCGGCTTGAATATTTTTGCCCATCTTATTATCAGTACGGTAAAGATTGCGTAGCTTATGTGCTTCATCAATCACAATCAGATCCCATGCCACTTTGCGCATCTCATCTTTTAGGCGATTGGCAAATTGATAGGACATAATCACCACCCCCTCATATTGTAACGGGTGCTCATCTTTGCTTTTGCGACGGGTTTTATAAGTGTCGTTTTCAAGAATAATGCTTGGCAGGTTAAACTTTTCTTCCAGCTCGATTGACCATTGGCGGCGGAGGCTGGCAGGGCATATCACAAGTAATTGTCTTTTGTGTTCTGCCCAATATTGGCAGAGCAAAATACCTGCCTCAATCGTTTTCCCAAGTCCCACCTCATCAGCCAGAATAACGCCTTTGGAAAGCGGCGAGCGAAGCGCAAATAAGGCGGCCTCGATCTGGTGAGGGTTCAAATCAACATGCGCATCAAAAAGTGAGGTGGCAATCCTCTCAACCGAAGTAGAAGACCGCTTGGCGGTTAACTCATAAGCATAATATTTGGCATGAAAATGTGTTATCATTTTATTCTTCTTTCCCCATCACCTACTATAAGCAAACTATGCGATGACGTGTAAAGTAAATATAATCATTATTTAGTGGGGCTTTTTACCAATGTCTCTACATTTTACTTTTTATTTGCGATGATAATCTTTATTATGAGACACATAGGGGATATGCCAAAATATGAAGAATAAGCAAAAATTGGAGTTGACGTGGATTGGTAAGGAAAAGCGGCCGCGGTTGGAACCGCGCATTTTGCTGGAAGAGCCGGAAAAATCTTACCACGCTGCCACGCGGGTGAGCGAAACGGATATTTTCGACAATCAACTGATTTTTGGCGATAATTTACTCGCCCTAAAAGCGCTGGAGCAGGATTATACCGGTAAGGTCAAATGTATCTATATCGACCCGCCATATAATACCGGTTCGGCGTTTGAGCATTATGATGATGGGCTAGAACATTCCATCTGGCTAGGGCTGATGCGGGATAGGCTGGTAATCTTACGAAATTTACTATCCGAAGATGGTTCGCTCTGGATTACCATTGATGATAATGAAGCGCATTACTTAAAAGTGCTATGCGATGAAGTGTTTGGGCGTAGAAACTTTGTGTCAAATGTGATTTGGCAAAAGAAATATTCACCACAAAATGATGCCAAATGGTTAAGCGATAATCATGACCATATTCTAATTTATGCAAAAAACAAAGACATTTGGAGACCAAATCTTCTGCCTCGATCAGAAGAGATGAATAAGCGTTACAAAAATCCTGATAATGATCCGAAAGGCGCATGGAAATTGATTACACTTCACGCAAAAAGCGGAAAGGATAAAGATTTTTTTTATACCTTCAGAAATGGAGTAACTTGGTCACCACCTGTAGGGACTTTTCCTAGATTTGGTAAAGAGACCCTTGAAAGATATGAAACTGAAAATAAAATATGGTTTGGTAAAAATGGTGATGCGGTTCCATCAGTCAAAAATTATTTATCAGAAGTAAAGCAGGGTGTTACCTCACTTACTATTTGGTTATATGACGATGTGGGACATAATCACGAGGCAAAAACAGAAATAAAAAATATCTTTGAGGATAGCTCATTTGACACCCCAAAACCCGAGCGTTTATTGCAGCGCATTATTCATATGGCAACCTCCCCCGGTGACCTTGTTCTCGATTCCTTTGCGGGGTCTGGCACCACCGGAGCGGTGGCTCATAAGATGGGGCGGCGCTGGATTATGGTGGAATTGGGCGAACATTGCGACACGCATATCGTGCCGCGCTTGCAAAAAGTGATTGACGGAACCGACCAAGGCGGCATCTCAAAAACTGTCAACTGGCAAGGCGGCGGCGGCTTCCGCTATTATCGCCTTGCCCCAAGCCTTATCAGCACAGATAAATGGGGGCGACCCGTCATTAATACTGAATTTAACCCCACCATGCTGGCAGAAGCCATGTGCAAAATGATGGGCTTCACCTATGCGCCAAGCGAAGACCATTATTGGCAACATGGTCACGCCACCGAAAGTGATTATATTTACGTCACCACCCAAACGCTGGATCAGGCACAGCTGCAAACCCTTTCGGAAGCGGTGGGCGAGACCCGCAGCTTACTGGTGTGTTGCGCCGCCTTCCGCGCCAAAGATAAAGACTTCCCCAATCTTACGCTCAAAAAAATCCCCCACGCTGTCTTGAAAAAATGCGAATGGGGCAAGGATGATTATTCCCTCAATGTCGAAAACCTACCCGCCGCAATAAAGGAAGACAAACAAGAACCAGACCTATTCGAAGAGGAAACGTGATAATGGACGAACATACCAGCTTGAAACATATCGCCAAGCTGTTGATATTCGGCATCACTTAAAAAGCGTTCTCTTTTTGCTTCTTTATATGGCTTGATATTATGGCAGGGATTGGTTTGGGGGTTACGCATCCCATATTTTTCAGCTTCCCGCATAAGACTACGCAAAGAGGCAAGGCTGGTTTTGGCAACCGCAGGCTTGCCACGCATTTCGGCATATTATTGTAAAACGTTCTGGCCATTGCAAAACATGCTGGCGGGTAATATCCGCAATATTCTGCCCCTTGAAATAGGAAATGAGATAATAATCAAATAGCTTGCGGACAAGTTTCATCGTGCTTGGTTTCCAGATACGCGCCTGTCGCTTAATATAATCTTCGCTCACATTTTCAAATAAAAGCTCATGCGGTAAATAAGGTGCGAAACGCGTTCCTGTTTTAATGTCAGCGATAATCTGATGGGCGCGCCGCCGCGCCTCACCCTCATCATAGTCTTTGCTCGTGCCAATCGCTTTGTAAAATGCCCGCCCTTTATGCCGAAATTGCAAGCTATAATGTAGGCTGCCATTTTTGTTTTTTGTAATTCTAAACCCGCGTAATTCTCTTTGTTTCTTATACAATTTTTTGGTCCTTTTCCGATTTGACATTTGTCAAAAAACTGGCCATATTCCATCTACGAATTTGGGAAATTAAACCCCCTTTTTCGACTGGAATTCGAAAATATAAATTCAAAATATCGTATATATTACAGTACGTTAGTGCGCAAAACGTCTATCACAGCGCCGAATAAAATTAACTTAATCTCCTATATAAGTTGGCGCCCGCATATTTTCTTTGAAAATAGCGGGCGCCTGGGGAAAGAAAGCTTATTTCTTTTTTTTATTATTTCCAGGTATTATTCCCGGTAAGCGTTACTGATCTTTCCGTTGTTCCATTAAACACAACTTTATAAACGCTGGTTAATTCAGTTATGTCGACGAGTTGTCCTTGGGTAAAATCTCCAAACACAAGATAGTAGGTAGGTTTCGGTTTAAAGATAATCTTCATATTGGGTTGCGATGGTACTACAAAGCTTCCCGCTCCAGACATGCCGATACCGACATATGCTTGATTTGATTGAACGTTACCGCCTTGCTGGATATATAAATTATCTTCCGTTGCTGCGTTTTGCTTCTGATCATAGAAGTTGTAAGCACCATCTTGGTAATCAAAGCTAATTTGATTGCTGACTTTAAGATCGGCTGGTACCACTTGTGAAGATTTGAACTGTGCTCTATCTTCAAAATCACCTACTCTGCCCCAGTTAAAATTATAGTCAATCGTCCAATCAAACTCGACTTTTGTACCAGGGTGGGCACGCTTAGAGAGCCATGCAAGGGTTAGAACTCTTGACACATTGGTGTTTGGAGCTTCTTGAAAGATACAGACATCACCGGTAATGGTAGAATCTACATCGACTGTTAGTTTATAATTTGTACTCATTTTAGTTTCCTTTATTTAGTTAGTTGCTTGTTAAATTATGTGGATGAGAGGCATTCTGATGGTTTATGTCTTTCAGAATGTCACTTTCTTCCTTATTTCCAGGTGTTACTTGACGTTAGTGTTACTGATTTTTCCGTTGTTCCATTAAACACAACTTTATAGACGCTGGTTAATTCAGTTATATCAACAACTTGCCCTTGGGTAAAATCTCCAAACACAAGATAGTAAGCGGGTTTCGGTTTAAAGATAATTTTCATATTTGGCTGTGATGGCACTACAAAGCTTCCCGCTCCAGACATGCCGATACCAACATATGCATCATCTGATCGAACGCTACCACCTTGCTGAATAGATAAATTATCTTCCGCTGACGTATTTTGTCTCTGGCCATAGAAGTCGTAAGCACCATCTTTGTAATCAAAGTTAATGTGATTATTGACTTTAAGATCGGCTGGTACCACTTGCGAAGCTGAGAAATGTGCCTTATTATTGATATTACCACTTACGCCCCAGTTAAAATTATAGTCAATCGTCCAATCAAACTCGACTTTTGTACCAGGGTGGGCACGTTTAGAGAGCCATGCAAGGGTTAGAACTCTTGATACATTGGTGTTTGGAGCTTCTTGGAAGATACAGACATCACCGGTAATGGTAGAATCTACATCGACTGTTAGTTTATAATTTGTACTCATTTTAGTTTCCTTTTCTTTGTTGTAGAGGTTAAATTTATTAAGATTATTTCTAATTGATGAAGTAAGTTACGTTTTCAATTCGGCTTTAGCTCCAATTATTATTACTGTTAAGAGTCATCGTTTTTTCCGTTGTTCCATAAAACATGACTTCGCAGGGGTTTGTTAGTTGTGCAACATCAACAACTTGTCCTTGAGTAAAGTTCCCAAACACAAGATAATAAGTAGGTTTCGGCTTGAAGATAACTTTCATATTAGGCTGCGATGGCACCACAAAACCTCCTGCTCCAGACATACCGATACCAACATATGCTTGATTTGATCGAACGTTGCTGCCTTGTACAATAGATAAATTTTCTTCTGTTGTTAGACTTTGCGTCTGGTCGAAAAAATAGTAGGCACCATCTTTATGATCAAAGCTAATTTGGTCTTGTGTATCGAAATTTGCCGGAACCACTTGGGAAGCGACAAATGTTGCTTTGCTTCCAATACGACCGTTTACACCCCAGTTAAAATTATATTCAGTGTTCCAATTAAACTCGACTTTTGTACCAGGGTGGGCACGTTTAGAGAGCCATGCAAGGGTTAGGACATTTGATACATTGGTGTCTGGTAACCCTTGAAAGATACAGATATCACCAGTAATGGTAGCCTCTAAATTGACTGTAAGTTTGTAATTTGTACTCATTTTTGGTTCCTTTTTGTTATTAAGATTTTTAGCGTCACCGCTATTTTCGATCTATAACCCCTGACTTAGGGGGGCTTCGCCATTTAATGGCGAAGCCCCCCTGACTCTTAGATTGTCAAGTTTTTTTTAGGATCAATTGAGAATTATGGCTGGCAAAGGAAAGATAGAAAGAAGAGCTGCTCGTATTTTTGTCCCAATGCGCGCAATGAGTGTGGTTCTTTGTCATTTCTAGTATAAAGAGATTCTATATTAAGCAACCACTACTTTGTTTAAGTAATATTATTGACATGCCCCTCAAAAAGTCATGAAATCGTCACAATATTGTCATTGTATCGACTTTTATGGATAAGTGAGACTTGATAACGTCAAGCTGTTGACAGGTGTGTGTTGTGGTAATTAAAGTTTCTATTCAAAATAAAACGAAAGGGGAGGAAGATTGTGGGGAGTGTATCGATAAATGGATGATGCTTTAATAAGTCTAGCCGAGTTCGTGCGGTGGAATTTTGGTTACAGAAATCTGTTGTTTATTCCACTGATTGAGATTGGCTTGATTTGTTTGTTTTTCCGAAAGAATTTTTGGGAAAATATCATCATTGTATTTGGCGTGGTAAATCTTCTGATACTTTTTCTCTTATTCCTTTTTAGTAATTATATAAGTGTAACTGAATATATGCAGAAATATCCCGATGGAGACCCCCATTTTTTGGAAATAGATATTTTTGAAATGCTTAAATTTGCATTTTACGTAAATGGTTTTACTTTACCCTTGGTTATTATTTATTTTTTTATGAAACATTTTTTATTCGGGATAGAATATCCATTACGATGGCTATTTAGTGTTGTGGTGGCTGCCCTGTCAATTGTGGGATGGTTTTTTCTAGTGGCTGTTGGATCCGACGGTAAAAATTGCGATATATTCGATCACTATGCGGAGAGAGAAGAATGTAGGCGTTGGTGATATGGAACGAATTGAAAATTTAAGGAGATGAGATCATGGCAGATGAAACAGTAAAAAACTATGATAGAGATATACTACTCTTGGCCACAGAATAGAATATGGTGAAGCTGCCAAGCGTGTTGCAGATAACCTTAATTTCGAAGGAAGTGGCATCACAAGCACCATAATTAATGGGGTTATCCTTGAAGAATATCAGGATCGTAATGAGGGCTTATGGGATCAATTTAAACAAGCAAATGGTGATGGAATTGCAACCTTTTATTTGACAGATCATAATTCTATTCGACAAGATTATGAAAGAATAAAAGCCCTCCCGCCACAAGAACGACTGGATGTTGCCGATAGTCTTTTTGAAAAAGTTTTTCAAGAACAAATCATGATTGATGTTGGTGTGGGTAATGTTCAAACTTATACGGCCATTCGTCTTTTGGAGGACTATAACCAAACTTATTCTGCCTCTGACCCCCTCGCGCTAAAACACTATAATCATGATTATGTCGCATTAGTTTCTGATTTGGGTGATAGGCAAAGCCCGACCACTGTTAAGTTTGCTGGTCTTATGGTGAAAGAAGCGGTAAGCTGGGGAGAAACCCATGTCAGCAATTGGAAAGAGCTTAGCCAGGGGGAGAAAGAAGGCTTTGCAAGCTTTTACTATAATGTTGGCCAGGATTATATGAATATCCGTTATAATAAGGCGATAGAAAATTCAAGGACAGCGGACTTTCCAGGCGAATATAATGTGGACATTCCAAATACAGATATTGCGCAGGAATTTATTCTCAATAAAGCTAATATTGTTGAGGCGGAAAACCCTACCGATTTAAGTATACAAGCGTATCAGGGATTAATTGCTAATGATCAATATACAGAGGGGAATTTATCCCTCATCCGACTTAATGGTGATGATTCATCTGATACGATGGATGCTGAGTCTGATGATGGTGTATCTGATGCAGGTGCAACGCATGCTGAGGCTGTTATGCGGGCGATGGATGAGTTGGGCGTTTCAGAAGCCTATGAGGGGGAGATTACCGAGATTGCCGGTGCGGATGGTGTCCCTTCGGCGCTGATTGTCAAGAAGGATGTCAAGGTCACCCAAGATGACGGTACGGTGACGACGCTTGACGCGTTTATTGATGATTTGCAAGCAGGTGTTAAGGCAGTGGCTGAGGTTGCGGCATCGCTTTATGGCGATGAGATGGATAGCAGCGATTATGATAAGCTGGCGGCGGCATGATATTGACATATCTGGTAAGTGAGATTTGCCCCTGCTAGCCCATTTACGGTTACACGAGAATCCTTAACACATACTATTAAAGGTAGAGTTTAGGGCATAAATATGAAGTATATATCATTTGGTGATGTCACCATATTATTTGGTAAAGACATATATATTTTATTTGAAGGTCTATAAAAAGTGGCTTTCTAAGGGAACTTGGCGATCGGAAATAATCCTAGTGTCAATTGTGGTTGCTATAGGAATTTTAGGTTTATTCGTTAATAAGATTCCGGAGTTTTACTTAAGTATAATTTTAACAATTCTTACTATTTGTAATTTTATACTTCTACCATTTCTATATGTGACGATGAAACTTGAAAAATAATTAGGGGAATACTAATATGGCAGATAGAAAAATTAACATTCTTAAACCCAAATCAGAAAGGTTTATCAATGGATGACCTTAATTTTGTTTTGGAACTTATTGGCTTGTTAGTGGCATTTATCGGAGGTGTTTTAACAATAAAACACAGCCGATCAGGTGGCAAGTGGCATCTAGCATATCCGCGCTTATGGAAAGCATATATTATTTTGATTGTTATTATTGGTGTGCTATTTTATTTATTAATAATCATAAGTTAAGGGCAATATTTAAGCTGCGCCTGTTATCTCAATTTACGATTTGAGCCAATTTGCGATTTGTGTTGGTTTCATCCAGCACGCGTGAAAGCCGATGGGGATGCGGTGCGGCATGTTAATCCGCGTGATCGGGCCACCCTCAAGCGCGCGGGCATTGAATATTTGTAGCTCTTGTATGCGGCTTTTTTCATTCCAGACAAAAGTGATGAGATAGCCGTGATCTTCAGATTGTGGCTCATCAACTGGTGCGAACCATGGCTCGCTATACCAGCAATCTTCCTGCCCGTCCGACCATGCGCCAACACAGTCGCCGGTATCTGTGTTAAATTTGCGAATGCCGCGCCAACGTAAAATAGCCGGGTCATGGTCTACCAAATACGCCCATTGTGAATAGCGTCCGGTATAGGCGCTATTGATGCTTGGAAACTCGACATTATAATCAGGGTTCAGACACTCTTCATGGGTTTCGCCGGTTTTAAGATTCATCCGATAGCGCCATAGCCGTGCATCCATGCCGAGCTGGGCGATGCGCTTGGCGGTTTTTTCTGCCTCAATCTCACCATCGGCATTTAGAATAGGCATATAGCGGCAGGCAATCATCACCACTTCGTCACCATCTTCCCAGCAATTTATGGTGTGATAGACAAAGCAGGGTGAAAATTCGAACCATTGAATATCTTTTGCTGTGCCAAAGCGGGGGATAACCCCAAAGCGTGCGGGCAGGGCGGCATCAAACATAATTTTATGGCGGCCAGATTTAAGCGCGTCAGGGTCATGGTAAACCGGCAGATCGTGTAAGATTGAATAATGCGCGGTCATGCCCATATCATGCGGCAGGCGATTATCTGGTAGCTCTATCGGTGTATGGTGAACCAGCTTGCCTTGCGCATCCACCACCCCATAAGCCATAAAGGGATGATGATCGAAATAGTCGAAAAACACCATTTCGCCGGTTGTTTCATCAACCTTTGGATGGGCGGATATGCCATGCCCTGGTTCGCGTTGATAATCACCCGTGCTCATTGTTTCCAATGTAAGCGGGTCAATCTGATATGCCGCGCCGCATAAATACCAGCTCGCAACCGCCATCCCTGCATGGCCAATAATATCCGTATTGGCGGTGTCGCTCATTGGCTTATCGGTTTTGCCTTTTAGACTCTGCATAATGCCCCAATGGGTTTCTTCGCCCTGCTTGTCATTCTCGTGCCAGCCTGTGGTGCGGATCCATTTATTGCGATAGGTTAATTTGCCGTTGCGAAATTCCGCCGCATGGATCATCCCATCACCATCAAAAGGATGATAAGCGCCCTTTGGTTCAAAGCGCGGATTGGGTCCATTACGCAAATAGACACCGTTCAAATCTTTGGGAATTTCACCATGAATGATGGGTAAATCTGGCAAGGTTTCTTCTGCAAATATGGGCGCGAAAGCGCCAGTGAGCATTGACCCATGTTTGGTTCCAAAGGGCGCTTCATCTGGCAAATGAGTTATCGTCACATTATCGGTCATTTTAATATCTCATAATATAGGTTTTGAGGATGCGGAATCGCACAATGAAAGTCAAGCCAAATTTGGCAACGAGGTGCTTGAAGAAAACTTACGTTGTAGTAAAGTGGATATGATAAAAGAATTCTTAAATTAGGGGATAGAGAAATGAGTGACATGAAAACAAAGCGGCCGGTTGATATATTAAATAATGCGCCGATGCAATGGCGGCAATGGCTTGTGGTGGTGTTTTGCATCTTCGCGATGGCGCTGGATGGTTATGATGTCATGTCAATCGCTTTGGCAGGCGCGGGCATGACGGCCGAATGGGGGCTGAGCAAAGCGCAGCTCGGATTTTTATTACCGCTCGAATTTTTAGGGATGGCGATTGGCTCAATTTTTCTTGGCGCGTTAACCGATCTCTATGGTCGACGCTTGAGCTTTCTTTTATGCCTTGTGATTGTGACCATTGGCATGGCGATTTCTGGCTATGCGCCGAATATGGAAATTCTGGCCGTATCGCGGGTTATTACCGGTGTTGGGGTGGGTGGTATTTTGACATCCGCAACCGCTTTAGGGTCTGAATATAGTAATGCCCGTAATCGTAGCCTTATCGTTATTCTGATTGCCGGGGGCTATACATTTGGCATTTATCTTGCCAGTAAATTTGCCGCCCCCATTTTGCTAGATTATGATTGGCGGGTGATTTTTAAATTGGGTGCTCTCATCAGCCTATTATTCATTCCGGTTGTGTTATTATTGGTTCCTGAATCAATCGGCTTTTTAGAGCGCCGCCGGCCAGCCGGATTTGAAGCGCGTATTCGTAAAAATCTTCACCAAATGGGGCATGATGAACCTTTCCAGATTTCGGAAGAGGTGGCGGAAGAAGAACATGTGTCGGTAAAGCGCTTGTTTGATGACAAAACCAGACGGATTACCATCATTATGATGATTTTCTATTTGGGTAATATTTTGACTTATTATTATTTTGTGAAATGGATGCCACCAGCGGTTACTGATTTAGGCTATACGCCAGTTGAGGGTACGGAAGTGCTGGCGATGATTAGCATTGGCGGGCTTGTTGGGTCGGTGGCGATGGCCGCGGCCTCGCGCCTGTTTGCCTTAAAGCCGCTTATGATTATCTCGCTATTTGGCAGTGGGCTTTCTGTTGCGGCATTTCCGTTTTTTACCGAAACGCTCGATAGTATGTTGATTGCCGGAACGATTGCCGGCTTTTGGTTGTTCGCGGTGATTGGTGGCGCGTTTGGCTTATTTGCGGAATCTTTCCCGCCTGCTGTTTTAGCCTCTGGTACAGGCTTGGTCTTAGGGGCTGGGCGCGGCGGTGCAGTGGTTGGCCCATGGGCAGGTGGCTTGCTCTTTGCGGCGGGCATGGGGTTGATGAGCGTTTCCCCCATCATGGCAGCAGGCTCATTACTGGCAGGGGTTGCGGTGATATTCCTGCCCCGCTCTAAATAGGGCAGGGTTCTATTGTTCTAGGCGCTTTTTGCATGCTGCTTCTATGCGCTGGTGCAATAGGGTGACGCGTTCAGTAAGCCAGTCCAAATCTTCATGGGTGATTTCATAATGTTCCGAATAGCGCGCTTCGACATAAGCACGCCGCAAAAGCTCAAACCGCCGCCGCGCCAGTCGTGTATTGCGCGGCCATATCTCAATCAGATTTTTATCTATGTTTTCAGATAGGCCACGTAGTTTGCCAATATGATGGATGTCTGGCTTATAATGTGTATGCACCAGTAAAAATGCCGCATAAGCATGTTCAGTGGCTTGGTGCAGACTAAAAGCGCTTAGATTATTTTGCTTTTCTTCTATATAAAAATGGGCTCCCTTAAGAAATCCCGCCGCATAAGGAAATACTTTCTCAAAATGTTGTTGCGATAGGTGGATAAATTCTGCTTCATTTAGCGGCTTAGCCTGTGCCAATTCTTGCATCGGGTCAGCTTCATATAAAGCAACCCCTTGATCGCGAATATCCGAAAAGAAATATTGCCTTTGACTGAGCAAGCTGTTCACGTAATCAAATGGTTCAACCACTATCTGCACGTCGTGATCGATTTTCGGATCAGTGAGAAAGCGCTCTTCGGCTCGTTCCCAAAACTCAAAATCACAAAAATAGCGCTTATTGACAATAATCAGAAGGTCATAATCGCTTTTATAACCGCTTCTATGGTCTTCCACCCAATCGCCCCGCGCGAAGGAACCAAACAGGATGATTTTCAAAATCCGCCCGCGCTGGTTTTTATCAGTTGTTTTACGCGCTCGCACCGCTTCAAATTCTTCAAACAGAATTTCGACAATGCGGTCTAGCTCTCTCCGCTTATCACCGCGCAAATGGTCAAGTGAATCATTCATGCCCTATCTATAGCATGACTCACCGCTTGTCATTTAGGTTTTCTCTTAATCTAAAAAGGGAAAATATCAACTGGTTGGTCGGGGGGGAGATTGATGAGAGTTTCGCTCATATTTGCGGGGTGGTGGATGAGGCAATTTGCTTTTGTAAAAGGGTGGGTGAGACCGCTATCTTGCTGCGCCAAAGGCGTTACCCATAATTGCCCATAGTGGTCGGCTTCATAAACCCCGCGCATAAATTCAGCGCGTCCGCCGCCAGCTGCAAGCGGAGTTTTGGGTTTTGCCTTATAGGTGAGCGGCGTGCCGATAAGGCTTTGCAAAAATATATGCGCGCATACCAAAGCCGATGCGGGGTTGCCGGGCAATCCCAATACATATTGATGATCTTTCTGGGCAAACCATGTCGGCTTGCCGGGTTTTACGGCAATTTTTTCGAACAGCATTTGATAGCCTTTTTCGGCAAAAGCGGGTTTGGCGAAATCATATTTGCCAACCGATGCGCCGCCTATGGGGACGATAATATCTGCTGTTTCCGCTTGCGCGAGATTGTTATGAAATTGGGCAATATCATCGCTGACAATCGGTAAGGGCAGGGGGGTTGCGCCCCATTTGGTGATGAGGGCGGCAAGGGGGGCGGAAATCGCATCAGCAATTTGCGTGTCATGAAGGGGAGAGCCGGGCGGACGCAATTCATCGCCGGATGCGAAAAAGGCAATCACGGGCGGTTTACAGATTTTGATCTTATCATAATTGGCGGCCGCAATTACGGCCAGATCATAGGCAGTCAGCTTTTTGCCCTTGCTTAGTAAAACCTGCCCGGCGGAAAAATCTATCCCCGCCGCGCGAATATTGCGCGGGTGTGCTTGCGGCACGGTGATGGTGATGCTGGTATCATCCGCCTTAACCTCTTCTTGAATAATCACATGATCGGCTTTGGGCGGCAAAATCGCGCCAGTGAAAATGCGCACCGCCGTGCCGCTTTTCATCTCACCGGTAAAAGGCGCGCCTGCTTTGGCCTCCCCCATTACGGGGAAGTGTTCACGCCCCGCCTCAATATCTGAAAATTGCAGCGCATAGCCATCCATCGCCGAGATTGGAAAGACAGGTTGCGCACGCGGCGCGATAATATCTTCCGCTAAAGTTTTGCCAACCGCGTCTGTTAAGGCAAGGCTTATCGAGCGATCGGGAAAATTTGCCGCTTTGAGAATATGCAGCACCTCATCAACACTAATCATGCTGATAATCGCTTTTGCCGCCGGTTTTTTCTATGAGCTTAATCGCGCCGATCACCGCCTCACGCTCAACCGCTTTGACCATATCATAAACGGTTAGACAGGCGATGGAAACGGCGGCCAGCGCCTCCATCTCAACGCCGGTTTTGCCGATTGTGGTGACTTGTGCGGTCACTCTTATCCCTGCCTCTTCTAACTGCAAATCGATTTTAATGCCGGTAAGCGCAAGCGGATGACAAAGCGGAATAAGTTGCGCGGTTTGCTTTGCCCCCATAATGCCCGCAAGCTCGGCAACCGCCAGAACATCCCCCTTTTTGGTTTTGCCATCGCGGATCAGCGCCAGCGTTTTGGAAGACAGGGTAATATGTCCGGTTGCGATGGCGCGCCGCTTGCTGGTGTCTTTCTCTCCCACCTCCACCATATGGGCGCGCCCGGCATCATCAAAATGGGTTAATTTATCTGTCATGATTTATCTCTCCAGCAAGCGGGGCATGAGTTCAACCAAATTACAGGGGCGATAGCGCGAATCAAGCTGATAATTTATCACGCCATCCCAGCCATCCTTCACCGCTCCATTGGAGCCGGGCAGGCAAAAAATAAATGTCTCCTTCGCCAAGCCCGCAAGCGCGCGTGATTGCAGGGTTGAAAGTCCAACCGATTGATAGCTAAGCTGGTGGAAGATCACCGAAAAGCCTTCAATGGTTTTGTCAAATAAAGGGGTGACCGCTTCGGGCGTGACATCGCGGCCAGTAAGCCCCGTGCCGCCCGTGGTGATGATGGCATCAATCTCTGGCTCATCAATCCATGTCTGTACCTGTGTGGCAATCGCCTGTTTGTCGTCTGGAACAATCGCCCGCGCCGCTAATTTATGGCCGGCCTCAGTGAGGCGGCTGACAAGAATATCGCCCGACGTGTCACTGCTCAAATCACGCGTATCTGATATTGTTAGAATTGCGATTTGTACCGCAATAAAATCCAAACTCTCATCAATGCCGCTCATAATTTCCACCTTTGCTTATCATCATAATCTTGTTGTCTAGGGTTTATCCATTCTTCATCATTTTGTCTAATTTCGTTTTTCCAAAACAGCGCTTCCGATTTCAAATGATCCATAACCATCTCAGCTGCCTGAAACGCATCGCGACGATGGCGCGCCGCAACCGCGACAAAAACAATCGGCTCACCAGATGAAACAGTGCCAATGCGATGGATCACAAGAACATCATCAATAGGGTTTTTCTCCCGCGCTGCTGCAATGATTTTATTAATTGAGGCTTTGGTTAGTTTTTCATGATGCTCGAGATAAAGCGCCTTAACAGGATTATCGCTTGTGCCTGCATTAACATTGCCGATAAAATTGACAATCGCCCCGCATTGATGATGTCGGGTTTGAAATTCGTTTTGGGCTTTCTCGAGCGAAAAACGCTCGGCGGAGAGGATAATCATTTTAACCACCGCTTACAGCCGGGATAAAAGCAATATCGTCACCATCCGCAAGTGGGTGTTGCCAGTCACAAATCTCATCATTAATAATAATCCGCACATGGTCTTCCAAAATATTGGTATTATGGGCGGCAAGTTGTTGGCGCAAAGCGGCCGCCGTGGCGGCGTTGGTGTGGTACTGGTCTTGGCGTTCAAAACTGTCCCCCAATTTGCCATAGAAAGAAAGCCTAATCTCGATCATCAGCCTTGCCCCGATTATCCCCCCGTGACCGACATATGCCGCGCGATTGCCGGGGTTTGTCGGGCACGGTGAATATTAAAATCATGCCCGCGCGGTTTTATAATCATGGCACGGGTAAGCGCTTTATCTAATTGCGCTTGCGGTTGTGAAGAGCGAATGGCGGCGCGTAGGTCAATCTTTCCATCCTGCCCAAGGCAAGTATAAAGCGTGCCGGTGCAGGTGACGCGCACCCGATTGCAGGCTTCACAAAAATTATGGCTTTGTGGAGCGATGAAGCCAAGCCGTCCACCGGTTTGGGGAAGTTCGAAATAATGCGCCGGCCCTGAGGTTTTATGATCGCTTGGGTGCATCTCAAAATCTTGTGCGAGTATCTGTTTTACATCTGTAAGCGCAATATAATCATCAAATCGGTCGCCCTCAATCTCCCCCATTGGCATGGTTTCGATAATCGTCAAATCCATGCCATGCTCATGCGCCCAGCCGATCATTTGCGGTAATTCATCTATATTGCGGCTTTTCAATGCGACTGTGTTTATCTTCACCTTAAGGCCAGCCGCGCGCGCCGCGTCAATGCCAGCAAGCACATTATCGAGCTGGTCGCGGCGGGTAAGCTGGTGAAATTTTTCCCGCTCTAATGTATCAAGCGAGACATTGATGCGCCGAATGCCAATCCGCTTAAGTTCTTTCGCAAAATCGGCCAGATGGGTCGCATTGGTGGTAAGCGTTAATTCCTGCAAATCCGGGTTTCGTCCAAGCTGTGCGAGTAATTGCATAATGTCGCGCCGCACCAAAGGTTCACCTCCCGTCACCCGAATATGTTTGACACCGCGCGCGATAAACGCCTCACATAACAGGCTAAGTTCAGCAAAAGAAAGCAAGTCAGCTTTGGGAAGAAAATGCATTCGTTCCGGCATACAATAATCGCAACGCAGATTGCATCGGTCTGTCACGGAAAGGCGCAAATAGGTAATGTGCCGTCCGAAACCATCAATGAGAGGGGTGTTTTTTTCCATGCGCTTAGATTATATGGAAAATTCGCCAAAGCAAGCGCAGACTTACAAAAATAATCAAGAGGGCAGTGATTTTTTGGATGTGGTGGTTTTGAAACCGCTTATGGGCAAGAAAACTACCAATCACCCCGCCCAGTATCACCGCTATCATAAGCGGAAGATAATCGATAATAAGGGTAATATTATTTTGGCTTTGTAATTTCAATAATTGTCCAGCTAAACCAGCCAGCGAATTGACAAGGATAAAGAAACTGCAACATGCGGCGATAAGCCGGGCTTGCCCCCAGCCGATAAAATATAAGATAGGCGCTAAAAATATACCGCCGCCAATGCCGACAATGCCTGATAGCAAACCTAAGCCGCCACCAATCAGCAGATTGATAAGTAGATTCTGTTGTTTTTCAGGGCGGGGAGATAAGGGCGTGGTGAAGAGCAACCGCACCCCTGCTAATAAAAGTGAAACTGCCAGCAGGGATAAAAAGACAAGCTCACTTACCGCGATTAAGCCGCCCACAAACGCCATTGGTACAGAGCTTATGATGAATGGCCAAAACAGCCCCAATTTCAAGTGCTGTGCGCGAGCGGCCGTAAGGCATCCAATCGAGACAACCATAATATTACAGACAAGCGATATGACAGGCACGATCCGATAATCAATTTCTACCAATATCAAAAGCGCCGTATAGGTGGAGCCGCCGCCAAACCCGACAGCCGCATAGCATAGGGCGGTTAGAAAAAAGCTGATGGCTAAAAACAACAGGCTAGTCATGATGACGATCTAAATCTTGCCGCGTATCAATATCAACCAGAATATTTTTATTATCGATTGCAACGGATTTTACATGCTGATGATTGTCGCGCAAAATATGCTTTGCGCCCTTATCGCCATCGCATTTGCGAAGCGCCTCAAAATAAGTCTTTCCAAATAAAACAGGATGGCCAAATAAAACAGGATGGCCAAATAAAACAGGATGGCCAAATAAAACAGGGTGGCCAAATAAAACAGGATGACCGGAACGCTTATGATAATGCGGTTGGATAATATCTTGTGGGCTTGCGAAGGCATCGGCAATTTGCCGATAAATATCGGTTGTTATAAATGGCATATCAGCCAACATAATGAAACAGGCTTTCACATTATCACTATGCGCCATGAGTTTTGCGATACCGCTTGCGATTGAGCTTCCCATCCCTTCAGCGCTATTGGGGTTTTCAATAATGCTGAAGCGGTCGGCAAATGCGTGGATGCGCTCATCTTGCGGATGCGAAACGATAATGCGCTGAGCCAGCGGCGGGGCGTGGTCGAGAACATGCGAGATGACAGATTTCCCCCGTATTTGTGCATAGAGCTTATTGCCATGCCCAAAGCGCTTGCTGCTGCCCGCGGCGAGAATGAGCAGGGCAAACCCATCCCACATTATGAGGCAGTATTTATTGTGGCGATTATTTCGGCGATAATTGCAATCGCAATCTGGCGTGGGTTTTGCGCGCCTATTTCCAAACCCACCGGCCCCTTTATGATTTTGGGCGGGCGCTTCATGTTTGCCCTTTGGGTTAAAAGCTGCAAGCGCTCCTGATGCGTGTTGCGGCTGCCGAGTGCGCCAATATAAGCGCAATCCGATTGCAGGGCAGCATGTAAAATATCGACTTCCCATTCATGCTCGTGGAAGAGCGTTACCACCGCGCTATGCGCATCAAATTGTGCTGGCGGATGCTTATCCAGATGGGTGATGAGCCGACACGTGCCGCCTATATTTTGAATGGTCGTTTGAATGTCTGCATCCGGCGTGGCGGCAAAAAGCGTAAACCCTGCCGCTTGGGTGGCGGTGGCAAAAGCGGTGAGATTAACCCCGCGACCAAACGCATGAATGTGAAAAGGCGGCAGATAGGTTTTATGATAATCTTCAGTGATTGGCAAGGTGATGGTTTGTCGTTTTTGTTGGGCAGCAAAAGCGTCTTTTATATGCGCGGCGGCTTGTTGGGTCTCAATATAAATATCAATGCCCGAACCACAGGGCAATTTAACATCAAAATAGGGTGAGCCTGCGCCATAGCGAATGCTGCGATTATCATCCTTTTGCAAACAGTCAATCGCTTCGGTAATGATTGCTTGCTCGGCACAACCGCCGGAAATCATGCCAATATAATCGCCATTTTTTGTAACCGCCATTTGGCTGCCGCGCGGGCGCGGGGATGAGCCCTCAATATTGACCAATGTCACCAATGCCGTTGCGTGCCCGGCCTCAAGCCAGTGATATGCTTGCGGAATAATGTTTTCGATAAATTCCATCTACCCTTTAAATGCAAATGGTAAGCGCCGGATGCGATTGCCGGTTGCGGCGAAAATCGCATTGGCAAAAGCTGCCGGTATAGGTGGTGTTCCTGGTTCGCCAACCCCGCTCGGTGCTTCGCTGCTTTCAATAATATGCACCTCAATCTCTGGTATTTCATCGATGCGGAGCATTTGATAATCATGAAAATTGCTTTGCTGAACCGCCCCCTCTTCGAGCGTGATTTCGCCATAAAGCGCGGCGGTGAGGCCAAAAATCAGCCCGCCTTCTATTTGGCTGCGAACAATGCCCGGATTAACCACTTTGCCGCAATCGACAACGCATATTACCTTATGTAAATGTGGCACATTATCTTGCAGCGAAATTTCAGCGATTTGGGTGACTTTGGTCATGAAGCTCTCATGCACGGCAACGCCTTGATAGCGTCCGGCAGGGGGATTGCCCCAATTTGCTTTTTGCGCCGCAACTTCCAGCGTATGTTTAAGGCGCGGATTACCTTCCAAATTATTGAGGCGAAAAGTCACGGGGTCAATATTATTGGCATATGCCATTTCATCGATAAAACTTTCTTTGAAAAACCCGCTAAAGCTGTGCCCGACCGAACGCCATGCACCCAATCTCAAGCCATGATTAAGGGTGATATGATTGACCTGCTTATAGGCGGCATCATAATCCTCATATAAGCCTTCGGTTGACATTGGGTCATGTTCGCCACCGGCGGCTTTACTCAGCCAATCGCCCGCCGCCTTAGGCATGAAGCCATAAGTTACGGCATCGAGCGCTTCATCAAGCGTATATTTTAGAACCGGCGCGCCGACACGGGTCACATGATAGGCCTGTATTTTGCCATTCTCCACACTGCCATGAAACTGTGCAAGTGAGGCGGGGCGATAATAATCATTTTGCATATCATCTTCGCGGCTCCAAACAAGCTGAATCGGCAGTTCGGTGGCGTGGGCAATCTGTACCGCTTCGCGCAATACATCAGTATAAGCGCGCCGGCCAAACCCGCCGCCCATAAATTGCGAATGCACCCGCACTTTTTTGCGCGAAATACCTAATTCCAACGCGGTAAGGGCGCGGATCACTTCAGGTGCTTGATTGCCTATCCAAACATCGCATTCACCATTTTCAATTTTTACAGTGCAATTCATAGGCTCCATCGTCGCATGTGCGAGTATAGGAGCGTAATATGTTGCTTCGATAAGATTATCTGCTTCTGTAAGATGCGTTGCATCACCTTCCTTGACGATTTCATCGCCAGTCTCGGTGGTGATGGCTTTGCGAAAATCAGCCTCAATATCGGCGCTTGAATAATTGGCAAGTTCTGGCAAATTCCATTCCGCCTCAATAAGAGCTGCTGCTTGTTTCGCCTGCCAATAATGGCGGGCAACCACCGCAATACCACCCGTGGGAATATCTATAATCTTTATCACCCCATCCATTTGTTGGGCGGTATCTACATTATATGATTTCACGGTTCCACCGATGACAGGGCAGCGCACCATAACAGCGCGATAAAGCTCTGGCAGCTCAACATCAATCCCGAATTGCGCCGTGCCGGTAGATTTAAGCATCCCATCATTACGCGGCGCTTGCTTGCCGATATATTTGAAATCAGCATCGGGTTTTAAGGGGGCTTCATCGGGTACTGACATATTATTTGCGACATCGGCAAAACTGCCATAGGGATGGCGCTCACTTTGATAAATCACATGCGCATTATCGGTGCTAAGTTCGTTTATATCTACGTCCAGCTTTTCGGCCGCCGCGTTTAGAATAAGCGCCCGAATATTTGCGCCAGCCTGACGGGTCGGCAGCCAGTGGCCGCGAATGCTGGTTGAACCGCCGGTTCCTTGAAAATTATAAATAGGGTTATCAAAGTCGCGATGCACATCCGCCATTTTGACAATCATATCTTGCGGGTCGACATCCATTTCTTCCCCAATCAGCGTGGCGAGCCCCATATAAACCCCTTGCCCCATCTCATCGCGGGGAAGGTGGAAAATAATCTCATTATCCGGCGTGATTTGGATAAAACTATTGGCTTCAATCGCACCATCAATATTTAGATAGGGGTCAGAAAATGTGATATAGCGCCCATAGCCATAGCCGACGACCAGCGCGCCAGCAGTGATACCGAGACCTTTTAAGAAGCGCCGACGGGTTGTTTGCCATTTACTCATGCCTCACCTCGCAATTCTGCCGCCGCTTCTTTAATTGCGGCCTTAATTTGCGTATAGGTTCCGCAACGGCAAATATTACCCGCCATTGCCGCATCAATATCATTATCAGATGGGTTGGAATTATCTTGTAAAAGGCCATAGGCGCTCATAATCTGACCCGATTGGCAATAGCCGCATTGGGGAACGCTATGTTTGATCCACGCTTTTTGCAGGGCGTGTAAATTCTCAGGCGTGCCAACACCTTCAATCGTGGTGATATTCGCACCTTCAACTTGCGAAAGCGACAAGGTGCAGCTCCGGACGGCCATACTATCAACATACATGGTGCACGCACCGCATAAGCCAGCGCCGCAACCAAATTTCGAACCTTTAAGTTTCACTATGTCGCGGATAACCCAAAGTAAAGGCATATCACCATTTTCATCTATTGTTATGGGAGCACCATTTAAGGTAAAGCGTGTCATATGATCTCCTCCTGATATGCGCTGTCTTATTCTATGCGGTTTTGGGGTATGTCGTAAACCCTAAAGATGGGTATTCATGAATATGATGTAATTAAAGATCGTCAATCGAGTTTGAAGACGCGCTTGGCATTATTGAATAGAAAATCAGCTTTTGTGTCTTCATCCAGTTCTAGCGCGTCTAATCCGGCCAGAGCTTTAGCAGGATTGATCATGGGATAATTGGTTCCAAATAAAACCTTCTTGCGCCCATGCGTCCGCATATAATTGACAAGCTGTGAGGGATAGCGTTTTGCCGTATAGGCGGATGTATCAATATAAATATTTGTGTGCTTGGTTGCGATTGCAATCGCTTCATCCGTCCAAGGATAGCCAATATGTCCGCCAATAATTGTGAGTTCGGGAAAATCAAGCGCCACTTGATCCAGATAAAGAGGGCGGCCTGGTTCGGAAGGCATAAGCGGGCCAGTATGCCCGATCTGAGTGCAAAAGGGGATACCCATCTCACAGCAAATTGTATAGATCGGGTAAAACCGCCGATCTGTCGGTGGGGTCTCCCACAGCCAGGGCAACACTCGGATGGCTTTAAAGCCTAGCTCTTCGACGCAGCGACGAATCTCATATACGGCTGCCATGGGGCGAGAAATATCAACCGAACCAACCCCGATAAACCGTCCATTAGACTGATCTACAAAATCAGCCACTTCATCATTTGAAATCATAATATTGCGCGGGGCATACCAAGCGCTAATCAGCATTTTATCGACTTGCGCCGCATCCATCGCCGCAATGGTTGTGGTGACAGCAGGCGCGGTTTCGGGCGCGCTGTCTTTATTCCAGCGTCGTAGAGACGAAAATATTTCATCTTGCGCATGGCGTAAGGTTGGATGTTGCCCCCAAGCATCAATAATCATAATTGTTTTTATGAATATAAAATAGGCTTGTCAATCCATACCATAAATATCGATCAGCACTATATAATTTGACCTTTCCCCCCGATTCATGGGATTTATAATCGCTATGAATGGACAGGGAACAATAAGACTTATTGGGCTTGACCCCGGCTTGCGCAATACCGGATGGGGGGTTGTTGAACAGACCGGCAGTAAGCTGAAATTTTTAGCGTGTGGTACAGTTATATCTGACCCCAAAACATCGCTGGCGAAACGCTTATTGCAATTAGAGCAAAAGCTCGAAACCGTGTTTGATGATTGGCAGCCCGATTATGCGGCGGTTGAAAACGCGTTTGTGAACCGTGATGGGGTCGCCACCATGAAGCTCGGGCAAGCCCGTGCGGTGAGCCTATTGACACCAGCGCGGCGGGGCATTCCGGTTTTTGAATATGCGCCCAATCGGGTTAAAAGTTCGGTGGTCGGCGCGGGCAAAGCAGCAAAGCAACAAGTTGCCGCAATGGTGAAAGTTTTATTACCACAAGCTGATTTCAAAAATGACCATGCCGCTGATGCGCTGGCGGTCGCCATCACGCTGGCGCATAGCGATGATATAAATCAGCCACTGCATAAATCTATGGAGGCAGTGTTATGATTGGTCGCCTGTCGGGAATATTTGCCGGCCAAAGTGACGGGCAGGTGCTTATCGATGTGAACGGTGTCGGCTACCTGGTTGAAGGCTCGGCAAAATTTTTACACGCTATGCCGATGGAAGGTGAGGCGGTACAAATCGCGATTGAAACATATATCCGCGAAGACCAGCTGCGCTTATTTGGCTTTATAAATGACTATGAAAAGCAATGGTTCCGGCTGTTGACGAGCGTGCAAGGGGTCGGGGTGAAAGCCGCTCTTGCGGTGTTAAGCGTGCTATCGGCAGATGAAGTCACCCAAGCCATTGCCGCGCAAGATAAAGCAGCGATTACGCAAGCGCAAGGGATTGGACCGAAAGTCGCACAGCGTATTTTGCAAGAGCTTAAAGATAAACTGCCAAAAGGCAGTTTCATGCCGCAAGCTGGAGATAGGGCAGGCGCACCCGCGCCGCGTGCCGATATGGAAGACGCCATGAGTGATGCATTATTGGCACTTGAAAATTTGGGGTATCAGCGCATGCAGGCGCATCAGGCTGTATCGGTGGCAATACAAGAATTGGGGCAAGACGCTGAGCTTGCCGCCATCATTAAAGCAGCGCTTAAGCAGTTGGCGAGGTGATGAATGGATGACCGCTTAATCGATGCAAATTCTCGTGATGAAGATACGGATGCGGCGCTTCGCCCGCAGAAGCTTTCCGAATTTGTTGGGCAGCGCAAGATTTGCGATAATCTAAATGTATTTGTGCAAGCCGCCCGCCAGCGTCAAGAAGCGCTTGACCATGTGCTATTGGCAGGCCCCCCCGGACTTGGCAAAACCACGCTGGCGCAAATCGTGGCGCGTGAAATGGGGGTCGGCTTCCGTTCCACCGCAGGCCCGGTGATTTCAAAAACTGGTGATTTGGCGGCGCTATTAACCAATCTGGAAGCGCGCGATGTGTTGTTCATTGATGAAATTCATCGCCTTAATCCGGCAGTGGAAGAAATTCTTTATCCAGCGATGGAAGATTTTGAGCTTGACCTTATCATTGGCGAAGGGCCAGCGGCGCGCTCGGTGAAAATTGACTTGCCGCCCTTCACACTGGTTGGCGCAACCACGCGGGCGGGATTGTTGACCACGCCCTTACGCGACCGGTTTGGGATTCCGTTGCGGCTGGATTTTTATAATTTGGAAGATTTAACCTTTATCATCACCCGCAATGCCAAGCTTTTGCAAATGAATATGAGCGCTGAAGGGGCTGCCGAAATTGCCCGCCGTGCCAGAGGAACACCGCGGGTGGCGGGACGCTTATTGCGCCGCGTGCGGGATTTTGCCACCGTCAATAAGGCGTCAGAAATAAACACGGAAATTGCCGATGCGGCGCTGATGCGGCTGGAGGTTGACCCGCAAGGATTGGATCATCTCGATCATCGCTATTTGCGGGTGATTGCAGAAAAATTTTCGGGCGGTCCAGTGGGGATTGATACCATTGCCGCGTCTTTAAGCGAACCACGTGATGCGCTGGAAGATATTGTCGAGCCCTATCTTATCCAGCTTGGCTTTGTCGCCCGCACCCCACGCGGACGGCAACTCATGCCGGCCGCATTTTCGCATATTGGGCTGGATGTGCCACCTCAATCCAATGCCCCTGATTTATTTGTCGAGGCAGCATCTGAAGGGGAGAAGGTGGATGACTGAATTTGTTCACCATTTGCCAGTACGGATTTATTATGAGGATACGGATTTTTCAGGTGTTGTTTATCATGCCAATTATCTGAAATTTGCCGAACGCGGGCGGAGCGAGTTTTTGCGTGCCATTGGCGTGCATCATTATGAACTTGCAAAGCTATCGCCCGCGCTTGCCTTTGCGATTGTGAAAATGAATATCGACTTTTTAAGCCCCGCCCGGATTGATGATGAATTAATGGTCGAGACGCGCTTTACCCATGCGCGCGGTGCACGGCTTTCTGCCGAACAAAAAATTTACCGCGATGAGACATTATTATGGCAGGCTCACATTGATATTGCCTGTATTGATGAACAAGCCAAACCGAAGCGCTTGCCGGAATCGGTTAAAAAAGCATTAGAAATGCATATGAGTGGAGCTTAAAATAAGATGATGACAAATTTTGGTCATATTTTCTTGCTAAAGGAGCCGGTATGATAGATGAATTAGGGCAAATCGCGCAAACAGATTTTTCATTATGGGCGCTTTTCTTTCGCGCTGATTGGGTCGTAAAAGCGGTGATGATTGGCTTGGTGCTGACATCGATCATATGCTGGTCGATTATTTTCCAGAAATTGCGGCAGTTCTATAAATTCCGCCGTGTCGGCCTTTATTTCCCAGGCATGTTGATCGATAGTGAGAGTTTTGGGGTATTATGGGGGCGGCTGGAACGCGCACCCGCGCATCCGATCGGCAAGCTCATGCGTGCCGCTTATCGTGAATGGCGCGATGCAAAAGAGCGGCAAGATAAAAATATCGAAACCTATATGCGCCAGGTGATTGAATTTGAGATTGATCGGGCGATTGAGCGGTTGCAAAGCCGGATGATCTTTATCGCCAGCGTTGGCGCTGTATCGCCCTTTGTTGGGTTATTTGGCACAGTGTGGGGGATTATGAATAGCTTTCAGGCGATCGCGCAAACGCAGGATACGAACCTTGCTGTGGTCGCTCCTGGTATTGCTGAAGCTCTATTTGCAACCGGTTTGGGATTGTTAGCGGCGATCCCGGCGGTTTTGTTTTATAATAAATTTACCAATGATATACGCATATTCACCCTCGCGCTGGAACGCTTTGGGCATGAATTTGGCTATTTTCTTGGCTCCCAAAAAGGCAAAGTATGAGCGATGAATATGCCGCCTTCACATTTGTCGTCATCATCCCGTACCAGACGTGCGGGCGTGTTGATGAGTGAGATCAATATTACCCCTATGGTTGATGTGATGTTGGTTTTGCTCATCGTCTTTATGGTGGCCGCGCCTCTATTGACGGTCGGGGTGAAGGTGAACCTGCCAGATGCGGCCGCCAAGCAATTAAGCGAGCAGCAACAGCCATTGACAATCACGATTAATGCGGCGGGTGAGATTTTTTTACAAGATAATCCAATCCCTTTATCTGATATTGTCGTGACCATTCAGGCGATCACTGAATATAATCAAGATCAACGGATTTATGTGCGGGGCGATCAGGATGTTTCATATGGTGAGGTGGCGGCAATTATTGCGCGTTTAAACGCTGCCGGATTCAGAAAAGTGGCATTGGTCACAGAAAATGTCCGATAAATCATTCCTTCGCCCCGTTTTAGCGCCTCTTCTTGTCGTGTTACGCGGAACTGGCGATATGTCGCTTTCGTTTCTGCTCCATTTTGTCTTTATATTTGGTTTTGCGTTTTGGCAAAGCGATCTTCATATACGCCCGCAGCCGCCTGTGGTAATTCCGATTGAGTTTCTCACCATAGATAAAGAGACCATCATTTCTGAACAACCGTCAGAGGGTGAAGCCCCCGTGCAGGCAGAAGAGGTGGCGGTGCGGGAACAAAAGCCAGCGCCCGCTCCCGTGCCGATTGAAGATGCCATCCCGATACCGGAACCAGACATTATCGAAGCGCCCGTTGCAGATAAGCCGGTTGAAACAGCACCACAATCATCGCAGGCGATAGAAGAAACGCCCCCTGAATTTGTGACAACAACTCCCATAATTTTGCCGCGTCCTGTGCCGATCCAGAAGCCGGAGATTGTTAAAGCAGAGCCGGAATCGCTTGATTTAACCAGAATCGCGGCGCTTTTAAATAAAATCCCGGAAGCTGTGGAGGATATTGCGAAAGCTGATGAGGATACACAAAGTGAAGGCGCGCAAGCTCTAGCGGTTTCTGAAATTGATGCGTTTCGGGCGCAGATTCAAAAATGCTGGAGTATTCCGGCCGGGGCGCGCGATAGCGAAAATCTAGTCATTCAAATCAGGCTCGGACTCAATCGCGATGGTTCAATCGCTCAAGGCCCATTTGTGTTAGATACACAAAATCGACGTGGTGATCCTTTTTATCGCGCCGCGGCGGAAAGTGTGCTAAGAGCTGTTCACCAATGCCAGCCTTTTCAAATGCCGGTTGAAAAATATGCGCTTTGGCGCGATATTGAACTAACCTTTAACCCTCAGCAAATGTTGGAACAAAGATGAGATATATTCGATTTATTTTTGCCCTTATCGTCTTAAATCTGCTCTCTCAGCCTGCCGCATATGCGGTGTTGCGGATTGATATTACGCAAGGCAATGTAAAGCCTATGCCCATCGCGGTGGCTGATTTTTCTGGCGCCAATGAGATCGGTCGGGCGCTGGCGCAAGTTGTGAGTGATGATCTCGAACGTAGCGGTTTGTTCACACCAATTTCGCGCCAGGCCTTTTTACAAAAGCAAATCGTGGTGAACCAGCTTCCCCGTTTTTCTGACTGGAAACTCATTAATGCACAAGCGCTTATTGTTGGTAATGTCACGCGTGAAGCGGGTGCGCGCTTGCGGGTTGAGTTTCGGCTTTGGGATGTTGCCGCACAGCAGCAAATTATTGGTTTGCAGTTTATCACACCAGAAAAAAACTGGCGGCGGATCGGGCATTTGATTGCGGATGCTGTTTATGAGCGCCTAACCGGTGAGGAAGGTTATTTCGATACGCGGATTGTCTATGTCGCAGAATCAGGCACAAAAAACAGACGGGTGAAGCGTCTGGCGATTATGGATCAGGATGGCTTTAATCAGCAAGAATTAACCAGCGGGAAATTTTTATCCCTCACTCCAAGATTTAGTCCGACCGCACAAGAGATCACCTATTTATCTTATGTGAATGCCAAGCCGCGCGTCTATCTTCTCAATATTGAGACCGGACAGCAGGAAGTGGTTGGCGATTTTCCAGGCATGACATTTGCGCCGCGCTTTTCGCCCGATGGTCATAAAATCATTATGAGCCTTGAACGCAGTGGTAGCTCCAATGTCTATACGCTCGATTTGCGCACCCGCGAGATCCAGCGTTTAACCACAGCCCGCGCGATCGATACCGCCCCATCTTTTGCCCCTGATGGACAGAAAATCGTTTTTGAGTCAGATCGAGCAGGCGGACAACAGCTTTATACTATGAGCGCTGATGGCAGTCAGGTGAAGCGTATTAGTTATGGCAAAGGTGTTTATGCGACACCCGTATGGTCGCCGCGTGGCGATTTAATCGCTTTTACAAAAATATATAAGGGGCGATTTCTCATCGGGGTTATGAAACCAGACGGCACGGGCGAACGGATTTTAACCGAAGGTTATCATAATGAAGGGCCAAGCTGGTCGCCAAATGGGCGGGTGATTGCTTTTTTTCGTGAATCTGAAGATGAGACGGCAGGACCACAATTATGGACTGTTGATGTCACCGGTTATAATGAGCGCATGATCCGAACCATTGGTTGGGCATCAGATCCTGCCTGGTCGCCTCGATTAGAATAGAATATAAAGCAAATGGCTATAATTTATTGATTCTAATACAGGTTCACAAAAATGCCATAATTATGGTGTAGTCATGATATTATGCAATTTAATCCTAATTGATTGCATTTTTTATTGTAATGGGTTAAAAGACAAAAAAAATAGAACTGCTTAAGTTTTCAAGGAGTAAACATGCACTTTTCAAATCTAAAAAGTATAACAGTTGTTGTTGCGACAGCTTTTATTTTAGCAGCTTGTGGGGGCGGAACAAATAGTAACGGAGCTTCTGGCGTAAACGCGCTTAGTGGCTCATCTTCTGGTGGGGTATCTTCGACAGCATTGTCGGATGGAACCAGGTTTTTAAGCGCAAATGTACATGATCGGGTTTTCTTTGCGGTCAATCGGTCATCTTTGACATCTGAAGCAAAAGCTGTTTTGGATCGTCAAGCCGACTGGCTGAAGCAAAATGATGCTCGTTTTGTGATTGAAGGCCATGCCGATGAACGCGGTACGCGCGAGTATAATCTTGGGCTCGGGGCGCGTCGGTCGGCTGCGATAAAGGATTATCTGATATATCGCGGGGTTCCTGCTGATCGTATTAATACGGTTTCTTTTGGTAAGGAACGGCCTGTTGCCACCTGTTCAAGTGAAACATGCTGGTCAAAAAATCGGCGTGCGGTGACCGTGCTTAGATAAGCGCACCTCAAATTGATAGACTATACATAAGCATATGATGCTTCAGCGCCTATTTAGACGATTTGTTTGTCCAGTTATCGTTTTATTCGCTGTACCGGTGTTCACTTTAGAGGTGGGAGCTCAAAGCCTCAATAATCAGGGTTTTAATAACAGGCCGGATAGTTTAACCGAAATCGCGCAGCTGGAGGAAATGGATGCGCGCCTTTTGCAGCTTGAAGCACAGCTTAAGCAAATATTTATTGATATTCGCGATTTGCGGCATAATCGGTCTCATGTTTCAACAAATTCTGGGGCTTCAGAAAATTCTGGCTTAAGTTCTGAGCCGAGTGATGCGGCTGAGTTTCGTCTTCGGCTTGGACAAATTGAGGAGTCTTTACGCCTGCTTACAGGTGAGGTGGATATGATGAAACGTACAGTGCTTGGTCTTGAGGAACGGTATGAAAAATTTATGAGCGATGTTGAGTATCGCTTCCAAGCGTTAGAGGCACGTGGCCTATCATCACAGCAACAAAACTCTGAAGTGCCACAAATTATTGGTACAATTCAAACGCCTGTGCCGGTTGAAACACAAGAGAGCGACACCACAGAGCAAGATCCGCTAGTTGGTGAAGTGGTCGGTGAAAGCAATCAGGGTATTGAGCTGGCGGGTGCGATTGATAATTTAAGCGCGGATACACCGCAAGCGCTTTATGATCGGGCGCGTGCGGCTCTTAGCAAACGCGAATATAAAAAAGCAGCAACCGATTTTACATCGTTTTTGGAGCTTTATGAGACGCATGAGCTTGCAGGGCATGCACAATATTGGCTTGGTGAAGCCTATTATGTTGAGCAGGATTTTAAGCGCGCTGCTGAGGCATTTCTTGCTGGTGTCCAAAATTACGGAAATGGGGCAAAAGCGCCGGATAGTTTTTTGAAATTGGGGATTACACTGCTTGCCTTGGGGAATAAGGATGATGGTTGTATGACATTGCAGCAGCTACCGACACGATTCCCGAATGTAAAACAGAATATCCTTCAGCGTTCTGAGATTGAGCGTCGTCGTGCGCAATGCCCGTAAAACACCGCGCCAGCTTCTTGATTATGTAACCCATATTCATGCGGCCGCGCATTATGCGATTGCGGTTTCAGGGGGCGGCGATTCAATCGGCGCAATGGCGCTGCTGGCAAAATGCGCGAAGTTGAAAAACGCGCCTGCCTTTACCGTGTTGACGGTTAATCATGGGTTACGCAAAGAAGCGGTGGAAGAGACGAGCCATGTCGCAAAAATGGCAGCAAAATTGGGGCTATCATGCAAAATATTATCAATTAAAAGCAAACCACCCAAAACCGGTATTCAAAATTGGGCGCGTGAAAGCCGCTATCAGCTGATGCAGAGATGGTGCGAGACTCATCAGGTGGAGGGGCTTATTTTAGCGCATCATCTTCACGACCAGATGGAGACATTTTTGATGCGACTGGCGCGGGGTTCGGGAATAGATGGGCTGTCTGCAATGGCAGCAAAACAGCAATGGGGCAAGATTTTACTTATCCGCCCTTTTTTGGAAGACCATCCTGACATGTTGCGCGCTGTGGCGCGTAAGAGTGGAGTGAGGTGGATTGAAGACCCGACCAATCAGGATGAGATATTTGAGCGGGTGCGAATCCGTAAAATATTGCCTCTATTAGAAGAAAAAACCGGAATTTCTGCCGCGCATATGGGGCGTAGTATTGCGCAATTAGGTGAAGTGCGGCATGGGCTGGATCAATGGGCTGACCATATTTTACGTCCGCTTTGGCGCGATTGGGGGATTTTGCAAATTCCTCATGCGCTATTTTCTGAACTGCCGCTGGCGCTCAAAAAACGGCTCATAAAGCGGGGATTATCCTATTTTTCATCGGCGCTCTACCCGCCATCGGATAAAAAATTGCAAAATATGGTCACTCGGATTGAAACCGGCGATATTTTTTCGGCAACCCTTTCAGAGTGCTTAATATGCGGGCGGCGCGGGTCTGTTTTTATCGGGCGCGAGACACGCTATGCGGCGGCTTTACCCCCTCTAAAATTGGTAAAAGGCGATGAAATATTATGGGATAATCGGTTTTATCTAACCGCGCCGATAAATGGCTTACAGGTAAAATCTATGGATAAAGAAAGTTTTCACGCTTTTATGGCTAAGCTGCCATCTGAGAAGGTCGTAAATCTAGAAAAACGGCTTAAAGTAATGCCAAAACCATATTTGATGATACTTCCCTGCCTATGGAAGGGCGGTAAATTTTATGATTCTCCGGTATTAAGCGAAAATTATAATATTTTTCGAATAAAAAAGCCGCTTTAGACTGGAAAAAAAGAATTGTTAGGCTTATATTTTAAGCTGAAAAGGGCTTATATTAAGCTAAATAGGAAAGCGGAAAATTATGTCAAAAAATGTCTTAATCTGGGGTGGTGTCGTTTTACTTCTGTTTCTGATGTATAATATGTTTCAGGGCGTGGAAGTTAAAAATGGGGCTGAAATCAGCTATTCGCAATTCATTGCCGAAGTGGATGCGGGCAATGTCAATCAGGTGATCATCGTTGATGGAGAAATTAAAGGGACATACACAAATGGCGGTCAGTTTAAGACCTATGCACCAGATGATGCTGGCCTGTTACCACGCCTACAAGATCGCGGCGTAAATATTAGCGCCCAACCGCGTGATACGGGGCCGACATTTTGGGGCGTTTTGCTGTCTTGGTTCCCGATGCTTTTATTGATTGGGGTATGGATTTTCTTTATGCGGCAAATGAGTGGAGGGGCTGGCAAAGCGATGGGGTTTGGCAAATCAAAAGCCAAGCTGTTAAATGAAGGCAGCGGGCGGGTGACGTTTGAAGATGTTGCCGGTATTGATGAAGCAAAAGATGATTTGCACGAGATTGTCGATTTTCTAAAAGACCCTAACAAATTTCAGCGTTTGGGCGGGCGTATCCCCAAAGGTGCGCTTTTGGTAGGCCCCCCCGGAACCGGTAAAACATTATTGGCGCGCGCCATTGCCGGCGAAGCGGATGTACCATTCTTTTCGATTTCAGGCTCTGATTTTGTGGAAATGTTTGTCGGGGTCGGCGCGTCGCGAGTGCGCGATATGTTTGAGCAAGCCAAACGCAATGCGCCGTGCATTATTTTTATTGATGAGATTGATGCGGTCGGGCGGCATCGGGGAGCTGGCTTGGGCGGCGGCAATGATGAACGCGAGCAAACTCTTAATCAGCTTTTGGTCGAGATGGATGGGTTTGAAGCCAATGAGGGGATTATTCTGATTGCGGCGACGAACCGTCCGGATGTGCTGGATCCGGCATTATTGCGCCCCGGTCGGTTTGACCGGCAAGTGGTGGTTCCCAATCCGGATATTACGGGTCGCGAGCAAATTTTGAAAGTGCATATGAAAAAAGTGCCGATGGCGGGCGATGTTGATGCCCGTATCATTGCGCGTGGAACCCCTGGGTTTTCAGGTGCTGACCTTGCCAATCTGGTAAATGAAGCAGCGCTTTTGGCGGCGCGGCGCAATAAGAAAATTGTCACAATGCAAGAATTTGAAGATGCCAAAGATAAGGTGATGATGGGTTCAGAACGCCGCTCTATGGTGATGACGGATGAAGAGAAAAAACTCACCGCCTATCATGAAGGCGGGCATGCTTTGGTGGCGTTAAACGCGCCTGCCTCTGACCCCATTCATAAGGCGACAATTATTCCGCGTGGGCGCGCGCTTGGTATGGTGATGCGCCTGCCGGAGCGTGATCAATTATCAGTGACGCGGGAGAAATTCCACGCAGATTTAGCGGTGGCAATGGGCGGACGGGTTGCTGAAGAAATTATTTTTGGCCGTGATAAGGTGACATCCGGCGCGTCTTCAGATATTCAAATGGCAACAAATATGGCTAAAGCTATGGTCACCCGTTATGGGATGAGTGATGAGTTAGGGCCATTGGCTTATGCCGAAAATGAGCAAGAAGTATTTCTTGGCCACAGCGTTGCCAAGCAGCAAAATATGGCGGATGGCACGCAACAAGTGATTGACCGCGAAGTGCGCAAGCTGGTTGATAGTGGCTATGAAAAAGCACGGCAGATTTTGACCGAAAAAATTGATGATTTACATAAAATTGCCAATGGGTTGTTGGAATATGAAACGCTGACAGGCGATGAAATTAAAAACCTGCTGACGGGGATTTTGCCTGACCGTCCCGATGGCGGCGATGATGGCAAGCCAAACAATAAAACCGGTTCACCCATTCCGTCGATTGTCCCAGGGGGCGCGGAGCCGCAGGGGACTTAACTCGCTAGAGATTTGCCGCTATTCATATGGGATTAATAAATGACGGCGGATATAGTCGGTATCGTTAATGTAACGGAAGATAGTTTTTCGGATGGCGGGCGCTATCTCTCGCCCGAAAAGGCACTGGCGCAAGCGAAAACCCTATCGCAACAAGGCGCAAAAATAATTGATATTGGTGCAAGCTCAAGCCACCCTGATGCAAGCCATATATCGGCAGCGCAAGAAATAGAGCGTTTGCAAACCGTCATTCCGCCTTTGATTGAAGCGGGCTATGAATTATCGGTCGATAGTTTTTATACGCAAACGCAAAAATGGGCGCTGGCGCAAGGGGTGCAATGGTTAAATGATATTCATGGATTTTCTGACCCCGATTTTTATGATGAACTTGCGGCGTATGATTGTAAGCTGATTGTGATGTATGCTGTCCAATCGCGCGGGATTGCGCAGCGTATGGATGTTGCCGCCAGCGATATTATGACACGGATATTTGAGTTTTTTGATATGCGTCTTGCTGCTTTGGAAAAAGCAGGGATTGCGAAAGCGCGGATCATCATTGATCCTGGTATGGGTTTTTTTCTAGGAACTGATCCGCAAAACTCGATCATCGTCATGCAGAATTTAGTACAGTTGAAAACACAATTTGAGCTGCCGCTTCTTGTGTCTGTCTCCCGCAAGAGCTTCTTGCGAGAGATTTCAGGGGCGACGCTCGCGGAAGCTGATAGTCCCACATTAGCGGCGGAATTATGGCTGGAAGAGCAGGGGGTGGATTATATCCGCACCCATAATGTGCAAAAACTGGTGCAGGCGCGAAAAATCTTCATGCAATTAGATACATAGCTTGCCTATCTTATAGTTGCGCTTTTTTGCGAATTGATTTACCAAGCAAATTAGGTGATTCGTTATGCGAAGATATTTTGGTACAGATGGAATACGGGGAACCGTTAATCACGGGTTAGATGCTGATGTGGCGCTGCGGCTTGGCATGGCAGCGGGGCAGCATTTTCGGCGTGGTGAGCATCGTCATCGGGTGGTGATTGGCAAAGATACACGGCTTTCCGGCTATATGATTGAACCGGCTTTGGTGGCAGGCTTTACCTCTATGGGGATGGATGTGTTTTTATTTGGCCCCATCCCGACCTCTGGCGTTGCGTTTTTAACTCGCTCTCTGCGTGCTGATTTAGGGGTGATGATTTCAGCCTCTCATAATCAGTTTCAAGATAATGGGATAAAATTATTTGACCATGCCGGGTTCAAACTATCAGATGAAGTTGAGATGCAAATCGAACATTTGATGGATAATGGGTTGAAAGGCGCGCTTGCCGCGCCCGATGCGTTGGGACGTGCGAAACGGATTGACGATAGCCAAGCGCGTTATATTGAGCTTACAAAATCAACGCTACCCAAAAATTTAACTCTAGATGGGGTGAAAATCGTCATCGATTGCGCCAATGGTGCTGCCTATAAGGTCGCGCCGACAGCATTATGGGAACTTGGCGCAGAGGTGGTTACGATTGCGGCAGAACCAGACGGATTTAATATTAACCAAAATTGTGGTTCAACCAATGTGGATGCGCTCATACAAAAAGTGCTGTCTGAAAATGCCAATATCGGGATTGCGCTGGATGGTGATGCTGATCGCGTTATTATTATTGATGAAAAAGGCAATGAAATTGACGGCGATCAGATAATCGGCCTGATTTCGGATGATTGGTTACGTCGCGGGCAGTTGAAAGGTAATGGCGTGGTAAGCACAGTAATGTCAAATCTAGGCTTGGAGCGGCATTTGAATCAGCATGGTTTGGAATTGGTAAGAACCAAAGTTGGGGATCGTTATGTTGCCAAACATATGCGCGAACATGGCTTCAATATAGGCGGAGAGCCATCAGGACATGTTGTTCTTTCTGACTTTGCCACCACTGGTGATGGGTTGATTGCGGCGTTGCAAGTGATTGCGGTGATGGTGGAGCTTGCAAAACCAATTAGTGAAATTTGTAATGTGTTTGCGCCCGTACCACAATTTATGGAGAATGTGTCTTATGGCGGAAATGATATGCCCTTAAATGATGAGCATATTCAAAATATTATCGCCCAAGCAACCACTGAGCTCGGCGATGAGGGACGATTTGTCATTCGCGCTTCAGGCACTGAACCGCTCATCCGTGTGATGGGGGAGGGGGATGATCCGGAAAAGATAAAAACACTGATTGCTCGTATCGCCTCCGAAATTATGCAAAAAGTTGCTTGAGATGCCAGATGCCACCTGCCAGTGAGGGGAGGCGCGAAGCGGGACGTGTTCTGGTTATTGCTGGCTCGGATAGTGGTGGCGGCGCGGGCATTCAAGCGGATATAAAATCAATCACAATGATGGGTGGCTATGCCGCAACCGCAATCACCGCTTTGACCGCCCAAAACACATTAGGGGTTGCGGATATTCATAATGTGCCAACCGATTTTGTTATCAAACAAGCCGAAACCGTGCTTAGCGATATTGGCGCGGATATTATCAAAACCGGCATGTTGCATAATGTTGAAATGATTGAAGCGGTGGCGCAAATTTGGGCAGATTATGATGCGCGTGGCCTTGTCGTTGATCCGGTTATGGTGGCAACAAGTGGCGACCGGCTTTTGCATGAAGATGGAGCTGATGCGTTACGGGAATTATTAGTTCCGCATGCCGCGCTGCTCACGCCCAATATGCCGGAGGCAGAAATCCTAACCGGCAGGCAGGTTGAAAGCCTCGATGATATGAAACATGCGGCGGATGCGCTCATGAATAAGGGCGCAACAGCAGCCCTCATTAAAGGCGGGCATGGCGCTGGCGCGGTGGTGGAAGATTTGCTGGCGATGCAAAGCGGCTTTCATGTGTTCGAATCAAAGCGGATTGAAAGCCGCCATACGCATGGCACAGGTTGCACTTTAGCGTCAGCGATTGCAGCCCGCCTTGCTTGTGGTGATACGCTGATGGAAGCGACAAACCGTGCCATTGCTTATGTACAAAAAGCGATAGAAACCGCGCCTCAGCTCGGGCGGGGGCATGGCCCGCTGAACCATCGTGCCAATGCCGATATAGAGTTTTCTTGATACTGAATTTGCTTGATACTGAATTTCATTGACAAGTAAAACCCTTTTCTATAAAGCCGATTGTGGGACACCCTTCCCCACCGAAGGGCAACTATCTGAAAGGGGTAGAGATGACAAATATTGAAAAACCCGCCACCCGTCCGGCGTGTCCGAATTTTTCTTCCGGCCCTTGTGCAAAACGACCGGGATGGACGGCAAACAATCTAAATATAGAGGCGCTTGGCCGTTCGCATCGCTCGAAACTTGGTAAAGCAAGATTAGCCTTAGCGATTGAGAAAACCCGCAAAATTCTTAGCGTACCGGATGATTATCATATCGGCATTGTGCCCGGTTCGGATACCGGCGCGTTTGAAATGGCAATGTGGAATTTGCTTGGCGCGTGCGGGGTGGATGCGTTTTCGTGGGAGAGTTTTGGTGCCGGTTGGGTCACTGATATTATCAAACAGCTTAAATTAGATGATGTGCGTCATATTGAAGCCGATTATGGTTTGCTGCCTGATTTATCGCAAGCCGCCCCCGACCGCGATATTATTTTCACCTGGAATGGAACAACTTCTGGCGTGCGGGTTCCCAATGGTGATTGGATTTCTGATGACCGTACCGGGCTTACTTTATGCGATGCCACGTCTGCTGTATTTGCGCTGGATATGCCGTGGGATAAGCTCGATGTGGTGACTTATAGCTGGCAGAAAGTCATGGGCGGCGAGGCCGCGCATGGCATGTTAATATTATCTCCCCGCGCGGTTGAGAGACTGGAAAGCTACACACCGGCGTGGCCTTTGCCGAAATTATTTCGTTTGACCAAAGCCGGAAAATTAATTGCTGGCGTGTTTCGTGGTGAGACGATTAATACGCCCTCCATGCTCGCGGTTGAGGATTATATTGACGCGCTAAGCTGGGCGGAAGAGATTGGCGGGCTTAACGCGCTTCAATCGCGGGTCGCAGAAAATATGTCTGTTCTAGAAGAGTGGGTGGCGCAAACCGACTGGATTGATTTTCTTTGTGCCGCGCCTGCCCATCGCTCGCCCACTTCGGTATGTTTCAAAATCACCGATGCGACGATTGCAGCGCAATCAGATGAAGGGCAAGCTGCGTTTGCGAAAAAAATGGTGAGCTTATTAGATACAGAAGGGGTCGCCTATGATATTGGTGCTTACCGCGATGCGCCAGCGGGTTTACGCATATGGGCGGGCGCGACAATCGAGACGCAGGATTTAGCGGCGCTCACGCTTTGGCTTGATTGGGCGTTTGCAATTGCAAAACAGGAGGGGGATTATGCCTAAAGTTCTTATATCTGACAAAATGAGTGAAGCGGCGGCGAATATTTTCCGCGAGCGCGGGCTGGAGGTGGATGTCATTACCGGTCTTTCGCGCGATGAGCTTATTGATATTATCGGTGATTATGATGGTTTGGCGATACGCTCTTCAACCAAAGTCTCGCCGCCGGTGTTGGCGGCTGCTAAAAACCTGAAAGTGATTGGGCGGGCGGGCATTGGTGTTGATAATGTTGACATTCCTGCCGCAACAGCCTCTGGCGTTGTGGTCATGAATACACCATTTGGTAATAGTATCACCACGGCCGAACATGCGATTGCGATGATATTTTCAATCGCTCGTGATATTCCCACCGCCAATGCCTCTACCCATGCCGGTAAATGGGAAAAGAGCCGCTTTATGGGGGTTGAGCTTACTGGCAAAACGCTGGGCATTATTGGCTGCGGCAATATTGGCGCGATTGTCGCTAGCCGCGCTTTGGGCTTAAAGATGAAAGTGCTGGCATTTGACCCCTATCTCACGCCGGAACGGGCAATGGAAATTGGGGTTGAAAAGGCAGATGATCTCGAAACCCTATTGCCACGTGCAGATTTTATCACCTTGCATACGCCGCTTACTGACCATACCCGCAATATCCTTAATGCCGAAGCCTTTGCGAAGATGAAAGATGGGGTACGAATTGTGAATTGCGCGCGCGGCGGGTTGATTGTTGAAGCTGATTTGAAAGCCGCGCTTGATAGCGGCAAAGTTGCGGCGGCCGCGCTTGATGTGTTTGAAGAAGAGCCGGCTAAGGAAAGTATTTTCTTTGGCATGGAAAATGTCGCTTGCACCCCGCATTTGGGAGCCTCAACATCTGAAGCACAAGAAAATGTGGCATTGCAAGTTGCGGATCAGATTTCTGATTATCTGCTCACCGGTGCGGTGACCAATGCGATTAATATGCCATCGGTTTCGGCGGAAGATGCGCCGCGCTTAAAACCATTTATCGCTTTGGCGGAGCAGCTTGGACTCTTTACCGGTCAGGTGACACAAACCAGTATTGAAAATATTCGCATTGAATATGCTGGCGAGGTAAGTGACATGAATTGCGCGCCGCTTACCGCGGCGGCAGTATCGGGTCTGTTGCGGCCGCTCATGGCGGAGGTGAATATGGTCAGTGCACCGAGCCTTGCGAAAGAACGCGGGATTGAAATCTCGGAAGTCAAACGCGAAGATGCTGGCGCTTATGATAGCTATATGCGGATTGTGGTAAAAACCCAAAATCGTGAACGCTCAATCGGTGGCACAGTGTTTTCGGATGGCAAGCCGCGCATCATTCAGGTGCATGGGATTAATATGGAAGCCGCGCTTTCTGCCCATGTTCTGTTTGTAGCGAATGAAGACACACCCGGATTTATCGGCGCGCTTGGCAGTCTTTTGGGGGCAGAAGAAATTAATATTGCCTCTTTCAGTCTAGGGCGTGACCATGAAGGCGGGCAGGCGATTTCGCTGATAAATATTGATAGTGAAATTTCTGCACCCGTCATTGAAAAAATAGTTAACTTGCCTGGCGTGACACAAGCGCAAAAGCTAAAATTTTAGGAGGGCTGTTAATATGGCCAATGTTGTCGTTGTTGGATCGCAATGGGGCGATGAGGGTAAGGGTAAAATCGTCGATTGGCTGTCGTCGCGGGCTGACCTTGTAGCGCGGTTTCAAGGCGGCCATAATGCAGGCCATACTTTGGTGATCGATGGCAAGGTTTATAAGCTAAGCCTTTTGCCTTCCGGCATTGTGCGGGAGGGCAAATTATCAATTATTGGTAATGGGGTGGTGGTCGACCCATGGGCGTTATTAAAGGAAATTGAAACTTTACATGGGCAGGGTGTTGAGGTTTCGCCCGATAATTTGAAAGTCGCTGAAAATGCGACGCTTATTCTACCCCTGCATGTGGCATTGGATGAAATGCGTGAAGGCGTGAATGAGGGCGTTAAAATCGGCACTACCAAGCGCGGCATTGGCCCTGCCTATGAAGATAAGATTGGCAGGCGCGCTCTAAATATTCTTGATTTGGCGGATTTGGATAGTTTGCCGGCAAAGATTGCGCATTTATTAACGCATCATAATTTATTGCGGCGCGGGCAAGGCTTGGCGGATTATAATGCCGAAGAGCTATATCAACAATTATCCGATGTCGCGCCGAAAATATTACCTTTTGCCGCCCCTGTCTGGCGGCTTCTAAATGATGCAAGGCGCGCGGGCCAGCGCATTTTATTTGAAGGCGCGCAAGGCACATTGCTGGATATTGACCATGGCACTTATCCTTATGTCACATCCTCCAACACTGTGGCAGGGCAAGCGGCGATTGGCACAGGCACGGGGCCCGGTGCGATAGACCATGTATTGGGCATCACCAAAGCCTATACGACGCGGGTTGGCGAGGGGCCGTTTCCGACCGAACAAGATAATGAGATTGGCCAGACGCTCGGCGAACGCGGGCATGAGTTTGGTACAGTCACGGGGCGCAAACGGCGTTGCGGCTGGTTTGATGCGGTGCTGGTGCGGCAAGCGGTTGAGACGGGCGGGATTAATGGCATTGCGCTTACCAAGCTCGATGTGCTGGATGGGTTTGATGAAATTAAAGTCTGCACCAAATATATGCTGGATGGGGAAGAGATAAATTACCTGCCCGCTTCCGCTCAACTGCAAGCGCGGATTGAGCCGGTTTATGAAACTCTAGAGGGCTGGCAGGAAAGCAGCTTTGGCGCGCGGCGCTGGGGCGATTTGCCTGCCAATGCGGTGCGCTATGTGCGGGTGATTGAAGAGCTTATCGGCGCGCCGGTGACTTTGCTTTCCACCAGCCCTGAACGCGATGATACAATTTTAGTGCAAGACCCATTCGCTGATTAATTAATCCGGCTTTGTTTGCCTTCCCAATAAGGTTCGCGTAATTTGCGTTTGAAAATTTTGCCGCTATCTTCGCGCGGTAAATCATTGCGAATTTCAACCTGCTTCGGGGTTTTATAGGCTGCCATATGCTCGCGCACATAGGCTTTTACCTCCGCCTCATCAATGCTCATGCCGGCGGCAGGCTGAATGCAAGCGCAAAGGCTTTCGCCAAAATCATCATCCGGAATACCAAACACCGCGCAATCATCAATGGCAGGATGGTTGATGAGGCACGCCTCAATCTCTGCCGGATAAATATTGGTGCCGCCAGAAATAACCATATCATTGCGGCGGTCACATAAATAGAGAAACCCATCTTCATCAAGATAGCCAATATCACCAACACTGATTAAGCCTTCGGCTTCTGCTTTGGCGCGCTTTTCATCATCTTTGTGATAGGTGAAATCGGGCCCCTTCATATTGCGGCAATAGACTTCGCCAATTTCATGTGCGCCTAGACGCTTACCATCATCATCGAGAATAATAATTTCACAACCTTGCATCACCCGTCCAACCGAGCCACGATGGGTTTGCCATTCTTCGGAAGTAAGAAAACTCACTGAACCGGTTTCGGTTGCGCCATAATATTCATTAATAATCGGCCCCCACCAGTCAATCATTTGCTGCTTAATATCGGGCGGGCAGGGGGCGGCAGCATGGACGACAAATTCCAGCGAGCTTACATCATATTTTTGCCGCACCGCTTCGGGCAGTTTCAAAAGCCGTACAAACATGGTGGGCACGGTTTGCAAATGCGTGGTTTTGTGTTTTTCGATAAGGCGTAATAAGTCTTCCGGGTCAAAGCGCGGCATAATCACAACTTCATCTATGCCCAAAGTAATGCTTAAAACGCCATATGTATTTGGGGCGCTGTGATAGAGCGGGGCAGGGATAATGGTGCGCTTACCGGGGTGAATATCAAAGGCAATATTGATGATATTATAAAGCGTCTGCATTTCCTCCGGCGATCCTGCCATGCGCCGCACCCCTTTCGGGCGGCCGGTCGTGCCACTGGTGTAAATCATTGCGCCCGGAGAGGCGGCGGCCGCTTCGGAGCGGGGTTCAAATTGGGCGAGCCATTGATACCAATCGGTAGCGCCTGCCGGAATTTTTGTATCATTCGCGGCAAGCCCATAGCTGCTGATGATTTCGGGCGGTGTTTCAACCACAAACACATGCACGCCTTCAGGTATTCCTTGCTCAATTTGCAGCAAAAGGTCGGCATGGATGAGCAGCGCCTTGGCATCACAATTTTCTAAAATATAGCCTGCTTCTTCGGCGCTATAATGCCAGTTTATCGGAACCGAATAAGCTCCCAAATTGGCAGCCGCCAGCGACATTTCAAAAAAGCCAAAATCATTGCGCATGAAAATCGCCACACTATCGGCACGGCCAACGCCGGCAATGTCTTCAAGCCCGCTTGCAGCACGGGCAGCATTTTCGAGAATCTGCGCATGGGTGATTTTACGCTCACCACTAATCACATATTTATCCATCACGCCCCCCTATATTAGTAGCCGCCAATCTCGGCATAGCGATTGGTATGAAAGCGCGCATCGCCAAAAATTTGCGCTTGCACGCGGGCGCGTTTCATAAACAATCCCATATCCACCGCATCGGTCATCCCAATACCGCCATGCATTTGCACCCCCTCATTGGTGATGAGCCTGCTTGCATCGCACAATCGTGCCTTTGCAAGGCTGGCACTACGGGCAATATCATTACGATTTTCTTCCAGCGCTGCGAGCCCATCAGCAACCACGCTTTGGGCAATTTGAATTTCGCAAAACATTTCAGCAGCGCGATGTTTGAGCGCTTGAAAGCTACCAATAATCGCGCCAAACTGTTTCCGCTCTTTGAGATATTCCAGCGTCACCTCAAACACTTCCGAAGCACCGCCAAGCATTTCAGCGGCAAGCGCAATCCGTGCCATATCGAGGGTTTTATCCAATATTGCAAAGCCACCACCAATATCCCCCAAAACGGCTTCTGCTTCGACATTGGTGAAACAAATATTGGCAGCATTGCGAGTGTCGGTCATGTGAGTGCGGGTAATCTCAACCCCATCCGCCTTTGCATCAACCATAAATAAGGTAATGCCTTTTGTGTCACCTGCCTTGCCGCTGGTGCGGGCGGCGACAATCAGCTTATCGGCAATATGTCCGTCGAGAACAAATTTCTTTTCACCATTTAAGACCTGCCCTTTTGCCTGCATCGATATTTGGGTAGGGTTATGATGCGCAGTTTCTTCCAACGCCAAAGCGGTGAGCAAAGAGCCAGATGCAATTTGCGGCAGATAATCTTGCTTTTGCGCATCGCTACCGGCTTCGAGAATAAGGCTGGCACCGACAATCGCGGTTGAAAAAAGCGGCGAGGCAGCAAGCGTACGGCCGGCTTCTTCCATCACCAGCCCCATCCCAACCGCGCCAAAATTCGTGCCGCCATATTCTTCCGGAATAAGAATGCCCGCAAAGCCAAGCTCTACAATTTGTTGCCACACCTCTTCATCATAGCCCGCCGCAATTTCCTCATCACGAATTTTGCGTAAATTTGTGGTCGGAACTTTGTCCTTAAAAAATTGCTGCGCCATATCGCGCAACATAGTTTGTTCTTCGGTTAAAATAAATGCCATAATTTTCTCACTTTATTTCGGTCATTCAAATCTTGGTTTAGCCAACATCCGGCAGGTTCAAAACCCGTTTGGCGATGACATTAAGCTGCACTTCTGACGTGCCGCCTTCAATACTATTGCCTTTCGAGCGCAACCATGAGCGGTTAATCGATAATTCCTTACTGCTAAAGCCTTCGCCTTCCCAGCCAAGCGCTTGCGTGCCCATAATATCGAGCAATAATTCAAACCGGCGTTTGTTCTGCTCGGTGCCATAATATTTGAACATGGCGGATGCCGCACCCGGCCCTTGTCCGGCTTTGGCTTGTGCCGCACTGCGTGAAAGCGCCAGACCAAAAGCCTGTTGATCCATTTTGTGCTGCGTAATATGCGCGCGAATGGCGGGGTCAGCGATTTTTTCGCCATCCGTGCCAAAATGATCTTTGGCGACTTGTTCCATGCCGCCCATTGATGCGGCGCCTGCGCCCATCCCCATTTCGGAAATCATTGTCCGTTCATGTTCGAGCAGCCGCTTGGCGATTGTCCAGCCCTTATTGAGCGTACCGACCAGATTTTCTTTCGGCACTTTCACATCGGTCAAAAATGTCTCGCAAAAAGGCGATGCACCTGAAATCAGCTTAATCGGGCGGGCTTCCACCCCGCCGGTTTCCATATCAATCAGCAGGAAAGAAATGCCGTCATGCTTGGTGCTGGTATCGGTGCGAACGAGACAAAAAATCCAATCGCATTTATCAGCATAAGACGTCCAGACTTTTTGCCCGTTTACCAGATAATGATCGCCCTTATCTTCGGCGCGGGTTTGTAAGCCCGCAAGGTCAGAGCCTGCGCCTGGTTCTGAATATCCCTGACACCAGCGAATTTCACCACGCGTAATTTCCGGCAGATATTTTTTCTTTTGCTCTTCGCTGGCAAATTCAAGCAAAGCAGGGCCAAGCATCCATAGGCCGAAACTGGTTAAGGGCGGGCGCGCATGGATGCGCCGCATTTCTTCGCGCAAGATTTTTGCTTCTTGCTTATTGAGCCCGCCGCCGCCATATTCTTGCGGCCATTCGGGAGCTGTCCAGCCGCGTTCGGCACAGCGGTCGAGCCAGATTTTCGTGTCTGGATTGGGGAAGCTCGGATTGCGTCCCCCCCACGGCATTTCGCGCTCGGGCATGGGGGTACGCATGGATGGCGGGCAATTTTCCTCTAACCAGCTTCGCGTTTCGGCGCGGAAGGTTTCTAAATCACTCATAAGTCTCTCCTCTTGTCACATTTATAATAGCCTGCTTGCGGATAAGTGCAAGCCTATCAACCGCTATTTTTGGGGTCAAATGCCGGCGCGCCAAAATTTTTGCCCGTACCTGTTGCAACTTGCCGCTTAATAGGTTGCGATGCGCTATATTGTTGTAGACTGATGGCAATACTCTCATAACGCCCTTTTTCTGCACCCCATGTATGAGCGGCATAATGCGGGGTCAGCAAGACATTATCGAGCGATAAAAAATCGAATTGCGCGCCGCAAAACGCTTTGCCCGTATCAGGGTCAGGCTCGGCATGGACATTATCAAACGGATAGCGATACCATGTATCTATCGCCGCGCCAGCAATGACCTTATCGCGCAAGGCTTCATAAAAATCCTGCGCATGGCACACCTCGCCGCGTGCGACATTAATCAGATAGGCGCTGTCTTTCATTTGCACAAAAGCGGCTTTATCAAACATATTACGGGTTTCATCATTAAGGTCACAGGTCAGCGCAATATAATCGCTTTGCGCTAATAGGTGCGGCAAATCGGCTTGCACGCCAATCCAGTGCAAAGGGGCGGGCGGGGTATCGCGCGGGCTTCGCGCAATCGCGATAATCTGCATATCAAAAGCCGCGGCGCGCATCGCTGTCGCTTGCGCAATTTCGCCATAGCCGACAATGCCAAGTGTCTTTCCCTGTAGGTCACCATGACGGGAATCTGCCAACACATTGCGCCCGCCCATATACCAACTGCCCGAAAGCATATCATTATGGGCGCGGCGGAGCTTTAGACTATGTTCGAGCATTGCGCCAATGATAAACTCTGCCATTGGGGGGGCATGCCCGCCCGCATTACAATATATCAATCCTTCTGGTAGAGCATCAGGGTCTAACCAATCCACCCCCACCCAAGGTTGGAGGATGACTTTGAGATTTTTGCCTTGTAAGAGCGCGCCGAAATTACCTTCCCCCAAAACAAAATCGGGGCTGACAATCGCGCCCGTGCATATCGCGCATAGCTTGTCGCGGGTTTTTGTATCATCCTTATCGACCAGCCAATTTTGAATATCCCATTCCGGTAAATGTTCAGAAAGTAGGGGCATATAATTCTGCCCCAAAGCGCCAAATACAGCTAAGACGGGTTTGCTCATGCGCTTACTTTAATTTGGGGCTTTAACTTGGGCAAGCGCAAATTCGCCGACACTTTTATAATCCGCCTTGCCATTGGGGGCGCGGAAAGGTGGGCCATCGGTAAAAATATGCTTTGGCGTTTTATAGGCCGCGAGCTTGCTCCGCACAAAGGCTTTCAGCTCTTCATCATTAAATTCAAACCCTGTATTTAGTTTGACAACCGCCGTGACCGCTTGCCCCCATTTTTCATCTGGCACGCCGACGACCAGCGCATCTTCAACCGCTTCATGTAATTTGAGCGACTCTTCAACTTCTTCCGGATAAATCTTTTCGCCGGCAGAATTAATGCAGACTGAACCGCGTCCCAAAAGCGTAAGCTCGCCTTCGGGCGAAACCAGACAATAATCGCCCGGAATCGAATAGCGTTGCCCATTAATGGTTTTGAAGGTTTTGGCGGTTTTTTCTTCATCCTTATAATAACCGCGCGGGATAGGCCCCCCAAAGGCGATAAAACCTGGTGTATCACTGCCCCATGCGATTTCATTATCATTCTCGTCAAATACTTTGCATAATTCATTGGTGGTGAATTTGGCGGTTTTAACCGGCGTATCTTTGGTGGTGGATGAGCTGCCAAAGCCAATCGCTTCGGATGAGCCAAAACTATCAACCAAATTGGCTTGCGGAATATATTCGAGCATGGCTTGTTTCACCTCTTGGCTCCACATAACCCCAGATGAGACGATGATATTTATGCTGGAAAGGTCATAGGTTCCGGTCGGTGCGTCTTCCAATTCTTTTAGCATCGGCTTGGCAAACGCATCGCCGACAATCGCAATATTGGTGACTTTTTCCTTATCGACCGCGCGCCATAATTCATCAGATTTTAATGAGCTTGCTTCGAGCGTCACAACTGTACCGCCGCTCAAAAATACACCCATAGCGGTGAATAATCCCGTCCCATGCATGAGCGGGCAGGCCGGAATAATAACATCGGTTCCGGTAGTCGCGAGCATTTGTTTTATCAGCGTTTTTAACTCATCAAGCGTATCAGGCGCCGCCCCCATAGCGCGCAATGCCAGCGATTGCGCTTCGCGCAAATTATGATGATCCCACATCACGCCTTTGGGCATACCGGTTGTGCCACCCGTATAGAGAAACAGAAAATCGTCTTCCCCATTTCGTTCAATATCGAGGTTTTCGCCCGTCCCTTTTTCGACCAAAGTCTCATAAGCCATCACCCCATCGGGTTCGCTGCCATTACCGTCAATCTCAATCCATTGTTTGACCTTTGGCAGGCGCGGGCGCAGCTCTTCAATATTGGCGCGAAACTCAGCCCCATAAACCACCACAGTCGCATCGCTATTGTCGAAAATATAATGCACCTCATCTGGCACATAGCGATAATTGACATTCACATGGGTTAAGCGCCCGCGAAAGCAAGCGGTGAGAAGCTCCATATATTCGGGGCGGTTACGCATATAAAAGCCGACCTTATCGCCATAGGCAGCACCGCCCTCGAGTAGATTGCGAGCCAGATTATTTGACCTTTTATCAAGCTCTTGCCAGCTTATAACCCGATCGCCATGTACCAGCGCTTTATGCCCCTCGGGTAAAAGCGGAATAATTGTATCGATAATATCACCTAATTGCCACGTCATTTATATCTCCCTTTTGCTTATTTATAATAAATGAAGAGGCGACATGCAAGCATCCGAATCTGCCTATAACTGAATTTATGATAAGCGCGATAATCTATATTATGAGCGGGCTGTTATTGCTTGCGATTGGCGGCGAGATTATGCTGCGCGGGGCGGCTCTGCTGGCGCGGCAATTTGGTGTTTCGACGTTCATCATCGGGCTTACGGTGATTGCCTTTGGAACCTCTGCACCAGAGCTTATGATTTCCATTCAAGCGAGCTTACAGGGTAAGCCAGATATTGCTTTAGGCAATGTGGTTGGCAGTAATATTGCCAATCTGCTTCTTGTTTTGGGGGCGACCGCGCTTATCTCCCCACTTATGGGAGACACAAATAATAAGCGGGATGCCGTGTTTCTTATCATCGTTTCACTGGGGCTATGTGGGCTTGTGCAATTTGGCCAGATTGAGAGATGGGTCGGGATTGGGTTTTTGGCTTTGATGCTGGGCTATAGCTATTGGCTCTATAAAAGTACAAAAACGAAAGAAAGTGATGAGGTGGCCGAAGAGTCGCATCGGGCGGGCAGCACATTATTGAATTTGATAATCACGCTATTGGGCATTGGCGCGATTATAATCGGGTCGGAAATTTTGCTATCGGGCGCGGTTGATGTGGCGCGGATGATCGGCATCTCAGAAGCGGTGATTGGCTTGAGCATGATTGCGATTGGAACCTCTTTGCCAGAGCTTGCCGTATCTATCCTTGCGGCTTTGCGCGGGCATGCGATGGTGGCAGTCGGTAATATTATTGGCAGTAATATTGCTAATATTTTGCTTGTGTTAGGGGCAACTGCGACGATTTATCCCTTATCTGTCGCGCCGCAAATCCGCCAGCAAGATGTGTTTGTGATGCTTTTTGCAACCCTATTTGTTCTTTTCTTTTTGCGACACGGGCAGCAGATGGACAGAATGGTTGGCGGGGTTTGCCTCATTATTTATGCGGCTTATAATTTTTGGCTCTTTTACAGCCTCTAAAAATATTATAAGAGGCAGAGTATGTTTACAATCAGACCATATCAACCGGCCGATGCGTCTCATATTGCCGCGCTTATCGATGATGTGCATGGGGCAGGGCGATATGCCCGCGCCGCCGAACGCTTGCGCGAGCATAATCAGAAAATTGACGATTTTTGCTTTTGTGCAGAAGATGAAAAGCAGATTATTGGCCAGATTATTGGTTCAATAAGCTATTGGCGGATTAAGGCGGGTGGCGCAGATGCTTTGCTATTGGGTCCGCTTGTGGTGAAACAAGATTGGCAGGGGCAGGGCGTTGGGCAGAAATTAATGGCAGAAAGCCTTGCCAAAATTGACCAGCACGCGCCGCAGCCTGTGGTTTTGGTTGGCGATTTGCCTTATTATCAAAAAGCAGGGTTTTTACCAGCGGAAGGCAAGATATGGATGCCGCAGCCAGTTGATCCGCAACGTCTATTGGTGCGGGGTGGGAACGAAACTTTGCAAGGTGTGCTTGTCGCCCATCCCTAAAACGCTTATAGTTAGTGTTATGGATAAATCTCAATCTAATAATTTTCAGGCGTATGGTTTGCGAGCCATTATCAAAGCGGCAGAAGAGGCGGCGGAAAAAGGCTTGCCGCCTGTGCATTTATGGGAACCAGATTATTGCGGTGATATTGGCCTTAAAATCGATGCACGCGGGCAATGGTATTATGCTGGCTCGCCAATTGGGCGTAAAAAACTGGTGAAATTATTTTCGACCATTTTACGTCATGATGAGGATGACGAATATTATCTGGTTACGCCGGTTGAGAAAATTCGGGTTGAGGTGGAGGATGCGCCTTTTATCGTGACTTTATTTTATCGCGAAGGGGAGGGGCAAGACCAACAGCTGATTTTCGAAACCAATATTGGTGATTTTGTAAAAGCCGGCAAAGACCATGCCATGCGGTTTGAGATTGATGCCAAAACGCATGAACCGCGCCCTTATCTGCATGTGCGTGCCAATTTGGAAGCGCTGATTAGTCGCGCTGTGTTTTATGATTTGGTTGCTTTGGGTGAACATCATAAAGGTAAATTTGGGGTCTGGAGTGAACAATGTTTTTTCCCGATTATCGATTCAGACGCGGTGATGATATGATGGATGATTATCGGCAAAATATCCTATCGGCGATTGAATGTGACCTCACCGCCTATGAGCGTATGTTTACGGCGGCAGGGGCAAGCCGTACAGATAGCCGCACGGATCGATTGGGGGCGCAATTAGAAGAGCCAGAGGAAGCTTTGCAGCGGGCGGCGGTTTTGGTGCCAATCATTGAATATGAAAAGGGGCCGCATATATTGCTCACCCGCCGCGCCGACCATCTCTCCAAACATTCCGGACAAGTTGCCTTTCCCGGTGGTAAAATAGAAGATAGTGATGCCACCCCGATTATAACCGCGCTTAGAGAAGCAAAAGAAGAAATTGGGCTTGCGGCGGATTATGTCGAAACAGTGGGGCTGATGGAGCGCATGGTCACCGGCACGGGTTTCGTGATTTTGCCAGTTGTCGCTTTCATTCGCCCTGGTTTTGACTTGCAGATTGATAGAGGCGAAGTGGCGGATGTATTTGAAGTGCCGCTTCAATTTTTGATGGACCAAAAAAATCACCAAATTAAGCAATATCATTATAAAAAGAAAAGCTATCAATATTATGAAATACCGTATCAGGGCTATCGCATTTGGGGGGCAACGGCGGGCATGTTACGGCGGCTAAGTGAAAGGGCGTTTTATGCTAAGACTTGTAGTGCTTAATTTATTTTTGTTTTTACTCCCGGTCATTGCGGGCTGGATTTGGACGAATTGGATAAGCCGCCGCGCGCCTTCGGCGGATATTCAAAAATATTATGCAAAGCTGTTTTTTGTAGGTGCGCTTTTGGTGATTGTAAGCCTGATGAGTTTACGATTTATGCAAGCAGACATTGCAACCGATAAGAGCTATATCGCGCCGCAATATAAGGATGGTGAAATTATTCCGGGTCATTTTGAATGATGAATATTGCTGATGCACAATGGTTTGCAAACCCGCATTTACGAGATTTATTTGATATATTGGGAACAGATAATCTGCGTTGTGTCGGCGGCTGCGTGCGCGATACGCTGCTGGGGGTTCACGGAAAAGACACCGAAATTGACCTTGCCACCCGCCACGTGCCGGATGAAGTTGAAACGCGTCTTGCCAAAGCCAATATAAAAACCGTGCCAGTGGGCAAAGCGCATGGTACAATTTTGGCGGTTTTTGAAGGCGCGGTTTTTGAAATTACCAGCCTGCGCGAAGATATTGAAGCCGATGGGCGGCATGCGAAAGTAAAATTCGGTACAGATTGGGCACAAGATGCGCGCCGCCGTGACTTCACGATAAATGCTCTTTATGCTGATGCGCAAGGGCAGGTTTATGACCCGCTGGGGCAGGGGGTGGCGGATTTGCAAAATGGTACGGTGCGTTTTATTGGCGATGCGGCAGAACGGATTTGCGAAGATGTTTTGCGGATATTGCGGTTCTTCCGGTTTCATTATCGGTTTGCGCCGGCGCAAATGGCTGAACGCCATTCCTTTGATGCGTGCAAGCACGCCGCGCCTTTGATTGCGGATTTATCGGGGGAACGAATTTGCCAAGAAATGTTCAAAATCCTTGCCCCCATCAATGTAAAGGAAAGCGCGCCGCAGGCTTTAATAGCAATGCAAGAGTCAGATATTTTGCCGCATATTTTGCCGCATTTTGATATTGCCCGTATGCAAACGCTTATTGAGTTTTATCCGCAAAGTGATGCGCGATTACGATTGGCAGCCCTGTTGCGGGCAGAGGATGTCGCGGCAGTGAAAGCGCGCTGGCAATTATCTAATCGCGATACGCGTCGGCTTGAAGCGGCTCTTTATGAGCATGAACTTGCCTATAATATGCTGCCGCAAGCGATGCATAAAGCGCTTTATCAATTTGGATTGCAAGCGTTTTCGGATCAGCTCTGCCTCGCCGCGGCGGGGTCTCAAAAACAGCATTGGCGCGACTGGCATCATCTGTGGGCGGCGGCAAAAGCATGGGATATTCCTGAATTTGAACTTACCGGCGCGATGCTTCGGGGGGCTGGCATTGAAGAGGGCGTACAAATGGGGGAGATGCAAAAACAGGTCGAAGCCTTATGGATTAAAAGCGGTTTTGCCCGCGCCCCATCTGATATTATGGATGAATTATTACAAGGGTCATGAAGCGGCGAAACGCTTTATCACCTCATCACGAATGCCACGCTTATTGATTTTGCCCGAAGCAATGCGGGGCAGGGGTTTAGTCGTAAACTCAAAATAGCGCGGAATTTCAAATCGCCCCAATCGGCTTGCGAGAAACGCACACAATTCTTCCTCAGAAATATCAGTGGTCGCATAAATAGTTGCGCCCACTTCTTCGCCGAGCCGTTCATCCGGCACACCATAAACGCAGGCCTCAATAATATCATCATGTTCTTGAATGGCGGCTTCAACCGCGCCGCAGCCAATATTTTCACCGCCGCGAATAACCAAATCCTTAATCCGGTCGACGATAAATAAAAAGCTATCTTCATCCAAATAAGCGACATCGCCCGTGCGGAACCAATCGCCATCAAAACTTTCGGCATTTGCCTCGGGGCGGTTCCAATAGCCTTCAAAAACAGAGCCGCCGCGAATTTGTAATTCACCGCGCTGATGCGGCGGCAGTTCAGCGCCAGTCTCATCAACAATCCGAATATCCAAAACCGCGCTGCACCTGCCAGAGCTTGCCGGCCGCTCGAGATAGTCGCTGCCGGCAATCCCCGCCCCAATGGCATTGGTTTCGGTCATGCCCCAGCCTGTATTGGGTTTTGTGTTTTCAAACACAGCATCAATATTGCGTACTTGTTCTGGCGCGCGTGGTGCACCACCCCCACCAACCACAGCTAATGAATTAAGATTATAGTGCGGATTTGCTTGCACGAATTTCACCAAATCACCAGTGATTGCGGGGGGCGCGACAAATTGCGTCACCCCTTCTTGCATAATGATTTTTGCAGCCTCTTCAACATCCCATTTATAAGTTGTGATGCAACGTCGCTGCGCTCGAAATGACATCATAAAAACCGCCAGCAATCCCGTCACATGAAAAAGCGGGATGCTTAATAAAGTCGCCGCTTGCGGCGCATCATCGGGGGGAATATCAAAAATACCATTCATCGCGGCGGCGGTAATATCCAACTCCCATGAAAACAGCGCGTTTAGAATATTGCGATGGCACGACACAACCCCTTTCGGATAACCCGTCGAACCAGAGGTAAATAACATGGTTGCCGGATCGGTTGGGGCAATATCACGCACGGGCATATCTTGCGCGAAAGGGCGATCCATAAGCTGTTGCCAATCGGCGATACCATCTGGCACTTTCGCCATTCGCACCGCAATCGCTTGCATGTCAACGGGCAATTCATCGCAGGCTTGTAAATGCGCAATGCGGTCCTTATCACCAATAAAAATGCGGGGGCTACAATCCGCCAATGTATGTTGCAATTCGCTCGGTTGCCAAAGCGAATTAAGCGCGCATGTAATCGCGCCGATGGAGGTTGCCGCCATAAAAGCAATCATCCATTCGGGATAATTGCGCATTGAAATCGCAATCCTGTCACCTGTTTGAATATCATAATCATTGACCAGAATATGTGCCAGCGTGCAGGCGCGTTGCCATATATCTTCAAAGCTATAGCGCTCTTCATTATAGATAATAAATTCTTGGGCTGAGCGGCTGGCGCGATAAAGCTCCCGTAAATTGTCAGGCGCATTTTTGAAGCTGCGGCATGGCCGCCCCCATATTTCTGTTTGCATAATCTCGTAATCCGCGCCGGCGGCTGTGAGCATATCGATTGTCGGTTGTAAGTTAGATGCCATTGCCTTCCTCTCTTTATATAATCTAATTACCAATAGTGTTGCGCGGGCGCAAGGGTTGTGAAACCTGGATAGATATATTACGGTTGGTGAAGCTGGTGGCGGGTTGCAAATCGCAGATAATGAAACTATTATCCGATGAAATCAAAAGGGATAAAAACCATGACACCAGAAGAGATTGCGCAAGCCTTGCGGGCGGCGGAAGAAAATAACGAGCCGATTGCCCCCATTCGTGAGCATATTGCGAATGCACAAATTGCTTATCAGATCCAAGATATAAATACCAAACATCGCCTTGATAAGGGCGGGCGATTGGTTGGTCGTAAAGTCGGCTTAACCAACCCGGCCGTACAAAAACAGTTAGGAGTTAATCAGCCTGATTATGGCATGTTATTTGCCGATATGGATATTATGTATGGGAGCACGCTGGCGTGGAATGAGGCTACACAATTTAAGGTCGAAGCCGAAATTGCATTTATTCTCGGACGGGATTTGACCGATCCGCAAGCATCGAGCGCGGAGATGATACGCGCTATTGAATATGCGGTTCCGGCGATTGAAATTGTCGCTTCCCGCATTGCGAATTGGGATATTCAATTTGTCGATACGGTTGCCGATAATGGCTCTTCGGCTTTCTTTACGCTTGGGCCTTCGCCACGCAAGCTCGAGAATTTGGATTTAACGGGTTGTAAAATGCAAATGCAAGGTAGTGATGGCAGCGTTTCGGAAGGTGTGGGGGCGGCCTGTTATGGTTCGCCGCTTAATGCGGCTCTCTGGCTGGTGCGGGTTATGGCGCAGACGGATTATCCGCTTTGTGAAGGCGATATTATTTTATCCGGTGCTTTAGGGCCGATGATAAATGCCACTGCCGGGGCGCGCTATGTTGCACAGATTGAAGGGTTCGGCGACACTGCAATAGAATTTGGAGTATAGATTATGGAAAAGACAAAATGCGCGATTATTGGGTCGGGCAATATCGGTACTGATTTGCTGATTAAAATAGAAGAGACTTCCGAAATACTGGACGTCGGTCTCATGATTGGCATAGATGAAGATAGTGAGGGGCTTGCGATGGCCCGCGCGCGTGGTGTTGTTACCACGTCTGAGGGCATTGATGGCGCGGTGGTGATGGATGCGTGGCGCGATATTAAAATCTGTTTTGATGCGACATCTGCCTATGCGCATGCCAAACATAATGAAATTGCGGTGCGCGATGGTAAGCTGATGGTTGACCTTACACCGGCAGCGATTGGCCCCTTTTGTGTGCCGCCCGTAAATGCTGACGAGCATATAGATAAGCAAAATGTCAATATGGTCACATGCGGCGGGCAGGCGACCATTCCGATGGTTTATGCGGTCACCCGGGTAAGCGATAGCGTACCTTATGCGGAGATTGTTGCTTCCGTAGCCTCGCGCTCGGCAGGGCCTGGCACGCGCGCCAATATTGATGAGTTTACCGAAACCACGAAAAAAGGTGTTGAGCTTATTGGTGGAGCCCAACGCGGTAAGGCAATTATTGTTCTTAATCCTGCCGAACCGCCGATGATTATGCGCGACACGGTTTATGCATTCTCGGTTGGTGGTAAGGAAGAAGAGATTGCCCAAAGCGTCAAGAATATGGTCGCTGAGGTGCAGACATATGTGCCGGGCTATCGCTTGAAGCAGGAGGTGCAGTTTGAGCGCTTCACCGGTAATCAGCTTTTGAAAATTCCCGGCCAGGGTGAGTATGAAGGTATAAAAGTGACGATATTTTTGGAAGTGGAAGGGGCAGGGCATTATCTTCCCAATTATGCTGGTAATCTCGATATTATGACTTCGGCCGGCATGGCAACGGCGGAACGGATGGTTGCACATGTCTAGTCTCATTACCGATCCGACCAAGCAGAAACTCTATATTCAGGATGTGACCCTAAGAGATGGCATGCATGCGATCCGTCACATGTATGGCATTGACCATGTGCATCGCATTGCCAAGGCGTTGGATGAGGCAGGTGTTGATGCGATTGAAGTTGCGCATGGTGATGGGCTTAACGGGGCGAGCTTTAATTATGGCTTTGGCGCACATACGGATTGGGAATGGATTGAGGCGGTCGCCGATGCCTGTGAACATGCCATCCTCACCACGCTTATCCTGCCCGGTATCGCCACGGTGAATGAGTTGAAACAGGCTTATGATTTGGGGGTGCGTTCGGTACGTGTGGCGACGCATTGCACTGAGGCCGATGTCTCCAAACAGCATATTGGCATGGCGCTTGATTTGGGTATGGATGTTGTCGGTTTCCTCATGATGAGCCATATGTCTGAACCCGAAGATTTGGCACAGCAAGCGAAATTGATGGAAAGCTATGGCGCGACCACGGTTTATGTCACCGATAGTGGCGGGGCGCTGGATATGGATGGTTATGCCGCCCGGCTTAAAGCTTATGATAAAGTGTTATCGCCCGAAACTGAACGCGGTGTGCATGCGCACCATAATTTATCGCTGGGTGTGGCTAATTCTATCGTGGCGGTGCAATCGGGCGCGCGACGGGTTGATGCCTCGCTTGCGGGCATGGGGGCAGGGGCAGGCAATGCGCCTTTGGAAGTATTTATCGCAGCTGCTGAACGTAAAGGCTGGCAGCATGGTTGTGATGTTTATAAATTAATGGATGCGGCGGAAGAATTGGTGCGTCCGCTACAAGACCGGCCGGTGCGGGTTGACCGTGAGACCTTATCGCTAGGCTATGCGGGTGTGTATTCATCCTTTTTGCGGCATGCAGAAAAAGCGGCTGAAGATTATGATATGGATACGCGCGAAATTCTGGTTGAGCTTGGTCGTCGCGGTATGGTCGGCGGGCAGGAGGATATGATTGTCGATGTTGCACTGGATTTGAAAAAACAGAAGAAACCTGTTTAGGAATTATTCTGCCGCTAAAAAAGCTGTGTAAATAGCATTAAACTCTGCCGCGCGCTCCCATTGCACCCAATGCCCGGTATCGGCAAATAGATAAAGGTCACAATGTGGCATTTTCTTTTGTAACCATGTGCCGCCTGATGGGCGGTTCACTTTATCATCCGCGCCCCATAAAACCAAGGTCGGGTGCGGTAATTGCGCTAAGCGTTTATCACGCGCTAAATCCATACGAAACAAAGCTCCCAAGCCGTTTAATTGTAAGGGCGGATTGGCAACCACGTCTGGATCAATTGCCGATTGAAAACGCTCCTCAATCATTTCATCCGAAACCATTGAACCATCTGCCACTAAATAGCTACGGATAAAATCGGTTAGTTTTTCGCGGGTTGCGCCTTCGCCTTTATAGAAATTCAAAAGCGCTTTCAGGCCTTTGGTTGGCGGTGCACTTGTCGAGCGAATGCCACCCGGCCCCATCAGCACGAGACGATTTACACGGGTCGGAAAATCCATCGCCGCCCGCAATGCCGCGCCGCCGCCTAAAGAATTACCGACAAAACTCGCTTTTTTAATTTTTAACTCATCCATCAATCCGATCATTGCGGCAGCGATGGAGGCAAATATATTCGTCTTATCAATTATCTTGCTCGATTGTCCATAGCCGGGCATGCCCGGCACAATGACGCGGAAAGTCTTGGCGAGCGCATCGACATTCTTGCTGTAATTTGATATGCCCGAAGCCCCTGGTCCGCCGCCATGCAGCATGATAATCGCTTCGCCCTTGCCTTTTTCTTGATAATAGATCTTGCGCCCATCCGCGATTGTCACTTTATTAGTTTTCATGCCATTGCCCCCTTTATCTATTTTAATCTGTTCATCTATTTCTACTTATCTATGGGTTGTTTTTTCTTATCAATCAAATCGGTTTATGAGATAGAATATATCAGTTCTTCCGATAGATTAATCCAGCGCTTTAGAAATTTCAACCAGCCGCGAAACAAACCATCTAATCGCTGGATCACGTTCAGCTTTATAGCTCCATCGTGCGGCAAGGGTTAAATCTCCTGCCCCTGTCGGAAGCTCGAAAATATTAAGGTGATGCCGTGCCGCAAGGCGCTTTGCCAAACGATAATTGACAACCGCAATCATATCAGAACCCGTAACAAAATCTCCCATCAGGTTAAATTGATTTACATAGGCTGCAATTTTTAGCGCGCCTTGCAAATTATGTTCTAATCGCTCTTCCATGACGGAGGAGATTTCCGTGTCCGGCCGAAACATGATATGCTTGAGCCGAAGAAATTTTTTCATTGTTAATCTTTTTCTAATATACGGATTATCCTTATCCGCAATCACAACAAAGCGGTCGGAAAATAAATCTTGTCTTAATAATTGTTCATCCCCGAAAATATGAGAAGGGATAATACAAAAATCAATAATCGTATTTATCACATTCTCTTGCATAGTCGGGGTCACGCCAAGAAAGCGAATTGACGCATGTGGTGCATGCTGCTGCAAATCATCTAATAGCGGCGGCCCAATAAGCTCGATAACATAATCTGCCGTTGCGATTGAGAATACCCGCTTGCTGGTGGAGGGGTCAAATTGTGGTTCGCCGAGAAGTTTCTCAATCGCAAATACAGAGTCTTCCAGCTTCGGCAATAATTGCCGTGCAAAAGGCGTAAGCCGCATCTTGCGTCCCTCTTGCACCAAAAGCCTATCGTCAAAGATATGCCGCAAACGCCCTAGCGCTTCACTGGTTGCCGATTGGCTGAGATTAAGCTTTCTGCCCGCGCGTGATACATTTTGCTCCACCAGCAATTCCCGCAAAATGGGAAGCAGGTTGAGGTTCATATTTCTCAAATTTTTCATATGATTAATGTATCAAAAAAACCGATAGATGGTATCTAAAAAATCGGCTTTATTATTTATTGGTTTTGGATAAAATAATCTGAAAATAGGGAGTGATTATGTTACCTGTTCTGATTATAGGGGCAGGGCCGGTTGGGATGACGGCGGCTCTGGATTTGGCAAAGCGTGGGGTGAAATCGGCCATTGTGGAAATGCGTCCCCAAGGTGCGCCGGCGGATGCAAAGTGCAATTCGGTCGCCTCCCGCACGATGGAAATTTTCCGTGCGCTAGGGATTGCCGATGATGTGCGTGCGGTGGGGCTTTCTGATGATTATCCGACCGATGTGTTATTCGTCACCCAATTTATAAATGGCAAGGAGATCACCCGTATTCCTCTACCTAGTCGCAATGAACGTTTTTCATCTCATGGGCGTTCGGTAGTAGGCTATGCTGATAGCGCTTGGCAAACGCCTGAACCAGTGGTGCGGGTCAGTCAATATTATCTTGAGCCGGTGATGCAAAAATATATTCAAGAAAATGAGATGGTGGATATTCACTATTCCATGCAGCTTGAGTATTTTGAAGATAAGGGTGATTATGTTATTGCTACAGTGAAAAATCTTGACACGGGCGAAAACAAAAAGATTAAAGCGCGCTATATGATTGGCTGTGATGGTGGGCGTTCAACCGTTCGCAAACAGCTTGATATTCCGCTGCAAGGTGATGCGATTATCGGCAGACAGCGGTCTACCCTCATCCGTACTAGGGATTTGAAACATCGTCTGGTAGGCCGCCCACCGTGGATGAGTTGGATCATCAATCATGACATAACAGGAGTTGTCGTGGCGATTGATGGTGATGAGTTATGGCTCGTGCACCGCAATATGCGTCCTGAGATGGCTGATTTTGATAATTTGGATAAGGATTGGTCTTTGCGTCGCCTATTGGGCGTTGGTGATGATTTTACGTATGAAGAGATTAAGCATGAGGATTGGACAGCGCGTCGGCTTGTCGCTGAACGCTTTCGGGTTGGCAATATATTTATTTGTGGTGATGCGGCGCATCTTTGGGTTCCCTTTGCAGGCTATGGTATGAATGCCGGCATTGCTGATGCTACCAATCTCACCTGGATGTTGGCAGGGGTGATAAATGGCTGGGCGGATGAAGCGCTGCTTGAAGCGCATAATCGTGAGCGTCACCCGATTACCGAACAGGTTTCACATTTTGCGATGCGCTTGGCGAGCGAATATAGTGAGAAAGTGTCGCGCCGGAAAGTGCCGAAAATACTTTCCGCGCACGGATTTATCGGCAATCTTATCCGCAAATTTATTGGTCGCGGTATATATGATATGAACTTGCCGCAATTTGCCTGCGCTGGTCTTAATTATGGTTATTTTTATGATGATAGCCCCTGTATTGCTTATGATCATGAGCCCGCACCGGCCTATACAATGGGCGATTATACAGCCTCCACCGTGCCGGGGTGCCGGATGCCGCATTTCTGGCTGGATGATGAAAGCTCGCTTTATGACCGGCTTGATAATGGCTTTACGCTTTTATGTTTTGATAATACTGTTGCTACGGGAGCCTTGCAAAACGCGGCGGAAAAAGCGAAACTTCCTTTCGCGGTTCTGCATTGTCATGCCCCGGCGCAAAGGGACTGGCTCAAAACAAAATTAGTGCTGGTGCGCCCCGACCGTCATGTGGCATGGCGCGGTGATAAATTGCCCGCTAATGTGGAGGAGCTGGTTAATCTGATAACAGGAAAAGCATGAGTAAAATCACACGTATTATATATCCAGTTTTTGAGGTGAAGGATATTGGCAAATGGCAGAGTTTTACCGATAATCTCTATGGATTGCCGTTACAAAAAAATACCGCCGATGACACATATGAGATGGTCATTGATGATGCGGGCTGTCGGTTGATTTTTCACGAAGGCAAGACGAATGATATTGTCGCAGCCGGATGGGAGACGGATAATATTGACGGATTATTTGAAGCATTACAAAAGGCGGATGCAAACCCGCAATGGATGGCGGATGCGGCTGCGAATAATCGCGGTTGTCCGCGCGCCTTTACGGTTGCAGATCCGGCTGGTTTGCGCTTGGAAATATTTGAAACCAGCACATCGGCAAATCAATTTATTCCATCCGCGCATGGTCTTGAATTTGAAACTGGTGGTTTGGGCTTTGGGCATATCACGCTCATAACCGGTGCATATGATGGGCTGGAGGCATTTTACTGCCAGCATCTCGGCATGGGTGTGAGTGATTATATTGATTGGGAAATTGTAAAAAATGTGCCTTTGCATCTTGGCTTTTTCCATGCCAATGCGCGCCATCATTCGCTTGCGATAGGGCGGATGAAGGGCTTACCGAAATTGCTGCATCACTTCATGGTGCAGGTGAAGGATAAAGATCAGGTCGGCACATCCTGTGACCGTATTCGCGCTGCGAAAATGCGTATCGCTAATGATATTGGCGTGCACTCGAATGATAGAAGCTTCTCCTTTTACCTCAAAACTCCATCCGGTTTTGAGGCCGAATTAGGAGCTGAGGGCATGACGGTTAATGCGGATGATAAAAATAGAAAAATCGAAACCTATCATCAGCTGAGCACATGGGGGCATAAAATGTCCGCCAAAGATGCTGTGCCGCTCAAAATATTTGCGACCGTGAAAAAGTGGATGGGTGGTGTCTCATAAATGGTAGAGTTTGACACCAGCATTATCAGAATAATCATGCCGATTGTGGTTGTGTTTATGATGTTCTCTATGGGGTTGGATTTACGCTTGTCCGATTTTATTCGCGCTCTTAAAGAAGGAAAATCAGTTCTGATTGCGATGTCGGGGCAATATATACTCGCACCGGTTTTTGCTTTTTTGCTGGCCTTTTTATATGCACCCGAGCCTTATATTGCGCTGGGTCTGATTATTGTTATTGCCATTCCGGGCGGCAGTATTTCAAATGCTTTTGTTTATATTGGGCGCGGCAATGTTGGCTTGTCGGTAACGCTTACCGGCATTTCGCAATTTTTGGGGCTTATCTCTATCCCCTTTCTTATCGGCGTGGGGATTGATTTATATTCCCCAGCACTGAGAAGATAGACCTGCCGGTTGCGCGGATAATTTTAACGCTGCTGGCCGTTAGTCTTTTGCCGATGGGGATGGGTATGTTTGTGTTAGCGCGCGGGGGGCGCTACCGCCACCAATCACGGCCAATGAGTTAAGGTTATAGTGCGGGGTGGCTTGCACGAATTTCACCAAATCACCGGTGATTGCCGGTGGTGCGACAAATTGGGTTACGCCTTCCTGCATGATGATTTCGGCTGCTTCCCGCACATCCCATTTATATGTCGTGATGCAGCGCCGTTGCGCCCGAAAAGACATCAGAAAAACAGCATGTAGTCCGGTAACATGGAAGAGCGGAATACTTAATAAAGTTGCAGCTTGCGGGGCATCCTCCGGTGGAATATCAAAAATACCGTTCATTGCTGCGGTTGTAATGTCCAATTCCCACGAGAAGAGCGCATTTAGAATATTACGATGGCATGAAACAACCCCTTTGGGATAACCGGTTGAACCAGAGGTAAATAACATGGTTGCAGGGTCAGTTGGGGCAATATCAACCACCGGCATATCTTGCTCAAAACCACGATCCATAAGGCTGTTCCAATCTGCCATGCCGTCTGGAACCTGTTCCATCCGTACCGCAATCGCCTGCAAATTGTCAGGCAATTTATCGCACGCCTGTAGATGCTGGATGTGTTCATGATCGCCAATAAAAAGCCGTAGTGTACAATCGGCCAATGTATGTTGCAATTCGCTTGGCTGCCAAAGCGAATTAAGCGCACAGGTGATTGCGCCGATGGAGGTTGCCGCCATAAAGGCGATCATCCATTCGGGATAATTGCGCATTGAAATCGCAATCCGGTCACCTTTTTGAATGTGATATTCATCAATCAGAATATGTGCCAACGTGCAGGCACGTTGCCATATACCTTCAAACGTATAACGCTCCTCATAATAAATGATAAATTCTTGGTCAGATCGGCTGGCGCGATAAAGCTCACGCAAGCTATCTGGCGCAGTTTTGAAACTGCGGCACGGACATCCCCATATTTCGGTTTGCATAATTTCATAATCCAGCCGTCAGCATGTCGGTTGTAAGTTAGATGCCATATTGTCCCCTCTTTTTATATGCTCATTACCAATAGTTTTGAATAGGCGCAAGTATTGAGAAAAAAGAGTGAGTAGATTTAAGAAAAATAAAAATTAAGACTAGAAACTTTCAAAAAAATTGCGTAGGCTAAAAAAACCATAAACACTAAAAAATCATAGACAGGAGATTTCCCATGCCTTTAACGTCAGGACAGATTACAGATACCGCTGCGACTCTACGCCATGCCTATAAAACGAATATACCGATAGCCCCGCTGCGAGAGACATATGATATGGATATTAATGATGCTTATGCGGTGCAGGCAGAAAACACTAAATACTGGCTATCGCAAGGGCGGGTATTATCTGGTCGCAAGATTGGGTTTACCTCAAAAGAGACGCAAGAAATGTTCGGCATAAATGAACCTGATTTTGGGATGTTATTTTCCGACATGGCTCATGCGAATGGCGAAACCATATCAATAAAAAAATTCTTGCAGCCGCGCATTGAGAGCGAGATTGCGTTTTGCCTAAAAAAGGATTTGAACCATCCGGATATAACGATCACTGAAATATTATCAGCGATCGAATATGCGGTTGTGGCGTTTGAAATTGCCGATAGTCGTATTGCAGATTGGAATATTCATATTCAAGATACGGTTGCTGATAATGCTTCATCAGGTGCATATATACTGGGAGATCCTGTACGCGTATCTGATTTTGATCATGAAAAAAATTATAATATGCAAATGACCCATAATGGTGAACAGGTTTCAACTGATAAAAATTCAGCCTCTCTAGGGAATCCGATCAATGCTTGTTTATGGCTTGCGAAAAAAATGGTCGAGGTAAAGCAGCCCTTAAAAGCAGGGGATATTATTCTATCCGGTGCATTGGGATCAATGGTGCCAGTTGAAAGTGGCAAACCTTTTGAAGTGGAAATTGAAGGGCTTGGCAGTGTTCGCACTCATTTTGAGGATTAAGCGCGCTATACATTAAATCTGAACAATAAGACATCGCCATCTTGGACGATATAATCTTTGCCTTCTTGGCGTAACTTGCCAGCTTCGCGCGCGGCTTGTTCGCCTTTATATTCTATATAATCATGATAGGCGATGGTCTCGGCGCGAATAAAGCCGCGTTCAAAATCTGTATGAATAACACCGGCGGCTTGCGGGGCGGCGGTGTTTTTTGTGATTGTCCACGCGCGTGCCTCTTTCGGGCCGGCGGTGAAATAGGTCACCAGCTCGAGCAATTTATAACCTTGCTTGATAAGCCGATTAAGACCTGTTTCAGAAAGCCCTAAGCTCTGTAAATATTCTTCGGCTTCTGCTTCTTCAAGCTGTGATAATTCTTCTTCGATTTGCGCCGAAATCGTTACCGTTTCCGCCTGTTCGGATTGTGCTTTTTCGGCGACAGAATCTGAAAAAGAATTGCCGCTTGCCGCGTCCTCTTCCCTCACATTGCAAACATAAAGCACCGGCTTGGCGGTGAGTAGTTGCAGGTTCTTGAACTCTCTTTGCCGGTCGGGTGGAATATCAGCAAGCCGCGCCGGGCGGCCATTTTGCAATTCCACCAATGCCAAGTGGATAAGCTCTAGCTCGCTTATTGCCTCCTTATCCTTGCTAGTGGCTTTTTTACGCAAACCTTCGGCGCGCTTTTCTAAGCTCTCTAAATCCGCAATCATCAGCTCGGTTTCAACCGTTTCGGCATCTGCGATAGGGTCGATGCGGCCATCGACATGGGTGATATTATCGTCCGCAAAACAGCGAAGCACATGGATAATCGCATCAACCTCCCGAATATTGGCGAGAAATTGATTGCCCAAACCTTCGCCTTTGGATGCACCCTTAACCAGCCCCGCAATATCAACAAAATTAACCCGCGCCGGAATAATTTGTGCCGATTGCGCTATCGTCGCAATCTTCGAAAGTCTGTCATCTGGCACAGTAACATCACCAATATTAGGTTCAATCGTACAAAAGGGAAAATTTGCCGCTTGTGCATTAGCGGTGCGGGTTAAGGCATTAAACAGGGTTGATTTTCCAACATTCGGCAAGCCAACAATTCCACAGCGAAACCCCATTATCTTATCCTTCCTCTAACTGTTGCATATCATTATGAATGGCGGTTTGATAACGATCATCTTCACCAGAAAATAAAAAGGGCGCATGGGCGGTGAGACTTTGCAAAAAAGGGTTAAGCCATGTCTCATCGGCTTTGCTGAAATCCCCCAAAACATGGCTGAGCACTTTTTCTTTCCCCGGATGCCCTATCCCTAAGCGGGCGCGGCGAAACCCTTCGCCAATATGCTGGATGATAGAACGAATGCCATTATGACCAGCACTACCGCCGCCCGTTTTCATCCGCAATTTACCGGCCGGCAAATCCAGGTCATCATAAAAAATAATAATATTGGCAAGCGGAATTTTATAAAATTGCGCTGCTTCATAAATGCTAGTGCCACTTTTATTCATATAGGTTTGCGGTTTGAGCAGGAGTATTTTTTCACCATTATGGGTAAATTCCGCAATCTCACCTTGAAATTTCTTGCGAAAGTGCGTAGCATTATAGGCTTGCGCCAGCGTATCAATCGACAGAAAGCCAATATTATGACGATTATGCGCATATTGCGCGCCCGGATTGCCTAATCCTGCGATTAAGAGCATTTAGCGGTTCCTTTTTGAGTGGCGTGAAGCTATTCGTTTTCGCTTTCGTTTTCGTCTTCTGTGTCGGCCGCTTCATCTTCACCGTCTTCACCTTCGGCTGCTTCATCTTCTGAGTCACTTTCGCTGGAAGGTGCGGCGATTGTCGCAACTGTAAAATCTCGATCGGTAATTACAGGCGTTACCCCATCGGGAAGCGTAATCGCTGAAATATGCACACTCGCGCCAATTTCAAGCCCTTCCAGATCAACCTCCAACTGCTCCGGAATTGCATCTGCTGGGCAGTTTAATTCGACCGTATAGCGCACGACATTGAGCGCGCCGCCCATCCGCAAGCCATCACAATTTTCTTCATTAAGAAATATAACCGGCACTTCAACCGCGATTTTAGCATCTTTCCCAAGTCGCAGAAAATCGGCATGGATAATACGATCACTTACCGGATCAAGTTGAATATCACGGGCAATGACGCGCTCTTGCGCGCTGTCCAGCTTAATATTGACAAGGGTCGCCATGGCGCGGCCTGTATTATACAATTTTGCCAAATCATTATAGGCAAAAGAAATTGCCGTGGGGTCTTTTTTGTCGCCATAAATCACCGCCGGAACCCGTCCATCGCGGCGGATTGCACGTGTAGCCCCCTTGCCACCACGTTCCCGTCCATTTGCGGGAAGTTCATATAAATCAGCCATTTTTGTCTCCTTTATCAAATAGCATCCTGGTTTTCCTCCAAGGGTGTAAAACCATGCGCGGGTTATAGCGGGCTTAAACCGAAACTGCAATATTTTTATCGGCTTATTTCTTGCGCCATAAGCTGTCGATTTGGAGGCCATAAAGCGGCGGTGTGGCGGGCGCTTTAATATATTTATAATGCGCCCAATTTTGCTTTGTTGAATGGAAAAGCGGGATCATATAATCGCCTTCCATCAAACCGGCATCGAGGCGTTGGGCGGCGGCAGTGAAATCTTCCCTCCCGCGCGCTGCAATCAGATCGGCAATCGCCGCATCAATCTTTGCCGATTGAATACCAGCATAATTGCGACTGCCGACGGTATTGGCGGCTTTGCTGCTCCAATAATGGCTTTGCTCATTGCCGGGTGAGAGTGAGGCATAATAATCATAAAAAATCATGTCAAAATCAAAATTCTGTAAGCGGCGCTGATATTGGCTGCTATCGACAAACCGCACATTGAGATTTATCCCAACCGGCTTGAGCATAGTGGCATAGCTAAGCGCGATGCGTTTATCGCGATTTTTATGAACCAGAATTTCAAGGTCAAAGGGCAGGGACATGCTCGCTTCCTCAAGTAAAGCAAGCGCTTTTCGTATGTTTTTTCGGTCGCGCCCCGAGCCATCACTGCGCGGCGGCATATAGCTGTTTGAGGTAAGCGGGCTATTACCAAAATAACTATGGGTACGGGTATAAGCGCCACCATAAAATGTTTTGTTAATCCATTCAAAATCAAACAGCAAAGCCATAGCCTGCCTGATTTTTTTGTCACTTAAGGGCAGATTGCGGCTATTCATGATGATTGCATAAAGCCCTGATGGCGTGCCGAGTTGAATTGATTTTTTTCTTATAGACTTATTTTTTATAGAAGGAAAATCATAGGTTTGTTGCCATTTTAGAATGTCATTTTCAAGCCATATATCAGCGTGGCCTGCTTTGAAAGCTTCAAACGCGGCGGTTTCATCCCGATAATAATCATGCCGGATGGTATCGAAATTATAACGCCCTTGATTTACCGGCAAGGCACTGCCCCAATAATCCGGATTTTTCATAAATTTCACCTGCGCGCCCCATTTCGGTACCTCGACCAGATAAGGACCAGACCCGATAAGAGGTTTGCTATCGCTGATATTTTGCAAATCTTTATTTTTATAAATATGCTTTGGCAAAACCGGCATGAGACCAAGAATAAGCGGCAATTCGCGATCCATCTCATCGGGCTTAAAGTCGAAGCGGATTTTATGAGACGAGATAATTTTGGCGCGCGCCACCTTATTATAATAATGGCGGTGATTGGGGCGACCTTGTTTTCGTAATTTTTGCCAGGAAAAATAAACATCGGCGCTGGTCAGCGGCACGCCATCAGAAAATTTTGCATCCTCCCGCAAAATAAATGTGATGCTGCGCCGGTTATCCGGCACGATGACGGATTTGGCGATTAACCCATAAAGGGTGAAGGGTTCATCTTGGGCGCGGCTCATCAGGCTTTCAAAGACAAGATGGCGAATATCATGCGCGGTGCTGCCGCGAATAGAAAACGGGTTAAGCGTGTCAAATTGGCCAAGTTTTGCGATGATGATTTGCCCGCCTTTGGGCGCGTCAGGGTTGACATAAGGATAATGGGTAAAGTCTTTTGCCTGCGCCGGTTGCCCGTGCATAGCGATACCATATTGCGGTTGGGTTTGTGCCGTTACGGGTAGCGATAGGGTAAAGAGAAGTGACGATATTAATAGGCGGATCATATATCTGTTCCTAATCATTCTTTGTTGGCGATAATTTGCTGCGCAACCAGATGAGCCAGCGATTATCCTGATGGGCGAGGGTCTTTAGATAGCGCATATTCTGCTCATAAATTGGGCGGTCTGCAAATAGAGTTTCGCGCTTGGTAAAACGCTTGCGGCCATTTAGCTTTTTGACAATCTGAGCGGGCGCGCCACCGGCGACAACATTGGCAGGGATATTTTGGGTCACAACCGCGCCCGCGCCAATGATAGAATTTTTGCCAATCCTCACCCCTTTTAAGATTTTTGCCCCTTCGCCAATCCAGACATTATCTTCCAGCCGAATGGGGGCGCTGGCCCCTGGTGAAGCGGTGCGGTCATAAATGCCATGCCAATCGGCATCAGAGATATAAACGTGACCGGCAATCATCACATTATCGCCAATCTCAATATGCTGGCAGGAAATGGCGTGAAAGGCTGGCGAAATGAGAACATGATTGCCAATGGTGATTTTACCATGCCTGCCATTTCCATCCGGCCAAGTGGTAAGGCGGGTGATTTGCCCCCGCGCGGTTTGAATGTGAGCGTTTTTGCCAAGATGAATATCGCCGCCATAGAGCTCTAAATTGCGCGGACCCGTGAGTTCCAAGCCAGAGCCTAGCGTTTCAAATTGCGGGGCGATAAAATGGCGCGTATAGCAATTCCAAAACCATTCAATAAATCTTTGTAAGATAAGCGGATTATGGTTTTTACGCATAGTCTTAACCCCTGCCTTTACGCCTTTTTGCGGGCGGGGTATTTGTTTCATCTTCTTCACCCTCATCAAAAGACTGCCAGTTGAGAGATTTATAATCGACTTTTTTCTCAATCGTCGGTTTGACAATGGTGAAATAGGGCGACAAATCAAAATCGCGTGGGGTCAGCAGGCTATGATGGCGAATTTCAAAAAATTCTTTATTTTCGTCACTGCGCCCAATATGCGGTAAAATAGGATAATTAACGGATTGAAAGGCTTGCGCAATCAGGCTAGAGCAAATGGCGCGGGTGGGGTCACCACTGCCAAGCGCGATGAATTTACGCCGCCACCGCACCGGCACGGGCGGTTGAGGGAGTAAATAGCGGGCGAGGTCTGTGATATTCTTAATATCATATTCAATCCCGAAACTATTGCACATATAATCAACCACTTTGGCGCGGTCTTCATCGGAGATGAGGCTAGGGCGACAAATCCGCAAATTAAAGCCTAAATATTTGGTCAGTGATACCGCAATCACGCCTTTTGAAACATCCGCTTCAATCAGCGGCGCATCTTGCCCATATTCGTTTTTCAAGCCCCGCGCGCGGCCGACATAAAAAGCGGCATGTGACCAAGTCGACTGGGTGAGATATTTAATCGCGGTGGAAAAGCGATAGCTCCCCTCGACCAAAAGCACATCCCCCGGTTCGAGATAGGTCTCTAAATCCTCCAGCGAGATAAACTGGTACGAATTATAATTGCTAATCGGTTTTTCGAGATAAGAAATAATCCGCTTGGCGATAAATTGTCTGATGAATTTGAGCATTTGAATATGCGTATACGCCTTAATGCAATCTCGGTTCCCGTAACATATAGCGCTGACCATCAAACGTGCCGAAAATCATATCTATTTGCGGATGCCGTAAGGGCTGGGCGCTGGTATCATAGAGCAAGTTTTGTTCCGAAACATAGGCGGTATATTCAGTTTTTTCATTTTCTGCCAATACGTGATAAAAAGGCTGGTCTTTACGAGGGCGCACCTCCGGCGGGATAGACAACCACCATTCTTCCGTATTATTAAATTGCGGGTCAACATCAAAAATCACGCCGCGAAACGGGAAAATCCGATGCTTAACAACATCACCAATTTGATATTTTGCTTTTTTCTCTTTCATAAGTCACATTCATAAAAACATTTATTGAAAAAATTTCTACATAGCTTACAGTTATTTTATATATATGCCAATGGGGAGAAAGAAAAATGTCACATTATGAAGCCTTATTTACGCCATTTACGTTAAACGGTTTAGAATTGCCAAACCGCATTGTGATGGCACCGATGACGCGCAGCCAATCACCTGGTGGGGTTCCTACTGATGAAGTTGCCGCCTATTATCGCCGCCGCGCCGAAGGCGGGGTTGGGCTCATCATCACGGAGGGAACGGTGATTGATGACCCTGCCGCCAGTAATGACCCTAATGTGCCGCGCTTTCATGGTGAAGATGCGCTATCCGCTTGGCAGAAAGTCGCTGATGAAGTGCATGCGGCAGGCGGGCTGATTATGCCGCAAATCTGGCATCAAGGCGCGATGCGTGATCCGGGTAAAGGCCCTTATCCCGACGCGCCAACCTCTTCGCCGTCTGGTTTGAAATATCCCGGTCGTGAAAACTCGCAACCGCTTTCTAAAGCGGCGGTTGAAGATTTGGTTGATGCTTATGCGCGGGCTTGTGGGGATGCGAAAAAGCGCGGCTTTGATGGGGCTGAATTGCATGGCGCGCATGGCTATCTGATTGACCAATTTTTCTGGGATGGCACTAATCAGCGCGATGATGAATGGGGCGGCGATATGGTGGCGCGGACAAAATTCGCGGCCGAAATTATTCGCGCGGTGCGGCGTGAGACGGGTGCTGATTTCCCGCTCATTATCCGCTTTTCACAATGGAAGCAGCAGGATTATGAGAGCCGTTTGGCGCAAACACCAGACCAGTTAAAAGCGTTCCTCCAGCCGATGATGGAGGCGGGGATTGATAGTTTCCATTGCTCGACCCGCCGGTTTTGGGAAGCTGAATTTGAAGGCTCGGATATGAACCTCGCCGGTTGGGTGAAACAACTTTCCGGCTTACCGTCCATCACGGTTGGCTCGGTGGGGCTGGATGGCGAATTTGTCAAAGCGCTGGTCGAGGGAGAGGAAGCGGCGGTCGCGCCCATTGATAGACTGGTGACGCGGCTGGAAGCAGGCGAGTTTGATTTGGTCGCGGTGGGGCGGATTTTATTATCCGAACCCGAATGGGCGCATAAAATTCGTGATGGGCGGATGGATGACATCACCCCTTACACAAGAAAAGCAATGGAAACGCTGATTTAGAAGGGATGCTTCAATGGATGAATTTACCAGATTTACCCCGCAACCGCTTACCCCTGCGATAGGGGCGGAGCTTATCGGTGCGGATTTATCGCAACCAGATGACGCGCTGATTAAAGAGGTGCGCCACGCTTTGCTAAATTATCAAGTGGTGTTTTTTCGCGACCAGAAAATCAGCCAAGCGCAGCATATTGAGTTTGCCCGCCGCTTTGGTGAATTGGAAATTCATCCGGCAACCCCAAAAGACCAGCCATGCCCTGAAATTTTACGGATTGCGCATGGCGCCAATTCGCGCGGCTCTGAAAATATGTGGCATTCGGATGTGACATGGCGAGAATGCCCGTCTTTGGGGTCAATTTTGCGGGCGATTGAAATTCCGCCAACCGGCGGCGATACTTTGTTCGCCAGCATGACAGGCGCTTATGACCGCTTGTCGGATGAGATGAAAGAGCGGATTGAAACCCTCACCGCTGTGCATGATATTGCGCGGGTATTTGCGCGCCGCCTCAATAAATCGCCAGAAGAGCTTTATGAAACATATCCGCCAATGGAGCATCCGGTGGTGCGCACCCATCCCGAAACCAAAAAGCGGGTGCTTTATGTGAATGGGGCATTTACCTCGCATATAAAAGATATGGCGGCAGAAGAAAGCGCGGCGCTGTTGGAAGAGCTTTATCTCACGGCTTGGAATCCGGAGCTGCAATGTCGGTTTCGGTGGCGGGAAGGCTCGCTCGCATTTTGGGATAATCGCGCCTGCCAGCATTTTGCCGCGTCTGATTATTTTCCGGCCGTGCGGGTGATGGAACGGGTGACGATTGCCGGCGATAAACCTTATTTTGACCGCGCCGCATAAATGAGCCAATCGCAACCATATGCGGGGTATAATATTTATGAATTTTCTGCCCCCTTGCGACAAGGCAAACAAGGTAAGGCAACATATTATTTAGTGCATTTATCGGAAGAGCTATCGGGCGAGATAAGATTTATCACCGGCAGCGGCAAGGAAAAACGCGGCTGGGATAGTGTGAAAATTCAAGCCCAAATCGGCAAGCAAAAATGGGCAAGCTCTTTATTTTATATGCGCAAATCAAAAGCCTATATGCTGCTGATTAAAGGCGCAATTCGCAAAAAAGAAAATCTTGAAATAGGCGATGATGTGACTATAACAATATGGGTAGACCATTTATAAGCTATGATTAAGGGAGGGATTTCATGAAACTTTATACCGCGCCGCGGGCGCCCAATCCACGTGCGATTGACTGGGCATTGCATTTGAAAAAAATTGAGGTTGAACGGGTTGAGATTGATTTATTGGAGGGCGAAAATCGCGGCGATGAATTTTTGAAAATTAACCCTGCCGGACAATTACCGGCGCTGGTTACAGATGAGGGATTAATCACCGAGATTACCGCGATGATTGAATATTTTGAAGAGCTAAAGCCGGATCCGGTTTTGGTGGGCGCAACCGCGCAAGAGCGCGCCGAGACCCGCATGTGGGCGCGCCGCGCCGATATTATGGTGATATTGCCAATGGCGAATGGCTTTCGGCATGGGAAGGCGGTTCCGTTTTTCACCGGTCGCATCCCGATTTATGAGGATATTTCCGCACCATCACAATCCATGGCAAATGATGGGCTGGCATGGTTTAACACGCAGCTTGCGGATGGGCGTGATTTTCTGTGCGGCAAACGCTTTTCTTATGCCGATATTGTGTTTGTGGCATTTGTTGCTTATTTTGCTAAAGTCGCGCATCCGATTGATGATTATCCGCATGTCATCGCTTATATTGAGCGGGTTTTGGCTTATGAGGGCTTAGGCGAAATTAAATAAGACGAAGTTAAATAGCTTTCTTTCTTTGACATTTTTTCCGTTTATGATAGTCTGCTTGCAGTGCTGGAAATATCCGACCCAAGGGGATTCAAATCTCCCAATACAGTTTGGCTGTTGGCAACAGCTATAAATAATTTTCCATCCTAGCTTAGCGCTGGGGTGGCGGCGCTATAAAATAGCCGCCTGCGGTAAAAACGTCGCGGCCGATTAACTGTATTGGTTATTTGAACACCCCGGCACCAATGGTTTCTTTTTAAGGGAAGCCTTGGTTGCCATCTCACTATATAATGTCGGGGTGGGAGTCCTATACAAAAGGCGCAAGTTAAAAAGACTCTGGAAACTGAAAGATAATCCACTAGACCCCCGGCACCATTTTCTCGTTCACGGTAATCATTCGCTTACGCTCATGATACCTGCACGGGCGCGCCGCAATTTATCACAAAAGATGGCGGCGGGCTTGCAGTCGCAAGCCTTTCTTTTTCCATGCAATATCTCGCAAGATGCAGCGAAACTATTTGTGGGCTACCACATCTCTCCCCTCTAATCATCCAGTGCGGGTTTTGATAAAAGCGGCAAGCCGTACCGTCCAGCCGAGCCAAATGGTGGCGGCTAAAATGATTTCAAACAGGCTCGGATTATCGAAAAACCTGCCTGTATAGCTATTGGTAAACCCGATTGCCAGATAATATATGCCGAATTTATGTAAGCGTCCCCATTTTACTTTTCCTAATTTGCGTAAAGCCGCATCGGTGGAGGTAAACAGCATGGCGAGCATGGCAAGATAAGCACCGCCTCCCAAAATAAGCGTCACCATATCGGGGATGGTTTGGAGGTTGATAAAATAAAGGATAATCGCAACCAGATGAATAAGATGCGAGACCGCAAAACTCACCCCGAAATTACGGCGATTGCGGCGGATAAAGAGAGCCGCCCTAGATTGGCTTAACTCATATAAAGGCCCCGCAATAAAGGCGAAAAAGAAAAATGGAAAAGAGAGGCGGGCGGTATAACGTGTCCATAATTGATAGGTCTCTGTTGTGATTGCCGTGCCGCCTTCAAAAATAAAAACCGCCAAAATCAAATGCGCCACCAGCATGAGGGCGATAAAGCGCCAGAAATTTTGCGGCGCAAGCGCATAGCCATTTTCCCTTTTAATCATCTTATTAATCCCTTTTTATGCTTAACAGTTTACAAAAAAAATCTGCGGAAGCAAATTATAAATACTAGATATATGAGGGGAGGGCTTGAAAATCCCTATCATTAGTGGCATTTTGCGAGACGGTTTTTAAGAGGATAAAATGTATAACGCGCCCATAGAAGAAATTAAATTCGCCCTTATGGAAGAGGCTGGTTTCGGGCGGCTCATTGCAAGCGGGCATTATGAGGATTTGAACGAAGAGCTATTGCATGCCATTCTTGAAGAAGCAGGGAAATTTGCAAGCCAGCTGGTTGCACCGCTTAATGTTGTGGGCGACCACAACCCGCCGCAACTCACTGAAACAGGCGTGAAAATGCCGCAAGAATTTATTGATGCCTATCGTCAATATTGTGAAGCAGGCTGGAGTGCGCTTACCGGTGAGCCTGAATATGGAGGGCAGGGGCTGCCGCTCGCCCTTTCCAATGCCGTGTTTGAAATGATGAATAGTAATATGTCTTTGCAGCTCTGTCAGGTGCTTTCAAATGGTGGTGCTGAAGCACTAAGTGCGCATGGGTCGGATGCCCAAAAGCAGCAATATTTGCCCAAACTGATTAGCGGCGAATGGGCGGCGACCATGAACCTTACCGAACCGCAAGCGGGTTCAGATGTTGGGGCCATTCGCGCCAAAGCCATGCCGCAAGACGATGGCAGTTATAAAATTTCCGGCACTAAAATTTATATCACTTATGGCGACCATGATATGACCGAAAATATCATTCATCTTGTCTTGGCGCGCACCCCCGATGCGCCTGCTGGCACGAAGGGGATTTCTTTGTTTTTGGTACCAAAGTTTCTACTCGATGAAAATGGTAATCCGAGTGCGGCCAATGATGTGAAAGCGATTGGCTTGGAAGAAAAATTGGGGATTCACGCCAGCCCCACTTGCGTGATGGCTTATGGTGAAGATACAGGCGGTGCGACGGGCTGGCTGCTTGGCCCTGAACATAAAGGCATGGCGTGCATGTTCACAATGATGAATAATGCCCGCCTGCATGTTGGCTTGCAAGGGGTTGGGCTTTCGGAACTGGCAACCCAAAAAGCCTTTGCTTACGCGCGCGAGCGCAAACAAGGGCGGCATGTTTCTGGCGAAGGGGAGGACAGCGTCGCGATTATTGAACACCCGGATGTCAGGCGGCAGCTTTTGACCATGCGCGCCCTTACCGATGCCGCCCGCGCGATTTGCTATGAAAATGCGGTCTGTGCGGATTTGGCCACGCATGGCGATAGGGATGCTAAGGCAAAAAATGATTTGCTTACCCCGCTTTCAAAAGCCTTTAGCACTGATATTGCCAATGAGGTTGCCGGCATTGGCGCGAATGTGCATGGCGGCATGGGCTTTATGGAAGAAACCGGCGCGGCGCAATTTATTCGCGATGCCCGTATTCTCACTATTTATGAAGGCACAAATGGTATTCAGGCTGCTGATTTGGTGGGGCGTAAACTGCCCCTCAATAATGGCGATACAGTGCAGCACTTTATTGCAGAAATGCGTGAGACTGTCGATCAATGTCAACATCATAATGATAAGCGCTTATCTGAAATTGCCGGATATTTAGATAAGGCGCTCAATGATTTGCAAGCGGCAAGCCTGTTTCTCACTGAACAGTTGAAAGACCAAAACACAGCAGAGGCAATGGCGGCAGCGAGCCCTTATTTGCGTTTGTTTTCGCTTTGTGCAGGCGGGCATTATCTCGCACGCGGGGCGATGGCAGCAGGCGGCGTATCAGAAAATTTTCATAGCCGCAAAGCAAATACGGCGCATTTTTTCGCATCGAATATTTTAAGCGCCCATGCGGGCTTGCTTGCGGCTGTTAAAACCGGCTATGATTGTTTCGATGATATGGGAATAGATGCGTTTAATGTATAAAAAAAATATTTTTGTGTTTATCGCTCTTTCTATGGTTTTGGTCGCATGTGCCGCGCCAACCACACAAATTGCGCGCGGGGGCAGTGATGCGATAGGCGAAGAGCGCAAAAAACAATATGAGCTTGCTTTGCGCTTAAACCTAGAGCGGGCGGAACGATTGAACCGGCTGGCATGGCCGATTTTATCGCATAATGCCGCTTTATGCGGGGGTACGATTGTCCCTTCCATTGGGGTGAACACGATAGTGCGGGATAATTTGCCCAATCAGTATCGAAGCGTGGCAGGCGCATTGGGGATTGATAATCAGCTGCGCATTACTTATGCGTTGGGCCCGGCGGCAGCGGCGGGCTTGCAAAAAGGTGATATTATCACTGCCGTTCAAGGGCAAGACATTGATGCAGGGGTAGGGGGGCAAAAAACCTTTTTTCATGTGGTCAGGGCATCTTTTGAAGAGCGCGATAAGATTGATATGACCGTGCAAAGGGGAGACAAGATAATATCCAGAACCCTTACGCCGGTTGAGATTTGCAGCTATCCGGTGCGGCTTGTCAATTCTGATGCGCGCAATGCTTATGCCGATGGCGAGGCGATTTATATCACCACGGGCATGATGCGATTTGCCGAAAATGATAAAGAGCTACAGCTCGTGATTGCGCATGAGCTGGCGCATAATTCGGAAAGTCATATTGACAAGAAAAAAACAAATATGTGGATTGGGACTTTCTTTGATGTGTTGGCGGCGGGGTATGGCATTGACACGCAAAGTGGATTTGCCAAAATGGGGGCGGCGCAACATGGACAAGATTTTGAGCGCGAGGCGGATTATGTCGGCATGTATATGCTGGCGCGCGCGGGCATAGATGCGAAAGAGACAGCCTATTTTTGGCGGCGTATGGCGGCTGAATCGCCTGCCAATGCGCGGCAAAATTATAATAGCACTCACCCCTCCACGCCGGAGCGCTTTACCAATATTGAAGCAAGCTATCAGGAAATTGAACGCAAGAAACAAGCCGGGCAGGAATTACTGCCCGAACGCTTAAAAAATTAGCGTCTAAACAATTAGGATATGGTTAAGCTGTGCTTTGGATGAATTGAATAATTGCATCTGAAAGGGCTTGCGGTTGCGTCTCTTGCAAGAAATGCCCTGCATTTTCAATCGTCACATGCGGGATATTTTTTGCGCCCGGAATACGCTTTTGAAACGCAATCTCACCATTTTTCATAACCGGATCATCATTTGCAAAAGCGGTTAAAACCGGTCTTTCAAATGTCTCCAACCCTTTCCAGGCCAAATCATTCCTATCCCGATCAGCTTGATGATGTGCCATTAAGGGAACAAGAGATGGAAATTGCCGCGCGCCGGCAATATAATCTGCATTCGGGAAGGGAGCTGAATAGCCATCCAAAACACGCTCATCATCAATATTTGATAATTGCAAAAACACATCCCTTGGGGTGAAACTTTCCTGCTCCCCGCAAAACTTTACCCAATATAAAAAGGCATCCGCCGCGCCTTCTACAAACTTAGCACCCACATCACGAGCCGAAGGCACGGGCACATGCGGGTAAGCCTCTGTCATCATAGTCGCAATTTCGGCGGTGACCGTCTTATTATCTGGCAAGGCAGTATTGGCGATGATGAGGCGTGAGAATAAATCAGGGTTCAACCCCGCAATGCGTAAGCCAATCAACCCGCCCCAATCTTGGCAGACAAGATTAATATGAGTGAGCTCAAGATTTGCAATAAATTGTTGCAGCCAATCGGTATGCGCATCATAGCTATAATTTTCGCGCGCTGCTGGCTTATCTGATTTGCCAAAGCCAATAAGGTCAGGCGCAATCACCCGATAACCGGCTGCCACAAGCAGGGGAATCATTTTTCGATAGAGATAAGACCAGCTCGGCTGTCCATGCAGGCATAAAATAAGCTCACCTTCCCCCTCATCAACATAGTGCATCCGCAAAGAGGTGCCATCAGCTGCGGTTAGATTTGTGTAATGCGCTTCGAAATCATATTCGAAAAGATTTTCAAAACATTCATCTGGTGTTCGTAAAATATCCATGTTCTGCCCTTTATTTTTGTAAAATTGTGCCAACCCCTTTGGAGAATTTATCCACCCCATCATCGCTTGCCTCGACAAGCAGTTTCAAATCATAGGGAATGGTGATACCTTTTTGGCAGGCAGGGCGTTCGCCGATAAGGTTTTGCCAACGCATTAAATGTTCCAAATCACGGCTTTCAACCCCCGACCATTTTGCGGTACGCGTCCAGCACCAATTTGCAATATCGGCAATCGAAAAATCACCAGCAAGATATTCATGATCGGCTAAATGCGTATTCATCACTTCAAACAAACGGCGGACTTCATTTTGATAGCGATCAATGGCGGGTTGGATTTTTTCCGGAAAATAACGGAAGAACACATTTGCTTGCCCCATCATCGGGCCAATGCCGCCCATTTGAAACATCAGCCATGACATGACTTCAGCGCGGGCTTTCGGCTCTGTCGGTAAGAGCTTGCCGGTTTTTTCCGCCAGATGGATGAGAATCGCGCCGCTTTCAAACACCCGTAAATTATCATACTCGCGGTCAATAATGGCAGGGATGCGGCCATTGGGACAAATCGCCAAAAACTCTGGTGTTTTCTGCTCATTCTCGGTGAGGTTAATGGCATGAACCTCATAAGGCAGCTCTAGCTCTTCCAACGCAACGCTGGCTTTATAGCCATTGGGTGTCGCGCTTGTGTATAAATCAATCATGATATGTCTCCCTTTGTTTTATAGGCGTATAGATAATTGGGTAAAAATGCAATTTCAAATTCAGTTTCTCTTTACATTTTCTATTCAGCATATGTAAAAACGCAAAGCCATATTGGTCTCGTAACTATTGCGGTGTGCCTTGTGCGATGAGCCATTTCGCGGCTTCGTGTAAGAGGGTGCGGTAATTCTCATCGCTATAATTTTCCGCCATATGGCCGATTGCTGAATAAAATACATAGCCCTCTTTAATGCGGTGATGCCAGATAATCGGGTGGTCATCCCCCATGCGTAAATCACCTGCCAGCCAGTCATTCGGTTGATAGCTCTCTTCATCGAGGGTGGCGAGTATATGGGCGCGCCCGCGCGGGCTTTCTTCAAAACTATACCATTCATCCAGCATCCGCCATATTTCTGGCAAATGCCGCGTTGCGGGATGGTCACGATCTTCCACAATCACATTGGCTTCTTGAAATTGTGGACTAAGCGGATGGGCGGTGAATTGTGCCGCAATAAGTTCGGCCGGATGCCATGCCCATTCATATTCACGATTGCCGCCCGTGCCGTGAATGCCCAAAAACTTGCCCCCCGTTTCCATGTAATTTTTAAGGGCTGCCTGTTGCTCCTTGGTCAGCACATTGCCGGTCACATTATTCCAGATGATGAGGTCAAATGTCTGTAAATCACCTTGATTATGAATAGCGCCATTTTCTGTGAAATAAATCCCCCAACCCTCTCTTAGCGCAATGTCACGGAACAAATCATTGGCGGCAGGGATAGCATCAATATGTCGAAAACTATTTGTCTTTGAGAACATCAGCACTTTTTTGCCCACGCCGAGATCGGGCACAATCGGGGCCTCGGTTTCATAAGTTGGCTCGACGAAAACTTCATGCTGCCATAAAACATAAAATATATAGGTCGCAAACAGAGCCATTAATAATAGCAGCACGCCAAAAGAACGGAGAAGAATTTTACGCATGGGGTTTATCCTTTAGAGTTTGTTTTTTTGCCATAAATCGGCGGCATAGGCGGCCGCGCGCGCGGTAAATGCCATATAGGTCAACGAGGGGTTGATATATCCGCTCGATGCCATCGCCGCGCCATCTGTAACGAATAGGTTAGGGTGGTCGTAAGATTGGTTCCAGCCATTAAGCGCGGCGTGGGTTTTATCTTTCCCCATCCTTACCGTGCCCATTTCATGAATCGCATTTGCGGTTTTGGGCAGCTCATCATTGGTAGAGATAAAGGTTGCGCCCGCCGCGCGCAAAACCCGATCGGCGTGCCTTTTCATATCAACACGCATCCGCCGCTCATTTTCACGCCAGCTAAATTTAATCCGCACTTGCGGCAGTCCATAAGCATCGGTTTTGGTTTCATCCAAACTGATTTGATTATCCGAATGTGGCAAGCACTCACCAAACCCGCTCAGTACAAATACCCATGGCCCGGGCTTGCGGAGCATATCTTTATAATCCTTGCCAATGCCGGCTTGGTGCATCATATCGCGCCAGCGTAGGCGGATCATATTGGTCTGAAAGCCATAGCCGCGAATAAAATCAGCATCCGTATCCTGACCGTTTAGATTGCGGAAGCGCGGAATATAAGTTCCGTTCGGGCGCATGCCATAAAAATAACGGTCAAGATGTTCCAAGATTATGCCGGTTCCGGCAAAGCCATCAGTATGGTCCATCAAATATTTGCCAACCACGCCGCTTGAATTTGCAAGCCCATTGGGAAATTGATGATTGCGCGAGTTAAGTAAAATCTGAGCCGTCGCAATGGTGGATGCACACATAAATACCAGCCGCGCTGTGAAACGATACGTCTTTCTGGTTTGGGTGTCGATAATGTGGACATTTTCGATTTTGCCGGTTTCGGGATTGGCGGTGAGTTTCTCAACCAGACTATCTGGCCGCAAAATCATACGTCCGGTAGCATGAGCGGCGGGTAGGGTTGCGCTGAGGCTGCTAAAAAAGCTCCCAGTTGAACAACCGCGCGGGCAAGCGCCGCAATAGTGACAAGGCGAACGATCATTTAACGGCTCGGTAAGCACCGCCGTACGGCCAATCGTATAGGTAAGATCAGGACAATATTTTGCGAGCCGTTTCTTAATCATTTTCTCCGGTGCCATCATCTCCATTGGTTTTTGGAATATCCCATCCGGAAATGAGGGAAGATTTTCAGCCCGGCCGCTAACCCCGACAAAACGCTCGACATGATCATACCAAGGCGCAATATCATCATAGCGAACCGGCCAATCTGTGCCATGCCCATCTTGCGCATTGGCTTCAAACTCTTGCGGTCCCCAGCGATAAGATTGCCGCGCCCACATGAGCGAGCGACCACCTATGGTGCTGCCTCTGACCCAATCAAAAGGCGTGTCGCCTTCATTAATATAAGGGTTCTCTCGATCATTAATAAAATGCTGGCGGGTGGTTTCATCAAACGCATAGCTTGTGCTTTGCACCATATAGTCACTTTCGATAAGTTCTCGATCTGGCAGACCGCCATATTGCAGCTTCCAATTTTCGGCATGCTCGCCGTGATAATCTTCGCCATGTTTGTGATCGCGGCCGCGATCGAGCACCAGCACATTTAAGCCACGTTCGGTAAGTTCTTTGGCCGCCCAGCCGCCGCTCATGCCTGAACCAATTACGATTGCATCATATATTATATCTTCTGTCATCACTCTTCTTACATAAAAGGAATATCATCCCAAGCGCTTTCATCTTTGCCAAGCGGAATATCTGCCTCATAATAGCCAGCATGGATATTATGCCGCAACACGCGCTCGCCACCGGTTTGCGACATAAAAAAGCCGGTCACAACCAATTCCTTTAAGCGCGGCATAAATGGCGCATCATGTGAAAAGCTACCGCTGCCGCCAAGCTCGCTTTCATAATCTTGCTCTTTTTCCATTTGCACCAAAATATCTGTACGTTGGTTAGAGCTGCACGCAACAAAAGGCAGGGCAAATCTCTGTTGCGCCTTTTCATCAATCTCAGCAAGCCCTGCTAGAAATTGCTGCCGTTCATCTTCCCGCATCCAGTCACGAAAAATAAGGGCGATAAATTTATGTACACCCGCTTCAATCGCGCCGGGATAGTCATCAGCGGGCAGAATGGTTTCGCTTACCCAGCCGATCAGACGATTTTGCTCTGCTGAAAATATATTTATAGAGGCGTGCGTATAGGCGCGGCGATCATTTATATGGGTGTGTCTTTCAAAAAAATGTGCCAGCGCGGGGCTTGCAAAAAATGATGCGCCAACGCCCCAGCCTGTCATTTGTAAAAAATCACGCCGCTTCATAATAGTGCCTCTTTTTACGGATAAGTTTTTGCCGGAGCAAGAAGGTGATTGCGGTTATCATCAGTAAGCCTGACAATATGACCGGAAGTGAAATTGTCTCAACGATAATACTAAAAATTAAACTAGCCTCAAATATGCGATATAGAAATTCGATCTGTATAAAATGGTAAACCGATAGCCATAAATCTGGTAAAGCAGCATGCTGCCAGCTCAGTAATGTCAGTAGAGCAGTGACAAATATAAATATCCTGAAGACCATTCATATACCCCCTCGCTTCACTATATAGGATATATTTTTTCTAAAGTAAAAACCTGTTCTATCCCACCATGCGGTTAAGCGATTGCGGGCGCTTATCAATAAATACATGTTTGAGCGCGTCCATGACATGCGATACGAAAATCAGATAAAACAACCATGGCAGAACCACTTTATGAAGCACCGCGTAAGGAATGATCGCTTCATCATCGGCTGCCCATAAGAGCGGCGCTTCCCAAATGAAAAAATAGGACGGGCTGCCCGCATAGGTTGACATGATAAAGCCGGTAATTGGAAATCCAATCATAATAACATAAAGCAGTAAATGCGCGCTTTTGGCTAATCTATATTCCCACGGCTTAAGATGCCCCTCTTGCGCGAAGCTTGCAAGCGAAGGGCGGGGGCTTTTGAAATTCCAAAACAAGCGGATAAAAATAAGCCCCATCACCGTAATCCCAAGCGTTTTATGGACAATATAGAAAGCAGGGCGATACCATATGCCTTCAGGAATCATAGAGGCGAATATACCGATTGGGATAAGCAGAATTATTGAAATGGCAATCGACCAATGCAGCCAACGGCTTATGCGACCATAATGACCTGGTTGATTGCCCTTTTCGAGCGCCAGCATTTTGGAGGCGCTACGGTGCTTATAAGCAACCCCTAAAAGCAATAAGCCAGCAACAAGAAACGCCGCCATCCATATCAGTAAAGTGGTAGGCTTTAAGGCATCAACCGGTAGGGTGAAAGGCCTAACATTTGTTAACGCACCGGCTTGGCTCAGTCGAAAAATGAAATAGGCAGCGCCAAGACAGATGAAGCTGCTAAACAATATCCCTACCATCCGTAATCGGGGCTGGTGAGCATTGATAAGATTGGCGGTTAAAAATATGATTATGAGTAAGCCGAGACTAACCCAACTTTCGAAATGACTTATAAGCTGTTCGGTCGTTTCTTCCGCTTGCACCGTCATGAGTGATGAGATGAAAACGGTAATGACAAAGCTCGCTAATATGGAAACGGGTTTTGTGATGATACGCATGTTTAATATCCCCTTTATACAGTTCAATTTTGAACGTCCCTATCAGAAACTATCAATGTTTTGCTAATTTGAGTCAATAGGTAAGTCAGACTGCCTACAAAAATAGGGCGGTTTGAGCCATTGCCTAATATTTTAAGATATGCCATATAGACCACATAAGTCGCCGGAGGGGTGGCTGAGTGGTCGAAAGCGGCGGTCTTGAAAACCGTTGGGCGTTTGCGCGTCCCGGGGGTTCGAATCCCTCCCCCTCCGCCATTTACATATAACCCTATCTATAGCCAGAAAAATTGCCGATCCCCGGTCTTTTTTGGTTGCGTTCCGCAACAGTGGTTCGAATCCCTCCCCATCCGCCATTTACATATAACCCTATCTATAGCCAGAAAAATTGCCGACCCCCGGTCTTTTTTGGTTGCGTTCCGCAACAGTGGTTCGAATCCCTCCCCCTCCGCCATTGGCTTTGTGAGGACTATCCACACTTAACACTCAAGCACAAGCTTTACTGCTGTGAGCGAAGTAAATAGCGATACCCGTTAGGGAGAACATAAATCTTATGAAAGCAATTTGCTGGTGCGGAAGAAGATAATCATACCCGGAATAGAAACCAAAATTGCAAAGCCGATTGCAAAAGCGAGTGATAATTCGGCAAATTGAAGGGCAAGAAAATCGCTAATGCCGCCAACAATGAACGAGCCTAATGCAAGCCCAAGCATGTTTGATCCGAAAAAGTTGAAACTTGCAGCAACCGCGCGTTGGGAAGGTTTTACGGCTGTTTGCACAATCGCTAATGAGGGCCCATGTTGCATATTAAAGAAAAACCCGGCAATACAGAAAAATATGAGAGCGATATAAATGTTGTCCTGCGTTGTGAAAGCAAGCTCGTAAAAGGGTAGTGAGATCAGCAACCCATAGGCTGGTGCGCGTAATTGCCATGCCGGACGACCTTTGCCAAAGTATGTTGTAATAAATCCGCCAGCAAACATGCCGCCTACCGTGCCAGTAAAGAATACCAAACCGACAAGACCACCAAGCTCAGTTTTGGAAATGTCGGGGAACACCCGCGCCAAATATTCTGCCAGCCAGCTGGAAATAGAGTAAGATGTAAAGACAACCAGAATATGCGCCGCCCAGACATTGCGGTAGACGGGGTTTGAAAAAAGCTCTTTTAACGTTTCAAGAAAACTTTGTTCTTCGTCTTGCTCTTTTTCTGCTGCCAGCGTTTGAGGGTCTTCCGTCTGTCCGCGTGGTGGTTCCTTGAGTGTTACTTTAACCAAAAGTGCAAGCAATAGGCCGGGCAACCCAGCCCAGAGAAAGGCTGCCCGCCAGCCCCAATTTTCTGCAACAAAGCCGCCAAGAGCTAGCCCCATCATCGCGCCAAGCGCTGCGCCTAAAGAAAACAGGGAAATTGCCATTGAGCGCTCGCGCGCATTATAATAATCCGAAATCAGGCTATGCGCCGGAGACAGGCCCCCGCTTCGCCAACCCCAACCCGGCATAGGAAAAGCTGGATAAAATTGCCCGCAAAGGCGCACAGAGCCGTGACAAGGCTCCAAAGAGCAACTGCAATGAAAATAATATTGATCGGGTTATGCCGATCCGCGTAACGTGCGATCGGAATTGCAAGCGTTGAATAAAACAGCGCAAAGGCGGTTCCGGAAAGAAGACCAAGCTGTGTGTCGCTAAGACCAAATTCTGCCTTCAGATCGCCAAGTAGGATCGCAACAATTTGTCGATCCATAAAACTAAAGGCATAAGTGAGCGCCAATATGGCAAGTGCATAATGTCTGTAATATCCCACTTATTTAACCTTACGTGCTCTTCTTATTTCCAGCCTTCAGGGGGCTGCGCAAGTTTAATGCTGATATTTTTAAGCTGTGCATATTGGGTAAGGGCGATGGTTCCTTTTTCGCGCCCAATGCCGCTTTTTTTATAGCCGCCCAATGGATGCTCGACACTGCTTTCAATATAATAATTAACATAAATCTGCCCTGCCTGTAAGCGCGCCCCAACCCGATGCGCGCGGGAGAGATTTTCCGTCCAGATACCGGCTGCCAAGCCATATTCTGTATCATTGGCAATCGCAATCGCCTCGTCTTCATCTTCAAATGGAATAAGCACCGCGACGGGGCCAAAAATTTCCTCCCGCGCGATGCGCATATTATTTTTGACATCGCCATAAATGGTTGGCTGCACATAATAACCCTGATCGAGATTATCACCACTTGCCCGTTCACCCCCAATAAGAAGGGTCGCGCCATCCTGTTTGGCAATATCAAAATAGCCCATGACTTTTTCAAATTGCGCCTCGCTCGCTAATGGCCCCAAACAGGGGAAGGGTTTATCAATGCCTAAGGGGATGCCCCCAATCGCCGCTTGTAGCATGTGGCTAAATTCTTCATAGATTGATTTTTGAATAAGCACCCGCGTACCCGCCAGACAGATTTGCCCGCTATTACCGACAAAGGCAAATAATACGCTTGGCAAAGCGGCTTGTAGATTGGCATCAGCAAAAACAATATTGGGAGATTTGCCGCCCATTTCCAAAGTTAGCGGCATGATTTTTTCAGCCGCGATTTTGCCAATCTCGGTTCCCGCCCGCAGCGAGCCAGTAAAAGCGATTTTCGCTATATCCGGATGGCGTACCAGCGCTTCACCGGCTTGTGGCCCTATGCCGGTGACAATGTTTAGAACCCCTTTTGGCAATCCCGCTTCAACCGCCAATTCGGCAAAGGCAAGCGCGGTTGCGGACGTAATCTCGCTCGGCTTATGGACGATTGTATTGCCCACCGCAAGCGCCGGTGCGATTGACCGCGCCGCTTGATTGAGCGGCGCATTCCATGGCGTGATGACACCGATAACGCCATAAGGCTCATAAATCGTATAGGAATGTTGATAAGGCCCAACCTGAATATTATCACCATGCACCGATGGCGCGAGGCCGCCATAATATTGATAATAATTCGCCGCCCCTTGCAGCGCCCCCATTGCGCCCGCAAGTGGCACACCCATTTCTTGTGACTCAAGGGCTGCTAAATCGGCAAGATTTGCTTCCAGCGCGCGCCCCATATTAATCAGAATTTTACCGCGCTCAAGCGGCCGCATATTTGCCCAATCAGAGCTTGCAGCTTTTGCAACCTGCACAGCTTGGTTGACATCATTTTCATTGCCATCCGATATTTGTGTGACGACAGATTTATCAGCCGGATTAATCGAGGGGATATAAGCTCCGCTTTGCGGCGCGACATCCTCCCCCCCAATAAAGTGACCATATTTTTCTTTTACCACAATCATTTATATCTCCCAAAATCTTGCTCTAATCTAACCATTTCTGAGACTGATTATAAAGCCTAAAAAACCATATTATATATGTGATAATGCGATTTTCCTCTATACGCCGTTAGATTATGTCGCTAGCTTTATCGCATGATAGAACAGCAACAAGATATTCAGTGGAGCATTGGCGCGATATTGGAAAAATGGGCCATTCGTAAACCCGACAAGCCTGCCCTTATTATTGATGGCAAAACCCTCACCTATGCGCAGATGAATGCGCGCGCCAATCAGTTTGCGCATTATTTTTTGGCTTGCGGGCTGGTGCATGGTGACCGCATTGCGGCGCTGGGATTTAATTCGATTGATAATGTGTGCTGCTATTTTGCGGCGGCAAAATTGGGGCTGGTTGCGGTTCCCCTCAATAATCGGCTGATGGGGCGCGAGCTTCATTATCAACTTGATAATGCCGGTTGTAAGCTGGTTGCTTTTGATGCTGCTTTTCAGGATAATCTGCAAAATGGGATTGAGGGGTTGGATTTTCCCGCATCGCGGCTCTTGTGTTTTGATGGGGCAAGGGACTGGTTCACCTCGACGGCAGAAGCGGTGGCGGCGCAACCCGATGATAATCCAAAAAGTAATGTATATTTACATGACCCGCTTGCGATTATTTATACCTCCGGTACGACAGGCGCGCCGAAAGGGGCGGTCACGACGCATTTACAGACCTATTTCAAATGCTTTCAAGTGATGCTTTATCTCGATATGCGTAGCGATGATATTATGTATACGCCCTTGCCTTTATTTCATTCTGCTGGCTTATTTATCAGCCTCACGCCAACAATCGCGCGCGGTGCAACCATTGTGGCGAGCCGGCAATTTGACCCGCAGCGTATGATCGATGAAGTGGTTGAACATAAGGTCACGGTTGCGGGAGCGATCACTAGCATGTGGAAAATGATTTTGAAACTATATGATAAGCAGGCCAATCCGTTTTCTAATTTGCGGCTTGTATTTGGCGGCGGTGAACGAACCCCGCGCAGTTTAATTGAAGAATTAAAAGCGCTTGATATTTCCATGATTATGGGATTTGGGCAAACCGAAAATTCTTTCATGGCGATGCAAGATGAGGCGCATATTTTATCGCATTTTGGAGAAGTGGGAAGAGCCGGATTTTTCACTGATATTTGGATTGGCGATGAAGCAGGCAACCCCCAATCGGCAGGCGAAGTAGGCCGCGTGCTGGCGCGCGGGCCAACGGTCATGAGCGGCTATTGGAATATGCCCGAAAAAACCGCCGAAACAATTAAGGACGGGGTTTTGAATACGGGCGATCTTGGTTATATGGATGCGGAGGGGCATTTATATTTGGTTGACCGTGAGAAAGATATGTATCGCTCTGGCGGTGAGAATGTCTATCCGGCGGAGATTGAAAAACTGCTAATGGATCATCCAGCGATTGATAATGCGGCGGTGATCGGAGTGGCGGATGATGATTGGGGCGAGGTTGGCAAAGCCTTTCTTGTCTTACATGAAGGCGCGACGCTTTCAGCCGATGATATTCCCGCCTATTTGGAGGGCAAGCTTGCGCGCTATAAATACCCCAAACATTATGAATTTATCGATGAGCTACCAGTGACCGAAACCGGTAAGGTTAAAAAAGTTGAATTGAAAAAGCGTGAGATGAAATAAAAGGATAAGACGATGAGAGCCAAAACAGATTTTCCGCTGGCAGAAAAAGCCAAGACACTTGCGAGGGGGAATAATTATGAAGCCTTTGAAATTGGGCAAGTGCTGAACCATCATTGGGGGCGGACGCTTAATAGTGGTGATAATAGCCTGTTCACCAGTTTGACATTACATTTTAACCCGACCTATTTTAATGCAGAATATGCCGCCGCCATGGGGCATGATAAAATTGTCGTTAATCCGCTTTTGGTGTTTAACACAATATTGGGCATGAGCGTTGAGGATTTAAGCGAAATTGGCGGCCCGTTTTTGGGGATTAATGAATGTAATTTTCATGAAACTGTTTATGAGGGCGATACGATTCATGCGCGCTCCACCGTAATTGATAAGCGCGAGTCAGAAAAAAATCCCAATATTGGTATTGTCACTTGGCACACGCAAGGATTTAACCAAAAAGGTGAGCTGGTGATCGATTATAAGCGCACCAATATTGTCGCCAAGGCTGGCAAGCGGGCGACTATTTAGGGGGATAGGATGGCGGTAGATTATGCAACAAAATCGAGCTTCTATTTTGAAGATTTTACGATTGGCGATGTTTATAAGCATTTCCGCGGCAAGACGATTAAGGAATCGGATGCGGTCACGATTTGCAATTTGGTGATGAATTCGGCAAGCGGTCATTTTAATGATGATATGATGAGCGCATTTCCCATCGGCGAGTCGATTATCTATGGCGGGGTGACGATTTCAACCGTGCTTGGTCTGGCCGCGCAAGATACGGCAGGAAATGCAATCCGCGAATTAAGCATGGATAAAATTCGGCTGCTCTCACCGATGAAACATGGCGATACGCTTTATGCTTATAGCGAGGTTCTGGATAAGCAAGACCAAGATGATGCGTCAGGGGTTTTGCACTTCAAACATTATGGCTTGCGCCATGATGGTGTGGTGGTGTTTGAAGGCGAGCGCAAAGTGCTGATGAAAAAAAGACAGAGCTAAAATGCGTTTACATTGCTGCTTACCAATATTTCAGCTAAGATGAGCAACGAAAAATTGAGGGACTATATGCGCTATCTAAGACATATAAATATCTTTTTCCTAGCTGCTTTCTTGCTTGCGGCGTGCGGCACGCAACCGCAAGAAGAGACCCGCCTTTATGTCATGGATTGTGGGCAGCTGGATTATAAGGATATAAGTTTTTTTGGCATTCGAAATGAAGATACGCCCGTGCGAAGCATGTTTGTGCCATGTTACCTGATCCAGCATCAAGGTAAGAATCTATTATGGGATGCGGGTTTGCCGCTTTCTTTCGTCGGGCAAGGCGATATTCTAGATAAAGATACGGGGACGACGTTCCGCTATGATAAATCTGTCCTCATTCAGTTGGCGGAAATCGGTTTAGCACCAGATGATATTGATTATCTGGTTTTATCGCATATTCATTTTGACCATGCCGGGGCCGCAAATGCGTTTTTCCAAAGTACATGGATCGTCCAAAAGCTGGAATATGCGGCGGCGTTTGCGCCGCAAGATAAACCTTTGCTTGGCTTTATGCCTGAGCTTTTAACCGAGTTAAAAAATGCCAAGCGGATTGAGCTTGATGGTGATTATGATGTGTTTGGCGATGGGGTGGTGGAGATTATCAGCGCCCCCGGCCATACACCCGGACACCAAGTCTTATATTTGGATTTACCCGAAACCGGCAGAATTATCCTTTCTGGTGATCTCTATCATTTTCGGGTGACACGCGATTTGAAAGCCACGCCGGTGTTTAATTTTAGTCGCCCCCAAACATTAGAGGCAATGGCAAAAATTGAAGGATTGCTTGCTGAGCGGGGTGCGGAATTATGGATTGAGCATGATGCGGCGCGCGCTCAAAGCCAAAAAAAATCACCCGCATATTATCGGTAATATAGGCAAGGCGGATAGGATGAGCGGCATAAAATCAGCAGAACGGGTTTTGGCGCTATTTGAGTTTTTTGCCGGCCATCAAAAAGCCGCAACGATTGGTGAGATTGCCAATGCACTCGACATACCACAATCAAGCACGTCTGTTCTCATTCGTAATCTGATTGGCTTGGGTTATCTGGAACATGACAGCGAAACCCGTGGGATTATCCCAACCATGCGGATTGCCCTATTGGGGGATTGGATTACCCGCGACATTGATGCCGAGCGCCCGTTTTTGAAACTATTGGATGAGCTACGCAAACAGACTGGCGAGACAGTGGTGTTATCGCGCCGCAATGATGTATTTGCCCAATATATTTTAGTGCTTGATGCGATTAATGATTTACGCCTGCATGTCAAAAGCGGAATGTTACGGCCGTTGACGCGATGCAGCCCTGGGATTATTTTTCTGGCCGCACTTGATGATAAAGAGATCGGTAAACTTACCCGCCGGCTCAATAGCCAGCTTAATGATGAAAGATTAATTGTCTCTGAAACAGATGTATTGGCCGATGTTAATTTTTATCGCAAACATGGCTATGCCATTACCAAAGGCTATATTTCTGAGGATATTTCTTCGGTTGGGGTGGCGATTAGCACCCCGTTTGGCAAACAGCAACATGCGGTTAGCATTGGTGGGCCAAGCCCGCGCATTCACGCCCAACGCGATAAGTTGGTCGATATTTTACGCGATTTTCAAGCGCAGCTTAAAGGGCAACAATATGCGATAGATGATATGCAAGACCTGTTGCGTGATACAAGCGCGCAAGTGCAAGGGCTTACAAAATCATTTATATCGTAAGCTTAATAGGCCGCTTCCAATATTTCAAAAACATGCTCGGGCCGGGTTGCGGTGCGGGCATTGCCAGCGCTTGAAAAATCAGCCAAGACATGCGCCGCCACTTCCGCAAATGAGTCTTTTTTAACCCCCACATCGCGCAAGCGGGCAGGGATTGACAGATCGGCAATCATTTTTTCAACCAAAGCGATGAGCGACTGTGCGGCCTCTTCATCATCACTTGCTGTTGAAACTTCAATTTCCCGTGCGAGATTTGCCATAATCGGCATGGTCTCTGACAAATTCCAGCGCAAGACATGCGGTAAAACAATGGTGCTTGCATCGCCATGCCCGACACCTTGATTGCCGCCAAGTTGATGGCGGATGGCCGCAATCAGCCCTAGCGTCGTATTGCCACCCAATGACATAATCAGGAAACCAGCATAAAGGCAGTCTTGTTTGGCTTGGGCTTGCTTAGCTTGCGGGTCGGCATTTTTACCTATCGATAAGGGCAATTTCTCGAGCAATATACGTAACGCCTCTTTGGCATAAAGATTGGTGAAGGCTTGCGCGTTTTTAGCGGTTAAGCGTTCAAAACAATCGGCGAGGATTTTCATCCCCGTGCTTGCCCAAAGCGCGTCAGGGGTGGAGGCGCAAAAGCTAGGGTCGTGAAATACGATTTTTGGGGTGAGTTTGGTGTCTGCATACATCCGCTTTTCTTTATGCTCTTCATCCGTAATGCCAACCCCTGGTGTATATTCACTGGCGGAAAGCGTGGTTGGAATGACAATTTGCGGAAGTTTGGGGTGCAATAGAGGCGGGATAACCAGCCCGGTTTCGGCTGAAAATTGGATACGGTGATCGGCAAGATTTTCACCTTCTGCCAATACCAGACTTACCCCTTTGCCAAGGTCAACCACTGAGCTACCGCCAAGACTAAGAAGACAATCCGCCCCTGCTGCACGGGCTTGCGTGGCGGCTTCAATCACAAGTTTGGAGGGCGTGTGTTCGGCTGAATGCGGGAAGCTGCCGCAGCATATATCGCCCAAAATATCCAGCACTTTTTGGTAAAGCCCATTGCGAACAAGGCTCGGGGTAGATAGAACGAAAACCCTCGTGAAGCGATGTTGTCGCAATATGGGGCGCAGTTGGGCTTCAACCGTGCCGCTTCCATAGATTAATGTTTCGAGCTTGGCAAAATTTAAATGTCCGCTGATTGTCATAATATCTCCCTTTTCGTTTATCGTTTTTTTGGTTTGCCCAAAATGTGATCGGAAATAATCCTCTGTTGAATTTCTGAACTGCCTTCAAAGATTTTTGTAAGCCGCGCATCGCGCCAATAGCGTTCAATCGCATGTAAGGTTGTATAACCAGCGCCGCCCAAAATTTGCAAGGCTTCGGAGGTGACGCGTTCCGCCATTTCAGCCGCATAATATTTCACCATAGCAGCTTCCTTATCGCACCGCCTGCCGCTATCAATCTCATGACAGACAAAATACATAAGCTGGCGTGCCGCCTCAATCTCGGTCGCCATTGTCGCCAGTTTGAACCGTACGGATTGGAAATTTGCAATCGGCTGGCCAAATTGTTCGCGCTCATGGGCATAGGTGGTTGCATCTTCCAACGCCCCTTGCGCTAAGCCAATAGAGCGTGCCGCCGTATGGGCGCGCGCCCCTTCCAGACCAGAGGCAACGGCCTTAAACGCGCCGCCCGTATTGCTGTTTTTTTCAGGCGCGGCTGGTACGCGAGCATTATCAAAAGCAAGCTCATAAGTGCGCCAGCCATGATACCCAATTTTGGGAATCGGCGCGCCAGAGACACCTTGAGGAAATTCGCCGCGTGGCTTTTCAACCGAAATTTGGGTAAGCCCTTGCCAGCGCGGCGCATCCGCGTCGGTTTCGGTACGACAAATCACTGAAATAAAATCCGCTCGATCAGCAAAAGTACACCAATATTTATTGCCGGTAATGAGCCAATCATCGCCATCGCGCACCGCCCGGCACGCAATCGAGGCGACGTCAGAGCCGGCATTGGGTTCGGAGATTGACATCGCGCCGAGATATTTGCCTTGCGCCATTGCGATAATTTTTTCATTGCGTTCGGCTTCACTTTGCGCGGGGATGGAACGATAAAACGCATTGCCGCGCGCAATGATGGAGGCAACGCTCATCCACCCGCGCGCGAGCTGTTCTGCCACCACGCAATATTCAAAATACCCTAAGCCAAGCCCGCCCTTATCTTCCGGAATAAGAATGCCGAAATAACCAAGCGCCCCCATTTTTTCAATCAGCGCGTCAGGAATATCGCCTTTTTCTGGGTCGAGCTGATTGGCAAGTGGCAGCACCTCTTGCATTGTAAACTCCCGCGCTTGCTCGCGGATCATTTGGCGGGTTTCGGTCCAATAACCAGTTTCACTCATTGTTTATCCTCTATTTTTCCATCTTCTATTTTTTGTAGGACGGGAATTAAATAATTGCGGAAAGTCTGATAATCTTCCGACATTGGAAAATGCCCAAGCCCTTTCATGGTTTCGCAATGCTGAGCGTTAATCGCTGTGGCGAGCTCTTGTGTTTTTTCGGGCGGTGCGGAAAGGTCGTATTCACCGGTCAATAGATAGACCGGGCATGTCTGTGTATCGATTTGTTCGGCAACCCCATTACGCATATCACCATCGCCAAAATAATAATGAAGGTCGCCCATAAATATACCCGGCCCCCCTTGCATATAATACCATAGCGTTTCCCAATGCTGGTGCGATGGTGCTTGTGGCGCCATGATTTGCTTCACACTGGCAGCCGCGACCTCACTGCAATGCATATCAGGACGATAGAGAATATGCTTATCGAGTAAATTCATTTTTTCGTTAAACTTACTTTCAGCATAGATGGCGGATTGTAACCCAATCGCGGCGCGAAACTGGCTGCCATGTCGCAACGCCAAATGCAAAACCGCGCGGCCACCGATTGAGCATCCCATCACTATCGGCTTGTCGAGTTTTAACGCTTGCGTCACCGCCATAATCGCTTCCATATAGCTATTCGTGGTGAGCAGATAAGGCGTTTGTTCATATCCGGCAGGGGGCGATGATTTACCATGCGCTGGTAGGTCAAATGCAATCACTCGATAATTTTCGGTAATCTCTGGGTCGGTCATTAGACCTCGATATTGTCGCCCGTCAGAACCGGCCGTGTGGAGGCAGATAAGCGGTATGCCTTGCCCCGCCTCTTCAACATAAATCCGATGATGATGCCCGCCAAAGCTGACATGTAAATATCTGCCAATCGTGTCTTCAATATAAGCCTCAGAAAGCGGCGGCGGTGCGGTTTGCTGCTGCGGTCGTAATTGCGCAAATAATTTTTCCAGCATTAAGGAATGGCGTGCGAATGTTAGCGGGTCGCCATCCAGAATTTCCAGAGTCTCGGTCTCAAGCATGGAAGATAAGGCCTGATAGCCGATTGCGGGAATGGGTTTTTGAAATTCCTCCCACGTCGCTGTTGAGGCAGAAAAAGTAAAATCACAATCGGCCTTAATGCCATCGGCAAGCTCAACCCCCGCCGCGTCAAGCGATAAGGTTTGTTTTTTGCCATCCGTAACATCCAGACCAATAGCTATGTTTTGGAATTGCAACTGCCATGCAATGGTCGGGTTATGAGCAGGGGCGGTTTGTAAGGCTTCGAACATGTTTAATCCTCCATAATAAATTGTGATGAGATACCCATTTCAATAAGGGCATTAATGTCGTCTTCGCTAAATCCATTGGCTGATAAAATCATCCGACTATGTTCGCCCAAATGCGGCGCGCGCATACGCACCTTGCCGGGGGTGTTGCTTAATTTTATCGGCACGCCTGCGACTTTTACTTTTTGCGTACTCCCAGGTTGGTCAATTTCGGGCAACATATCGCGTTTTGAAAAATACTCATCGGCAAAAATCTCATCCGCCTGTAAGACCAGCCCAAACGGAATATGCCCGCCTAGCTTTTCTTTTAATTCGGCTTTTGTATAATGCTGGATTTTATCTTCAATAAGCGGAATAAGCGCTTGCCGATTTTGCGCCCGCGCCGGCATGGAAGAAAAGCGTTCATCTTCAGATAAATCTTTCGCGTCTATGTGCTGGCACAGAAATTCAAAAAACTTATCTTGCGGCGCGGCGATGGTGACATAGCCATCCTTAGCAGCAAAAATACCAAAGGGGCTGATAAAGGGGTGGTGATTGCCTTCTGGTTTGGGGACTTTATTCTCAATCCCATATTGATAGACAATCCGTTCCGATAAGGATAAGACGCTATCCACCATGCTGACATCAACAAATTGCCCTTGCCCTGAATTGCGTGCATGGTGAACCGCGGCGAGAATGCCAAATGCCATCATCACACCAGGGAGAATATCGCCAACGCCGGGGCCAATTTTGGTGGGGGTTTTGCCATCCGCGCCGGTAATCGCCATAATGCCGCCCATGGCTTGCGCGACAACATCAAAAGCCGGCCAATCCGTATATTCGGTTTTGCCGGTGCGGGCATCACCAAACCCACGCAAGCACGCATAAACAAGACGCGGATTTATCTCTTTAAGCGTTTCATAAGACAGCCCCAATCGTTCCATCGTGCCATGTTTGAAATTTTCCGCAACCACGTCAGCGCTTTCGACAAGTTTGAAAAACGCGGCGCGCCCGGCTTCGGTTTTGAGGTCGAGCACAATCGATTGCTTGTTGCGGTTTATGCTTTGAAAATAACCATTATGGGTTTTGAGCCTATCATCTTCTGGATAGGCACCGGCTTGCCGTGTCATATCCCCTTGCGGTGGTTCAATCTTAATCACTTGCGCGCCATGATCGGCCAGTACCATCGTCCCAAACGGACCCGCCAGCATTTGCGTGAGGTCAAGCACGTTAATATCTGATAGTGCCCCGAAGCTCATAATGATCTCTCCTTCGCATAAACATTAGGCAAGCTATAACTGATTAGCAATTACATATGTGATGGTTTTTGTGGATAGGTTTTAGCGCTCGACAGCTAGGCGCAAATGGCTAATCTTTATTATATGGAAGACAGATTTGATTATATTATTATCGGCGCTGGTTCGGCTGGTAATGTGTTGGCCAATCGCTTATCAGAAAACCCGAACACCAGCGTTTTATTGCTGGAAGCAGGCGGGCGCGATAAAAGCATCTGGCATAAAATCCCGGCCGGAATTTCGAAAATTCTTCCCCGTAAGGATGTGAATTGGCACACCATCACCGAGCCTTGTAAGGGTATTTATGGGCGGCAAATTGATTTGGGGCGCGGCCGCGTTTTGGGCGGATCAAGCGCGATTAATGGGATGATTTATGTGCGCGGGCAGCCGGAAGATTTTGACCATTGGGCGGAGCTTGGCAATAAGGGCTGGGCGTATAAAGACATGTTGCCCTTTTTCAAAATTAATGAAGACTATCATGGCGGCGAAAATGAGGCTCATAGCACGGGCGGTAAACTCGCTATCTCGAAAATCGAACCGAGCAGCCCGGTCACACTAAAATTTCTGCAAGCGGCGTGGAATGCAGGCATTGCGCATAATCAGGATATTAATTCCGGTCATCAGGAAGGGATTGATATGAGCCATGCGACGGTCAGCAATGGCGCACGCGCATCGACCACCCGCGCTTATCTGGATGAAGCAGAGGCACGGCAAAATCTAAAGGTGCAAGCAGATGCGCATGTCACGCGGCTTTTATGTGACGGCAAAAAAGCGATTGGGGTTGAATTTCAGCATGGTCGTGATAAACGGCAGGTTTTTGGCAATCGTGAAATTATTCTAAGCGCCGGTGCGCTTGGCTCGCCGCAAATATTGCAATTATCTGGTATTGGTGACGCAAAGCATCTCAAACAATATGGCATAGATGTGGTGCATAATCTGAGCGGGGTCGGGCAGAATTTGCAGGATCATCTATTTGCGCATGTAAAGGCGCGCTTGGTTGAGGGTGAAAAAACGCTTAATCAAGTTTTGAACTCCACACCTAAATTAGCGCTGGAAGTGTTGCGCTGGTTTTTGTTTCGCAAAGGCGCGATGACGGTGTCTTCTTCTGAGATTAATGGCTTTATCCGTTCTTCTGAAGGGTTAAACCGGCCTGATTGCCAGATCGCGTTTCGGCCGTTTTCGTTTTCTGTCGAGGGTACAGATATGATCATTGATAAATATCCGGGGTTTATGGCTTCGGCCATTCAGGTGCGCCCGTTAAGTCGCGGCACGGTGCTTATCAAATCATCTGATCCCTTTGGGCAACCGGCAGTGCAACCAAATTATCTCGCTGAGGCGGAAGATGTGCAAGTGCTGATACGGGGGTTGCGCAAAGTGCGGGATATTTTACGAGAAAGCCCGTTAAAAGAAATTATGGATTGTGAGCTGGAACCCGGCATAGATTTACAAAGCGATGATGAGCTGGAGGATTATATTCGCAAAACAGCGCAAACCGTTTATCATCCGGTTGGAACTTGTAAAATGGGAGATGATAAAGCCGCCGTGGTTGATGATAAATTGCGGGTTCACGGGGTTAAAAATTTGCGGGTGATTGACGCGTCTATCATGCCGGTGATCACATCAGGAAATACCAATGCGCCCTCTATTGCGATTGGTGAAAAAGGCGCAAGCCTGATTTTAAAAGGAGACTGAAATATGAGTTCTACAAGTGGGTTAGCAAAGAAAATTCATGCTTTACATCATATTGAAATTGCCGATAAGTCGCGGCAAGTGGCGCGCCAATGTTTGCTCGATTGGTTCGGCTGTAGCCTGGCAGGCGCGCATGAGCCGGTTACCGATATTGTCGCCGGTGAGCTTGCGCACTCAAATGCCGGCATGTGCCGATTGGTCGGGCGCACTGAAACGGCAAATATGGTCGATGCGGCATTGATAAATGGCACTGCTGGTCATGCGCTTGATTATGATGATAATAGCACGATGATGATGGGGCATCCGAGCGTATCTGTGATGCCGGTTGTGATTGCGCTGGCGGAAGAATTGGGCAGTGGTGGCGAAGATATTTTGCGTGCCATTATTGCGGGTCATGAAACCGAAGCGATGATGGGACGCTATACTGGCGTACAGCATTATTCTGGTGGGTTTCATGCAACCGGCACAATCGGGACATTTGGCGCTGCCGCCGCCGCCAGCTATTTGCTGGATTTTTCGGTTGATGAAATCGCCCGCACTCTATCGCTTGCCGCCACCCAATCAGCCGGACTTAAAGCAATGTTTGGAACAATGGGCAAGCCGTTTCATGCTGGCAAAGCGGCAGCAAATGGGTTGCTGGCAGCACGGCTTGTAAAGCGCGGGTTTGATTCACGCACTGATGGGCTGGAAGCAAAGCAAGGCTTCAAACATGTTTTCGGCGGCGGCGAAGAAACCGTTGCGATAAAACTTGATGGATTTGGGGAGCAAATTCAAAACACCACATTCAAATATCATGCCGCTTGTTATGGTACGCATTCGGCGATTGAAGCAATGCTTGATTACAAGCGCGACCATGATAGTGATGATATTCAATCCATCGATGTTTATGTTCCCAAAATGGTTTTGGATATGGCAAATATTGCTGATCCGCAACAGGGGTTGGAGGCGAAATTCAGCCTGCGGCAAACCATCGCCATGGCTGCAATGGGGGTTGATACGGCAGGCTTAGAAAATTTTTCTGATGCGATGGTGAAGGATCAAGCGCTTATCACGATGCGGCAAAAAATCACCGTATATGGTGAAGATGGGCATGGATTAGATGGCCTCTATGCGCGGCTTGTTTTCACTAGCGCGGATGGGGCGGTTGAAATTGAAAAAAATATCTCCACCCCGCTAGAGGATAAAAATGCGCAGGAAGAAAAATTGAAAGCGAAATTCAAATCTATGGCAGGCGCGTTTCTTGATGCGCCGCGCGCCGATAATCTATGCGATAAAATTATGAATATTGAATCGCTCGCACATATTCATGAAATTATGGATATTGCCGCAACAGCTTAACGAGGGAAGATAGATGAATTTTGATGTTAGCTTTAAGGGCACGTTACGTATTCCGTTGATTGCCGCGCCAATGTTTTTGATCTCATCACCGGCAATGGCGCTGGCGTGCTGTGCGAATGGGGTGATGGGAAGTTTTCCCGCCCATTCAACCCGCACGCGGGAGGTGTTTGCCGATTGGTTGGTGGAGATGGAAGAGGGATTAGCCACGTTCGATAACCCCGCGCCTTGGGCGGTGAACCTCGTCGTGCATCCCACCAATAAACGGATGCAAGGGGATTTGGCGCTTTGCATCAAACATAAAGTGCCGGTGATCTTAACCTCAAAAGGTGCGCCGGATGATATTTTTGATCGTATCCATGATTATGGCGGGCTCGCATTTCATGATGTCGCTTCCGCTCGCCATGCCGAAAAAGCAACCCAAGCCGGTGCTGATGCGGTGATCGCGGTATGCGGTGGGGCTGGGGGGCATACGGGTAGCCTTAACCCTTTTGCGTTGTTAAATGAAATTCGGGAAGTGACCGACAAGCCGATTATTGTTTCTGGTGGGTTAAGCACGGGACAAGATGTACTGGCCGCCCAAACCATGGGCGGGCAGTTTGCTTATATGGGCACGCGCTTTATCGCTTGTGAGGAAAGCCTCGCAACAGATGACTGCCGTGATGCGATGTTTCAATGTAGAGCAAATGATGTTTTTTATACCGCCGCATTAGATGGCGCGCCTGCGAATTTTCTTATCCCTAGTTTGCGCGCGGCGGGGATTGAGCCGGATGATTTGGCGGTTATTCGCCCCGGTGAAATTATCGACAGCACGGAAGCTGCAAAAAAATATTCAAATATTTATTCCGCCGGTCACGGGGTTGGTATGGTGAAGAAACGCGAAAGCGCGCATGATATTTGCCAGCGCATTATTGCCGAATATGAGGCGGCGCGCCAACAGCAAAAAATGGTGCTGGCATGATGAGTGTTAGCGACGCGCTTAAAAATCGCCGCTCGGCGCGCGCTTTCAAAAAGCAAGACGTGCCGCAAGAGGTCATTCGTGAGGTGATTGATCTTGCTCGTCTCGCGCCCTCTAACAGCAATACGCAACCATGGCATATTGCGATTGTTTCTGGTGCGGCGCGGCAGAATCTCGAAGCGCATATTTTTGCGCAAATGGCGGCAGGGGTGCAACCGCATCCCTTTTTTCCACCCGGTGGGAAAGGCTTGCATGGTGTTCATAAAGACCGGCAATATGAATGCGCCTATCATTATTATGATGCGCTTGGTATTGGGCGGGAAGATGCGCCGGCGCGCAAAGAGGTGGCGCTGTTAAATTGGCGTTTTTTCGGCGCGCCGCATGTGGCTTTTATTTCCATGCCGCAAACCATGCATCGCGCCAATGCGATTGATTTGGGTATTTTCTTGCAATCAATTTTGCTCTTATTCGAAGAGCGCGGTATTGCGTCAATCCCGCAAGGGGCGTTGGCTGCTTTTCCCGATGCGGTGAGGGCGTTTGCCCCAATCCCGCAAGAGAATGCGATTTTATGCGGCATTTCTTTTGGCTATCGGGATGAGGCAGAAGCGATTAATAATCTCAAACAGCCCCGCGCCGCGCTGGAGGATATTGCAAGTTTTACGGAATAATATATCACTTAATTTGGCATTAAGTGACGCGTGCCAGCAGCATATCCAGCGCTGCATCGACACTTGCCATGCGGGTTTGGGCGCGGCCTATTTCGCCAAATTGATGACAAATATGGATGGTTTCATCTTCGGTCGCGCTTGCCATATGGACAGTGCCAACCGGCTTTTCGGCACTGCCGCCACCTGGTCCGGCAATGCCTGAAACCGCAATCGTCAATTTTGCGCTTGTCATGGCAAGCGTGTTTTCCGCCATTTTGCTTACCACTTCCTCGCTCACCGCGCCATATTTGGTAAGGCATTCTGCCTCAACCCCCAAAATTTCATGCTTGGCGCGATTGGAATAGGTGACAAAGCTGCGCCCAATCACCATCGATGAGCCTGGTACTTCGGTAAGCAGACCAGAAATTAATCCGCCGGTACAGCTTTCGGCCGTCGCCACCCGCCATTTTTTTTGCTTACATATATCCAAAAGCGTTTCGGCTTTTTGATAAAGGGGAAGGGGATAAAGAGACTCCATGATAACCTCATATTATAATAATTTGTACAGCGATAAATGTAAGCACCGCCCATAGACCTGCCAGCATATCATCCAGCATAATGCCGGTTGCGCCAGAGAGTTTTCGGTCAATCAGGCTGATTGGCCACGGCTTTAGAATATCGAAAAAGCGAAACAAGCAAAACCCCAAAAAGAAATTGAGCGGCGAAAAGGGGATAAGCCCTAAGCACAGGCAAAGCCCCGCCACTTCATCAATGACGATGATTTGCGGGTCTTTATCATCCTCATGCGCCAACCAGACGCGGCACGCCCAGATGCCAAGCGCGTAGAAAATAGCCGATAAATAAAGCAGATAGGTAGAGGGGAAAAATTGGCAGACCACCATCGCCATCAGCAAGCCCGCCGCCGAACCCCATGTGCCGGAAGCGGGTGTGAGCCGTCCGCTCCCCAAAAAACAAGCGATTAAAACAGCTGGATGGGTAGGGGGGAGAGATGCGGGAAGGGGATGCCATTTTATCATACTATATCATCCGCTGCTGATGGGGTGAGGATGGTAACAATCGCTTGCGCTGCCAGCCCCTCGCCACGTCCGGTAAATCCTAAGCCTTCCGTCGTGGTGGCTTTTAGCCCAATATGGGAAAGCGGCAGACCGGTTATATCGGCAAGCCGCGCTTTCATTCTCTCTCTATGCGGCGCGATTTTCGGTTGCTCACAAATAAGTGTTACGTCAATATGCTGCAACACCCCGCCGCGTGCTTCAAGCAAAGACAGCGCATGGGTAAGAAAATCAGTCGAGGCACGCGCTTTATTTTGCGGGTCGGAAGGCGGGAAATATGTGCCAATATCATCCGCCCCAAGCGCGCCATAAAGCGCATCGGTGAGCGCATGTAAGCCGACATCAGCATCCGAATGGCCAATAAGAGCGCGATGATGCGGAATATCTGTGCCGCAAAGGGTGATGCTGGTGGCGCTATCACTCTCGGCATCACTTTCGGTAAAGCGATGAACATCATAGCCTATGCCTGTATGAGTTTGCATAAAAGGGCGGGGGGGCGCAAAATCCTCTTCAGTTGTGAGTTTTATATTATTTTTGTCGCCCGCAATGATGGATAGGGATAATCCAGCAAGCTCAGCAACCGCCGCATCATCGGTAAGCTCGGTTATTTTATTGGTTTGGGCGGTCTGATGGGCTTGCAAAATAGGTTGAAATTGGAAGCCTTGTGGTGTTTGTGCATAAAATAAGTTTTCTCTATTAAGGTTTTGTTTAATAATATTATTTTCTACTTTCTTAAGGCTATCTTTCACTGTTATGGCGGGGATAGACCCAACCGCACTACCAAGCCCATCCAATACTCGATGGATTATTGCAGTGCTCACAAAAGGGCGCGCTGCATCATGAATAAGCACAAAATCTGGCGACTGATTGGTAAGGGCAGTAAGCCCCGCATAGACCGAGTCTTGACGGCTTACGCCGCCATATAAAGGCGGTAGCAGCTTCTCATGTGGGTGAATATGCTGCTGATATAGCGTTTCATCATCAGGGTGAATCATCACTTGCACATTATCAATACGTGGATGCGCTAAAAAACAGCTAAGCGTCGCTTCCAACACCGATTTTTGCGGATTAGACGGGCAGGGGCGATATTGCTTTGCTACCCCTCCGCCAGCGCGGGTTCCGCGCCCGGCGGCGACAATAAGGGCAATGGTTTTTTGCTGTGTCATCTTTGTATCCTTGCGTGCGAGTATAGCCGATTTATGATTTCGAAACAGGATTAAAAATTGTGCATTTTTTGTTTTTGCTGTAGGTTGCGTAAATTATGGGCATAGAGTTAGGGCATATCACAATGAAAGGGCAGGTTATTCTCGCCCCCATGTCGGGGGTGACGGATTTGCCGTTTCGCCGCTGTGTTGACCGCTTAGGGGCAGGGCTTGTTATTTCTGAAATGGTGGCAAGTGATGATTTGGCGCGCGCGCGAGCGGATACGCTGTGCCGTGCGCATGGGCAGGGCTTATCGCCTTTCGTGCTGCAATTAGCGGGGCGTGACCCTTATTGGATGGAAATTGCCGCCCGCATGGGCTGTGAGGCGGGGGCGGATATTATTGACATAAATATGGGCTGTCCGGCGCGGCGTGTCACGGGTGGCGCTTCGGGCGCGGCTTTAATGCGGGATCTGCCGCGTGCACGGGCATTGATTGAAGCAACCATCAAAGGCAGTGATAAGCCTGTGACATTAAAAACCCGTCTTGGTTGGGATGATAATCAGCGTAATGCGGTTGATATTGCCCGCATGGCAGAAGATTTGGGCGTGCAAATGGTGACAATTCATGGCCGTACACGCTGCCAATTCTATAAAGGGCAAGCCGATTGGCAAGCGGTTGCAGCGATAAAACAAGCAGTCAATATTCCGGTTATTGTCAATGGCGATATTTGTGATGCCTCAACCGCGCGCCAAGCATTGGCACAATCTGGTGCTGATGCGGTTATGGTCGGGCGGGCAGCGATTGGACGGCCGTGGTTATTGGCGCAGATTGAACATGAGTTAGCGCATGGGCAATCCTTACCAGACCCAAGCCCAATGCAGCAAAACAAAATCTTGCAAAGCTGGTATGATGAGGTCATCGCGCTTTATGGGGAGCCGCTTGGGGTAAAAGTGGCGCGCAAGCATGTGGCAGGCTTTATCGATTATGTTTTTGCAGACCCAGCGCGCGCGCAAAACTTACGCGGTATCATTTGCCGCCTTGAAACGGCAGATGAGGTGCGCCAAGCAATTCATCATATTTGCCTGCAAGGTGGGGAAGGGATTGCCGCTTGATGGTTACTGAACAGGTTTTAGCTGAACAGATTCTCGCAAGCCTACCGCAACCGATTTTGGTGATTGCAGCGGGCGGCAGGATTATGACCACAAATCTCGCTGCCGAAGAGTTTTTTGCAACCGGCCGCGAGCATATAAAACGCCAGACATTGGAAATGGTTTTGCCATTTGGCTCACCGGTAAATCATCTGATTGAGAATTGCCTTAACACTCTGGGGCATTATAATGAATATGGTATTGATCTCTCAACCCCGCGCACAGGTAGCGGTCGGATGGTTGACTTGCAAGTCGCGCCGCTGGTGCTGGACGATGAAGCTCATGCGCTTTTGGTTATTCAGCCGCGGGCGATTGCCGATAAGATTGACCGCCAGCTTACCCATAGAGGGGCAGCGCGCTCGGTAAGCGCAATGTCGGCAATGCTGGCGCATGAGATTAAAAATCCGCTCTCTGGCATTCGGGGCGCGGCGCAGCTCATCGAACCGCATTTGCCATCTCACCAACAAGAATTGAGCCAGCTTATTTGCGATGAGACGGATAGGATTGCCGGACTGGTTAACCGTTTTGAAGTGTTTTCAGACACGCCGATAAGCACGATGATACCAGTTAATATGCATAGTGTTCTGATACATGTAAAGACTCTTGCCAAAACTGGCTTTGGGGAAAATATTCGCTTTATTGAAGATTATGATCCATCTTTGCCACCTGTATTGGGGGAGCGGGATTTGCTTATCCAAGTGTTTCTTAACCTTGTGAAAAATGCTGCCGAAGCGGTGTCGGGGCGCGAAAATGGCGAGATAAAAATATCATCCTCGTTTCGACCGGGGGTGCGACTTGCTGTTCCCAAACAACGCGAGCGGGTGAGCCTGCCGCTCGAATTTAAGGTGACAGATAATGGCAATGGTATTCCGCCAGATATTCAGCATTATATTTTTGACCCCTTTGTGACAAGCAAATCGGGCGGCACCGGCTTAGGGTTGGCGCTGGTCGCGAAAATTATTGGCGACCATGGCGGCATAGTTGAATATGAAACCACGCCGGGGAATACGAGCTTTCGGGTTTTATTACCTATGGCAATGGATGCAACAGAAACAAAAGAGGCAATAGACATATTGGAAGGACGTGCATTATGAAAGCAGCTGAGATAATTATTGCTGATGATGATAAGACCATTCGCACCGTGCTAACGCAAGCGCTCGAACAAACGGGATATGAAACCCGCGCCACTGGTACGGTTGCAAAATTATGGGAATGGGTGAGCACGGGGGCAGGCGATGTGGTTATCACTGATGTGATTATGCCCGACCAAAATGCGTTTGAGCTTATCCCACGCATAAAAAAATACCGCCCCGATTTGCCGATTATTGTCATTAGCGCCCAGAACACTTTATCCACCGCCATTGAAGCAGCCGAACGCGGCGCGTATGATTATTTACCCAAACCGTTTGACTTAAATAAGCTGATTGAGCTGGTCGCGCGGGCTTTGGATATGCAAAAAGCGGTGCACAAAGATACGGAGGGGGAAGAAGATTTGCCACTGGTGGGGCGCGCACCGGCAATGCAAGAGGTGTTTCGAGCGATTGCGCGGCTTACCCAAAATGACCTTTCGGTTTTGATTACCGGTGAAAGCGGAACCGGTAAAGAGCTGGTGGCGCGCGCTTTGCATGATTATGGCAAACGCAAAAATGGCGAATTTATCGCAATTAATATGGCCGCAATTCCCAAAGAGCTGATTGAAAGCGAATTATTTGGCTATGAAAAAGGCGCATTTACAGGTGCGGTGGCGCGCACGGCGGGGCGGTTTCAGCAAGCCGAAGGCGGCACATTATTTCTCGATGAAATTGGTGACATGCCGATGGATATGCAAACGCGTCTATTGCGGGTTTTGCAAGAAGGTGAATATAGTCCGGTGGGCGGACAGCGTAGTTTGAAAACCGATGTTCGGATTATTGCTGCCACCCATCAGGATTTACCGCTTATGGTGAAGCAGGGATTATTTCGGGAGGATTTATATTTCCGCCTCAATGTCGTACCCTTGCGCTTGCCGCCTTTGCGCGAGCGGCGCGAAGATGTTGACTTATTGGTGCGGCATTTTGTGTTGCAAGGGGTGGAACAAGGGCTTGCGGAAAAGAGCTTTACGGCGGAGGCGCTTGCTCTATTGCAAGCCCAGAATTGGGAGGGCAATGTGCGTGAGCTTGAAAATTTTGTTCAGCGTCTGATGGCGCTTCATACCGAAGATGTGATTACCGATAATATTATCCGGCAAGAGCTTGGCGATATGCCTGAAATGCAAACGCAATTATCGGCGCGGCGGGGCAATAATATTGGCGAAAGCATGGCGCTGCATCTGGAGCAATATTTTGTCGCGCATGAAGGGGAATTGCCGCCCGATGGTTTGTATCAACGGATTTTGCGGGAAATTGAGATTCCCCTGATTAACCGTAGCCTTGAAGCAACCAGAGGCAATCAGATAAAGGCGGCCAAATTGCTTGGGCTGAACCGCAATACATTACGCAAAAAAATCACTGAATTAGATATTGATGTAAAACGCGGTGATTGACCTCATCATAAAAACTTATATCATAAATGAATTAAATCATAAGGGAGATAGAATTATGGGAGATGGACCACTGAGCGGGGTAAAGATTATTGAATTGGCAGGCATTGGGCCGGGACCTTTTTGTGCGATGTTGTTAAATGATATGGGCGCGGATGTTATTCGGATTGACCGCAAAACAGCAGGCGCGCCGCAAAAGCAATCGCCTGCCGATATTGCAAGCAGAGGGCGGCGGTCAATCGCGCTGGATTTGAAAAAGCCCGAAGCGGTGGAAGCGGTTCTCAAACTCACCGAACAGGCGGATATTTTGCAAGAAGGGTTTCGTCCTGGGGTGATGGAGCGATTGGGGCTAGGGCCTGATATATGTTTGGCACGCAATCCGAAACTGGTTTATGGGCGGATGACTGGCTGGGGGCAGACAGGGCCTTGGGCACATGCGGCCGGGCATGATATTAATTATATTTCATTAACCGGCGCGCTGGCGGCGATTGGCGGTAAGGATAAACCAATTCCGCCGCTTAATCTGGTTGGCGATTTTGGCGGTGGCGCGCTTTATTTGGCGATGGGAATGCTGGCGGCTTTATTTGAAGCGCAACGGTCTGGCAAAGGGCAAGTGATTGATTGCGCGATGACCGATGGCGCAAGCTCGCTTATGTCCATGTTCTTTAGCATGCACCAAATGGGGGTTTGGAATTTAGCGCGCGAGGATAATATGCTCGATGGCGGGGCGCATTTTTATGGTGTTTATGAAACCGCGGATGGGAAATTTATTTCGCTTGGTTCTATCGAGCCGCAATTTTATGCGCTGCTTTGTGAAAAGGCAGACTTACCGGAAGCGGATTTTGGCAATCAGCATGATCGCAAAAACTGGCCGCTCATGAAAGAGAAATTGGCTGCCATCATTAAGCAGAAAACGCAAACAGAATGGGATGAGATTATGGCCGCCACCGATATATGCTATGCGCCGATTTTGGATATGGAAGAAGCCTATCATCATCCGCATAATCAGGCGCGTGAAACCATCATTGAAGAATTTGGGGTGAAGCAGCCAAATGTCGCGCCGCGCTTTAGCCGTACGCCAAGCAAAATTCAGGGCGCGCCGCCAGCATTTGCAGGCGAACATACGCAAGAGGTATTATCCGATTGGGGCTTTGATGAGGCGGGTATCGCCGCTCTTAAAACCGCTGAAGCAATCTAGATGAAGAAAGTTAGATTTAGCCGATGATTTCGGCATCGGTGAAAAAGAATTTAATCTCTTCGGCCGCTGTTTCTGGCGCGTCTGAACCATGCACGCTATTGGCTTCAATGCTTTCGGCAAAATCCTTGCGAATTGTGCCTGCCTCTGCTTCGGCAGGGTTGGTCGCGCCCATAATTTCGCGGTTGCGACTAATGGCATTTTCGCCCTCAAGCACTTGCACCACAACCGGACCAGAGGTCATAAAGGCAACCAAATCATTGAAAAAAGGCCGCTCTTTGTGAACCGCATAAAAACCTTCTGCTTGCGCTTGGCTCATATGCAAGCGTTTAGAGGCGATAACCCGCAGGCCATTGCTCTCAAACCTATCGATGATTTTGCCCGTTAGATTGCGTTTTGTTGCATCTGGTTTAATGATTGAAAATGTCCGTTCTATCGCCATGTTCTATCTCCCTTTACGATAATTTATCTGCTTGGCACGGCTTATAAGCTGGCTTTGCAGATATTTCAAGTCTTCTGTTGCCAACCGCCTTGCGCGCTTTGTTGCCAATAGCTAAGCGTGTGGTCACTTTCTTTAAGGCGACGCCAATTGTCTCTGGCTTGGCTAAGTTGGCTCTCATCATGGCCGTTGAAAATCAGTGATACCCGCTCGAAAGGCGAAAAATCTTCCCGCATCGCCCCATCTGCCAAAAACAGCGCTTGCGCTTGAATGGGGGTATCATTTTCCCATGTCAGCCATAAAGGTTGCACGTCAGTATAATCGGTAAAAGCAGGGTCATCTTTCACCGCGTGAGGCAAGAAGCCATCCTCCCGCGCTTTCCATAATATGCCGCTTATTGCTTTTGCACGGTCTTGCGAGTCGAGCTGGATGATGGCTTTCCATCCCCGCTTAAGGGTTTTTTCAAGTAAGCTGGGGAGCAGTTGCTCTAAACTTGAACGCTCTAAATGATAGAAAAATATCTCTGCCATCTGGGCCATCAGGCTTATTCATAATATTTTTTGACAAAACGATCGAGCAGCTTCACGCCATATCCGCTTGCCCAGCTGCGGCTAATATTATTTTTTGGTGAGCCCATCGCTGTGCCTGCAATATCAAGATGCACCCATGGCAGCTTATTGGTAAAGCGGCGCAAGAAATGCGCCGCCGTCGCAGAGCCTGCATTACGGCCGCCGCCAATATTTTTCATGTCAGCATTTGGGGTATTAATCATTTTTTCAAAACTATCGCAAAGCGGCATCCGCCAGACCGGTTCTTTTTCCACCTCGCCAATATCGCTTAATTGTTGGGCGAGCTTATCATCATCGGTAAACATGCCCGCAAAATCCTGCCCCAAAGCGATGATAATCGCACCGGTAAGGGTGGCAAGGTCAATCATAAATTTTGGCTTAAACCGTTTTTGCGTATACCAGAGCGCATCTGCCAAAACCAGACGGCCTTCAGCATCCGTATTTAGCACTTCAATCGTTTGCCCCGACATGGAGGTGACAATATCCCCCGGCCGTTGGGCGGTATGGCTTGGCATATTTTCAACCAGCCCCAAAACACCAACCACATTTACTTTCGCTTTGCGCGCCGCGAGACTGTGCATCAAGCCCGTAACGGCCGCCGCGCCGCCCATATCGCCTTTCATTTCTTCCATCCCGCCAGCGGGCTTTAATGAAATCCCGCCCGTATCAAAACAGACACCTTTGCCGATAAAGGCAAGCGGCTTTTCGGATTTTTTGCCGCCCATCCATTGCATCACCACAAGCTGGCTGTCTCTATCGCTGCCTTGCCCAACGCCTAACAATGCGCCCATGCCGAGCTTTTTCATTTGCGCTTCTGAAAGCACCTCCACTTTTACCCCTAATTTTGACAAGGCGCGGGCGCGCTTGGCAAATTCTTTCGGGAACAGAATATTGGCAGGTTCATTAACAAGGTCACGGGCGAGGCATATTCCATTTGCAAGCGCGTTATAGTCCGCATAAGCGCGCCGCGCGCCCGCCATATCATCACATAAAATCGTAATGCTATTGGTGAGTTTGGCGCGCTTTTCTTTGGCTTTATATTGTTCAAACCGATAAGCGCCCAATTTCGCGCCCAGCCCGATGCGGGCGGCTTGTTCGGATGCTGGTATTTTCCGATTGTTTATACCTTCAATCAGAAGTGATAATTTGCCATTTTGTGTCCCCATTTTTTGAATGGCCTGGCCGCCCAGATTTTCAAAATCAGATGAGTTAAGCTCGTTTGCTTTGCCTAAACCAAGCAGGATAATTTGGTCGAGCTTTACCCCTTGCGGCGCGATAAGGGTGAGGCTTTGCCCTTTTTCCCCCTTAAAGCCTTTAGCTTTGATGGCGCGTTGTAAGCCGCCTGCCATTTTCGTGTTAAGCGCTTTTGTGCGTGGCGATAGGCTTCTGCCAGCTTGGGCAATAATAAAGGTTCCGGTCTGCGGAAGTGAGGGGGATGAAAATTTGGTTGTAAAAGGCATGCAAGGTCTCCATTCTGATAGGCTAGATGGGTATAAATAAAACGGAATCATCGCTAGAGCAATAGTTAGATTCATGTTAAAGGCATAAATGAAGTATTTTGGAAAATTATCAATGAAACGACTATTAACAATCATCGCCATATGTTTTGCGTTCATACCTCTTACCAGTAAAGGGCAGGAGGTATTGCGTCCGATTGAGGGCATTGCTGCCATCGTCAATGATGAGGTTATTTCGCTTTATGATGTTGATCAGCGCGTGCGGCTGTTATTTGCGACATCTGGCTTGCCGCGTACGCCGGAAATGTTGTCGCGCGTCCGCGAACAAGTTGTCCGAACATTGGTCGATGAAAAACTGCAAATGCAAGAAGCGCGGCGGGTGGAAATTGAAATCGAAAATGAAGAGATTGAACAAAGTTTGGATGAGCTTGCGACGCAAAATAATATGGGCAAGGATGATATTAAAAAAACACTTAGCGATTCTGATATTGATGTTGATACGCTTTACCAGCAGATTGAAGCCGAACTTGCTTGGTCACAATTTGTGCGGCGTATGTTTGGGGGGCGTTTATCCATCGGGGAACAAGAAATTGACGAACAATATGAGCGTATTATTCAGGCGCTTGACCAGCCACGTTATCTTATTCAGGAAATTTTATTAGGAACAGATAGCAACACCAATACTGAGCGGGTGCAAGCGCTTTCGCAAGAGATTGTCGGGCAATTGCAAAAGGGGGCAGATTTTGCTGCCATCGCGCAACAATTCAGCATTGCCCCATCTGCGGCGCGGGGCGGGCAGGTTGGCTGGGTCACGGAAGGTCAGCTTGCGCCCGAGATTACAAATATTCTTCAGCATATGTCAAAGGGCAGAATATCGCCGCCCATTTATACCCCGGCGGGCATATATATTATTGCCTTGCATGATAAAGCGGCCGGACAAACGGGCACGCCGCTTGCCAATAAATATGATTTGCTCGCGGTTATTTTTCCACCAGATACCTCATTTTCTGATGTCGAAAGCTTTGCAAATGATTTTACAACCTGTAAAGCTGCTGAGACCGATGCGATTGCGAAAGGCGCACGTTCTGCCAGTCGCACTGGCGCCATGGCGTTGCGCGATTTTATCCCATCTTTGCAGAATATATTACTGCGGTTAGAGGCAGGTCAGTTCACCCCACCGATAAAAGAAGAAAATCGGGTGGCGCTTTATATTGTCTGTGACCGTAAGGATGATGTTGGTTTGCAAGTTTCGCGGCAGACGATTGAAAATAATCTATATGCGCAACGTCTTTCTATGATGTCGCGGCGGCATTTGCGAGATTTACAGCGCGATGCTGTGGTGGAATATCGGTAATGACAAATCTGCAAGCGGATGATGGCTTGCCCCCCATAAGGGCGCTGATTGCGCAATATGGCCTATCGGCAGATAAAAATCTGGGGCAGAATTTTATTCTCGATCTTAATCTTACGCGTCGGATTGCCCGCCTCGCACCGCATATCGAAAATACGGATATTGTTGAAATTGGTGCAGGCCCGGGCGGCTTAACACGTGGGCTGTTGATGGAGGGCGCAAAATCCGTCACGATTATTGAGGCGGATAAACGGTTCGAGCCCGTTTATGAGGACATTGCCGCCGCCTATCCCAACCGTTTGCGGGTTCATTTTACTGATGCGCTGGCAATCGAATTAGATGATATTATGGCGGGCGATTATCAGATTATTGCCAATCTACCTTATAATATTGCCACTCCCTTATTGATGAAATGGTTGGAGTCTGAGTGGCCACCGCGCTGGCAGGGGTTGACGTTAATGTTCCAAAAAGAGGTTGCGGCGCGGATTGTCGCACAGGCTGGCGCGCGTGCTTATGGTCGTCTTTCGGTGCTCGCAAATTGGCGTTGTCATACGCGGATTGCGTTACGGCTGCCTCCGCAAGCCTTTGTGCCGCCGCCGAAAGTTGAAAGCGCGATTGTTCACTTTACCCCACGAAACGTGCCGATTGCAGAAGCAAAATTAGAGATGCTGCAAAAAATAACCCGTGCGGCGTTTGGGCAAAGACGGAAAATGTTGCGTTCTTCGCTAAAACAGCTATGCTTGGAGACTGAATCGGTCTTGCAGCGCGCGGGCATATTAGAGACCAGCCGTGCTGAAGACCTTACGATAGAAGAATTTTGTGCCTTAGCACGTATTTATGAACAAGCGGATAGGGGGAGATGATGAAATCACAAGCCGTTGTTGAATATGGAAAAGATTTACAAGAAGTAGAGCTTCCAACACCAGAGCCAAAAGGCAAAGAAGTGCTGATTGAGGTGACGCATTGTGGCGTGTGCCATAGTGATGTTCACTTTCACGATGGGCATTTTGATTTTGGCGAAGGCAATAAGCTGGATATGACGGGGCGACCTTTACCGCTTACTTTAGGGCACGAAATTGAAGGCACGGTGATCGCGATTGGTGATGAAGTTGAAACTGTCAAGATTGGCGAACGAAAGGTTATTTACCCTTGGATTGGTTGTGGCGATTGCCCTTTATGTGACCGCGGCGAAGAGCATTTATGCAATGCGCGCGGGCTAGGGTTTAATCTTGGTGGCGGGTTTGCAAGTCATTGCCTCGTGCCGGAGGAAAAATATTGCCTCGATGCGGACGGGATAGAGCCGGGGCTTGCCAGCACCTATATGTGCTCAGGCATCACTGCCTATTCAGCCCTTAAATATGCCAAGTCTTTGCAGGGCGATGATGAATTGCTGATTGTCGGGCTCGGCGGGGTTGGGATGATGGCGTTGCAATTTGCTTTGGCGATGAATGCCCGTCCGCCTTTGGTTGCTGATTTGGATGATAACAAACTTGAAGCCGCCCTTAAAATGGGGGCGAAGGCTGCCTATAACCCTAAAGATGAGGGGGTGGCGAAAAAAGTGCTAGCCGAAACCAATGGCGGTGTTACTGCTGCGATAGATTTTGTCGGCGCTGAAGGGTCGCTTAATTTTGCCAATGCCGCCATTCGCAAAGGTGGTGAGATTACGATTGTTGGCTTATTTGGTGGCATGTTCAAGTCCCCCATTCCGCTTTTTCCTTTACGCGGCGTGGCGATGGCAGGGTCAATGACAGGTTCGCTTGCTGATACGATAGAAATGCTGGAGATTGTGAAATCTGGTAAAATCTCACCCATTCCGCTTGAATTTCGTGATATGTGTGAGGCCAGTCGGACGTTACAAGAATTACGCGATGGAGAGATTATCGGGCGGGTTGTTCTCACGCCTTAGGTTTTTCGTTCACGCTAGTGATGCTTCGCATCACAGCTCCACGGGGGCGGCGAAACTATTCGCCGGGGTGTGGTCGCACCCCTTTTCCTTTTAATCGCCAGAGTTTTTGTGTTGAAAGATGGAAAGTGAATGCATAATTATGCAACAAGCTCTAATGGGGTCAATTTAATTGGTGCGGGCGGCGTTAAGTTCATCTTGCCATTCGGTTAGGGACAGCGCGCCGGGGATGAATTTATTATTAATGATAAAGGCCGGCGTGCCGCGCACTCCAAGCGCTTCCGCTAAACCCTTTGTGGTTTCGAGTTTGGCCGTAAGCTCTGTGTCTTCGGCAGCTATATTTTGCGCGATGGTTTTGGGGCTTAGCCCAATATCTGTAATTATTCTATCGATTTGTTCTTGCGTAATTGCGCCGCGATGTTGCATGAGAGCCCTATGAAATTTTAAGTAGGCCTCTGGATAATTATTTTGCAAGCTTAACGCATAACGTGCTGCCAGTGATGAGCTTTCAGACAGAATGGGAAATTCCTTAAAAATAACCCGTACATCCTTATTATTTTCGAGCAGGCTCATAAGCGGTTCGAAACTACGTTTGCAATAGCCGCAATTATAATCAAAAAACTCGACAATTTGAATCGGCGCGGTGGCAGCGCCCGCGCTTGGGTCGGTACTATCTTTATAAAGCTCATTTTGCAGCTTTCTGATCACATTGCGCGCTTGCTGTTGGCTCATATAATCCTGCATATGATTAAGCGCGGCGAGCAGTTTTTCAGGATTATTGAAAAGGTAGTTTTCAATCGCGGTTTCTAGCTCTTTTGCGTCATGCGCAAGAGCCGATAGGGACGTTGATAAGGGCGCGCATAATAGGCTTAAACTTAAAAATATATGGGATGGTTTCATATCGCACCTCTTACCGTTTTTTTTTATCATCGTCTGCTTTGTCTGGGCTTTATGCTCTGGGCAATATCTTGCGCCCGTAAATATTCACTATCACTTGGTGAGAGTTTTTGCAAAGCCCGTTTTGCGTGGGTGAGGGCTTGCGGATTATTTCTGACTGCATAAAATTCGGCAATCGCCCATTCTGCATGGCCAAATTGTTCAAGCAATCCATAAGCGATTGAGAGCTGAAAATAGGCAGATATATTTTTCGGCTCGAGCCGAATGGCTTCACGCAGATCAAGCAAGGCATGTTCAGTATATTCCCGTCCATGCGGGATATTGCGTTTTTCAATTTCCTGCCGCCCAATCGCAAGCCGCGCTGTGCCAAGCGAGGTAAAAAAAAGGGCGGTTTCGGGGGCGAGTTGCAGCGCTTTTTCATAAGCCGGAATCGCTTTATTGGGCAGGCCTGATTCCTGATAGATTTGCCCTTTTAACTCATAAAGATAGGGATTATCCGGCATCTCCATAATCAGCCCATCAATAAGCGCGATGGCTTGTTCTGTTTGGGCGAGCCGGTGATAGGCAATCGCACGAGCATAGCGGGCAGGGGCAGATTGGTCTTGTTGCGGATAAAATCGTAATGCTGTTTGCGGGTGTTCGAGAAAGCCACGAATTTTTGCTTTCACCATATCGTGGCGAAACTGTAATTTTGGCGAATCCTTCTGGTTGAAATGTGGCGATGTTTGTGCTTGGGTCAGATAAGTGTTGACGCGGGTGCGGGACAGCGGATGCGAACGCACATAAGGGTCTTGGCGGATTTCGTTTAAGATTTCTTGCTCTGATAATTCATTCATTAAATCTGCCACCCCTTGTGCGGATTGCCCCGTATAATTGAGCAGCCGCAGCGCGGTCTGGTCGGCCGCAGATTCTTGCACGCGTGAGTAGCTTAAATAATTTTGCTGGCCGATTTGGATCCCGCCCGTAATCATCATAATTGCCGCATCTCCTGCCCCGGCAAGGGCAGAACCTAACCCTAAAATCATGCCGGCAACGACAGGAATATTGGCGCTTTTTGCGGCCTCGCTTTGGCGGCTTAAATGCCCGCCCGTTATATGGCCGATTTCATGTGCTGCAACCCCGATCACCACATTGGGACGGTCGGCTTCCAATATCAGCCCCGTATGATAAAAAATATTCTGCCCGCCAGTGACAAAGGCATTAATTGCGGGGCTGTTGATAATGCCGATATGCACGTTTTTCGGATCCAGCCCCGCCGCCCGCAGGAGCGGATTATTATAATCGTGCAATAGCGCTTCAATCTCGGCATCGCGAATTGTCATCCCGCGCGCATGTACCGCATCTGCTATAAGGCAAATACACAGACTAAGAAAAAATAACAATCGCCACTGTTTTTTCATAAATTACAATTTAACAAAATCTTATGGCGAAAATACGGCGAATCATCATTTTGAAAAGACTAAGTTCTTTTTGATTAGGTAACTTATCGGTGCAAGTAATAGGGCAGCGATTGGGTAAGAAAAAGTAGTTGCTATATACTCTGACCAATAGCCTATCAGATTATATATAACACCAGTAAAAAAGCCTACCAAGAAAATCATAAAACTTGTTGCGGCGCTAAATTTTATAAATCCTCCTTTTTTTTGAAAAACAAAGAATCGCATACCAATATAATTAATAGCGAGGGATATAATAAAAGCCCCCCAAACCGATAGTACAATAAGAAATTTAGTTTCTTCGAAAAATAGGTGAAGAACATCCAAAATAAGTAATTGAAGTAGCCAGGATAAAAATCCTATAGCACCACCATTTAGCAGAAACCGAAAAAATTTATCTCTTGCCAACATTTTATATTTTAATCGCCAGGCTTCTCGCCAACTCATCGAACGTCTATAAAACCCTCCATCTGGAACAGGGGGATAATGTTTCTCAGAACCATTTTGAACATATAGCATTATCCCTTCCGCAAATGATTTATATGTCTCTTGATAAACCTTTAAAAGGGGGGTCGATGGATCAAATTTTTTACGCCATGTCCAAACTAATTTTCCTTTGTCAAAATATTCATCAATCTCATGAATTGTAGCGCCGAAATATAACTCGTCACCCGCAGTAAGGTGATCTAATAATTGATGGCAAATCGGCATTAATCCTTTATAGGCGGGTAGTTTGCTTGGATGGCAGTTGATTGTGCCAGGGTACTTAATAGAATCGAACTTTTTGGCGTAATTAATGAGAATTATCTGTCGGTTGTCAAATGAAGATAGAAAGTCATCAAGTTCGTTCTCATTTATTTTGCGAAAATGGCTATTCTTGCTTGTGTAGAAAAAAATGATATTTCTAAGAAAGCTAAATAGAAAAGATATGGAACCAATAAAACCAAATAAAAAAAGTAACTTGAAAGGTTTCGTATCCCGCTTTTTTTTATTGTCCAATACATTCACAAAAACTGTTGAGAGCTCTGGATTGTTTTGAACAATATCACGATATGTATCGCCTGCTAATGCAAAGTCACCTGATGTCAAAAATATATAATGCACTAAACAACTCACTCTAATTTAAGGGAAAATCGAATATTGTGGTTAAAGTCTTGATATATAGAGATTCATATTCATAATCCGAAATAATTGTAACAAGTTGGGCAAAGAGCGTCAAGTTAGCTAATCGCGCATCATTCTTATTGCTGCTTCAGGCGTTCTTAAGAGTTTGATGGCGGATCAACATCCCATAGGCTCATAGATTAAATTGTTGTATCCGCAATTCGTGCTGCATTTGCCATTATCGTTAAAGAGCAATTTTTGGCCGGAAGCGATGGCAACACACTGCCATCAATAATACGGACCTTACGATTAGACCATAAACTGCCGTCGGGATATGTCTGAAACCTAGCTGGTGATTTTTGCATAGGCAATGTCCCGACATGATGAAACCCCCAACTTGGTGGTGAAATACGTGCAAGCCTCTTATGTGTTATTCCTCCGACATATCGTAAGTCTTTAATTAGTTTGCCAATACGCAAAAGCTGATCATTTTTCTTATAAAATATTTGTAGATTACATCCTTTATGTATACATAATTTGTTGGCTGAATTTGGCTTTGCGGCTTCCCATATCTGAGCGACTAACATGCCACTCAAAATAATCGGAAATGCTTTACGAGCAAGATGCATTGGTAAGGGGATTTCTGTTAAAAAATCAGACCATAAAACTCCACCAGGATAGTAAAAACTAATCATATTGCGATATCCCTGCCGTGCTTGTGTGCCAACAAGTTGTATAGGAAAGCTATGAGCCGGTAATGGACTACCAAAATTTGCAGGGAAAAAAATTGGCAATAATAATGAAGGGTGATCAATAAAGGGTAGTTCCTCCTTGTTATTGCCCAAGCAATCCACTACCAAGCGAGACGTTTGAATCGTTCCACATCCGATCAACAGATTTTTGGTTCTAATTGTGTATTGTTGATTAGACCGCAGATCACATAAGGTAACATGGACCCAATCATTCCCTTCTTTGAATGTTAGGAATTTAGTCTTTGTACGATAATCCACCAAACCTTGCGCCACGATTTTCTGGAAAGTTGCTTGCGGTGTATAAAAGCCGGTTTGCCTGGTCGAAAAGAACTCAGTTTCACCAAATAGGTGAGGACTTCGTCCATTATATGAGTGAGTAAGAACAGCGAGCCGCGCCCTGCCTAATTGCACAATCTTATCTTTGCGGTGATTTTTTAAACTCTCAAAGCGTTTTAAGAGTTGTGATGCGCTAGATACCATTGGAACTGGCGGCAACAAATGATCACTTTGACCAAGGTAGAAAGCCAAAGCATCATTTTTGCCCGAAATACCTATCTCCTTTTCCAGTAAATCATAATATGGCGATAATTCCTTTACGCATAGCGGCCATTTATCGTGATTTTCAAAATCCTCAGGCAAGTACCGAAGCAGCTGTCCGCCCCAAACATTAGCCATTCCCCCAAGCGCATGACTTCCGTGCCCGTTGACGAGGTTTGTTCCGGTTTCATCAAAAACGCTATAGAACTCACCACTCATAACATGCCGTAATGCGTCTGCGCGAAGTTTCGGATGGATGTGATCGGCTTTTTGTAGGTTAGCCATAAACTCCCAATTTTCACCCAGAAGTTTTTCAGGAACCTTAGCTTCTAATCCCTGCGCTAGGGTTTCATAAGGAAATGAGTGGCGGGGTTTTTCGCCAATATCAATAATGCAAGTTCCTTTCTTGTTCAGCCTCAATAATGCGCCTGTACCGGAAGGACCACTCCCAATCACAACATGTTCAAACGATTCCATATAAAAACTTTTGTATCCTACCGCGTAATAAAATAAAGAGGCCAGCCCAAAAGATAAAAATTAATTCAATACCCCCACGAAAAAAACCCGTATTTCTGTTACGATTGCTTAAGCCATCATGACCGGTTTCAACTAAATAATTCAGCAAACTTAGTTTTTGACACAGAACATGATTTTCAACCCGATCGCGTAACCAGAATTCGATTCCATAAGGATTAATCTGCTTCAAGATAATCTTGTGAACATCGGCTAATTCTAGATCAGAACAGTGTCTTAGCGATTCAATTTTTGTGTGTGCATCAATATAAGCTTTTATTATTTTGGTTTTGGGTTCTTCTTTGGTTAAAAAATAATAAAAATACGTTACCTCATCGGTCAGAGTGACGATCGTTGGTGATTCGAGATTATTTGTCATATTTTCTTGTATTAGACTCGCTTAGGAGCTTCAATTCAAAAGATTTTTTATCAATATAGACAACAGAATCAAGCACTATAGCTATAGTCAATGAAATGGCTGCCAAAATCCCGATTCCTGTCGCCAAAATTGCTAATGGAATATGGGTAATTAATCCTGTTTCTAGCCATTCTAAAAGAACGGGCATGCCAATCGCTAAGCTGCCAAATGCAAAACAAAAAGATAAACTACCAAAAAAGAATAGTGGCTTATAATAGCGAAGTATTTGAAGGATTGTGAAAATAACTTTCACACCATCTCGATAGGTGTTTAATTTAGAAGTGCTCCCAACTGGACGATCTTTGTAGGGAACAGGAAGTTCTATAATATTGAATCTTCTATCAAGCGCATGAAGGGTCATATCCGTTTCGAGCTCAAAAGCCTCAATTAAAATAGGATAATTTTTCACAAACCGTCGATTAAACACTCGGTAGCCACTCATTATATCTTTAAGAGATGTACGAAAAAAGAAATTTACAAGATTACGCACGAGAGCATTTCCAAATCCGTGCATCATGCGCTTATTTTCTTGCTCATAATGTCCTTCAGAGTGTCTGTCACCTACAGCCATATCTGCCTTACCATCGGATACAACAGCGATTAAATCATGAACACAATTCGCGGGATAAGTTGCTGTCGGCATCAGACATAACATAGATATCTGCTTCTATGTTAAGGAATGCACGCCTTATAGCGTTACCTTTCCCTTTTCGGCCTTCAAATATAATATCTCCCTGACAGCCAATCTCTTTAAATGTTTCCCTTGTAATTTCTTCTGTTCTATCTTTTGATGCATTGTTTATAACATAGAAATATGCCTCCGGCAGTTGTTCGAAAAAAGATATAATCGTCTCGCGAATTGTTTTTTCTTCGTTATATGCAGGCAATATGACAGCGACTTTTTGTATATTATTATTTTCTGTCATGATTATAAACACCTTTGTTTAAGGATTGTGTAAGTGTGGATTTGGGTATCATTTTTCTAGATCTATATCTTAAAATTATTTCTGACTATCTGTCGTCACGGTTAGTGAGGTAATTGAAGCACCCATTAAGCGTCAATAATAGTGATAGGCACAAAAAAATAAAACCAATGAATATGTATTTTATTGCTATCAAATTGACAAGATAACCTGTTCACAATTTAGCTCCTTGTACTTTACAGTTTAACCAAACCATTTTTAATGACTTCAGCGATCATTGATACCATGTTACGCTTGAGCGTTTTCTTTAAACCTGGCAGATAGTCTTTTAGCACATTTATGTCAGTAATAGGCGCCGGACTTATATTTAAAATAACATCTATATTACTTGTAAAAGCTGTAAGAATATTCGCATTCTTCCATAGATCATTGGCAATGGCAGTGGTTACGAGTTTTTTCATAAATAAGGGGTCTGAGGTAAAATCAATAGGTAAAAGTTTTACTGCCTCTTGAAAAACGTCTAACTTACTTTCAAGAATAATGCCGAAATGACTACCAGCGCCTCGAACCTCCGTCACAGGAATTTCACTGTCATCACACAATGCGCCAAGTTCGTCTTTAAGATAAGCCTCGATCTTAAGAGCATTTTCGGCAACACGCTCATCTACCAAAATATTGCAACATTCCAATACAGTTACACATTCTTCACCAAAACTATTATAGGTCGTAGAATGTGTGAGCGCCCCGCCAATTGTACCATAGGCTTCAGAATGTACAGCTTCATTTGAAACATAAGCACTAATACTGGCTTTCCCGCCGCCCAGCGCTTTGGAAAGGCAAATCACATCTGGTACAATACCATATTTATGGAAATAAAAATCATATCCACATTTAGCAAACCCTGAATATATTTCATCAAAAACCAGAGAAATTTTGTGTTGGTGACAATACGCGCGAACCTTTTTAAGAAACTGTTGATCGCATGGTGTCAATGTCGAACAACTAAACGGTTCAATAAAAATAGCGTAGACATTTTCTGGTCTAACCCTGTCACATTCTTCTTTGATCGATTCAAAAGAATTAAAATTATACTGAATTACACCCGGTATTTTCTGAAAAAAGAAGCGGCTCTTTCCACCAACAAAATTATCCCCGGCACTAAGCGAACCGGCTCCTATTGTTTTACCATGAAATGAGCGATCAGAATGGAGAACATATTTGCGTCTCCCCTGATGACGTTTATAGGTAATCTTTAGAGCACCATCGATGCTTTCGGCACCGCTGTTACAAAAAAACGAATATGTGAGCCCGTGTCCAAGAACCTTTGCAAGGTTAAAAGATGCTGCCGCAAGTATAGGATTGAAGTAACTTTTATGAATTTCAGGTCGCATATCTTCACAGAATTTACGCCGCACATTCATAACTCTAGGGTGGTTGTGACCAAAATTAGCTACTCCTAATCCCCCTGTAAGATCGAGGATTTTTCGCCCTGAGCGTGTTTCTAGATAAGACCCTTGTGCTTTATCAATGATTTCTTGACCAAAACCAAACTTCTTATATATCTCGGGCAGTTTTTTATTAGAAAAATTTCTGTAAATTTCATGGACTTCGCCAATTTCTAGTCCTAGCGCATCTTCAAATTTATACATCCAAAAGCTTACCTATATTTCTTAATGCACCAACAAGTTTTAACAATTATACTCCTGATTAATAAATCTAAGTCATCCGAGTATATTCAGTTAAATTCTAAATTATATTGCTGGTACATATTTTGTTAACGAAATCAGAAGAGAATATTCCCCAGTACGTGAAGCCTGAATATATTCTTATATTTATAAATGTCAACAGAAACTATAAGATATAGATACAAGGCCGCCCTTAAATTAAAGCGTTTTCAATGCTATGCTGAGCCTTATATTTAGTTTTTTGACCACCAGCCGCGCCGTTTTGGTTTGCCATTATCCTTTGGCGTTGAGTCTTTCTCATTTGCTGGAGGCGTATCATCTGTTTCTGAACCTCTAACCTCAACAGGTGCGGCCGTGGACGGTTCTGAAGCCATAGGTTCAAAAGCTACAGGTTCGAAAGATTGTACAGCAGCTATGTCTTGCTTGTTTTCATCTTTTACATCATCCGTCCCATTCGTTTCTGGGTTTTTTGTTTCGGTGGAGTTTGTTTCTGGTGCGGCCTCGTCTTGCTTGCGACGATTAGCGCCGCCGCGTCTACCCCGCCGCCGCCGGGGTTTGGCTTCTTGCTCCTCATCTTTACTATCAGATGTTTGCTGGCGTTGAGACTTGGAACTATTACCCTTGCGTCCTGAATCTTCTTCCTTGCGGATATTCTTTCGTCTCTTACTGCCCTTGCTCCCTTTACTATGTTGAACATCTGGTTGTGGGGTAAGATTAATCTCGCCATTTTCATCTTCTAACCGATAATCTGCGGTCAGCATATCATGATCAGTTTCAACAATGATAGATAGATTATGGCTTGTCTCAATACGATGTAAATCGCCGCGCTTCGAATTGAGAATATAATTACATACATCTTGCGGTACATATATTTTCATTGTCCGCGTTTGTTCTTTATCAGCGATTAAAGCCACCGCTTCTTCTGTATCGCGCAAAACTTGCAAGGCGCGACTTTCAGCCGAACGGATAAACCCATTGCCTTGGCAATGTTTACAGACTTCGCTACTGCTCGCAATCAACCCTGAGCGGGTGCGCTGGCGCGACATTTCCAACAACCCAAAGCTACTAATCCGCCCAACTTGTATACGGGCGCGGTCGTGATGGAGCGCTTCTTTTAACTTTCTTTCAACCGCCCGATTGTTCCTATGCTCGTCCATATCAATAAAATCAATGACAATAAGACCAGCAAGGTCACGCAAGCGCATTTGGCGGGCGAGTTCGACCGCTGCTTCCAAATTTGTGTTTAAGGCGGTTTTTTCAACCGAATATTCGCCAGTTGATTTGCCCGAATTGACATCAACCGCAACCAGTGCCTCGGTTTGGTTAATCACCAAATAGCCGCCCGAGGGCAAAGGCACATTAGCCTCAAACATGCTGGATAATTGCTGCTCGACACCGGATTGTTTGAATAAGGGTGCGCTCTCCTTATGCTTTACCACTTTTTTCGCATGGCTGGGCATCATTAGTTTCATATAGTCTTTGGCTTCGCGATAAGCCTCTTCGCCATCGACAATGATGCGATCAAAATTCTTGTCATATATATCGCGTATGGTACGGCGAATAAGACTGCCATCTTCATAAACCAGTGCTGGCGCGGTGCTGGCCAAAGTTAAATCGCGGACACTTTGCCAGTTACGGATAAGGAATTTATAATCGCGTTTCACCTCTGCCATTGTCCGCTGCGCGCCGGCGGTACGGATAATCAATCCCATACCCTGTGGCACATCGAGCGAGGCAACAGTCTTTTTGAGTTTACGACGGTCAGTGGCATTATTAATTTTCCGTGAAATACCGCCGCCGCGCGCGGTATTTGGCATTAAAACACAATAGCGGCCAGCGATTGATAAATAGCTGGTCAAAGCCGCGCCCTTATTGCCGCGCTCTTCTTTCACCACTTGCACCAATATCACTTGCCGCCGTTTGATAACTTCCTGAATTTTATATTTGCGTAGCAAAGAGCGGGCGCTTTGGGATTGGCTTTCATCGGCTTCTTCCAGCGCATCGCCACCGATCTGGGCAACCGTTTCCCCGTCATTATCATCATCGTCTGAATCACTGTCTGCTTTTGCATCACTTTCTGCTGCTTGCGCCGCATTTTCGCGTTCATAGGCGGCGATGAGAGCTTCTCTATCTTCGAGCGGAATCTGATAATAATCAGGGTGAATATCATTAAATGCTAGAAATCCATGTCGGTTGCCGCCATAATCGACAAAGGCAGCCTGTAATGAAGGCTCTACCCGTGTGACTTTGGCGAGATATATATTGCCGCGTAAGGGGCGTTTATTCTCGGCTTCAAAGTCGAATTCACTAATCTGGTTATTTTGTAAAACAACGACGCGCGTTTCTTCCTCATGCGCGGCGTCAATAAGCATTTCTTGAGACATGTTATAAAACTCCAAAAGCGCTGCCGTTCATCGTTCGGTAGGTGACTATTATCTGATAGGTTAATATCATCACTTCCGAATGAAGGGCGCTTATCATTAAAATTAAGGTTAAAAAATATAGGAAGAGTTAAATTGGGTGAAATATTTGCACTTGCAGGTACCGGATATTTGACACGCCAGTCGCCATCTGAAATTTTTATGATATGTGTAGCGACGTGCATTTGCTCTTCTGAACTCCCCGGATATGGCCATAAAAAAGCCATATATCAAACATAATTAATTTGATGCGGATAGCTTCCGAATCCCAATATCTTACGTTTATAAAACTATAATAATCTGAGTGGCTATATTTGGCAAGCATGTAAATGGAAAATATACAGCGTATCATTATTATATTATTTCTGATCGGGCTTTTATTACCGTCTTACGTCAGTGCTGCACCGGTTGCAGAGGTGAAGAAAATAAGGCTCGGGCAGACGCAAAAAACTGAACGCCTGGTGATTGAAACAACAAAACCGATTACATCAGATCATTTTGTACTGGCAAACCCATATCGTTTGGTGATTAATTTGCCCGAGATAAAATGGCCGGATAAAGGACCAAAGATACTTCCGGGAAAACTGATTACGGGGGTTCGGTATGGCCAGTTTGCACCGGGGCGCTCGCGTTTGGTTATCGATACGTCACAGACATTCAAAATCGTACAAGAATTTATAATTCCGCCATCCGGGCGGCAACAATCATATCGCTTGGTTTTCGATCTTGCTCCTAGCAATGCAGAAACATTTAAAAGGCAACCGCGACAACCGCAAACAGCAGCGCCTATTTCTACGCCGCCAATCCGCACTTATCAATCGGTTGAACGCCCGCGCAATAAGAAACCTGTGATCGTTATAGATGCGGGTCATGGCGGGATTGATCCAGGGGCTTCAGGCCGACAAATTAAAGAAAAAGATGTTGTTTTGAAGTTCGCGAAAGAATTAGCAAATGAGCTTAAAAGCACCGGGCATTTTACGGTTCATTTAACCCGTAAGCGTGATGTGTTTCTGTCTTTGCGTGAGCGGGTGAGCATTGCCCGCAAACGTAAAGCTGATTTGTTTATTTCTGTTCATGCGGATGCGATTAGGCGGAAAAAGGTTCGTGGCATGTCGATCTATACATTATCTGAAAAGGCTTCTGATAAGGAAGCCGCCGAACTTGCGCGCAAGGAAAATCGTTCTGATATTGTTGCTGGCATAGATTTTGCGGAGCAACCAGAGGAGGTGACCTCGATTTTAATTGATCTTGTCCAGCGCGAAACAAAAAACTTTTCTGTCGATTTTGCTGGAAAGGTGGTGAAAAAGGTAAAGGGACATACCCAAACTCTATCGCCGCCACACCGATTTGCCGGTTTTCGAGTGTTAAAAGCGCCCGATGTTCCTTCGGTTTTGATTGAATTAGGGTTTCTTACAAATTCACGGGATGAAGCGCAATTACGCTCTGCAAAATGGCGGATGACAATTGCAAAGCGCCTCACCCTTGCGATAAAAGACTTTTTTCGTGAGCACCGCCCGTTGAATAAGTAGGGTAGACAAGGTAGAAGATAATATGAAAATTTTTACATACTTTCTTGCAACAGGCCTTGCGATTGCGATTGTTGGTGGTTTTCTGCTTGGGGTTACGATATGGCAAGTGGGGCGTGACCTGCCGGATCATGAACATATGCGTGATTATGCGCCACCCATTATGAGTCGCGCGCATGCAGCCGATGGTACGCTGATTGCCGAATATGCCCAAGAAAGGCGCTTATTTGTGCCATTTAATGTGATGCCTGATCACCTTGTCAAAGCTTTTTTAGCTGCCGAGGATAAGAATTTTTATACGCATTTTGGCATTGATGTTTTTGGGCTTGCACGGGCTGTTATCACCAATATTCGAAATGTTTTTGAAGGCCGAAGGCTGGTTGGCGCGTCAACGATAACCCAACAAGTTGCCCGAAACTTCCTGTTAACCAGAGATGTGACATTGCAACGAAAGTTAAAAGAAGCGATTTTGGCCATTCGCTTGGAACGCGCGTTTCGTAAAGATGAGTTGCTGGAACTTTATTTGAATGAAATATATCTTGGGCTTGGCAATTATGGTGTCGCCGCGGCCGCGCTTAATTATTTTGACAAATCGCTAAGCGAGCTAACCTTGGCAGAAGCTGCTTATATTGCTGCCTTGCCTAAGGGGCCGTTTAATTATCACCCGATAAAGAAAAAGAAACGTGCGATTGCGCGCCGCAACTGGGTGCTCTATAGGATGCACATAAATGGCTATATAAGTAAGCAAGACGCTGAACAAGCTCAGCAAGAGGATTTAATTGTCAGCCCGCGTAAGTTTTTGTCACGACGTTTTTCTGCTGAATATTTTGTTGAAGAAATTCGCCGACAAGTGTTTGGGTTTTATGGTGAAAAGAAACTCTATGGCGGCGGCTTGTCAATTCGTAGTACTTTGGAAACTGATTACCAACGGATTGCGACAAGCGCCTTACGTGCTGGGCTCGAAAAATATGATAAGCGACATGGCTATCGTGGTCCGGTTACCCGATTGGAAACGCTTATAAATTGGAGAGATAGTCTTGCCGCTTTAAGCGAATTGCGTGATGTTCCGGAATGGCGATTGGCGGTTATTTTGGATGTAGCTGAAACACGCCTGAATATTGGCTTACGGCCTGAGGAAACAGGCTTAGAGGGGGGGGGCGATGTGGTTGAAAAAGGCGATATTGATATTGCTGATGCGGCCTGGGTGCGGCCGATTAGCTTTAATCAACGTAATGAAAAGCAGATTGGCAAGAAAATTAATAGTTTTCTCGGGCATTTTGCAATTGGTGATGTGGTTTGGATATCGGCAACGGATCGCAAAGGTTATTTTGCGCTTGAACAATATCCGCTTGTAAATGGAGGTATTGTTGCACTGGATCCGCATACGGGTAGAATTTTAGCAATGGGCGGCGGTTATAGTTTTGCAAAAAGTGAGTTTAATCGCGTAACACAAGCGCAACGCCAGCCTGGTTCAGCAATAAAACCCTTTATATACGCATCAGCTTTGGATCAAGGGTATACACCCGTTTCTATTGTTTTGGATGCACCTTTTGTGATTGAACAAACCGGTGGTGATCAAGATTTTTGGAAACCGAAAAATTATGGCGGGCGCTATTATGGCCCTTCAACGCTAAGATTGGGGCTTGAAAATAGCCGCAACCTCATGACCATTCGGTTGGCAGAACAAATCGGAATGGATAAAATATCAAATTATATTGAACGATTTGAGATTATGGAGCGCGTGCCCCCGGTTTTATCGATTGCGTTGGGCGCTGGTGAAACAACATTATTAAAACTGTCATCAGCCTATGCGAGCTTGGTAAATGGTGGCAAAAAGGTTACCCCGGTTTTAATCGACCGTATTCAAGACCGCTATGGAAAGACCATTTATAAATATGATCGCCGCCCGTGTAATGCTTGTAATCAGTTACAATGGGCAAATGCATCGCCGCCCGTTTTACCCGATATAAAACAGCAAATATTATCTCCCCAAACCGCCTATCAAATTGTTTCAATGCTGGAGGGGGCGATTGAACGCGGTACAGGGCGCTCTGTGCGGGCGGTTGGCAAAACAGTTGCAGGAAAAACCGGAACGACAAATGATAGTCGTGATGCCTGGTTTATCGGCTTTTCCCCGGATCTTGTGGTTGGGGTTTATATCGGCTTTGATAATAATCAACCGCTTGGCAACCGTGAAACAGGGGGGCGTGCGGCAGCACCAATCTTCAAAGATTTTATGAAAGAAGTATTGAAGCGCGAAGCTGATACCCCGTTTCGTATACCGCCAGGGATCAATCTTGTGCGGGTTGATGCACGATCCGGAAAACCAGCACAAAGCGGAGATGAGAAAGTTATCTTAGAGGCTTTTAAGATTGGGACTGATATTGAAAAGAGCCGTCTTGTTAATGAAAAAGGAAATTCAGGCGGGAGTGTCATTTATTAGGAGGGATCATGAATGCTGAAACCCAGCAACTAGCTGAACGTATCGAACAGTCACTTACACTGTTAAGGAGGCATCTTTGACTGGGATAATGCCCAAGCCAGATTAGATGAGCTAAATAAGCAGGCTGAAAACCCAGCCCTTTGGGATAATGCCTCCCGCGCGCAAGCCCTCATGCAAGAACGCACACAACTTGATGAAAGTATTCGTGCCTGCTTGCGGGTTGAGAAAGATTTAGCCGATCATATCGATATGATCGCGCTTTCAGAAGAAGAAGGCGATGATGATTTATTGGCAGAAATGATCGTATCATTAACCGAAATTGCGCGCCATGCCGCACGTCTAGAGATAGAGACATTATTGTCGGGAGAAGCGGATCGCAATAATGCGTTTTTGGAAATCCACCCCGGCGCGGGGGGAACCGAAAGCCAGGATTGGGCAAGCATGCTTTTGCGCATGTATTTACGATGGGCAGAGCAAAAAGGGTATAAAACAGAAATTATCGAGCAAAGTGCTGGCGAGGAAGCTGGCATAAAATCCGCAACGATTCAGGTGAAAGGGTATAATGCCTATGGTTGGCTGAAGACAGAATCCGGAATACATAGGCTTGTTCGTATTTCACCTTTTGATAGCAATGCCCGTCGCCATACAAGTTTTGCAAGCATTGGATGCTATCCTGAAATTGACGAAACCATTGAAATTGAAATTTCAGATGCTGATGTTCGTATAGATACATTTCGGGCGAGCGGCGCTGGCGGACAGCATGTGAACACAACGGACAGCGCGGTACGGATTACCCATTTATCAACCGGGCTTGTCGTACAATGCCAGAATGAACGATCACAACATAAAAACCGTGCCACCGCTTGGGCTATGCTGCGTGCTCGGCTATATGAATTAGAATTACAAAAACGTGAAGAGGAGGCCTCAGCAGAAGCCGCCCAAAAAACTGAGATTGGTTGGGGGCATCAAATTCGGTCGTATGTGCTGCAACCTTATCAAATGGTGAAGGATTTGCGAACCAATGTTGAAACTGGAAACCCACAAGCCGTGCTAGATGGTGAGCTGGATATGTTTATGGAAGCTGCCCTTGCATATCGTATTTCGGGTGCGGGTAAATAGCAGCTATTCACTAGACTCTACTGGCAAGGGAAGCGTGTCGAAAACATTAAGGTCTGGCATAGTTACTTTCTGCAACGGGTCTTTTTCACGTTGTGCTGTACCATTAAAAACAGCACCACTCTCAATCGCCAGAGTTTTGTGATATATATCTCCCTCAATCTGACTTCCCGCCGTTAGGTGAACTTGTACGCCACGAACTGTTCCTTTGATATGGCCACATATAGTTATAATTTCGCCGCTAATCTCGCCTTCAATGCGCGCCGCTTGACCGACCGTTATCGCATAGGAACGAATATTTCCTTGCAGCTGACCATCCATTTGTATATCGCCTTCTGAAAATAAATTGCCAATAATTTTCAGATCCGGGCTGATAATCGTAGGAATGTTATTTGCGCGTTTTTCACTCATTTACGACGCTCATATTGTACAAGCTCGGATGTGTTAAAAATATGTTTTCCTGCATTTATAAAGGGCTGGGGGTTACGAACCTTGCCATTATACCATACTTCATAATGTAAATGTGGTCCTGTACTACGCCCACTATTTCCGCTTTCGCCGATTATATCCTGGAAACGAACTTGTTGTCCGCGTCGTACAAGAATTTTGTTAAGATGCGCATATCTTGTTTTGAAGCCATTATTATGGTCAATCTCGACAGCCAGGCCATAGGGGCCGCGTCTGCCAGCGAATGAGATTTTACCATTTAGGCTTGCATAAACGGGGGTTCCGATTGAGGCGCTGAAGTCTAGTCCAGAATGAAACGCCGCTCGTTTTTTGAAAGGGTCAAGACGGGGGCCAAAATCACTGCTGATGCGTTGATGATGAATAGGCAGGGATAGAGGAATATAGGTAAGTGCTGTGCTTAAATTTTCAAGTTTTTGTAAATTATTTGAGATCCGAAATAATTGCTTTTGTATTGTGTTATCGTGATTGCTACCAGTTAATAGCGGAATAAAAGGCCCGCCCACTGCATTTTTTGCATCAGGCAACATTTGCGCGACAAATTCATTTGGCTCAAGAATCTCTGTCGTTGCGATAAGTGCTTCAAAGCTCTTAATTTTACGATCAGTGCTTTCTTCTAAAGCGTCTAATAGATTCTTTTGCCGGGTTTTTAGGCCATTTACACGTTCTCGAACGTCTGACTGTAAAATCATCGCTTTTATGTTGTGTGGACTCGTTTCTAAATTATAGCTTTCTCCAAAATCAGCCTTGGAAAATTGTACTTTATTTTCTTTATCTGTATCTGAGGATGATAATGTATTAAGCCGACTTTCCATAATGATCGTTGGCCGTCGTTCAGCATTTGCGACGAGTTTGAAATCTTGTTCCCTGCTGTTATTTTTTTGTTTTACGCGAGCGTAGCGGCTCTGCATCGATTGTAAATTGCTTGAGATTCGCGCATTTTCTTCCAGCATTCTGGTAAGCTCATTATGACGCTCTTCAAGTGCTTTTGTTGTTTCCGTAAACCAATCGCGCGATACTGATAATTGCCCCCGCAACGTATCATATTCAACTTGTATCTTGTTTAGCTTTTCTTCGTAAGAAGCTATTTTTTCAGCGTAAACAGAATTTCTTTTCTGGACAATTTCATCCTCTAGAAGTGTATTAATGCTCGCAAAACCAACCCATAAGCAGAGGCTAAAAGCAAAAAAGCATAATCCAATTTGTGCGGAAGGGGTAAGCGTAACATAGGTAACCGCGCCTTTTGAGCGAATATAAAGCTGCTTTTCCGTAAATCGCTCGCGCATTCTCAGCATGAATGCCTGTTTTTTTAATGTTTGTTTCTTTTTCAATTTATCCCTTTTACAATGTTCCCGTTATCCAAATATACTGTTTATCTTTCTAATTAAGGTATAGTAGATATATTTCCTCTCACAAGGTCTATACAATATTTTACATTTTTTCGAAACATCAAATTTAGGGTGAATCTTGGAAATAGGCTCTATTCATATTTGCATTTTCTCGTGCTTGCGTGTTGAAAGGTGGTGTTAGACCGCTTCTGTAGTATTTTTGAAGCAATATACGGTAATAAGACACAGGGTCTTTATCCTCCTTTGTACAAAAATATTCATACCAATAAACCCCATATGCAACATGCGTTTGTTCATCTTCGAGGATTTTATGCAAGATTAATGCCGATTCGCTATCATCGGCCTTTTGAAAGCGTTGTATCATAGGCGGGGTGACATCGAGCCCGCGAGCTTCCAAAACCATAGGCACGATGGCCAAACGCCCGAGAAGGTCCTTTCGTGTTTCAAATGCCGCTTGCCACATGCCTTTATGAGCGGGTAATGCACCATAAAAGCTGCCTAGCTGCTTTAGGCGTTGATTTATCATCATAAAGTGCCGCGCTTCATCTTGTCCAACCGCAATCCAATTATCGATAAATTGAGTTGGGGTTTGTTTATCAACGAACCGGGCAAGCAAATCAAAAACCAGGTCAATGGCGTTAAACTCAATATGTGCAATAGCGTGGAGTAACGCGATGCGCCCTTTCTCTCCACCGCGTCGTTTAGGCACGTCACGTGGCATTAATAAAACAGGTTGCGGCGGCCGTGACGGTTCATCGGGGATGGTAAATGTCTGTTCTGTAACCGTAAGCGTACCATTTTGCCACGCTTTGCAAAGTTGCAAAGCTTGTTGCGGCTTTTCATCAGCGCTGGCTGTTTGCAAGACCGATAGGGCGGCTTTACGAATATCCTGGCGGATATCAGGGTGACTATTAGATGGCCTATGCGTCATTTATAATCGTGCGGGTTAATTCTAACACCTCTTGCGCATGCCCCTTTACTTTGACTTTCGGCCAAATATGGGCGATCTTTCCTTTGCTGTTAATCAGAAATGTGGCTCGTTCAATTCCCATATATTCGCGCCCATATAGTTTTTTCTGTACCCATACGCCATAGGCCTCAATAAGTATTTTGTTTTCATCGCTCAAAAGCGGAATGGTTAGGTTTTGTTTGGTAACAAAATTATCATGCCGTTTTACAGAATCGGCAGACACGCCAAATAATTCCACTCCAATTTTTGAAAAACCTTTCTTAAAGGCAGAGAAATCCTTTGCCTCTATTGTACAGCCGGGTGTACTGTCTTTGGGATAGAAAAAGAGTATATACGGCTTATCTTTCATATCTTTACTTGTTACGGTTGTCCCACCATCGCGCGGCAGCGCGAAATCTGGGGCTTTGTCACCAATTTCAAGCAGGCTCATGAATATATCCCTTTCATTTTTTATATGATGTCATATGTTTCTATAATGTGGAATAAGAGAAATAGTGCTAATATGCAAGCGATTTGATGATTTCTAATGAACGGAGAAGCAACTGAACACGCTGTTTAAAATAGTTTTTTTCAGAACGATAAGGCTGTTACAGGCATTCTTTCTTTTATTATTCTTGCTTATTTTTGCGGGCGTAGGGTGGAGCCTGTTTCGTCCATTGAATATTGATATTTTCATTGCCCCATTTGAAAAAGTGATGTGGGACGGAAAATATAACGCCAGGCTTAAAAATGTGGAAATTCAATTTTATAGTGGCAATTATCATCTCACGATTGAAACCTTCACTCTCACCGATGCGCAAACATATAAACTCTTTGCTGAAAATATTCACATTATCCCGAGTTTTGATGCTCTTATCGGTGAAGGAATAATCGCATTCGAATCCCTCATAATGGATCGTATCACCGTCTCTCCGTCTGTATCTGTTAATGGCAAGTCAAAAGAAGGTGCTTCGCAAGTAGAACAAGCATCACCGGTTACGGCATTAACGAGCATTGCTTTGTCGCAGATAAAATATATTGAGACGATTAGAATTCCTGAAATTAATTTGCAAGCTTCCAGTCAATCTCTTCCTCTGTCTTATATTTTCTTCGACCGCTATGAGACTTTTTTTTCGATTGATGGCGAGCTACGTTATTTTACCAGCACAGGTGAGGCCGCGATCCTGATGGAGGGTGGGGTTAAGCGGGGCGAAGCGGAAGAGATTAGCATTCAGTTTCAAAACATCACTCCGGATGAGCTTGCTGCTATTGTTCCATTTTTTGATACATTATCAGGCATTGAGATTCCACTTAATATCGACGTGCAAATGAATATCGTGGCATCTGGCCGCCCTGAATCTGCTAGGATTCAGATACAGCCAACCTCAGGGCGCATTTTTTCTAATAAAAATATCTTCACTGTTGAAAATCTTGTGCTGGATATAGAGGCAGATTTTCGTACGCAAAATGCGACAATTAGAAAAGGTGAGATCACCGTTAATGAAACGAAAATTGAGTTACAAGGTGACTTTCACTATGACATGAATTCGAAGGGAAATGTCACCGCAATTCAAGGAAAGCTCATTGGTTCTGATACGCAGCTAAGTTTGAGCAATATTTTCAATGATGATATTTATGTTCAAAATTTTGCCCTTGATATAGACTATGATTTGGATGGACAACATATTAGATTTTTACCGAGCAAGATAACCGCCCAAAATATTGATATTGAATTGTCAGGCGCGCTTGTTTTCGCGGGCGATGATGGGCATGCGAATGTCCAGCTTTTACTCGGCGAGGGTGAAATGGGCGCGGCACTATCTTTATGGCCGAATATTGCCGCCCCGAAAGCCCGCAAATGGGTTACAAGCCGTCTTTCGGGTGGGAAAATTCCGCAAGCCAAAATTGCGGTTGCGGGAAAGTTTTCAGATTTTCAAAATGTAAAGCAGACACGATATTTGCCAAGACATGCCGTGGATTTGGATATCATATTTGCTGATAGCCAATTACAGTTTTTTGATGAAATGACCGCGCTTGAAAATGCCTATGGTCGAGTTTTGGTTGATGGATATCGAACGCACGTTGATTTGGCGAGCGGCCGTTTATATGACGACATCGAAAATGATTATATTACCATCACAAAGGGCTTGTTTGAAGGCAAACATTATCGTGAGCCGGGTGAAAAAGTAAATCTGATATTTCAAGCAAAAGGCGGATTGGAGGATATTTTACATATTCTTAATCAAAAACCTTTAACCTTAATGGATAGAATAAAGCTAGACGCTGACCTATTTTCTGGAGACACACATGCCGAGGTTAAACTTGGCTTTCCCTTAAAGCCGCAAACAAAATTGCAAGATGTTGATATTGATATAGGGGGAGAGGTTAAAGAATTCGCTATGACACCTTATTTGATTGAGTATCCGCTTGAGGCGGGGCAACTCGCTTTCAAAGTAAGTAATAGCGATTTATCTGTCTCTGGTTCGGTGAAAATCGATCAAGTGGATTTTTTGATTGATGCGCTTTTTCCTTTTCAGGAGCAGGCGCAAAAAATAAAACTTACAGCTCCCCTTGCGCCGACTGATGTTGCGCGGCTTGGATTTGAAATGATTGTGCCGTTTTATACGGGTATTATCGATATGGAGTTACAAATGCACGGGCGGGGCAGAGTTTTTTCGGAATATCACATCGACATGGATTTGAGCGCGGCCGAAATTCATGAGCTCCCGGTTGCTTATATAAAACCAGCAGGGCAGGAGGGGCAAGTTTCGCTAAGCCTGAAAACCAATCCGGAGCGGACATATCGCAACTTCTCGGTTGATTTCAAAAGCGGTGAAGATCAGATTGTTGCACAAGGCAAACTCGTTGAAGGCAAGTTACAAGAATTGCAGGCATCACCAATACGGTTTGGGGGTGATAATGAATTTACGCTTGCCATAAATATGGATGAGGCGGGAGCACAGCATCTTTCAATCGGCGGAGACCGTTTGTCCGTAAGTGATATTAAGAACCTTTGGCGCTATGCATCGTCTTTTGAAGAAGCGGAGTCCACTGAAGATATTTTTGCCGATAATATGAAACTCGCCATAAGCCTTAATAATCTTATCGGTGAAAACAATATATCGCTAACCAATGTTTCTGCTAATATGCAGCAGCAAAACAGTAAGATCGAAGCTCTAAATTTTATCGGCTATTTTACCGATGGTATGCCGCTAGCGGCAAATCTATCTCGTGCCACAAATAATGAACGGCATTTACACGTGACAGCGGATCATGGCGGTGAAATTTTTGTCGGGTTGGGACTAACGCAAGAAATTTCTGACGGTAAGCTAAAAATTACCGCGCAATTTTTTGATAATCCCATTCTTGAAGATAAAAAAAGAATAAGCGCTAAGGGACATTTTCGGATGCAAGAATTTCAATTAGGGGAGGTTCCGGTGTTCGCGCAAATTTTAAGCGTTGCCTCATTTACCGGCCTGCTCGATACTTTGCAAGGTGACGGTATTTTGTTTGAGCGTGGTGAGTTTGATTTTCGTCTTATCGACCAAAAGTGGGAAATTATGGATGGTATATTTTCTGGTCCATCATTAGGGGTGACCGTCTATGGTGCGGTTGATTTTGGGACAGATCAAATCAGTACGGGCGGTGTTCTTGTTCCATCTTATACATTAAATTCACTCCTTGGCGGGATCCCTATATTAGGAACCGTATTAACCGGCGGCAAGCAAGAAGGCATTTTGGGCGTGAGCTATCGTGTTTCAGGTGATATTGGCGATCCTTCGGTGATTGTAAATCCCGCTTCGTTGATGACACCGGGGATTTTACGCCGCATATTTAATATTGGAATTGGTAATACCGAGAAAGATTAGTCGTCTAATGTTAACAAAATATGCTTCTTTTTTCCCAAAGAGATTTTGATCGCCTCATCGTTTACGTCATCCATGCTAAGGCGCTTTTTCATATCTTGCTGGGTGATGTCATTCACTTTCAAAGCCCCGCCTTGAATATGCCGCCGGGCTTCGCCATTTGAAGCTACCAGACCTGCCATCCGAACCGCATCGAGCAGCCCCAAACCATCTGCCATAAATGTGGTTTTTGAAATTGAGACGCTTGGCATATTTGTGTCCTTTTGCCCTTGTTCAAATAATTTATGAGCCGCGGTTTCTGCCTCTTGTGCGGCGGCACGCCCATGACACATGGCGGTTGCTTCGGTTGCTAATATTTTCTTGGCATCATTAAGCTCAGACCCTTGAAGCTGTTCGAGGCGGGCAATCTCGCTTGCCGGTAATTCGGTGAATATCTTCAAAAAACGGGCAACATCATTATCCTCTGTGTTGCGCCAATATTGCCAATAGTCATAAGGGGGTATTTTATCAGCCGAAAGCCAAACCGCCCCATTTACTGATTTCCCCATCTTCGCACCAGATGCGGTTGTCATGAGCGGTGCGGTGAGACCATAAAGCGATAAGCCCGCGCTGCGTCGGCCTAGCTCAATGCCATTAATAATATTGCCCCATTGATCTGAACCGCCCATTTGCAGATTACAGCCATAGCGTTTGTGAAGCTCGACATAATCATAGGCTTGCAAAATCATATAGTTAAATTCGATAAAACTTAAATTCTGCTCGCGCTCTAAACGCAAGCGCACACTATCAAAACTCAACATGCGGTTGACTGAAAAATGCGGCCCCACATCGCGCAATAATTCAATATAGTTTAGCTCTGATAACCACTCATCATTATCAACCATAATCGCATCGGTTGCGCCCTCCCCAAATTGCAAAAAGGCAGAAAAATTTTCCGCAATGCGTTTCTTATTATGGGCAATATCAGCAGGCGATAAAATTTTGCGGCTTTCATCGCGCCCCGAAGGGTCGCCGATTTTTGTCGTGCCGCCGCCGAGAATAATAATCGGCTTATTACCAGATTGCTGGAGGCGGCGCAGCAATAAGATTGAGACAAGATTACCAATATGCAAACTATCAGCGGTGCAATCATAGCCAATATAGGCAATGAGTTTCTTGTTCGCGGCTAGCTCATCAATCGCATCCGCATCGCTCATCTGATGGATGAGGGCGCGTTCATCTAGCATTTTAAGAAAATCTGATTTATAGCTTGTCATAATGGTGCTTCATATCGCGCTATCAGATGTGGGTCAATATATGAATAAGCAAATCACCAGTTTGGGGTTAATGAGCGGAACCTCATTAGATGGTATCGATGCGGCGCTCGTGACGAGCGATGGAACCTCTATGTTGGAATTTGGCAATAGCAAGCATTTTCCCTATCATAATGAAGAACGCCATATTTTGCGGCAATCATTAGACTTGGCATTAGACATAGCGCAAGCGGGTGGCGATTGGGATGATAAAGCAAGCTGGCCGGATATTCTGAACCAAGCTGAGAAAATTATCACGTATAAGCATATTGCGGCGGTGCAAGAGATGAAAAAAGCAAACCCGCATATCGCGCTGATTGGGTTTCATGGGCAAACGGTTTTGCATAACCCTACGCAAAAAAGAACAATTCAAATTGGCGATGCGCAAAAGCTCGCCCGCGCCACCGGAATTTCAGTTATCGGTGATATGCGCCAAGCCGATATAAAGGCGGGCGGGCAGGGCGCGCCGCTTGTTCCCTTGTTTCATCAGGCATTATGTGAAAATGAAGACACGCCGATGGCAGTCATCAATATTGGCGGGGTTGCAAACCTCACTTTTATTGATGCAGATAGCGTTATCGCTTTTGATACGGGGCCCGGAAATGCGCTCATTGATGATTGGGCGCAGCGATATTTTTCTTTACCCTATGATAAGGCCGGCGCGATAGCACGGCGTGGCACGATAGATGATAATATTGTGAGTGCCTTTATGGCGCATCCTTATTTCGAGACTCCGCCGCCCAAATCATTGGATCGGCTTGATTTTGCCAATGCGCTGAACATGCAACATCTATCCGCAGAAGATGGGCTGGCGACGCTTACCGCTTGTACCGCCGCCTCGATAGCGGCGGCTTTCCGGCATCTGCCAATATTACCGGATAAGGTTATCTTATGTGGCGGCGGGCGACATAATGATTATTTGCAAGAGCTTTTACGCGCCCGCTTATCTTGCGAGGCGATAAATTGTGATAGGTTAGGCTGGCACGGCGATATGCTAGAAGCGCAAGCCTTTTCATGGCTCGCCATACGATGCTTATATAAATTACCGATAAGCCTGCCCTCAACAACTGGCGTTTCGCAGCCCATGACGGGCGGCATCATCTACCCGCCCCTATAAAATTTAGTTTGATTTGGCTATTTCCGGAATGCGTCGATCAAGATAATCATTCACATACTCCTTTAATGTATCCATCTCATCTTCAAAAAAATGATTGGAGCCAGCTATATTCTGATAGGTGATGGTAATGCCCTTTTGTTGCTTGAGATGCTTAATAAGCTGCAACACTGTATCTTGCGGTACAATGCGATCTTCATCCCCATGCACAATCAAGCCAGAGGTCGGGCAGGGAGCTAAAAAGCCAAAATCATAAAGATTGGTTGGCGGCGCGATAGACACAAAGCCTGAAATTTCTGGGCGGCGCATTAATAATTGCATACCAATCCAGGCGCCGAAACTATAGCCGGCAATCCAGCATTGGCTGGCATCTGGGCTAAGCGCTTGCAGCCAGTCTAAGGCGGCGGCCGCATCAGAAAGCTCACCAATCCCATTATCAAATTTGCCATGCGAGCGCCCAACCCCGCGTGAATTAAACCGCAATACCGAGAAATCCCGCGCAACAAAATGCTGATAGAGTTGAAATGTGATGGCATCATTCATCGTGCCCCCTAATTGCGGCATCGGGTGAAGAATAAGCGCAATCGGTGCGCCTTTGGTTTTATTTTGGTGAAATCGCCCTTCAAGACGACCACCAGCACCAGGAAAAATCACTTCAGGCATTTCTGCTCCATTTTAACTTGACTAATTTAGTCAGGATTACTATATGAATTTATAAAGCGTTTCTATAGCGAAAACGAATACGTAAAAGCAAGTTATTTCTTAAATAAGATATATATTTCAGAGGGTTTATGAAGATTTCATCACGCGCAAGATATGCTGTTATGGCCATGACTGACCTTGCCCAATTTGGTGCTCAATATGGTAAGGAACAGGCTGTTCCGCTTCACCATATTGCGGCGCGGCAAGAGATTTCGCGGGTTTTTCTTGAGCAAATATTTGCCGATTTGCGCCGTGCCGGATTGGTCAAAAGCCAGCGCGGGAAAAAGGGCGGCTATGTGTTGGCGCACCCGATTGATAATATATCCATTGGTGAGATTATAAATGCGATGGATGGGCCGGTTGAAACACGGCGTTGCAAGCTAGAGGGCAGATGTCTTAAAAAAGCCGCGCGCTGCCAAACCCATGAGCTATGGGCGGGGCTAAGTCAAACCATTATCCAATTTTTAGGCGGGGTTAGTCTTGCCGATGTGGTGAACAAAAATATCAATTTCGAAACAGGCAATATTGCGGGGCGCGGATAGATGCAACGTATTTATTTGGACCATAATGCCACCACGCCGCTAAGACATGAAGTTGCTGACGCTATCGTAGCAGCCCTGAAAGGCGTGCATAATGCCTCTTCGGTTCATCAAGAAGGGCGACAAGCGCGGGCGCAAATTGATTTGGCGCGGGTAGATATTCTATCTGCTTTTTCAGCTTCAGATGGGGCGGAGCTTATTTTTACCTCTGGTGGCACGGAAGCCTGTAATTTGGCGCTTCAGGTAAACGCCCCGATAGAGCGTTTGATTGTAAGCACGATTGAACATAAGGCGGTTTTATCTGCCGCTACTACCTCACAGCTGCCGATTGATTTTCTGCCCGTGACGGCGGAAGGGGTGATTGACAAAAAGGCTTTATCGGTTCTTTTAGAGGATCCGCGCCCCGCGCTGGTAGCGGTGATGTTGGCGAATAATGAAACGGGTGCGATTCAGCCCATTGCTGAGATCGCGCCTCAGATTAAAACACATGGCAGCTTGCTGTTTTGTGATGCGGTTCAGGCGGCAGGGAAAATGCCCCTTTCATTTGCAAAATTAGGGGCTGATATGATGAGCCTATCGGCGCATAAATTTGCTGGCCCAACTGGTATTGGGGCGCTGATTATCCGTAAAGGCGTGAATCTTACCCCGTTAATATCAGGCGGCGGGCAGGAATTGGGGCGGCGCTCTGGCACAGAAAATTATGCAGGCATTATCGGCATGCAAGCGGCCGTTAATCACCTTACGATTGGCAATGCAAATTTGCGCGATGAGCTGGAACAAAAATTGCGAAATGCCTTTCCGGATATTGTTATTTTTGCGGATGCCGCGCCGCGCCTTCATAATACAAGCTGTTTTGCGCTTACCGGCATGCGGGCGGAAAATCTTGTTATGGCGTTGGATTTGGCAGGTTTCTCGGTAAGTGCAGGGGCGGCTTGTGCAAGCGGCAAGGTGAGCGAGAGCCATGTGCTGGCAGCAATGGGGGTTAATAATGAGCTGGCGCAATCCGCTATTCGTATTAGTTTGGGCGCGGATAATAGGCTTGCCGATATTGATGCGCTGATTGACGCTTTACAAAAGATGATAATGACAAAACCAATGGTGAGCTGATGGAAAATGTAAAAGATAGTATTGAACGTGAAACCGTCGAACAGGTCTCGGAACTTGAGCAATATAAATATGGCTTCACCACAGATATTGAGCAAGAACTTGCACCTAAGGGTTTGAATGAAGATATTATTCGGCTGATTTCTGAAAAGAAAGAAGAGCCAGAATGGTTGCTTAGCTGGCGGCTTGAAGCCTATCAGCGCTGGCTATTGATGAGCGAGCCGAAATGGGCATATGTCGATTATCCAGCGATTGATTATCAGGATTTGCATTATTATGCCGCCCCTAAATCGATGGCCGATGGACCAAAATCGCTGGATGAGGTTGACCCCGAACTTTTGCGTACTTATGAAAAATTGGGCATTCCACTGGTTGAGCAGGAAGTCCTTGCTGGCGTGCGGAAAGTTGCGGTTGATGCGGTGTTTGATAGTGTCTCGGTCGGCACAACCTTTCGCGATGAGCTGGCAAAAGTCGGCGTTATATTTTGTTCGTTTTCTGAAGCCGTGAAAGAGCATCCGGAATTGGTACGCAAATATTTGGGCAGCGTGGTTCCGCAAGCGGATAATTTCTTTGCGGCGCTTAATTCTGCTGTCTTTTCGGATGGGAGTTTCGTTTATATTCCGCCAGGGGTGAAATGCCCGATGGAGCTTTCGACTTATTTTCGAATTAATCAAGCCAATACCGGACAATTTGAGCGAACCTTAGTGATTGCTGACAAGGGCAGCTATGTCAGCTATCTGGAAGGCTGCACCGCGCCCATGCGCGATGAGCATCAGCTACACGCGGCAGTGGTTGAGCTGGTGGCATTGGAAGATGCGGAAATAAAATATTCGACTGTGCAAAATTGGTATCCTGGTGATAAGGATGGCAAGGGCGGGGTTTATAATTTTGTCACCAAGCGCGGCGATTGTCGCGGCGACCGGTCGCATATTAGCTGGACGCAAGTCGAAACCGGTTCGGCGGTGACATGGAAATACCCCTCTTGCATTTTGCGCGGGCGTGAGAGTAAGGGCGAGTTTTATTCGATCGCCATTTCCAATAATTATCAGCAAGTCGATAGCGGTACAAAAATGCTGCATTTGGGGGAAAACTCAAGCAGCCGGATTATCTCGAAAGGCGTGTCGGCGGGCAAGAGTTCAAATGTCTATCGCGGGCAGGTAAATGTGCATCAAAAAGCTGCCGGTGTTCGCAATTTCACCCAATGCGATAGCCTGCTGATTGGCGATAAATGTGCGGCATATACGGTGCCGTATATTGAAAGCAAAAATGCGGGTGCGATTATTGAGCATGAAGCGACAACCTCGAAAATCAGTGATGACCAGCTATTTTATTGTCGCCAACGCGGTCTTGATGAAGAGGCGGCGACGGCTCTTATCGTGAATGGATTTTGTAAAGACGTACTACAAAAATTGCCAATGGAGTTTGCCGTTGAAGCACAAAAATTACTTGAAATATCATTGGAAGGGAGTGTCGGATGAGCGCGATTATTGAGATTAAAGATCTACATGCCGAAATTGATGGTGCTGAGATTTTGCATGGGGTGAACCTCACCATTAAGGCAGGCGAGGTGCATGCGATTATGGGGCCGAATGGGTCAGGGAAATCGACCCTATCTTATGTATTAGCAGGGCGTGAGGATTATGAGGTTACAAAAGGTGAAGTGCTTTTGGGCGGGCAAAATCTGCTGGAATTAGAACCAGAAGAGCGCGCCATTGCGGGTCTGTTTCTGGCCTTTCAATATCCGCTTGAAATTCCCGGTGTGACCAATATGACATTTTTGAAAGAAACCGTGAATGCCATTCGTAAAGGGCGTGGTGAAGCGGAACTTTCGGCAGCGGATTTTTTGCGCTTTATTCGCGATAAGGCAAAAGCCTTGGGGCTTGCTGATGATATGCTCAAGCGCCAGTTAAATGTCGGCTTTTCTGGCGGTGAGAAAAAGCGCAATGAAGTGTTGCAAATGGCTGCCTTAGAACCACGTTTGGCGATTTTGGATGAAACCGATAGCGGGCTGGATATTGATGCGCTTAAAGTCGTCGCAACCGGCGTTAACCAGTTACGCGCACCTGAGCGTGCGATGCTGGTGATTACGCATTATCAGCGCCTGCTCGATTATATTAAACCTGATATTGTGCATGTGATGGCGGCGGGGAAAATCGTCAAAACCGGGGATGCCGGATTGGCGCTTGAGCTTGAGAAAAATGGCTATGCTGATTATATTGATGAGGTTGTGAATGCGTGATTCCGCAACATTTTTTACGCAAAAAAAGAGTCATTTTGTACCACTTGCAGGGCAGGACCGCGGCGAGATTTTGGCATATGCTCAAACCCAAGGGTTGCCAAATCGAAGACAAGAAAATTGGCACTATACGGACTTGCCGCATTTGCTTGACCGTCCGCTCACACCTACACAATTCACTCTTTTCCCATTTGCCGATCAGATCAAAGATGATGGCTTTCAAACCATTCATTTCGATAATGGAAAAATGGATGCGCCGGTTCAGTCAATTTTACAAAGTCAAGAGTGGCAGCCCGAAACCGAAGCTATGCCAGCCTATAATCTGGCACTTTTAGATGATGGGTGTGATTTATCATTACCAGCAGGGACGCATAAATTATATTTATCCTATAGCGGCGATATAGCGGCGCATTACCGACACCGCATTCAGTTGCAAGAAGGAGCAGATGCGGTGATTATTCATGATTTTGCTAGCGCCTCTTACATCAACAATGTGATTGATTTAGAGCTTTCTGAAACCGCAAAATTGCGTCTAATAAGCCTGCAACGAGATGGGCAATGCGTTAATCTAATTCGTGGACGTGTTGCGGCCTCAGCGTCTGTCCAGCATCATCACCTTAGCCTTAATTGCCCATTGGCACGCCATGACATCAGGCTATCGCTTACAGGCGCGCAGGCGCGGGCAGATATTTTTGCGGGGCTTATTGCGGGGGCTGGCGAACATAGCGACTTTACGAGCCTTATTCACCATCACCATCAAGATAGTCATAGCGATAATCAGATCCGCACAATCATTGAGGAAGACGGGCGGGCGGTCTTTCAGGGTAAAATTATTGTCGCGCGCGATGCCCAATATGTCGAAGCCAACCAAAAATGTGATGCGCTCATGTTAGCGGATGGAGCAGAAATGAATATCAAACCGGAGCTTGAAATTTATGCCGATGATGTTGCCTGTGCGCATGGGGCAACCATCGGCAAGCTCGATGAAGAAGCATTGTTTTATTTGCGCAGTCGCGGGATTAAAAAGGGCCAAGCTCAGCATTTATTGTTAAAAGCATTTCTTATTCCCTTATTTGCGGCGTATGAGGGCGAAGCGATTGGTGCAGCCTTACAAACCATCAGCGAAGATAAATTGAGAGAGATGCTGTAATGGGGTTTCAGGTGGATATGATCCGACAAGATTTTCCCATTCTGGGAGAAAAGCCTTATGGCAAAAACCTTGTCTATCTTGATAATGCAGCCTCGGCACAAAAACCGAAAGCTGTAATTGAGGCGATGCAGCAGATGCAGTTGCATAACTATGCGAATGTCCATCGTGGTTTGCATTATCTTTCCAACAAAGCAACAGATGAATTTGAACAGGCGCGCCATGCGGTGCGTAATTTCATAAATGCACCGGATGATAAAAATATTATTTTCACCTCCGGCGCAACGGATTCAATTAATCTGGTAGCGGATAGTTATTTAGCGCCGCGTATTCAGGCAGGGGATGAAATTATTTTAACTCTGCTTGAGCATCATGCCAATATTGTGCCATGGCATTTTTTGCGCGAACGCTATGGCGCGGTCTTAAAATTTGTGCCGATAAAAGAAGATGGCAATCTCGATATGCACGCTTATCACGCGATGCTATCGCCAAAAGTGAAAATGGTGGCGGTGACACAAATGTCAAACGCGCTTGGCGTTATCCCGCCGCTTGCGGAGATAATCACTGCCGCGCATGGCTTTGATATTCCGATATTGGTGGATGGCTGTCAGGGCGTTGTCCATGAAGCGCGTGATGTTCAGGCCATGAATGCTGATTTTTATGTGTTTTCTGGTCATAAACTCTATGGTCCTACCGGTATCGGTATTTTATATGGCAAAACCGATTTGCTCGAAGAGATGCGTCCCTATCGTGGGGGCGGCGAAATGATCCGCGAGGTGATGACTGAAACTGTAACCTATGGTGATGTACCACATCGCTTTGAAGCGGGAACCCCCCCGATTATTGAAGCGATTGGTTTGAAGGCGGCGATAGATTATATTCAAAAATTAGATGAGCCTGCCGCGCAGGCGCATGAGGCGACGCTCTTAAATATTGCGACAGAGGCGGTGCGAGAGATGAATAAAGTGCACATTCATGGCGATTGCGACAATAAAAAAGCAGTCCTCTCTTTTAGTGTGGAAGGCGTGCATCCGCATGATTTGGCGATGATTATGGATCGTGAAGGGGTTGCGGTCCGCGCTGGGCATCATTGCGCCCAGCCGCTTATGGAGGCGCTTGGCGTTAGCGCCACCACGCGGGCGAGCTTTGCCTTTTATAATTGCGAAGAAGAGCTTGCCCTCTTCGTCAAAGCATTGGATAAAGCGATTAGGTTTTTTTAAGTGGTAAATTTTAAGTGATAAGCATGGATGATGACATAAATAATGTGGAAGAACAAAGCCAACATAGCGATGGGGCGGTTGCTTATGAGGATTTATCACCTGATTTGCAGGCGCTTACCGATGATATTATCGGCGCGTTAAAAAGCGTCTATGACCCTGAAATTCCGGTTGATATTTATGAGTTGGGGCTTATCTATAAGGTTGATGTCAATAAGGAGCGCGACGTTGAGATTGATATGACCCTGACCGCACCAGGTTGTCCGGTCGCGGAGCATATGCCGGTTTGGGTTGAAGATGCGGTGCGCTCCATCGATGGGGTGGGGGATGTGCGGGTGCATATGACATTTGATCCGCCATGGGAGCCAAGCCGGATGTCAGATGAAGCGCGGGTTGCGTTGAATATGTTTTGATGGCATGATTGAAAGTGGAAAGATAAGTTAACATGCAACAAATTCTTGAAAGACCAAAAATCGTAACCTTAACAGAACAGGCGGCGGCGCGCGTGAAGCATATTATGGAACATGCTGAAAAAGACGCTATCGGTATCCGCGTCGGGGTGAAGAATGGCGGCTGCGCGGGCATGGAATATACAATGGAATATGCGGCCGAAAAAAATACCCTTGATGAAGAAGTGGAAGATAAAGGCGTGCGTATTTTAATTGATGCGAAAGCGGTGCTGTTCTTGCTTGGTACGCGTATGGATTACAGGGTTGAAAAATTATCATCTGGCTTTACTTTTGATAATCCCAACCAGACCGATGCGTGCGGCTGCGGCGAAAGTGTTACGATTGAACCCGCTCAAAGCTTAGATTAGGAGATAAATATGGCAAAACCCCAAAAACCGATTGAATTATATTATTGGCCAACCCCAAATGGCTGGAAAGTTTCCATTATGCTGGAAGAATGTGGCCTGCCTTATGAATTAAAGCCGGTCAATATTGGCATTGGCGACCAGTTTAAGCGCAATTTTTTGAAAATCGCCCCCAATAATAGAATGCCCGCGATTGTCGACCCAAATGGTCCCGGCAATAAACCGATTTCGGTTTTTGAAAGTGGGGCGATTTTGCAATATTTAGGGCGTAAGACCGGAAAATTTTATCCGCTTCGTGAACGCGAACGGGTGCAGGTCGATGAATGGCTGTTTTGGCAAATGGGCGGGCTTGGACCCATGGCAGGGCAAGCGCATCATTTCCGACAATATGCGCCGCGCAAAATCAAATATGGGATTGACCGCTACACTAATGAAGTCAACCGCCTTTATGGGGTGATGAATAAACGCCTTAAAGGACGTGATTTTCTGGCGGGTCGTTATTCAATCGCCGATATGGCGTGTTGGGGCTGGATTGTGCCTTACCAAAATCAGGGGCAGGATTTGAAAGATTTTCCTAATCTCAAGAAATGGTTTGCGCGGGTTGGCGAACGGCCTGCCGTGAAACGTGGCTTTGCGATGGGGTTGGATTTGCGCCGTGGCACGCTTGGCGATAAAAGCAAGGAAGCTGAAAAAGCCCGCGCCATATTATTTAATCAAAAGGCGCGCTAATGGATATGACGCTCACTGAGTTGCTCACCCAATTACAATTAGAGCGACTGGAGGTGAACCTGTTTCGCGGCGATAGTCCGCAAGAAAATCGCCAGCGCGTGTTTGGCGGGCAGGTGATGGGGCAAGCCCTAAGCGCCGCCTGTCATACGGTTGATGATTTAATTTGCCATAGTTTTCATTCTTATTTTCTCCGCGCTGGTGATCCCAATACGCCAATTATTTATGAAGTTGACCGCGCCCGCGATGGTCGTAGTTTTGCCAGCCGGCGGGTGATTGCGGTGCAGCATGGGAAGCAGATTTTTAATATGGCGGTGAGTTTTCAAACCCCCGAAACCGGTTATGAGCATCAAATATCCATGCCCGATGCGCCGCCACCAGAAGATTTGCCCACCGAAACCGAATTGCGCGAAGCGGTCGCGGATAAAATAAGCGCTGAATTTAAGGATAGTTTTTTACGCAAAAAACCATTTGAAATCCGCCCTGTTGACCCCAAAGATATGTTTCGCCCTGAAAAATCTAAACCCAATCAAATGGTGTGGATGAAGGCAGATGCCGGCATGCCCGATGCGGTCGATATTAATCAAGTCATGCTGGCTTATATTTCGGATACGACTTTGCTTGATACATGTTTGCGTCCGCATGCGCTTAGCTATATGAACCCCAAATTGCAATCCGCCAGTCTTGATCATGCAATGTGGTTTTATCATCCCTTTAAGGCGGATGAGTGGATGCTTTATGTCCAAGACAGCCCTTCCTCTGCTGGGGGACGGGGGATGAATTTTGGTCATTTCTTTACCCGCGACGGCAAGCTGATTTGCTCGGCGGCACAAGAAGGGCTTATTCGCGTGCATGATTAATCATGTTTGGTATTCGTGGCAATCAGGGGCTTTCGCAAGGGAAACTCATCATCCATGCCGGTGATTTTTTGGCAGGCGAGGGGCAATATGATTTTGGGCTGTTTCGTCTAAAGACAAAAGCCAAGCCGGATTTTGGCGAGACCATTCCTATTCAAAATATTCTGCATATTGAGGAAGCAGATATGGATACCCTAAATCGCTTTCACGCCGGTGCGGTTCACCATAATCTCTATGGTGTGAAGGGGCGAATTATCTCTATGAGTTTAGGGCAGAGCCTGCCGCTTATTTGTTTTACCGCCGATTTTAAGGATGGACGATGTGTGCTGGCAACCAGTTATGAAGATATATTTCGGCAAATGCTCACTTATCTTTAATTCAGGCAGCTGTCATCAAATTGTATATTTGATTTTCAACTTGACACAATTCGCAAGGCAGATTAGATGCTATGCACCGACATATTGATAAAGACAAATATCGATTTGGGGGTGTAGCTCAGTTGGTTAGAGCGCTGGCCTGTCACGCCAGAGGCCGCGGGTTCGAGTCCCGTCACTCCCGCCATTTTTCCAAATCCTGCCACTTTTCCAAATTTGTAACTCGCGAAAACAAGATTATAACTATTGTACTTTGAACCTGTATAGGTGTATCATTTTAACCATATCGGAGAAAGGATAGGGTTATGAAAAAATATGCGTTGTTTGTGGCACTGATTATTATTCTCGGCTTAGGGATTGCGATTGACCAGCGCCATCGTATTTTATTCCCGCTCATGGCAACAGGTGAACCGGTACCGCCTCTTAAAGAAGGGGCGGTGATTGAAGGCGGCATCGCGTTTGGAAATTATTTTGTCGTTGTGATGCTGGATGAAAAAACCTTTGCGATTGCTGAACCACACTCGCAGCTTTATAATTTTAACTATCTTATTTTAGGTAATGACCGCGCGCTTTTATTTGATGCAGGCATAGGGCATTATGATATTCGGTCTGTTGTTGACGTGTTGACCAATTTACCGGTTACATTTATGCCGTCACATTTTCACTATGATCATACGGGGCAGGGGACATGGGAAAATCTGGCAATTATCGATTTGCCGCATATTCGGGAACAAGCAGAAGGCGATACCTTAACATTGACATGGGGGCAATATCTTGGTGCGCTTGAAGGGTTAGAAACGCCGGTTTGGAACGTAACAGAATGGATAAAACCTGGTTCGATTATCGATCTTGGGGGGCGACAATTACAGCTTCTTTATACGCCGGGGCATACGGATAATTCTGTATCACTTTATGATATGGAACGCGAGACCATGTTTACGGGTGACTTCCTGACATCGACGGGCTTCATCTTTGCTATAACACCAACCGCTAGTATGGGAGATTATACCCAAACGACAGAAAAAATATTGCGCGTGAGCGCTGATATGCCGCAAACGGTTTTTCGCGGGGCGCATAGTAATGCGGACGGGGTTATTCCAGCCAAATCACGGGATGATTTGGAATTACTGCTAGATACACTGAAGCAGATCAAAGACGGTAAGCTCACATCATCGGGTGGGTTTCCAGCCGTTTATATAATGCAGGACGGAACCGCATTTCAAGCCGAACCAGCTTGGTTGCAAGATTGGTCGGTAAGCTATCCTGATACGCATATTGTCCATGATGGCGTTTTTGCGAAGTAACTACGAAATAAACATCGCTGTCCTTATTGTCCGCAACTATATGCAGGGCATATCACAGTTTATGGTGGTTTGGCCATTTGTAAATGTGACCTTCCTGTTCGTGATATGATCTCTTTTATTTATAGATTATCACTCTGTTTAAATTATGTTTTTAACCATTTTTATAGATTTTGAATTAGCTTATTCTTCGTAAAGTCAAGTCAGCAACTTTTACACTACTTGCTTTTACAAATAGCGGCCATTAAAATCTGAACGGCAATATCGGTCACAGATTCCAGTCGCGCTTGATAGGTACGGCCATAGCCGATAAACGGGGTTTGGCCTTCCATTGCAGCAGAAATAAAAAGTGCTAAATCTTCGCGCTGTTGCACGGTGAACGCCGGATTAATTTCGGCAATCAGCATATTCATATGCTTGCGTGCAGATTCATATAATTTCTGCATTTCCGTTGCGGCATCCTCATTGTGACCCGCCAATGCCCAAAGCTCAGGGAAGAAGCGCGATGTTTCCTTGGTTCCCATATCGGTTAAAATCAACCGCATAATGGCCTCTAATTTTTCAGTTGCCGATTGCTGTGGGTTTTCGACAATTTCGTCAAAAATATCCATATAGCCAGCAATTACCGCTTGCAAGAGAGTCTGCAATAGAGCTTTGCGATTGGGAAAATAATAAGTGATATTGCCACGTGCCAATCCGGTTTCCTCGGAAACTCGATTGATTGAAAAAGCACTATAGCCTTCTTCGATAAAAAGATTGCGGGCGGTTTCTAAAATGTTAATCACTGTTTGCTGTCCCTTAGGGGAAAGCCCATTTGGAAATTCGGATGTAATGGTGAGTTGGCGCATTATTGTTTTTATGACATGTTTTTTTATATTGTAAAACCCTTTCATGGATAAGAAAAAGCTTGCCCGATAAGTAAATTCATATTATATAGGCGATAGTGACTAATTTATGAGAAAAGAAAATTGTTTATGAGAAAAGAAAATTGGGGGGAGCATGCCAAACCATATTTTACGTAAAATGACACATTTGACGCTGATTGCGAGTCTATCGTTTTCAACGCAAATAGCAGTGACTCAAGCAAGCCCACCATTGCCCGCAGAGCCGGTTCCGGCGGTTATGGAATTGCCTGAGAAAAATGATAATTGGGTCTATGCCTTTGATATTGGCTTTTATAGTCTAACATCAGGCAAGATTATTATTCTTGATGTGGGCGCTGATACACGCAATGTAAAGGGGATGATTCCGGCCGCGCAATTTGCGGCTTTTGAACAATCCGGCACGCGTGATGAGATCTATGTGGCCGAGTCCTTCTTTTCTCGTGGCACGCGGGGCAAGCAGGAGGATGTGCTAACCATTTACCGCGCTTCAACATTGGAGCGTTTGGGTGAAATCCGCTTGGAGGATTCAAAGCGCTTTCAAGTTGTGGGTGAAAAATCAACCTTGCGCCTGACGGGCAATGAGAAATTTGCACTTGTTGCCAATTACACACCGGCGACCAGTGTCACTGTTGTTGATTTGGATAAGCGCGAGCTGGTTAATGAAATTGATATGCCCGGCTGCATGATGGTCTATCCTTATGGTGAACGTAATTTCTTCTCCATGTGCGGGGATGGCAGTTTAATTTCTGTGGAGCTTGACGCAAAAGGGCAGGTGAAGAGCCGCAAACATAGCGAGAAGTTTAACGATATTGATAATAATCCGCTTTTCACCAAGGCAACGCAAATTGGCGATACTTATTACTTCACAAGTTTTGGTGGTGATATTCAAAAAGTTGAATATAAACGTGGTAAGCTGAATATTAGCGATAGCTGGTCTTTAAATGCTGATAATAAAACCACTGTTCCGTCGGGCTGGCAAATTTCCGGTGCTGACAAAAACGGCAATCTATATATTGTTATGCGTGAAAATGCTGTGGAAGGCGACCATAAATATGGCGGCAGCAAAATTTATGTGATTGATGCTGAGAATGGTAAAGTGAAAGATGTTCTGCCAATGGAAGGGGACGTTATTTCGGTTGAGCCAACGCGTGCCGATAAACCACTTCTCTTATTGGTCAATGCAGCCATGGGTATGGAAGTCTATGATCCCGCCGCCAAGAAGAAAATTCGCGATATCAGCTTTGATGTGGCCACCCCTGTTATCTTACAAGCGGTGAAATAAGCATGGGGGCTGTTGCACATAGCTATATAATTGCGCAATATTTTTTAGCAGCAATTTTTCTGTTGGGTTTGTTTCATAAGCTCTCCGCGCCCTCGCGTTTTTTGGGGGCAGTCGAGAATTATCAAGTTTTCCCCAATTGGGTCGTGATACCGGCCTGTGTGTTTGTGTGCCTCGCTGAGCTGGTGACGGTGGCTTTTTTGATTGCTTATCCTTTGGCGGGCGCTGCGGGCGCGTTATTTTTGTTACTGGCTTATTCTATGATGCTGAGCATTAATCTGTTGCGTGGTCGCCGCTATATTGATTGCGGGTGCTCGCTGGTTGATAGCGGTAAGCAGCAAGAATATTTGTCATGGTATATGGTCATTCGCAATTTCTGTTTGGCTTTGCCTGCACTTTCACTGGTACGACCGTTGCAGGTAAATTTTGCACATTGGACGGATTATGTTGTGATTGCCATGGGGGGAGTCTTGTCTCTGGCACTTTATATTGTGCTTGACCGCGTGCTGACGCAATATTTCTTTATCCGTCATCACGCACAACAAAGTTTCTGGCATAATAAGGAGAAAATAGCATGAATGAGATTTTACTTGTCTCTAATATTATTTTATGGGTAGGTTTTATCGGTTTATTGCTGATTTGCTTTGCGCTGGTGCGGCAAATCGGTGTGCTTTATGAGCGGGTTGCGCCTGCCGGTGCGCTGGATATGAACCAACAGCTTTCAACGGGCGATACCGCGCCAGAATTTGAGCTGGCCAGTTTTTCCGGTGAAATGGTCTCTATTGGCGGCACGGCAAAAGCCAATAGCCTGCTATTTTTCACCTCAACCACGTGCCCTGTCTGTAAAAGCTTGCTGCCTGTGGCCAAGTCTTTGGCGCAAGAGCAAGATGGTGTGAATCTGATTTTTGCCAGTGCAGGGGACGATCATCAGCAGCATGAAAAATTCATCAGCAGCAATAAATTGTCGCGGGCGCAATATGTCGTATCTGATGAGCTAGGCATGGCTTATGGTGTGGCAAAATTACCGTTTGCCGTCCTTATCGGGGCGAATGGTAAGATTGCCGCTATGGGGCTGGTGAATACACGTGAACATTTGGAAAGCCTGTTTGAAGCACAAGAAAGAGGCGTAGCTTCATTGCAGGATTATTTAAGTAAACAACAAGCCGGTTAATACGGGGGAGGATATTATGGAACGTAAACTAGATAAAGCGGTTGAAAAAATCTCGCGCGGCTTTGCGCGCAAAACATCGCGGCGGGGATTGTTGGGACTGGTTGGTGCTTTTGTTGCGGGCCAAGCGGCCGCACCATTGCTACCGGTTGCGCGTGCAGCTGATGCACCTGCAGGCGGCTATCCCGGTGTGGCGCCGCAAAGCACAGGCAATGTGCAAGATCCAGGTGATCCGACATCTTGTGATTATTGGCGCTATTGCGGTATTGATGGCTTTCTTTGCTCGTGCTGTGGCGGTTCGCAAAATGCTTGCCCCCCGGGGACGGAAATGTCGCCCATCACCTGGGTCGGCACATGTCGCAATCCGGCAGATGGACGCGATTATATTGTGTCCTATAATGATTGTTGTGGTGTCGATTCATGTGGTCGTTGTTTCTGTAATCGTAATGAATCCGACCGTCCGGTTGTGCGCCCGCAAGCCAATAATGATATTAACTGGTGCTTAGGCACACAAAGTCGCGTTTACCATTGCTCAACCGCCGTTTTATTAGGCGTTGCTGTTGATGGGTAAATAGCGCATCCGCGCAAATCGTAGGAGGAGGAATGGATTTTACATATCAATTTGTGCTGGCGGGCGTTCTTACTTATATGTCACTTGTGTCTGTTCATGCCGATGATTATGTTAAAAATGAAGCGCTGGCGCGCCAAGACTGGCGTCTGCAATGCCAGGGCTGCCATGGTGCCGAGGCACGTGGCGGCAATCTTGATAAAGTGCCGAATATGTTTGGTATATTGGCGAGCTTTTTGAAGGTTGAAGGGGGACGCCAATATTTGACGGAAGTGCCAGGGGTGGTCGCCGCGCCACTTTCGAATGAACGTCTGGCCGATTTGATGAATTGGATGATGCGTGAATTTGATGGCGATAATCTGCCTATGAATGTTTCTCCTTTCACGGCAGAGGAGATGAAAGCTTCACGCGATAAGCCCATGGTTACAGAGATTATGGCAAGACGCGAAGCGTTAATAGCAAAAATTGAAGCCCAGTCAAAAGCCAAGTTAAATTAAGTTAGGTGAAGGAAAGATGGAACAAAAACAATTAAGTTATGTATCTGGTGCATCGGATATGCCTTTACTGTATAAAACCATCTATGCGGCGCTTGCCGATGCTGTTGCGACATGGGGTGATCAGGATGCTGTCATTAGCTGCGAGCAAAATATTCGCCTTACTTATCATGAGTTGAAAGCCGAAACCGATAAGCTGGCGGCGGCTTTGCAGGGGCTCGGTTTGAAAGCTGGCGATCGGCTTGGTATTTGGTCTCCCAATAATGTTGAATGGTTGCTTACGCAATATGCGACCGCGGCCTTGGGCATTGTGCTGGTTAATATTAATCCGGCCTATCGTCTGCATGAGCTGGAATATGCGCTTGATAAGGTAGGCTGTCGGGCGTTGATTATGGCGGACAAATTAAAGACTTCTAATTATGTGGCCATGATGGAAGAGTTAGCCCCGCGCTTTTTCGGAAAAGACGATAATGGAAAATTATCGGCGCTGGAGCATGTGGTGGTGATTTCTGAAAGTGAGCAATCGCATTTAATGCGCTTTTCCGACTTTATCAATACTGCGCCACTTACTGAAATTTCTGATGATTTGCAGCCGGAAGACCCGATTAATATTCAATTCACATCTGGCACAACGGGCAGTCCGAAAGGGGCAACTTTGAGCCACCATAATATTTTAAATAATGGGTTTTTTGTCGGTCGCGCCATGCAGCTTTCATCTTCTGACCGCATTTGTGTGCCGGTGCCGCTTTATCATTGCTTTGGTATGGTGCTCGGCAATCTGGCTGCTGTCACTCATGGGGCATGTGTGGTTTATCCGGCCGAATCTTTTGATCCGATTGCCACGCTTTCGGCGATATCGTCTGAAAAATGCACAGCGCTTTATGGCGTGCCGACCATGTTTGTGGCCATGTTGGCGGAGCTGGATAATGATGCCAGTCCTTATGATCTTTCATCTCTACGCACCGGCATTATGGCGGGCGCACCTTGCCCGGTTGAAACGATGAACCAAGTGATTGAGCGTATGAACATGTCGGAAGTGACGATTTGTTATGGCATGACGGAAACCAGCCCGGTAAGCTTCCAATCTTCTAATAAGGATAGTGTTGAGAACCGTGTTTCGACAATCGGGCAAGTGCATCCACATCTTGAGGTTAAAATTATCGATGTGGATGGCAAGGTTCTGCCGCTTGGCGAGCAGGGTGAGCTATGCACACGCGGCTATTCGGTGATGCAGGGTTACTGGGGGGATGCCGAAAAAACCGCCGAAAGCATTGACGCGCAAGGCTGGATGCATACGGGTGATTTGGCAACCATTAACGCACAAGGATATGCAAAAATCACTGGTCGTTTGAAAGATATGATTATTCGCGGTGGAGAGAATATTTATCCGCTGGAGATTGAAGAATTTTTCCGCACTCATGCGGATATAAATGATGTCGCCGTATTTGGGGTTCCGGATGATAAATATGGCGAGATCGTGGCTGCCTGGGTGGCAGTGAAAGAAGGTGCACAATTAAGCGAGCAGGATTTGCGCGATTTTTGTGCCAATCAAATTGCCTATTATAAAGTGCCAGCGCTCATCTGGTTCGTTGATGAGTTCCCAATGACGGTAACCGGTAAAATACAAAAATTTGAAATGCGAAAGGCCATGTCTGAAAAATTGGCTCTGCAAGAAAAAGAAACGGCATAAGGAGGATGATATGTCTGATTATAAATTATTGATTAATGGTGAATTAGTAGATGGCAACAGCATGGATGTTGTTAATCCAGCGACCGAAGACGTGGTTGGCACTTGCACACGCGGCACGGAAGATATGCTAGAACAAGCCGTGGCGGCAGCCAAAGCAGCTTTTTCGTCATGGGCGGCAACATCAATTGATGAGCGCCGTGATATGCTCAACAAATTTGCCGATATTGTTGAAGAAAACACGAGCGATCTTGCGGCGCTGTTAACGGCAGAACAGGGTAAACCTCTGGCCGAGGCGGAAGGCGAAATTCAAGGTGCGGTTGCTTTTACGCGCCATTTTGCAACGCTTTCACTAGCGCATAAACTCATTCGTGAAGATGAAACGTGCCGCATTGAGGAGCATTATTTGCCGCTCGGCGTGATTGGCGCGATTATTCCGTGGAATTTTCCGATTCTGGTTATGTGCTTTAAATTGCCGCCTGCCATGCTTGCCGGTAATACGATTGTGCTGAAACCGTCACCGACAACACCGCTTACCACATTGCGGATTTTGGAACTGACGAAAGATATTTTTCCGGCAGGTGTGATCAACGTCATTACCGATGAGAATGATTTGGGTGCGAAGTTAACGGCGCATGAAAATATTGCCAAAATCTCTTTCACCGGTTCAACCGATACAGGCAAGAAAGTGATGGGCAGCTCATCCGAAACGCTGAAACGCATCACGCTGGAATTGGGCGGCAATGACCCGGCGATTGTTCTGCCGGATGCGGATTTGGACAGCACGGCGGCAAATATTTTCGGCGCAGCTTTTGTGAATTGCGGGCAAGTGTGTATCGCGGTGAAACGGGTTTATGTGCATGAATCCATTTATGAACCGCTTTGCGAGAAATTGGTTGAACTGGCTCAAAATGCCGTTGTCGACGATGGCTCCAATCAAGGCGCAACCATGGGGCCGTTGCAAAACAAGCAGCAATATGAAAAGGTCAAAGAAATTTTGGAGACCGCCAAGCAGGACGGCGTGGTTGCCGCAGGCGGTGCTGTGATGGAGCGTGCCGGCTATTTTGTTGAGCCAACCATTATTCGCGATGTTGAAGATGGTACGCGTATTGTTGATGAAGAACAATTCGGTCCCATTCTGCCATTGGTAAAATTTGACAATTTGGATTCCGTAGTCAATCGCGTAAATGAGGGGGAATATGGGCTGGGCGCTTCCGTTTGGTCGAGCGATATTTCATCGGCGCATAGTGTCGCGCAAAAAATTCATGCTGGCACGGTCTGGATTAATCAGCATTTCGCACTGGCGCCTGATGTGCCTTTCGGCGGCGCTAAAAATTCAGGCATTGGTGTTGAATCCGCCGATGCGGGGCTGGCCGAATATACGCAACGGCAAATCATTAATGTCGGGAAATAATATATGAATAAGCCGAATAGTCGGACAATTAATGAAAATTATCAAGAAAACAAAGGAAAACATCAATTCTTAAAGCGAAATTAGACCTAAACTATTTCAATATCTCATAAAAAGGAGGAAACTTATGAAACATAAACAAACAAAAACAAAGCTTCTAGCGATATTATTGCTGGGAAGTGCTATCGGGCTAATGCCCGCATTGGCGGAAGATGTCAAAAGCGTCTTTACCGATGAAATTGTGGTGACCGCGCAAAAGCGTGAGCAAAATCTGCAAGATGTGGGCATTGCTGTGACGGCGGTTTCCGGTGAGCAAATGCGCGCTCTGGGCTATACTAATGCGCAAGAAATCACGGCTATGGCGCCGGGGGTAAGTATGATTCAACCCAATGGTGAGGCCAATTATGCAATTGGTATACGCGGTGTGGCCAATAGTGACTTTACCACCAATGTGGAAAGCCCGATTGCGATTTATGTTGACGAGGTTTATATCAGTCAAATGTCCGGCGCGGGCTTTATGCTGTTTGACATGGAGCGTGCTGAGATTTTGCGTGGACCACAAGGCACACTTTTCGGCCGTAATGCTACAGGCGGGCTGGTGCAATATGTAACCGTTAAACCAAGCGATGAATTTGAAGGCTATGGCAGCTTCACTTTTGGTCAATATAATTTACAAAAGATTCAAGGTGCTATGAATTTACCGCTTAATGATGATTTGGCCATGCGTGTCTCATTTGCGTCAAATCAACGTGATGGCTATGCGACAAATCGCCTTAACCCAGGGCGCGATTTAAATAATGCTAATGATAATGCGGTTCGCCTGCAATTATTGTGGACGGCGGATGAATGGGAAACACTGATCAATCTTCGACAAGGGCGGCAAGATATTCGCACCGGTTTTTTTGAAAATCTATCATCAACCGAGGCGGGTAGAGCAACGCCGTCAACACCTAATCCGACATTAGGCGGTTATGTTGATAATGATGGTGATGTATTTACGGGTGACTATGATCTTGACGGCTATAATAATTTGGAAACCGATGGTTATACATTGACCTTAAAGCGTGATGGCGACATTGATTTTGTCTCTATCACTGATTATCAAACCGTTAAGCGTGATTATATTGAAGATAGTGATGCCTCCCCGGCGGATTATTTCCACTTTTTCCTAACGACTGATGCAGAGCAATTCTCACAAGAGCTGCGTTTGTCAGGCGATAGTGATACGTCAAACTGGACAGCGGGTGCCTATTATCTCGATTTGAAAGTAAATGACTCTAATGGTGGGATTATGCATGGATTCTTGTGCGATTATTACGAGCTGTTAGAAGTCATTCCCTCTGCTGCGGATTGTAAAAACCGTAATGCAACGGATTCCCGCAATGGTGTTCGTAACCCTTATCAAACGGAAACTGAAAGTCTTTCCGTCTTTGGTCAATGGGAAACGCAAATCTCTGATGAGTTGAGCATGATTATTGGGGCACGCATGATTGATGAAGAAAAGACACATGTCTATCAAAATATCATTGGTGCATGGGATTCTACTGCCGCGAGTGGTAGCGATACGGGTCGTTTCGGCGGCGATGTTGCTGCGTCATATAGAGGCAAGAGAGATGATAGCGAGTGGGCCGGTCGGGTGCAATTTGATTATCGCCCCAATGATGGCGAGCTTTACTATGTGAGCTATAATCGCGGGGTCAAATCCGGCGGCTTTAATGCCCCGCTGTTGCCAACTACAGTTTCTGAAGTGGCGATGCGGTATGAACCTGAGCAGCTGGACGCTTTTGAAGTCGGCTTTAAGCTTGATTATGTTGATAGCAATATGACTCTAAATGGTGCGGCTTTCTATTATGATTATGAGGATTATCAAGCCTTCTCAATCATTGGCTTGGACACTTATACGTTGAATGCAACGGCTGAAAGCTATGGCGCGGAGCTTGAGTTGAAAGCCTCACCTGCGGCCGGTTTGGATATTCTGCTTGGTGCAGGCTATGTCGAAACAGATGTTTGGAATGTTCCCGGTGTGACCTATAACCTTCCTGCATTGGCTAGTCTAGGTGCTGCAACAAAAGAAGGACAAAAAGTGAAACCTGTGCAAACGCCAGAGTGGAACTTGAACAGTCTTATTCGTTATGAAACTGCCATGCCGAATTTACGCGGACGGGTGGCAATGCAAGTGGCTGCAGAATATCGTGATAAGCATTACTTTAATCTGCAAAACTCTGATTTGCTCACCGAAGATGGCTATACGCTGGTTAATTTGGGGTTAACCTATTTCCCTGATGCCAATGATAATATGTCTGTTCGTTTTGCGGTGCATAATGCCACAGATGAAGAATATGTTGTTCAAGCGTTTGATTTATCTGGAACGCTGCCAACAGGATTCTTTGGCATAACGGAACAATATTACGGCAAACCACGCATGTGGAGCGTAAGCGTCGATTATGTGTTCTAAAAAATGATGTGAGGGGAGGGTACGCCTTCCCCTCATTCCAAGATATAAATGCGGTGTAAATTTTCCTCCCGCACCGCAAGCTTTAAGAGCCCGCTTTTTGTAAGCGGGCTCTTGTTTTTAGCTTGTATGGGAAAGTTACGTGAGAAAGAAGTGGCGTGATTTTGTGCGTGTTAGAATTAAAACAATGCAGCTATTTTTCAGAAAGATAATTTATCAGTTCTTGCCGATAGGCGTCGGCTGTGGTGGTCAATGGTTGTTTACGCCATTTGCGAACCTCTTCCGCCTGATAGGGTTGATGATTGGCGGGGATGTTTTCAGGGTCAAAACTAATCAGCACCCAGTCAATCAGTTCGGCCAAATGTTGGTCAGATAGCGCCGTATTGGTAATTCCCGGCACGCGTGACAAATATTCGCGTCCACCGGGTGCATGCAAAAGCTGTGCAACCTGGTTGCGTAAATCAGGCATGGATTTATTTTTATGCCCTGAACCGTCAATCTTATGGCAACCCATGCAGTTTAATATCCAGTTCTGGCGCGCGCGCTTGGCGACATAACTGTCATGATAGTCGGCATATTTTAGGTCGGTTGTTTGTGTATAGATAATAATATCTTCTTCTGCCCATAAAGCTGTGCTTGCCGTATAAAAGGCAAGAGCCGTTGCAATGGGAAGAAGCAGCTTTCGCAAAGGACACCTTTAATTTGGCCGTGATGCGGCAACATCTCTTGGTTTGAGCTTGCCGAGCGCTTTTAATTTTTCTTCAACCTCAGTAGCGGTAAAGCTTTCTGTGTTTTGTTCGGGGTAGAAATTGGTTAAAATATAATTCAACACATCAGTAATATTTTGTGAATTTCGGCCTGCGGATTGGGCGGGCATAAAACCTCTAAATGTACCCGCCTCGGTTTCAAGCTTGCCTGCCACACCATACTTTATGACAGCAATGAGGTAGTTACGTCCCGCCTCATTCATAGCGAGCTTATCTATTCCCTGATTAAGCGGCGGGAAGCTTGCCGGGACGCCTTGCCCATTGGATAAATGACAGGCGGCGCATGGTTTATAAAGTTTGGCGCCATCGGCAGCCGCAGAGATAGGCGTTAATAAAGCCACCAGCATAGCGGAAACAAAAAGCTTCTTAGCCATAATGATAAGCTCTATTCTTCAAGTGCTGTGCCGACAATCACGGCGGTAGAGCATGTATAGCTTGTATTGGTCGTGCCTAAGCACCAGTTTAAATCATTATTAAGCTGCGGGCGTGACATAGGGCGATCGCTTTCATTGCGGTTGCACAAGCATTGGCCGCATTCGGGCGCACCACAGCAATCATTATAGGAGATGATATAATCGCGGGTATCAGCAGGATTACGGCATGTGCCAATCCATGTGATGGGTGACATTTCGGTTCCAGGCGGGCAGGTATTAGGACTACCACCACAGCAGGAACAGAGAAAACCGTCAATCGCACAATAGCGCCAATAATCGCAACTTGTTGGGTCACCCGGATCTTGTACTTTTTTATCACCCGCGCTCGCCTTGGCAATCGGCAAAAGCGGCACGGCGGAAGCACCGATCAGCATAGTACCGGTGCGCGCCAGAAAGCTACGGCGTGAGGTGTTCTGCGCCACTTTGCGAGCGGCTTTTTCGGCGAATTTATCTGTGAAGAAATCTATCAGTGACATCTCAATCTCCTTTTAACTATTAGCGACCATCGACGGTGTAGAGTGTGAAGGGCGTCTGGAAGCCGCCAATTGTGCGCACAAATTTACCGCTTTCCAGCTCATAAACATCTACGCCCATTTCGGCATTGGTAACCAGCAATTTAGAACCGCTGACCGCGAGACTTAATCCCCATGTTTGAAGAGAAATTTTTCTTGTCCGCTTTTGGCTTTCAGCATGATAGACCCACACTTCGCCGCCACCATTTTTATGCGATCCTTCGCCGCCATCTTCATGCATGAGAATATAAAAATGTTCGCGGTTGTCACTCATAATAAAGTTTAGCCCGCCGGGACGCCAGTTTTTCTCTTTTTCTTTTGCTGTGAGCATTGACCATTGCGGTAAAACCTTAATGGCCTTGCCTGATAAATCAACGGGTTGAATATTGCCGGTAAAAGTTGGGAAATAAGCTATATCGCTCAAGCGTGCATTTTTCATAAATAATACATTTTCATCATAATCATGAAAAATCTTTGTGCGTGTTTGTGAAACTTCTTTGCCATCGGCGGAAAGCTCTATGGCCAACATGGTACCATCGCCGCATATTGTCGCAAAGCTGGTATCACCCATCGGGTAAATCAGGCTACAACCGGCAATATCAATTTCGTGCAAGAATTTGCGGTTCACTATGTCAATCACGCTTACGGAAGCCGCCGGTGTGAAATTCATGGAAAATATTAATGTTTTATCATTGGAAAGCAGGAATCTGTTTTTCCATGGCATGGATTGCATACGCTTTGGCGGCAAGAGAATCTCTGTTATCTGCTCTAAATTTTCCATATCATATATGGCAATCACATCGGCGCGCTCACCGCTTATGCCGCGTGAATAATGAGTGGCTGAGACATAAATTTCATTGCGTTTAAGGCTAGCCGCATAGCCGCCAATAATGCCACCATGAACGGAGCCTTTGAAACCACCTTCGGCGGCATCCACATCAAAAAGAATAAATTTACCGTCAATCATATTGAAAAAAGCTGAGTCATGGATAATCGCATAACCTTCCGGATATGGCGTTTTCAGTGTGAAACGATTACCGGTCTCCTCTACGGCCAGCGGTGTTGGAAAATCAGCTTTTGAGGCACTAGCCTGTTGTCCGAACATGGTGGCGAAGCACAAAGCTGTCGCGAGTAAAATGAGATATTTCATACCAAAACCCCTTTATTTTAGATGACAGTTTACACAAATTCACATATACCAATTGATAGAAAAATATATTTTTTTGATATTATATAAGAAAAGAGAGATAAATGGTGCTTCATAATGGAAACTCACCAACGGCAATTTCTGAGCATGACCCTATGATCGGCTGCCATGTCTTGAGGGCTATTCTTGATTTGGTGACGATTGATAGTATATCTGTACAGAGAATTCTAGCCGAAGAACGTATTTTGGTAAAAGATGTTTATGAAGTGAGTCGTCGTATAAAATTACGCAGCTATTTACGCATTTTGGATCGGTTGGCTGATCTTACCCGCGATAAGCTTTTCGGTTTAAATATGTCGCAACAAATGGGGCCGGATATGGTGGGCGCGGTTGGTTATATTTTTATGTCCTCGCCGAATTTACAAGTGGCTTTTGAAAAATTTAGCGAGCACGCCGGTGATATTCAAGATGTGACCGAGCTGGGAGCGAAACCTGCCGCGGATAATGGTTTACAAATTCTGTATAATTTTACCGATGAAAGTATATTCCCGCGCTGTCAGGATGTTGAATTTTCGCTCGGTTATATATGCGCTTTGGCAAGGCAATATTTGGGTGGTAATTTTGCCCCGCTCGAAGTACGCTTTGAACATGAGGCACAAGCGCCCATATCTTATTATGAAAAGCTGTTTGGCTGCGATGTGTTTTTTGAACAAGACCAAAATGTTTTACTGGTCGGCGCGAATGATTTAGGACGTCAATGTGACCGTTTTGACCCGAATCTTATTCCTATTTTGGAGGATTATTTAAAATATACGGTCAATAATGTGGAGCTTGCGGAATCTTATATTAATATGACGGAGAACGTTATTCAACAGCTGATTCATAATGAAGGTGTCGTGTCCGCGCAAAATGTTGCCTCTCGCTTAGGGTTGACAGAGGTACAATTGCGCGCGCGGCTAAAAACCGAAGAAAGTTGCTTTAAGGACTTGCTCTTGAAAAAACGCATGGAGCAGGCAAAGCGCTTGCTTTTGGATTCACGCCTTAGCATTTTGGAAATCGCCCACAAATGCAGCTATGCGGAAACGGCGAGTTTCACCCGTGCTTTTTCCGCTTATATGAACCAACCGCCGAGCCGCTTTCGTAAGGAAAACCGTGGAGAAAGTCGCGAATTTTAAGAAAAGACGACTTGAATATCTGTATATTCTGCTAAACCCTCATCGGAAAATTCAACCCCGAGGCCAGATTGCTTCACCCCGCCAAATGGCGCATTGGGTTGTATCATGCCGTGTTTGTTAATCCACACCGAACCGCATTCCATACGATTGGCAAGGGCGCGCCCTTTTTCAATGTCAGATGTCCAAATTGAACCGCCCAGCCCCATTTCGGAAGCATTGGCGGCGGAAATAGCTTCTTCCAAATCGCTATATTTAATAATGGGCAGTGCAGGACCAAACTGCTCTTCATCAACCAGTGAGTCACCAGCTTCTAAGTCAGCAATAATGGTTGGTGGGAAAAATAAGCCTTCACCTGCTTCGCCGCCTAGCAAAACGCGCCCCTTATCTTTGGCCTCGTCAACCAAACGTTTAACCTTGTCAAATTGCATTTTATTTTGAACCGGACCTAATATGCTATTTTCATCCTGCCCATCGCCAACCGGAATGTTCTTGGCAAAATCCACCAAAGCAGAACAAACATCTTCATAAATATCTTCATGCACATAAAGGCGCTTCATAGCCGCACATGTCTGGCCATTGTTAATAAAGCCGCCCCAAAACAGGCCTTCGGCAATGGCTTGTGGGTCGGCATCAGGCAGCACAATGCCCGCATCATTACCGCCCAGCTCCAGCGTCAAACGCTTCATGGTTTCAGCCGCCGATTGCATGACTTTTTGTCCGGTTGCACAAGAACCGGTAAAGACGATTTTGCGAATGTCTTCATGCGCTGACATAGCCGCGCCGATATTTACCTCTTTATCTTCGCCGGTTACAATATTGACAACGCCAGCTGGCAGCACTTCATTTATCAGCTCTACTAAACGCAAAGTGGCTAAGGGTGTATTGGGGGAAGGTTTGATGACAACTGTATTGCCAGTGCGTAGAGCTGGCAAAATGTGCCAAATGGCAATCATGAGCGGGAAATTCCATGGGGTGATAGAGCCAATCACGCCGACCGGTTTGCGGTGCATCTCAACGCGGCCTTCATTGTCATCTTGCAATATTTTAACGGGCAGCGATAGACCAGCGGTAAAAGCTGCCCAGGCTTGCGCGCCGCCTGCTTCCCAGCGCGAACCTAAGCCATTTAACGGTTTTCCTTGTTCGAGTGTGATAAGCTGTGCCAGCTCTTCGGCATGGTCACCGATCCTGGCAGCGACAGCCTCGCAAGCTTGTCTTAATTCATCATCCGATTTTTGTGACCAGCTTTCAAAAGCCTGATTAGCGGCTTCCACGGCTTGGTCGAGAACATCCAATCCTGCATTTGGTACCGTGCCTACCGCCGCGCCGGTTGACGGATTATAGATTGTGAAATTATCTTTCGTGGTAACGGTCTCGCCGTTAATAATGAGTTTTCCTTCAAACATAATTCTCTCCTTTTAATTAACATGTATCCTATTCTAAACTTTCAAAATGTAAAAGCTTTTATTTAAACTGAATAAACTTAATGGGCAAAGTTTATTTGTGAATCAACATATCTATAAATAGGTTTAGTGCTCCCTTGAATAAAAAACTTTTTGGGATAAGTGGAAAAGTGTAGTGATTGGGTATTTTCTGTTTTATAAATATCATTTATGTCTATTATTATGAGGTGTAGAAAAATATGCTGACTTATGAGATGATTTTATCCTATGCACGCCAGCTGGATAATGCCGAACAAACGGGTCGAGCGATAGATGCGCTAAGTATGGTTCATGCTGATATGACATTCGACGATGCTTATCGGGTGCAAAAAGCGTGGATAGATGTCAAGCTTGCGCGTGGACGAAAAATCATCGGCAAAAAGATTGGTCTGACATCACGTGCAATGCAGCAGGCCATGCAGATTAATGAACCCGATTTCGGCATTTTGCTTGATGATATGATGTTTGAAAATGGCGCTATGATTAAGGCTAGTGGTTTTATCGATCCACGGATTGAGGTAGAACTTGCCTTTAAACTAAAGCAGGATTTAGTAGGTGATGATTTGAGTGTTGAGGATGTATTGATGGCAACCGAATATATAGTGCCGGCGTTGGAATTGATTGCGGCACGATCTTATCGGATACATCCGGAAACGGGTTATGTGCGCAAAGTACATGACACAATTGCGGATAATGCGGCCAATGCAGGGATTATTATAGGGAATGTTAGAATTGATCCACACCATCCTGATCTACCATGGGTTTCTGCTTTGCTGGATTATAATGGAACAATCGAAGAAACTGGCGTTGCGGCTGGTGTGCTGGGGCATCCGGCAAATGGTATCATCTGGTTGACGCGGCGTATTGCGCCATTTGGTATGAGATTAAAAGCCGGTGAAATTATTCTTGCTGGCTCTTTCACCCGCCCTGTGGCTTGTCATGCGGGCGATAAATTCGTGGCCGATTATCATCACTTTGGTAAAATAGAAGTTTCGTTTATATAAACTGATATGCGATTAGAAGAAAACAAATTCAAAAAAGAGTTTATCAACCGCAATAAGGCGCGGTTTGGTTTATGGCTTGGCCTCACCGATGCTACGGCTGTTGAGATTGTCGCAAATGTCGGGTTTGACTGGTTACTGATTGATGATGAACATGCGCCATTCGAGGTTTCCGATATTGTGCGCTGCTTGCAAATTCTGGCAGCTTATGATTGTGCACCGATTGTGCGCTCGCGCTCGCATGACACAGCGCATTTAAAAAAGCTTCTCGATATTGGGGTGCAAAATTTCTTGGTGCCGATGGTGGATAATGCTTTACAGGCTGAGGCGGTTATTGAGGCGCTTTATTTTCCGCCACGCGGCAAAAGAGGGCTTGGCACATCGCTGGCGCGAGCGGCGAAGTGGAACCGCATTACCGATTATATTCACCGTGCCAATGATGAGATTTGTTTTATCGCGCAAACCGAAACTATAGAGGCGATAGATAATCTTGAAGCGATTTTGAAAATAACAGAAGTCGATGGCATATTTATCGGACCGTCCGATTTGGCAGCCAGTATGGGCTATCCGGGTGAGCCGGGGCGCGCCGAAGTGGTGGATATGGTAAAGGGCGCAATCGACAAAATTATTGCGGCTGGAAAGCCAGCTGGCGTGTTAGCCGTCGATGCGACGCTTGCGGCGCAATATCAGGCGCAGGGCGCGACATTTATTGGTGTCGGCACAGATACCTCGCTTTTGTCAAAGGCAACGCAAGAATTGGCGAAACAATTTATTTTTTTTGAAAGTGACGTAAATCAGGTTGACTATTAAAGGCGCTCATCTTCCACGCCATTTCTTAATGTACCAATTTTCGATGATGAGACCTCAATGATATCGCCCGGCACGAGATATTTCGGTGGATCAAAACGTGCGCCTGCGCCCGTGGGTGTGCCGGTGAAAATCACGTCGCCGGTTTTAAGCGTGGTGAAGGTCGAAAGATAGCTAATGATTTTGCCAAATGAAAACATCAGGCAATCGGTCGCGTCATTCTGACGGGGCTCACCATTGACGGTGGTTTTAATGTCGAGATTGTCGTAACCATCAAAAAAATCATGCGGTATCATCCATGGCCCGATAGCGCCGCTGCGCTCGAAATTTTTGCCCTGCGTCACATTAAATTTTGCGTGCCGCACCCAGTCGCGCAATGTGCCCTCATTACCCAATGTGAGACCGGCAATATGGTTATGCGCTTTGTCTTCGGAGATCCGTTTGCCAGCTTTGCCGATGATGATAACAATCTCGCCTTCATAATCAAGCTGGTGCGATTCCGGCGGGCGGATGAGGTTTTTCATATGTCCGGTAAAACTGTCGGCGGTGCGGATGAAGACGCTTGGGTTTTTTTGGGCTTCCTGCCCATCTTTATATTCCTCATTTCGATTGGCATAATTGACACCAATGCAAAATATTTTCTCCGGATTTGGTAAAAAAGGTGCAAAGCTGGTGTCAGCTAAACTGAAATCGGCTTGCTTATTTGCTTCGGCTTCAAGTAAGTGGGTTAATTGATTATCCGCCAAAAGCGCGCGGAGGGCGTTATCAGTTAGTCGTAAATTACGAACCTTATCGCCATTAATTGACGCATAAAAAACCTCTTCCGCATGAATGAGCTTGCCAAGAGCCGGTAAGGGGGCAGGGTGCATAATTATCTCCGCGCTAAATAAATTGACGCTAATTATACAACATGTTAACTATATAAGGCAAGGGAATGCCGATGAGCCTTTATTACGTTCAGAAATTTATCTATCATATGAACAAAGATGTTGCCACGCAAGCAGCCTTTGAAACCGATTGCGATGCGCTGTTATCGCAATATGATTTGGCACAAGAAGAAGTTTACGCAATCAAAGAGGCGGATATTGGTTTGCTCTATGTTATGGGCGTTAATGGGCAGTTGCTTATGCATTATGCCGCTTATCGTGGTTTTGCGTGGGATGAATATATCGAAGCGATGAAACAGGGTTTGATTACGCATGGTGAGGTGCGCACCGGACTTTATGCGAGTGTTGACGGTGGCGAAGGAGGGGCAGTATGAGTTTGGTTTTTGCAGGGGCTTGCAGTCATGCGCCGGGCATTACGGCGCGCATGGAACGTGCCGACCCGCAGCTGCGTGAGGCGTTTTTTGGCAAATATGATATGATGCGCCAAAGGCTAGAAACAGCAAAACCCGATACATTAATTGTGATTGCGGCCGAACATTTTGCGAATTTCTTTATGGATAATATGCCGGCTTATGCAATGGGCATGGCGGATTATTATGAAGGGCCGATTGAAGACCCCGAATGGCTGCGCATTGAGCGGCGTAAGATTCCGGGCAATCGTGATTTATCTTTGCGCCTGATTAAAGAGGTGATGCAGGATGTCGATCTTGCTTATGCGGAGGAGTGGAAATTTGATCACGGCATTAGCGTGCCGCTTCATTTCCTCACCCCTAATTATGATGTGAATATTATTCCGGTCAATATAAATTGTCAGGGGCCGCCGCTTACCCCTTTGCATCGGGTGTGGCGGTTTGGTGAAGCTCTAAGGCGCGCCTGTGATGCGGTTGATGAACGCATCGCCATTATTGCAACCGGCGGCATATCGCATTGGCCGGCAACGCCTAATTCGGGCAAAATTAACGAGCAATGGGATAAGGCGTTTCTAGCGAAATTCGAGGGCAATGATAAACAGGCCTTGCTTGCTTATACGGATGAGGAAACGCATCGCGATGGCGGGCAGGGCGGGTTTGAAATTCGTACTTTTATTGCGCTTGCGGCGGCGACACAAGATCGGGTGGTGAAGGTTGAATATTACCAACCAATACCAATTTATGCAGTTGGCTGCACCATCGCCATTGCTGACTAGATTTATTTTAGCTTTGTTTCCATTTCCGCGAGCATGTCGAGCAGCTGTTTGATTTTTCGTTTGCCGATTTTCTTGTCAATCATTGCATAGACCCCCTCGGATTGGGGGGCGTGGTTAGCTATGATTTTTTTGCCCTTGGTGGTAAGTTCCAAAATAGTACGCCGCTTATCGGTTTTTGTGCTTATCCGTTTGATGAAACCCTCGTGCTGCAATTTACGCAATATGCGTGACAGGCTAGCGCTTAATATCAGACATTCGATCGAAATGGTTTTTGCATCAAGTTGCCCATATTTATGCAGGCTACGCAAAACGCGCCATTGTTGTTCGGTAAGCCCCTGGTGTGCTAAGCCTTTGCGGAAATGTTGCATCACAGCTTCGCGAGCGCGCAAAAGCTGCATGGGCAGTGATTTGTCAAAATCTCTCATTGCATAAGCTTAGCATATTTCAATAGTAAGTCATAACGCATTTTGCGCTTGACTTTATGGAACATATAAGCAAATCATTAACATGTTTACTAAATTATGAGAGAATGATGCCGCATCTAATTATTGAATATTCGGCTAATTTGCTAAGTGATATAAATTTGGACGATATGCTTGCCGGATTACATGAAACGGTCTTGACGACTGGTGTGTTTCCGCTTGGCGGTATACGGCTTAGAGCATATCCGAGCCAAAATTACCAGATTGCCGACGGGCATAAAGACAATACCTTTATACATGTGCATATGCGGATTGGATATGGGCGCGATGAAGAAACGCTGATAAATGTTTCGAAAAGTATTTTTGAATTTTTGTCGGATTATCTCGAACCTATATTTCAAAAACGTCCGATTGGTTTGTCGGTTGAATTAAACGAGATTGTGCCGGAAACAAGTTTTAAGAAAAATAATTTACATGACTATGTCAGCCAGAGAAAAAGCGAGGCAAGTTAATGTCTGATTTTGAAAAAAATCTAAAGACAGTGGAAGCGCATTTGGCACGGTTTCGCACGCAACTGGTCGGGCATTTTATTGATGGGGCTTGGCTTAAAGGGGCGGAGAGTTTTGCCAATCACAGCCCCGCTGACGGTCAGCATTTATGTGATGTAGCAAGTGGCACAGCGGCGGATATTGATGCGGCGGCGCAGGCAGCCGAACATGCTTTTCCTACATGGCGGGATATAGGGGGTAAAGAACGGCGGAAAATTCTGAACAATGTCGCAGATGCGATTGTCGAACGGGCGGAGGAAATCGCACTGATTGAATCGATTGACACAGGGCAGCCGCTGAAATTTATGTCGAAAGCGGCTTTGCGTGGTGCCGAAAATTTCCGCTTTTTTGCCGATCGTGCTGAACAAGCCCGCGATGGATTGTCGACCCCGATCGATAATCAGCATCTAAATTTCACCACACGCATGCCATTGGGACCGGTTGGGGTGATTACACCATGGAACACGCCCTTTATGCTATCGACATGGAAAATTGCGCCGGCACTCGCCGCCGGTTGCACAATTCTCCATAAGCCTGCCGAATGGTCGCCGCTTTCGGCAAGCCTGCTGGTGGAAATCGCATATCAGGCGGGCGTGCCTGCGGGTGTGTTTAATATGGTTCATGGGTTTGGCGAAACGGCAGGTAAATCGCTCACCGAGCATGAGGCGGTAAAGGCTATCGCTTTTGTTGGCGAGTCACAGACGGGCAGTCTTATTCAGGCGCAGTCTGCTCCGACCCTTAAGCGTCTGCATTTGGAGTTAGGGGGTAAAAATCCGGTGATTGTGTTTGACGATGCCGATTTTGATCGTGCCGTTGATGCGGCAGTGTTTATGATTTACTCGCTCAATGGCGAGCGTTGCACATCATCGAGCCGTTTGCTGGTGCAGGAGGGTTTATACGAAAAATTTACACAAGCCGTTGCTGCGCGCGCCGAGAAAATTAAGGTCGGGCATCCGCTTAACCCGCAAACCGAACTTGGTCCGCTTATTCACCCGCGTCATTATGACAAGGTGAAAAGCTATTTTTCGATTGCCGCGCAAGACGGTGCGACCATTGCGACCGGTGGTGTGGCCGAAAATATTCACCCGCAGGGGTTATATGTGCGGCCGAGCCTATTTACCAATGCCGATAATAAGATGCGCATTGCACGCGAGGAAATTTTCGGTCCAGTGCTGACAGCCATTTCATTCAAAGATGAAGCCGATGCCATTGCGATTGCCAATGATACGGATTACGGGCTGGCAGGATATTTGTGGACGCGTGATATTGGTCGTGCGCATCAGATTGCACAAAGTCTGGAAGCGGGTATGATTTGGGTGAACTCGGAAAATACCCGCCATCTGCCAACCCCATTTGGCGGTATGAAGTCATCGGGCATTGGGCGCGATGGCGGCGATTATAGTTTTGACTTTTATATGGAGACCAAAAACATCTCGATTGGGCTGGACAATCACACAATTACGAAATTGGGAGGATAATAATGGGTGAGAATATTTTTCTAAAAAATTGCTGGCATGTCGCCGCTTGGGATTATGAGGTTAAGCAAGGTGAAATGCTAAAGCGGAAATTGCTCGGCCAGCGTGTCGTGATGTACCGTCGCAGCGATGACCGTGTTGCGGCTTTGGAAGACCGCTGTTCACATCGACATGCGCCTCTATCAATGGGGCGCGTCGAAAAAGATTGCGTGCGCTGTATGTATCACGGGCTGGTATTTGACGGTGACGGAAAATGCGTTGAAGAGCCGGGGCGTAAAGTGCCGAGTCTGAATACCGATATTACGGCTTTTCCGGTGGCAGAAAAGTGGAAATTTATCTGGATTTGGTTTGGTGACCCGGCACTTGCCGATGAATCTCTCATTCCCGAGTGCCATTATCAGGATAGTCCGGAGTGGCGTATAGTGCCGCGCTATCGTCATTTTGAGGCGGATTATCGTCTCATCATTGATAATTTGTTGGATTTTTCGCACCTTACTTTTGTGCATGAAAAAACGCTAGGTGGCTCTGATAATATTGCGCTTAACAATCCGACGGTTGAAAATTATGGAGCTGGTGTGCGGGTGACGCGCTGGTATATAGATGAGCCTGAAATTGCTCCCTATTTACGCGGTTATGAAACGTTTCAGGGGCGCGTTGACCGGTGTAATATTTATGATCTGGAAACAAAGGGAAATGTTTTCAATATGGATAGCTGCACCGCCCCTACCGGCAGTGGGGCGCCTGAGGGCAATTTTGTTCCTGAAGCGATGCGCTTTCACGCGACGCATATTCTAACGCCGGAGGATGAGAAAAATACGCATTTTTTTTGGAGTTACGCGCATAATTTTAATCTCGATGATCCTGATTTTACGCAAGGCATTTCCGATCGCATTGCCGAAGGCTTTGAAGAGGATAAGGCCATCATCGAAGCGCAACAGATTATCGTTGAGGAAAACCCGGATTTACCAATGGCCTATATCCATTTCGATAATGGCTTAACGCAGGGGCGCAAATTGCTGCAAACGGCGCTCGATGAAGAGGCGGCTTATTTCATGGCTAAAAAATAACTTGACCGTATGGTCGGTTTATAATATTTTGTGCAAAAGAAAGAGTGAACCCATGTATGCGCAAAATGTTGAAACGACAAGAACTAATCTTAAGTCTTTAGAGGATATGGATGAGCGGGAACGCGCATTTCAAATGCGTGTCGATGCGCGGGAAAAAATTGAACCGCGCGACTGGATGCCTGAAGATTATCGTAAATTATTGCACCGTCAAATATCGCAACATGCACATTCGGAAATTGTCGGCCAGCTGCCGGAAAGTAACTGGCTCACACGCGCGCCGACATTAGAACGTAAGGCGATATTGCTCGCCAAAATTCAGGATGAGGCAGGGCATGGCCTGTATCTCTATTCTGCTGCTGAAACATTGGGGTTACAGGGGCGCGATGGGATGACGGAAGAATTGCTAAATGGCAAGGTAAAATATTCTTCGATTTTTAACTATCCGACCCTCACATGGGCCGATATTGGCGCGATTGGCTGGCTGGTTGACGGTGCGGCAATTATGAATCAGGTGCCGTTGCAAAATTGTTCCTATGGTCCTTACGCACGCGCTATGGTACGGATTTGTAAAGAGGAAAGTTTTCACCAGCGGCAAGGTTACGACATTATGATGAAGCTTGCCCAAGGCAGTGAAGAACAAAAAGCCATGGCGCAAGACGCGCTTGACCGCTGGTGGTGGCCATCGCTTATGATGTTTGGACCGGCTGATGAGGAATCGGTTCATTCGGCACAAAGCATCGCATGGAACGTAAAACAGATTTCTAATGATGATTTGCGCCAACGTTTTGTTGACGCCGCCGTGCCGCAAGCCGAATATCTGGACTTACGGGTTCCCGATGATGATTTATCTTGGAACGAAGAACGGCAATCTTATGATTTCGGCGAAATAAATTGGGATGAGTTCCGACAAGTGCTTAAGGGAAACGGTCCTTGCAATCGGGAGCGTTTAGCCGCACGCAATAAGGCGTGGGATGACGGCGCTTGGTTTCGCGATGGCTTATTGGCAAATGCCGAAAAACAATCGGCTATGAAAATCGCATCTGAATAGGAGAGGTAAATGTCGCAAATGGAATTGCCACTATGGGAAGTTTTTATTCGTGGACGACATGGTGTGTCACATCGTCATGTAGGTAGTTTGCATGCATCGGATGCGGAGATGGCGTTAAAAAATGCCCGCGATGTCTATACGCGCCGTAATGAGGGCTATTCTATCTGGGTTGCAAAATCATCGGATATTTTTGCAACAGATCCAGATCAAAAGGAAAAACTATATGGGGCTTCGGACACAAAAATTTATCGACATCCGAGCTTTTACGATATTCCCGATGATGTCGGAGCAATGTAATGTCAGATTTTCGTGATGATTTATTTTCTTTCACGGCAGCGATAGGGGATAATACGCTTATTCTTGCGCAGCGATTGTGCGCTTGGGTCGGGCATGCGCCGACTCTGGAAGAGGATATTGCGATTGCCAATGTTGGGCTCGATTTGCTAGGGCAAACTCAGAACTGGTATAAATATGCTTGTGATATTGAAGGCAAAGGGCGCAGCGATGATGACTTGGCTTTTCACCGTAGCGAGCGCGAATTTCGAAACGCCATTCTGGTTGAACAGCCAAACGGAAATTATGGCGATACAATTATACGCCAATATTTATTTGATGTTTGGTATTATCATTTTCTTGAACTACTCGCAGAGGCGAAGGATGAGGGGCTGGCAGCCATTAGTGAAAAATCTTTAAAAGAGGTGGCCTATCATCTCGATCGTTCGACGGGGTTGATATTGCGTCTTAGCGACGGCACGGCGGAGAGCCACGCCAAAATGCAAAATGGCTTGGATAAATTATGGCGCTATCACGCCGAAAACTGTATGCCTGCTGATTATGAGATTACCTTGCAAAATAAGGGTGTTATTCCATTATATGATGTGATGCACGAGAAAATTCAGGCTGCTATGGAACTAGTTTTTGCAAAAGCCGGTCTGTCTACGCCACAGCAAATGCCGTCTCCCTTGCGTGGGAAAGAGGGCGTGCATTCGGAATGGATGGGGCATTTGATTTCTGAAATGCAATATATGCAAAAGTCATTTCCGGGTCTGAGATGGTAGAGGTGGCAACCGATATGGTGACGGGACGGATATGGACTCTTTTACAAGAAGTTCCCGATCCGGAAATTCCTGTTATTTCGATTGTTGATTTGGGGGTTGTGCGTGATGTAAAAATCAAGGACGATTGTTTGGAGGTCGTTATGACGCCGACTTATTCAGGTTGTCCGGCGATGGGAATTATGGAAATTGATGTGTTGTCGAAATTGGCCGAAAACGGTTTTGACGATGTAAAAGTCTCGCGACGTTTGTCACCGGCTTGGACAACCGACTGGATGAGCGATGCAGGGCGGGATAAGCTTAAGCAATATGGGATTGCCGCACCGATAGATGAATATAAGGGGTGTTTGCCCTGTGCGGGTGGTCTGATTGAAAGCGATATGACCATTCACTGTCCGCAATGCGGAAGTGCAAAAACGGAATGTATCAGTCCCTTTGGTTCGACCGCTTGTAAGGCGAATTATCGCTGTCTGGATTGCCTTGAACCATTTGATTATTTTAAGGCCATATGAGGATAAAAATGTTTGAATTTACACCTCTCACTGTTGCCACCATTGACAAAAGCAGTTCTGACTCTGTGGTGATTACCTTTGATACACCGCCGGGCGATGCTTTTACTTATCGGCAGGGGCAATACTTGACTTTGCGCAAAGAATTTGATGGCGAGGAAATTCGCCGCTCCTATTCGATTTGTGCAAGTGCGCGGGATAATAAGTTACGTATCGGTATTCGTTGTATTGCAGATGGCTGGTTTTCAAGCTGGGCAAATAATGAATTAAGCGTTGGTGATGTTATTGAGGCTCTACCCCCGGTCGGTCGATTTACGGCGAGCATCGATGAAGGACAAAACTATTGTGCCTTTGCGGCGGGCTCTGGCATCACACCGATTTTGAGTAATATAAAAACCACTCTCGAAGAAAATAGTAGCGCGCGGGTGACATTATTCTATAGCAATCGATCAATGTCATCTATCATGTTTCGTGAGGAACTAAATGACCTTAAAGATCGCTATCTGGATCGTTTCGAATTGTTTCATATTTTTACGCGCGGGGAGGGCGATACGGAACTTTTCTCGGGTCGTATTGATATGAAAAAATGTAAAGCATTATTCGAAACCTTTCCATATTTGCGTATCTATGATCAGTTTTTGATTTGTGGGCCGCGCGCTGCAACAAAGACAATTACGGATTTCCTACAAGCCGAAGGCATTACGAAAGACAAAATTAAATTCGAACTTTTCGCCTCTCCGCCGTCAAAGAAAAGAAAGATGACAAGCGAAGCCGCGATTACCGATAAAAGCGTTGAAGTGAGTGTAACACTTGATGGGGTAACGCATCAATTTGCGATGCCGACACAAGGACAATCAGTGCTGGAGGCAGCTTTGGAACATCACATTGAAATGCCATATTCCTGTCAAGCAGGCGTTTGTTCAACCTGCACATGCAAAATTCTTGAGGGCGAGGTCGATATGGAAAATAATTTCAGCCTCGAAGATTATGAAGTCGAAGAGGGGTACGTGCTGGCTTGCCAATCCTACCCGAAAAGCAATAAGGTAAAAATCACGTCTGATTAAAGCTCATGAGAGGGGAGGGTTGTTATGCGTAACCTATTATTAAGTATATTGTTAGTGTTTATCGCCATTGGTAGTGTTTTATATTTACCCGAACAAAAAAAAGAGGAAGCTTTATCCCTATCCCAATGTTTCACGGAACCAAAGAGTGTTAGCCATTATTTATCAGTGATTGAGGAAGGGCAGCATCTTAATGCTTTTACCTATATTGATAAGGACGGTGCAGTGGCAAAAGAAAAAGAAAAAACCGGTGGCGCTTTAAACGGTGTGGTGTTTGCGGCAAAAGATAATATACATATTGCGGGCATGATAAATTCTGCTGGCACTAAGGCATTGCGCAATTTTGTGCCGCAAAAATCTTCTTCTGTGGTTGCGGGTTTGGAAGCCGCAGGCGCGATTGCTATCGGTAAAACAGGCTTGCATGAGCTTGCTTATGGCATTACCAGCAATAATTTCGCATTTGGCGCCATTCGCAACCCCGTCGACGAAAGAAAAATTCCAGGCGGTAGTAGTGGCGGATCGGCTGTTGCCGTAAAGGCAGGTATGGCATGTTTTGCGTTGGGTACGGATACAGGCGGTTCAGTGCGTATTCCAGCTGCGCTTACGGGGATTGTCGGCTTTCGACCGACCATCGGTAGATATGCACAAGACGGGGTAACACTCATTTCACCGACGCGTGATACGATTGGCTTTATGGCGCAGAAGATTGATGATATTATTTATCTTGACGGTATCGTCACGGGTGATTCAAAAATCGAAGATATTGAATTAGGTAAAATCAGAGTGGGTGTGCCACGGGCTCATTTTTACAGCGGTTTGGATGAAGAGGTGATGCGCGCAGCTGATGCTTTCACCGAAAAGCTGCGCACAAAAGGCATCACCATTATTGAGGCCGATATCGAAAATATCGCCGCCGCAAATGGCAAGGCTGGTTTTCCAATTGTACTATTTGAAACCGGCAAAGTGATGCCGGAATATCTTAAGACATTCCAAACAGAGGTGACACCGGAAGAATTGCTGGCGAATATTCAAAGCCCTGATGTGCAGCCAATTATGGCGGCTGCGCTTTCGGAGGCAATCAGCGAAGATGTTTATCATGACGCTTTGAATATACATCGTCCGGCCTTGCAAGCTCTATTTACGGATTATTTTTATAACCATCAGATCGATGTTATTTTATATCCGACCGTTCCGATTGTCGCGCGCAATATTGAGGGCATTCTTGACGGTGTCATAGTCAATGGCGAAAAGAAAGACACATTTACCACATATATTCAAAACACCGACCCTGCTAGTAATGCAGGATTGCCTGCGTTTTCTCTGCCAATTGCCAAAAGCCGGGAAAATTTGCCAATTGGTATGGAGTTTGTTGGGCAAACTGGTAAAGACAGATTTCTATTGTCGATCTTACACCACATTATGAATTAACTTTAAAAGTAAACTAAACTTAGAAACAAATTAACTTTAGAACTAAATTATAATTGACGATGATAATTGATTTATGCAATAAAAGGTGTCAGATCCAGTTTGCCAGATTGCTAATCTGTTGTTTGGATACCAAAGGAGGAAAAAATGAAGAAACCTAATTCATATTTAAACATAGGCACGGCGGCGTTTATGCTTTTAGCGTTGCCGAGTATTGCTCATGCGACACTAGATGAAATTATCGTTACGGCTGAGCGTAAAGCGACCAATTTGCAGGACACACCAATTGCGGTAACTGCAATGACAGCTGATGAAATCGAACGATCAGATGTTTCCGATCCGATTAGTCTATCACTTCGGGTTCCGGGTTTTAGTTTTTCACCATTTAGTGCTGGCCAAGCAATTTTTAGCCTACGCGGGATATCATCAAATGATGATGGCGCAGGAACGGAAAATTCAGTTGCCGTATTCTTAGACGATGTTTATTTTGGCCGCGTATCAAATGGAGCTTTTAATTTTTTTGATGTTGAGCGTATTGAGGTTCTGCGTGGTCCGCAAGGAACACAATTTGGTCGCAACGCCATTGGTGGCGCGATTAACATTACATCTAAGAAGCCTAATCTGGAAAACTTTGAGAGCAAGGTAAATGCGAATTTAGGTAATTATGAACGACGCAATTTGGGCGCTTATGTAACCGGTCCAGTAGCGGATAATCTTGCTTTCAAAATTTCCGCTTTATCGCGCAAAAGTGATGGCTATATAAAAAACATCCGCACTGGTAACAAAATTAACGATGAAGACGCGTTAAATTTGCGAGGTCAGTTGCTTTGGGCTCTGGATGATACGGAAATTACTTTTACTGCATCTAGGCAAGACGAAGATAATGGTGATATGGGGCGTATTCCTTTGAAAACCGCTGCCGTGCGTGGCCTTTATGATGCAACTGGCGCAACTGAAAAAAACCTTGACGCGGTACCGGCTCAGGAAGGTTTTTCAAAACGTACGAATGATCTCTATAGTGTTAAAATCGACCACGACTTAGCCGGTGGCGCAAATTTTGTTTCGGTGACGGCTTATTATGAAACCAAAGCAGATTGGGAGATGGATTCGGTAGGTGTGTCGCAGGTTAATGTGGTTGACGAAATTCATGATAAAAGTGAGGTCTTTACGCAAGAGTTTAGATATTCACAACAGCTTATGGATGACCTGGATGTTTTGCTTGGTGCCTTTTATCTTAAGGAAGAAACTGATCGGTCGGAATGGTTCAGACGTATCTCTGGAACCGATGATCGGCGTTCACCCGAAACGAATGATGCTGTTGGCGCTTATCGCCAGATTAACGAAACAGAAAGCTGGGCGGCTTTTATCCATACAGATTGGCAAATTACGGATGTGTGGTCACTCAATGTAGGTATACGTTACACGAAAGACGAAAAAGAAATTGTTTCGTCGAGTGGCGGCGTTACCAATGGCGGTTTTGTAATTGAAGAAGAGTTTGGTAATATTACGACCGGCACAGGTATTCGGGCTAGTCGTTCATGGACAAATACATCACCGAAAATTAGCCTGAATTGGGAACCGAATGATGACCTTATGGCTTATCTCAGCTATTCCAAGGGGTATAAGTCCGGTGGGTTTGGTGCTGCGCCACGCAACGAAGAGCTTGCACGCAATATTGGTGTTAACCCGGAAGAGGCAACCAATGTTGAGCTTGGCGTGAAAACTCAACTGCTTGAAGATACGCTTCGGTTAAATAGTGCTGTTTTTCAGCTTGATTATGAGAATTTGCAGTTTCAACGCTTCGGACCTGGTCTGCTTGAGGATCCGGATTCGCCAATCGGTGGCAGCCCTGATCCGTCGAGCTTCGGTTATTTCGATACAATTAATGCCGGTGATGCCGAAGTTAAGGGGGTGGAGTTTGAATTCACATGGTTAGCCACCCAGGATTTAGTGTTAAGTGGTACTTATGCTTATCTTGATACGGATGCGAACTTTAATTTCCGCCAATATTTCACTACTGATCCAGGGCGTGACATTATCGTGAAGCGGCCGCTTAATCGGGCACCGAAAAATAAATATAGTTTGAACGCTCTTTACGCTCAGACGCTTTCAGGTGGCTCCGAGATAGTTTATAATGCCGAATATCTTCATTCAGATAAAAAGCGAGGTGATGTTGTTGACAATGATGTTGTTGAAGATGCCTATTCAATTGTTAACGCAAATGTCAGCTGGATGAATAGTAATGGTGACCTTGAGGTTAAACTTTGGGGTAGAAATTTGACCGATGATCGTTATTTCTCACATGTGTATGTGATTGGCCCCGGTGAAATAGGTGTTTTAGGTGAGCCAAGGGTGTTTGGTATTAGTGTAACGAAGGAGTTTTAATTTGTTCTCTTTTGCAAGGTCTGATACCTGATTATCTTGTCAGGGTAATCGCAAGGGCGGTTCTGTGTTATCTCCTCCCTAGAACACAGGATCGCTTTTGGCGTGATAAAAATGGGAGATTATGAAAATGCAATATGATGAGATTGAAAAGCTGGATTCATTTCAGAAATTAAGAAGGCAAAGAAAAAGAATCATGCAATTTGCAGCGGTTTTTCTTTTCATTTTATTGGGTACGAATTTGTTTCTAATGTCTGTCGGGCATGAAATTAGTGCTATTCAACCTTTTTCCTCTAATAGCGTAACGATAGCTATTCTGTATTCGATTATTGTAGTGATTGGCGGGTGTGCGCTGACAGTTTATTATGCTTTTTGGGCAAATAAGGTTCTGGATAAATCGATTACCGAAGTCAAAGGCGATATTAAGGTAGAGCGCAATGTTTAGATGGTTATGCGTTTCTTTTCTGCTTTTATTTTTATCATCAGGTTTTACCCATGCCAGTGATGGTGTTGAAACCAGCCCAACGGCGATTTGGGTTTTTTTACTTTTCGTTTTTTCCAGCATGGGGATTACATATTGGGCCGCGCAACATACAAAAAACCGCGATCAATTTTATACGGGTGGCGGCAAGATTACACCTCTGCAAAATGGTTTGGCGATTGCTGGTGACTTCATTTCAGCGGCAACGCTCCTTGGTATTACGGGGCTGATGTTCAATATTGGTTATGATGCTTATATTCTAAGCTATGCAATTATTGTCGGTTGGACATTCATGCTTATCTTTATTGCTGAACGTTTTCGTAACTCCGGTAATTATACATTCTTTAACGTTGTCACCAGTCGCTTTGATGGTAAGGCAATTAAAATTCTCATTTCCATTTGTTCGTTGATTGTGGTGATGTTTTATCTCATCGGGCAAATGGTCGGTGCGGGCAAGCTCATTGAACTTTTATTTGGCATAGATTATTTGTTGGCTGTAACGATTGTCTCTGCGCTGGTGATTATTTATGTCTCTATTGGCGGCATGCTGGCAACAACATGGGTGCAAATGGTAAAAGCTGTTCTGCTTATTATTGCTGGTGCTGCGCTAGCTCTCGGTTTGACATTCAAATTTGGTTTGTTTACTATTTTTGAGAAGGCGGCGCAATTACATAATAATGGCGAAGCGATTTTATCTGCGGGCGGCTGGCTACAAAATGATCCGCTTAACGTTGTGACAGTAGGGCTGACAATGTGTTTTGGTATGGCTGGTTTGCCGCATATTTTGATGCGGTTTTTTACCGTGAAGGATGCCGCCGATGCTCGTAAATCGGTCGCTTATGCGACTGTCCTTATGTCGATTTTTTATCTGTTTATTTTGATTATCGGTTTTGGCGCGATTGTGCTGCTTTGGGGGCAGAACGAATTTTATAATGATGCGGGACAACTGATTGGCGGTGCGAATATGGTAGCTATTCATGCGGCGTGGGCGATTGGTGGTGACTTTCTTTATGGCTTTTTGGCAGCTGTTGCTTTTGCAACCATATTAGCGGTTGTGGCGGGGCTAACAATTTCAGCAGCGGCGACGATTGCGCATGATTTATATTCGGTGACATTTAAAGACAATCAGGGTGATCATGATACTGAACTCAAAATTTCGCGCTGGTCGGTTGTGGTTATTGGTATTATCGGAGTTGGTTTGGGCAGCTTGTTTGAAACTCAAAATATTGCCATTGTGGTTGCCTTTGCAATGGCGATTGCGGCAAGTGTGAATTTTCCGATTTTAATTTTCTCAATGTATTGGGGGCGACTAACCTCGCATGGGGCAACGCGAGGTGGTGTGCTGGCGCTGGTCTTTACGATGGTGCTAATTGTTTTGAGTGATAGCATTTGGGTTGGTGTGCTGGGTAATGAAAAAGCCATTTTCCCTTATGCTTATCCGACTATATTTAGTATGCCATTTGGTTTCTTTGCGGTATTTCTGTTTTCGTATTTGGATAATACAGATAAAGGCCAGCAGGAAATCGAGCGTTTTAAGATCGCGAGTATTAAAGCAGAAATTGGCGATGTTTAAGCGGTTTATCGCTTTGGTGTTATGTTGTTTTGCCACTAAATTGGCAGCCGGTGAAGTTAATATTAAACGTGATTCTTACGGTGGGGCGCATATTTATGCGGATAATGTTTATGATTTATATTATGGCTATGGATATAGCATTGCTCAGGATCTCTTGTTTTCATTGAATATGACCTTACGTAGCGTGCAGGGATGAACCGCCGAGGTTTTGGGGTCGGATTATCTCGACTATGATAAGCGTATCATCAGAAGTTTTAAGCCAGCATTGATTGTGGAGCAAATTGATGCTTTACCGAAGAACCAAAGGGGTGTTTTGCAGGGTTATGCGGCGGATATGAATCGCTGGCTAGCCGAAATAAGAAAAAATCCCGAAGAGCTATTGCCTAAACAGTTTATCGATTTCGGGTTTCGTCCTAAACAGAGATGGGACGAATATGATGTGGCTATGGTTTTCATTGGGTCAATGGTACACTGGTTTGGTGATTATAATTCCGAGCGGGTCAATGCGGATATTTTTGAAGCACTAAAGGCTAAGCATGGCGAAGCAAAAGCTGCGATAATTTATAATTTATTAATGCCGTCGAAGATAGAGGAACGCCGACGACCATTCAGAAAGGTGAGTGGCAGAAACCGGCGACAGAAAAATTTCGTATGACGATACTGGAAAGCTTTGCGCTTTATAAATCTGTATCGTCAAATTATAGCTGCCAGGAGGTACCGGTAAGTGGTTTTAGTAATCTCGCTGTATTTGGAAAATCCAAACTAAAAATGCCGATGCCGTGCTGCTAAACGGGTCGCAATTCGGTACTTATACACCCGCTTATACTTATTCGGTTGGCTTGCATGGTGCAGGTTTTGAGGTGGTTGGCAATACGCCTTATGGTTATCCGGCAATTATGTTTGCGCAAAATGGCGAAATTGCTTGGGGGTCAACTTGGGGAGCGGGGGATAATGTCGATTTATTTTCTCTAAAGCTGAACCCTTATAACCCTGATGAGTATTTTTATAACAACGGTTATATTCCCTTTGAAAAACGGGAGCGAGTATCGCTGTGAAGGGTGGCCTGCTGAAATAATCACTGTCTGTCATTCGGTTCATGGGGTTGTGGTTGAGCATGACCCGGAAGCAGGCATTGCCATTGCTAAAAAAAGAAGTTGGTATGGCAAAGAGCTTACCCAGCTAATGGACTGGATCGAAATTATGAAAGCGCAAAATTACGACGAATTTTTGACAGCAGCGGCAAAATCTTCCATCAATGTTAATCTTTATTATGCCGATGCCGAGGGGCAAATTGGTTATGTGTTTGGCGGGTATTATCCCAAGCGTGCCTAACCATAATGGGCGTCTAATTGCCAATGGGGGTAGTTCTATGGACTGGCAGGGTATTTTCTCTTTCGTGCATAATCCGAAACTAATTACCCCATCAACGGATATGTTAATGAATTGGATAACCGACCGGCAGAGGGCGTGGCCTCGCCAGATATGTGGTGACGTGCGCCCCTAAATTCCATCCATTTTCTGTTAGAGTATCTGTTAATATAGGAGGAACAAGAAAGCGGGATGAAGACATCAGATTTGTGTCGGCGCCATGGTATTTCGTCAGCGACGTTTTACAACTGGAAGAGCGAATATAGCGGCCTGTCGGTTTCGGAAGCCAGGGTTTAGAAACGAGGCGCCTTAAAACGCTTGAAGCTGAGAATAACAAGATGAAGAAACTTCTGGCCGAAGCACACCTTGATATAGCAATGTTGAAGGATATTAATTCAAAAAAGTGGTAAAGTCTCCTCACATAAAACTAATGGCAAACGCAAAGCCGTATCGTATCTTCGTGGGATTTACGGTGTGAATGAACGCCTATTGGATTCTGAGGGGCTTGCGGGGTAGTATCAGCAGATCGTTCAATGGTACGTTATCGTTCCCTACCCTGTGTTGATGGTGAGTTATGCTCCTGATTACGCCCCTGTCACATGAGCGTCGTCGGTTTGGGTATCGCCGCTTACATATATTGTTACGTCGTGAAGACTTTCATGTGAATGAGAAGAAGCTGCGGCGTATTTATCGCGAAGAAGGCCTACAGATACGCAAAGGTAAAGGGCGTAAGCGGGCACAAGGCAGTCGTTGTCCGATGCTTATGCCTTCACGTGCTGGCCGATGTTAGTTTTTGGGCTGGTCGCTGGATTTTGTATCAGATAGTTTCACCAACGGTACCCGTTTCAAGATACTCACCATTGTTGATGATTATTCTCGTAAGAACCTTTGCCTGATGGCTGATACCAGTATATCGGGTCATCGGGTTGTACGCACACTTGACATGCTGAATTGATGAATATGGTGAACCAGAAATGATTGTCAGTGACAATGGGTCGGAATTCACCAGCCATGCGGTTTTACAGTGGGAACAGAACAGGTCGCTTGATTGGCATTATATCGAACCAGGCAAGCCGGTGCAGAACGCTTTTATTGAGAGCTTTAATGGCAGATTACGCGATGAATGTCTGAACGAGACGTTATTCTCATCGTTGACACAAGCAAAGGAGGTTTTGGAAGCATGGAGGTATGATTACAATCACTATAGACCGCATTCATCATTAGGGGGTTTGTCCCTAATGGAATTTTTACGTAAATCAGATATGGGGGTACCCCCATATCTGATTGCATCAACCACCCAAAAAGGGTATCAACAAACTGAAAAACCTCTAATTATGAATGGAGGATAATAGGGGTGCACGTCAATGGTATTATACATGGGCTGCTGCTGATCGGGTGCGGATTATGTATGATTATTTCGCGCGGGAGCAAGCTTATCAACCGTCAGAAATATGGGATACGGTTGTCGGTAAATTTTCTTTTGCCAATGTAAATGCGCAATATTTCATACCTTATTTTGAAGAGGTTTTGGTTGATTCTTCGATAAGCCTGAGAACCCGCAAGGCTATCGAGATTTTGCTTGCATGGGATATGCAAATTCGTGATGCCGATAAAGACGGAAATTTCGGTGGTGTGGCACCGGCAATTTTTGCTGCTTTCCTGCCGGCTTTCTTGGATACGGTTTTTGCTGATGATATTCCGGAAAGCTACTTATCTTTTTATACAGATACCGCGCATGGTACCCGCGTAGCACCTAAATTAAGCGGTTGGAATTTGGGCATTGGCACGAAAGTTTCAGTTTCGGCGATGGCCAAACAGGGGCAGATTGCCTATGATTTCCTCAATGGTGAGAGGATCGCTCAGATGATTTTGAAGTCATTAGACATTGCGCTTGCCCGGCTTAAAGAAAAACACGGTGAGGCTGTGAACCATTGGCGCGCGTCGGTGATTGCCAATCATTTTCAGAATAAGAATTTTAACGGCATTATACAATCCAGCGAGGATGAGTTTCATAAAACTCACTCTTATATGAATCGTGGCACTGAAAATAATATGACTGTATTTAAAGATGGACGGGTGAGGTTTTATGAATTCGTACCGCCGGGGCAGAGTGGTTTTATCGCGCCCAATGGTGAACGCGGCACACATTATGATGACCAGATACAGCTTTATGAGGATTTGAAATATAAGGAAGTTTCCTTCTATAAGCTCGACGTCGAAAAGACAACCGTTTCTGAAGTTACATTGGTAACCGATTAAGGTGCTGTTGTCCTTCTTTTACCGTCAGGGGTGAGGCGTAGGTTGGGCTCATCGAGTCGTTTTCTGTCCCATAATTGACAAGTTACCATTTTATGTTTTTGGTCTAAGCCTTCACAATAATTTGAATAAAGGCATAAATTTACATTATCACCTGACCCTGATAAAACCTTGGTAAACCAGTCAGGATCGGCCAAAGCCTGGCGTGCAAAGCCGACAATATCGGCATCGCCATTTTGCAAAATCTCTTCAACCTGATAAAATCCATGCATGCCGCCGGCAAGAATAATCGGCGTTTTGAGCTGGCTTTTTTTCAACTGAGATTTAATTTTTACGGCAGGCGCAAGATTGCGTCCCCAAGGTCCATGTGAATCCGAAATATGATGTGGCATACATTCATAACCGCTTTGCCCCGTATAGGGATAAATTGCTTGCCCCGCTTTAGGGGTGGCGGCATCTTCAAATTTTCCGCCTCGCGACAGAGAAATAAAATCCATACCGGCGCGGGCAAATTTTTCGGAAAAATAAAGCGCGTCAGATACAGAAGAACCGCCCTCAAGGCATTCCTCGGATAGCATACGGCAGCCAAGCGTATAATCATCGCCAACGGCTTGGCGGGTGGTGTGATATACCTGTAATGGTAATCGGCAGCGATTTTCAACGCTGCCGCCATAACCGTCATCGCGTGTGTTTAGAGCCGATAAAAAGGAGGCCATTGTATAGGCATGGGCATAATGCAGTTCAACCCCATCGAAACCCGCCCTTTGGGCGCGGATTGCGGCTTGCGCGAAAAGTTCCGGCAGAATTTCCGGGAGGTCGCGAATATGGTCTAAATCCATATCGGTCACACGCTCACGATAGCCACGCATATAATCTTCAAATTCACGTTCTGTCAGAATTGACTTTCGTGTCTCATCAGTGGCGCCAAGAAGATAATCACGTACAGCCTGTTCATCTGATAATCCGGTTTTGTCAAAATGTAGATCGGTAATTTGCAAGAAGCGCGAAAAGAAATCTTCTGCGCGCGGGCGACGGCGAATGCTCAGAAAATCAATCAACTGAATATAAATTTGTGTTTGTCCATGACTTGCCTGTTTCACAGCGGTGACGATTTTGCGAAGCCCGTCAATATAACGGTCATGACTGGCACGCAAAAGAGGGCCGGAGGCAATATCCCGAATACCGGTTGCTTCGACAATGATTGCGCCCGGCTTGGCTTTGGCAAAGCGCCTATACCAATCAATGACATCTTGTGTGACTTCGCCTTGCTCGGTGGCGCGCCACGGAACCATAGCGGGTATCCAGCATCGATTTTGAACAGTGAGGTTTTTATATTTTAAGGGCGAAAATAATAAAGAATTTGCCGCCTCTTCTGCCGATGGCCATTTTGTAACCTTGGTTTCGAAATTTATTCTTTCTTTTGGTTTCCACATTTTTACGCCCCTTGACTTTTTTTTACTTTACTACTAAAGTTAATTATAGACAAAAATATATTGAGGGAAAGATGAAAAAAGAATTGTTGGTTTTGCGTGCATGGCTTTCAATGCTTAGAAAGACTAGACAAATCCGCAGAGACATAAATGTGCGTTTTCTTTCGGAAACAAAATTGTCAATTTCCCGCTTTGATGCTTTATCTGCTTTGGAGCGTGCGGGTAAAGACGGCATTCGGGCAAAAGATTTATCGGCAGAATTATTTGTAACGGAAGGTAATATCTCGCAACTTGTTTCGGCATTAATAGATGACGGTTTGGTGATTCGTAGATCTGACAAAAAAGATGCACGTGTTGCTATTTATTCGTTATCTGGGAAAGGTAAGAAATTATTTTCAAAAGCAGCGGCGCAACATAAAAAATGGATGAATGAAATTTTCAAAACCTTATCAAAAAGCGAGATTGAAACGCTTATAGGGGTTTTGAATAAACTTTTATAAATTCGGAGGAGAGTATGGATTTTCAAGCAGATAATTTTCAACCAAAACATTTTATATGGTCTTTTTGTGAGGGCGTTGGTCGTGTGTCGCTAAATATGCCGCAGCAGAAAAACCCACTCACATTTGAATCTTATGCCGAATTACGCGACATGTTTCGGGCGTTAAATTATGTTGACGATGTGAAAGCGGTGATTTTTGGCAGCAATGAAGGAAATTTTTGCTCAGGCGGCAATGTGCATGACATTATCGGGCCGCTTACGAAAATGAATATGGTGGAGCTCATGAAATTTACCCGGATGACGGGGGATTTGGTGAAAGCCATGCGTGGTTGCCCGCAACCAATTATTGCGGCGATTGACGGGGTGAGTGCCGGCGCAGGCGCGATTATTGCCATGTCATCTGATTTTCGTTTGGCCACGCCGAACGCGCAAACCGCTTTTTTGTTTAATCGTGTTGGCCTTGCCGGTTGTGATATGGGCGCTTGTGCAATTTTGCCGCGCATTATCGGGCAAGGGCGCGCCAGTGAGCTCTTATTTTTGGGGCGTAATATGAGTGCCGAAGAAGGTGAAAGATGGGGATATTTTAATAAAATCGTCGAAACGGCTGATCTTGAAAATGAAGCCATGACCTTGGCCAAACGTATTGCGGCGGGGCCGGCTTTTGCCAATGGCATCACCAAAAACCAACTTAACATGGAATGGGATATGAGCCTTGACACAGCGATTGAAGCGGAAGCTCAAGCCCAAGCAATCTGTATGCAGACGGAAGATTTTAAGCGCGCTTATAATGCTTTTGTGGCGAAGGAAAAACCGATTTTTGAGGGCAATTAATTAATGAGCGATAAAACTTATTTGGATTGGCCGTTTCTAGAAAAACAGCATAAAAACCTCGCCCTGGCGCTTGATTCATGGGCGGCAGAACATATTCCGCCGATTACGGATAATCATGAAGCGCATGAAAATGTCGATGCGACGTGTCGGAAACTTGTTTCCCTATTAGGGGAAGCAGGTTGGTTGGCCTATGCCGTGCCGAAGGCGTTTGGTGGTGTACATGATGAGTTGGATGTGCGATCCCTATCGATTATTCGCGAAACGCTTGCCCGTTATTCGGGCCTTGCTGATTTTGCGTTTGCCATGCAAGGCTTAGGCACGGGAGCGATTAGTCTGTTTGGTTCACAGGAACTCAAAGAAAAATATTTGCGTGATGTTGCAATGGGACGGAAGATTTCAGCTTTTGCTTTATCTGAAGATAATGCAGGTTCAGACGTTGCTAATATGTCGACCGTGATAAGCCAAACTGATGGCGGCTATCATGTGAATGGTCACAAAACATGGATTTCAAATGGCGGCATTGCCGATTTTTATGTGACGTTCGGGCGCTTTGGTGAAGCTGATAAAAAATTTGCTGCAGTTGTAATTGAAGCGGATGATGAAGGATTTTCGATTGATGAACGCATTGATGTGATTGCCCCGCACCCGCTCGCGAAACTGGGTTTTCGTGATTGTATTGTACCAGCCGAACGTTTGGTTGGCGGAGAAGGGCAGGGTATGAAAATCGCCCTTTCGGTTTTGGATATTTTTAGGACAACGGTTGGCGCGGCGGCTTTAGGGTTTGCGCGACGGGCTTTGGACGAAGCGATTGCACGGGCGGGGCAACGCAAAATTTTCGCTGACCGACTTGTGGATTTACAATTAACGCAAACCATATTGGCAGAAATGGCGCTGGAGATTGATGCTGCGGCTTTGTTAATTTACCGTTCGGCCTGGATCAAAGATGTTAAAAAAAATCGTGTGACGCGCGAAGCGGCCATGGCAAAGTTATTTTCAACCGATCATGCTCAGACAATCATAGATAAGGCTGTGCAAATTTTCGGCGGTCTTGGTGTAAAAAAAGGTGTTAAGGTCGAAGAGTTATATCGGGAGATAAGAGCTTTACGCATTTATGAGGGTGCGTCCGAAGTTCAAAAAATTGTTATCGCCCGTCAGCTTTTATCAGAATAGGAATATTATTATGAGTATGAATTATAAAAAAGGGGTTGTGGCTTTTCAATGGGAAGATCCGTTTTTCCTCAATGAACAGTTAAATGAAGAGGAGCGCATTATTCGCGATGCAGCGCGTGAGTTTTGCCAATCGCGCCTGATGCCACGTGTGAAAAAGGCCAATCGCGATGAGCATTTCGATCGCGAGATTATGAATGAAGCGGGCGAGCAAGGTTTGCTTGGCTCCACCTTGCCTACGCAATATGGCTGTGCTGATTCATCTTATGTTGCTTATGGATTAATTGCCCGTGAGATTGAACGCGTTGATAGCGGTTATCGTTCGGCCATATCAGTGCAAAGTTCGCTGGTGATGCACCCGATTTATGCTTATGGCGCGGAGGAGCAAAGACAAAAATATCTCCCCAAGCTGGCGACAGGCGAATATATCGGCTGTTTCGGGCTCACCGAACCCAATGCCGGTTCTGACCCAGGGAGTATGGAAACCCGCGCTGTACCGACCGATGGCGGTTATATCTTAAACGGCGCAAAAATGTGGATTAGCAATAGCCCGATTGCCGATGTGATGGTGGTTTGGGCAAAATCGGAAGCGCATGATAATGCCATTCGCGGCTTTATTTTGGAGCGAGGTATGGCAGGGCTCACCACGCCTAAAATCGAAGGCAAGTTTTCACTACGCGCTTCCATCACCGGCGAGATTTCCATGAGTGATGTTTTTGTGCCAGAAGAAAATCTGCTGCCTAATGCGCAAGGCTTGGCCGCTCCTTTCGGCTGTCTTAATCGCGCACGCTATGGCATAGCATGGGGCGCGATGGGGGCTGCCGAATTTTGCCTTGCGGCGGCGCGCGATTATACGCTTGAACGTAAACAATTTAACCGCCCGCTTGCCGCCACTCAACTTGTGCAGAAAAAACTTGCTGATGCGACAACCGAGATTAGCCTTGGTCTGCAAGCCGCTTTGCAAGTTGGACGTCTGATGGATGCGGATAATTTCGCCCCCGAAATGATTAGCTTGATTAAACGTAATAATTGCGGCAAGGCGCTGGATATTGCGCGCGCCGCCCGCGACATGCATGGCGGCAACGGCATTTCCGATGAATATCACGTCATTCGCCATGTCATGAATTTAGAAACCGTCAACACATATGAAGGCACGCATGATGTGCACGCGCTGATTTTAGGGCGCGCCATTACTGGCATTCAGGCTTTTATGTAAGCTCGTCGCTGTCTTTGCTAATAAAAGCACGAATATCATCTGGGATGGGCATGGCTTTTAGATTTCCGTCTTCAAGGATTTTTGCATAGACGCGGGTTGCCATGCCCGTCGCCATTAATGTGCTGGTTGTCTGGTTAAACGCTTCGCATTTCCATGCAATCGTTGAGTTGCCGATTTTATCGGCTTTTATGGTGGAGCGCACCCGATCGCCATAAGCGGCAGGGCCGACAAACTCAAACGCGACTTTGCCCATGACAAAAGCACTTCTGTTTTCTTCAATCATTTTATTTACAGGGTAATTAAGGCGCGCAAAAAGCTCGTGTTCGGTATCATTAAACCACGCCAATATACGCGGAAAATAGACCAGACCAAAGGGATCTGATTCGCCCCAATTGACGACTAATTCTTTATCATAACTTATCATCTAATAATTATGCGCCAATTTCTCTAATCAGGCAAGATGGCGGTTGCTTCAATTTCGATTTTTGCGCGATCCTCAATAAGCGCCGAAACGACGATGACCGACATGGTTGGAAAATGATAGCCCATGACATCGCGATAGCTATCACCAATTTCTTTCAAATTTTCAACATAAGCGGCCTTGTCGGTGATAAACCATGTAAGGCGGGTGATATGCTCAATTTGGCCGCCGGCTTCTTCAATCAGAGTTTTTATATTTTTGAGGGTTTGCTTAAATTGTTCAATAAAATCATCGCTTTCAAATTCCTGCTGGGCGTTCCAGCCTATTTGCCCACCAAGAAACAGGAAACGGCCTTGTGAGAGTATGGCATTTGCATATCCTTTTGCCGCTTTCCAGCCTTCGGGTTGTATCGTTTTAGAAGTCATATTTATCCCTTAAATTGTTTAATTATAGATATTTTATACTTGAAATATATTTTGATGTCTAATATTATATACGAACACATTGAAATGTAAAATGGGAGGCGAGTATGAAAATTGCAGCTATTGGTGGAGGTGTCGGCGGCTTATATTTTTCAATCACAATGAAACTCAAACGCCCCGATTTCGAGATAGAGGTTTTTGAACGAAATAAGCCTGATGATACATTTGGCTGGGGCGTAGTTTTGTCGGATGAAACGCTTGAAAATATGCGGCAAGCCGATCCAATAAGTGCAAAACATATACATGACCACTTTGCTTATTGGGATGATATTAACGTTCGCAAAGACGGTCACTCCATCACCTCTTCTGGGCATGGGTTTTGTGGCATTGGGCGGCATCTTCTGTTATCGCTATTGCAAAAACGAGCTACCGATTTGGGGGTTAAGATTCATTTCGAAACGGAAATAGATAACATTGAAACCTTGATGGAGGATTATGATATTGTTATTGCCAGTGACGGCATTAACTCAAAAGTGAGACATCACTTTGCCGATGCCTTTATGCCAAATCTTGATGTTCGGGCTTGTAAATTTACATGGCTTGGCACAAAGCAGAAATTTGATGATGCGTTCACCTTTATTTTTGAAGAGACCGAGCATGGACGAATCTGGGTTCATGCTTATCAATTTGATGATGATACGGCAACTTTTATTATCGAGTGCCATGCTGACACATGGGCGGCATGGGGGTTTGATGAAATGTCGCTTGATGAGTCTCTGCGCACATGCGAGAAAATTTTCGCAAAACATTTAGGCGGGCATAAATTGATGAGTAATGCAAACCATTTGCGGGGCTCGGCGTGGTTAAATTTCACCCGTGTGAATTGTGACATATGGCATTATAAAAATGTCGTATTGCTTGGAGATGCCTCTGCCACGGCACATTTCTCGATTGGATCGGGTAGTAAGCTTGCTCTCGAAAGCGCGATAGCACTTGCCAATTATATTCACACGGAAGAAAAACGTGAAGATGCCTTCAAACTTTATCAGGAAGAACGGCGGCTTGATGTGTTGCGCCTACAATCGGCGGCGCGTAATTCGACGGAATGGTTTGAGCAAATAGATCGCTATTGGGATATGGATATTGTGCAATTTAACTATGCGCTCTTAACCCGCTCGCAGCGTATCAGCCATGAGAATTTGCGGCTGCGCGATAAGGCATGGTTGGAGCAAGCCGAGAACTGGTTTCAAAAACGCGCGGGCGTATCGGAGGGTGCGCGAACACCAATGTTTACCCCTTTCAAAATCAGGGAAATGCAATTACAAAACCGCATTATTGTCTCACCAATGGCGCAATATAAGGCGGTTAACGGCACGCCCACTGATTGGCATTTTAGCCATTATAGCGAACGCGCCAAGGGGGGCGCGGGCATGGTGACGGTTGAGATGACCTGCATTAGTCCGCAAGGGCGTATCACACCGGGTTGTCCGGGTCTTTACGCGCCCGAACATGAGCTCAGCTGGAAGCGCATTATCGATTTCATTCATCAAGAAACCGCCGCGAAAGTTTGCTGCCAAATTGGTCATTCCGGCCGTAAAGGGTCAACACAGCTAGGCTGGGAAGACATGGATGCGCCCTTGCCCGATGGTAATTGGGACTTATTATCTGCTTCGCCAATTCCGTGGTCTGAGAATAATGCAACGCCCAAAGAAATGGATGAAGCTGATATGGAAAAAGTGCTTCATCAATTTGTCGCCGCCACTGAAATGGCTGCGCGGGCAGGCTTTGATATGATAGAGCTACATGCGGCTCATGGTTATTTATTGTCGTCCTTTATTTCGCCGCTTTCCAATCAGCGGACGGATGCCTATGGTGGCACGCTTGAAAACCGTCTTCGCTATCCGTTACGTGTTTTCGCGGCAATGCGCGCTGTGTGGCCCGTTGATAAACCTATGTCGGTTCGTCTTTCAGCACATGATTGGTGCGGCGATGACGGCATTCAACCCGATGATGCGGTTGAGATTGCTCGTTATTTTGTAAAAGCCGGTGTCGATATTGTTGATGTCTCGGCAGGGCAGACATCTATGCAGGCTGCGCCGGTTTACGGGCGGATGTTTCAGACCCCATTTTCAGACCGTATCCGTAATGACGGTCATGTGCCGACAATGGCGGTTGGTAATATTTATGATGCCGATCAGGTTAATTCTATTTTAATGGCGGGACGCGCCGATTTGGTTTGTATCGGACGGCCGCATTTGGCTGATCCATATTGGACGTTACATGCGGGCATTGACGCAAAAGATACATCCTGCCAATGGCCACAACCATATTTGGCGGCTCGTGATCAGGCGCAGCGGCTTGCCGAACGAATTGAAACGACCGGAATCGCAATATGAATTTGCATGAAAAACATATTCTGATAACCGGCGGCGGCACCGGATTGGGCGCTTATATGGCGGTTGAATTTGCGCAACAAGGTGCCACAGTCGTTATTTGCGGGCGCGCGTTAGAACCACTGACCAAAACCGCCCAACGCCATAAAAATATCAGCGCCCAATCTCTTGATGTGACAGATGAAACCGCGGTGACCGACTTTTTCGCAACCCAAAAGCCCTTTGATATTGTGATTGCCAATGCGGGTTCCTCGGCAAGTGCGGCATTTAAGAAAACCGATATGCAGCTATGGCGCAATATGCTGGACATAAATCTGACCGGCGTATATCTTACCTTTCGCGAAGCATTAAAGAAAATGGATAAAAAATGGGGGCGGTTGATTGCCGTATCATCAACGGCGGGGTTAAAGGGCTATTCCTATGTGAGTGCTTACGTCGCTGCCAAACATGGTGTTATCGGTTTGATACGGGCACTCTCGCTGGAACTCGCACATACGGGAATTACCGCCAATGCCATCTGCCCAGGGTTTCTTGATACTGAAATGACGCAAAGAAGCATTGATAATATTATGGCGCAAACGATGCGTTCACAAGAAGACACGCTAGCCGAATTGGTGAAATTTAATCCACAAAAAAAACTCATCACCCCAGCGGAGGTCACCAGCTCTATTCTCTGGCTGTGCGATGAAAATGCGGCGGCGATAAACGGGCAAGCAATTTCCATATCGGGGGGTGAAATTTGAAACCTTACGGTAAATCTTTATCAAAACAAAGATTACGGGTATGGCTTAAAATTCTGCAAGTCTCGCGCGCGATTGAGCGTCAGGTGAACGGTAATTTCAAAAAGGACTTTAACACCACACTTGCGCGCTTTGATGTTATGTCGTTGCTTGAGCGGTTTGATGGCGGGTTAAAAATGAGTGAAATCTCTACTAAAATGAAAGTGTCGAACGGCAATGTGACGGGCATTATCATGCGTCTTGTTGACGATGGATTGGCTGAACAATGTGCGGTCGCGGGTGATAGGCGCGCGATAAAAGTGAAACTCACGAAAAAAGGGAAAGAACAATTCCATATTATGGCAGCGGATAATGAAAAATGGGTTGACGAGATTCTCAACGACATGGATAAGTCTGATCTGGAATTGGCTTTGAATATATTGGGTAAAATATAAAAGGCGAATATGGCGGAAAGATCTTTCAAAAAAGAAGTTGAAGAACTAAAAATCGGAGCTGGAGAAACATTTTCCGGCGAAGGGATTTTGGCCGTAACCAAAGCCTTGCTGCAATCGGGTGTGAGCTATGTTGGCGGCTATCAAGGTGCGCCGATTTCTCATCTGATGGATGTGCTTTCCGATGCGCAGGATATTTTGGGTGATTTGGGGGTTCATTTCGAACATTCCGCAAGTGAGGCAACGGCTGCCGCAATGTTGGCGGCATCGGTGAATTATCCCTTGCGCGGCGCGGTGACGTGGAAATCAACTGTTGGTACAAATGTCGCGTCAGACGCGTTGGCGAATGTTGCTTCGGGCGGGGTGAAAGGTGGTGCGCTGATTATCATTGGGGAAGATTATGGCGAGGGTTCGTCGATTATGCAGGAACGCTCGCATGCTTTTGCAATGAAATCGCAAATCTGGTTGGTCGATCCACGCCCCAATCTCACCGCAATTGTTGATATGGTGGAGACATCTTTTGCGCTTTCAGAAGCCTCAAACACGCCCGTAATGCTGGAACTGAGAATCCGTGCCTGTCATTTATATGGCAGCTTCACGGCGAAAGATAATCGGCGGGCTGAATTTAGCCTTGCTGACGCGCTCGCGCAACCTGTCCGTGATACGGATAGAATTGTGCTGCCGCCGGCAAATTTCCTGCATGAGAAAGAGAAAATTGCGCATCGCTTACCGGCGGCGAAAAAATTTATAAAGGATAATCATCTCAATGAGTTTTTGGGTGGTGTGACCGGTGAAAAGGGGGTTATCGTGCAGGGCGGCATTTATAATACGCTGATGACTGCCCTTCGTTTACTGGGTCAAGCAGATGAATTTGGCAATACGGATATTCCGATTTATTGTTTGAATGTCACCTATCCATTGGTTGGTGATGAGGTGAAAGGGTTTTGTGCCGATAAAAAATCGGTGCTGGTGATTGAAGAAGGGCAGCCTGCTTTTATCGAGCAGGAAATTTGCAGCATTTTGAAAAAAGAAAATATTGGAACCCGCGTGCAGGGCAAAGATATTCTGCCAATGGCGGGCGAGTATACGGGCGATGTGTTGCGCGACGGGTTGGCGGCTTTTCTGCAAGATGGAAATAAAGATAAAATGGGGCATAATATCTCGACCGACAACACCGCGCTCATTCAAGAGATTAGTGATATTATACCCGCGCGTCCGGCGGGGTTTTGCACAGGCTGTCCGGAACGCCCGATTTTTTCTGCCATGACGCTCGCCCAAGAAGCGCATGGCGATTTACATGTAAGCTGTGATATTGGCTGTCATTTGTTTTCGATATTGCCCCCCTTTAACATTGGCAATACAACAATGGGTTATGGTCTGGGCTGGGCGGGGGCATCTGCCTTTAACGGCATTGATAGCAAACGGACGGTCAGTGTTATGGGGGATGGCGGGTTCTGGCATAATGGCTTGACCAGCGGTGTCGCCAATGCGGTTTTTAATAAAAGTGATGATGTGCTGATTATTGTCGATAATGGTTATTCAGCAGCCACAGGGGGGCAGGATTTGCTCTCTTCATTGGCGGTTAATAAAACCCGCACTACGCAGCATCCAATAGCGCAAGCCGTCAAAGGTGTCGGGGTGAAATGGGTGCGTGAAATTCATTCTTATAATGTCGGCAAAATGCGGGATAATCTTCTCGAAGCGCTGACCACTGAAGAAAAAGGGCCTAAAATCATCATTGCACAATCGGAATGTATGTTGAACCGGCAACGCCGCGAACGCCCGCAAAAGCAACGTGCCATTAAAGAGGGCAAACGGATTGTCAATAGTCGCTTTGGTGTTGATGCGGAAACCTGCACCGGCGACCATGCCTGTATTCGTCTATCGGGATGCCCGTCTTTGACCATTAAAGAAAATCCGAATCCCTTACGCGACCACCCGATTACCTATATTGACAATAGCTGTGTCGGGTGCGGTGTATGCGGTGAAAATGCCCATGCCGCGATTTTATGTCCGAGCTTTTACCGCGTCGATGTGGTGAATAATCCGTCTTTATTGGAGCGTTTGGGGTTTAAGATCACGTCATCGATTATTCATCTTTTACAAAAATGGCACAAATTCAGAAGCCATAATTATTACGATATGAAGTCTGTATAAATGTCAAATTCGCACCCCACAGAGTCACAAATTACGAAAATATCCATCCATGCTTTGGGGGGGCAGGGTGGTGGTACGCTGGCAAATTGGATTGTCGAAGTGGCGGAGCTATCGGGTTATCAGGCGCAATATACCTCAGTACCGGGGGTTGCGCAGCGTACCGGCGCTACGGTCTATTATCTGGAACTTTATCCGCGAACAATGCTCATCAATCAAAAAACAGAGCCGGTACTCGCGCTCATGCCGGTTGCGGGCGATGTCGATATTGTCATTGCGTCTGAAATTATGGAAGCTGGACGTGCCATAACGCGCGGGCTGGTGAGCGCACAGACCACATTGATTGCGTCGTCTCATCGAGTTTATGCGATTGATGAAAAAACCGAGCGCGCAGATGGACGGGCCGATACTGATAAAATATATGAAAATGCAAAAGCGCTCACCGATAATATTCAGATTAGCGATATGCAAGACGCTGCCAATCAGTGCGGTTGTATTATTAGTGCTGTGATGTTCGGTATGTTGGCGGCATCAAAAAAATTACCTTTTTCGATTGCCAATTACAAACATGTTATTGCCAAATCCGACCGCGCGGTTGACAGCAATTTAGCAGGTTTTGAACATGGTTTGAATTTAACCGAAACTGTGACAGTAAACACCAATATTCAGCCTGCGGCCGAAAAACAGAAATTGCCCAAAGTCTTACAAAAGCTGATTGATACTCTGCCCTTAGAATTGCATGAAACGGCAGGGCATGGGGTACGCCTTTGTGCGGATTATCAAGATATAAAATATGCAAAAACCTATCTTGCGCGGTTAGAGGACATTATTGCCTTGGATGAGACCAAATATTTATCGCAGCAGGTCGCAAAATATCTGGCTTTGTGGATGTGCGGCGAAGACCTTATTCGTGTCTCTGATTTGAAAGTACGAGCTGGGCGCTTTGCGCATATTCGTGAAGAGTATGGCGTGCAGGCGGGGCAAGTTTATTCGGTTTCCGAATTTTTTCATCCGCGCCTTGAAGAGGTTTTGGATATTTTGCCGTACCCTTTTTCAAAACTTATATATAAAGGCAAAAGCCTAAAAACTTTCTTAAACCTATTTTTCAAAAAAGGCCGCCGTATAAATAGCAATCGATTATTCGGCTTCTTATTACTTTACGTCTTATCTTCCTTACGGTTTATACGCCGCGTATCTTATAAGTTTCAAAATGAAAATATGGAAATTGTCATATGGCTGGACAAATTGAAAGACTTATCACAAAAAAATTATGCGCTCGCGAGCGCTGTTGCGAGCTTGCCCGTTTTGCTTAAAGGCTATGGTGATACATATGAAAACGGAAAAACGCAATTTAGGCTATTATTTGATGGGCTCGCTGTCATTGATAGTTCTGAGGAATTTATTCGTTTGCGTGATTATGCTTTAGAAAAAAATAGCGCGACTTCTCTTGCGTTAGAGATTGAAAGATTAAAGGAAAAATCAAATGTCTGAGATAAAAAACATTGCAGACCTCTTTTTCCAAACGGCGGGCAGATTTCCCGATAATCCATTTCTTTATGTACCGCAGGAGACGGCTGAGATTTATAATCAGCAGACACGCACCTATTCCTATAAACAGGCGGTGGATTTTGTCACCAAATGGCGTGATATTTTTATGCAGATGAATATTGGTATAGGCACACGCATTGGCGTGGCGCTTGAAAATCGGCCCGAGTTTTTTTTATATTTTATCGCGCTCAATAGTGTGGGGGCTAGCCTTGTTCCTCTTAATGTTGAAATGCAGAAGCAAGAATTAGTTTATATTATCGAGCATAGTGAGTTGGAAATCATTATCACCATTGCGCCTTTCTGCGAGCGTCTGGAAAAATTAACCCAAAACTGTTCACAAGATATCTCTGTCATTATTGATGAAACTATGGCGGCACGGGTAAATCTACTGATAGGAACAAAGGGTGAAACGAATAGGCAATCCGAGGCAGCTATTCTTTACACCTCAGGTACAACGGGTAAGCCAAAAGGCTGCCTATTGAGCAATGAGTATTTTTTACATATTGGTGAATTTTATGTTTCGCTTGGCGGCCATTGTCAATTTGAAGAAGGTAAAGAACGTTTAATAACCCCTTTACCTGTTACCCATATGAACGCGCTGGCCTGCTCATTTATGGCGATGATACAAAGTGGCGGTTGTCTCATTCAACTCGAAAGGTTTCATCCTTCGACATGGTGGGATAGCATTGTTGAAAGCAAAGCGACCATCATGCATTATCTAGGTGTTATGCCCGCAATGTTGCTTGGAGATTCGGAGACTAAATTTGATAATTCTGACGGGCAGATAAAATTTGCTTTTGGAGCTGGTTGTGATCCTGTTCATCATCAGCGTTTCGAAGACCGTTTTTCAATTCCCCTGATTGAAGCATGGTCGATGACGGAAACCGGTGCGGGAGCATGGATTACGGCTCAACATGAACCACGCCATGTCGGCACGCGCTGCTTTGGAAAATTGCCAAAAGGGTTGGAGGCGCGCATCGTTGCGGAGGATGGCACGATTTGCGGCGTTGATGAAAGTGGAGAATTGCAAGTGCGCCGCGCGGGAAATAATCTGCGGCAATATTTTTTCTCTTCATATTTGAAAAATGAAGACGCCACCGAAGACGCTTGGTCAGATGGCTGGTTTCATACCGGCGATGCGGTGAAATGCGATGCAGAAGGTCATTTTTATTTTGTCGATAGACTTAAAAGCATTATCCGTCGTAGTGGCGAGAATATTTCTGCGGTTGAGGTGGAAACCGTTTTGCTTCGCAATGAAAATATCGAAATTTGTGTGGCTGTTCCCGTAGCAGATGATATTCGCGGTGAGGAAGTTATGGCGATTATTGTGTTAAGTAAAAATGTGGACGATAGGGAAGGTTTGGCACGAACGCTTTTCGATCAATGTTTTGCTGAATTGGCCTATTATAAAGCGCCTGCCTATATTTCTTTTGTTGATGAAATTATCGTTACGGCATCGCAAAAAGTAAAACGCCCGCAAGCTAAAAAACAGGCGGCGGATTTATTCGGGCGCGGGGATTTTTATGATTTTGGTAAGTTAAAATCACGAAAAAGGATAGTAGAGTGACAAGTTATCCAAAAGATTTCACAAATGTTGTGGCGGCTTTGCCGGTGAGCGTTCCCTATGAACGTTATACGACCAAAACTGCCCATTGGTGGATTGGGCGAGCGTTGCGTATGATAAGTGAAATATCGGGTCTCACGCCGCAGGATATTGATGGGTTTTGTGTTTCCTCTTTCAACCTTTTTCCCGATACGGCCGTGGGCTTGTGTCAGCATTTGGGAGTGTCACCACGCTGGCTGGATCATATTCCGATGGGCGGCGCTTGCGGCATTGTTGCTTTGCGCCGCGCTGCACGAGCTGTGCAGGCAGGTGATGCGAATATTGTTGCCTGTGTGGCGGGCGACACAAATACGGTGCATTCCTTTCGTGATATGCTGACCAGTTTTAGCCGTTTTTCACAAGATGCAAGCTATCCTTATGGTTCGGGCGGCCCGAATGGTAATTTCGCGCTCATGACCAAAGCCTATATGAATACATATGGTGTCGGGCGCGAAGATTTCGGGCGCATTTGTGTGGCACAACGCGAAAATGCGTTGCAGTTTCCACATGCGCTCATGAAAAAGCCCCTCACGCTTACGCAATATATGGCCGCCCGCGTGATTGCCGCGCCGATACATTTATTTGATTGCGTGATGCCTTGCGCGGGGGCGGATGGTTTTGTCGTGATGCGTGAAGAAACCGCGAAAGCCATGCGGTTTCCCTTTGTTTATATTAACGGTATTATTGAACGTCATAATGCCCATATGGATGATGATATTCAGCTGCGCGGCGGCTGGACGGTTGACCGCGATATGTTATGGGGCATGGCGGGATTAACGCCAGATAAAATCGACTTTCTACAGACCTATGATGACTATCCGGTGATTTGTATGATGCAGATCGAAGATTTGGGGTTTTGCGAAAAGGGTGAAGCCGCCGAATTTGTCCGCAACCATGATTTAACCCTTGCCGGTGATTTTCCGCATAATACATCAGGGGGGCAATTATCGGTTGGTCAGGCGGGCGCCGCAGGTGGCTATTTGGGTTTGGTTGATGCTATCCGCCAGCTTACCGGACAGGCTTTGGGTGGGCAGGTGGAAAATCCACGCTATGGGCTAGTTTCGGGTTTTGGGATGATAAATTTTGATCGCGGCATATGTAGTGCGGCAACCATTTTAGAAGCAGGGGGTGGGCATGGTTAAGCCATTGCAAAAACCACCCCGCAAAAATCCGCTTAAGCGGTCACGAGCAGTAACGCCGCCGCCTTTATTGCGGTCACGGGCGATGCTGGGCTTTTCGGCGCGCGCGGCGGAAGGGTGCTTCAGCTTACAAAATTGTGCTGAATGCGGTGCGATATTTTATCCGGCGCGCGATATTTGTCCGTCTTGCTGGTCGGAAAAACTAATCTGGAAAGATGCTAAGCCACGAGGCAAATTTCTGGCCGAGACGGTTTTGAATAATAGCACCAATGTTTATTTTCGTGAAAGAATGCCATGGCGGGTCGGTACGATTAAAACCGCTGATGGACCGACATTAATGGCGCATATCCATGAGGATATTTGCGAAGGCGATGAAGTACGCTTGATAGCGCGAACTGATAAATCGGGGCAGGGCGTGGTGATGGCGTTGCCGCTTGACGATACGAAATATATGTTAGAGGATAAAATTATGCGTGAGTTAAATTGTGATCCTAAATTCCGGCGTGTTTTAATTACGGATGTAACAAATCCGGTCGGTCAGGCTTTGGCAAGAGAGCTTGTCAAAGCTGAAGTGGGAAAGGTGTTTTTGGGCATTCCCGAAACATGGAAACCATTTCCCAATCGCAATGAAGTTTTAGGTCTCCCCAATAGCGAGCTTGCACCACTTGATGTCACGCAGACGGATTCAATTACCAAACTCGCAGGCTCGATTGGCGGTAAAGTAGATATTCTGATTAATACCGCCCAGCATTGCCGCGAGGGTTCACCACTTACTCGCAAAGGCTTGGTGACGGCGCAAGATGAAATGGATGTAAATTATTTCGGTCTGTTACGTTTATTGCAAGGTTTTGCCGACACAATGCGCGCGCGCGCTGCTGATGGTGATAATAGTGCAACCGCATGGGTGAATATTATATCGATTTATGCTTTGTCGAACTGGCCACGCTATGGGTTAAGCTCGGCCAGTCAAGCGGCGGCGTTATCGCTTATGCAATCAATACGAAGTGACTTTCACGGCAGCGGTATAAAAACCGTCAATGTGCTGCACGGACCCGTAGAAGAAGATGAGTGGATGCAGCAAGTCTCGCCGCCTAAAGTGCCGGCGGTAAAGATTGCGCAACAAGTGGTCGGCGCATTACAGCAGGGCATTGAGCAAGTGTTGGTCGGTGATGTCGCGCAGGATATTTATAAACGCTGGGTTGAAGACCCGACGGTTCTGGAACGCGAATTAACGCAAGTGAAAATTTCGGATTAGGAGGATAAAATGTTAGAAAAATTTGGCGAACAAATTCTTACCGGCGCAATTGAGGTCGTCGATTTAACTTTCGCTCTTGACCCGGACTTTCCAGTGCTGATATTGCCGCCTGAATTTGGGCAATGCCAGCCTTTCCGTGTTGAGGAGGTCTCTCATTACGATGAACGCGGGCCGGCATGGTATTGGCGTAATTTTACCTGTAGCGAACATACAGGCACGCATTTTGATGCGCCAATTCACTGGGTGACGGGTCGTGATTTGCCGCATAATTCAGTCGATGCGATTGCGCCCGATAATTTTATCCGCCCGGTTTTTGTGATGGATTTTTCGCAACAATGTGCGGGTGATGATGACTTTATCCTCACCGACAAGCATATTATTGAATGGGAAAAACAATATGGCAAAATCACTGCTGGCAGTTGGGTTTTGTTTCGCACTGATTGGTCAAAACACGAACCCGAAAAATATGTCAATCTTGCTGAAGATGGTATGCATACACCGGGTCCTGATGCGAGTGCGATTCATTATCTGGTCGAGACTTGCGATATTGTCGGGTTTGGTGTGGAAACCATCGGCACGGATGCAGGTCAGGGCGCGCATTTTGATCCGCCTTATCCGGCTCATAGTATTTTGCATGGCAATAATCGTTTTGGTTTACAATGTTTATGCAATCTCGATCAATTACCGCCTAGTGGGGCAATGCTGATTTGTGCACCGTTAAAAATCAAACATGGTTCGGGCAGCCCATTGCGGGTACTGGCTTTGAAAGGAAAGCATGATGAGTGATAAGGCAATGGTTACAATTGTCACCGGCGGTAGTGCGGGTATCGGCTTAAAAATATGCGAGGATATTGCTGCCACAGGACAGATTGTCATATCGCTGGCGCGGCGCGCGCCGCAGATCGACAATAAGAATTTTCTGTTTCGCGAGGTTGATTTGGCAGATCGTCAAGCATGCGGTGAAGTTGCGGCCGAATTGGTGCAGCAATATCCTATCACCCGCATCGTGCATAATGCAGGCATTATTCGTCCAGCATTACTCGAAGATGCGACGCTCGATGATTTAGACTATCTAAGCCAGCTTCATCTGGGTAGTATGATGCAGCTTACGCAGGCGGCTTTACCTTATATGAAAGAAGTGGGCTTTGGGCGCATCATTGGCATTTCCTCGCGCGGGGCGCTGGGCATGACAACGCGCAGTAATTATGCGGCAACCAAATCCGGCATGTTCGGACTTTTACGCAGTTGGTCGCTGGAGCTTGCTCCTTTTGGTATCACCGCAAATTGCGTCGCACCAGGCCCGATTGAAACTGATATGTTTTATGAAATTGCGACAGGGGGCGAGGAACAAAAAAAGCAAATCGAAAGTGGCATTCCGATGCAGCGCTTGGGGCAGGCGGCAGATGTGAGTCATGCCGTTAATTTATTTTTATCAGAACAGGCAGGTTTTATAACAGGGCAGGTTCTATATGTGTGCGGCGGCACAAGTATAGGGTCTCTAAAAATATAGGAGGTAAGGAAAATGCAAGATATTTCAATAAATGGGTTAATCGAAGATGATCGTGTGCATCGCTCACTCTACACCGATCCTCAAATATTTGAACTGGAAATGGAACGAATTTGGGGGCAGGCATGGATATTTATCGGCCATGATAGTCAGGTCAAAGGTGCAGGCGATTATTACGCCACCACGATGGGTCGCCAGCCAGTGATTATGGTGCGTGGTGAAGATGGTGAGGTGCGGGTGCTGTTTAATCGTTGCCCGCATAAGGGGGCGATGCTGGTTACTGAGGGCAGTGGCAAGGTTGATGAGTTTCGTTGTCTTTATCATGCATGGCGGTTTAAGCTCGATGGCACGTTGGTGGGTATTCCACTTGAACAGGGTTATGAGAATACGAAAATGGATGTCGATGATCCATCTTGTGTCAATATGCGACCAGTGCCGCGTTATGCGACTTATCGAGGTTTTGTATTTGCCTCGCTTGCCGCCAACGGGCCCGATTTAGAAAACTGGCTAGGTGGTGTTGCTTCTTCGATTGATAATATGGTTGATCGTTCACCCGAAGGGGCGCTCGAAATTACCGGTGGCAGTTTCCAATATTTGCATGATTGTAACTGGAAATTTTTTGTTGAAAATCTTAATGATATGATGCACCCGATGATTGTGCATCAATCTTCGAGCCGGGTTGGACGCGTGGTCGCTAAGCGTGAACTGGGTGATGATGAGACCGTGCCACCGGCGATTGAAATCATTGCACCTTTCACCGGCAGCTATGACAGTTTTGATGAAATGGGATTACATGCTTTTCCTAATGGGCATGGTTATTCGGGTGGCAAGACCAGCATTCACGCTAATTATTCGGAAGTGCCGGAATATAATGAGCTGATGGAAAAAGCCTATGGCAAAGCGCGGATGGAAGATATTTTTTCAGTCAACAGGCATAATTCAGTTTTTTATCCGAGCATGACATTGAAAGGGGCTATTCAGACCATGCGGGTGATTAAACCGGTCGCCGTCGATAAGACGATTATTGAATCATGGGTGTTTCGATTGGTCGGCGCGCCCGATGAACTATTGGAGCGTAGTGTCTTATATTGCAATTTGATAAACTCTTCGGCAAATCTAGTCGGCCCAGACGATCAAGAGGCTTATGCCCGCCAGCAAAATGGATTAACTGCCGAAGCACAAGACTGGGTGAATATGCAGCGCGATACGGGGCGGGATGAAGAGATTGGAGACAACCATCTTTATGCCAAAGGCTCCAGCGACTTATCATTCCGCAATCAGTTCAAGGCCTGGAAAAAATACATGGGGGGCTAATATGTTGGATATGCAAATCGAAGAATTATATAGGTATCATCTAGTCAGCCAGTTTATCTATAAAGAGCTTGAGCTTCTCGACAGACGCGAATGGGATGACTGGCAGGCGCTATTTAGCGAGGATGGCGTTTATTGGGCACCAGCCACGCCGGAACAGGAAAATCCAACTCAGAATATTTCTTTAATTTATGACGAACAGCTTCTGATGAAAGTACGGATTGCGCGGTTTAAGACAAGTTATGCCTTTTCGCTTCAGCCGTTTCCGCGTTCATCGCATTTAGTGTCGAATATCGTGCTATTGCCGCATGAAAATGAAAATGAACTACGCGTCAAAGCACGTTTCCTGATGACGGAATATCGTAAAAATGCCCCTGTTTTTTATGCCGGCTTTTATGAATATTTATTATCTGAGGAAGTTACCGCAGATTTCAGTATCAAACAAAAACGCGCCGAGCTCATAAATTGCGATGGGTCTTTGCCGAGTTCATCAATTTATTTTTAGGAACTTATCGAGCAACCCGTAAACTTACTAGTTTATACAGCACCATATATTAATCCGAATGGTGGTGCGATTGCTCTGAGGTATCCACTGGGTATGTCGGGTGCACGGATTGTTGTTAGCGCTGCATTGGAGTTATCGCTTACATCGAGTAACAAGGTACTGGCAACAATATGTATTGGTGTGAAGCAAGGGATTGCTCTAGCGATTGGGCATGTCTAATCTTCCAGAACCTTCCCTTTAATGGTGCGGGCTAGGCCATTAAAAATAGCGATGGTTTCTCCGTTCTCACGTGAAACTTTTACGGAATAAACACCGCTGCGCTCCTGTTGTTCTTCCTCGCGAGCCTCAGCAACGAGTACGTCCCCCTTAAATGCAGGAGCCATAAATATATAAATATAATGGATGCCTGTTGTGCAACAGCGCGTTGGTTACTACTGTTACAGGCGTAGGCAAAAGCCGTATCGGCAAGCGAAAAAATAATACCGCCATGCGCCATATCATGCCCGTTGAGCATATTCTTTTGAATCGTGAGTGTGGCTTTTGCCCAAGCTAGACCACTTCAATTTATTTCAACCCCAGTCTTTTGTGGTTGTTTCTGCCGCACTCATCGTTTGAGTAATTTTTTACGCTTTTAAATCGGGGGTCATATTTCCCCCTCTTTTATATTGACTGTCTGGTCGGTTATATTATATGCTATTGTCAAATCAATCAATAAATAAGGGGGAGAATGACTCATTTTTCGACAATTGAACTAGAGCTAACGGATGGTTATGGCATTTTGCGTCTGAACCGACCTGATCGAATGAACAGCTTCACCGTGGAAATGCACGAGGAGATACAATCGGCACTTACGACGATTGAAGAAAATTGCCGCGCCTTATTGATTACTGGTAATGGTCGTGGCTTTTGTGCTGGGCAAGATTTATCCGATCGTGCGGTTTCTCCTAGTGGTGAGGCAACCGATCTTGGGGTTACAGTTGAGACTTACTGGAACCCCCTGGTACGACGCATTACGAATCTTCCCTTTCCTGTCGTTTGCGCGGTAAATGGTGTTGCTGCTGGGGCAGGCGCTAATCTGGCGCTGGCATGTGATATTGTGCTTGCCGCACGAGCAAGTAAATTCATCCAATCATTTGCCAATATCGGACTTATTCCCGATACGGGTGGTACATGGGCGTTACCACGCCTTATCGGTCAGGCGCGGGCAATGGCGATTGCACTCACCGCCACACCGGTTTCGGCAGAACAAGCTGAGGCATGGGGAATGATTTGGCGTGCGGTTGATGATGATGCCTTGCTTGCAGAAGCAACAGAAATGGTTGCGCAATTTTCTAAGGCGCCAACCAGAGGGTTAGCGGCAACGAAAAACCATATTCGTGAAGCATGGGCAAATGATTTTGATACTGAGCTTGATGCCGAGCGTGACACGATGCGAGAGCTTGGTTTTTCTGCTGATTATCAGGAAGGTGTTGCTGCGTTTCTTGAAAAGCGCAAGCCAAATTTCACCGGAAAATAAATAAGAGGTTTCTATGGCTATTAAGAAATTAGAGAATTATACGCTTGGGCGATGGCGGGTAGGCAAAGGAGGCGTAGTTGACATTGCAAGCGCTGTTGATGGTAGTATTGTTTCACAAATTATCGGCGCGTTAGACGATTTTGAAGATGCTGCCCTTTTTGCACGCGAACAAGGTATGCCTGCTTTGCAAAAGATGACGCTACATGAGCGCGCTTATATTGTAAAAGATCTTGCGGCCGCTTTAAATGAACGTAAGGAAGAATTGTACGAGCTCAATAAATTCACCGGGGCAACCCGTGCCGATGGCTGGATTGATATTGAAGGCGGCGCGATGACACTAAATTCGATTTCCTCAAAAACCAGACAGGAATTGCCTAATGATTATGTAATTATGGATGGTAATCTTGAGGGGCTATCGCGCTCGGGAAGTTGGGTGGGGCAGCATATTTACACCTCACGAAAAGGTATAAGCTTGCATATTAATGCTTATAATTTCCCCGTATGGGGTATGTTGGAAAAGCTTGGGCCAGCTTTGATTGCGGGTATGCCGGTTATTGTAAAGCCGGCCACACCAACGGCTTATTTGTGCGCGCACGCTGTTCGCATTATGATAGATACAGGCTTACTCCCCGATGGTGCTTTGCAGCTGATTGTTGGGTCGACTGGGAATATTATTGACTATTTAGAAGAACAAGATGTTATTTCTTTTACTGGTTCTGCGATGACGGCGGGTAAGCTAAAATCACACCCTAATATTTTAGAAAAAAATATCCGCTTTATTTCTGAACAGGATAGTCTGAATGCGACTGTGTTAGGTTGCGATATTTCTCAGGGCGATCCAGAATTTGATGCCTTTACCTCTGAGATTGTAACTGAGATGATCACGAAAGCGGGGCAAAAATGCACAGCTATTCGTCGGATTTTTGTTCCGGAACATTCAATCAATGCCGTGCAAACCGATCTTATCGCTAAGCTAAATGAGGTAAGTATTGGTAATCCTGACATAAAAGAAACAAAAATGGGCGCGTTGGTGAGCTTATCTCAACGTGATAATGTATTGGCAAATTTGGCAGAACTGACAAAAGAGGCTTCGGTTGTTTATGATGGTCGGGAGCATTTAACAATACAAGATGCGGATGCGCAAGCAGGGGCATTTTTACCACCAATATTGCTACGCTGCGATACCCCAAATGACGCGAATGCCATCCATAATATAGAAGCTTTTGGTCCGGTGGCGACTCTTATGCCTTATCGGTCAATAGAAGATGTTGTCAGCTTGGTCAATAAAGGGTTGGGCTCGCTGGTTGCTTCGGTGTTTACTCATGATGGTTCTCTGGCGCGCGAGTTTGTTCTCAGGGCGGGGGCTTTTCATGGCCGAATAGCGATTATCAATCGCGATAATATTAAGGATAATACCGGGCATGGTTCGCCCTTGCCTATGCTTATCCATGGCGGACCTGGGCGCGCCGGAGGCAGCGAAGAAATGGGCGGCGTGCGGGGCATCAAACATTATATGCAAAGAAGTGTGATTCAGGGCTCGCCCGACATGCTCACCGCAGCGACCAATAGCTGGACAAAAGGCGCAGCCATTGATAGTGAAAGTGCGCATCCGTTCCGTTTTTCTTTCAATGAGCTTCAACTCGGCAAAACGCTTATCACTACAACGCGTGAAATATCGCTAGAAGATATTGAGCGTTTTGCGCATTTCACGGGTGATACATTTTATGCACATATGGATCAGGAAGCCGCAGAGGCCAATCCGTTTTTCGGTGGACGCGTGGCGCATGGCTATTTAATTTTATCATTTGCGGCTGGACTATTTGTCGATCCTGCACCGGGACCCGTTCTTGCTAATTACGGTCTTGATAATTTGCGCTTTCTATCGCCGGTCAAACCAGGCGATATAATACAGGTGCGACTGACGGCAAAATCGAAGAAGCAGCGCAATGCCGATTATGGTGAAGTGAAATGGGATGTAGAGGTTACCAAAGATGATGGCTCAACAGCAGCCACTTATGAATTATTAACGATGAACGCGATTGAGGAATAAGTGAATGTCGTCTTATATACCTATGCTGGACGATGCGGAACAGCTATCGCATGAAGATTTGCAGGCCTTACAATTTGAACGGCTAAAGGAAACGTTAGCCTATAGCTATGAAAATTCTCCCGTTTATAAACAAAAGTTTGACGAGCATGGTGTCACGCCCGATGATTTAACTTGCCTTGAAGATTTACGCAAATTTCCTTTCACTTTGAAAACCGATTTGCGTGATAATTATCCTTTCGGTATGTTTGCGCAGCCGATGGAAAATATTGCGCGGATTCATGCTTCTTCCGGTACAACCGGTAAACCGACGGTTGTCGGCTATACTAGGGAAGATATAGATATATGGGCAGAAGTGGTGGCGCGTTCAATTCGTGCCGCCGGTGGTCGCCCGGGTATGAAGGTGCATGTGGCTTATGGTTATGGGCTGTTTACGGGCGGGCTTGGCGCCCATTATGGGGTTGAACGTCTAGGCTGCACTGTTATTCCTATGAGCGGAGGACAGACGGAAAAGCAGGTTGACCTTATCCTTGATTTTGAACCGGAAATTATCATGGTCACGCCAAGCTATATGCTGGCGATTTTAGATGAGTTTAACAAGCGCAGCATTGACCCGCGTAGCACGGCTTTGCAGATTGGTATTTTCGGTGCCGAGCCATGGTCTAATCAGATGCGGGAGGAAATTGAAAAAGCCTTCGATATTAATGCGGTTGATATTTATGGTCTTTCCGAAGTCATGGGGCCGGGTGTTGCCAATGAATGTGTGGAAACCAAAGATGGTCCAACTATTTGGGAGGATCATTTTTACCCTGAGGTGATTAATCCTGAAACATTGGAGCCAATCGAGGATGGCGAATTGGGTGAGCTGGTTTTTACCTCGCTTACCAAGCGCGGCATGCCGATTATTCGCTATCGTACGCGTGATTTGACGCGACTTCTACCCGGCACGGCGCGGGTGATGCGGCGTATGGAACGTATTTCGGGGCGTAATGACGATATGATGATTATTCGCGGAGTTAATGTTTTTCCGACACAAATTGAAGAGATTATGCTGAAAATACCAGCATTGAGTCCGCATTATTATATTGAACTGACGCGACCTGACCGGATGGACATTCTGACACTCTTCATTGAGGCGCGCCCGAATAATAGGGAATCTGATAATGAAGACGCTGCTGCATTGTTACGCGACCAAATTAAAAAATTGATTGGTGTCTCCGTGCAAGTTAACATTGTTGAACCTGAAATAATTGAGCGTTCAATTGGAAAAGCAAAACGCATTTATGATTTACGCAACAAATAAAGGAGAAAATTATGATTATTCTAAACGCACTTTACAAAACACCTGAAGATAAAGATGCCTTTTTGGATCATTATAACAATGTCCATGTGCCATTGGTTAACAAGGTTCCAGGGCTGGAAAAAACGGAGATTTCACTTGTATCGGCTGTGTTTGCCGGCAAAAAAGAAGATTATTTTATGCTCGCGCAAATGTATTACCCTGACCAGGAAATATTTAATGCGGCCATGGCTTCGCCCGAAAATAAAGCAACCGGTGATGATTTGGCAAATTTTGCGCAAGCCGGGGTAAGCCTGTTTGTTTCCAAAATGGATTAGGATATTTGATTTTTGCTAAGAACATGCTTATGGAGGTGAGAAGGGAAGGGGACTCTCATGTCACGTGTTCAAGCTGGCGACTATGATGAAAAAAAGAAATCCATTTTAAGGCACGCCGCGTTGCTTATTGCTAATAAGGGGTTTGATGGTGCTTCTTTGACTGATCTTGCGGAAAAAGGAGGAATTTCTAAATCCCTCCTTTATCATTATTTCGCTGATAAAGAGGAAATTCTTTATGAAGTGATGCGCGGTCATATTGACGAACTTGTCGAAGCTGTTAACAATCCGGCTGTTAAAAATACCGATCCAATCATTGAGTTTCGTAACTTACTAAATAGCATTCTGGAACTTTATAGTGATGCCGAAGCTAGCCAACAGGTTTTGCTTTACGAGCTTGATAAGCTATCCCTCAAAAGACGTCGTGAGATTATTTCAAAAGAGAGACAAATTATCGTGGCCTTTGAAAGTACATATGTACGAGCCTTCCCTAGTTATCGGAATAAAAAAGAAAAATTACGCACACGTATTATGTTATTTTTTGGTATGATTAACTGGTTACATACGTGGTATAATCCGGCAGGCTCTGTCACACCGGAGCAGTTAGAAGAGGAAATCATCACTGTTCTTCTACAAGTGTCTCCCCCTTATAATTGAATCCGCTTTTAGAGTGAATCTGTAAGCGATAAGTAGATAATAAATTATGGAGGAAACAAATAGTAAGGAAGCATTTCATATCGGAGCAAACTATCGAATATTTGCGTTAGGAAGAGGTGATTATTAGTCAGGGATAGAGTGTTGAATGGTGAATGCTTTTAGGAACTGAGCGCCATAAAGCTCCATCCTGAAAATCAGCAATTACATTAAGATAATGGTCACCCGCCAAATCGCGGGATGATATGACATTGCTATTAGATACATTGAATCATATCCCGATGCGCATAGTGTCCATCATGGCGTTCTTGCCAACTAACCATAAAATAACATTGGCTTGATGATTGCCCGCGCCTCGAAACTATATTATAGTGAACTAGTTTGAAGGAGATATATTGTGCAATCAGTTTTGCTGACCATTATACGTTTACTACCAATTTGGTTTGGGGTTGGTTTTTTGGGGTCGGTTATGGCCGAGCTTATTTTGCGTACCCCTTTACATATGATGTTAGCTGAATGGAATGGCGCTGAATTTACGCCTTCCATGATTTACACAATATGTATGTCTGTCGGCGGCGTATATGGTCTATTTGCTCTTTTAACAGGAAGATGGATATGAGTCATGCTGAACAAGTAGATTTATCTACTCTAAGTGACGATGAGCTCACTAAGTTAGAGCGCGATATTGTGCGCAAATATATGCAGGGCATATCATGGTTTATGGTGCTTTGGCCATTTGTGAATGTCACTTGCTGGTTTGCGCTGTGGCCACTTGTATTTATAGGATATCTCCCTGTTTGGATTGGGTTTTTAATCGCTTGTGCAAATGTTACATTAGCTTATCTACCCTCGCATGAAGCGCAGCATGATATTTATGCGCGGCCGGGTGAGCCGCTTCGCTGGCTTAATCAATTTATCGGGCATTTTTCGGTCATACCGCTTGCCTATTCCTATCGCATGTTACGCGAAACGCATATGGAGCATCACAAAAATACCAATCATCCGGAGCTTGATCCTGATTATGATTATAATCATGAGAAAACCGGCTGGGGGTCAATTATGAATACGATTCAAAGTTTTCAGCCAGACTCGAAATCAGCAAAATCATATGTTGAGACCATGCAGCGGCTGGATACGCCGGCGGCGCAGTTGGCGCTTCGTGACCAGATGATATGGACGTTTGTTCAGTATGGCTTTCTGTTTACTTGTGCCTATCACGGCTATGCGCTCGAGGCGCTGCTTTTATGGTGGTTGCCGCTAAAAATTGGGATAATTTATTTACGGTTTTACCTCTCTTGGGCGCCGCATTTTCCGGGTAATGAAATGGGGCGCTATAAGGATACGCGTGGCTTCAAAAGCTGGTTGGGTTCGTTTAGCTCTTTGGCGATGACGGCGCATATTATCCATCATTTGCATCCGCGTATTCCGCTTGACCGCACACCGGCAGCTTTACGCGAAATGCGTCCCATACTTGAAGCCCGCAAATGCCGACTTGATGGGTAAATATCTTACCACGACCATATGACAAGCGACCAAAAACCTCTTCACCCTTTATTGGTTATTGTGTTTGCGCTTTTATTGCCAGATATTGCGACACTGATTATCTATCCGCTTTTTGAGGCTTTGATTAAAGGCACATACGCGCTTTTCGGCATTACGGATGTCACGCAACTGACGATTTTCGCAACGCAAACCAATGTCGAAATATGGGGGCAAAAAATTACCGTGCAGCCGATTTTTGAGATGATTATTTCGGTCGCAAGGTTGCCGCTTATTATCTGGGCGGTGCTCAAGCTCATGCAATGGCGCGGGATGAATAGTCATGATGTTTTGGGGTTGCGCCGCATAAAGCGAAGCGAATTTTGGTTGACGCTCAAATTATTTGCAGGTTTTCTTTTGCTCGATACGATCTATGTCGCCCTAATTGATATTGAGATTCCCAATCTCTTTGTCGATTATGTTTATGCCGCGCCTTTATTATTGGGATTTATCGCTATTGTTATTGTGCCCGCGATTGGCGAAGAATTTATCTTTCGGGGATTTTTATATGGCCATTTGGTGCAAACGCGACTCGGAGTTGTTGGAACCATTATTCTATCATCTTTCTTATGGACAATATTACACGGGCAGTACCTTGTGCCGATTCTGTTAAGCGTATTCGTGATGGGGCTTTTATTTGGCTATATTCGCTATCGAACCAATTCACTTTATCCAGTTATGTTTTTACATGGCCTTAATAATCTCATTTATTTCTTTGTCTATTTGCCTTAGCGCATATCTCATTAAAAGCATGAGAAACAGGCATTGCATCTGCTGTAAAATAGGGGTATACAGCCCCTGTATTTCGTGAGGCTTTCAAGATGCAAGAATTTTTGGCGAATTATTTTCCGATACTGATTTTTATGGGATTAGCGGCGGTTATGACTTTTGCGATTATGGTGGTTCCGTTTTTGGTTGCGCCAGGTGAGCCTGACGAAAATAAAAATGCACCTTATGAATGTGGTTTTGAAGCCTTCGATGATGCGCGGATGAAATTTGATGTAAAGTTTTATCTGGTCGCGATTTTATTTATTATTTTTGACCTTGAAATCGCGTTTTTGTTCCCATGGGCGGTTGCGTTTGATGCGGTCGGGGTTGTTGGGTTTTGGTCGGTGATGTTCTTTCTTGCCGTGCTTACGATTGGCTTTGCCTATGAATGGCGCAAAGGCGCGCTTAACTGGGATTAAGGGTGGATAAGATGACCACAAATATAAGCCCCGATCAGACCCAATATGAGCAAGACCCTTATTATGGGGAAGTTGCTGACCAGCTTAGCGATAAGGGTTTTGTGCTAACGTCGGTTGAGGATTTGGTGAATTGGGCGCGCGCTGGTTCCTTGCATTGGATGACCTTTGGGCTGGCGTGTTGTGCGGTTGAGATGATGCAATCCTCCATGCCGCGCTATGATGTGGAACGGTTTGGTTTTGCGCCGCGCGCTTCGCCCCGTCAATCAGATGTGATGATTGTCGCCGGAACGCTCACCAATAAAATGGCACCTGCTTTGCGCCGCGTCTATGACCAAATGCCCGAGCCGCGCTATGTGATTTCGATGGGCTCATGCGCTAATGGCGGCGGCTATTATCATTATTCTTATTCGGTTGTGCGTGGCTGCGACAGAATTGTACCGGTCGATGTTTATGTTCCGGGTTGTCCGCCTACAGCTGAAGCCCTGATTTATGGCGTTCTTCTCTTGCAGAAAAAACTGCGCCGCACCGGCACGATAGAGCGTTAGAGGCTGTTTCATGACTATCACTGAACTTGCGGATTATCTGAAAGATAAATTAGGGGATGGGAATATTGACTATCAGCTTGCCTTTGGCGAGCTGACACTGGCAACTAATAGCGGCCATATTGAGACGCTGCTTAAGTTTTTGCGTGATGATAAATCATGCGCCTTTACCCAGCTTATCGATATATGTGGGGTGGATTATCCCGATAGGGTCTTGCGGTTTGATGTGGTTTATCACCTATTATCCATGACAAAAAGCATGCGTATTCGGGTGAAATTACAAGCGGATGAAGACATGCAAGTGCCAAGCGTGATTGAGCTATTTCCGACCGCAAACTGGTTCGAGCGGGAGGCATTTGATATGTATGGCATATTTTTCGCTAGCCATCCGGATTTACGGCGCTTGCTTACCGATTATGGGTTTGAAGGCTATCCATTGCGAAAAGATTTCCCGCTTACCGGAACTGTCGAGCTGCGCTATGATGAAGCGCAGAAAAAAACGGTCTATGAGCCGGTGAAACTGGTGCAAGAATTTCGGGATTTCGATTTTGAAAGCCCGTGGGAAGCGGTTGGTCACGCTTTGCCAGGGGATGAAAAAGCATCCGAAGAGGGCGCGTCATGAGTAAAACCCGTCATCAGATTGAGTTTGATGAAGACCGCAAATTCACCCTTAATTTTGGCCCCCAACACCCCGCCGCGCATGGGGTGTTGCGTCTGATTATGGATATGGATGGTGAATTTGTCGAACGTATTGATGCCCATATTGGGCTTTTGCATCGCGGTACGGAAAAGCTGATTGAGCATAAAACCTATTTGCAATCGGTTCCCTATTTTGACCGCCTCGATTATGTCGCACCGATGAACCAAGAACACGCGTTTTGTCTGGCGGTTGAACGCCTATTGGGTATAGAAGTTCCCAAGCGCGGGCAATATATTCGGGTGATTTATTCCGAGATTGGGCGGTTGCTGAGTCATCTTCTTAATATCACCACGCAAGCGCTTGATGTCGGCGCCTTGACCCCACCCTTATGGGGATTTGAGGAACGCGAAAAGTTGATGATTTTTTATGAGCGCGCCAGTGGCTCGCGCATGCATGCAGCTTATTTTCGTCCTGGTGGGGTGCATCAGGATGTAACCCCAGAATTATTGCAGGATATTTATGATTTTTGCGACCCGTTTTTGAAAACGCTGGATGATTTGGAAGGCTTGCTTACCCATAATCGGATTTTCAAGCAGCGCAATGTCGATATTGGCGTGGTCTCTGAGCAAGATGTGCTGGCGTGGGGATTTACCGGCGTGATGGCGCGCGGTTCTGGTCTGGCGTGGGATTTGCGGCGCGCCCAACCCTATGAAGCCTATTCTGATTTTGAATTTGATATTCCCATCGGCAAAAATGGCGATTGCTATGACCGCTATCTCATTCGGGTTGAGGAATGTCGGCAGTCTATCCGGATTATGAAACAAGCGCTTGAGCGGATGCCAGAGGGGGCGGTCTCGGCGCTTGATGGCAAAGTGGTACCACCAAAACGCGCCGAGATGAAACAATCGATGGAAGCGCTGATCCATCACTTTAAGCTCTATACGGAAGGGTTTCATGTGCCGGAAGGGGAGGTCTATGCGGCGGTCGAAGCGCCGAAAGGCGAGTTTGGCGTGTATCTTGTTTCGGATGGGTCGAACAAGCCTTATCGGTGCAAAATCCGCGCCCCTGGTTATGCGCATTTGCAGGCGCTCGATTATTTAAGCCGCGAGCATATGCTGGCAGATGTTTCGGCCATATTGGGCAGTTTGGATATTGTGTTTGGGGAGGTGGATCGATGAGTGTCCGCCGCCTTCATAAAGACCAACCGGAGAGCTTTACTTTTAGCGATGAAAATCTGGCATGGGCGCAGCAACAAATCGCCAAATATCCGCAAGGGCGGCAGGCAAGCGCGATTATTTCACTATTCTGGCAAGCGCAAAAACAAGCCGGTGGCTGGTTGCCGGAAGCGGCCATTCGTTATGTTGCCGAAATGCTGGATATGCCCTATATGCGCGCCCTCGAAGTGGCGACATTTTATACCATGTTCAACCTATCGCCGGTTGGGGAGCATTTTATCCAGCTTTGTGGCACAACCCCGTGCTGGTTGCGCGGCGCGGATGATTTGAAGGCGGTTTGTCAAGATGTGATTGGGGCGCAAAACCAGCCTACATCTGATGGAAAATTAAGCTGGCTCGAGGTTGAATGTTTGGGCGCTTGCGTGAATGCGCCGATTGTCCAGATTAATGATGATTTTTATGAAGATCTCACCGCCGCAAGTTTTCGTCGTATTTTAGAAGATTTACAGGCTGGCCGCCCGATTGCTGCAGGACCACAAAATAGCCGCCATTCATCTGAACCAGAAGGTGGCCGGACGGTACTAAAAGGGGATGCGTGATGCTGCAAGATAAGGACCGCATTTTCACAAATATCTATGGCTTCGAAACTGCTGAGTTAAGCGGTGCAAAAAAACGCGGCGATTGGAATGGAACAGCCGCTCTGATTGCAAAAGGGCGCGACCAGATTATTGAAGAGATGAAAGAATCTGGTTTGCGCGGACGCGGCGGCGCGGGCTTCCCGACGGGGCTAAAATGGTCGTTTATGCCTAAAGACAGAGATGGCCGCCCGCATTATCTGGTGGTGAATGCGGATGAATCTGAACCCGGTACATGTAAAGACCGCGATATTATGCGGCATGAACCGCATAAGCTGGTTGAGGGCTGTCTGATTGCCAGTTTCGCAATGGGCGCGCATGCTTGTTATATTTATGTGCGCGGTGAATTTATCCGCGAGCGGGAGGCGTTACAAAGGGCGATTGATGAAGCCTATGATGCCGGTCTGGTTGGCAAAAATGCAGCCAATAGCGGTTGGGATTTCGATATTTATGTTCACCACGGCGCAGGCGCTTATATTTGTGGCGAAGAAACGGCGCTGATTGAAAGTCTGGAAGGCAAAAAGGGGATGCCGCGCTTAAAACCGCCTTTCCCTGCCAATATGGGGCTTTATGGTTGCCCGACAACAGTGAATAATGTTGAAAGTATCGCGGTTGTGCCGACCATTTTACGGCGCGGCGCAAATTGGTTTTCAGGGCTAGGGCGGGAAGGTAATACAGGTACAAAACTGTTCTGTATTAGCGGTCATGTCAATCGCCCTTGCAATGTCGAAGAAGAAATGGGGATTCCGCTCAAAGAATTGTTGGAAAAACATGCCGGCGGGGTGCGCGGCGGTTGGGATAATTTGCTGGCGGTTATTCCAGGTGGCTCATCCGTGCCGCTTATTCCGAAAAGCATTTGCGATGATGTGTTGATGGATTTTGATAGTCTCAAAGACCAACAAACAGGCTTAGGCACAGCGGCGGTGATTGTGATGGATAAATCAACCGATATTGTCAAAGCGATTGCCCGCATATCGCATTTTTATAAGCATGAGAGTTGTGGCCAATGCACCCCTTGTCGGGAAGGCACGGGCTGGATGTGGCGGGTGATGGAACGGATTGCGGCAGGCAATGCTGATACACGTGAAATTGATACGCTCTTACAAGTCACCAAACAGATTGAAGGGCATACGATTTGCGCGCTTGGCGATGCGGCTGCTTGGCCGATACAGGGCTTGTTCCGCCACTTCCGGCCAGAAATTGAAGCGCGTCTTAACGGGCAGGGGGCATAAATGAGTGATGATGTGATTAATGTCACGGTTGATGGCAAGGATATTCAGGTTCCCAATGGTATAACTGTGTTGCAAGCATGTGAAATCGCAGGCGTTGAAATTCCGCGCTTTTGTTATCATGAACGGCTTTCGATTGCCGGTAATTGCCGCATGTGTTTGGTCGGCACAGGCGGGCCAAAGCCAACTGCCTCTTGCGCGGTTAATGTTATGCCGGATATGCAAATTGATACCCAAAGCGAAGAGATTAAACAAGCCCGCGAAGGGGTGATGGAGTTTCTGCTGATTAATCATCCGCTTGATTGCCCGATTTGTGATCAAGGTGGTGAGTGTGATTTGCAAGACCAAGCCCTTGGCTATGGTGAGCATCAAAGCCGCTTTGATGATAATAAGCGGGCGGTTGGAGAAAAATATATGGGGCCATTGATTAAGACTGTGATGACGCGGTGTATTCATTGTACGAGGTGCGTAAGGTTTGCCAATGAAGTGGCAGGCACGCCAGAGATTGGTGCGATTGGGCGCGGCGAAATGATGGAAATTACCACCCTAGAGCAGAGCATTGGGTCTGAGCTTTCCGGCAATGTGATTGATTTATGTCCGGTCGGCGCGCTGACCTCACGCCCTTTTGCGTTTACGGCGCGGCCATGGGAGCTTGACAAAACCGAAACCATTGATGTGATGGATGCTGTTGGTTCAAATATTCGGCTCGATTCACGCGGGCGCGAAATTATGCGGATTATGCCGCGCAATCATGATGATGTTAACCAAGAATGGCTTGGCGATAAATCACGCTTTGTCTGGGATGGGCTTAACCGGCAACGGCTTGACCGCCCTTATATTCGGAAAAACGGAAACCTAACCGCTTGTGATTGGCAAAAAGCGTTAGCAGCAGCGGCAAAGGCAATAAAAGGCAAAGCCGATAAGGTGGCGGCGATTGCTGGCGATTTGGCTTGCGCTGAAAGTCAAAAAGCATTGAAAGATATCATGGCGATGATTGGCTCGCCGCATCTTGATTGTCGTCAAGATGGGGCAAAAATTTCTGGCGGGCGCGGCAATTATATTTTTAACAGCACCATTGCCGGCATTGATGAGGCGGATGCGATTTTGCTCATCGGCGGTAATCCACGTAAAGAAGCACCGGTATTAAATGCGCGTATTCGGGCGCGTTGGCTCACCCATCCTTTGCCTATCGCGCTGATTGGGGAAGGCTATGAGTTAACTTATGACTACCAACATCTCGGCACAGGCGCTGCGGCTTTGGCAGATTGTGCGTTTGCGGAAACCCTAAAAGCGGCAAAAAATCCGCTTATTATTATCGGTGCCGGCGCGCTTATTGGGGCGGATGGAGAGGCTGTCTTGGCGGCCGCGATCAATCTTGCCACGCAAACCGGTGCTACATTTAACATGTTGCATCATGCTGCTGGACGGGTTGCGGGTCTTGATTTGGGTTTGTTACCAGGTAAAAATGGGCGCGATGTTGAAGGCATTTTGCAAGGCGCGAAAGCCGGTGACATAGAGACAATTATTCTGCTCGGCGCCGATGAAATAGATATGAGCGCGCTTGATGAATCCTTTGTCATATATATTGGTTCGCATGGTGATAGAGGCGCGCATCATGCTGATCTTATTCTGCCGGCGGCGGCATATTCAGAAAAGCAAGCGATTTATGTCAATACAGAAGGGCGACCGCAAATGACCGCGCGGGCGGTTTTCCCGCCCTATGAAGCGAAAGAAGATTGGAAAATCTTCCGCGCTCTATCGGATTTATTAGGTGAACCTTTGCCTTATGATAATATTGAAGCCTTGCGCGCACAGATGTTTGCAGATGCGCCACAGCTCGCGCAACTTGATGAATGTGTGGCTGCCGAAGCACCAATAGCACCGCCTGCGGGTGCGTTAACAAGCGAATGTTTCACCTCGCTTGTGACAGATTATTATATGACCAACCCGATAGCGCGGGCTTCAGAAGTTATGGCGGCATGTGCGAAGGCCGCCACGAAAGATAACGCGCAAGATAATTTGAAAATGGCGGGAGAGTGAATAAATGACTGCCAGTTTCTTTGACACTTATTTTTGGCCGGTGTTTCTTATCACCGCGCATAGTCTGGCGATTATTCTGGTTGTCTTAGTGGCGCTTGCTTTTTTCATGTATGCAGACCGGAAAATCTGGGCGGCGGTGCAATTACGGCGGGGGCCCAATGTGGTTGGCCCTTGGGGGCTATTACAAAGTTTTGCCGATATTTTGAAATATCTCGTAAAGGAAGTGGTCATCCCCAATACCGCAAATAAGTTTATCTTTCTGCTCGCGCCTTTTATCACTATGTTTTTGGCGCTTTCGGCATGGGCGGTTATTCCGGTTGCGGATGGCTGGGCGGTTGCTGATATTAATGTTGGCATACTTTATATTCTGGCAATTTCATCGCTTGGGGTTTATGGCGTGATTATGGGGGGCTGGGCATCCAACTCAAAATATCCGTTTTTGGGGGCGCTGCGTTCGGCGGCACAAATGGTGTCTTATGAAGTGAGCATTGGGCTGGTCATTATCACGGTTTTGCTATGCGTTGGCTCGCTAAATTTAAGCGATATTGTCCGCGCCCAAGAAACTATTTGGTTTGCGATTCCATTGTTTCCAATGTTTGTTGTATTTTTCATCTCCGCATTGGCGGAAACCAATCGCCCGCCCTTTGATTTGCCCGAAGCCGAATCCGAACTGGTCGCCGGCTTTATGACCGAATATTCTTCAACCCCTTATGTTGTATTTATGATTGGTGAATTGGCGAATATTGTTCTTATGTGCGCGATGACGACCATATTATTTTTGGGCGGCTGGCTGCCGCCGGTCGATATTGTGCCATTTAATCTCGTGCCAGGGGTTGTCTGGTTTGTTCTCAAATTATGCCTTGTCTTTTTTATGTTTGCGATGGTGAAAGCGATGGTTCCGCGCTATCGTTATGACCAGCTTATGCGCTTGGGATGGAAAGTATTTTTGCCTCTATCGCTGCTTTGGGTTGTGCTGACGGCAGCGGTGTTGCAATTTATGTGAGGGAAAATGAATTGGTTTAGACATATCACAAAAAGTCTGATTTTGGCTGAATTTATCGCCGCTTTTGGTTTGGCGATGCGCTATTTTTTCCGCCCTAAAGCAACGGTAAATTATCCTTATGAAAAAGGGCCGCTTAGCCCGCGCTTTCGCGGCGAGCATGCGTTGCGCCGCTACCCGAATGGGGAAGAACGCTGCATTGCTTGTAAATTATGTGAAGCCACGTGCCCCGCACAAGCGATAACGATTGAGGCAGGTCCGCGCAATAATGATGGCACGCGACGGACAATTCGTTATGATATTGATATGGTGAAATGTATTTATTGCGGGCTGTGTCAGGAAGCGTGTCCGGTTGATGCGATTGTCGAGGGGCCGAATTTTGAATTTTCTACCTTCACCCGCGAAGAACTGATTTATGATAAAAAGAAGCTGCTCGAAAATGGTGATCGTTGGGAAACTGAAATCGCCAAAAATATTGAGCTGGATGCGCCCTATCGTTAGGAAGATAAATGGATATTACCCCTTTCATATTTTACCTCTTTGCCGGCGTTAGTATTATAAGCGCCTTTATGGTGGTGAGCGCGCGCAATCCGGTCTATTCGGTTTTGTTTCTCATTCTCACATTTTTCAATGCCGCCGGCTTATTTGTGTTATTGGGGGCGGAATTTTTGGCGCTGATTTTGGTGATTGTTTATGTCGGCGCGGTTGCGGTGCTCTTCCTATTTGTGGTGATGATGTTGGATATTGACCTTACCGAAATGAAAGAGGGCTTTTTACAATATCTGCCGGTTGGCGCGCTTGTGGGATTAATTTTATTAGCTGAATTGGTGCTGATTATTGCCTCTAACTGGACGGCATCATCGGGGCAGGGGTTAACGCTTTCACTGCCAGATGAAATGACCAATGCCGAACGATTAGGGCAGGTTCTTTATACAGATTATATTTTGTATTTCCAAATGGCGGGCGCGATTTTGCTGGTCGCAATGATCGGTGCGATTGTGTTGACCCTGAAACCCCGCATGAGTCCGAAGCAGCAAAATATTTCAGACCAGAATATGCGGACAGTCGAAAATTCAATCGCTTTGGTAAATGTACCACCCGGTGAGGGGATAAAGAAGAAGGGGCAGGCATGATAATAGATCTCAGCCAGTATCTCGTTTTATCGGCAATTCTGTTTACGATTGGCGTATTTGGTATTTTTCTTAACCGCAAAAATGTCATTATTATTTTAATGTCGATTGAGCTTATGCTATTGGCGATTAATATTAATCTTGTCGCTTTCTCTGCCTATTTGAATGATATTGTGGGACAAGTTTTTGCGCTGCTTATTCTCACCGTTGCGGCGGCGGAAGCAGCGATTGGGCTTGCTATTCTTATTGTGTATTTCCGCAATCGCGGCGACATTGCGGTCGAAGATATTAGCCAGATGAAAGGGTAAGTTGATATGTATCACGCGATTATTTTCTTACCACTTTTCGGCGCTTTGATTGCGGGCTTATTTGGGCGCTATATAAGCGCGCGCATTTGTGAAATTATCACAAGCGGCTTTCTGGTCATTGCCGCGCTTTTGTCTTGGCTCACTTTCTTTGATGTCAGCAATTTTAATGTGACAACACATATCACGCTTCTTCCCTTTATTCATTCTGGCGATTTGCAGCTGAATTGGGCGATCCGCATTGATATGCTAAGCGCGGTGATGTTGGTGGTTATCAATACGGTCTCGGCGCTGGTGCATATTTATTCGATTGGTTATATGCATGACGACCCCGATCGCCCGCGATTTTTCGCTTATTTATCGCTGTTTACATTTATGATGCTGGCGCTGGTGACGGCGGATAATTTTGTCCAGCTTTTCTTTGGTTGGGAAGGGGTGGGGCTTGCCTCTTATTTGCTTATCGGATTTTGGTATAAGAAAAAATCTGCCAATGATGCGGCGATAAAAGCCTTTGTCGTCAATCGGGTTGGCGATTTCGGGCTCATTTTGGGGATGGGCGCGATTTTCCTTCTGACGGGAAGCCTGCAATTTGATGATGTGTTTGCCCAAAACACGGCACTTGCCGAAACAAGCTTCACATTTTTGAGCCTTGAAGTTCCAGCCCTCACAGTGATTTGTTTGCTTTTGTTTATGGGCGCAATGGGAAAATCGGCGCAATTATTCTTGCATACATGGCTGCCCGATGCGATGGAAGGGCCAACGCCGGTTTCAGCCCTCATCCATGCCGCGACAATGGTCACAGCAGGGGTTTTTCTCTTGGCGCGTTGTTCGCCGTTGTTTGAACTTTCGATTGATGCCCGTTCTGTGGTGATTGTGATTGGCGCGCTAACGGCGTTTTTTGCCGCTACCATTGGGCTGGTGCAAAATGACATAAAGCGCGTGATTGCTTACTCTACCTGTTCGCAATTAGGTTATATGTTTGTCGCGGCAGGCATTGGCGCGTATCAAGCGGCAATCTTCCATTTATTCACCCATGCGTTCTTCAAGGCACTTTTGTTTTTGGGGGCGGGCTCTGTCATTCATGCCATGCATCACGAACAAGATATGCGTAAGATGGGAAGTTTAAGCAAAATGATACCGGTTACGTGGATATTAATGCTTATCGGCACTTTAGCGCTTACCGGATTTCCTTTAACGGCAGGCTATTATTCAAAAGACGCTATTATTGAAGGCGCTTTTGCTGCCTCTGCCGCACCACATATGTTTGCATTCACCTTGCTAGTTGTAGCCGCTTTGTTTACCTCATTTTATAGTTGGCGGCTTATCTTTATGACCTTTCATGGCGCCCCACAGGCAAGTGACAAGGTGCTTATTCATGTTCATGAAAGCCCATTGGTCATGATTATACCATTGATTATTCTTGCGCTTGGGGCACTGTCTGCCGGTGTGCTATTTGCTGGTTCTTTTATCGGGGAGGCGCAATCCTCATTCTGGGATGGGGCGATTTTCACCCAAGCCGATAATCATATTTTAATTGCTTTGAAGGAAGTACCGGCTTGGGTCATCTATTCACCCATGGTGATGATGGGCATTGGCCTTCTATCGGCGTGGTATTTTTATATTCGGAAACCGGAACTGCCAAAAATCTTGGCGGCCGAACATATATTGCTTTACAAGTTTTTGCTCAATAAATGGTATTTTGATGAAATATATGACTTTATTTTTGTTAGACCAGGCAAAATTATCGCCCGCTTTTTATGGAAAGCTGGTGATGGGAAAGTCATCGATGGGTTGGGGCCAGACGGCATTGCCGCAACAACCATGAAACTAACAGCACGGATTACCCGTTTGCAGACGGGCTATCTTTATCATTATGCGTTTGTGATGTTGCTTGGGGTTGCCCTTTTCGTAAGCTGGTTTGTGTTGGGAGGTGTGTAAATGACCGATTGGCCGCTTCTTTCAACAATTACTTTTTTACCTTTGATTGGCGCATTATTTATGTTGCTTATTCGGGGGGAGGAAGATGTCATATCTGCAAATGCGCGGGCGGTTGCTCTCTGGACGAGCCTTATCACCTTGTTTTTGTCGATTTTTCTGATCTTCCAGTTTGATCTCACAAATCCGGGGTTCCAATTTGTGGAGCGGGCAGATTGGCTTGGCGGCGGTATAGATTATGCGATGGGGGTTGATGGCATTTCAATATTATTCATATTGCTCACAACCAGCCTTATGCCGCTTTGTATTTTAGCCAGTTGGCGGAGCGTTAAAACCCGCGTCAGAGAATATATGATTGCCTTTTTACTGCTTGAAACCCTGATGATTGGGGTATTTTGTGCGATGGATCTGGTCTTATTCTATCTCTTCTTTGAAGGCGGGCTTATTCCTATGTTCCTGATTATTGGCATATGGGGCGGGAACAGAAGAATATATGCGAGCTTTAAGTTTTTTCTTTATACATTGCTTGGGTCAGTCCTGATGCTGCTTGCCATGATGGTTATGTATTGGCAAGCTGGCACAACTCATATCCCAACCCTCATGCAATATAGTTTTGCGGAGGATTTGCAAATATGGCTCTGGCTTGCCTTTTTCGCGAGCTTTGCGGTGAAAATGCCAATGTGGCCCGTGCATACATGGTTGCCCGATGCGCATGTGGAAGCGCCGACGGCAGGCTCAATGATTCTTGCCGGTATTTTATTGAAAATGGGTGGCTATGGGTTTTTGCGCTTTTCACTGCCTATGTTTCCGCTTGCATCAGATTTTTTTGCACCGCTTGTTTTTACCTTAAGCGTTATTGCCATCATCTATGCGGCGCTGGTTGCCTTCGCGCAAGAGGATATGAAAAAGCTCATCGCTTATTCATCGGTTGCGCATATGGGTTTTGTCACAATGGGAATTTTTACCGGCACAACCCAAGGGGTTGAAGGGGCGGTGTTTCAAATGTTATCGCATGGCTGGGTATCGGCGGCTCTGTTTATGTGTGTCGGGGTGATTTATGATCGGGTTCACACGCGCGAGATTTCTGCCTATGGCGGGCTTGCCTTGAAAATGCCCGTCTATGCGACAATTTTCATGATTCTCACTATGGCAAATGTTGGGCTACCCGGAACCTCTGGGTTTGTTGGCGAGTTTTTAACTATTCTCGGAACATTCCAAATCAGTACATGGGCAGCTTTAGGGGCAGCAAGCGGGGTTATTCTTTCAGCCGTTTACGCGCTTAGTCTTTATCGGCGGGTTATATTTGGTGACATTCAAAATGATATATTGATGAATATTGACGATACAAATGTGCGTGAAATTTTTATTCTTATTCCCCTTGTGATCGCGACCATTCTTTTTGGCATATGGACAATGCCGATATTCGATGTGATTTCGCCATCGATTGACTTACTCTTGACGCAATATGAGGCGGCTCTGAAATAGGGGTGATAGGTGACCTATGCTAAATGATATTCTAATTATATTGCCAGAGCTTATTTTATTCATTGGGGCGATGACATTGCTGATGATTGGCGCATTTCGCGAAAGCATTCATATGCGTTATATTCATGGATTTGCCATTCTTATTCTGTTTTGTGCAAGTCTTCCGGTGCTTAATTTTAAGGGTGGCTATGCAACCGCTTTTCAGGAAAGTTTTATTGTCGATCAATTTTCGCAAACCATGAAATTATGTATTTTTACGGTGATTGCGATTGCGCTTATCCTGTCGAATAAATTTATGCGGCGGGAGGGGGTGGCGCGTTATGAATATGCGGTTCTGATTTTATTAGCAAGCACTGGCATGGGAGTTATGGTATCCGCCAATAGCCTCATCACTATGTATTTGGGAATTGAGCTACAAAGCCTATCCTTATATGTATTGGCAGCAATTCATCGCGATAGTTTGCGCTCAACCGAGGCGGGGATGAAATATTTTGTGCTTGGCGCTTTATCATCTGGGCTGCTTCTCTATGGCTGCTCATGGATTTATGGCTTTACCGGCACGACCATATTTCCGCAAATTTCAGAAATTGTTCTCACCCAAGATTATGAAACCGCATTGCCGCATATTGTCGGTATTGTCTTTATTTTGGCGGGGCTGGCGTTCAAAATATCTGCGGTTCCCTTTCATATGTGGACCCCCGATGTTTATGAAGGTGCACCGTCTCCGGTCACGGCTCTTTTTGCCTCTGCACCAAAACTTGCTGGCATGGCATTGTTGATCCGTATTTTGGTTGATGCGTTTCCAGATAGCCAACCGGCATGGCAGCAAATTATTATTTTCATGAGTATTATGTCAATGATGCTTGGGGCTTTTGCGGCGATTGGGCAACATAATATTAAGCGGCTTATGGCTTATTCTTCCATCGGTCATGTCGGTTATGCGCTGTTGGGGTTGGCGGCGGGCGCAAGTGTCATCGCGGTGAGCAGTACAATTATCTATATGATCCTTTATGTCATGATGACATTAGCGACATTTGCCTGCATTTTATCAATGCGGGTAGAAACCGGCATGGTTGAACGCATTGATGATCTTGCTGGTCTTGCACGGCGACAGCCTTTTATGGCTTTTTGTTTGGCGGCGTTGATGTTTTCGCTGGCGGGCATTCCTCCCCTAGCTGGTTTTTTTGGTAAGTTTTATGTGCTGCGCGCCGCGATTGATGCCGAGCTTTATAGTGTCGCGGTCATAGGCGTTTTGGCGAGCGTCATTGCTGCCTTTTATTATTTGCGGATTGTCAAAATCATGTATCTGGATGACGCGCCCGAAGATATTACGCTGCTGCCGCAAAGTCGTGATTTACGTTGGATTATGGGCGGGCTGTCTATCTTTGTGATTTTATTTTTTATCGCCCCAAGCCCGCTCATCCAGATTGCTGAAAGTGCTGCGGTTTCATTGGTTCATTTCATTATCCCTTAATGGATTATGTAAACCAAACCCGGCTGCTCTTTTTTCCTTCGCTTGATAGTACAAATGAAGAAGCAAAACGGCTAGCGCAACAAGGCGCAACCAATCCGATTTGGATTTTAGCAGATGAGCAAACGGCAGGACGCGGGCGGCGCGGGCGCACATGGGTATCGCCAGCTGGAAATCTGATGACGACGCTTTACCTCCCGCAGCGGATGGAGATGTCTCAAACCAGTTTTTTATCTTTTATCGCCGGCCTATCGCTTTATGATGCCATGCACCATTATACGGATGGGTTAAGTTTGAAATGGCCAAATGATTTGCTGTTACATGGCGAAAAAATTTCTGGAATTTTATTGGAAAGCGCAACTGCAAAGAAAAACCAGATTGATTGGATAGCGATTGGGATGGGGGTGAATTTGCAGCATTTCCCCCCCGATACGCCTTATCCCGCAACCAGCCTATTTGCCAAAACGGGCTTAAGTGTTAAGCCGCGTGACATTCTTCCCCATCTGGATGCCGCGTTTCAAAACTATTGGCAGATGTTTCAAAAAGAGGGGTTTGATGGGTTACGCGAAATATGGCTTGCGCGCGCACATGGTCTAAATGAGACAATTTATGTAAATTTACCCGATCAACAATTAGAAGGTCTATTTATGAATATCACAAAGCAGGGCGCGCTTCTGCTTGAAACCCGACAGGGGCAAAAAGAGATTTTAACCGGTGATGTGTTTTTCGGGAAAAATAAATGAGTGAGATTCTATTTCTACCATTAGGCGGAACCGGCGAGATTGGCATTAATTGCAATCTTTATGGTTATTCTAAAACGGGGGCAAAAGCTGGAGCAAGAGAATGGATTATGGTCGATTTGGGCGCGAGTTTTACCCGCACCGATCCACCAGGCGTTGAGATTATCACGCCGGATATTGAGTTTATAACCCAGCCAGAAGAAAAATTATTGGGCTTATTTTTAACGCATGGGCATGAAGACCATATTGGCGCGGTCGCCTATCTTTGGCCGCGTTTACAATGTCCGGTTTACGCCACTCCCTTTACCGCTGAGCTGGTTAAGAAAAAACTTTCCGAACATGATTTGCTGGTGCAAGTTCCCTTACATATTGTGCCGCTTGGGTCGCATATTGAGATTGGTGCTTTTACGGTTGATTATATTCACCTTACCCATTCCATCGCTGAACCAAATGGGTTTTTGATTAAAACTGAAGAGGCGCGGATATTTCATACCGGTGATTGGAAAATTGATAAGACGCCGGTAATTGGCGAGGGAATGAATATTGAGCAGTTGCAAAAAATTGGTAAAGACGGGGTGGATGCGATTATTTGCGATAGTACCAATGCACTTAATGAGGGGCGCTCTGGCTCTGAAGCTGAAGTTGCGCGCGGGCTAGAAAAAGAAATTTTAGCAAAAAAGGGAAGGGTGGTCGTCACCGCCTTTGCCTCCAATCTAGCGCGGCTGGCAAGCATTGGTACGATTGCTCAAAAAGCCGAGCGAGACATTTGCTTGCTTGGGCGTAGCATGCATAAGGTTTATCAGGCAGGTAAAGACACTGGATATTTGAAAGGTTTTCCATCCCCGATTGATATAAAACAAGCAAACGCTCTTAAGCCTGAAAAATTATTAGTGCTAAGCACGGGCAGTCAGGGAGAACCACAGACGGGCTTAGCGCAACTTGCACATGGTAGACACCCGCATTTAAAACTAGCAAAGGGCGATGCTGTTATCTTCTCATCCAAGACCATTCCGGGTAGTGAGGTGGATATTTATAAATTATATAATCAATTTCTAAAACAAGGGGTGGAAATTATAACCTCAACCCGCGATGAGATTTTGCATGTCTCTGGTCACCCATGCCGGGATGAGTTGCGCGATATGTATAAATGGATAAAGCCGCGCCTCGCTATCCCTGTGCATGGCGAACCCCGCCATCTTATCGCCCATGCCCAACTTGCGACTGAATTAGGCGTAAACGCATTGCAAATTTATAATGGCGATATGGTGCGCCTTGCCCCCGCGCCAGCGATTAAGCTTGGGCATATTGAGACGGGGCGTTGCTATATTGATGGCAAACAGGTGATTAAGCAAGATGAGCGCGCCCTTAAAGAGCGCCGCGATCTATCTCATAATGGCGTTGTGTTTGCGAGCATTCCGGTTGATAAAAATTATCATATTCAAGGCGAGGTGAAGCTGGATATTATTGGTGCGCCAATGTCAGAACTTATCCATGCCGAGCTGATTGAGGTGATTAAAGCTAAACTATCCAAACAAGAGCGCGGAAAAATTAAAAAGAAAGTGAAAGATAAAGCGGTGTGGGAAAATCTATTGGCAAATGCCATTCGCCGCCATTGCAAACATATATGGGGCAAACGTCCGCTGGTGAAACTTCATTTCACAATCATATCTTAACTTTGGCTGTGCGAAATGCCAAACGCATTCACCAATGTCACGCCCGCGACAATGAGAAATAATCCGATAATGGCCTGCCAGTTAAGCGATTGTCCAAAAAAGAAATAGCCAGCAATAGCAATAGTGAAAACGCCTAGACCACTCCAGCTTGCATAGGCAATGGATAGCGGTATGGTCGCCAGCGCATGGGTTAAGAGATAAAAGGAACCAATATAACAAATGGCTAAAATAATTGTCGGGATAGGTTTGCTGAAATTTTGCGACACTGGCAAAAGCAAAGTGCCGGTGACTTCCAGTAAAATCGCAATGGCAAGATAAAGATAGCTGATAAGCATGTATTCTCACTTAATGTTATATATGTATCATATAACAGATTTAATAATTCTTTACAGCCTATAAATATCACTGTACCCTTTGCTTTATAGAAATTGGGAGGCTGATAATGGCGCGGTTCAAATTAAATGGCGAGATGGTCAATTTTTCTGGTGAAGAGGATATGCCCCTTCTATGGGTGTTACGTGAAAATTTTGGCTTAACGGGTACGAAATATGGTTGCGGGGTAGCACAATGTGGTGCTTGTACGGTTCATATTGATGGCGAGGCTGTACGTTCATGTGCTTACCCGATTGGTGCGATTGAAGAGGGGCAAAATGTAACGACAATTGAAGGCCTGTCAGATACCGGGGATCATCCAGTACAACAAGCCTGGGAAGAATTGGATATTCCGCAATGTGGTTATTGCCAGCCTGGTATGATCATGGCCGCTGCTGCTCTGTTGAATGAAAGCCCGGATGCGACGGATGAAGATATTAATGAGACAATAACCAATATTTGCCGGTGTGGAACCTTGGCGCGGGTGCGCAAGGGTATTCACCTTGCCAAAACAAAAGCATAAGGGGGAAATGGAATGAGTGAAACAATAGTGATTTCCCGCCGGAACTTTATTATCGGGGCAGGCGTTATCGGTGCGGGGTTAAGTGTCGGCATTTATTTTAACCGCGATGCGGCAATGGCTAAAGAGATACCAGAGGTAAATGCTTGGGTGCATATTGGTGAGGATGATATAGTGACAATCCGCATTGCCCGTTCTGAAATGGGGCAGGGCACGCTTACCGGCTTGGCGCAACTTGTGGCCGAAGAGCTGGAGTGCGATTGGTCTAAGGTGGTGACTGAATATCCAACTCCAGGTGAAAACCTAGCCCGCGATCGTGTGTGGGGCGATTTTGCAACGGGCGGAAGTCGTGGGGTACGCCACAGTCATCAATATATGCGTGAAGGTGGCGCCGCCGCGCGGATGATGTTGGTTGAAGCCGCCGCCCAACAATGGGGCGCATCTATTGCTGAGTGTCAGGCAGAAAATAGTCTGGTCACACATATCCCATCTGGGCGGCAATTTAGTTATGGACAGCTTGCCGTCGCGGCAGGGCAATTACCACCACCCTTGGAAATAACGCTCAAAGACCCTGCCGATTGGAAACTTGCTGGCAAATCTGTAAAGCGACTTGATACAGTTGAGAAACTAACTGGCAAACAGATTTATGGCGCTGATGTTAATTTACCCGGCATGGTTCATGCTAGCATTAAGGCTTGCCCCGTTCGTGGCGGCACGTTGGAAAGTTTTGATACCGATGCAATTGCGGATATGCGTGGGGTTATCAAAGTGGTGCGCGTTGATGATACGGCGGTTGCTGTGGTAGCAGATAGTTGGTGGCGAGCAAACCAAGCACTTGAAGCTCTTCCTATTAAGTGGAATGAGGGGGTGCATAAAAATCTTTCTAGTGTCGATATTAATGCTCTTCTTGATGAAGGCTTGACGGCAGAAAAAGCATTTCCCGGTAATCAACAAGGCGACATAAAAAAAGCACTTTCTGAAGCTAAACAGATTGTAGAGGCGACATATAATTTCCCCTATCAAAATCATGCGACAATGGAGCCGATGAATGCAACCGCTCTTTATACGGCCGAAGCGTGTACGGTCTGGTGTCCGACGCAGGACGGAGAGGCCGCGCTTGCAGCAACGGCGGAGGCTTCGGGCTTGCCGATTACGCAATGTGATGTTCATAAATTGCACCTTGGTGGTGGGTTTGGCCGCCGCGGCGGTGCAGGCACGGATTATGTTAAGCAGGCCGTAAGCATTGCCAAGCAAATGCCTTCTACACCGGTTAAACTTTTATGGTCACGTGAAGAAGATATGCAGCATGGCTTCTATCACCCGATCACAAAGGGACGAATGCGCGGCAGCCTTGATGCGGATGGTAATTTAACCGGCTTGCATTTACGTATTTCAGGGCAATCAATTTTGGCGGCTCTCATGCCGGCACGGCTGATTAATGGGCTTGACCTGGCAAGTTTCCAAGGGCTGGTTGCGCCGGGAACACACCCATTGCTGGAGGATCAGACGATCGTTTATGATTTTCCAAACCTCTTAATCGATCATGCAATGCGCAATCCGCCAGTTCGTCCGGGGTTTTGGCGCGGCGTGAATGTCAATCAAAATGCGATTTACCTAGAATGCTTTATGGATGAAATGGCGGAGGCTGCAAAGCGCGACCCGCTTGAGTTCCGCCTATCGCTTATGGAAAATAATCCTAAGGCCATTGCTGTTCTAAAGGCGGTTGCTGAAAAATCTGGCTGGAGAAAGAATGATGGATTATCACGTGGTTTGGCGCATTTCCATTCTTTTGGTAGCTATGTAGCGGCTTGTGCGGAAGTGACCGTAAGCGATGAAGGGGCGTTAAAAATTCATCGTATCGTCGCGGCAACGGATCCTGGCATTGCGGTTAATCCGCAACAAATTGAAGCACAAGTTGAAGGTTCATTCGTATATGGCTTATCAGCCCTTCTTTATGGTGAGATCACGCTGGAGGATGGCAAAGTTCAGGAACATAATTTTGATACATATGACAGTTTGCGGATTGCTGAAATGCCAGAGGTGGAAACAATTGTGATGCCATCTGGTGGATTTTGGGGCGGGGTTGGTGAACCGACGATTTCTGTCGCCGCGCCTGCCGTCTTGAATGCTATATTCGCTGCCACCGGCAAGCGGATGCGCAATTTGCCAATTAAAGATCAAGACCTAAGGGCGATATGAAGATTGAGAAAAGTGAAGACCGCGTCAATAAACCTCTTCATCTTTTTACTTATGCTTTTTATGCTTACTGCCGCCCGTGCTGAAACGGGGGCGCTTGAAAAGTCAGCTCGCTTGGCGGCACTATGTAGTGGCTGCCATTCGCAAGCCGCACACGATATATCACACTATGAGTCACAAGCGCTTTATGATCGGCTGATTGACCTTAAGCGTGATCAATCCCAAAATATAATGAGCCGATTAATGCGCGGATTTCCTGAATCTGATATTCGTTTAATCGCGGATTATATATCCGCACAGGCGGCAGACGAGTGGCAATGATGGTAACCCGACGCAATATGATGCTTATGTTACTTGGCATGATGGCGGTTCCGCCTGCTTTTTCTCGCATAAAGGCAAAAATTATTATCATTGGCGGTGGCTTTGGCGGCGCGACAGCAGCACGCAAATTGAGGCAATTATTACCACATGCCGATATCAGCTTGGTTGAACCGAAAGCAAATTATTATGCCTGCCCGTTTAGCAATTTGGTGATTGCGGGCGCACGTGAAATAGAGCAACAAAAATTTGGCTATCGCAGTTTGCAAGCAGAAGACATAAAAATTATTCCCCAAGCCGCATATGAAATTGACCCCGTTCAACAAATTGTCACGCTCGCCAATGGCAATGTCTTATCTTATGACCGCCTTCTCCTCTCACCTGGTATTGATTTTCGTTTTGATGCGATTGACGGCTATACAGCCAGCTCAATCCAATCCATGCCACATGCTTGGCAGGCGGGCGGGCAAACCCGTCTTTTGCAACAACAATTACAGGCTATGCCAGAAAATGGTCTGGTGATTATATCAGCCCCTGCTCCGCCATATCGTTGCCCACCTGGTCCATATGAGCGCGCGAGTTTAATTGCACATTATCTGCAACACCATAAACCGCGGGCAAAATTAATTATTCTGGATAGCAAAGATAGGTTTTCAAAAAAGCCACTATTTCTGGAAGGGTGGAAGCAGCTTTACGGTGATCTCATTGAGTGGCGGGGCGCATCGGATGATGGACGCGTGGTGCGGGTTGAAAGCGAAGAACGGATTTTCCATACTGAGTTTGAAACTATAAAAGCGGATGTTGGAAATTTTATTCCCCCTCAACAAGCAGCGCTGATTGCGAAACGCGCGGGGGTTACGGATGGTTCTGGTTGGTGTCCGATAAATGCTATTTCTTTTGAATCGGAGTTGCAGCCCCTTATCCATATCATTGGTGATGCGGCGATTGCCGCACCTATGCCGAAATCGGCCTTTGCGGCAAATATGCAAGCAAAATTATGCGCGATCCAAATTGCCCGCCTCTTATCGGGCTTTGCTCCAGAGGCAAGTTTTCTTGCTAATACATGTTATTCTTACCTTTCGCCTGATGCGGCAATATCGGTGGCAGGCGTTTATGATAATCAAGCCAAAACATTTTCTGAAGTGAAAAGGGCAGGGGGGATAAGTGCTTTGGCGGCTTCTCCAGCAGATCGAAAGCGTGAAGCGCAAGCCGCCCATGATTGGTTTTCTGCAATCACTTATGAGGCGTTTGGATAGACGATGATCATACGACTGATATTCTTTTGTGGCTCTTTCATCTTTGCACTATCCACCGGGTTTGCGCAAAGCCAGCTTGTTTCGCCGGAAATGATAAAGGGCGACCGTATTGAAAAATCGTTAACTGGCCATAGTGGCAGCCCACAAAGAGGGCGTGATATTTTCATGTCACGCACACAAGGCCATTGTATTCTTTGCCATCAGCTTAGCGATATAGATGCAGAGTTTCAGGGTAATCTTGGACCAAGTTTAGATACGGTTGGGGCGCGCCTTTCGGCGGCGCAAATTAGGCTCCGTATTGTTGATTATGCGTCCATCAAGCCGGATACAATTATGCCATCCTATTATCGCATATATGGGTTGCGACAAGTTGCTGATGGTCATGAGGGGCAGCCCATGTTATCGTCGCAAATGGTTGAAGATTTGGTTATTTATCTATCAACACAAAAAGGAAATGATTAGCTTATGCGACAGCCAAACCAGCAATCACTTATCGACCGGAGGGGCTTTTTGCAAGCCGGCGCTTGGGCTGTATTGCTAAGCTATTTTCCTGCCCGCGCGATCGCGAAACCAGCTGATATGGTGGCAGCGCAAAAATCACTTTTTGGCGACCGGCCTGTGCAGCATGGCAAGGTACACCTATCTTTACCGCCATTAGCTGAAAATGGATATTCGGTACCGTTTGACGTAACTGTTGATAGCCCGATGACAGCACATGATTATGTTCGGCAAATTGCTATTTTTTCGGAAGAAAATCCACTCCCCGATATTGCCCGCTTTCAGCTTGGCGCGGATGCGGGGCGGGCGCATATTGCAACTCGTATTCGGTTAAGCGGAACCCAGACCGTGCATGTAATTACTGAAATGAACGATGGCAGCCTTTGGACGGGGAGCGCACATGTTATTGTTACGCTCGCCGCTTGTGTGGTGCTGTAGACATGGCGCGTATTCGTTTATCTGTTCCGAAGAACGCCTATAAGGGCGAGGTCATAACTTTAAAGGCGCTTATCCAGCATCCAATGGAAAGTGGGTTTCGGCGCGATGCACGCGGCGAGGCGATTGCCCGTAATATTATTACCAAATTTGAATGTATCTATAATGATAAAATCATTTTTGCCGCAGATTTTTTCCCGGCCATATCCGCCAATCCGTTTTTGAAATTTCATACGATAGCCCGCGCAACCGGTATCATTCGATTTCAGTGGACGGATCAAAATGGCAAAGTTTTTTCAGAGCAAGCAAAGATAATGGTTGGATGAGACGGTTTCATTATATTTTTATTTCTTTTGCGCTTATCTATTGTGGTGGGATAAACGCATCTGAGATTAAAGGTGATAGAGCCGCTGCCATAGAGCCCCTAAAATCTGGTTATGAATTTCTAACCGAAGACACTCAAAAATTACAAGATGATGACTTTGCTAATCCCGGCTTCTTATGGGTTGATAAGGGGAAGGCTATATTTCACGCACCCCCTTCTATGGACGGCACAAAATCATGTGCTGCATGCCATCAGCAAAAGGGGATTGAGTTACGAGGTGCTGCACTTAACTATCCCAAGCGCGATGAAAAGACCGGGAAGCTAATCAATCTGGAAGGGAAAATTAATCAGTGCCGCAAGCAGCGTCAAAATCAACCCGCCTTCGAATATGAAAGTGAGGATTTGCTGGCGCTGACCGCTTATATTGCGCATTTATCACATGGCCAAAAAATGTCGCTGACACTCACCGATGCGTTACAGCCTTATTATGAAGCGGGTAAAGCATATTTTTATCAACGCCGGGGGCAGCTGAATTTATCTTGCGCGCACTGTCATACTCAGAATTGGGGGAAGAAATTACGTGGAGATATTATCAGCCAAGGGCATAGTAATGGGTTTCCTGCCTATCGGTTTGAATGGCAAATGCTTGGTTCACTGCATCGCCGCTTTCGTGCTTGTGATGAAGGGGTGCGCGCCCAACCGCGCGCTTATGGTTCGGATGATTATTTGGCGCTCGAATTATTTTTAGCTATTCGCGCCAATGGGCTCTTGGTTGAAACACCAGCGGTTAGGCGATAGCGCGTGTCACTTATAAGTTGGTTCATCAAACACGCGCTAAGCTGTTGTTTTACGCATATCCCAGTTTTTTACAAATATGGCGGGAAAGTGCCAGAATTTATTATAAAAGTGCACTTTTCATGAGATATGCGCTAGCACGTGTTATTGCTCAGCGCCATAAATTTCATCAGCACGGCGTTCAAATGCCTCAATCATTTTCATGGTTGCTTTATTGAGAATGGGTTCCAATAGTTTTTTGAACATATTCAGCCGAAAGCTAAAATCCATTGTGAATAGAATTTTTGTCTGTTTTCCGTCTTGTTTGAAATGCCAATAAGTATGCATATCGCGAAATGGGCCGCGTAGCTGTTTGACAATGATTTTATGGTCTTGGCTGTGTAGTTCAACCTCACTACGATAGTTTTCATGCAATAATTTGTAATTGACGATAAGATCGGCGTGCAAAATTTCTGGCACGCCCGGGCGGCGTTTTACAATTCGGCTGCCCACACAATAGGGAATGAATTTACAATAATCATCAATATTGGCGACAAGCGTAAACATTTGTTGGGGGGTATGAGCGCTATCACGCTCGATATTTATCAGCGTCATGATGAGCTGGCACGACGGTTTGCCCGGAGCTGCGCAAAATCATCATCAGCATGATAGGAAGACCGCGTTAAGGGGGAGGCGGACACCATTGAAAATCCTTTCACCTTCGCAATGCGTGCATAATTTTCAAACTCTTCTGGCGATATAAAGCGGTCAATCGCGGCATGTTTGCGGGTGGGCTGTAAATATTGCCCGATTGTGATAAAATCAATATCCGCACAGCGCATATCATCCATCACTTGCAACACTTCCTCACGGGTTTCACCCAAGCCGACCATAATGCCGGATTTTGTGAAAATATCCGCATCTAATTCCTTCACCCGCTCGAGCAAGCGTAGCGAATGATAATAGCGCGCCCCAGGGCGGATAGAGGGGTAAAGGCGTGGCGTGGTTTCAAGATTATGGTTAAACACATCGGGCTTTGCCGCTACGACAATTTCCAACGCGCCTTTTTTACGCAAAAAATCAGGGGTTAGAATTTCGATTGTGGTATCGGGTGTTTTCGCGCGAATGGCTTTAATTGTGTCTGCAAAATGCGCCGCCCCGCCATCAGCAAGGTCATCACGGTCAACCGAGGTGATGACAATGTGCCGTAACCCTAATTTATGAACCGCATCGGCAATACGGCGCGGTTCATCTTCATCTAGCGGTTCTGGAATGCCGGTACGGACATTACAAAACGCACAAGCGCGGGTGCAAATCTCACCCATAATCATAAAGGTGGCATGTTTTTGTTCCCAACACTCACCAATATTAGGGCAGGCGGCTTCTTGGCACACGGTGACGAGCCCGTGTTGTTTTACGGTTGCTAACGTATGGGCATATTCTGCTGAGGTTGGGGCTTTCACGCGCAACCAATTTGGTTTACGCAAAATCTCTGTCTCAGGATTATTCCTTTTTTCCGGATGCCGGATCGTTGCCGAAGTAGGCTTTCCAGCGCCTCGCGTATCAATTATTGTGACCATAATTATTTATACGGTATTTGGAAGAGATAATAAAGCTATTCGTCTTTAATTATGATGACAATATCATTGGGTGCTGCCGTGCCAAGCACAGTACGAACCCGTTCTTCCAGCAAGTCAATATCCAGTGCGCGTTCATCCATACGTGTAATCAGATTCTCAAGCCGCCCATTCTCGCTATAAAGATGCGTTAATTCTTTGCTTGTATGCGTAATATCATCCGCCATAAGCAGCAGGTTTTTTAGACCCTTTTCATTATTCCACGCCATTGACGAAAGAATAGCGATAACCATGAGTAAAAACATGATTGTTGCCAAATCTTGCGCAATCATAACCCCTTTTTTATAAGAGAGGGGAGACAAGCGCCATCTCGCTAGTGAGCGCTTAATGGTTTGTAAAAAACAAATCATGCGAATCACTATCTGTGATTCGAAAATCTAAATCAAGTATTAATTACTAACTATACTTTAGTTTATATGGTTATTTACTGTTAAATACTGATTTTCCTAGATAATTTTTACCTTCAAAAAACGAATCATTGATTCTTAATAGTTGGTTATATTTTGCCAATCTATCGCTTCGAGATAATGAACCGGTTTTAATTTGCCCGCAATTTGTTGCAACAGAAAGGTCAGCAATGGTGGCATCTTCGGTCTCGCCAGAGCGATGCGACATAACCGCCTTATAGCCCGCCTTATGCGCCATTTCGATTGTGTCTAGAGTTTCGGATAAGGTTCCGATTTGGTTTACCTTAATCAAAATCGCATTGGCCGCGCCTTTATTTATACCATCTTGTAGGCGGACGGGGTTTGTAACGAATAAATCATCACCGACGAGCTGGACTTTATCACCCAGTTTTTTCGTGAGCGTGACCCACCCCTCCCAATCATTTTCATCCATCGCATCTTCAATAGAGACAATCGGGTAGCGGTTGCATAAATCAAGGTAATAATCAATCATGCCAGCTTGATCCAGCACCTTATCTTCACCTGTTAAGTGATAAGCCCCATCGCGATAAAATTCTGTTGCCGCCGCATCTAGCGCCAGCACAATATCATCCTCCACCTTATAACCTGCGCCATCTATCGCCCGCATAATAAATCCAAGCGCATCATCGGTTGAAGATACATTCGGGGCAAATCCGCCTTCATCACCAACCCCGGTCACATGACCGGCTTCACTTAATTGCTCTTTCAAATTGTGAAACACTTCCGCGCCCATCCGAATGGCATCGCCGATTGTTTCAGCCCCAACCGGCATAATCATAAATTCTTGCACATCTATAGGATTATTTGCATGCGCGCCGCCATTAATAATATTCATCATTGGCACGGGGAGTATCCGCGCCTGCGTGCCGCCAATATAGCGCCAAAGAGGGAGATCGACACTCTCGGCGGCAGCTTTTGCAACCGCCAGCGATACGCCCAAAATTGCATTTGCGCCAAGCCGTGACTTATTTTCCGTGCCATCAAGACTTATGAGTGTGTGATCAATGTGGCGCTGCTCGGTCGCATCCATGCCGGAAAGCGTATCAAAAATTTCGCCATTCACCGCTTCGACTGCTCCTAAAACACCTTTTCCCAAATAGCGTTTGGGATCATCATCGCGGCGTTCAACCGCTTCATAAGTGCCGGTTGATGCCCCCGATGGTACGGCGGCGCGGCCAAAGCTACCATCATCCAATAAAACATCAACTTCAACCGTTGGGTTGCCGCGACTATCGAGAATTTCACGACCAATAATATCAAGAATTGCACTCATAATTTGCTCCATATATGAACCATTAAAAATCTGGCCGGTTTTAGCCTGTTTTTTCAGCCAATGCAAATTCCCCTGACACGGGTCTTGACGCGGGTTTAGATTTTCGCCACAACCAGCTTATGGGATTAGAAAAATCAGCTTTGGTTTTATTTTCAGGCGGGCAGGATTCGACGATTTGCCTCACCCATGCGCTTACGCATTATCAGATGGTTGAAACGATTGGATTTGATTATGGGCAACGCCACGCTATTGAACTTGATTGCCGTGGTGAAGTGCGGGCAGGAATTTTATCTAAATTTCCGAAATGGCATGACAAGCTGGGGGCAGACCATCTACTATCTTTACCGGCGCTGGCGCAAATTGGTGGGACGGCGCTTATCGGCGCGGGTGAAATTAAAATGCAAGCGAACAATCTGCCGACAAGTTTTGTGCCAGGGCGCAATTTATTGTTTCTGACCTATGCGGCAGCGCTTGCCTATCGGCGTGGGCTGGATGTTCTTATTGGCGGCATGTGTGAGACCGATTATTCTGGCTATCCCGATTGTCGCGCCAAAACGCTGACAGCCCTTAAGCAAGCATTGCAGCTGGGTATGGAAACGGGGATTGAAATCGAAACGCCCCTTATGCAGATGGATAAGGCGCAAAGCTGGGCGCTGGCGCATGATTTGGGCGGGGCGGCGCTGATTGATCTCATTATTGAGCATAGTCATAGCTGCTATCATGGGGTACGAGATCAGCTGCATGATTGGGGTTATGGCTGTGATAATTGTCCAGCTTGTGAATTGCGCAAACAAGGCTATGAGGTTTGGCGCAATGGTCTATAGCGTGAAAGAGATATTTTACACCCTACAAGGGGAGGGGGCGCAAGCGGGACGACCGGCGGTTTTCATTCGCTTTGCCGGTTGCAATTTATGGAGCGGATTAGAGCGCGACCGCGCCACCGCTCAATGCACATTTTGCGATACGGATTTTGTCGGTACGGATGGGCAAAATGGTGGCAAATATAAATGCGATGAGCTGGTAAATATTGCTGTTGATTTATGGCCGCAAGACGATATGACAGAGTCTTATATTATCTTTACCGGCGGCGAGCCCTGCCTACAATTAGATAAAGCATTGATAGAGGCGTTGCACGAGAAAGGGTTTGAGCTTGCTATTGAAACCAATGGCACGCTGGCCGTGCCGGAGGGCATTGACTGGATTTGTGTTAGCCCCAAAACAATCGCGCCGCTTGTGCAGGCGCAAGGTGATGAATTAAAACTGGTTTACCCGCAACAGCATTTGTCGCCTGCCACATTTGAGGATTTACCATTCGCGCATTTTTATCTTCAGCCAATGGATGTTGAAGACACGGCGCATTTACAGCATAATATACAAGCCTCGGTGAGTTACTGCTTGCAGCATCCGCAATGGCAACTTTCTTTGCAGACTCATAAAATTATCGGTATAGATTGACCGTTTCGTGCATTTCGGGCATAAGCGTGCGGATGATAAAAATAACCCGCCAATTTCATTTTGATGCCGCCCATCGGCTTAACGGATATGGTGACACACATCCGAATGATCGTATTCATGGTCATAGTTTTCGGGTGCGAGTGACGGTAACTGGCACGCTAAATGAGCGCGGGCAGATTCTTGACATGGATGAATTATCAGCGCAACTGGAAACTGTGCGGGCGCAACTTGACCATCATATGTTAAACGATATTGACGGGCTGGCGCAGCCAACCCTAGAGCATATTGCGATATGGATATGGGATTATTTGCGCCCCCATGTGCCGGAGATTATGGCGGTCGAAGTGGCGCGCGATAGTTTGGGGCAATCCTGTGTTTATGAGGGCTAAAATGGCTATACGTCTTATTCGAGCAAATAGTTTCCGAATCATCTCTGTTTAGCTATGATTGCGGCATGAAAAAATGCCAATTTGCAAGCCTTTTGGCGATGTTCTGTCTTGCTGCCTGTACTACCCCAATCGCGCAGCAGAATCGGCTATTGGATATTAATGGATCGGGTTCTGCTTCTTCCGCCATTCGTGAGATAAAATCAGCGGCTGGCGGCATATATAAAATTGGAACGCCTTATAAAATTTCTGGCGAAACATATTATCCGCAAGAAGATGTAACTTATGTCGCCGAAGGGATAGGCTCTTGGTATGGCTCAAAATTTCATGGCAAACGCACCGCAAATGGCGAAACATTTGATATGGAGCTAATGACAGCAGCACATCCGACATTGCCGATGCCGGTATGGGCACGGGTGACCAATCTTGAAAATCAGAAAACCATTATTGTCCGCATTAATGACCGCGGGCCTTTTAAGAGCAATCGGGAAATTGATTTATCACGCCGCGCGGCGCGCGAAATTGGCTATCTCGAACAAGGAACAGCACGGGTAAGAGTAGAATATTTGGGAAGAGCGCCGCTTTATAACACAAGCGGCAAGATGACCTATAAGGGTGAAACGGTTAATATGGCCAAGGTTCAAGAGCGTATCCGCCATCATAAAGTAATCGGTTCGCTTCCCTATCAACCGCGCTATGTTGCAAAACCTAAAACCCCGTCTGACCAGCGTAAAATTGCGGGGGCGCATCCCATCCAAGACGTAGAACAGCTTTCTCTAACATCGCTTGAGAAACATACAGACGGTTTATCTACGGACTTAACAGATAATCCGGGAGCTGATACTTATGCTGTACAGATCGGGGTTTATAGTTCACAAGAATGGGCAGAATCAATCGCCGCAAAATTTGAACACCTTGCAACGACACGGATTGGGTCTGTCTATCGGAATGGGCAGCAATTATATCGCTTACAACTGGGGGAGGTGACACAACAGGGTGCTTATGCACTTTTGACCGATGTCGAAACCGCCGGCTTTTCAGATGCGATCATCGTAAAATTGAATCAAGGGGAACAGTAATGAAACGTGACCACTTTGTCCTTAAATCTATCGTTCTGGCATTTGCGGTTTTGCTATTTTGCTTGCCTGTGCGGGCGACAGAAACCTCCGCCTCTTTCGCTTATATTATGGATTATGAAACCGGCATTACGCTTTATGAGAAAAACGCTGATGTTCCGATGTCGCCAGCCAGCATGAGTAAATTAATGACCACTTATGTTGTGTTTGATGCGTTACGCTCTTTGCACATAAATTTAGCAGATGAATTTCTAGTAAGCACTTATGCGCATGAAACAGGCGGCGAAAAATCCGGAAGCTCAACAATGTTTTTAATTCCTGGCAAGAAAGTATCGGTTGAAGACTTACTGCGTGGCGTAATCGTGCAATCTGGAAATGATGCGAGCATTGTTCTTGCTGAAGGTTTGGCTGGCTCGGAAGCAGATTTTGTTGATATTATGAATCGCTTGGCCGGTGAGATAGGGCTAACAAATTCGCAATTTGCAAATGCAACCGGATGGCCACATGAATCTCACAAAATGAGCGCGCGTGATTTGGGGCGCTTAAGTTATTTACTGATTTCTGAATTTCCTGAATATTATCCGATGTTTGTTGAGAAAAGCTTTAGCTGGAATGGGATTAAGCAAATGAACCGCAATCCTCTTCTTGCGCTGGATATTGGGGTTGATGGTCTAAAAACCGGTTATACGGAAGAGTCACGCTATGGCTTGGCAGCCTCGGCCGAAAGGGAGGGGCGGCGCATTATTGTGGTACTAAATGGGTTAAGCTCCAAGCGCGAGCGCGCCGCCGAGTCGCGCCGCATGTTAAGTTGGGCGTTTCGTGCCTTTCGTTCGGAGGTTTTTATTGAAGCCGGAGAGCTTCTGACCGGAGAAGATGGCAGCCCGTTAGATGTAAGCATATGGCAGGGTGCAGAGGCGCGGGTTGCGCTGACGGTTGCGGATGATTTCAACGTTATTATCCCACGGCTTGAGAGCTCAAATATGGTGGTAAGCGCCATTTATCAAGATAGGATTACCGCACCGATTAAAAAAGGCGATATTTTAGGCCATCTCACGGTTGTGTTTCCAAATTTGGAAAGCCAGAAAGTCGATTTGGTTGCCGTAAATGATGTAGCGCGACAAGGTGTTTTAGGGCGGATCATTTCGGGGCTTGCCTATATGCTGTTTGAGTGATTTATATAGATTATGCCAAATGCCATATTTATTACATTGGAAGGCGGGGAGGGGAGTGGTAAATCAACGCAAGCAAAGCGGATTGCCGATTTTCTAAAACAAAAAGGATTCGATCCGGTGCTAACGCGTGAACCAGGCGGAACCGAGGCCGGTGAATCTTTGCGTGCTTTACTGGTTAAAGGGCAGGGAGATTTATGGCAACCGCAATCCGAATTATTACTTATGCTTGCCGCTCGTATTGAACATATTCATAAAATTATTCGGCCAGCACTCATGGCAGGAAAGCCAGTTATTTGTGATCGGTTTATCGATTCAACATATGCCTATCAAGGCTTTGCAGGTAATATTGATTTATCACATATAAAACAAATACAAGAACTTGTTGGAGCCTATCTGCAACCCGATGTGACGTTTCTGCTGGATATTGAGGTAGAGACAGGGTTGGCGCGGGCGCAAGCCCGGGGTGGTGAAGCGCGATTCGAGCAAAAGGGGATTAGCTATCACAATAAAATCCGTGATGGGTTTTTGACTTTACAAAAACAACACCCGGAACGCATAAAATATATTCATGCCGCTCAACCAATCGAGAATGTTTGGTATCAAATCCATGAAATTTTAGATATGATGATTAATAAAGTATGACCGACGAAATATATGATGATATTGATGGGGAGCGCTCACCTCTGCAGCGATCAGAACTTATTGGCCAAGAGCGCGCCGTTTCGCATTTTGTAAAATCCTGTCAAACCGGTAGGCTGCCGCAAACATGGTTATTGCAAGGGGCAAAGGGGGTCGGAAAAATGACCTTTGCCTGCCAAGCTGCGCGGGCGGTTTTGAATGTTACATCTCCGATAGAAATAAAATCACTCACAACAAATGACAGCCATGTTGATAAGCTCATCACACAACGTGCGCATCCCGATTTATTTATCGCGCAACGACGCTATGATGAAAAGCAGAAAAAATTTAAAGCCGAAATCAGCATTGATGACATCCGTGCGCTTAAGGAATTTGCGAGCTTAAGCGCGTCGATGAAGGGATGGCGGGTTGCGATTGTCGATAGTCTTGATGAGGCAAATATAGCCTCTTCAAATGCGCTTTTGAAAATTGCTGAAGAGCCGCCCGCGCGCCTAGTCTTATTTTTAATCGCCCATAATTCTGGCCGCGTGCTGGATACAATTCGTTCACGTTGTCAGAAAATTTCTTTTCCTGCCCTTACCGATGAAGAGGTGAAAGCCATCCTCGCCAATGATTTACCCACCCTAGATGAGCAAGAACTGGCAGCGATTGCTTATCTGGCAGGCGGCAGTGTCGGGCGGGCATTTATGTTGGCAGAATCTGGGGGGCTTAATCTTTATCATGATATGGTCACATTACTCAGCCAATTACCGCGTGTGGATACGCAAGAATTACATGCGCTTGCAGGGCGGGTAAAAACACACCAAGCAAATATACAAGGCCTAGAGACCTTTTCCTTTCTGTTTGGGCAATGGCTTTATCGTTTGGTAAAGAGTCAGGCTCATCAAAACACGCCGCAACCTTTATTTACTGAAGATGAAGACGCCATCAAGCTGTTTTCCCAAGCGGCAAAGCTCGAGCATATTATTCTATTATGGGAACGGGTGGTTAAAGAAACCCGCAATCAGGTAATTTATAATCTTGACGCGAAGCAAATAATATTGGATTGGTATGGCGCAAGTGCCCGCATTATTCGCGGGCAAAAACCATAAACGAAAATTTAAAATATGAGTGATCCGTTTTTTATTACAACCGCAATTTCATATCCTAATGGCGCGCCGCATATTGGTCATGCTTATGAGTTGATCGCGACAGATGTGATTGCCCGATTTTATCGACTGGCGGGTCGTGATGTCTATTTCTCAACTGGAACCGATGATCATGGACAGAAAATGTATCAAACAGCGCGTGATAAAAACATAGAGCCGCTTCGCTTTGCCGATGAAATGACCAAAGGGTTTCGTGATATGGCGGCCGCACTTCACTGCACACCGGATGATTTTATTCGTACCAGTGAACCACGCCATCATGATGCTGTACAGGAAATTTGGCAAAAGATTTCTGCAAATGGCGATATTTATAAAGATCATTATGCGGGCTGGTATTCTGTACGCGATGAAGCATTTTATACAGAATCTGAACTTGAAGAAAAAGAGGGGATGAAAATCGCTCCGACCGGCACACAAGTTGAATGGATGGAAGAGGAAAGCTACTTTTTCAAACTATCCGCCTATCAAGATAAATTATTAGAACTTTATGAGACGCAGCCCGACTTTATTCAACCCGACTCACGGCGCAATGAAATTATACAATTTGTAAAATCAGGCTTAAAAGATTTATCAATTTCGCGCACCAGTTTTGATTGGGGCATATCGGTTCAAAATGACCCCAATCATATTGTGTATGTCTGGATGGATGCGTTGACAAATTACTTAACCGTCACTGGCTACCCAACTGATACAGAAAAAAACAAGCGCTATTGGCCTGCCAGCTATCATATTGTCGGCAAAGATATTACCCGCTTTCATGCGGTTTATTGGCCTGCATTTTTAATGGCGGCGAATTTACCTTTACCAAAGCATATTTTTGCTCATGGCTTTATTACCGCCCAAGGTGAAAAAATGTCTAAATCGCTCGGTAATGTTCTCGACCCTTTCTCATTGGTTACGCATTATGGGGTTGATGGATTGCGCTATTTTTTAATGCGTGACATTCCCTTTGGACGCGATGGTAGTTTTAGTGATGAAGCGATTGTCAATCGGGTGAATGCTGATCTTGCTAATGACCTTGGTAATCTGGCGAAACGATGCTTGTCAATGATTCATAAGAATTTAGATAGCATTGTTCCTGACGATCCTGCGCTTACTGCTGCTGATGCGGCAATTATGGCGCGCACAAGCACTCTGCTAGAGAAATCAATAAATTACATTAACAAAATGGAAATACATAATTATATAAGTAACTTATCGTCAGTTGTGAGTGCAATAAATAAGTATTTTTCAGAGCAAGAACCATGGCGTTACAAGGCAGAAAATCCCACCCGTATGGCAAGTATTCTCTATGTCACTGCCGAAATGGTTCGCCAATGCGCTCTCATCATCCAGCCCGTGACCCCAATAGGAGCCGCGATTATATTAGACAATCTGGCAATTCCCGAAGCTGAACGCAAATTTGCAAACTGGTCAACGCCCCTATCTGGCGGGACAAAATTACCCGCACCGGATAATGCATTTGCACGTCTCGAAATAAGTGAATAATCCTTAAAATTAATGTATAGTTAAAAACAGCTTACCGCGTGAGGTAAAAATGAAAATTATTGTTTGTGGTGCAGGTTTGGTTGGTTTCGGGATTGCCCGCCAGTTAGCCCGTGAGGGTCATGATGTAACGGTGATTGATCGTTCACCCGAACTTCTTGACCGGGTTCGGGAAACATTGGATGTTCGTCCTATTTTAGGGCATGGCGCGCATCCGCATATTTTGGAAATTGCGAATGCGGCCAGCGCTGATATTTTTATCGCCGTAACAGCAAGCGATGAAGTCAATATGATTGCATGTCATGTTACCAGAACGCTTTTTAATGTGCCTAAAACCATCGCGCGGGTGCGTGATAGGGAATATCTTAATCAATGGCAAACTCGTTTGTTTCATGATGCCGCCATTCCAATTGATGTGATTATTTCGCCAGAAAATGAAATTGGCGAAACGGTCATGCGACGGTTGGCGTTGCCAGGCGCTTTTGATACGGCGAATTTCTCTGACGGGAAAATACAAATGGTAGGGATTACGATCGAAGAAGATTGCCCGATCATCGATACACCTTTACATCAATTAACAGATTTATTTCCAAATCTCAAAGCCATTGTTGTTGGCATTGAGCGTGAGGGAAAACTATCTGTTCCGGAAGATGAGGATTCCTTATTGGTTGGCGATTTGGCATATGTGGTGACGGCAACAACTGACACGTTACGTACCTTAAAGATTTTCGGGCATGAAGAACGACCAGCCCGCCGCGTTGTGATCGTTGGCGGCGGTAATATAGGTTTGCAAGTCGCACGCACATTTGAGCAACAGGGTGGGTATCAGACAAATATTGTTGAGCGAAATATTGAGCGGGCAAAAATATTGGCCGAACAGTTAAACCGCACAGTCATTCTTAATGGCGATAGTTTCACCCAATCGGTGATGACAGAAGCGGGAGTTGAAGATGCGGATCTTGTGTTGGCGCTTACGAATGATGATCAGGTAAACACGCTTACCGCAATAATTGCATTGCAAATGGGATGTGATAAAAGCCTGTGCCTTACCAATGATAATACATTTCAAGCTGTCATTGAACAATATGGCCCTGATATGACGATTAATCCGCGTGCGATTACGATATCATCGGTTCTTGAGCATATGCGCCGTGGACGTGTCTTACGTGTACATGCGATTGGTGATGGCGCCGCCGAAGTTATCGAATTTCAAGTGCTTGATGATTCACAAATTGCAGGGCAAAAATTACGAGACTTATCGCTTCCGGAAGGGTTGCATTTTGGCGCGATTTTGCATGGCGGAGATATTATCATGCCGCGTGGCGACACCATTATACAATCTGGTGATCGCCTGACGGCATTTGTCCTTAATGATGCAATCGAAAAAGTAGAAGCTCTATTTGAACCAGAAAGCTAATATATGCGTTTTGGTCAAATATTCTATATTTTAGGGTGGGCAAGCCTGTGTCTCGCCCTTGCGATGTTAGCGCCTCTTATAACCAGCATGTGGCTTGATGAAACCATTCATATGCGTAACTTCTTTATTGGATTTTTGGTAACAGGGTTTGTTGCCGGCATCCTTATTTTATCTGGGCAAGCAGATTATAATATGCCTGTCCGCTTAGCCGATATGTTTTTACTGGCAATTTTATTTTGGAGCTTACTCCCTTTATTTGCAGCCATTCCTCTAACCGGGGCATTGGAAATTGATAGCTATCGCCAAGCCTATATTGAAGCCTTATCCGGCTTAACCACCACAGGTGCGACACATATTACAGTTCCGGAGCTTGAGACCACGCCGATTATATTATGGCAACATATGCTTGGCTGGCTGGGAGGATTTGCAAGTCTGGTTTTTGCCTTGACCGTACTGGCTCCTTATATGGTTGGTGGCACAAGACGTATGACAAGTACCCTTATGCAATATGCCGATGATGAAACAATGCGCGAGCGTTTGTCTTACCCTATTTTGATTATATTCCCGTTTTATATCAGCATCAGCCTATTTGGGATTTTTCTTATTGCCGCGAATGGCAATTCCTTATTTGATAGTTTGATGGTTGGCATGTCAGCTATTTCAACAACAGGTTTTACCCCGCGTTCAGATGCCATAAACGCGTTTATATCCCCGCCTGCGCAATTTATTATCATCGCCTTATGCTTTATTGGCGCGATGAGCATCCCGGTTCTTATCCGCGCCAATCGCTATGCCCGCAAATTTTATCGCGATGAAGAATGGCTTTACATGGTTTTGCTTGTCGTGATTTTATCATTACTAGCAATTATTTTTCTTGATGGAAGTGTCGGGCGACATATTGCCCAACAGGTGAGCTTACTTTCAGGAACTGGGTTTCGGTTTTTTACTTTTGCGGACACAATTGAATGGCCGATGGTGTGGTTATTCTTGCCGGTCATTATTGGTGGCATGGGTGCTTCAACCACAGGGGGGTTAAAGATATTTCGCCTGATTGTGTTTTTACGCGACATACATATAGAAATTAGAAAACTCATTTTTCCTTCTTCAATCCGCCCCGTTAAACTTAATGGGCGAGAAGTCACAACAGACCAATTAACAGCAATACGGATGTTTTGCCTGTCTTATATTGCTTTTCTGTTTATTGGCATTTTGGGTTTTTCTCTAAGTGGTTCTGTGGTTCCAAAAGCTATTCTCCAAACCCTGGCTTTTTTGAATAATAGCGGTGCGGTTTTGCTGATGACAGAAGCTCATAATAGTTTAGTTGATTTTTCTTTCGGTGAACAACTCATCGCGGCGTTTTTAATGATTGCGGGCAGGGTAGAAATATTGGTATTGGTAGCATTGTTTAATCCATTTTTTTGGAATTTTGGTAGCAGGAGATAATCGATGCGGATTGCTTATGTAAATGGTTCTTATGTACCGATTGAAACACCGGCCATACAAATTGAAGATCGGGGGTATCAATTTGCCGATGGTGTTTATGAGGTGTGCGCTTTACAAAATAATTATTTGTTGGATGAGGAGGAACATTTGAACAGGCTCGAGAAATCACTACATGCGCTCAACATTCCGGTTCCCGTTTCGCGCTCCAGCTTACAACATATTATGCGTGAAACCATTCGTCGCAACCGGGTTAAAAACGGTATTGTCTATATTCAAATAACGCGTGGGGCAGGGGCACGCAATCACCAAATTACAGAAGGGTTGCGACCCAATCTTGTCGTGACGGTTCGTCCTCTTTCACCAGAAAAGCGCGATCAAAACATGCGGAGCGGTATAAGCGTTATAGTACTTGAAGATATAAGGTGGGGGCGGTGTGATGTTAAATCCATTAGTCTGCTTCCCAATGTGCTGGCGCGGGAAGAGGCACGCTGTGCCGGGGCTGATGATGCGGTGCTCATTGATGCAAAAGGGTTTGTAACCGAGGCCACGGCTGCCAATATCTGGATTGTCGATGCGCAAGGCCAATTACGAACGCGCCCAGTTGGTGATAATATTCTCGCTGGTATTACCCGAAAAGAAATTGCCCGTATTGCGGAAGACTTACAAATATCGGTTAAAGAGCAGGCGTTTACAATAGGTGAGATTGAAACCGCGCGGGAATGCTTTTTAAGCGCGGCAAGCAAAATCATAACGCCGGTTGTCAAAATAAATGGCACAAAAATTGCTGATGGTGATGTAGGCCACTTTACCCAAAAACTATCTATGGCTTATGATCAATCTGTTCGGTTAACAAATATAAATATGTAAATAAGTTTCATATGAATGAATAATTTCATTATAATAGTGTATAATAAGATGGAGAAGAAATAATGGCAGAAGATCTAACACTTCCAAAACATGAGGAAGGATTGGAACAAAAATTCTTAAACCTGGTAACACGCAACAAATTATCTCTTACTGTTTTTTTGGTAAATGGGGTGAAACTGCAGGGTCAAATTATGGCTTATAATGGGAGTTGCTTATTGCTTGGTCGTGATGACCATGTGCAGATTGTTTACCGCCATGCGATCTCGACGATTTTACCTCTCGATCCTTTGCCCCTGAATGAGATTGAGGTGAGTGAGCTTCAGATAGATGAATGAGATTGAGATTTTTTAGCAGCTTGCCAAAGCTGCTCCCATTCATCGGCAGATAGTTGATCCAAGGCCTTATCAGCATGTATTTCCATATGCTGAAACCGTTCGCAAAAACGTCGATTGGCGCTTTCAAGCGCGGCTTCCGAATTTATATTACAATAATAGGCGAGGCTTGTTAGGGTAAGTAAGACATCACCAAACTCTTCCTGCATGCGATGGTGATCATGAGTGGCAATTTCTGCATCGAGCTCAGCAATCTCTTCATCCAATTTTTGTCTGGCCTGTTGTATCGTCTCCCATTTAAACCCGGCCTGTATCACGCGGCTTTGAATTTTTTCAGATCGTTTCAAAGCGGGCAGGGCGAGCGGAATATCCTCCAAAATAGTTTCTTGTGGTGTTGGCTTTTTTTTAGCACCACGTTCCTCTGCCTTTATATCTTCCCAATTTCGCGCCTCTTCATTTGCAAATATATGCGGGTGACGGCGATATAATTTCTCTATAATGCTGGTGACAACATCATCAAAATTAAACTGATTTTTCTCTGATGCCATTTGAGCGTGAAAAATCACCTGAAATAATAAGTCGCCGAGCTCGTCTTGTAAGTCTTTCATATCAGCGCGGGCGATCGCATCTACTACCTCATAAGCTTCCTCAATTGTGTAGGGGGCAATGGATTCAAAATCTTGCGCACAATCCCACGCGCACCCTGTTTCAGGATCGCGAAGTTGTTGCATAATGCGCCGCAATTCAGTAATTTTCGATTTCTTATCAAGCATAGGCAGATATTAGCACGAAACCTGCATGACCCAAAGCAGTAAGAAAATGAGGTAAATTATATGTTTGGAAAACAAGCTCTATATTTAATAATCGGAGGCATGTTAAAAGACCTTGAAAGTGGTGAGTTTGAAGACTTAGCAGCGATAGAGCTTGTTGGCATATATGAAAATTTTGAGCATGCAGAAAATATCTGGCGGCAAAAATCACAAGCCAGTGTCGATATTGCCGCCAAATGCTATCGTATGGTTGCACTTCATCATATTATGTCGCCAGCACAGCGTATTACTGATTTTTTACAAAACCAAAATGTATCGGCCGGCTTGTGCGTTGCGGCTGAAACAAGTGTTCAGGAGACCTGCCAGAAAATGATACAGGAGCGGGTTGGCGTGGCTTTTATTGTCGCGCATGAACGCGAACCGGTCGGTGTATTTTCAGAGCGCGATTTAGTGCATGTGGTCGCAAGCAAAGATAAGGATTGGCAAACGAAATCCATTCGTGACTATATGAATCATGAAGTCATAACCATTCGCGAAGATATGCGGTTGATCGAAGCCCTGGCTCTCATGCAAGAGCAGCATATTAGACACCTACCAGTCATTAGCGATCATAATCAGTTGCGCTCGGTTATCTCAATTCGTGATTTCGCATTCGCCCATAAGGGTATTATCAAGAATGATGGCCGGTAAAGCCTAATTCATATAATTATTACCCATTTGCTTTAAGCACAACATACCGTAACACATCCAGACTTACCGGCAGCATCAGAGAGAAACAAAATCCAATTCGTCCATTGTAGCTGTAATTTTGCGCATAATATATATTATGTTAAACTTATAAGGCGTGTGACGGGTTAGTATAGAAGCCTCTCCGCCATGCACAAAATCTAACACCAACTAATGAATAATAACCAGCTGTGTGCTCGTTACTAAATAACATCCACCGTTTGAATCCAATTTTCGGTAAAATTGCTACCATCGGTGAATGATGCTTCGAGTGTAATGGTAAGATCAAGAGACCGTCCATTGGTTGGTGTGAACATAAATTCTGCGACTGAGAGTGATTGCCCGCGCGGATCTATCTGTGCATCTTCTTTTATTGATATTTCAATTTGATCTTCATTATCTTCGCTTCGTTTCCAATCAATAGCTTCCCCGGGATCAATCTCAAGATTCGTATAATCATCCGAGTCAGCTGAAATTTTAGCCGATACGCTTGTGACATCAGCGAAGGTTTTATCTGCGCCGCTAAGATCAATAGCAACGTCAAAGTTAATATGTCCATTATCGGAGTTTGCAAAATCAGATTTAAACTGCGTATAGATTTTTGAAATCTCATCCGTCAAACTTTGTTCATAAGTATCCGTAAATTCGCCGTCCGTATCATAAAATTGCTCACGTGATTGGATCGCAATCACAACATCTTGGTCTGGTAAGACATATATATATTGCCCTTCCAGCCCTTGGGCGCTGTAAACATTTTCTAGCGGTGTGCCATCATCTGCCAGTGCTGAAGATTGATCTAGCCACCAGGAATACCCATAAGCATCATCATCAGGCGTGGTGACCGAAGAATTAACCCAATCCCATGAAATAATTTGCTTTCCCGTATCACCGCCGGTATGACCATTTTGCAAATAGAGTTGCCCCAATTTGGCCATATCTCGTAAGGTTAGGAACATGCCGCCCGTTACATCATCAAGCTGTTCTTGTTGCCCCTCACTATTGGCAACAGTCGGGGTTGTGAATTTTAGCCATGAATTCTCGGTAACAGAGACTTCATTGCCATCACCATCCACATAAGGGGTTGTGGTTAAATTTGCTAAATCGGGATTAGAGAATATATTTGCAGCGCTCATATTAATACCAAGTTCAGAGAAGAAATGATCGGCTGCAAACTCTGATGGAATTTCATCTGTGAGGGCATAGAATATATAAGTGAGCAAGGCTTGCGCACTATTATTATAAAAGAAATCTCCAGATGGATTATCGCTTGACTGGTTCATATCCAAAAGTTCGGATTGCCCGGTTGTCGCAAAATATTGAGTGGCCGTGCCCGCAAGAAGGTTTTCAAACGCAAAGCCATCTTCATAGCCGGATCGCATTTGCAGGAGCTGCTTTACGGTTACAGAGGCAGCAAACTCTGAAAGGGTTTCATCTGGGAATATTTCCGCCAAAGTTTTATCGATATCTTCTGTCTGTATGTCGCCGGTCTCAATCGCGCGGCCATAAAGGGCTGACATAAAGCTCTTGGTAACAGAATAAACACGATTAGCGTCCGTCGCACTGCTATCGCCATAATATTGTTCGGCAATAATATTGCCATCATGCAAAACCACAACGCCTTCTAAATAAGGGTTGCCGTCTGGATCAAGCAAAGATTCGGTGGTTGCAAGTCCTTCAATTGCCTCCTGCAAGGATGCGCTTTCAGTTACAGATGCGGCGCTTAGGTTTTTAATATCAGCATTATCTTTGTCTTGTACAAATGTGATGGTTGTGCCACCGAGAAGTGAAATACGTCCTTCCCCAGCATCACGGGCAATGTTTTCTAGCTCTGTATGGATGCGTTTGAAGACATCGCGTCCTTCTGTCAAATCTGATAAATCGTCAATTTGTTTATTGTAGCTGGTGATTGTGTCACGCAAGGAAGCGATTGTGCTAAAAGCATCGCCCCCTTCTTGTGTTTCTGCCGCAAATTCTGTATCCCGTGCTTGCAATTTACTGATCACCACATCAAGATCTGTGTTTTCCGTGAAATCAATCGCCGTCACAGTTTCTTCAGCCGCCCGTTCAACAACCAGTTCTGCGATTGAATCCAAAGCGCTGCTGACGGCATTTTGCTTATTTCCACCTGCATTTGCACTCACTTCTGAAAATGAATTTGCAACCGACATAATTTGTTGCGCCAGTTTCTCATATTCCAAAGCGTGACCTTCATCCACGCTTTCTCCGTAAGGGTTAAAGTTTTTTAGGTCAATATCGCCGGCTAACCCTAAAGCGCTTTTGACATTCTGCTCTACCTCAGCGGCTGAAAGCCCCTCATCATCATCTAATATTTCTGTTACCAGAGTTGTCGCGGGTGACACCACGGCATAATCTGACGGGGCACGGAATGTGAACCCTTCCCCAATCTGTTCGCCTGATGAATTATCAATCGTAGTGCTGGTTGTCTGAACAACGAGATCACCAGAAAGATTTTCTGGATTGGGAATTGAAAATGCCCCATCTGCGGCTGTTTCAACCCGGGCGCTATCTGTCCCATCATCCCATACACCATTGCCATTCACATCGATAAACGCAAAAGCCCCCTCCAAAGGTCCTTTCATCGCGACACCGCTGACAGCTGGCGTGGGCGCGGGAGTATCCGTATTCGTGTTCGTATTCGTATCTGTCTGGGTCATAGTGGCAGCAGTTCCACCACCTCCGCCGCCGCCACCGCATGCAGCAAGACCAAACGCAAACAGGGTATAAACTGCAGTTTGCGACTCTTTTAACAAAGATCCTTTCAAGATTGCTTTATGGTTTCTTTGTGGAGGTATGAATTGTGGCTGTGCGTCTATTGTATGATTCATGTCTAGGCGGTTATTCATGCGGGGATTTTCCTTTCGTGGTCATATACTATAATGATACTAGAACGCGGATAATATAAAGGTTTTTAAAAAAATCAAACAAAACTTAATAAAAAATTAAAGAATCTTGTGTATTACTTATTATATTTGAAATTCAAGCCCATCATAGGCGGGAATAATATGCGGTGGCAATTCCTTACACAAACTATCATAATCCATATCAATATGCATATTTGTGAGAATGGCGCGTTTGGGTTTAACCTCTTTAATATAGCTAAGCGCCTTATCAAGATGCAAATGGGTGGGATGCGGCTCACGCTGCAAAGCATCAATAATCCAGCAGTCTAAATTTTCAAGCGCCGGAAATGCATTATCGGGAATATTGTTCACATCTGGCGTATAAGCAATATCACCACAGCGAAAGCCTAATGCGGTAATCTGCCCATGCTGAAGTTCAAACGGACATAACCCAATCGCACCACCCTCACCGGTTATGATAATATCTTTATATGGCGGCGCGATGAGATTTGCATTTAGAATTGACGGATAGGCGGAACCTGATATTTGCTTAAAACAATAGTCAAACCGCTTAGTGAGCGTCGTCATTGTCCGTTCATCCATATAGGTTTCAATCCGCTTTTTGTATTTATAAACAATTGCCCGCACATCATCAATGCCGTGGCTCTGATCGGCATGGTCATGGGTAAAAAAAACCGCATCCAGCCAGCCGGCTTGTGCGGCCAGAAGTTGCTGGCGCATATCGGGCGAAGTATCAATAAGAACCGCCGTTTCTTTATCGCCTCTTTTTTGCCGAATAAGCAGCGAACAGCGGCTTCGATAATTTTTCGGCTGGGCTGGATCGCATATGCCCCAATCGCCATGAATACGGGGCACACCACCAGATGAACCACACCCCAATATCCGAAATTGCCTCATCATGCTGGCGCTTTCGTAAACAGGCGATGAAAATTATCGCCAGTCGCCGCAATAAGCTCTTCGCGTGTCACCTGTTTAAGCGCGGCAACGCAATCTGCCGTATGGGTGACAAAAGCAGGCTCATTGCGTTTTCCTCGATGCGGCACAGGCGCAAGAAACGGCGCATCGGTTTCAACCAGCAACCGATTGAGCGGAATGGTTGTAATCACCGCCCGCAAATCTTCAGCATTTTTGAATGTCGCAATCCCCGAAATGGAAATATAAAACCCCATATCCAGTGCTGCCGCTGCCAAATCTGCGCCCGCCGTAAAGCAATGAATAAGGGCAGGATATGCCCCCTTCTCATATTCTTCGCGCATGATTTTTATCGTATCATCATCGGCATCGCGGGTATGAACAATGAGGGGAAGTTGCGCGATGCGCGCCGCGTCAATATGGGTGAGGAAGTTTTTAAGCTGCACCTCGCGAGCGCTATTCTCATAAAAATAATCCAAACCCGTTTCACCAATCCCAATCACTTTCGGATGCGCTGTTAAGGCAACAATTTCATCCGCCTGTAGGAGCGGTTCTTTATCCGCTTCATGCGGATGTGTGCCAAGCGTGCAAAATACATCATCATATTGTTCTGCCAGCGCTATAATTTTTTCTGCCTCACTAAGTTTAGTTGAAATGGTGAGCATTTTCTCAACCCCCGTCGCGCGAGCACGATTGATGATTTCATCTCTATCAGAATCATAATCAGGAAAATCCAAATGGCAATGGCTATCAATCAACATCTAAATATACTGCCCATCATCAACCCGAATAAGGGATCCATTTATGCCTTTACCCCCCTCGCCTGCAAGCATTAGCAAGCTGGCATCGAGATCACTTTTCTGCCCCAATCGCTGGCGCGGGAAAGATTTCATCTGCTTCTGTCCCCCCTTTGTCGTCCACCAAAAATCATTTATCTCGGTTTCGATATAGCCAGGGCAAAGACAATTCACATTAATATCATACCGCGCCAATTCACGCGCCAAAGAGCGGGTGAGCATCGCAATGCCAGCTTTCGACATGCAATAGGCAGTGAGCCCTGGCAAAACCTCAGTGCTACCAACCGAACCAATATTAATAATCCGCCCTGAACTATTGCGCGCAATCATCCGTTTGGCGGCTTCACGAGATAAAAAGAAAGGCGCGTTCATATTGGTGTCGATAATGGTTCGAAAATCCTCCGGCGATATGTCAAATATATTTTCGAGATGATTCATACCGGCATTATTAATCAAAATATCGACCGGCATTTGCGCCGCCTCTGCCTTATCAAAAAGTGACGGAATGGCTTGCGTGTTATTAACATCAAATTCCACTGCCAAAACTCTATGCCCCTGCTCTACCAGCTCATCGCGTAAAGCTTCTATACGCTCGGCACGCCGCGCACAAATAATAATATGCGCGCCGGCTTGGGCTAAAATTCGCGCAAAATGAGCACCAAATCCAGATGATGCGCCGGTGATGAGAGCTGTTTTGCCGCTTAACTTATGGGCGTCTGTTTGCATGGTGATAATTTCCATTTCGAATTAAGTTATTTTAATATAATATGCTTTCCCAAAAGGAAAGAAGAAAAGGGAAAACATAAATGTCGTTACCTATTTTACAGCTTGATATTATTTCTGATGTGATTTGCCCATGGTGTTTTATTGGCAAACGAAAACTGGATATGGCATTACAGCAGATTGATGATTATCAGATTAATTTAATCTGGCGACCCTATCAGCTTGACCCGAAAACGCCGCCAGAAGGCTATGATCGGCATTTGCAAATGCAACGCAAATTTGGCAAAAACGGCGCGCAGGCTTTGAGCCAAAAAATCATCGCCGCCAGCGCTGGCACGAATATTGATTTTGCGTTTGAAAAAATAACCCGCACCCCCAACACCTTAAACGCGCATCGTCTTATCCGTTGGGCGGGGGAATATGGCGCGCAGCATCATATTGCGGAAGATTTATTTCAGCGCTATTTTGAGCAGGGGCAGGATATTAGTGATAAAGCGGTATTATTAGAAATTGCGGCTGCCCATAATATGAATGTTGAAGATATAGGGGCGCGGTTTGAAACTGAGCGGGATGTGCAAGCCATCCGCGAGGATGATGCGGCCGCGCGTGATATGAATGTCACCGGCGTGCCTGCCTTTCTTGTCGCGGGACGATTTATGATGATGGGGGCGCAGGAGCCAGAAACGCTGGCGCATTATTTCCGCCGCGCCGCCGCCAAGTTGGCGCAATAAACCTTTTCCTTTTATTTTTGCCATATTCTTACTGGCGATGAAGCAGGCGTTAACTGCCACCCTGCCCCATTTTCTACTGCTGAAATAATTGTGGTTTCATCATATGTAAAATCTTGCCGCGCAAACAAAGTGCCGACGGCGCATTTTTTCTGTGCCGCATAAAGCGATGTGATGATGATGTCTGCTTTTGCGCACGCCGCCGCCAGATTTTCCTTGCGCTGGATGAGCCAAACCTCTTGCCCTTTATGATTGATGATGCAAGGTGCATTTCTGGGACATAGTTCAACCGGTCGATTTGCGGCACGCATGAATTGTTCTGTTTCATAACCATTTCGGCTTATCTTTAATACGCCTTCATCAGACGGAACTGCAATCTGATAGGCCGCTCCATAAATATGAATATTAGAAAACTCTTTCGAGCCCAACGCAAATAACGCCGCCAAAAACATAATATAGGCAGATATTTGTGATAATCGCTGCCGCATTGTGATTAAAATAAGTGCCAAAAATATCACAACCAAAACCCATTGCGGGCTTTGTTGAATGAGTAAGCTTGCTTGCGGCAGATGACTGACCCAATAGGCAATATCCAAAACCAGAGATAAGCCATATTGCATAATCAGAAGAGGAAAATCCCACGCGCCAGCGGTGAGTAGCGCGACAACCGCCGCCGGCATAATGATAAGAGCGAGAATGGGCATAGCCAATATGTTCGCCAATAAGCCAAACACCGCAACTCGCTGAAAGTGATAAGCGGCAATCATGCCGGTTGCCGCGCCTGCAATCAAGCTGGTAAGAGCGATGCCTATGAAATAAGTAAATAGCAATCGCGTTAATGATCCTTTGCGATCTTGATGCGGGCTGTAAAGCAGTTGATCACCATATCGCCGATAAAACCATATTAACGCAATCACCGCCGCAAACGACATTTGAAATCCGGCTGAAAATAGGCTTTGCGGTTGCCATAATAAAATGATGATGGCAGCCAGCGCCACATTATTAAAACTAAGCGCGGGTCGTGAGCTGGCGGCTGACAAAAAGATAAGCCCGATCATAATGAAAGCACGTTGGGTGGCAATGCTGCCACCGGAAATGAGCAAATAGGAAAATCCGGCAAGCAATGCCATAATCGCACAGGCTTTGCGCCAATCATATTTAATGATTTTATGCGGAAATAGAAAAACCCCTAATAACCGCAATAGCGCATAAATCGTACCGGCAAAGAGGGTCATATGTAAGCCGGAAATTGCCAGAATATGCGCCAGACCGCTATCGCGAAACGCATTGCGGGTCTCTTTATCAATCGCGCCTCTGATGCCAGTAGTCAGCGCCGCCGCCACCGCGCTCGTCTGAGTCGACATTTTTTCAGCCAGCCGCGCCGCAAATGCAAGCCGGATAGAGTCGAGCTTATGAAGCAAAGTTTCGTTTTGCGACGCACAATCATGGGCGATAATATCTTGTAAAAATCCACGCCCGCGCTTTCCTTCAAAAAAGGCTGCAAAACGGGGGTCATACCCATCTTTTATAATCGGGCTTGGCAGACGGGCAATCCGCGCCTTCACGCTTACCCTGCACCCGGGATGTAAAATATCAATGCTGGCAAATTTTGTATAAAGCTCAACCCGATATGGCTTTTGCGTTTTGCCCTCTTCCAACATGTCGGTTGTTTGCAATATTAAACGGCCGCGCCGATTGTGTTTTTCTGCCCAGACAATCTCGCCAGTTAATTCATAAGATGTGAATTTTGCCGGAAATGTGATATCGGAAAATTTATAGCTGGTATAATCAACCCGCCCTTGCGATATCGCTAACCCAAGCGCAAAGGCAAGCATAATTTGGAGACCAGAAAAATAGCTGCGGGTAAAATTATAGCGCCGGTCAAGCAAGCTCACCACCCCTAGCACCATAGGGGCAATATAAAACGCCCAACGCATTATCAGTGATGGCTCAAATGGGAGGTTGAAATAAACCGCAACGCCGACAATCAAAGCAAGTGCCATTTGGATAAGTGATTGATGTCCCATACGGCTTATGATAACACACTCTGGCAACAGAAAAAGAGGATAAGCTGATGACTGTGCGGGTTCGCTTTGCCCCCTCCCCAACCGGTTTTTTACATATTGGGGGGGCGCGTACGGCCTTATTTAATTGGGCGTTTGCCCGCCACCATAAGGGGCAATTTTTATTGCGTATTGAGGATACGGATCGCGCGCGATCAAAACCTGAAGCGATAGAGGCGATTTTTGCCGGTCTAAACTGGCTTGGCTTAACGTGGGATGAGGAACCTGTCTATCAGCACAAACGAGCAGCGCGGCATAATGAAGTCATCAATCAGCTACTTGCCAATGGGTATGCCTATAAATGCACTTGTACGCCTGAAGAGGTGGAAGCGATGCGCGCCCGCGCGCGCGCGGCTGGCGAACCACCCCGCTATGATGGCACGTGTCGTGACCGTGAGCATGACCCGCAAAGCGGTTATGTCATCCGCTTCAAAGCCCCGCAAACGGGCGAAACGATGATTAATGATTTGGTGCAAGGCACGGTTTCTATCACTAATGACCAGCTCGATGATTTGGTGCTGCAACGTAGTGATGGAACCCCAACCTATATGCTCTGTGTCGTGGTTGACGATTATGATATGGCGATTAGTCATATTATTCGCGGCGACGACCATCTCACCAATACATTTCGGCAGGTTCATATTTATAAAGCGCTCGATTGGACTCCCCCGCAATTTGCGCATATATCGCTTATCCATGGTACGGATGGGACAAAACTCTCAAAACGACATGGCGCTTTGGGGGTTGAGGCTTATGAAGAACAAGGGTTTTTACCCGAAGCGCTGTGTAATTATCTGGCGCGACTTGGTTGGAGTCATGGTGATGATGAGATATTTTCGCGGCAAGATTTTGTCAATTGGTTTACGCTTACGACCATTGGTAAATCCCCTGCCCGATTTGACCTCGAAAAATTGCAAGCTGTAAACGCCCATTATATCCACAAATTAGATATAAACTATATTATTAAGAAATTTAATTATCCATCTGATAAATATAATCTAATTAATAATTCTTTAGAGTTTATATTAACAAGAGTTAATACGCTTCCCGAGCTTCAAGAAGAGCTTTCGTTTCTGTTCGCGCCGCGCCCGCTTATGATTGAAGATGCGCTTATCGAAAAACATTTCACCGCCGCGCATCGCCAACATTTATCAGTGCTGTTGCCGTATCTAAAAGCCCTCAAAACATGGAATATTGAGGATATAAAACAAGCTATAGAGGCATTTTTGCAGGAAAATGAGCTGAAATTGGGTAAGATTGGCCCTTCCATTCGGGTTGCGCTCACCGGCAAAACGGCGGCTCCGGGTATTTATGAATTGTTTTACATGCTCGGGCAAGATGAAGCCATTAATCGAATTAGCGACAAGATTTCAGATAATTAGTTAAAAACAGCGCTAGCTTAAAACCTAACGCTGTGATATAAACGCATCACTCAAGGAGGTGACAATATGTCAGATAAAGCCGATTTAAATCTTGCAAGTGAAAATTATACGTTACCTGTATATAAAGGTACTATTGGCCCTGATGTCGTTGATATTTCTAAATTATATGGCCAAAGCGACCACTTTACTTATGATCCTGGCTTTACCTCGACTGCAAGTTGCGAATCGAAGATCACCTATATTGATGGCGATGCTGGTATCTTACTACATCGCGGCTACCGGATTGAAGAGTTAGTCGAACATGGTAATTTTATTGAAACATGTTTTTTACTGCTCAATGGCAACCTGCCTAATCGGGAAGAATATACAGAATTTGAAAATGCAATCACCATGCACACTATGCTGCACGAGCAGTTATTTAGGTTTTTCCAAGGTTTCCGCCGCGATGCGCACCCAATGGCAATTATGGTTGGGGTTGTGGGGGCTTTATCTGCCTTTTATCATGATAGCACTGATATTAATGATCCTGAACAACGCCGGATTGCCAGTCGTCGCCTAATTGCGAAAATCCCAACCATTGCGGCCATGGCGTATAAATATTCAATCGGCCAACCTTTTATTTATCCGCGTAATGATTTGGATTATGCGACGAATTTTTTGAATATGTGCTTTTCGGTTCCCTGCGAAAAGAGCAATATTAATCCGGTTCTAGCCCGCGCAATGGATAAAATCTTTATTCTCCACGCTGACCACGAACAAAATGCCTCCACCTCAACAGTGCGGCTTGCGGGCTCATCAGGAGCAAATCCATTTGCCTGTATCGCGGCCGGGATTGCGTGCCTATGGGGCCCCTCGCATGGTGGGGCGAACGAAGCAGCACTTAATATGTTGCAAGAAATTGGTTCGGTGGATCGTATTCCGGAATATATTAAGCGGGCGAAAGATAAGGATGATCCATTCCGTCTTATGGGGTTTGGTCATCGGGTATATAAAAATTATGATCCACGCGCCCGCGTATTCCAAAAAACCTGTCATGAGGTTCTGGCTGAATTAGGGGTTGAAAATGACCCTCTTCTCGCGGTTGCGGTCGAGCTTGAACGGATTGCGTTAAGCGATGATTATTTTGCCGAAAAGAAACTCTATCCCAATATTGACTTCTATTCTGGCATTACGCTTAAAGCGATGGGTTTCCCAACCACCATGTTTACAGTGCTTTTTGCGGTTGCGCGTTGTGTCGGGTGGGTGGCGCAATGGAATGAAATGGTTGAAGACCCAAGCCAGCGAATTGGTCGCCCTCGCCAACTCTATACAGGTGAAGCCGAACGCGCATATATTGCCGTAGATGACCGCTAGCTCATAATAAGCTGCTTATTATATTTGTTGCCCGTTGCGCAGGTGGTTGCTCTGGCTGCATGGTGTACTTAAAATCAGCAAGATCATGTTTCATCTGTTGATAATAATCTTGATTTGTTAAGAGCTTTATCAATTCACCCGCCAGATTTTCACCGGTGCAACGATCTTGCAAAAACTCCTGAATAACCGGACGGTCAAGAATGACATTCACCATTACCACGCTTGGCGCTTGGGCGATCCGCATAACCATATTGGCGATAAAGGCAGGTTCAACCTTATAACCGATTACCATTGGCAGCCCCGCCAATCCCAATTCAAGCGCCACTGTTCCAGAGGCCGCCAAGGCAAGATCAGCAGCGGCAAAGAGGCCTTGCTTATCATCTTGTGGAATCATCAAAGGGCGGATTGAATAATCCACCAGCATTTTATTTATCTGTTCATAAAGATGCGGCAGATAAGGAATGGCAATTTTTATATCTGGAAAATTTTGTACAAGAATTTCAATCGCCTGATGAAAAGGCGGCGCTAAGGTTTTTAATTCGCTTTGCCGACTTCCAGGTAAAAAACATAAAAGTTTTTCATCCGGTGAGATATGATATGCTTTTCGAAATGCAATGCCTTGCTGCGTGGTTGGGATAGATTGCGTTGCCGCATGTCCGACAAAATGACATGGAGGACCATTATATTTTTTGAAAATCTTTGGTTCAAATGGATAAAGCGCCAGCACATGATCGAATATGCCGCACATTTTTTGCGCGCGCTTTTGTCGCCACATCCAGACTGTTGGCGCAACATATCCCATAATTTTTATATGCGGATTTCTTTTTTTCACCCGCCGCGCCACCCGATGACTAAAATCTGGGGCATCGATTAAAATCACGATATCTGGTTTTGTTGCGATGATATGGTCGGCCGTCATTTCAATTCGCTTTAACAAAAATTGAAATTTTTCAACAACCGCTTTCACGCCCATGACAGCTATATCTTCCATCGGAAAGATACTGGTAAGACCGGCGGCCTGCATATGGTTTCCCCCAACCCCAGAAAATTTGGCGCGCGGATATTTTTCTTCCATAGCCCGAATGAGATCAGCCCCTAAAATATCGCCAGAAATTTCACCTGCCGTTATGATGATATTCATTGCTGTGAATCCTGGCCATAAATAAATATGCCCGCTTCTTCCGCAAGGGCAATACAATCTTGACGATGAATAAGCAAAGCGCCATTTTTCTCAAACACAATGCCGGCAAGGCCAGCAGCGATAACGTGCTTTATCGTTTCAGGTCCAATCCCCGGCAAATCAATGCGTCTTTCTTGCTGTGGCTTGGGGAGTTTTACAAACACACCTTGTCGGTTTTTCTTTTTCTTCTGATCTTGCGAAAGATTGATAAGCACCGCCGCCCGCTCTAACATTGCATCCGTACCTTCTGCCGCCTCGATGGCGATGACTTGCCCCTGCCTGACCACAACCCCCTGCCCTATATCAAAGCGCCCAATTTGATGGAGTAATTCGGTCGCAAGGGTAATATCATCTTGATGGTCGGTTATATCAGAACCACATAATAAACCTGCCGGTGCATGTAAATCAGATAATATTGTTTCAGGTGCGATAATCGAAAATCCGTACGCTTCATAATGCGCAGCGATAATGCGAAGCAGATGATCATCGCCCTTATTGCGGCTCATCAAAATGCGGGCGATAATCTTTGCGCCGTCAATATCGGGGCGCAATGTTTTGAAATCTGGTCGAATGACTTTCCCCGCCATCACAATATTTTTACAATCCTCCGCCTGCAAAATTGTGATTATTTTTTTAACTTTCTCAATCGGGATAATTATATCCGCATGTGTCTCACGCGCATCGTCAATCTGCCCTTGCAAACCTATGATAAAACAAGCCTGTTGTTGGGTTAACAAATGTTCCTTTATCAACCACGGCACATCACCACCGCCAGCAATGATTCCAATTTTATGGCCTTGCATATAGCGATCTCATTTTTTCTTCTGTATACAAAAACCGCGCCCCTCTTTTTGCAAAAAGGAAATGAGCCGCTTTATGTGTTCATCATCTGGAAACATATTTGCTGCGGATTGAATACGCAGCTGAAAATTTTGCCCATCATCCGTGCGAGGTTCAAAAATAAATTTATAAACCTTTCGTAACGCCATGATTGTATCTTTAGAAAAATCACGGCGCTTTAAGCCGGTTATGTTTAGCCCGCGCAAACTTGCGCGATTGCCTTCTACGATACCATAGGGAATAACGTCTTCGACAAGAATTGAGCCGCCCCCTATAAACGCATGTTCACCGATCCGACAAAATTGGTGAATGGCGGATAGACCACTAATAATGGCATAATCAGAAACTTCGACATGCCCCGCCACAACCACGCCGGTTGAAAAAACCGTATGATTACCAATAATACAATCATGCCCAATATGGGTTTGTGGCAAAAATAAATTATCGTCGCCAATGACAGTCATCATATTATCGCTATATTGTCCGGGGCAAAGCGTCACATGTTCGGCAATATGATTACGCGCGCCAATTATCAACGCGCCATTATCTTGCGCATTATAAATAACTGGTTTTGCGCCCAGTGATGAAAATGAGGAAATTTCTGTATCCGCCCCAATGCGCGTCTTGCCAATAATACTAACATGGTGAGCGATCCGGCAATTATCGCCAATGGAAACAGAAGCTCCAATATAGCTATATGCACCAATCTCGACATTATTGCCGAAGCGCGCCCCATCTTCGATAATTGCGGTTGGGTGAATTGCCATTGTATTATCGCTCCCATTATTTTTTGCCATGCTGCATAGGAGAAAACAAGTCACTAATTTTTACAGCATGTTACTTTTTCTTTCGCAAGCGTGACACAAACGCAATATCGCGTTGCCATTCGGAAAGCGGGCGGGCAGGATGTCCACCAACCGTCTGCCCATCGGGGATAGAGCGGGTAACGCCCGCCGCCGCCGCAATGGTTACATGATTGCCGATTGTAAGGTGGCCAGCAATTCCCGCTTTACCCCCAAAAACCGTATAATCACCAATTTTTGTACTGCCGGAAATACCCGTTTGGGCAGCAAGAAAGCAATGTCGCCCAATTATAACATTATGGCCGATATGAACGGCATTATCGATCTTTGTCCCTTCGCCAATAACGGTATCGCCAATCGCGCCGCGGTCAATCGTACAATTTACCTGCACTTCAACCTTATCCTGAATAATAACCCGGCCAATATGGGGGATTTTCGTATGCGTAGTGCCAGGAACAAAGCCAAACCCATCAAGACCTATTTTGCAGCCACTATGGATCATCACTTCATTTCCAATCAATGAAAACCCAATCACCACGTGAGAGCCAATCACACTACCATCGCCAATGGTCACGCCAGACCCGATAATGGTGTATGATCCAATCACAACCCCCTCACCTATCTGGGCATTTTCACCAATAATCACATGCTCCCCAATGCTCGTATTTTTACCTATTTGTGCTGATTTGGAAATTCCCTTAGCGCGGTAAAATTTGGTGAGACTATCAGGATAGAAATAATGAATTGCCTCAACAAAACAAAGATAGGGATTGGGGGTGACAATAGGAACCGTGTCATCAGACAAAAGAGGGCGATCTTCTTCTTTTACAAAAACGACTCCCGCTCTGGTTTGCTGTACGACATTTTTATAGCGTCGTGGATCAGAAAGAAAGCTCACGTGATCTTTTTGCGCCCCATCCAAAGTTTCGACATCGGCAACCAAAAAATCTGTAGGATAACCATCTTCAGAAAAAATAAGGGGAGGAGATAAATCTCCCCCCGCTATTTCGCTTACCCTCACTATTTCGCTTAAAAGCGTCTCTAGACGTGCAGGGTCACGTCGATCATAAAAGCGCAGATCTGCCATTATTGCTCTTTTTTAACGTCGACTTTCACCTTTGTAATTTCTTTATCAAGGCGTTTAATGACCTCATCAGTAATATCTAGGTCAGGGTTTGCAAAGAGCAATACATTGCTGCGGATAATAAGGTCTGCCTTACGCTCTCTAGAAATGGCCTCCAAAATATCACTGACTTTATCAATAACAACTTGTAATGCTTGATTACGTGCATTTTCAACACTACGTGCCTCTACGCTAAGGGTTTGGCGGCCTTCAGCTTCTTTTTGTTGTAGCTCTTGAAATTTACCTTGTAAGGCTTCTTGTGACATCAGGCTACGTTGCTCCTGAAGTTTTTCTGCATCACTTTGCAAATCTTGTTGCAATTTCTGCGCCTTACCCTGAATGGTTTCACCATATTTCTGAAGTTGTTCAGCAATATTTTTCCCGGCTTTTGATTCAGCCAAGGCGCGGTCAATATTAAAAGCTAAAACATTTTCCGCCTTGGCTGGTAAAAATGCCATTATTGATATTGCAATGGCGATCGTAAATATATTTAGTGTTTTTTTCATAATTTTATACTCCTTTTTTTAAAAACTTGTTCCAATCGAAAAACGGAAAGATTGCGGTTTATCATATGGTTGAACTGTAATAGGACGCGCAAAGTCAAATCTAATAGGACCAACCGGGGAACGCCACGCAACACTTATTCCATAAGTCGCCCGAAATGCAAAATCATCGCGGTATTGAAAGCTTGTATTAATATTTTTATTAATATCAGTCTTCCCAAGCCAACCAAAGTCGATAAAGGCATTTGTTTTAATATCAACCTCTTTCGGCAACCCTAAGGGTAAGCGCATCTGCGTTGTACCTATTAAATATTGATTCGCTCCTAAAATGGAGTCTGTCGTTATTTCACGTGGCCCAACGCCATTACGCTTAAACCCCCTAAAATCACGACTTGTCCGAAAGAAACGATCATTATAGGGCACAAAATGGCGATCATAATCAAATATATGACCGGCCGTTAAACGGGCATGGAATATCCAGCCCTCAAAAATTTCCTCATAAAAATTCCCCGTTGCGGTTGTTCGCAAATATGTTTCATTTCCCAAAGGCCCCGCCACATCTTGCCCAAAACCAAAATTCCACCCATCGGTTGGATCAATCACATCATCACGCACATCATAAAAATAAAAATACCCAAATTCGACTTTTGTCGTGTCAAAGCTCCGTGACAAAACAGTCGTTGCGCTTCGATTAATAAATTTATCTTGCTCCATATTTGAAAAAAGGCTTAAACGCCCATTTTCTGACAGGTTATAACTCAGACTAAGAGACAATCCGCTTTTTTGTGTCTCAATATTATTCGATGCTTGATACTGATAATCTGTCTGAGAATTATAAACTCGTACACCTGCCGCAACATCACGATTAAGAAAATATGGATCGGTAAAAGCGACAGAAATATCTTGCTGCCGGGAGCTTAATCGTAGGCTGGAACCCAATTTATAACCACGCCCGAGCAGGTTACGTTCAGAGATTGAAAATTCCGACGTATAACTATCACTTGATGAAAACCCAACCCCAAAGGTAACTTGTCCGGTTGGTTGTTCAGCAACATTGACATCAATAATTGTACGATCGGGGGCTGAACCGGGTTGCTGTACAACTTCAACAGTCTTAAAATAGTCTAGCGCTTTAATATTACGTTCGGAACGCGACAGCAAAACCTGATTAAACGCATCTTCTTCATCCAATCTAATTTCGCGACGAATGACATGATCTTGCGTCCGGCTATTGCCATTAATATTAATCCGCTCAACATAAACCCGCGGTCCCTCATTAATAACATAGGATATTTCGATTATACTATTTTCTGCATCGCGGCGGGTACGTGGCCGAATATCAGCAAAGGCAAATCCTGCCTCCCCAACTATTTTAGTAATTTTATCGATGGTACTATCGATCTTATCGGCATTGTAGCGATCACCTTCCGCATGTGTCACTGCCTGCTCTAGGCGTTTCGCATCCAGATCTTTAATATTGCTTACGACCTCGCTTTTGCCAAAATCATATAAGGGTCCTTCTTCAATATTGAATGTGATGAAAAATTCTTTACCATCGCGAGTAAGTTCAGCCAATGAGCTTACAACCCTAAAATCGGCATAGCCGTGCTGGACATAAAACCGTCGCAACAACTCCCGATCATAAGCGACCCGATCAGGATCATAATTATCATTGCTGGTTAAAAATTTCCACCATGCAGATTCTTCTGTCACAATTTCATCTTTTAATCGTGCATCAGAATACTTCTGATTACCAATAAAGTTAATCGCGCGAATTTTGGTAACATCCCCTTCATTGATTTCAAAAATCAAATCGATACGATTTTGCGGAAGTTGTATGACTTTCGGATCAATCCGCGCCGCGAATCTTCCCGAACGGCGGTAAAGCTCAATAAATCTCTCAACATCATCTTGCACTTTTGCGCGGGTGTAAATTTGTCGTGGTTTAAGCGTACCTTCTTCTTGTAATTTATCGCTACGAATAGCACTATTGCCTTCAAACTCAACGCGATTGACAATCGGGTTTTCAACAACGATAACGGTCAATCCTCCCTGCTCCCGCTTAATCGAAACATCAGCAAATAACCCAGACGCAAACAGGGTTTTTATCGATTGGTCAATAAGTTTAGCATTATCAACCATGCCGGGGCGGACAAGCATATAGGCTTTCACCGTTTCTTCTTCAACCCTTTGAGTTCCCTGAACCTTTATGAATTGAATGATATTTTCAGATTGCGCCAAAACCGCCTGTGGCAAAAGCACCACACATAGACATGCCCATAAACATGCCAATAGAAAGACAAAAACTGTAAACTGTTGTTTGATGACACGCATAATTTACTGGAATAAGCCGATTCGTGCTAGGTCTTGCCAGGTAATCATCACAAAAACAAACAAAAGAAAAACCATGCCGGCGCGCATCGCAAATGCGTAAGCCATCTCAGGGATTGGCCGTCGAATAATTGCTTCAATGGTATAAAAAAGCAAATGGCCACCATCCAATACCGGCAATGGGAAAAGATTAATCAAGCCAATACTAATCGACAAAACTGCGGTCAGATTAAGAAAGGCAAGCAAACCAAGACTCGCAACTTGCCCAGATATTTGTGCGATCCGCACCGGTCCGCCCAAACTATCAGCACTTTCTCTGCCAGTGATGACGCGCCCCAACATCACCAAGCTTTGTTCAACAATAAAATAACTTTCTTTAACACCTAATCCAAGCGCCGAGAAAAATCCATGCTCAATGCGTTGAACATGCTCACCTTGCGTGAGTGTAGAGCTTACCCCAAGCCTGCCGATAGAATATTCATTGCCAAAACGGTCGCGCTCAATACGTGGTTCAGGGGTTGCGGTGAGTATAATATTTTGCCCTGCCCGTTCGACCGTAAAACGAATCTCAGTCCCCGCACTGACGCTTACTTTTCTGGCAATTTCAGAAAATCCCGCCACTGGCGCATCATTCATCATGATAATTTTATCATTGGGCTGAAACCCCGCGCGCGCGGCAGCACTTTCTTCTTGTACAGTTCCGATGATTGCCGGTGTAATCCGCTCGCCCATAAAAAAGGCAATGCCAGCGAAAATCAGAATCCCCAATATGAAATTGGCAATAGGCCCGGCCGCAACAACTGCCGATTTTTGCCAAATCGGTTTATGGTGAAGGCTAAGCCCCGCCTGTTCATCGGATAATTTTTGTGCCGAAGGGGTGCTGGCGGCATCCTCATCACCAAAAAACTTGACATAACCCCCTAAGGGAATCCAGCCAAGCTGCCAGATTGTACCATGCTTATCTTTGCGGCTTAAAATAGGGCGGCCAAAACCAACCGAAAAGATTTCGATTTTAACGCCACACCAACGCCCGACCAGAAAATGTCCCATTTCATGAATGAAGACAACAATCGTCAATAAAATCAAAAAGGGGATGATATAGCCAAAAAATGAAATATCGGTCACGTTTATCGCTCCTTAATAAGATGCGGTTATAATTTACTTAAATAATCTGTGCAATAATGCCGTACCTGCATATCACAAGACAGAACATCCGCAAGATTATTTATACTATGATGGGTAACTTTTTTCATGGCAAAATTAAGACCTTGCTCAACAATTTTGGCAATATCGAGAAACGCGATTTGCTTATCTAAAAAGGCTTGCACCGCAATTTCATTTGCCGCATTGAGCGCAGTGCAGGCCATGCCCCCTTGTTCGGACGCTGTTTTGGCAAGTCCAAGACAGGCAAAGCGCGTCTCATCGGGGGCGAAAAACTGCAATGGCGTTGCGGTTAAATCCAACTCTATGGGGGCGGTCTTGCCCCGCGCCGGCCAGTTAAGACAATGCGCAATTGGAATCCGCATATCAGCCTCCCCCATATGGGTAAGCATATTGCCATCCCGATATTGGACAAGCGCATGCACAATCGATTGCGGATGGACTAACACATCAAGCTGCTTCAGGGGAATATCAAACAGATAATGCGCTTCGATAAGTTCCAAGCCCTTATTCATAAGCGTCGCACTGTCGACCGATATTTTCCTACCCATATCCCATACTGGATGGGCGCACGCCTGCTCAACACTTATATACTGCATTTCCTCTAGAGGCATGTCGCGAAATGGCCCGCCTGAAGCGGTGATGATGATTTTCTTAATGCTGCTATCAAGCTGCCAGCCATTGAGAATCTGAAAAATGGCATTATGCTCTGAATCAACTGGCAAAATAGTTGCGCCGGTTTTTTTTGCCTGCGCCATAAATATATCGCCCGCCGCAACCAAACATTCCTTATTGGCAAGCCCGATATGGGCTCCTTGTTCGAGCGCCGCATAGGAAGGCGCAAGCCCCGCAATCCCAACAATCGCGGCCATAATAAAATCTGCCGGTAAACGCGCCGCATCGCATAGAGCCGCGTCACCGGCCGCAATTTCAATATGTGGTTCTGTCGCCAAACAATCTTTGAGCGGGGTATAATAATCCGCATCCGCAATCACAATTAAGTCTGGCTGAAACTCTTGCGCAAGGCTTGCGAGTTTTTCAATATTACGATGCGCGGTGAGCGCCACCACTTCATAATCATCAGGATTATGCCGAATAATATCCAGCATATTATCACCAATCGACCCCGTCGCCCCCAATATTGAAACGCGGCGCTTCATATCCAGCCCCACAAAAATATGAGCGGTGACGAGACTGTGCCCATAAACGCGCCCCATAAAGCAAATAGCGATGTCAGTATGAGCGCGCCAATTAACCCATCGACACGGTCTAATATGCCTCCATGTCCCGGCAAGAGCGCGCCACTATCTTTGAGATTATATTTTCGTTTGAGCATGGACTCAAATAAATCCGCCATTTGCGCGATCACCGCCAGCAGAATTGCAAAGATAATAATCGGCGCTGCAAACGCCCTTTCAAAGTAAACCGAAAAAGCAAAAGCGATGCTAAGACTACCGATGATTGCGCCGCCCAACCCTGCCCATGTTTTATTTGGTGATAATCGCGGCGCGAGTTTTGCGCCACCGATTAGTTTACCAAAAAACATTGCAAAAATATCAACCGCGCAAACCGATAAAAACATGAATAAAACCAGCCATAGACCATCTTCTTGCAGGCGCAACCAATACGCCCCGAGCAAGGGTAACACGCAATAAAATATCCCGCCGCCAACAACCGTGCCGCGACGTTTTCGTAACAGCGCTAAAAAGGAAAAAAATAATCCCAATATGAAAAGCAAAGCCAGCATGTTTTGCGGCGGCGTGAAAAACCCGCTTGCTAAAATGAGAACCGCCGCGCCACTTAGCCTTATTCGATCCGCCCTCGCATCGGCTGATTGCAATAAATGCACCCATTCCCATGCCATCGGGATGGAGATAAGAATAAGCAAAGAAAGAAAATATCCGCCGCCCGCATAAATCGCGCCAATCACGAGGGGCAGCAAAACCAGTGCGGTTAGGATGCGTTGCCCTAGCCCTGCAAAACGCGCAGGGCTAGTCATGCCGTTTCTCTTTTCGTAATCGGAGAAGACACACCTCCATAGCGGCGCTCGCGCATAGCGTAAGCGGTTAATGCTTTTTGCAAATCCGCTCTGGAAAAATCTGGCCATAGCACATCGGTAAAATAAAATTCTGTATAAGCGCATTGCCAGATGAGAAAATTGCTAATCCGCAATTCACCACTGGTACGAATAAGCAAATCCGGTTCAGGCAGGCTGGCGGTTTGCAAATAGCTTGACACCAATTCAGAATTAATTTGCGTTTCTTTTATAACCCCATTGGCAACGTCCGCTGCGATTTGCCGGATGGCATCGGTTAATTCTTCACGCCCGCCATAATTAAAAGCAATTTGCAAATATAGATTTTTATTATTCTGCGTTAACTCTTCGGCATAAGTGATTTTTTTTTGCAAAGACGCGTCCAGCTCATCGCGGCGGCCTAATATTTTAACCCGAACCCCTTCTTCATTTAGGGTAGCTAAATCTCCATCAATATAAGCCTCAATCAGGCTCATCAGAAATTTAACTTCGCTTTTCGGACGCTGCCAATTTTCAGACGAAAAAGAGTAAAGGGTTAAAAATTTTATGCCTTCGTCACCGGCCGCCCGAATGATGTCGCGCACTGTCTCAACCCCGCGGCGATGCCCATGATTTCGTGCCTTGCCGCGCGCTTCGGCCCAGCGACCATTACCATCCATAATAATCGCAACATGTTGGGGGATATTTTCAATCGCGGGGTTCATAGCAAAAATTGCGACAGACAGGTTAAACTTGTCTGATTTCGCTTTCTTTTGTGCTTAGCGTTTCGTCAATTTTTTCAATAAATGAATCGGTTATTTTTTGCACATCTTCGCCAAGCGCTTTGGCTTCATCTTGCGATATGTCTTTATCTTTTTCGAGCTTTTTTAGCGTAGCCATGCCATCGCGCCGTACATTGCGAACCGCAATGCGGGCTTGCTCCGCATAACGGCTTGCGACTTTCGCAAGCTCTTCGCGGCGTTCCTCATTAAGCTCAGGAATGGGAACCCTTACCGTTTGCCCCTCTGCCATCGGGTTTAGACCTAATTCAGATTCACGAATGGCTTTTTCGACCAATGCCACCTGCCCCTTATCCCATACATTTACCGAAATCATACGCGGTTCAGGCACTGAGATTGTCCCTACTTGCGCCAATGGCATTTTTTGCCCATACGCATCCACCATGATAGGTTCGAGCAGGCTGGCACTGGCGCGACCGGTTCGCAATCCTGAAAATTCACTTTTCAAAGCCGCTAGCGCGCCTTCCATACGGTGTTCAATATCAGCTTTATCAAGCATATCTCGCCCTCCTTTTGGGGTGCTATCCTAGCAGACTATGAGCCGCCTTAAAATATCAAACTTGCATTAATTCGCTTGCGCGGCAGCCGCAACTTCGGCGGCAAAATCATCTTCTTCTTTTTCAATGCCCTCGCCCAGCTCCATCCGGATAAAGCCCGCGAGCGAAACCGGCGCGCCAATTTGCGCCGCCGCATTTTCAAGCACTTTAGAAATTTGCGTTTCGCCATCAATCACAAAAGTTTGCATTTCTAAAACAACATCTGATTGGAATTTCCGTAGCCGCCCTTCAACCATTTTTTCGATAATATTATCAGGCTTGCCGCTTTCTTTGGCTTCCGCAATTAGCAATTCACGCTCGCGCTCAACAACTGCCGGGTCAAGCTCCCCAACCGTCGCCGCTAATGGGTTGGTCGCCGCCACATGCATGGCTAATTGTTTGCCCAACGCCTCCACTTGCGCCTTATCGCCATCCGATTCAAGCGCCACCAGAACCCCAATTTTGCCCATATTATCAATCGTCTGATTATGCACATAGCTGGCAATCGCGCCCTTATTTATGGCGAGGCTTTCGACCCGCCTTACGCCCATATTTTCACCAATCGTGCCGACCATTTCTTGCACATGCGCTTCAACCGATTTTCCGGCATTGGGATAATCCGCCGCTTGCAGCGCCTCTATCGTGGTGGCGCCAGAAAGCGCGACCTCGCTAATCTCTGTGACCATTTGTTGAAATGTTTCATTGCGGGCGACAAAATCCGTCTCGGCATTCACCTCAACCGCAACCGCATTAGTGTCGCTCACATTGACAACAACCAAGCCTTCGGCGGCAACCCGTCCGGCTTTTTTGGCAGCTTTGGCAAGCCCCTTTGTCCGCAACCAATCGGCGGCGGCGGTCATATCGCCATTGGTTTCGGTAAGCGCGGCTTTACAATCCATCATGCCGGCGCCACTTGTTTCGCGCAATTCTTTTACCATTGCTGCTGTAATATCAGCCATTTTTTATCCTTTCATCTTATCCGTATTTACGGTTTTTAAGAATTTTCCTCTTCACCCTCACCTTCAGGCGATGCGTCTTCTTCTGGCTTTACATCTTCTGCAACTTTGTCTTCAGTAACAGCCTCTACAGTTTCGGTTTCCGCTTCACCCTCTGTTGTTTCTTCTGCCTCAGCACTTATCTCTTCACTTATTTCTTCATTTACTTCTTCAGTGATAGGTGTCTCTGCCGCACCCAAATCAATACCACTTGCGGCGGATGATTTTTCAATGCCGGAAATAACCGCTTTTGAGACCAGATTGCAATAAAGCTCAATCGCGCGAGCCGCATCATCATTCCCCGGAATAGGATAATCAATATGATCTGGTTCTGAATTGCTATCAACAATCGCAACAACCGGAATACCTAGTTTTTTTGCCTCCGCAACCGCGATGGCTTCTTTATTGGTATCAATAACAAACATAATCTCTGGCCGCCCGCCCATATCTTTCACACCGCCAAGATCACGCTCAAGCTTGTCATGCTCACGGGTAAGGTTCAGCACTTCTTTTTTGGTTAGACCGACAGCATCACCTGCCAATAATTCCTCAAGATGCCGCAACCGCTTGATAGAGTTTGAAACCGTGTTCCAATTGGTTAATGTCCCGCCCAACCAACGCGCATTCATAAAATATTGCGCGCATTGCGAGGCGTGCCGCGCCACCGTTTCGGTTGCTTGCTGTTTGGTGCCGACAAATAAAACCCGCCCGCCAGCGGTCACAACCTCTTCAATCGCAACCAAAGCCTGATGCAAAAGCGGCACTGTTTTTGATAAATCGATAATATGGATGCCACTTCGGTCACCAAAAATATAAGGTGCCATTTTCGGATTCCAACGATGGGTTTGATGTCCAAAGTGAACGCCAGCTTCCAATAGCTGACGCATTGAAAATTCAGGTAAAGCCATTTATATATCTCCCGTTCTACCTCTGCGGAATGTGCCGTTTTACCGGACAGGATTATGTATCCCGCATGTGATTTATGCGGCGGAATATATTTATTTTAGATAAAAAGGCAAGCCTTATTTTATATTTCTTCGGCGTGAATAATTCCCGGAATGGCCTTAATCGCATTTGCCACTGGCGGGGTGATGGCGTAGCTGCCCTCCAAATGCAATTCAACTTCATAATTAGTGCCCATTGTGATTAAGCTCACATGCCCGCCGGCAAGTGTTTGTTTCTGGCGGATTGATGCCAAGCGCTCTTTTAGGCTATTGATGGCTTCAGGGCTTTCAACAAAAATACGTAAACCCGCGGCTGCATTTGCGACCATTTGTTCAAGCTCATACACACCTTCGACAATTAATCTGGTTTGATCATCGCGTTTGGATATGGTGATGCCCATAATCACTAGCTTACCAATTTCGATTTTGTCTTGAGTTTGGCTAAGCAGCTCAGAAAAAATTGCGACTTCCATCTGCCCGCTTGCATCAGAAACCGTGACAAAGGCAAATTTCTGCCCGCGTTGCGAGGTACGATAATCAATTTTTGCAATAATGCCAGCGATTAATAATTCTTTTTTCACATATTGTTCGACTTCGGCAAGCGGAACAATGCCAAGACGTTTAAGCGCCGTTTCATATTCATCTAATGGATGACCTGATAAAAAATAGCCAATCGCGTCACGTTCATAAGAGAGCTGCTCAACGATTGTCCATGGCGGTACGGGTGGTAATTCAAGCGCTTCGGCAATCTCGGCCTCCCCAAAAAGGTTGGATTGCTGGCTCTCGCGTTCGGATTGGGCAATATTGGCTTCGCCCAAAATAATATCCAATCCGGCATAAAGCCGCGCCCTATCCGGCTCTAGCGTATCAAATGCACCTGCCGCGATTAAATTCTGAACCATCCGCCGCGTCAGACCAATATGCCCAACCCGACGGGCAAAATCAAAAACATCTTTAAACGCTCCATTGTCTTGACGTTCCTTGACAATCTCTTCCATCGCTTTTGTGCCGACATTTTTAATCGCCGCGAGCCCATATAAAACCTGGTCTTGAAAAAGCGAAAAATGCGTTTGTGAAAGATTAATACTTGGCGATAAGACGTTAATATTATTTGATTTTGCATCTTGTGTGAAAAGAGATAACTTATCTGTATTTTCAAAATCAAGTGACATTGACGCAGCATAAAACGCAACTGGATAATTGGCCTTAATATAGCCGGTTTGATAGGTTAACACCGCATAGGCGGCGGCATGTGACTTATTAAAGCCATAACCGGCAAACGGGACAATCCGTTCAAACATCATATCAGCTTTTGCTTTGGCAATATTATTTTGCACCGCCCCGTCAATAAATCGGCTTTTTTGTAGATCCATTTCGGACTTAATTTTTTTGCCCATGGCGCGGCGCAATAGGTCTGCATCACCAAGACTATAATTGGCGATGATTTGCGCAATTTGCATCACTTGTTCTTGATACACAATCACGCCATAGGTTTCTTCCAAAACCGGTTGCAACGCCTCATCCATATAATCGGGCTCTTCTTGCTTATTTTTAACCGCAATATATTTGGCAATATTTTCCATCGGGCCAGGGCGATAGAGCGAAATCAACGCCACAATATCGGTAAATTTTTGCGGTAGCGCGGTTTTAAGCGTGTTACGCATCCCCTTGCCTTCGAGCTGAAACACACCGACCGTATTGCCTTGCGAGAGCAGCTTATAAGTGGCTTCATCTTCATCGCCAAGTTCGGCAAAATCCAACCGTACGCCAAGTTCGGCAAGCAGCTGTTGGGCTTTTTCGATAACGGTTAGAGTTTTAAGCCCCAAAAAGTCAAACTTCACCAGCCCCGCTTCTTCTGCCATTTTCATACTAAATTGCGTTACCGACATATCCGAATGCGGGTCACGATAAAGCGGAATAAGCTCAACAAGCGGGCGGTCGCCAATCACCAGCCCCGCCGCATGGGTGGAGGCATGACGATATAGACCTTCCAGCTTAAGACCAATTTCCAATAATTCCGCAACATTGGGGTCTTGCTGTTTTTCCTCTTCAAATCGCGGCTCTTCGGCGATGGCTTCGGCGAGGCTTTTCGGGTCGGCAGGATTATTGGGAACCATTTTGCACAAACGGTCAACCTGTCCATAGGGCATTTGCAACACCCGCCCGACATCGCGCAACACCGCCCGCGCCTGCAGTTTTCCGAAAGTGATAATCTGCGCCACTTGCTGCTTGCCATATTTTTGCTGCACATAAGCAATGACCTCATCACGGCGCGACTGGCAAAAATCAATATCAAAGTCAGGCAGACTCACACGTTCGGGGTTCAAAAACCGCTCAAACAAAAGCCCATATTTTATCGGGTCAAGATCGGTAATCGACAGCGCCCATGCGACCAGCGAGCCTGCCCCTGAGCCGCGTCCGGGTCCGACCTTAATATCATTCTGCTTTGCCCATTTAATAAAATCAGACACAATCAGAAAATAACCGGGATAGCCCATTGTCTTAATCACATTGAGCTCAAACGCTAAGCGTTGTTTATACTCATCTTCGGGCGCGGCGAGATTATGATTTGCGAAAATCTGCTGCAAGCCGTCTTCGGCTTGGCGTGCAAGTTCATCATTCTCATCAATCTCATCATCACTATAGGCAGGCAAAATAGGGGCATGCGGCACAGGGCGATAGCTACACCGCCGCGCAATCTCAACCGTATTTTGTAGTGCTTCCGGCATATCCTGAAACAGAAATTGCATTTCTTCTGGTGATTTCAAATAATGATGCGGGGTTAATTTGCGCCGCTCATCCTCATTAATATAGCGCCCTTCGGCGATGCAAATCAGCGCATCATGGGCGCGATAATCTTCCTCGCGATGAAAATAGCATTGATTGGTGGCAACTACAGGCAGGTTAAAATCTTGCGCTAATTCGAGTAAAGATGGTTCAATATGGGCAGGTTCATATTGTCCGGGATAACGTTGAAATTCAACATAAATATTTTCTTTGAAAATATTGTTTATAAATGATAAAATATATTTTGCTGAATTAATATCTTGCTTTCTTAAAGCTAAATTAATCGGGCCTTCTGCGCCACCTGTCAAGCAAATCAGGCCATCGCTATAATCTGCAAGCCTGTCAATGTGGATACCTATTTCGCCTTTCATCTGCGCGTCATCATGCGCATCTATCCCTTCAGGCAAATACGCATGGCTCACCAGCTTGCACAAATTGCGATAGCCCTGCTCGGTTTTTGCATAAAGCGCGATTGAGCCTAAGGGCTGATGCGCCGCATCAAACAGCATGAGACTGGCAGCTGCAATCGGCTGAACACCAGAATTTGCAAGGCTTTGTGATATTTCTAGTGCGCCAAATAAATTATTGCGGTCGGTGATCGCAATGGCAGGCATTTTATGTTGCAGACAATAATCGCGAATTTCAGGGATTTTTATCCCTCCTTCCAGCAATGAATAGGCGCTGTGAACCCGCAAATGCACAAATTTTGGTAAATGGTATTCCATATCTGGCGGATAGTTTAGCAGACTCCCGTAACAGAAACAGACAAATAAAACCAGTAAATAGAGTTACACACAAGAAACGTACAAAACTATGCGCTGTGAAGCCGCCCATCTACTAAACTGATAATGCGATCAGCTTGCGCGGCAAGGGTTTCATCATGAGTTGCCATCAGCAAGCCGCAATTTTGTAACCGCGCTTGCTCTTTCAAAATATCAAACACACCCTTGCCTGTGGTCTGATCCAAGCTGCCAGTTGGTTCATCCGCCAGTAAAAGCGAAGGCTCATTCATAAGCGCGCGGGCAATCGCCACCCGCTGTTGCTCGCCGCCAGATAATTGGCTCGGAAAATGCGATAATCGTTGCTGCAAACCGATCTTGTGAAGCAATGCAGTTGCTTTTTCTTCTGCTTGTTTTCGTGTTTTTCCCAATAAGCGCGCGGGCATTGCGACATTCTCAAGCGCTGTAAATTCTGCCAGTAAATTATGAAACTGATAGACAAAGCCAATCTCATTACTTCGCAAGCGGGTACGCGCTGCATCATGTTCTGGCACAGTGTGCTGATGAATCGCGATGCCCCCAGATTTAGGATAGTCAAGCAAACCCGCAATATGCAAAAGGCATGACTTCCCCGACCCTGAAGGGCCAAGCAGCGCCACCATCTCGCCGTGCTTAATGGTGAGATTAACCCCGTTTAAGACATAAACCATACCTTCCCCTTGCACGAAGAATTGCTTTATATCGGTGAGCTGCAAAACTGTATCACTCATTTATATCACTCACATCGATTATTCATAGCGCAATGCCTCTACCGGTTCGAGCCTTGCCGCCCGCCATGCAGGATAAAGAGTTGATAAAAACGATAAGCCAAGCGCCATCACAATAATATTGACCATTTCCTGCCATTCAATGCGGGCGGGGATTTGTTCTAAAAAATATACATTAGCAGGGAAAATTTCAGCCCCTGTAAGCACCATTAAGGCTTGCCGGATTATCTCAATATTTTCACAAATAACAACCCCTAGCCCAATTCCCGATAGCGTTCCCAATACGCCGATGCTTGCACCGGTTAAAAAGAAAATCCGTAACACCATTGCGCGTGATGCCCCCATTGTGCGCATAACCGCAATATCACGCGCCTTATCGCGCACCAGCATCACCAGCCCCGACACAATATTTAAGGCAGCAATCAGCAAAATCAGCGACAGGATAAGAAACATCACATTGCGCTCTATTTCCAAAGCGCCGGAGAGGGTTGCATTATTCTGCCGCCAATCGCGAATGACATAATCCGCGCCAATTTTTTCGGTAATTTCTGCCCTCGCCTCGCCAATCGCATCCGGGTCTGTGATTATAATTTCCAAAACAGAGTCTTTTTCTGTGCGCCCCAACAGCGCTGCCGCCGCATCAAAAGACATCAAAATAACATTGGCATCATATTCGGATAAACCAACATGAAACACCGCACCGACTTTATAGCTCTTCACTCGCGGGGCGGTTCCAAATGGGGTGGTAATACCGCGCGGCGTAATCAGGCTCACATTATCGCCAAGTTCAAGCCCATATTTACTTGCCAGTCTTTCGCCAATCGCGATTTTTCTTGTTCCCAAATCCGCCATCGCGCCCGTTTTTATATTGCCCTTTAAGGCCGGGAGTTTTTGTAGATACTCTATTGGCATGGCACGGATGAGAACCCCTTGCACATTATTCGTATGGGGTACAGAAAACATTGCTTGCCCATCAATAAGCGGGCTTGCAAATTCTACCCTTTCAAGCGTTTCAAGCTGGCTGGCAATGTCTTGAGGCTGTTCAAACACCCGATCAGGCGACTGAATAATCGCATGGCCGGTCATGCCCAAAATCCGGTCAAGCAAATCAGCCCGAAAGCCATTCATCACCGCCATAACCACAATCAATGTAGCTACCCCTAGCATAATCCCTAAAAAGGAAATAATCGCGATAAAGGAAATATAACCTTCTTTACGGCGGGTACGCAAATAGCGTCCGGCAATATGCCATTCAACCCGATTAAACATGGTCGCTATCAGGCGCTTGCGCGAGTTGGTTCACAGCCGCCTCAAGCGATACTGTCATTCGCTCTCCGGTGGCACGATTTTTAATCTCAATTTCTCCTTGTGCCGCACTACGTGGACCAATAATTGCTTGCCAAGGCAGACCAATTAAATCCATTTCAGAAAATTTTGTACCGGCGCGATAATCGCGGTCATCATAGAGCACATCAATGCCCTTCACTTGCAATGCCGTATAAAGTTTATCGCATAATTGATCGGTCGCTTCATCGCCCGCTTTAAGATTAATCAAACCGACATGAAAGGGGCTAACAGCCCATGGCCAAATAATCCCTGCATCATCATGGCTTGCCTCAATAATGCCGCCGACCAAACGCGAAACCCCAATTCCATATGAACCGCTATGAACAGTCACCTCTTTACCCTCAGCATTGGTGACATATGCCTGCATCGGTGCGGCATATTTTGTCCCAAAATAAAATATATGCCCAACCTCTATGCCGCGCGTAGTGATGCGTTTTTCTTCTGGCACTGATGCGAAAAACAACTCTTCATCATGCAGCTCATCAGTGCGCGCATAAAGTTTTGTATAATTATCAATCACCTTGTCCAGCGGGGCATCATAGGCGGCATCGGGAATGGGCATATCCAGCATATCCTTATGGCAAAACACTTCCGACTCGCCCGTGGGCGCGAGGATGATAAATTCATGACTAAGATCGCCGCCAATCGGTCCCGTATCTGCCGCCATCGGTATGGCCTTTAACCCCATTCGCGCGAAACTACGCAAATAAGCAATAAACATTTTCTGATAAGAGCAGCGCGCGGTATCTTCATCAATGTCAAAACTATAGGCATCTTTCATCAAAAACTCGCGCCCGCGCATCACCCCAAATCGCGGCCGTATCTCATCTCTGAACTTCCATTGAATGTGATAAAGATTAAGCGGCAACTGCCGATAGGTCTTTACATTATCGCGAAAAATTTGGGTGATGAGCTCTTCATTGGTGGGGCCATAAAGCAGGTCACGATCTTGCCGATCTTTTATCCGCAACATTTCCTTGCCATAATCTTCATAGCGCCCACTTTCGCGCCACAAATCGGCAGATTGCAATGTCGGCATTAATAGCTCAATCGCGCCGGCACGATTCTGCTCTTCCCGAATAATGGTTTCTATCCGCTTCAACACGCGCAAGCCCAAAGGCAACCAGCTATAAATACCGGCGGCAGACTGGCGCACCATGCCCGCCCGTAACATCAGCCGGTGCGATGCGATTTGTGCCTCAACTGGTGTTTCCTTTAAGGTTGGGATAAAATATTGGCTTGCCTTCATAAGCTATCTGTAAAAGGTTCGGATTTTTTTGTAAATCAATATTTTTCTTGCATAGATAAATTCTGTCGCTAATATACGAATCTGTGACCTCGCTCATTATATGGTTTGGGAGGATCTTTATTTTGGTCTGGGGTTCATAAAAGCGGAATCGAAAGATTCCGCTTTTATGATATTATAAAATTTATGACCTTATAAAGCCGAAACTATACTTGCTCTAATTCAACCAGAGTGCCGCAAAAATCTTTCGGGTGAAGAAAGATAACAGGCTTGCCATGCGCGCCAATGCGTGGCTCACCTGTGCCGGTAATAGTTGCGCCTTGTGCAATCATATGGTCGCGGGCGGCATGAATATCTTCAACCTCATAACAAACATGATGCATCCCGCCATTTGGGTTTTTCTGCAAATAGCCCGCAATCGGTGACTCATCCCCCAAAGGTTCAATCAGCTCGATTTTGGTATTGGGAAGCTCAACAAAAATTGTCGTCACTCCATGTTCGGGTAAGGGCAAAGCATCGCTTACTTTCGCGCCTAATGTGTTTTTATATATGTCCGCCGCCGCATTCACATCCGGCACCGCAATCGCAACATGGTTTAACTCGCCAATCATTATATGTCCTTTCCATTCATTATTATAGGGTCATAAATCAAATCCGTAAGCGCGGCAATTAGATTTGTGTCAAGCAGGGCGTTTACCAGAAAATATATAAGCGCCGCCACAATCGTGGTGAGAAGCAATTTCACCGGCATGGGATTTTCTGCTGGCGCGCTATGGCTAGTGCCTTTTTCAATCACGCCTTGCTCGGCTTGGGTGACAACCCCAAATGGCAGCACCAGAAATATCGATAAAAACCAGAGAATAAAATATATCGCCGCGCCGAAAAACCCGCCATGAAACAGCACTGCCGCGACGGAAATTATCGCCAATAAAATCAAACTAATTTTTTTCATCATATCTTTATAGCATGATTATAAATTGAAACAATCTGCTAAAAAATGTGACTGGCATATCAGCCTTAGTTTTTGTAAAGCCCTTTTTATAAAGATTATGGGAAGTGGAGATTTCTATGTGTGGCATAATTGGCATGATCGGGCAGAACGATGTCGCGCTTCCGATTTTGGAAGGCTTAAAGCGGTTGGAATATCGCGGCTATGATAGCGCTGGCATTGCAACGCTCACCAATGGCGCGATAGACCGCCGCCGCGCACAAGGCAAGCTCATCGCTCTATCTGCTTTATTACAAGAGCAACCGTTAAGCGGCACTATTGGCATAGGGCATACGCGCTGGGCAACGCATGGCCCCGCCAATACGGATAATGCGCACCCGCATATCACCGACAAGGTGGCGGTGGTTCATAATGGCATTATTGAAAATTTTCAGGACTTAAAATCTATGCTGGAAGGTGAAGGTGCGGTGTTTACATCCGATACGGATACAGAAGTCATCGCCCATTTATTTACCCATAATCTGGGGCGCTTTGATGATATTAAGGCGGCGGCGCAGGAAAGTTTTACAGCGCTTCAAGGCGCGTATGCGCTCGCTATATTAATTAAGGGCGAAGAGGATAAAATCATCATTGCGCGACGTGGCAGCCCTTTGGCAATAGGATATGGCGAGGGTGAAATGTTTCTCGGCTCAGACAGTTTCTCGCTTGCCCCTTACACCCAAAAAATAAGCTATTTGGAAGATGGTGATTGGGCAATTCTCACCCGCGACAAGGCGCATATTTTTGACGCGCAAAACATAAATATCGAACGCCCCATCATCCAGCTCGACCATAGCGCCGGTCTGGTCGATAAAGGCAATTATCGGCATTTTATGGCGAAGGAAATTCACGAGCAAGGCGATATTCTCACCCATAGTTTTCATCAATATATTGACCCCGCGCGCGGGCAGACGGTCATGCCGCATAATATGCCGGATTTATCGGGCATTGAGCGCGTTCTTTTTATTGGCTGTGGCACCGCCTATTTTGCAGGCATGGTGGGGCAAAACTGGCTCGAACAATATGCCCAAATTCCGGCAAATATTGATTTGGCATCCGAGTTTCGGTATCGCCATGCACCGGTGGAGAAAAACTGCCTTGCGGTGTTTATTTCGCAATCGGGCGAAACAGCAGATACTTTGGCGGCAATGCGGCATTGCAAAGAACATGGCATTTTAACAATGGGCGTAGTGAATGTGCCCGATAGCTCGCTAGCGCGGGAGGCGGATATTTTATTGCCCACCTATGCAGGCGTGGAAATTGGTGTTGCCTCGACCAAAGCATTATTAGCCCAACTTGCGGCGCTTGCGTGTTTTGCTCTTCATATGGCGCGGGTGAAAAACCGCTTTGCGGAGGGGGAAGAGCAAAAGCTGGTTGCCGCGCTTTCGCAAACCCCGCTTATTGTGCATGATATTCTAAAACATAGCGAAGCGCATATTCAGGAAATCGCGGCGGGCTTTATTCATTATAATAGCGCGCTCTTTATTGGTCGCAAAACCTCTTTCCCGCTTGCATTAGAAGGCGCGCTTAAACTCAAAGAATTATCTTATATTCATGCGGAAGGCTTTGCGGCGGGCGAATTAAAACATGGCTCCATCGCATTGGTCGATGATGAATTGCCCATCATTGTCATCGCCCCGCAAGATGATGTGTTTGTCAAAACCATTTCCGGCATGCATGAAGTGATTGCCCGCAAAGGCAAGGTGATTTTGCTTTCCACCCGCACCGGCATCGCCCAAGCCGGCACCGACTGCGCTGCGACTATCGAGCTTCCGGATTGTGATGATTTTGTAAGCCCCCTGCTCTATCTCATCCCGCTACAATTACTTGCCTATCACGCCGCTTGCGCGAAAGGTACGGATGTCGACCAACCCCGCAACCTTGCCAAATCAGTTACGGTGGAGTAGGATAAAATATTCAGTAAATTAAATATAAAGGATACCTCATGAGTAAACTAATAAAAAAAATTCTTATTATTGCTATCCCAACATACCTAATAGCATTTTTAACCGAAGCAATGGTTTATACAATGCCCACCCTTGCTATAACAACACTTATTGCCGTGAATCTATATGAGGGTTCTTCTCGAAATGTAGAGAATAGAATCGACGAAGATGGTGATGGTGGCGAAGATGGAAACATTCTGGACGGGGATGAATAATACCCGCAACCTTGCAAGATCAATGGCGGTGGAGTGAAGCTTAATTAATTTCATCTTGAAGAAACAAAAGATTACTGATAGAAAAAATTATGAAAAAAATTTATCAAGTTGTTTTCTCTATTATTGTATTTCTTATGTCTACTTCCAGTCATGCAACAACTGTTGTGCTTGAAGAAAGTGTTGATCATTTTAGCGATGAAGTTTCGTATACATTGATGATTTCAGATGACACAGAAAAAGGAGGTTTTGCGGCTCGGTGCAATACCTCAAACTTTACTTTTTTTATACTCCCAGACGGAATGTGGGAGATCGACGATAATCTAAAAGTTCAATTTAGGTTCGATAAAGGTGAACCATTTTCTGAAAATATGGCTGTTCATGATTATAAATTTGTTGCGAATACAGACGTATCTCTAGCGACGAAAATTTTCAAAAATGCTATGGAAGCAAAAACCTTTATTATAAAAGTTGGCACAGAAGATACGCAAAGATTTTCTGCGCTATCACAGAGTGATAAATCGAAAGTAGATAAATTTTTGAATTGTCATCTACTGTTGATTCCTGCTCTCAATGAGAAACACTGCTACGATAAATCAGCTACACTGGACTAAGAAAAACAAAGAAAAACATTGCGCTTTGGGTTAAGTTTGCATATTTTACCCGCATCTAAAAGAGGAGAGAGAAAATGACAGACGCATGGATTATTGATGCTTGCCGCACCCCGCGCGGGATTGGCAAACCCGGAAAAGGCGCATTGACCGAGATTCACCCGCAACGCTTAGGCTCACAAGTTTTGAAAGCCTTGCATGAGCGCAATGATTTCGACACGTCAGAAGTGGATGATATTGTCTGGGGGTGTTCGAACCAAAAAGGCACACAAGGTGGCGATATGGGCAGAATGTCAGCGCTTGACGCTGGCTATGACATAAAAGCAAGCGCGATGACGCTAGACCGTTTTTGCGGCTCTGGCATTACGTCGGTCAATATTGCGGCTGCTAATATTATGTCGGGCATGGAAGATTTAACCATTGCTGGCGGCGCGGAAATGATGTCGCTTTATGGCGCGTTCCAAGCGCAAGGCGCGAGCCCGTTTATGGATAATGGCAATATGAATTTGCGTGAAATGCACCCGCAACCGCATCAAGGCGTGTGCGCGGATGTGATTGCGACGCTCGAAGAGATTCCGCGTGAGGCGCTGGATGATTTGGCTTATGTCAGCCAACAACGCGCGAAAGTGGCGATTGATGAAGGCCGTTTTGATAAATCGCTTGTGCCTGTCTATCATGATGATGGCACGTTGGCGCTCGATAAGGAAGAGTTTCCGCGCCCGCAAACAAGCCGTGAGGATTTGCGCAATCTCGAAGCCTCTTTCAGTAAGCTGGCGGATTATCCGCTCGATGAAGAGGGAACGACTTTCCGCTCATTGGTTCTGAAAGCCTATCCTGATTTGGAGATTAACCATGTCCATCATGCAGGCAATTCTTCCGGTGTGGTGGATGGCGCAGGCGCATTGCTGCTGGCATCTGAAACCTATGCCAAAGCCAATGGTATGAAACCGCGTGCGCGGATTGTCGCAATGGCAAATATGGGAGATAGCCCTGAACTTATGCTCAACGCGCCGGTTCCAGCGGCGAAAAAAGTGCTGCAAAAAGCAGGGCTAAAACTCGAAGACATTGATGTGTTTGAAGTCAATGAAGCCTTTGCGGTTGTCACCGAAAAATTTATCCGCGATTTGGATATTGACCGCGAGAAGATTAATGTCAATGGCGGCGCAATGGCTTTGGGTCATCCCATCGGGGCGACAGGTTCGCTTTTGGTTGGCACATGCCTTGATGAGCTTGAACGGCAAGATAAGCAATTTGGTCTTATCACCATGTGCGCGGCAGGCGGCATGGCACCAGCGGTGATTATCGAGCGGGTATAAACATCACTTAAGAATGACAAAAGCGCGTTGTTGTTTTAACAGCGCGCTTTTTTATTAATCCCCCAATTACCCCCCATTAACCCCCCCATTAACCCCATTGAATCTTGGCGGCTTCGGCGCGCACCAATTCTGGCGCGCCAAGCAAAGTGCGGTTCACCCCTGCCCGCTTATACCAATAATGCAAGCCCAATAAATCGGTAAAGCCCATGCCGCCATGCACTTCTGTCGCGGTGCGCGCAACAAACCGCCCGACATCAGACAGTTTTGCTTTCACCAGCCGCGACATCAGCGCGCTTTCCTCTGGCACTTCATCAAACGCATAGGCTGCATACCATAAAAGTGACCGACATGGTTCAATCTCCGCCGCCATTTCAGCGCATAAATGCTTCACCGCCTGAAAAGAGGCAATCACCCGATTAAATTGCTCGCGCTCTTTTGCGTAAGCGACTGCTTTTTCCAGCATCATATCACACACGCCCAAACTATCCGCCGCCAGCAAAATCCGCCCTGCTGCAATCACCCGCTCAATATCACACTCTATCATCTCGCAATCAGCATCGGTAAAATGCAGCATCGCAAAATCGCGAGTTTTGTCGATGGTGGTTAGCGCTTCACAATCCACGCCCTTCGCATCCGCCTTAATGATTGCCGTCGCGCTTTTATTGGCAATGATAAAATGCGTTGCGCCTTCCGCGTCCAGCACAAAACGCGCCGTGCCATTGGCTTTGTTATTTTCAATCGCAAGCGGGGTTTGGCTTTGGGTTGCAACGGCCTCTGAAACACCCATCCCGAAGCGGATTGTGCCATCCGCAATGCCGCCATAATATTGCGCCTGCTGGTCTGCACTTGCTGCTTGTAGAGCGATGCTTGCCATCGCATAGGGTGCCATGAAATTTGCCGGTGCGGCAGTGCGCCCCAACATTTGTTGGATGAGGGCTGCTTCGAGCAGATTCATCCCCAAACCGCCATGCGCTTCCGGCACAAGCACGAGAGTCATCCCCAATTCAGCCAGCCCTTGATTGACGATTGCGCCAATCGCCTTATCATCACCAGTGGCAAAATCCCGAATGGCATCAACGCTCACATGGTCTTCCAAAAAGCGGCGGCTTGTTTCCTGCAATAATTGCTGATCCTCTGATAATCCAAATCGCATATCCCTACCCCTCTTATGTCTGGGCTGGCTTTGGCTCGCGGGGCATCCCCAAACCGCGCTCGCTAATAATATTTTTCTGCACCTGTGCGGTGCCGCCGCCAATAATCAGACCAAGGTCAAACATGGAATAAGCCTGCCATATCCCATGATCACGAATATGCGGACTATCCTCATATAGCAAACCATATTCCCCCATCACATCAATCGCCAGATTTGCCAGTTGATGGTTTAGCTCGCATCCTTGTAGTTTGACAATTAATTTTGCCATTGCACCAGCACTGCCAGTTGTCAAACGCATACCGTTAAATTTCATCGCATAGACTTGCGCTTGCAAATCAACCAGTCGGTCACGATAAAGCGGATGGTCAATAAGCTTTGTGCCATCTAGCGTTTCTTCCTGCATCAACTCAACAATAGCGTTAAAACGAGCAAGCCCCGCATCGGGGTCACCCAACATGCCACGTTCATGGGTAAGCGTTGCATTGGCAACCTGCCAGCCTTCACCGCGCTTACCGACAATCGAGGTGACAGGAATCCGAACATCGGTGAAAAAGACTTCATTAAATTCCGCCCGCCCGGTCATGGTCATTAAGGGGCGAATTTCAATCCCCGCCGTATCCATCGGGATAAGCAAATAGCTAATCCCTTGATGCTTAGGCGCATCTGGCTCGGTGCGTACCAGACAAAACATCATTTGCGCAAATTGCGCTGTGCTTGTCCAAATCTTCTGGCCATTAATCACAAATTCATCACCATCCACCACCGCAGAGGTGCGCAAACTTGCAAGGTCAGACCCTGCCCCTGGTTCAGAATAACCCTGACACCAAATCATTTCGCCGCACAAAGTGGGCGCAATATATTCCTGCTTTTGCGCTTCGGTTCCTAACTCCAATAAAGTGGGAACCAACATGCTAATCCCCTGCCCTGCCAATCCCGCCGGCACGCCCGCGCGAGCAAATTCTTCCGCAATAATGCGTGCTTCAAGCCCATCAGGGTCCGCGCCATAGCCACCATATTCTTTTGGTAAAGTGCGGGCGGCATAACCATGCTCCAGCAGGATTTTCTGCCATGCTAGCCGTTTTTCACTCGCAACACTACGATCATTACGAGAGGGGGCATAGTGCTTATGCGCGTCAAGAAATGCTTTGACTTGCGCACGAAAAGCAACATATTCATCGCTAAATTGTAAGTCCATAATATCCTCTCCCTTAAAATATATCCTGAAATTAACATGATATAATAACATTGCAAGACGGCATTTATTTGCATATAGATTAACTATGCGGCATCCATTTTTGCTTACCTATCATCTTGCCCGCCAGTTTGCGGTTTGGCTCTTTATCATGAGCGTGGGCTTTATTATTTTAATCGGTATGGTCAGCTTTGCCGAAATGCTTGGGCAGGCCGAAAAATCTAATGATGGGGCGGCGGTTGCCTTTCAATATGTGCTTTACAATATCCCCAATAGCTTTCTTGACTATTTACCTTTCATTGCTCTATTTGCCGCAACCTTATGCCTAAGCCGTCTCAACCGGCTACAACAAATCGCGGTGATGAAAGCCTCTGGCATTTCGACCATGCAAATTCTTACCCCGCTTTTACTGGTCGCTTTACTATTTGGCAGCCTTTTAATTGCGTTTGGAAACCCGCTTGGCGCATCGGGGCGGCACTTATATGATCTTGCTCGCCAAGAGCGGATTGGGGTTCAGCGCCAATTTGTCACCACTGGTTCAGGCATATGGATACGCGAAGATCGCACCGCTCAGCCTTATATTATCCGCGCGCAAGAAACCGCTACAGATAAAAACATAATTTTTTTACGCAATGTGACCCTACTTATGTTTTCGGAAAAGAATGATTTTCTATATCAGGCAAAAGCGCGGCAAGCTTTGCTTAAAGATGGCTATTGGACCATTCAAAATGCCGAGATAATTGATGCAGAAACAGGGCAAAAGCGTAAGCAAGCGCTGTCCATTCCCACCCCTATTCAAGCCAATGATTTGCAAAATCGTCTAAACCAACCCGATGCGATATCGATTTGGGATTTGCCAGAGCGCATCACCATCGCGCGCAATACAGGCAATCTCGCAACCGATTATATTGTCCGTTTTCAAAGCCTCATATCAATTCCAATTCTCATGATGGCGATGGTCTTAATCGCGGCTTCATTTTCGTTGGAATCGGGGCGCATGGTTCATTTCGGGCGCAATATTGGCTGGGCGATTATTTCTGGCTTTGGCTTATTTGTATTAAAATCACTGGCGGCAAATTTAGGCAAAATCGGTTATCTCCCGATTTACTGGTCGATTTGGGCTCCGATTGGAATTGCTGTATTGATTGGCTTAACCTTACTGATTATAAGAGAAGAAGAAATATAGGGGAAGGTTCCATGACGCTTGACATCGCGCATGATTTTGCAGAATTTACTGAAGACGATTGGCTGTTAGAGGTTGAAAAAACTTTGCGCGGCGCGGCCACTGAAACGCTTATATCGCATGAATATGATGGCTTGCAAAGACAGCCGCTTTACACGCAAAACACTATCGATACAAATCATGACCCAGCAGGATTCCCGGGGGCGGCTCCCTATTGGCGCGGCGCGCAGGCGCTCCCTAATCGGCATTTGCCATGGCAGATTTGCCAGCGCGTGATTGCCAGTCGCAAAGGTCATAAAAACCAAGATATTCTTACCAATTTGCAAGGCGGCGTGTCGGCTCTCTTATTGGATTGCCGGTTTGGCGTGAATAATCTTTCCGCTTTGCTCGCTGGGGTGGAGGCCGATTATATCACCCTTGCCTTAGATAATCCGACATTGGCGGATATTGAGACGATGCAAAATTGGTATGGGAAAACAAGCGGCGCGGTTTACCTTAATTATGACCCGTTCAGCCTATCACAAACCCATCATGGCATTGAGGCTTTATGCAAAACCCAAAACCCCGCTTTGGTGGCAGGCATGGTTGCCGCATCGGGGGTGTATTTTCACAATCAAGGCGCAAGCGACACGCAAGAGCTTGGATTTGCGCTTGCTAGTTTTATGGCTTATGCCCGCGCATTTGAGGCAGCAGGGATGGATGCCCAAACCGCTTGCCAGAACATAATTATCAAACTCACCGCTTCAACCGATTTTTTTATGACGATTGCAAAAATCCGCGCGGCGCGGGCTTTGATCACACAGATTGCGCAAGGCGCAGGCATAAGCATAATCCCGCAAATCCATACCGAAACCAGCCAGGCGCAGCATAGCACGCTCGACCCATGGGTGAATATTTTGCGCGCTACGATTGCGACATTTGCGGCTGGATTGGGTGGCGCAGACCTCATCACCACAGCTTGTTGCACCGCGCTTGGCGATGGTGATAATGAGCTTACCCAACGGATTGCGCGCAATACGCAAATTATTTTGCAAAGCGAAAGTCATATTGGCCATGTTGTCGACCCCGCAGGCGGCAGTTGGTATATTGAAAAATTAAGCCAAGAGCTTGCTGCTGGCGCATGGCAGCTATTTCAAGAGATTGAAGCAGAAGGCGGTATTCTTGCCGCCCATGAAAAGGGGATAATGTCTGCCCATATTGCGAAGACGCAAGCAATGGCACAAAAAGCGACAGAAACGCGCAGCGCCGCCTTATTGGGAGTAAGTGAATTTCCCAATCTTGAGGAAGCGCCTCTACCCTTACCGCCGCAAAATCATATTCCCAACCGTCCCGCGCAAGCCTATGAAACATTACGCTATGCCGCGCAAGCGGTAAAACCAAAAGTATTTTTGGCGACCATCGGCACGCAAGCGGAATATACGGCGCGGGCAAATTTTGCGACCAATATTTACGCCGCCGGTGGATTTATCGCGGTAAGCAGTGATGAGCGCATTGATACCAATCAGCTCGCGCCAGCTTTTTTAGATAGTGGTGCTAAAATCGCGGTGATTTGCGGCACAGATAAGGGCTATGAAACCAATGCTGCGGCTTATGCAAAAATCTTGACTGAAGCAGGCGCACAGCATATCGCAGTGGCTGGAAAATTTACCGCCGCCATGATTGATGACCAGATTTTTATGGGCTGTAATGCGCTTTCTTTTTTACAAAAAATTCATAAAATCACCGGTCTGGATGATACTGATAGAGGCAAAAAAGCATGAGTAAATTTCCCGATTATAGTGAGATTACGTTTCATCCGCAGGCAGACGATAAGGATTTTCAAACATGGGAAAATCAAGCCCGCGATATGGCGGCAAAAAATAATCATGGGCTATTGCGCGACACGCCAGAGGGCTTGGAAATAAAACCGCTTTACACATATCAAGACCGCGCCGATTTGCCGCATATTGAAACCTATCCGGGGTGCGCGCCCTTTATCCGAGGGCCCTATGCCAGCATGTATGTCAATAAACCTTGGACGGTGCGACAATATGCAGGCTTTTCAACAGCCGAAGACTCCAACGCATTTTATCGTCGCAATCTCAAAGCTGGACAAAAAGGTCTATCGGTTGCTTTTGATTTGGCAACCCATCGCGGCTATGATAGCGACCATCCCCGCGTTGCTGGTGATGTCGGCATGGCGGGGGTGGCGATTGACAGTCTTTATGATATGCGCACGCTTTTTTCTGGCATTCCACTTGATGAAATGTCGGTATCGATGACGATGAATGGCGCGGTGCTACCGATTATGGCACTTTATATTGTCGCTGCTGAAGAACAAGGGGTTGCCCCCGACAAGCTTACGGGAACCATTCAAAATGATATTTTGAAAGAGTTTATGGTGCGCAACACTTATATTTACCCCCCTGCCCCCTCAATGCGGATTATTTCAGATATTTTTGCTTATACATCGCAACATATGCCGAAATTTAATTCAATCTCAATTAGTGGCTATCATATGCAAGAAGCGGGCGCGACAGCAGATTTGGAACTGGCTTACACGCTTGCGGATGGGATTGAATATGTCCGCGCAGGCGTGCAAGCAGGCTTGGATATTGACCAATTTGCGCCGCGCCTGTCTTTCTTTTGGGCGATTGGGATGGATTTCTTTATGGAAATTGCCAAAATGCGCGCTGCCCGCTTATTATGGGCGCAGCTCTTAAAAGGCATGGGCGCGCAAAATCCGAAATCGCAAGCGCTGCGTACCCATTGCCAAACCTCTGGCTGGTCGCTGACCGCGCAAGATATTTATAATAATGTCATCCGCACTTGTGTTGAGGCGATGGCTGCCACGCAAGGGCATACGCAAAGCCTGCATACAAATAGTTTTGATGAAGCGCTTGCCTTGCCGACAGATTTTTCAGCTCGGATTGCCCGCAACACTCAATTATTATTGCAGATGGAAAGCGGCACCACAAAAGTGATTGACCCTTGGGGGGGCAGTTATTTTGTCGAACGCTTGACCCATGACCTTGCCGCTAAGGCTCTATCGCATATTGAAGAAGTTGAAGCATTGGGCGGGATGGCAAAAGCGATTGAACAAGGCATCCCCAAAATGCGGATTGAAGAAGCGGCTGCCAATACCCAAGCGCGCATTGATAGCGGGAGGCAAACCGTTGTCGGTGTCAATAAATTTAAGCTCGACAAAGAAGATACGCCAGATGTTTTGAAAGTCGATAATAGTTCTGTCCGCGCCGCGCAAATCGCCCGCTTAAAAGAGCTGCGGCGCGAACGGGATGAGGATAAAACCCAAGCCGCCCTTGCGGCGCTCACAAATTGCGCGCAAACGGGAGACGGTAATTTATTAGCGCTCTCAGTTGATGCGGCACGCGCTATGGCAAGCGTTGGTGAAATATCAAGCGCGATGGAAAAAGTCTTTCACCGCCATAGCGCCAGCCCCAATCTTATCAGTAAAGTTTATGAAGATGGGTTTGGCGCGGATGATCCGCAAATCCTCAAAGTCCGTGATATGATAGATGCCTTTACCGAAAAAGAAGGCAAAGCGCCAAGCATTTATATTGCGAAAATGGGGCAGGATGGGCACGACAGAGGGCAGAAAGTTGTCGCCACAGCGCTTGCCGATTTGGGCTTTGAGGTTATCACAGGTCCGCTTTTCCAAACCCCAGAAGAAACCGCTCAATCGGCGATTGCGGCAGGCGCGCATATGATTGGGGTAAGCTCGCTGGCAGCCGGTCACTTAACGCTTGTGCCAGAATTAAAAACCGCGATTGCCGAACAAGGCAAAGATAATATGATGATTGTGGTGGGCGGGGTTATTCCGCCACAAGATTTTGAGGCATTGCACAAAGCAGGCGCGAAAGCGATTTTCCCACCGGGAACGGTTATCCCCGAAGCGGCAAGCGAACTCATAAATACGCTGGCGGCGCATCTTGGTCATAATATGGCGCTTTAATATTTTTACCGAAAACCAAAAAAGCATGGTTTAAGTTTATTTTCGGAAAAATGGTGGGCGGTGACGGGATCGAACCGCCGACCTCCTCGGTGTAAACGAGATGCTCTCCCAGCTGAGCTAACCGCCCGGTTTAAGTGGTAAATAAGTTACCCTTATTCACATAAAATAGTGCTCGAATAAAATAGCTTAAGCCATTTGATGCTCAATTTGTGAGCTTCCTATAGCTTAAGCTATCTTGAATTGCAATATATAATTGCGATGACTTATAATCTAAGGCAGCGCAACTATATAAACTAGTTAACAGCGTCTTTAAGCGCTTTACCAGCTTTGAATTTAGGTGAATTTGAAGCAGCAATTTTAATGGCTTCACCAGTTGCTGGATTACGCCCTGTTGTTGCTTTACGATGTGCAACAGAAAATGTACCAAAACCGATCAGACGCACTTCATTTTTCTTCGCAAGCTGCCCGGTAATTGAATCCAGAACAGCTTCCAATGCTCGTGCTGAGTCTGCTTTGCTTAGTCCAGTGCTATCAGCAACTGCGGCGACAAGGTCATTTTTATTCATAAGGATATCCTCCATAAAGTTAGATTACCCTATATGTATCGCGTGATTCGAGGTTTTTTGCGAACAAATATTTGCCTTTTATTTTTAATGAGCCGCAACTTCGTCAGCCGATCTTGTCACAGTTTGGCTTGCCCGATAAGCCTCTTCATCCCAATCAATTTCTTCTGGCATTTTTGTCAGCGCATGCGACAATACCTCATCCATTGTTTCGACCGCAATAATTTCCAGCCCGTCTTTTATATTATCCGGAATATCGGCAAGGTCTTTCTCATTATCTTTTGGGATAAGCACTGTATGGATTCCCCCGCGCGCGGCGGCAAGAAGTTTTTCTTTCAAACCACCAATCGGCAAAACCCGCCCGCGCAATGTCACCTCACCGGTCATCGCAATATCTTTACGCACCGAAATACCCGTCATCACCGAAACAATCGCGGTTGCCATTGCGGTTCCTGCCGAAGGACCATCTTTCGGGGTTGCGCCTTCTGGCACATGAACGTGAATATCCTTACGCTCGAATAGGGGCGGTTCAATTCCAAACGCCGCGCTTTTTGACCGCACATAAGATGAAGCCGCATTGATGGACTCTTTCATAACATCGCCAAGCGTGCCAGTTGTTGTCATCCGCCCTTTGCCAGGTAGCATCACCCCTTCAATCGTCAATAATTCACCGCCGACTTCCGTCCACGCCAAGCCGGTAACAACCCCAACTTGATCATCGGTTTCCGCCAAGCCAAAACGATACCGCGTAACCCCAAGATAATCAGCAAGATTTTCTGTCGTAACATTCACCGTCTTTGCATCTTCTTTCAAAATATTTGTGACCGCTTTGCGCGCCAGATTAGCCAGCTCGCGCTTTAAGTTACGCACCCCTGCTTCACGCGTATAATAGCGGATAATATGGGTGATTGCTGCATCTTCAATTTCAAACTCACCTTTGCGAAGCCCATGCTCGGAAATGGTTTGCGGCAGTAAATGGCGCTTGGCAATTTCGAGCTTTTCATCTTCCGTATAGCCGGCAATGCGAATGACTTCCATCCGATCCAATAAGGGACCCGGAATATTAAGCGAATTTGCAGTTGTAATGAACATGACATTTGAAAGATCATAATCAACTTCCAGATAATGATCGTTAAAGCTACTATTTTGTTCCGGATCCAAAACCTCCAACAGCGCCGAGGCCGGATCGCCGCGATAATCCGCCCCGAGCTTATCAATCTCATCAAGCAAAATAAGCGGGTTGATGGTTTTCATTTTTTTAAGCGATTGAATGAGCTTACCGGGCATAGAGCCGATATATGTTCGCCTATGGCCGCGAATTTCACTTTCATCGCGCACCCCGCCAAGCGACATGCGGACAAATTCGCGCCCCGTTGCCTCTGCCAATGATTTGCCAAGCGAGGTTTTGCCAACCCCCGGAGGGCCAACAAGGCAAAGAATTGGCCCACGAATTTTTTTCGACCTTTGCTGCACGGCAAGATATTCTAAAATCCGTTCTTTTACTTTTTCCAAGCCGAAATGCTCTTTATCCAAAACCCCTTGCGCTAATTTAAGATCCTTTTTAATCCGCCCTTTTTTGCCCCATGGTAGAGCTAGCAACCAATCCAAATAATTGCGTACAACCGTTGCTTCGGCTGACATCGGGCTCATTTGCCGTAGTTTACGTAGCTCGCTTTGCGCTTTTTCGCGGGCTTCTTTAGAAAATTTTGTGGTTTTAATTTTCTCTTCAAGCTCTTGTAGCTCATCGCCCCCCTCTTCGCTTTCGCCAAGCTCTTTTTGAATCGCTTTGAGTTGCTCATTGAGATAATAATCGCGCTGGGTTTTCTCCATTTGCTTTTTGACCCGCCCCCGAATTTTCTTTTCAACATGCAAAACGCCAAGCTCATTTTCCATATGCCCAATCACACCCTTTAGACGTTCAACCACAATATCCATTTCTAACAAGCTCTGACGCTCTGCAAGCTCAATATTCAGATGCCCCGCAATCGTATCCGCCACTTTTGAAGGGCTGGTAATATTATTGAGATTGCCCTGCACATCTTGTGATATTTTGCGATTATGGCTGACGTAATTTTCAAAATGCGCCAGCGCATCCTTGCGTAAGGTCGCCAGCTCATCTTCCAACCCACCGGCTGTATCGGGAAGATCAATCGAGCTGACTTCAAAATAACTTTCATTATCCAGATAGTTAACAATTTGCGCTCGCCTTTTGCCTTCGACCAGCACTTTTACCGTGCCGTCTGGTAATTTCAAAAGCTGTAAGACCGCGCCAATCGTCCCAATCTCATATAAATCATCCGCAACCGGATCATCAATATCGCCATCTTTTTGGCTTACCAAAATAAGCTCTTTATCATCTGCCATCACATCTTCCAATGCCCGCACAGATTTATCGCGCCCAACAAAAAGCGGCACAATCATACCCGGAAAAACAACAATATTGCGCAAGGGCAGTAAGGGTAAAATATCAGGGCGCGGTTCAGATACGGATTTAGATTCAGGCATAGCGTCTCCTTTTCGCCATAATGTGACGATTCTTATCCATTGATGCTTTTAATATGGGGGGCGGCTTATTTTTTTCAAGTATTTGTTGAGGATAAAACCAATAACAGCAACAATAATGATTATTATGAAGCAACCTCTGTGCCAGTTGCAGCCTTCTCATCCGGTTCTTTTGTGGCATAAATATAAAGCGGACTGGTTTTACCCGCCGCAACATCATCATTAATCACAACTTCTTCAACCCCATCCATTGCTGGCAGATCGAACATTGTATCAAGCAATATGGTCTCCAACACAGAACGCAAGCCCCGCGCCCCCGTCTTGCGGTCAATCGCTTTGCGGGCAATAACCCGTAAGGCATCATCGGTAAAAGTCAGTTTCGCATCTTCCATCGAAAATAAATGCTGATATTGTTTGGCGAGCGCATTTTTGGGCTCCGACAAAATTGTTACAAGCGCATCTTCATCCAAATCATCCAATGTCGCCAAAACCGGCAAACGGCCAACAAATTCAGGGATAAGCCCAAATTTCAGCAAATCTTCTGGCTCAATCAGTTTCAACAACTCGCCGGTTTTCCGATTATCGTCTTTTTCGGAAACATTAGCACCAAACCCTATTGAGGTTTCATTGCCGCGTTTCGAGATAATTTTATCAACGCCAGCAAATGCGCCACCACAGATAAATAGAATATTGGTCGTATCAACTTGCAGAAACTCTTGCTGCGGGTGTTTGCGCCCGCCTTGTGGAGGAACCGATGCCACCGTGCCTTCCATGATTTTCAGCAAGGCTTGCTGCACCCCCTCCCCCGATACGTCACGCGTGATTGACGGATTATCAGATTTGCGGGTAATTTTATCGACCTCATCAATATAGATAATGCCGCGCTGGGCGCGTTCCACATTATAATCCGCCGCTTGCAACAGCTTGAGAATAATATTCTCGACATCCTCACCAACATAGCCGGCTTCGGTGAGCGTGGTGGCATCCGCCATCGTAAATGGTACATCCAAAATCCGCGCCAGAGTTTGCGCCAAAAGGGTCTTGCCGCAACCGGTTGGACCAATCAGCAGAATGTTGGATTTTGCCAGCTCAATATCACTGCTTTTGCGGCTATGCTTAAGGCGTTTATAATGATTATGCACCGCAACCGATAAAACCCGCTTGGCATGCGCTTGCCCGATCACATAATCATTCAGAACTTCCGAAATTTCTGATGGGGTCGGCACTTCATCGGTTGACTTTGCCGGTGTTGCTTTGCTTTCTTCCCGAATAATATCAGTACAAAGCTCAACGCATTCATCACAGATGAAAACCGTTGGTCCTGCAATCAGCTTGCGCACTTCATGCTGGCTTTTTCCACAAAACGAGCAAAAGAGTGTATCTTTTGACCCATTATCGCTTCCCCCACCTTTTCCGCCGATTTTACTCACACAATATTCCTTTTAATTTTCAAACAATCAACACCATAGATTGATCACCATAGATTGATACGACAAAAACCGCAATAAAATTATTCCTTATCTGTTTTGTCTTCCGATTGATCGCCCGCTTTGCGCGCCGTAACAACCTCATCAATCAGCCCAAATTCCTTCGCATCTTCCGCATTCATGAACGTATCGCGTTCCATCGCAATTTCAATTTTGCGCAAAGTCTGCCCGGTATGATTAACGTAAATCTTGTTCAAGCGCGCCCGCATATCCAAAATCTCACGCGCATGCCGCTCAATGTCAGATGCCTGTCCTGAAAACCCGCCCGATGGCTGATGTACCATCACCCGCGCATTGGGCAATGCCATCCGCATGCCTGCCTCTCCCGCCATCAGCAAAAGTGAACCAGCAGATGCAGCCTGTCCAATACATAATGTTGAAACCGCCGGCTTCACATATTGCATTGTATCATAAATCGCCATACCTGCCGTGACGACACCACCGGGGGAATTAATATACATTGATATTTCTTTTTTCGGATTTTCCGCTTCCAAAAATAAAAGCTGTGCCGTGATGAGGCTCGCCATATGGTCTTCAATCGGGCCGGTGAGAAAAATCACGCGCTCTTTCAACAGCCGTGAATAAATATCAAAAGCGCGCTCACCCCGATTACTCTGCTCTACCACCATCGGCACTAATGTGTTCATATACGTATCTATCGGGTCTTTCATTTTGGCCTCACTTTATAATATTACGGCTGGCAGTCACTTTGCTGACATTAATCAGATTTTGTGCCAGATTCGCCTTCCTTGGTGGATTTTTTCTTTGTAGCTGCTTTTTTGGCAGGAGCCTTTTTTGCAGTTGCTTTTTTCGCTGGTTTCTTTTTTGCAGATTCCTTTTTTGTGGGGCGCTGGTCAGCTTCATCAACGGGCCCTGCCATTAAGGTTTCAATATCCATTTCAACATCTTCGATTGTGGCTTTTTCACAAATAAAATCAATGGTTTTTTCTTCAAAAATCGGGGCACGAATTTGTGCCATAGCTTCAGGGTTTTTCTGGAAATATTCCATTGCCTGCTGCTCTTGCCCGGGGAATTGTCGTAAGCGTTCGATCAAGCCCTGATTTAATTCTTCATTGCTGACCTGAATATCATTCACCATACCGACTTCTGCCAAGACCAGACCTGTGCGGACACGGCGCGCGGCAAGGCTTTGATATTCCGCTCGCAACTCATCTTCACTGCGATCTAAATCCGTAATCTGCTTATTTTCCTGCGCCAATTCCTGTTGAAACTGGTTCCAGATTTGCTCAAACTCAACCTCAATCATTTTGGGTGGCAAAGCAAAATCATGCGTTTCGCTCAACTGGTCTAGCACATGTTTTTTAAGATGGGCGCGCGCCATTTGGTCATAATCACCACGAATTTGCCCTTCAACCGCGTCGCGCAATTTTTCCAAATCATCAAAGCCGATTGTTTTGGCAAATTCATCATCCAGTTTTGCTTCCTGAGGCGCGGCGACTTCATGCACGGTGACGCTAAAAACAGCGTCCTTGCCAGCTAGATTTTCAGATCCATAATCTTTGGGGAATGTCACCTTAACATCAAGCTCATCTTTGGCTTTTGTGCCGATTAATTGCTCTTCAAATCCCGGGATAAACTGCCCCGAGCCAAGTACCAAATCAAAGCCTTCAGCCGCACCGCCGTCAAAGGCTTCACCATCGATTTTACCGAGAAAATCAATTTTCACACTATCCTTATCGCGTGCTTTTGCGGTTGCGCCACGCGGTTTATATGTCACGCGCGACTCGGCCAGCCGCGCCATTGCCTCGTCAACCTCTGTCGCGCCAATCTCAACCTTTGGACGTTTTACCGTGAGCGCCGAAAAATCGGTTAATTTTATTTCGGGAATAATTTCATAAGCCATCTTAAACACTAAATCAGCCGTGCCATTGATAATCGCCTCCGCTTCCCCGACAAGCTCAATCTCTGGCTGCATGGCGGGGCGTTCTTTACGTTCTTCAATCGCTTTCTGGCTTTCACTGCTTACTGATTGCTGCACCAATTCAGCCATAATCTGCTGCCCATAGGTTTTTTTCAAATAGCTGGCAGGCACTTTCCCGGGGCGGAACCCTTTTAATTGTGCGGTTGGCTGGATTTCCGCCACCCGCGTATCCACTTGTTGTGCAAGTGTTGCCGCCGTGATGGTGATTTCCAGCTCGCGGCTCAGCTCTTTATTTGTTAGTTCTTTAACGTCCATTTTCGATCCTGTCAGTTGGCATGATTGCTGGTATATAAGCGAGACTGCCTCTTTTTACAAGTCACGCCCGCTTATAGAAAAAGATAAGGGACGACATGCAAGCAAAATGCCGATAAAAAGGCAAGCCACAAACTAATTATTTATGATAGGGTGAATTATTTATTGTAAGGCCAATTGTTTATTATAAGGCCAATTGTTTATTATAAGGAATGATTGTGCCGCCTGCCTTTTTCCAGCCGGCAAAGCCATCAATGATATGCGCCACCCGTGATAAGCCCATAGATTGCACCGTATCAGCGGTGAGCGCCGAGCGCCAGCCGCCGCCACAGTAAAACACAAATTCGCGGTCTTCGCCGAAAATCGGCTTATAATAAGGGCTATCAGGGTCAATCCAAAACTCTGCCATGCCGCGCGGACAATGGAAACTATTAGGAATCATCCCTTCCCGCATTAATTCGCGAATGTCCCGAATATCAATTAATTGTACATTTTCCGCCTGTTGTGGGTCTTCGATAAGCGTCATCGCTTGCGCGACGCTATATTCCTTAATGCGGCTTTTTGCGTCTTCAACCAATTTTATAACAGGACGTTGTAAAGCCATAATATATAACCTAAAATTTATTATCTTGGGCAATATTTCCGAGCCGCCCGGCAATCTCATGAAACTGCATAATGGTTTCGGAAATAATATCCGCGACAGGCTTAACTTCACGAATAAGCCCCGCCGTTTGCCCTGCCAGACCGATGGCCGCTTCCATATCGCCACCAAAATAAAGGTCGAGGATATTTTTCATCGCTTCCGGCGGCATCACCCCCGCATCATAAATATCTTTGGTGCGTTCCGTCTTCAGCGCCCGCAAACAGGGGGAGGCTTGCTTATTCAAGACATAAGTACCAGTGGTCGGCGCATCGATAATCGCATTTTTATAATTTGCATGAACCGGACTTTCGGCCGAAGAGACAAAGCGCGTCCCCATTTGAATCGCTTCCGCCCCCAAAGCAAAGGCGGCTGCCATGCCGCGCCCATCGCATATCCCGCCTGCCGCCACCAAAGGCACGTCAACCGCTTCCCGAATGGCTTGCAGCAAAACCAAAGTTGAGACTTCTTCCGGGTTCTTAAATCCGCCCCCTTCTGCACCTTCAACGACGAGCCCATCAACCCCGGCTTCAACGCAGCGAATAGCCGCTTCTACGGTTGGTACAGCATGATAGACAATAATCCCTGCCGCTTTTAGCGGCGCGATAAATTTGCTCGGACTACCAGCAGATGTGGTGACGAATTTAACCCCGCTTTCGCAAATATAATGCAGCATCGCATCATCTTTCAAAAACAATATGGGTAGATTGACCCCAAACGGCGTTGCGCCCATAGCAAACATTTTTTCAATCTCTGCCTTGCATTGTTCGGTTTCACCGGAAGAGGTTTCAATAATCCCCATCGCGCCCGCTTGACTGACCGCTGAGGCTAAGGGGGCGCGGGCAATCCAGCCCATTGGCGCTTGAATGATGGGATATTTCACGCCAGTTTGTTGTAAAAATCTATTTGTCATAAATCTGCTCCTGCCCGATTAGCGGGTTTCAATATTGAGCTGACCTTTTAAGCCTGCCGTCCGATGGACAGAAATTTCAGCATATTCGGGCATTTGCATCATTTCCAGCATGGCGCTGCGGCTCGGATAGTGAGCAATCGCAACTTGATCCCATAATTCATCAATCTCGCCAAGCATGAGCCGACTTACAGTGCCTGCAAAAACAATATTGCCGCCGACTTTCTGGATAAGCTCTGCCACCGCCGTACCATAGAGCTGATAGGCTTGCGCGCCGCTAAGCTCTGTCTCCCGCTCATCGGCATATTCCGCTTTCTCTTTGAACTTTAGCAAGTTCACCATTGTGATGGGTTGTCCATCATCCTCAGCAAAGCCTTGCATTTGCGCTTCGCTTGGATAGACTGCATTGGTAAATTCCATAATTATCTCCCTTACGCTCTTTTGTAACAATATCCCATAAAATTACAAGTTTTGCTTTGTTTTTGAGTCTTATATACCTAACTATGAGTCTTATATACCTAATTATATGATTTATTTTAGAACAAATTAATGAACCGATAATCACAAGCGCGTGTCACTTATTAGTTGATTCACCAGACACGCGCTAAGTTGTTGTTTTTACGCATATCTCAAATTTTTACAAATATGGCGGAAAAGTGCCAGAATTTATTATAAAAGTGCACTTTTCATGAGATATGCTCTAGAAAAGAGATATTAAATTACCAGAATATGTAATTGTTAGTTCAAAAAATCAATTTTAAGAGGTGTTATATAGTTAGGTATATAAAGACCTTGTTTTTTCATTAAAAAGCACTATTTTCCTGCCTCACAAAGAAGAGATAAGATGATGACTGATGAATTAGCCCAATTAGGCGCGTCCACCCCGCTGCCCGCCACGCCAGAAGATGCGGTTTTGGAATGCGTACGTAATCCGCACCCAGATACGCATTATGTCACCCGCTTTACAGTACCTGAATTTACGTCACTGTGCCCGGTCACCGGGCAACCGGATTTTGCGCATTTAGTGATTGATTATGTGCCAGATGCTTATCTGATTGAAAGCAAATCCATGAAATTATTTATGGGCAGCTTTCGTAATCATGGCGCGTTTCATGAAGATTGCACGGTGATGATTGGCAAGCGGCTGGTCTCTGAACTAGCACCGCATTGGTTGCGGATTGGCGGCTATTGGTTCCCGCGCGGCGGTATACCGATTGATATTTTCTGGCAAACCAGCCCGCCGCCGGAAGGGTTGTTTATCCCCGATCAGGGTATTCCTCCCTATCGCGGGCGGTAGGTAAAAAGGTCACGCTTCGATATTTGCTTTGCCTAATCGCAAAATATGCGCATCAATGCGATGTAAAATCGTGAACTCATCACCCGCCATATCGCGCAAAAGCGCATCATGTTCGGCATCGAAAGCCGCCACCTGTTCATCGGATAAAGAGGCTCCAATTCCCCGCGATGCCCGAATACGCCCACGCCACCCCTCGTGGGTGAAGGGTATCGCCTCATCATAATAGAAATATCCCTGATAATGAAAATCCTTATCCACCCCCGGATAGGCAGGGGCTGTCATCCCATCATAGCTATGCGCACTCCATTGCGGATTATGTTTCAGAATAAGCTGCTCGCTGGCATAGGCTGTCTCATCATGCAAGGGTAACCAAGAGAAATGCGAAATCACGAGCAAACCATGCGGGCGCAATATTTTGCGTAAAATAGGGATGGTCTTTTCACGATCAAAATAAACAAAACATTGATTGGCCGTGACAATATCGAAAGAATGAGCCGGAAAATCCATATCCTCAGACGCAAAGCAATGGAAATCTATGGCAAGATTTTCAGATTCTGCTAAATACTTCGCCATTTTCACCTGTATATCGGAAATGTCACAGGCTGTCACCACTGCGCCCTGTCGTGCCATTTGTCGTGCGACAATGCCGGTTCCTGTCCCTATATCCAGAATATCTTGTCCAGCAAGACCAATATCCAATGCCTGTAACTTTTTGAAAAAACTATCCGGCGGCGGCGGACGATGACGGGCATAATCCTCGCTGGTTTTACCCCAGTCAATTTCTGCATTACCATCAATGCCTTCATCTATCCCTTTTACGCCAAACATAAGAAACAATGTATCATCAAGACAAAATAAGTAAATATAAAAAGTCTTTTACCCTATTTTGTGACATTATGTGAAAAGAGATTATCTAACCTTTTATGATATATGTTAGGAAAATAATTTATAAACAAAAGCTGCAAATATCGTGACGCTTTGCCCCAAGGCGTTAATTTATGGAAGAATTTCATATTTGATTCCGCATTTCTCTGAATTTGTAAGACTCGGTTTTGATGGCGCAATTGATAATTCTGAAATGCTTGAAAATGGTTTTCCGTTTGCGAAATTTCTTGCGCCAATACAAATGCACTTTCAATCGTCAAAGGCGCGCCTTGCATTGTCGATGGCAAGAGGGGATGACAAGCATCACCGCATAAGACAACCCGCCCATCATACCATGTGGGAAGCGGCTCAAACCCCACAACACCCCAAACAAAACAACCATTAGCGGCATCTAAAACAGCCATTATATTTTCATCCCAGCCCTCAAAGCTGGCACGCAATGTTTTCATATTTCCCGTCACATTCCTGCTTTCACTTAACAGAACAGAACCATTTTCTTCAACCGCCGTAAAGTGAATAACCTCTCCTCCGTTCAAGCCATAAGTTACAAAATGTTTCCTATCGCCAATCCACAAATTATAATTTGGAATGTCCAACTCCTTGGGAAGGTCTGCCGCCTTAACAGTGCCGCGCCAGGCGATAACCCCGGTTGGCTGTGGCGGCATATCTTTATAAATACCCTCACGAACGGTTGAATAAATACCATCGGCGCCAATTAATAAACTACCTCTCACTATCTTTCCACCCTGCAACGACAGGGTAACCTCATCAGCATTTTGAGTATAACCTTGAACATAGGCATTATGATGCACTGTTAGATCCAGCCCCTCTGCTGCCTGCAATAAAATATCAATGACTTTTGCCCGTTCAATATGCAAATATTTCTCGCCATAGCGCTGCACATTAAGCGCACTAACTTCTATCTTATTATAGGGTTTACCTGTCTTAAAATGCCGCATCCTCACATACATATTCTGATCTCCGGCTTTCTCAATCTCCTCAGCAACACCTAGCTCGCGTAGTACATACATCGCATTTGGTGTAAGTTGGATGCCGATAGGTAACGCACCAAGCGCTGGCGTTTGTTCAAATATATCGACCTTGAAACCACGTTGCGCTAATAAAAGCGCGGCGGTCATCCCGCAAACACCGCCACCAGATATTAATATTCTTTTCACCATCCCCCACTTAAGTTAAAATAGCATAAATTGAAAGTTTTACTTAATAATAGTAAAGTAAAAATTACTTAACTTCCCTTTAAGTTGTAATATAAAGCAAAAAACACACAATAAGTAAAGAAAAAATAAACAAACACTATGTAAGTTTAACTTTGTAATCTATGTATAGTGATAAGATTTTTAAGTAAAGCTGATGCATCTGCTAAGGGGAGGCAGCTTGGCGCGTCGCATTTTGCTTCATCAGGGCGGGGGTGAAACTCCAAAAACACGCCATCCGCACCGGCCGCAACAGCAGCGCGCGCCAAAATCGGTATCCCGTCACGGCGACCACCAGAAGATTGCCCGCCTGTACGCGGATCCGCCCCCGGTAGTTGTACCGCATGGCTAGCATCAATCGTCACCGGAACCCCGAGTTTTTGCATTTCCCCAATTGCAAGCATATCCACCACCAGATTATTATAACCGAAACTTGTTCCTCGCTCGCATAATATAATCGGCAAATCAGGGGTTACCTCACGTATTTTGCTAATGATATTCTTGCAATCCCACGGCGCTAAGAATTGTGCTTTTTTGGCGTGCAACCAGCCGCCAGCCTTCGCCGTCGCCTTCGCCGTGGCAATAACCAAATCTGTTTGGCGAATGAGAAATGCCGGCAGCTGCACAATATCAGCAATGGCCGCTACGGGTTCAGCTTGTTCAACTTCATGCAAATCAGTGGCGATGGGCACATCAAGCGCGCCCTTAATGCGTTCCAAAATCGCCAGCCCTTTTTTTAAACCCGGGCCACGAAAACTTTGAATACTTGACCGATTGGCCTTATCAAAACTTGCCTTAAAGACATAAGGCAAAGAAAGTTCTGTAGCGATTTTTTTAAGCTCGGTCGCAATTTCCAACGCTAGCCCCTCATCTTCCAAAACATTCATACCCATAATGCAAAATAAAGGCGCATCATCGCCAATCGCAAGATTATATTTCAGGTGTTCGTACCGCATTAAATTAACCTGTTCTGTTTCATCGCCGCTTCAATAAAAGACGCAAATAAGGGATGTGGTGCAAAGGGACGCGACTTTAATTCCGGGTGAAACTGAACCCCAACAAACCAGGGGTGATCTTTCAGCTCCACCACTTCAGGCAACAAGCCATCTGGCGATACACCAGAAAACCGCAAGCCCACAGCTTCTAATGACTGCCGATACTCTATATTGACTTCATAGCGGTGTCGATGCCGCTCCGAGATCACATGCGTGCCATAATAAATCTCTTGCGCCAGACTATCGGCTTCTAAAAACGCCTCATATGCCCCCAACCGCATCGTACCACCAAGATCTCCAGATGTTTTGCGGGTTTCTAACTGTGCCCCGTTCATCCATTCTGTCATCAAGCCAATCACCGGTGTTCCCCCTTGCCCAAATTCAGTAGAAGTTGCATCTTCTATACCCGCCAGATTGCGTGCCGCTTCAAGAACCGCTAATTGCATGCCTAAACAAATCCCAAAATAAGGAACATTATGGATGCGCGCGAAAGTGGCGGCGGCAATTTTACCTTCGATACCACGAGTTCCAAACCCACCGGGGACGAGAATACCATCCACATCTTCCAAATAAAGAGCCGCATCTTCGCGTTCAAAAATCTGCGCATCGACCCAGCGAATAAACACTTTCACCTGATTGGCAATGCCGCCATGCACCAGTGCCTCATTGAGGGATTTATAAGCATCCTGCAATTCTGTATATTTACCGACCACCGCAATCGTGACCTCAAGCTCAGGGTTTTCAATCGAATAGACAACCTCCTCCCATAAGCGCATATCGGCAGGCGGTATGCGGGTGATCCCAAAGGCCGCCAACACCTCAGTATCAAACCCCACCGCCTGATATTCATGTGGTACAGAATAAATCGAATAAACATCGCGCGCTTCAATGACCGCACTTTCGCGAACATTACAAAATTGCGCGATTTTCTTCTTCTCTGCTTCCGGGATCGGGCGATCACACCGGCACACCAAAATATCTGGCTGAATGCCAATAGAACGCAGCTCTTTTACCGAATGCTGGGTTGGTTTGGTTTTCATTTCACCCGCCGCTGGAATATAAGGTAAGAGTGTGAGATGGACAAAAATCACCTTACCGCGCGGCAGCTCATTGCTAAATTGCCGGATCGCTTCAAAAAACGGCAAGCCCTCAATATCACCAACCGTGCCACCGATTTCGCAAATCATAAAATCAATATCATCCGTCTCGGCGCGAATAAAATCTTTAATTTCATCGGTGACATGTGGGATCACCTGCACCGTGCCGCCAAGATAATCGCCGCGCCGTTCTTTTTCAATGATGGTTTTATAAATCTGCCCGGTGGTAATATTATCCCCCTTACAGGCCGGCTCACCGGTAAAGCGTTCATAATGCCCCAGATCAAGGTCTGTTTCCGCGCCATCATCAGTGACATAAACCTCGCCATGCTGATAGGGGCTCATCGTGCCGGGGTCAACATTCAGATAAGGATCAAGTTTTCGTAACCGCACCTCGTAGCCGCGTGCTTTCAAAAGCGCCCCAATCGCTGAAGCAGTGATTCCTTTCCCTAAAGAAGATACAACCCCACCCGTAATAAAAATATATCGCGTCATGGAATCATTATTTACGAAATATTTTTGATTCGTACGAGAAGAATCTACCGCCTTTTTCAATAAGCGGTATGTTTTCCACCGATTATTTAGAGATTATTTGGCTGTCGGCGCTATCGCAACCTATGATTATGGATCATAGCTTACGGCTGGGGCAAATCAGGTTCAGATGGTGCAAGCGGCACAGGCGCAATAATTCTATCCGTTTCTGGATTCTCAATCACATCATCCAAGACCGAGCTCTTATTATCAATCGTTCCCAAAATGGCTAACAAAATCGAGCTTGCGAAAAACAACGCCACCAGAATAGCGGTTGCGCGTGTCATCGCATTGCCGAGAGAGCGCGCGCCAACAAAACCACCGCCACCGCCACCAATGCCTAATGCACCGCCTTCTGAGCGTTGCAAAAGCACCAATATAATCAGCGCAATAACGATAATAATATGCACAACGAGAAAAAAGCTCATCATAATTTTATCCTCTGCCGCCTGATCTAACCTATTTAGCGATAAATGAAAAGCAATTTATTTGCGAATGGGGATAGTCGGACGCGACTTACCCGTCACACGCCGCGATAATTCCGGTAAAACTGTCTGCTGTTAGGCTCGCACCGCCAACCAGCGCACCGTTCACATTGGGCAGTGATAATATATTGGCGGCATTATCCGGCTTTACCGAGCCACCATATAATATGCGCATCGCTTCACCTTCTGCCCCAAAGCGATCCTGTAGATAGGTTCTGATCGCCGCATGCATTTCCGAAATTTGTTGTGGCTGCGCAGTAAGCCCTGTTCCAATCGCCCATATGGGTTCATAAGCAATCACCGTATTGGCGGCGGTGCATGTATCGGTCAAAGATTGCACAAGCTGGCCGGTGACAAATTCTATCATCCGCCCCGCCTCGCGATCGGTTTGCGCTTCGCCGACGCAAACAATACTAACCAAACCGGCTGCATGCGCGGCTTTTTGCTTGGCGGCGATAAGCGCGCTTGTTTCGTGATGATCTTGGCGGCGTTCAGAATGCCCGATAATTACATAATCCGCCCCACAATCTTTTAACATTGCCGCACTAATATCACCCGTATGTGCCCCTGTTTCCGCTATATGGCAATCCTGCCCACCATAAGCAATTCGATTTTCTGGATCGGCATTTATCATTGCGTATAGCAAGGTAAAGGGCGGACAAATCAACACATCACAGGCAGATGCCGCAAAAGCGCTTATTTTATGAGCCTCGGCAAGGCTTTCTCTTAATCCATTCATTTTCCAATTACCGGCAATGAGCGGTCGAATATTATGTTCCATATGCTTCTCCCCTTTTCTTTTACATATCATTATCTATTCGACTTGCGAACCCCTTCGGCACGCTTTATGATAATGTTAAATTAAGGAATGGAATTATGTTTAACAATTTAAGATCTATGGCACGTGGAATTTTCGGTATCTTATTGGTTGCGCTTCTCGTTGTCGCATTTGTTTTCTGGGGGATCGCCGATAGTTTTACCGGCTTTTCAAATCGCACAATCGCCTATGTCGGTGATATTGAAATAGACCGCGATGAATTTCAACTGCGCTATGCCCAACAATTGGGCGCTGTTCAAAATGAGTTGGGACAAGTGCTTACAACCGAGCAAGCCCGCGCTTTGGGAGTGGATCGGCAAGTGCTTTCGAGCTTGATTAACCTGGCCGCCCTTACCCATACGGCAGCTGATTTGGGGATCGCCCATTCAGACAGCTATATTGCTGATCTTATTATCAATGATAAGGCGTTTCACAACGCGCAAGGCGATTTTGATGAACCTACCTTTCGTGACATTCTGCGCCGTAACGGATTAAGTGAAGATTTATATGTGGATGGCTTACGCCAAAACGCCGCACACCAGCAATTATTGGGGGCAACCATGCAACGGGCGCTGATTGCAAAACCATTATTAACACGCTTATTTTATTATTATCTTGAACAAAGGCGCGCCCATTATATGGTCGTGCCTTTGAGCTTGATTGATGATGTATCACCCCCAACCGAGGAAGAATTACATAGTTTTTACAATCAGACCAGCATGCGGTTTGCGGCCCCCGAGCGGCGCTCAGGAACGGTACTTGCTGTTTCGCCAGCCCATTTTGCAGATACGATCGCGATTTCGGAAACGGAAATACGAGCGACTTATGAAGCCAATATTGATGATTATGCAACTGAGGAAAAACGCGAGATCGATCAAATCATTTTGCCAGATAATGAAGCGATTGAAATCGCCCAAAATCTTATTTCCGAAGGTGAAGGGTTTGATGAGATTCGTGCAGCATTTAAAAAATCAGCAGCAGACACTGATCTTGGCGTGCTTACGCAAGATGACTTTATCTCTGCAGATTTGTCAGCGCTTGCCTTTTCACTCGCCCAAGGCGAAACGAGTGCGCCAACAGAATCTGCCCTGGGAACAGTGATTATGCGGGTTCGAAAAATCATTCCAAGCACAATCATACCCTTAAATGATATTGCCGAAACGCTACGACAAGAGATTATGGAAGAACGGATCGCCGATGAGCTTATCTTATTTTCTGAAACAATTATGGATGAACGCGCAAGTGGCGCAACGCTGGAAGAAATTGCCCAGAAATTTGACATTCCCGTAAACAAAGTCACGAAAATTGACGCGGCTGGAAACCAGGAAGACGGAATGATTGACCCCATTGTGGCGCAACAGCAAGGCTTAACGGAACAACTTTTTTCTAGCATTATAGGTGAAGACCTGACCGTCACAGAAACACCAGAGAATGGGTTTTTCTGGGCACGACTTGATAAAATAGATCCATCCTATAATCGCCCATATGAAGATGTACAAACTGAGTTAGAAGAGCAATGGTATGTTGCCCGCCGCCGCAATATGCTGGAGGCAATGGCAGATCACCTTGTAAGCCAGGGAAATAAAACGGGTAATTTTGAAACGATTGAAACGGCCTTAAATCAGGAAAAAATCACCTCAGAACTTATGCTCCGTAATAGCGTAAATGAGACCTTCACATCCGCCATTGTGACAGAATTATTTAAGGTGCAAGATGGCGGATTTTTCTGGATGCCGATCAATATTGATAATAGTATTATGATTTTACAGCTTGATGAAATCAAACGCCCGAATCTCAATAACAAGGAATCTGCTGACTATGTTTTCGCCGCTGAAACAGGCCGTTTGCGTGATGATATAGGCAATTTTCTAGTCTCACAATTACGCGATATTTATGGAACCCAAATCAATATTGATAATCTTGATTTTGCCGTCGAGCAGATAAGACGATATTAATGGAATATTTTCCGCCCTTAGATGAATTTTGTGTGGTCTATGATAAAAACCAGCCACAAATTATATATACGCGTTTAATCACCGATCTTGAAACGCCAGTTTCCGCTTACTTAAAACTATCACAACAACAAAATTATAGTTTTTTAATGGAATCGGTTGCCGATGGCGATGTGCGCGGTCGTTATTCCATGATTGGGCTAGCGCCGGATTTGGTGTTTCGGATTAAAAATGGCAATGCCTCTATAAGCCGTGAGAATGGTGATGCAACACCTTGCAAAGAAAAACCACTAACCGCGCTTAGAGATTTAATTGCGGATAATCAATTCCCCCTGCCGCCGCAAATTCCAAATGTCGCGGCGGGGCTATATGGCTATCTCGGCTATGATATTATTCGCGAGGTTGAGGATATTCCTGACAATAATCCGGAAAGCCTTGATATACCAGATGGGCTTTTCATAAGACCAAGCATTATTGCTGTCTTTGATAATATTACTGACCAGCTTATCCTTGCGACACCGGTCTATCCGCAAGCCACGAAAAATGCGCAAAACGCTTATAATGATGCAATTATACGGCTTGAAGATGTGGTCGATACGCTCTTATCTCCCCTACCACCACAATCTGCAACACCCATAGAAATGGATGAAACCCCAACCACAAATATGAGCCAGCAGGATTATTTTGCGCGTGTCGAGCGGGCAAAAGATTATATCAAAGCGGGCGATGTTTTTCAGCTTGTGTTAAGCCAAAAATTCTCCAGCCGCTTCACCTTACCACCGTTTGAGCTTTATCGTAGCTTGCGGCGCGTTAACCCTTCGCCTTATTTGTTTTTTTTGAATTTTGAGAATTTTTCCGTCATTGGCTCAAGCCCAGAAGTGCTGGTCGGACTTAGCGATGATAAGGTAAATATTCGCCCCATCGCCGGAACCCGTCACCGCGGTGGCACGCCAGAAGATGATATGGCGATTGCTGAAGATTTATTATCAGACCCAAAAGAGCTTGCCGAGCATTTAATGTTGCTCGATCTTGGCCGCAATGATGTGGGGCGGGTGGCGCAAATTGGCAGTGTCGAGGTGACGCATAGTTTCGAGATTCAAAAAACCTCGCATTTGCTGCATATTGTCTCAAATATTATCGGTACAATCGCACCCGATCATGATGCGCTATCGGCTCTGATGGCAGGGTTTCCCGCTGGCACGGTTTCGGGTGCGCCGAAAATTCGGGCGATGGAAATTATTGATGAGCTAGAACCGAAAAAAAGAGGCCTTTATGCTGGCGCGGTGGGTTATTTTTCTGCCACCGGTGACATGGATATGTGCATCGCCTTGCGCACGGGCATCATTAAAGATCAAACATTATATGTTCAAGCCGGCGGCGGCATTGTTTATGATAGTACCCCGCAATATGAATATGACGAAACGATTGGCAAATCAGCCGCCTTATTTTCTGCCGCCCGCGAAGCCATACGAGTCGCCCAAGAAAGGCGCAATCGCTAATGCTTACCCTTATCGATAATTATGATAGCTTTACCTATAATCTGGTTCACTTTATTGGCGAGCTCGGGGTGACGTGCGAGGTTATTCGTAATGATGATAAAACAGTGGATGCGGTGCTAGCGGCAAAACCGCAAGCCATTATTATATCACCCGGCCCTTGCACGCCCAATGAGGCTGGCATTTGTCTGGAGCTTATTCGCCAAGCCCCAGATGACTTGCCGATTTTAGGGATTTGCCTTGGCCATCAATCAATCGGGCAAGCCTTTGGCGCGAAAATTATCCGCGCTGCAGAAATTATGCATGGCAAGCTTAGCCCCGTACAGCATCAAAAAAGCGATATATTTGACGGGCTGGAAACGCCTTTAATCGCCACCCGCTATCATTCGCTGGTGGTTGACACTGACAGCCTGCCTGATGATTTAACCATAAGCGCCCAGACCGAAAGCGGCATAATTATGGGCGTAACGCATCGCAGCCGCCCGGTCTATGGCATTCAGTTTCACCCCGAAAGCATTGCCACCCAAGATGGGCATAAATTATTAGCAAATTTCTTATGCCGTGCCGGGTTTTCTGTGCCAGAGACATTGCCAGAAATTCAATTTGACAGGCAGCGCCTTTTGCCGCAATAACAAAATCATGGATGCGCTTAAACCTATTTTGTTGAAACTGTCGCGCGGCGAAACACTGCCCTCTGAAGACACGCGAATGGTGTTTGAAATTCTGCTTAACGGTGAAGCGACAAACGCGCAAATTGGCGCGTTTTTAATGGCATTGCAGCAGCGCGGCGAAACGATTGAGGATATTGCCGCTGGCGCGGCGGTGATGCGGCAATTCGCAACCGCCGTAAACGCCCCTGACGGCGCGATTGACACTTGCGGTACGGGTGGCGATAAAAGCGGCACATATAATATTTCAACCGCGGTCGGATTGGTGGTGGCGGCGTGCGGGGTTCCAGTTGCTAAACATGGCAATCGCGCTTTAAGTTCAAAATCAGGGGCGGCGCAAGTTCTCGAAGCGCTTGGGGTGAGACTCACCGATAATCCCGCTACAATCAGCCGCTGTATTCACGAGGCAGGGATCGGCTTTATGTTTGCGCCGCATCATCATACCGCCATGCGACATGTTGGCCCTGTTCGGCAAGAGCTTGCGCATCCTACAATTTTTAATTTGCTTGGGCCGCTCTCCAATCCAGCCGGTGCGAAACGCCAGCTTTTAGGGGTTTTTGATAGAAAATGGTGTCGCCCTTTTGCGCAAGTCTTACGCACGCTTGGCTCTGAAACGGCGTGGATTGTGCATGGTGAAGATGGGCTGGATGAGCTTACCACAACTGGCGAAAGTCATGTTGCGGCACTAACACATGGTGAGATTGAAGAATTTACCATCACGCCCGAAGAGGCAGGGCTAAGCCGCGCCGCGCCAGATGAGCTAAAAGGCGGCAGCCCGGAAGAAAATGCCGCCGCCATGCGCGATATTTTGGCAGGCGCAAAAAATGCCTATCGCGATATTGTGCTTTTGAACAGCGCCGCCGCTCTCATCATTGCCGAAAAAGCGGCAAGTTTGAGCGATGGGGTTGAGCGTGCCGCCGCCGCTCTCGATAGCGGGCAAGCGCAAAAAACATTAGATAATCTGGTTCGTCTGTCGCAAAAATAATGAGTGATATTCTTAAAAAAATTGAAGACTATAAGCGGGATGAAATTGCCGCCGCCAAAGCGCAAAACCCGCTTGCCGAAATAAAAGCGCGCGCCGCCGAGCAGATGGCACAATCGCCCATTCGCGATTTTGAAGCCGCACTTGCAACAAAATGCGAGCAAGGCGTGCCGGCGCTGATTGCCGAGATTAAAAAAGCAAGCCCCTCAAAAGGGCTTATTCGGGCAGATTTTGACCCCGCCCTTTTGGCGCAAAGCTATCAGCAAGGGGGCGCGTGTTGTTTATCGGTTCTGACCGATACGCCTTCTTTTCAAGGCGCGCCGGAATATCTTACCGCCGCCCGCGCCGCAACCCACTTACCGGTTTTACGAAAAGATTTTATGTTTGACCCTTATCAGGTTTATGAAGCCCGCTCTTGGGGAGCGGATTGTATTCTTATCATTATGGCGGCGGTGAGCCTTGATGAAGCCAAAGCGCTTGAAGATGCGGCGCATGAATGTGGTATGAGTGTGCTGATTGAGACCCATGAGAAACATGAAGTAGAACATGTGCAAACACATTTAACATCTAGAATTATAGGGATAAATAATAGAAACTTAAACAGTTTTATAACCGACTTAAATGTTACATATGAGCTTATCTCAGAGATAAACAATGATAAACTGATTATCAGTGAAAGCGGTATTAATAGTGTGGAAGATATTAAATCTCTATCCGATGCTGGTGCACATGGGTTTCTCGTGGGTGAGAGCCTGATGCGGCAGGAAAATCTAGCTGAAGCAACCCGCGCTCTTTTGCAAATCTAGCGTAAGAACATAATCAGAACAAAATACTTGCTTTTTGATGAAATGCAGCTTAACAATCGAATCAGTGATTCGAGTGGTTCGCATCAATAGCTAGGTAAATATGTCTCTCTAGCTAGCAAAATAGTGATGATAATCCACTGTAATTGAGAAATGAGAAAATAAAGGCGCTATAAAACGCCGGGAAAGGACATATAAATGCTCACACAAAAGCAATATGAACTGTTAATGTTCATCCACGCACGAATAAAAGAAACCGGTATTTCGCCAAGTTTTGATGAAATGAAATCGGCTTTGAACTTGCAATCAAAATCGGGCATTCATCGACTCGTGACCGCGCTTACGGATCGCGGATTTATAAAACGCTTGCCACATCGCGCTCGTGCCTTAGAAATCATAAAGCTTCCCGAAACAATGTCGCGTAGTTTAACATCCCCATCGTCATCAATCCCGCATCATACGACCGCCCCATCACAATCATCTCGCAACCCTACTTCAGACACCGCCACCAATGCTGTAGATCTTAAAGTGACCGGCAAAATCGCCGCCGGTTCACCAGCCGAAGCGATACAAGAAGATCGCGGCGCCATTAGCGTGCCAACGGGTATTCTTCGCAGTGGCGCGCATTATGCCCTGGAAGTAGATGGCGATTCAATGATCGAGGCAGGTATTTTTGATGGCGACACCGCCATTATTCAACAAACCGACACGGCTGATAGTGGTGATATTGTGGTCGCTATTGTTGACCATGAAGCAACTCTAAAACGCCTAAGGCGACGCGGCAATATGCTGGCGCTTGAAGCGGCAAACCATCAATATGAAACGCGGATTTTCCGCGAAGATCAAGTAATCATTCGCGGACGGCTGGTTGGGCTTATTCGCAAATATTGAACTTATATCAACAGCCGGTGGTAATCTCTACCAGCTCATGCGCGAGCGCTTTTACGCCTGCCATGCGGGTTTTCTCATCTTCCCATTTGGCTTTAAGAACCAGCATATGATCGGGGCGCAATTTCGCCGCACGCGCATGTTTTTCGAGATAAGAAATAAGCCCTTGCGGGTTGGCAAATTGATTTTTCCGAAACTGTACAAGCGCGCCTTTTGCCCCAGCATCTATTTTCTCGACCCCCGCCTGATAGCATAGATTTTTAATCTCTATCACTTGTAATAAATGCTGCAAAGGTGGTGGCAATGCGCCGAACCGATCAATCAATTCGGCCGCAAAGGCATCGATCTGCTGATTATCAATATGGGCGAGACGGCGGTAAAGTCCCATTCTAATTTCAAGATCGGGAATATAGTCTTCTGGAATCATCACCGCACTTCCCAAATTGATTTGAGGCGACCAATTTTCATCCGTATTTGTTCCCTGTCGATTGGCAATCGCCTCTTCAAGCATAGATTGATAAAGCTCAAAGCCAACCTCCCGAATATGACCAGATTGTTCTTCGCCAACCAAATTACCCGCACCGCGCAAATCGAGATCATGATTGGCAAGTGTAAACCCTGCCCCTAAATTATCGAGCGACTGTAGAATCTCTAATCGTTTTTCTGCTGCTGGCGTAAGTGGCTTATCGGTTGCATAGGTTAAGTAAGCATAAGCGCGCAATTTTGACCGCCCTACGCGCCCCCGCATTTGATAAAGCTGAGCAAGCCCAAACATATCCGCCCGATGAATAATAATCGTATTGGCGCGCGGAATATCGAGACCAGACTCAACAATGCTGGTTGACAATAAAACATCTGCTTCGCCATGATAAAAAGCCATCATTCTGTTTTCCAAATCGCGACCGGAAAGCTGCCCATGCGCCACGATAAACGTCACTTCTGGCACATGCTCTTCCAAAAACGCTACAATGTCATCCAAATCAGCAATTCGTGGAACGATGAAAAAACTTTGTCCCGAGCGATATTTTTCCCGCAAGAGTGCCTCGCGAATGGTAACCATATCAAATGGGCTGATATAACTGCGGATGGCAAGTCGATCAATCGGCGGGGTGGCGATAATCGATAATTCACGCACCCCCGTAAGTGCCATTTGCAAGGTTCGCGGAATCGGCGTGGCGGTGAGAGTCAGCACATGTACGTCCGCCCGAAACTCTTTCAGACGCTCTTTATGAATCACGCCAAAATGTTGCTCTTCATCAATGATGAGAAGTCCAAGATTTTTGAATGTAATATCTTTAGCAAGCAGCGCATGCGTGCCAATGATAATATCAACCGTGCCATCCTTAATCTGCTGCTTGGTTTGCTTTGCATCTGCTGGTTTCACCAAGCGTGATAGCTCGGCAATTCGAACCGGCATGTCGGCAAATCGAGCGCGAAAAGTTTCGACATGCTGGCGCACCAGTAATGTGGTTGGCGCAATGAAAGCGACTTGCTGGCCGCTCAATGCCGCGATAAAGGCGGCGCGTAATGCCACTTCGGTTTTGCCAAAGCCGACATCACCACAGACCAAACGATCCATCGGCTTGCCGCTTGCCATATCATCTATCACCGCTTCAATCGCGTTAAATTGGTCTTCGGTTTCTTCAAAAGGAAATTTCGCACAAAACTCATCATAAAGACCGGTCATGGGTTGCAAGCGGGGCGCGTCTCGTAAGACCCGCGCTGCTGCAATCGCAATCAGCCCATCGGCAATATCAAGCAGCTTTTTCTTAAGCCGCGCTTTGCGTGCCTGCCACGCCGCGCCACCTAAGCGGTCAAGCTGCACGCTCATATCATCGCCACCATAGCGGCTTAGCAAATCAATATTTTCGACCGGCAAAAAGAGCCGCGCATTATCATGATAAACCAGCTTCAAACAATCATGCGCCGCACCGCCGACATTTATCGTTTCAAGATTTTCAAACCTGCCAATCCCATGCTCAATATGAACGACATAATCACCAGGGGCGAGGCTACTGGTCTCGGTTAAAAAATTCTCCGCTGTTTTTTTGCGCCGCGTCCGCACCATGCGCGCGCCCAAAATATCTTGCTCACTGATAAAAACAGTATGTTCTGTTTCAAAGCCGCGCTCCAGCGACAAAACCGCCAATATTGTTTTTTGAGGGTGTGAAATCTGCCATTCATCTTCACAAATAAAATCATCAAAGCCATGGTCTTGCAATAAATCGGCCAGACGGCTGCGGGTTCCCTCACTGCGACACATAATGAAAACAGGTTTTTGTAAACCCGCAATATGTCCAATCAGCGCATCAAATACATTTTCATTATTGGTGCGTTCTTTAACAAAATCGCGCCCTTGTTTTGCGCCCATATGAATGGTGGTTTGATTTTCTTCCTGCCCGAAGGGGGTAAATTGCCTAACCTTATGAGCGGCAAGCCTTTCATAAAATTGCGCGTGTGATAGGTAAAGCTGTTCGGGTGGCAAGGGGCGCGCCTCTTGTGGGTTCGCCTCATGCGCTGCCAGACGCGCTTGATAATAGTCTTCGATTTGTGTTTCCCGTTCCGCCAGCGTATCAGAAAATTGATGATCGAGGCAGATCATCGCGGCATCGCCAATATGCTCAAATAGAGTTTCCATAGTATCATAAAAAAGCGGCAGATAATGTTCCATGCCTTGAACACGGCGGTTTTGGCTGATTTGCTCATAGAGATAATCTTGGGTGGCGCGGCCGCCAAATTGGCGCGCATAATGACGGCGGAACCGCGTCACCGTATCTTCATCAATAAGAACCTCACTTGCAGGGCGGAACAAAAGCTCATTTTGTTGGGCGATGCTGCGTTGCGTTTCCACATCAAATGAGCGAATAGACTCCAACACATCCCCAAATAAATCGAGCCGTAAGGGATGTGCGGCACCGGGTGGAAACAAATCGATTAGATTGCCGCGAAAGGCAAAATCGCCTGCCTCCATCACGGTCGCGCAGCGGCTATAGCCATTACGGGTTAGAAAATCCAATAGCGCGGCTTCATCAATATTCTGCCCCGGCCGCGCCATAAAGGTGATATGCGCCAAAGCCTCACGCGGGATAATATGCTGGCTGGCGGCAGAAACACTTGTGAGAATAATATGTGCCTGCCCCTGCCAAGCAGGAATTTGCGCGAGGCTGGCAAGGCGCGCTGCCATAAGTGCAGTTTGTGGGGAAAGGCGGTCATAAGGCAGGCAATCCCACGCCGGTATAATCAGCACCGGAATATCCGGCGCAAAAAACGCTAATGCCTGCCGCATATCTTCAAGCCGGCGGGCATCGCGGGCGATATGTAAAATTCTGCCCTTATGCAAACGCGCCATATCCGCTAGAATTTGTGCGTCATAGCCTTCTGGTACTGCCGCGAGGGTGAGCGCACCGGCCTGTTCTATTAACTTATCAATTTCGGGCATGGGCGATAAAATCTTGCAATAATTTTGAATCGACAGCTTCCGGCACGGGCGCGCGGCGGGTTATCCACGCCAATAAATCCGTATCCGGAAGCTCCAAAAGCGCGGCATAATCATCCAGCTCAGCCTCAGGCAAATCGGCAAGCACCGCTTGTGCAAAGCGCCCAAACAGAATATCCATTTCTTTTATCCCCCGATGGGTTGAGCGGAAATAATATTTTTTGCGCCGTGATGATAAATTCGTCATATCCATGCGCCTGTTATAATTTAGTTTCTTTTACTTGTCAGCTTATCTGAATAATTTATAAAACATATATGCGACCGAACCAACTCAACGCTATTTTTAATGATGTCGAAAGCCTGCCCGGTATTGGCGCCAAGCTCGCCAATCTTATGGCGGAGTTTATCGGCAGGCGGATTATCGATTTATTATTCCATTTGCCGCATAATCTGATTGACCGGCGCTGGCGGCCAGCCATTCATGAGGTGGAAGAAAATCGGATTGCCAGTTTCGCGGTTGAGATTATTCAGCATAACCCACCCCCTCGTCGTGGGCTACCCTATCGGGTGGTCTGCTCCAATGAGACGGGTATATTGGAGCTGGTTTTCTTTCATGCGAAAGGGGATTGGCTTTTGCGAAAGCTACCCGTCGGGTCGCGCAAAATTGTCTCCGGCAGGGTTGAGCGGTTCCGCGATAAGGTGCAAATGCCCCATCCCGACCATATGGGCACGGAGGCAGAGTTTAATCTTTTGCCTGATGTTGAACCCGTCTTTCCGCTTACTAAAGGATTGAGCGGTAAAATTCTCTTACGCGCCAATGTCGCCGCACTGGACCGCATCCCTACTCTTCCCGAATGGCAAGACCCGAAATGGGTAAAAGAGAAAAATTGGCCAAGCTGGCAGGATGCGTTGCGGCAGGTGCATCGGCCGCAACATTTAGATGATTTATCACCCCACCACCCTGCCCGTATGCGGCTGGCTTATGATGAATTATTGGCCAATCAACTAAGCCTTGTGCTGGCGCGCCAGCATCACCGGCGACAGGCAGGGCGCGCGCTTGCGCCTACTGATAAGCTCACCGCGCCGTTTTTAGAGCAGCTGCCCTTCGCACTTACCCAATCGCAACAACAAGCCTGGCAGGAAATTCGCGACGATATGGCATCGACAAGCCGGATGCTTAGATTATTGCAAGGCGATGTCGGCAGTGGTAAAACTTTCGTCGCCTTGCTTGCTGCCTTACAAGCGATTGAAGCTGGCACGCAAGCGGCGATTATGGCACCGACAGAAATTCTTGCCCGCCAGCATGCCGAAACATTAGCGCCGATTTTGCAAAATCTAAATATATCTTGGGCGCTTTATACGGGACGATTGAGCGGCAAAAAACGACAGGCTGAAATTGCTAAGCTGGCGGATGGCACGGTGCAATTTGCGATTGGCACTCATGCGCTGTTTCAAGATGATATTATTTTTGCTGACCTTGGCATTGCGATTGTTGACGAGCAGCATCGCTTCGGCGTGCAGCAACGGATGCAATTATCGACCAAAGGTAAAAGCACCGATGTGCTGGTGATGACCGCCACCCCTATCCCCCGTACGTTGAGGCTGGCAACTTATGGCGATATGGATGTGTCGCGCATGTGGGATAAACCGGCAGGCCGCAAACCGATTGACACGCGTGTAATGAGCATTGACCGCTATCAGGAATTGGCGCAAAATCTCGCCCGCTTGATTGAACAGGGAACGCGCATTTATTGGGTTTGCCCTTTGGTTTCTGAAAGCGAAATGATGGATTTGACAACCGCCGAAACTCGTTTTGCCGATTTACAAAAACGCTATGGCGCGGAAGTTGGGCTGGTGCATGGGCAAATGAAGGCGGCAGAAAAAGATGCGGTGATGGAAAAATTTCAAAATGGCGATATATCTATTCTTGTTGCCACCACAGTGATTGAGGTTGGGGTGGATGTGCCAGAAGCCAGCACTATGATTATTGAACATGCCGAGCGGTTTGGGCTGGCACAGCTGCATCAATTAAGAGGGCGGGTTGGGCGCAGTGCTGAACAATCACGCTGCATTTTGCTTTATCGGAGCCCTTTGGGGGAGACCGCGCAGGCGCGGCTTAGCCTTTTGCGTGAAACCGAAGATGGGTTTAAGATTGCTGAAAAAGACTGGCAATTACGCGGCTCTGGTGAAGCGCTTGGCACGCGGCAAAGCGGGCTGCCGCCCTTTCGATTGGCGGATATGGCTATACATGGCGAATTGATGCCTGCCATAGATAAGGATGCGCGGCTGATGATTGAGCAAGACCCGCACCTTAAAACAAAACGCGGCGAAGCGTTACGGCTTTTACTTTATTTATTTGACCGTGATGAAGCCATTCGTTATTTGCGCGCGGGTTAATTAAACCTCTTCATCTGACAGACCGGCAGAAATAACCAGACGCGCGCCTTCTTCAACCGTCATATCCAAAATGATAAGCTCATCTTCCGGCACAAAGAGCAAAAACCCCGAAGTTGGATTTGGGGTGGTCGGCAAAAATACCCCAATCATTTTCTTGTCACCAGCTTCATTGACCCGATGGTCTGCCGCTTTGGTGACAAAGGCAATCGCATGTAAGCCTGGGCGCGGATACTCTATCAAGGCAACTTGCGAAAAACTTTTCGAATCTTGGCTCACCGCCGTGTGCATGATTTGCTTAATCGCCGTATAGATTGTTCCCACCACAGGCATCCGTTTCATTATCCGGTCGCCAATGCCAACCAGATAGCGGCCGAAGAAATTGGCAGTAAACCAGCCAATCAGCGTTAGCGTGACCAGTGCCATCACCACCCCAACGCCTGGAATTTCAAATGGTAAATAAGTTTCTGGCCGGTAAATATGTGGAATAAAAGGGGTAAACCAGCCATCCAGCAACTCGACAACCCAGCGAATAAGGTAAAATGTGATAAAAATCGGCGCGCTTATCACCAACCCGGTTAGGAAATAATTGCGTAACATGCCCAAAAATGTTTTTTGGGGCTCTTGATTATCTTGATTTTTGCTTTCACTCATGGCAGCCTTTTAGCACAAAAATGGAAAAAGACAAAAGCCATATGGATGAATTTCATAACCATCTCCAAAATATTTGTGCGCAGCAGCTTGGGCATGCCGAGATAGATAATCTCACCCGCCTATCCGCCGGTGCGAGCCAAGAAATATGGTCGTTTGAGGCTGGTGGCAAGGCTTATATAGTGCGTCGCCCGCCCAATGGGGTAAGCCTGCCTGCCGATAGGCGTACCAAAATCTCACTTAGCGATGAGGCGCACCTTCTCCATGCAGTGTATAAAGCAGGCGGGAAAGTGCCGCAAATCGCTCATATTTTTAGTGAGACAGATGGGCTAGGCGAAGGCTATATTATGCAATTTGTGAAAGGCGAAACATTGGGCGCACGGATTGCCCGGGGTGATGAATTTACCGCTATTCGCCCACAACTTGCCACCCAATGTGGCACGCATCTGGCGCACATACATGCAATGAATATAAATGACTTACCTGAAATGCCGCTTTCCTATGGCGAGATGGAGATTGAGACATATGAACAGATTTTGCGCCAACACGCGCATCCGCATCCGGTGTTTGAGCTTGCTTTGCGCTGGTTAAAGGATAATTTACCAGAACAGCCGACAAATCCACATTTGGTGCATGGTGATTTTCGCAATGGCAATATCATCTTCGACCCACAACATGGCATTCAAGCGATATTGGATTGGGAGCTCGCGCATTTAGGTGATCCGATGGAAGATTTAGGCTGGATATGCGTCACCTCTTGGCGGTTCGGCAATATTGATTTTCCAATTGGTGGCTTTGGCCAACGCGAAGATTTCTATCACGCCTATGAACAAGCAGGGGGTAATCTCAATCGTGCATCGGTTCGGTTTTGGGAAATTCTAGGCACGCTTAAATGGGGGATTATGTGTACAATGATGGCTGACACATTTACCTCTGGCAGGGAAAAAACTATCGAACGCGCGGCGATTGGCAGGCGCGCATCGGAAACAGAAATAGACCTATTGCGATTATTATTGGAGCAAGATTAATGCAAGACCAACCTTCATCTTCCATGTTATTGCAAGCGGTACGAGATTTTATTGATGAAAAAGCAATGCCGCAGCTTTCTGGTCATACTGGCTTTCATGCGCGTGTCGCCCGCAATGTGCTGGATATTTTATTGCGCGAACAAAAACTATCGCCGGCATTTCAAAAGGCAGAACAAAAAAGACTGGAAACTTTGCTTGGGCTTGGGGAAACTGGTACGCTCGAAATCCTAAACCAGGTTTTATGTCAAAAAATCGCGGCTGGTGAAATGAACCTATCAACGCCTGGTCTGAAAACTCATTTGATAAAACTAACCATGGGAAAGCTCGCTATCGATCAACCTCGCTATGTAGGCTATAAAAAAGCGCAATCGCTAGGCTGGCCGGAAGAAGATTATCCGGAAGAGGAGTGGCCGGAATAAGCCGTACGAAACCGCCTCTTTAATTATTATATATTTGTAAGCGGCACAAAAACCAATACAAGCTCAAGAGCAACCGCCACGATTAAAAAATGCTTTGCAAATTTTGTCATTTTTATCTCCTTTGTTACTCATAAAACGAAAAGGGATAAAAAATCTGTCAGCCTATAGGGTTTATATTTCACCTTTTATCATTTTCATGACACCAGAAAAATCAAGCCCATCATGACCATCATCGGCAAGTCTTTGATAAATCTCTTGCGCGTGGTCGCCAAGCGGGGTTTGTGCTTGCGCGGAAGAGGCCGCGCTTTGCGCGAGGTTCAAATCTTTCAGCATCATCGCCACTGCAAAGCCTGCTTGATAATCGCGGTTGGAGGGCGCGGCTTCCACTGGCCCTGGCGCGGGGCAATAAGAGGTCATTGACCAGCACTGGCCAGAGGCGGTTGCGGCAATATCAAAAAATGTCTGCGCATCCAATCCCAATTTTTCAGCCAAATTAAATGCTTCACAAGTGCCAATCATCGAAATGCCTAAGAGCATATTATTGGCAATCTTGGCAACCTGCCCATTGCCAATATCGCCAGCATGAAACACATTTTTTCCCATCGCCTTAAGCACGGTTTCGGCGCGGGCAAAATCTTCTGCCATACCGCCCACCATAAAAGTGAGCGTTCCGGCATTTGCGGCTGCCGTGCCGCCAGATACTGGCGCATCCACCATAGGCAGGTTTTTCGCCTGCATATCAGCAGCAATGGCGCGGGCATCAGTAACAGCAATGGTCGAACAATCAATAAATAATGTGCCCACTTGCGCGGCATTTGCAACACCGCCTGCGCCTAGATAAACATCCCGTACAATCTCACCATTAGGCAACATGCTCACAATCACATCAGCATCTTTTGTGGTTTCACTTGCTGTTGTACAAGCCTGCGCGCCTTTTTGTGCCACTTGCGCAACGGCTTGCGCGTTCATATCAAAAGCGGCAATATCATAACCTGCTTTTATGAGATTAAGGCACATGCCTTTGCCCATATTGCCAAGTCCAATAAATCCGATTTTCATTTTTGGTCTCCCAATCCCCAAATTATTTCATTGCCAATTCTATTTCATAGTAGGAATAATGAATTCAGAATCCATTATATCTTCCGGCCATTTCTGGGTAACGGTTTTAATCTTTGTCCAAAACTTAACCCCTTCCGGCCCATGCTGATTGGTGTCACCAAAGCCCGAACGCTTCCAGCCGCCAAATGTATGATAAGCGACAGGAACAGGGATAGGCACATTCACCCCCACCATGCCGACATTCACATGTCGGGCAAATTCACGCGCCGTATTTCCGTTACGAGTGAAAATCGCCACTCCATTGCCATATTGATGGTCGGAAGGCAGTGCCACAGCTTCCTCAAAATTTTCGGCGCGGATGATTTGTAAAACAGGTCCAAAAATCTCTTCCTTGTAAGATTGATGCCCTCTTTCCGCTTTATCCAGCAATGTGCCGCCCATGAAAAAACCATCCTCATAGCCTGGTAAAGAAAACTCACGCCCATCAACAATGAGCTCTTGACCTTCATCAATCGCCATTTGAATATAATCCGCCACCCGTTGCTTATGCGCTGCCGAGACCAGCGGCCCTAAATCACTATCTTCCGAAAGCGAAGGGCCAATCCGCAAGCTCTCAACTTTGGGGCGCAATAATTCAATAAGCTGCTCTGCCGTGCCCTCGCCTACCGGCACAGCGACAGGAGTTGCCATGCAGCGCTCGCCCGCCGACCCATAGGCGGAACCCAAAAGCTGGCTCACCGCATTATCCATATCCGCATCTGGCATAATCAGCATATGATTTTTCGCGCCACCAAAGGCTTGCACCCGTTTGCCATGCGCCGCGCCATTTTTGTAAATATAATGCGCAATGTCAGACGAGCCGACAAAGCTAATCGCTTTGACGCGGGGGTCTTCAATCAGCCCATCAACCGCGAGCTTATCGCCATTTATCACATTTAGCACCCCTTCTGGCGCGCCTGCTTCCATCATTAATTCTGCCAAACGCAAGGGCACGGACGGGTCTTTTTCAGATGGCTTATTGATAAATGTATTGCCGCACGCAATCGCCACCCCAAACATCCACATCGGGATCATTGCCGGAAAGTTAAATGGCGTAATGCCCGCCACCACGCCCAAAGGCTGACGCATGGAATAAACATCAATACCTGGTCCGGCGCTTTCCGTATATTCACCTTTTTGCAAATGCGGAATGCCGCAAGCAAATTCGATAACCTCCAGCCCGCGTTGAATATCGCCACGCGCATCGGGCAAAATCTTGCCATGTTCGGATGACAGCATGGCAGCAAGATTTTCCATATCCTTCTCAACCAGCTCTTTGAACTTAAACATCACCCGCGCCCGACGCTGCGGATTGGTTTCTGCCCATGCCGGAAACGCGGCTTGCGCTGCATTAATCGCTGCCGTCACCTCATCGCTTGCCGCGAGGCTTACTTGCGCCTGCACCTCACCTGTGGTCGGGTTAAATATATCATGGCATTGGTCAGATTGCCCCGCCACAGCCTGCCCATTGATAAAATGCCCTACGGTTTTCATAGATAGCCTCCCTTTGCCTTTGGTGCAAAATGCCCTGTAATGATTTAATTATCAAGCGCGAAATAAATACCGCGAGTTATTTTATCGCATTATGTCTTATTGGGAGCGCGGCGCTTTTTCGCCCAATCGGAAATCATCCGCAATGGCGCGCGGGTAATCACCAGACTATCGGCCTTCACCTCTTTCGAAATCGCGGAAGATGAGCCAATATAAGCGCCATCGCCAATTTTCACCGGTGCAATCAGCGAGCTGTTGGAGCCGATAAACACATTCTCGCCAAGCTCGGTAAGGTGCTTGTTCACCCCATCATAATTACAGGTAATCACGCCTGCGCCAATATTGCTCTGCGCCCCAATTCGCGCATCCCCAATATAGGATAGATGATTAACCTTCACCCCCTCTGCCAGTTCCGCCTTTTTGGTTTCAACGAAATTGCCTATCTTTACCCGCGCGCTTAATACCGTATCAGGGCGCAAGCGGGCGAAGGGACCAATCTCACAATCATCACCCAGCTTTGCCCCTTCAATATGCGAAAAGCCTTTCACCCGTACCCGTTCACCAATTTCAACCTTATTGCCGAAAATAACATGCGGTTCGATAATCGTATCTTTGCCGATGACAGTATCATGCGCAAAAAACACTGATTGCGGGTGCAGCATCTGTACCCCATTTTCTAAATGCTTTGCGCGCAAACGGTCTTGCATAATCGCTTCTGCCTGAGCCAGCCCTGCTTGTGTATCCACCCCGCGCACATCATCATGATCACACAAGACCAACCCAAGCGCATGATTTTGCTGCGCTGCCAGCGCCACAATATCGGGCAGATAATATTCGCCTTGCTGATTGTCATTTGAAAGTTGCGGTAATAAATCATGCAGCAGCGACGCATCCGCCGCGATAATGCCGCCATTGCACAATGTAAGCGCGCGGGTTTTCGCATCGGCATCCTTTTCTTCGATGATTTTTTGCGGGCGTCCCTCTGTCTGCACAATTCTCCCATAACCGGTTGGCGTATCGGTTTCAAATCCAGCGACAGTAATCGCCCCCTCATCTGCAATAAGGTTTTGCAATATATCGGCGCGCATAAGCGGCGTATCGCCAAACATAATCAGCACCCGCCCTTTTGTCGCCAGCGCGGGAAGACAGCAACGCACCGCATCACCAGTGCCAGCTTGCGTTTTTTGTTCAATATGTGTGACTGTCGCCCGCTCATCCGCCCACGCCCGCACCGCCTCTTGGTCGGGGGAAGTGACCAGATAAAGCTGCTTAGGCTTTCGCGTTTTGGCAGCCGTCACCACATGCCCAAGCATTGGCAAGCCCGCCACTTCATGCAAGACTTTCGGCGTCGATGATTTCATCCTTGTGCCTTTTCCTGCCGCCAGAATAATGATGGATAATTCGCTCATACCCCCTACCCCGCTTTTGTGAACAAGCGCTTTGACCAGCTTGAGAGACTATGCCGAACCTGCTCGCGCCAGACAACCGATTTGCCCGTAACCCAATTTAGCTGAATGGCGCGGCGGGGGCCGGTGAAGGGCGCATGCCCATGCCACGCATTTTCAACACATTGAAAAACCAGCAATGTGCCGCCGGTTGGCGCAATTTCTTCGGCATAGGGGGAAAGATTTTTATCATCATATAAAATCCGCAAACGCCCTTCCGCGCTTTCCCATTCATCATCATTCATATAGAGAAGGACAGTCATTAATTTGGTTTTTGAATCGCGGTGAATATCGCCATTTTTGCTCGCCGCAAAGCCGCGAATGGTCGACATGGTTGGCCGCCCTGCCAAAGAAACCGAAAATTTTTCTTCAACCGCTTTTTGAAACTCACGCCCCTTAAGAGCCGCTAAAAGCGTCGCAAACGCGCCCTCAAGTTTTAAGATACGGTCAGGGTGGGAGCCTGCGCCTGCTATGTCGGGAAAACTATTCCGCGCCGCATCCAACGCATCGCCAGCGATAAACCCATCAACCACCAGATAGGGAAAAGGTTCTTGCTTTAAGGGCGTTTGCCGAAATTTCTCAAGGTTAAACATAACCCCTTCTACTTCGATTTGCATAAATTTGCAAAACCCTTTCATACCACCTCGCTATTTACCTTATTAGATAAATCTGTCACTATTAGCAAAGGGAGAGATGGAAGATGCAACAAATGAAAGCGCTTGCACGAGAGGATTTAGCCGCCGCCCTGCCTGAGGCAGATATGCGAGTGCTGTTGATGGCGCTGTATCAAAGCACTGGCGATATGCAATGGCTATCAGACGAGTTTGCGCCGCGTCGCGATGTGCAACTGATTTCGGATGAACATGCTGGCTTTTCAGACAGGCAAATCGAGAAAATCTATCACGCGGCTTTGGATTGCTTTTCGAAAGACCATTCGCCTGCCTGCGCGCATCCGGATGAAGAGATGTTGCACCGCATGATGCAGCACTGTATGGGCGAAGAGATTGCCCCTGAATATGCTCCCATGATGAGGGAACAAATGGGCTTTGCGCCACGCTTGCAGGGCATTACACCCCCCAAAAAATCCTCCCATACGCCGCATGTGGTGATTGTCGGCTGTGGGTTAAGCGGCATTGTGATGGGTGATACGCTAAATCGGCTGGGCATATCTTATCTGATTATCGAAAAAAATGACGATGTGGGCGGCACGTGGCATGAAAATCGTTATCCTGGTTGCGGCGTCGATACACCCAATCACGCTTACAGTTTTAGCTTTGGCACGCCCTATTATTGGTCGCGCTATTATGTCGGGCGCGATGAGCTTTACGCCTATACCCGCCAATGTGCAGACGAATTTAATATTCGCCAAAATGTGCGGTTTGCAACCACAGTCACCAGCGCCAACTGGCAGGGGGGTGAAAATTTATGGCATATCACCCTTGCGACAAAAACGGGGGAAACCGAAACCATTCAAGCACCGGTTTTTATTAGTGCGGTGGGGCAGATGAATATTCCGCAATATCCCAATTTCAAAGGCATGGATGATTTTTCTGGACACTCTTTCCACTCTGCCCGTTGGCCAGATAATATAGAGCTAAGCGGTAAGCGCATCGCGGTGATTGGAACTGGCGCAACCGCGATGCAACTGGTTCCGGCTTTAAGCGATATGGATTGTAATATTCACGTGTTCCAACGCACGGCGCAATGGGCGCGCCCGGTTGGGCGTTATCGCGATGAAATAAGCGCGGGGCATAAATGGCTTTTGCAGCATCTACCATTTTATCGAAACTGGTTTCGATTTACCATGCTCTGGCGTTATGGCGATGGATTATTGCCCACCATTCGGCGCGATCCGGATTGGCCGCGCAAAGACTCGATTAACCATAGCAATGAGCGCCACCGGCAACAAATGGCAGCGCATATTATCGCTGAACTGGGCGACCACCCCAATCTTTTAGAAAAAGCAATGCCTGATTATCCCCCTTATGGAAAGCGCATTTTGCTGGATAATGAGTGGTTCAAAACTCTTAAAAAGCCGAATGTCGAGCTTATCACTGAATCCATAGATCATATCACGCCAACCGGCATTGCGACCCAACAAGCCGCTTATGATTTTGATATGATTATTTATGCAACCGGATTTAATGTTGCACAAATGACCGCACGGTTAAATGTCACAGCGCATGGCAAAAATTTGCGTGATGTCTGGCAGGATAATAATCCTTACGCCTATCAGGGGACATGTGTTTCAGGCTTCCCCAATATGTTTATTATGTTAGGGCCGGGCACGGGCTTGGGTCATGGCGGTAGTGCGATATTTGTTTCCGAGGCCAATGCCCATTATATCGCGCAGCTCATTGCCAAAAATATTGATGAGGATATTGTGATTGACGTCGATGCTGGCGCGGAAGCTAAATATGTCGCCCGTCAAGATAGGGAACATGAAGCCTTAATCTGGACGCATCCAAGCCTATCTACCTATTATCGTAATGATAAGGGGCGCGTCTTCTCCTTATTGCCGTGGCGGCTGGTTGATTTATGGCATAATATGCATGAAGTAAAATGGGAAGATTTTGATATAAGAATATGATTAATAAAAATTATTATATTTATATAGTTCTAATTATAATACTTATTTTCCCGTTCAAGAGTAAAGCACAAGATATAGGGCCAAACTTTGATCCAAACTCTATTACCGCAGATATTGCGCAAGGTGGTAATCTCAAAATTGGGTTTGGCCTTTCCGCCTTACGTAAACGAGACCGCGAAATGCGACAAAACCTCCGCGACCGCTACATCGCCTTACAAAAGAAAGGCATTGTCACAATTTATGATGTCGAAACAGATCCGCAAATCGCACCGATAGAGGATAATTAAGTCGATGATTAACCATGCGCGTTATAATGCGCGCTAATCATTTGTGTGATGAGAATGATTTTTTTGTGATGATTTTCTACAGGTGCAATAATTTCATTTTCCAATAAATGATATTGCGATGGATTATCGCTGCGATAGGTTTCTGCTTCCGATAATCCACCCGTTTGACTTGTTTCACGGTTCAGAAAAAATTCTTCACGAATAATATCCAGTGCCGCTTCAAAGTCTAATAATAAAGCGTGCCGCAACACATCTTCATTGCGATGTTTTTGGGATTCAGTAAAGCGCGGGGTGCGGGCGATGATTATAAGCGTATCCATAATCAAAGCGATACGCAAAGCGTGCAGCATGTCGAGCGTCAGCCGTTCGTCTCCCTCAATACGCACAGTATCCTCTCCAAGCTGGTTCGCAAGGCGATAAAGGTCGATTAAATCATCCCGCAGGGTTGCGACCATTTGTTTTACCGATTGCGCCCGTCGGCTTTCTCCCAATGCGGTTCCCAACCGCCGGAAAGCGCGCAAATGTGTGGGTTGAAAATCATGATAGGCGCGGTCAATCCAAAAGCCTTTATCCAAAAGTCGTCCATAAGCCGAAAGCGTATTGAGCGAACCGAGCGCTTTTGCCCGCAATGCCATCCCCAAAACTTGTTGCAAGCGTGGTGAAACGGGATAAAGGTTTACAAAATTCTCACCATCAATTTGTGCGGCACGGCCAATCCCTGAAATAATATGCAAGCAAAAGCCAAGCTGTTGCAAAATTGCATTATGGGGAATGGCACGAATTTTGGAAGGGTCACGCCGCCCCATCCCTGCTTGCACCACCCGCTTGGAGGGACGCGAGCCCGTCACCGGCAATAGATTTGTGCCAAACATATCCAAAAGCTCAATATAATGCGGATCATGAAATATCTGCTCGTGCCAGCTCTTCAATGATAAAAACATATCCAGTGAAAATTCTTGCGCTTGATAGAAGGGATCATTTATTTCGCTCTCATCCGGCGCGCGTGTTTCAGCAAGCAACAGATGAAGCATGGTTGCGTCAGCAATTTTTTGATTTGAAAAATAGCGATAGCCGTCGCCTCCTTGAAAGCTCGATTGATGCTGTACATGCACATTCATCGCTTGACATTGGGCGCGCACAAAGGGGGTGAAAATATAATTCTGGCGGCTTTGTATATCCCCATAAGCATGCCCGCGCCCCATCGACTCACCATGTGTATTAAACAAGAGCAAATCAACATCACCAGAAAAATACTGCGCGACAAGCTGCGCGACTTTAAGCTGCACACGTTCAATCGCAAGATTTGCGGTGATTTGTCCAATAAACCGCCCCGCATCAGAAAAGCCAGTTTGAATCGCCAAGCGCCCCCTTTTGCGGACATAATCACGATAAGTTTCATGCGCCAATAATTGTGCCATCATTTGCGCGCCGCGCTCCAGACCAAAAGCAGTTTCAAACAAAGGTGAAATATCCAAATGCTCAGAAATGTTAAATTTATGAGCCAGATAGAGCGCCGACATAATGGTGATGGGCTGCTCACATTCCGCAATCAGGAATCGAATAGGCTGCTCGCTATCAACATGTTTGAGCGTTTGCGCTGCCAACATAAATTGCCGCCGTGCGGTTGCGGTTTCCTCATCAAGATTATGAAAATTAATATCCCACGCCGCTTCGGTACGGATACGATGGGCAAGCCGATCAACCAATGAACGGTTTGGGACATGGTCACCCGAAACCGAAACAGCGCGACCATCAACCGCACGCATGGCATTGCGAAGCTGCACCGCATTTACCCGCAAATGAATTTCCCCCATCCCCAATCCGTGAGATGCCATATCACCGGCAAGTGCCAATATGCGATAGGCTTGTTCATCTTGCTCACCAGCAGCAATTTGCTTTAGCTCTTCAACCAAAGGCGATAGGGCTGTTAGCTTATCTGGCCGCTCGGTAAGGTGATTGGCGGCCGTAATAAAATCATCATTGCTTTGAATAGTGCTAAACCGCTCGACATCTGCAAGGGTTGCCTCATGCTCTGCTTGCAAGCGGGATTGAATGGCGGACAGAGCCTCAATGCCCTTGCACTGCTCAATATATATGTCCAACCCCATTGCTTTTTCGCGCAAGCGGAGGGTAAAACTATCCAGCCAGCTAATATCGGCGCGGCCATCCATATCATAGCCAACCCATGTCGAAACACCTAAAACGCGCGGCACAATATCTTTGCGCCCTGCTTTCGCAAGCAGGTTTTGCGTGAGCTTTCTTATCGCGGCGCGGGCATGCACAAGCGCGTCCATCGCTTCGGCATGTTCATCTTGCAAGCTGATGCGGGCGCGCGGCGCATAAGCATCTGGTTGATATGTATCCGCCCCACCTGCTGCCGCCCGCGAGAGCGCATGCGCGGTTTCTGTTTGCAAAGAAAACACCGGATGCGCCGTAAATACCGCCCGATATAGGGGGCGCGAAAAATCAAGCCTCTCAATGTCCAACTTGTCCAGCGCGCTGTCTTGCCGCACGCCAGATTTTTGCGCCAACCCTTCAACCTGCTGCTGCCATAAATCTGCACCCAGAATATCCAGCAATGACTCTATATCGTCCGTATCAATCTCCGCCTTATAAAGACGATCGAGAATCGAATCCGCCAATGCCGAAATCGGGTTAATATCTGAAATCAATTTTCCCTGTTCGCGATAGCGTTTTAATTCATCACTAAGCTTTGATTTTAAGTCCGTCATTCGATAAAACTTTCATACTATTTTCTGCATATGCGCACAAGCCATCCCAATCATGATTTTTAAGCGCGGCTTTATCTATCATCCATGTGCCGCCAACCGCAAACACATTGGCAAGGGATAAATAAGCGCGCGCCTTTTCCTCATCAATGCCACCAGTTGGCATGAAAGAAATATGCGGCAAGGGTTGCGCGAAAGATTTTAATGCCTCTATGCCGCCGCTTGCTTCTGCTGGGAAAAATTTTACTTTTGTAAAACCATATTCTAAAAGCGTTAAGGCTTCGCTTAGTGTCGCCGCACCTGGATAGACAGCAATATCTATATCCTGTAAAGCGGCTTTTAAGTTTGGTGACATAGCTGGCGTTACCAAAAAATCACTGCCTGCCGCAAGCGCAGATTTCACATGATCGGTAGTGAGAATTGTACCTGCCCCAATCACCAGCTGCGGGCATTGTTTTTTCATTTCTAAAATAACATCTGCTGCAATAGGCGTACGGAATGTAACCTCTAGGATTGTATATCCTGCCTGCTCTAGCGCTTTTGCTAACGGCGCGGCCTGTGCCATTTCATCCACCACAAGAACAGGAATGATAGGAGATTGAGATAGGGCATGTGATAAGGTGGACGATATATCCATCTTATGCGCCTTTATCCATATATAAGGCGGCCGCGCCGATAAGGGGGGCGACGGGGTTTGTGAGAACGCGAATAGGAATATCGCGTAAGAAATCTGAATCTCGCCACCGATCATGGAACCGCTCAAGCGCTTCGGGTGTATTGATAAAATCAATCAGCCTTTTTGTGACCCCACCTGCGAGTATAATCCCGGCGCGACTACCTGTGATAAGCGCCATATCCGCAGCCGCCCCCAGCAAAGCCATTGCCCGCATTTTACAAATGCGTAAGCAGATTTCATCACCCGCATTGGCACGCGCAATCATTTCAGACGGCGTTAAAGGTTCAAACACCTGCCCATAAAGTGTACACACGGCTTTGTGTAAAACAGGCAAGCCTTTGCCAGCACAAATGATTTGCAGTGAAACATGTGATAAATCACGGTGAATAATCTCAAGCACATCAGATTCAAATCTATCAACGGCAGGATATGCCATATGCCCGCCTTCGCAAGAGGTGACATGCCAGTTCCCAGAAATTGGTGTCAGCACCGCCACCCCGAACCCTGTTCCAGGTCCGGCAATCAAATAGGGCGCATGCTTTAACGCTTTGCCTGCCTTAATTTCAATAAAGCTATCATCAGATAATTCGGGAACCGCCCGTGCCATGCCCGCAAAATCATTAAAAAACCGCATAGACGGAATATTGGTTTCGCGACTAAGCGCAGACTCCGTCACATCCCAATCGCGATGCGTAAAACTTATGCGCCCATCACGCAAGGGCCCCGCCATAACCAGACTCGCATTTTTAATTTCGTGACCGGCATGGTCTATGTAACATCGAATGCCATTGGCGATGGTTTCCATTTCATCAGCATTATAGTTTTGAAAATCCGTTACCGATACCATGCCATTTGCAATATCTGGAACCAATCCAAATCGCATATTCGTGCCGCCAATATCACCAACTAAAAGCATTTTATATCTCCAAACTGGATGCGCCCATTGTTGCATCCGTACATTTATTCCGGAACACTGAAAATATATCTTGTCCTAAACCGAGCCGCCCATTTGTGGCGGGCTTTATTACCACGTCCCGCTTTTCAAACTCTTGCTCGGGTAGATGACAAGATAAAGTTCCCGCACTTAAATCCAGCTTAATGTGGTCGCCTTCAGTCAAGCGCGCTAGATTTCCGCCCTTTGCCGCTTCGGGCGAAAGATGAATAACTGCGGGCACTTTGCCGCTCGCTCCCGACATGCGCCCATCCGTTATCAAGCCAATTTTGAAACCCTTATCTTGTAATACACCTAAAGCAGGCATGAGCTTGTGCAATTCTGGCATACCGTTTGCGGCAGGCCCTTGAAACCGCAGCACGACAATAACATCGCGGTCAAGGCTGCCGGCTTTGAAAGCCGCAAGCACCTCTTCTTGTGTTGAGAATATTGCCGCCGGCGCTTCAATGATTTGATGTTCTGGCTTTACGGCCGATTTTTTGGCAATCCCTAAACCAAGATTGCCTTTCGTAACACATATTCCACCTTCTAAGTCAAAAGGCTGTGCGGTGGTCGCAAGGATATTTTTATCGCCAGACTCACGCGGTGCCGCCCGCCATTGCAAAGCGCCATCACGTAAAACAGGCTCATTTATATAGGCTTCCAAATTTTTGCCGCTTATTGTTTTGACATCCTTATGCAAAAGCCCTGCCTCTAATAATTCATAAGTGAGCGTGCCCATGCCGCCCGCCGCATGAAAGTGATTAATATCAGCCATTCCGTTTGGGTAGAGACGCGCCAGCAGCGGAATGATTTTTGATAATCTGTCAAAATCTTCGGGCAGAATTTTAATGCCCGCCGCCGCCGCCATCGCGGGAATATGCAACACCAAATTAGTTGAGCCACCCGTTGCCAATAAGCCAATTATCGCATTTACAAAACTACGCTCATCAATCACTTCATAAAGGGGTAAATAATCTCCGCTCACCGCGCTCATTTCAACAATTCGTTTCACCGCCGCTTGCGTTAACGCATCGCGCAATTCGGTTTGCGGAGAGACAAATGCCGCGCCCGGAAGATGCAAACCCATAATTTCCATCATCATCTGATTGCTATTTGCAGTTCCATAAAATGTGCATGTTCCCGCACTATGATAGCTCTCACATTCGGCTTTGAGCAAATCTTCGCGGCTTGCCTTACCTTCTGCATATAATTGTCGGATACGCGCTTTTTCACTATTTGGCAGACCTGAAGGCATTGGCCCAGAGGGGATAAATAGGCTCGGCAAGAACCCAAATTGCAAAGCGCCAATCACAAGTCCGGGTACGATTTTATCGCAAATCCCTAAATACAAAGCCCCATCAAAAACATTATGCGACAGCGCGACAGCCGTAGAGAGAGCGATAACATCCCGCGAAAACAGCGATAAAGACATTCCTTCACGCCCTTGCGTAACACCATCGCACATTGCCGGAACGCCGCCAGCGACTTGTGCCGTCGCATGATATTGTCGCGCCGCTTCGCGAATAAATTGCGGATAGCGTTCATAAGGCTGATGCGCCGAAAGCATATCATTATAAGCGGTTACAATCGCAATATTTGGCCAATCGCCGCCAATCAGATGCTGCTTATCATGCACCGGACAAGCGGCAAAAGCATGTGCCTGATTACCTTCCGCCGCTGCTTTACGGGCAGAGCCTTCCAAGCGATGCGCCTGCATATCGTCAAGATAAAGCGTCCGCGTTTCAGACGAACGGGCGATAATATCTTCGGTCACTTGTAGAATAAGCTCATGCACCATCGCTTACCCCTAGCCCAAATATGGTTAATTTATCACCCAATAATTTCACCGCATGGGCAATCGGCAAATCACTTTCGGGCTGATTGATAATTTGTGTTAAGAGCGCATGCTTATCATTCCCCCGATATAAGAGCAGCACCGCTTCACACCCCATAAGCGCTGACACTGTAAGCGTCATGCGCTCCAAAAAAATTCCTGTTACATTTGTTTGCGGCGCGATAATCGCCTGAACCATATTCGGGTTTTTACTATCCAAAGCCTTATCCAAACCTCGCGCATTAGCAAACCAAGAGGCTGTGTGCCCATCCGCGCCCATTCCCAATACAGCGATTGAGGATGCTGGCATAAGCCGATAAGCTGCTTCACATTCCGCCTGCCCATCGCATGCAGACATAGCTTCATTTTTCATCCGCCAAAAAGGCGCAGATGCGGCTTTTTCTTGCAAGAGAGACTGTTTCACCAAACCCGCATTAGAGCCTTTATCGCTTTCATCCACCCAGCGTTCATCAACCAAGCCGATATGAATTTGCGCCCATGCTAAATCTTGCCGCGCCAATGCACGATAGATAGGGGCTGGCGTTGTACCGCCAGATAAAAATAATGTTTTGGGTGTATCAGCAGCAAGAGAGTTTACCAGCCAATCCACAGCTGCCACTTCGCCCGCTTTTTCATCTTGAAAAGTTTCTAATCTTGCCAGCATGATTAGGCTCGCATTTCCGGATAGCTCCACGCGCGGCCATCCCTATCCATAAGCATCATCGCCTGCAACGGCCCTTCCGTACCGGCAACATATTGCTCAACTGGTTGTTCATTTTCTGCCCATGCCTTGATAAGACTATCAACCCACGCCCATGCCGCTTCAACTTCCTCATGCCCCATAAATAATTGCAAATTGCCCCGCGCCACATCCATAAGCAGGCGTTCATAAGCATCATGATAGCTAATGGTAGAAAAGCTATCTTCATATGACAGATTTAAAGGCAAATGTTTTAAGCGCATACCACCGGGGCCAGGCTCTTTTACCAACATGAACAGACGCATGCCTTCATCCGGCTGCAAACGTAAAACAAGGCGATTGGGGGTATTCTCGCCCTCGCCAAATAAATTATAGGGCGTTGACTTAAACTGTAAAATAATTTCTGAATAGCGCTCCGCCATACGCTTGCCAGTACGCAGATAAAACGGAACCCCCGCCCATCGCCAATTATTTATCTCAGCTTTAACCGCAACAAATGTTTCAGTTTGACTATCACCCATTTCAGGCGATAATGCTTCCGCATAGCCATTTACGGTTTGTCCATTAATGGTTCCCGCCATATATTGAGCACGGACGGTATTTGTTTTCGCACTTTCGGCGGTAAAAGGGTTAAGCGCTCGTAAAACCTTTATCTTCTCGGCACGTATATCATTTGCGTGAATGGAATTGGGCGCTTCCATCGCGATTAAACATAAAAGTTGCAAAAGATGGTTTTGAATAATATCGCGCAACGCGCCAGCGCGGTCATAATAATCTGCACGCCCTTCCACCCCCAAACTTTCAGAAACCGTGATCTGGACATGGTCTATCATATTGCGTGACCAGAGCGGTTCGAACAAAATATTGGCAAACCGCAGAACCAATAAATTTTGCACTGTTTCTTTACCAAGATAATGATCCATCCGAAAGATTTGACTTTCATCAAAAATCTCTCCAACCCCCATATTAATCGCCCGCGCCGTTGCCAAATCAGTACCTATCGGTTTTTCCAAAACCACACGAACCTGTTTTTCATTTAATCCATTTTGACCCAACGCATTACAAATAGGCACGAAAATATGCGGCGCAACGGCGAGATAAAAAATCAGTGTCCGCTCATCCTGATTAAGGGTTTGCCTGAGCTCCCCCCAATCGGCATTCGAATCGGTTGCATCAAGTTGAAAATAATGAAGCAAAGATACAAAACCTTGCCAATCTTTCTCGGTCGTTTCAATGTCTGCCGCCTTACAGGCTGTGCTGACAAAATCGATAAACCCTTCGCGATCCATTTTTGTGCGTGATACGCCAATGATACGGCAAGAGGAATCAATCTGCCCATCGCGATAGCGCCGGAACAAAGCAGGCAATAGCTTTATTTTGGATAAATCACCCGTTGCACCAAAAATAACAATATCAAATGGTTCGGGTGCAATAAATTCTGCCATCACACAATCCTCATATTCGCAATAATCTAACCGAAAATGACAGCGATGTCAAATTTATCAGGATGGCACAGAGCAGCTATCTCGATGCAATATTTCAACTGCAAATTCTAAACTTTGAAATGCTTGTTCAGGTTTTTCGATTTGCTCTATCAAAACTTCCGCCGCGCGGCGTGCCATATCATAAACGGGCTGGCTGATGGTGGTTAATTGTGGCCAAATCTGTTCACCAATAAGAGCCGCATCAAACCCAACAATCGACAAATCTTGTGGTATGCTTTTATTTTCTTTAAACGCCGCCATTAAAGCCCCGACTGACATATTATCATTCGCCGCAAAAATAGCCGATATATTGCTCTTTTTTCGCATAAGTTTTTCAAACGCTTGAAAGCCAGAGCGGACAGAAAAATCGCCCTGCACGAGGATCTGATCTTTCATCTTTAATCCCGTCTCTTTTATCGTAGCGGCAAAACCTTGATAACGCTGATGACTGGATTTATGATTTTCTGGGCCAGCGATAAATCCCATGGATTTATGACCTAAATTAATTAAATGTGCGGTCATCATCTGGGCGGCGGCAAATTCATTAATATAAACGGAAGATTTTTTGGATGATAATTTATGCGGTGAGATAGAAAGGCAAGCGATATTATGCTGTTTCAAAGTCTTTAATAAAGCAGCATTATCACATAAGGGAGGAGATAGCACCACCCCATCAATATCAAATTCTTGCAAATAAGATTCGAGCTGTTTGGAATAGCTGGTTTTGTGGTTGAAAGGTTCGGCAACCGAGAAAAAACCATGTATCCGGCAAATATCATTCACGCCGCGATTGATTTTATCAATATAATCAGGGTTGGGATTATCATAAAAATGCACAATCACATATGAACGTTTACCCGCCAAACGCCGCGCCGCAAAGTTTGGACGATAATTCAGGCGCTTCGCAGCATCGAAAACAGCGTCCCGTTTCTCGGCGCGCACATTTGGTTCATTATTCAACACCCGTGATACGGTCTTAATCGAGACATTTGCTTCCAGCGCAATATCTCTAATCGTTATTGTGTTGCGCATCTTAAAGAATTACCAAAATATGATATAGAGACCAACAAAAATTATGACGACAAGGGCTGAAAGACGATTAAAAACCTTTTGTGTCGTAAATTCAATATCATCAAGTTTGACAATTTCATCTTGCGCGGGGGCGGGACGAAATAGTGAGGCTAAAATAGCAACCGCAAAACAAGCCATAAACACAATCCAGATACGAATAATAAATGGAATATCTGGCGCGCCAAATTTTAATACAACATTAAACAAAATCGAACCCAATAATGCTGCAAGCGCACCTGTTGCATTCACTCTTTTGCTGAAGAAGCCCAACAAAAACACCACCACCACACCGGGCGCAATAAAGCCAGAATATTCCTGTACAGCTTGGAACCCGCTTTTGAACCCCCCAATAAAGGGTTCGGCTAAAAGCAAAGCCAAAATCATCGCGACAAAAGCACTTATGCGCCCGATTGTCACATAATGTTGCTCGCTCTGCGTGGTAACAGCAGAGCGGTAAATATCCATCGTGAAAATTGTCGAAATTGAATTTGTCATTGACGCAAGTGAAGACACAATAGCGGCGACAAGGGCAGCAAAAATCAACCCGCGCAGACCATCCGGGGCGATTTTTATAAGCTCGCCATAAGTTCGGTCTGTCGCTTGGGTAAGCGTAGCGCCATCCAACGTGCCTTGCTGGCCAAGAATAATCGCTGCAATACCAGGGATCACCACAATAAGCGGGATTAGAAATTTAAGAAGTGCGGCAAAGGCTAACCCTTTTTGCGCGTCTTGCAGACTATCTGCCCCCAAAGCACGCTGAATAATATATTGATTAAAGCCCCAATAAGAAAAATGCAGCACCCATAAGCCCCCCAATAATGTCCAAATGCCTGGCAAGTCACTATAAGCGGCATGACTGTCTTCGAGAATCATCTCAAAATGCCCCGGCACTTCCTGCATTACATAGATAAAGCCGCCCCACACACCATCGGCAGCCGCAATATAATCAAGCGCCAAAAGCGTAATAATAATGCCGCCAACAACCAAAATAACGACTTGGATAATATCAGTCCACGCCACCGCTTTAAGCCCACCATAAAGGGAATAAAGCAAAGAAAAGGCAGCCAAAAAACCCATCGAATATAAGAGAGGAAGCCCGGTTAAAGAATTAACCGCAAGCCCGCCGAGCCATAAAACCGTCGTCAAGTTAACCGCCGTATAAAGCGCCACCCAATAAAATGACATAAGCGTTTTCACGCCATGCCCATAGCGTTGATCGAGAAATTGCGGCATTGTATAAATGCCGCGGCGCAAAAAGATGGGCAAAAAATATTTTGCAACGATTAAAAGCACAATCGCCGCTTGCCATTCATAGGCAGCGATGGCAATCCCCACCGCATAGCCTTGCCCCGATTGACCAATTATTTGTTCTGCCGAAATATTAGAGGCAATCAGAGATGCCCCGACCGCCCACCACGCAAGCGAACGCCCTGCCAAAAAATAATCCTCAGTATTTTTTTTGTGTTGCGCCGGTTCGCGCGAGACCCAATAGGCGACCCCTAACAAAACCAGTGCGTAAATCGCAACCACGATTAAATCAATACCAGCTATAGACATAATCCCTGTTTCCCCATCAATCAATCAAGCAAGCAAGCAAGCAAGCAAGCAAGCAAGCAAGCAAGCAAGCAAAGGTTAACAAAACATGATAACGGTGTCAATGTAGGATTGATAAAACCCATCCACAAGAAAAATGCCGGAATATAAATTCCGGCATCTCTTTTATTGGCAGTATAGGCTTTCACCCATTTACCAAAGATGGGAGGTTCGCAACAGTTTAGAATTTATACGTTGCCCCAAGGATATAACGCGCCTTGCCAGGGTTAGCATGTTGTATCATCGCTGAATTACGATGGACAACGCGACGATCTTCCTCAGTTAGGTTAATAATATCGGCAAATAGCGTTACACCCTGTTCAGGGAAGCTGTAACGGGCGCTCACATCAATTTGCTCATATTCCTCAACATAATATGTATGTCGCCATTGACCGGTCAGGAACCTATCCCGCCATGTATAGGCAAGCCGTACTTGCAGATTATTCTTGTCATAATAGCCAACCAGATTGGCGCTATCACTTGCACCAGGTAGTAATGTCTGTACAACATTGCCAGGTATACTATTATCATAATTATCAGCATCACTATTAATGACTGTATAATTTACAATAAAGCCATAGCCTGTATCTGCAAAATCATGCTGCCAGGAAAACTCCATACCATCCACATTGAATATGCGGCTCGTATTACCATACACTTGAGTGTCAGCGCTTAAAAGCGGATCAGTGTCATTTGGCAAAATCCGAATATATGTTGCTTCCTGACCACCCCAGCTTGCTAAAAATGAAGCAACAACCTCAATGCGATCGACATATTCTGCAGGAAGAGCCGGATTATTACCAAGCTTCATTGTTCCCAAATTATTGGCAGCCTGTTCATAGGTCGGCACACCGCCGCCCCACCAAGACTGCGCCTGGATATAATTTCTTGAGAATTCTATCATCTCATTTGCAATGGCGGCTGGATTACGAATCCCTTCAAAGTTTGAAGCGAAGCGGGTGCGCTCATCAAGATCACGAATCTCCTTATCAAACCAGCCAAGCGCAATATAGCTGCTCTCGCCATAATACCATTCTGCTGATAAATCGAGATTTTTTGAACTAAGCGGTAATAGGTCAGGATTACTAACCGATGCGGTAAAATCATTTGGCCCCGTAACCAGATTATCAATTCTGAATCCAGAATGTATTTTATCATAAGTCGGGCGCGCAATGGTTTTGCTATAAGACGCACGTAGCTTAACATCTTCACGAACATCAATATCAAAATCAATCGCAGGTAAGAAATAATCATACTCACCCTGCCCTGTAAAGAATGTAGCATCATCCGCGAGCGTGACCGTGATTTGATTATCCCACGTCCATTTTGCTTCCACTGGCAAATTCACTAAGGCCGCTGCATCAATTTCAGTTTTTTCATAACGAACCCCGGCACGTAAATGGGCTGGCATATTGTTCACATCAAATGAATTATTGAACTGAAGATATGCGCTGGTCGTCTCTTCAGTAATGCGACGATCAGTCGTATAATCAGCCAGACAATTTCCATCATTACAAGATAATACATTTTGTTCTGTAAGCAGGTTTAACATGCTTTCAAAATTAAATGTATAAAACCCTGGCAGCAGGTTTCCCGTACCGCCAGAAATACCATCAAACCTGTTTGGCAATGTTGTGAATGTAAACAGCTCATCCGGTACATCAGCCGCCGTGATTAATTGGTTACCCCAATCTGCGCGCGAAGACGACCCATGTGCTGAACGCACTTTATTTTCAATGAATGAAATACCAAAATCAACACTGTCAATATCACCAGACGCAAATTCATAACTGCCATTAACTTGTAATTGTTTAATATCAGAGCTCATATAAGCATTATGGAAACTATTTTCATTCACTCTATATTGGCTCACATCATAAACGGCTGCACTTCTCTCACCGTCTGCGTTCATATCATTCTGCCCCGCGAAAGACAAAATCGGCAAAAATCCACGTAAATCAAGCGTTTGCGTTGCAGCATTCGGCGTGTTTACACTAATCGAGTTATTTGACCCCCATGGCAGATCCGGTTTCGATTCCGCGCTTGAGTCATGAAAATCAAATTCCAGCGTGAGATTATCGGTTGCCGCCCAATCGAGATTGAAGCCAAGAGATTTATTAACATTCTCATTTGCAGCCAAATTGCTCGAAAGCGTAAAGCCCAAATTATCATCAGTATAAACAAGCGGGCTTACAGCCGGACCATCAGTCCAGGTACTTTCTGTTGGTGTATTGCTAAACCAGTTGCTAATGCGATTGCGGCGCGCATGAATGCGATATGTGGAATGCGTATAATCTGTTGTTGCAACCAGATTATCAGCAAGTTGATATTGCAATGTTAGCTGACCATTGAGGCGCTCATGCTCAAATTCACCAATCTGATAGCGAATATTTTGCGGATAGGTGATAATATCAGTTGCGCTTGGCGGGTTTGTTACATCGCCAGGAACTGTGCTTGTACCGACCAGATTAGCTTCCATCCAGCCTGGCTCATCAAATTGTGCCTCAGCAGTCCCAGATTTACGCTCCTGATGTGAGAAACTAAAACTTACCCCTAAACGATCATCCATAAATTGATCAATAAAAATGCCTGAAACTTCAGGGGTGACCTCATTAGACCCATGGCGTGATTCATCATAAACACCTTTAAGTGTTATTGACATTGTTGGCGCAGCGCCTAATGGTTTTGGGGTTATAATATTAAGGGTAGACCCGATACCACCAGATACAGTATCGGCACGGCCTGTTTTATAAACCTCAACCGCCGCCACAGCTTCCGGTGCGAGATTACTAAAATCGAATGACCGTGAGTACGGCGCGCTATTTGCCTGATCACCAAGGGTTGATGTCGGCATTTGACGACCATTAAGCGTTACCAAATTATAGTCAGCAGCCCAACCACGTACAGTGACTTCACGCCCTTCCCCAATTTTACGATCGATCGTCACACCTGAAATGCGTTGTAGTGATTCTGCAAGATTCGTATCCGGAAACGCGCCAATATCTTCCGCCGTGATCGCATCGACAATACCGCGCGCATTACGTTTAATCTCCATAGCTTTTTGCAAGCTCGAACGAATTCCTGTCACCACAACTTCGTTCACCTCTTCCTCCTGCGCATGCACAGAAAACGGTATCACCGTTGATGTCACAACGGATACGCATAACGCCAAACGTTGCAAAGCCTTCATATTATAATTCATAAGTTTCCTCCTCTTAAGCTCCCCTTATGGGATTAAAATTGACCACATTAACGGTCTTATCCCATGGTCAAACAACCAAACTCTAGAATAATTGTCTAGCGCTGTCAATACAAATCATATAATAATTGTCTAGCGTTGTCATAAAAAACTTGATAATGGGAAGAAAAAGTAATATTGCCTGGAAAATTTGTCATAAATTAAGAACGGAGCATGAAAATGAATAACCGCTTTACATCCACCTTCATCATCGCCATAAGCGTGATCTTATCGCAATTTACCCTTGCCTGTGACATCACGAAAGAAGCAGAAACGCGCATAGAAAAAAGAGCCAAAGACATTTTAGCGCAAATGACATTGGAAGAAAAAATCGGACAAATCATTCAGGCAGATATATCTACTGTTACCCCCGAAGATGTTGCGACTTATAATTTAGGCTCTGTCTTAAACGGGGGTAATTCTGCCCCAAACGGACAAAAGACAGCCCCGCCGCAAGAATGGATAGCCTTAGCAGATAAATATTGGCACGCCTCAACTGATAAGAGTGATGGCGGGGTTGGGATTCCGCTTCTTTGGGGAACCGATGCGGTGCATGGCCATAATAATTTACAAATGGCAACGATTTTCCCGCATAATTCGGGGCTTGGCGCAATGCATAATGCCGAATTGATGGAACAAATCGGGCGCGTGACAGCGACTGAAGTACGCGCGACCGGCCTGGATTGGACATTTGCCCCTACACTTGCTGTTGCCCGTGATGACCGTTGGGGGCGCGCTTATGAAAGCTATTCAGAAGACCCTGAGCTGGTTGCCGCCTATGCCGCCGCTATGGTGAAGGGATTGCAAGGTGAAAGCGGCGCGGATGATTTTTTACGCGGTGAGCATCTCATCGCCACCGCAAAACATTTTATTGCCGATGGCGGTACGGCCTATGGGATTGATAAGGGCGATACACAAATTGCCTCGCAAGACGATTTAATGGCCATTCATGGGCTTGGCTATATCACCGCTATCGATGCTGACGTACAAACAGTCATGGCATCTTTTTCCAGCGTCAATGGCGAGAAAATGCATGGGTCATATAGCTTACTTACAGGTTTATTGCGTGATGAGTTAGGTTTCAAAGGCTTTGTCATAGGTGACTGGAATGGTCATGCCGAAATTCCCTCATGCACCGCAACAAATTGCCCGCAAGCTCTTATGGCAGGCGTTGATATGTATATGGCTCCCGATAGCTGGAAGGGATTATATCAATCACTTCTCGCGCAAGCGCAAAGTGGAACCATCCCGCAAGCGCGATTGGATGAAGCTGTGCTTCGGATTTTGAAAGTAAAAATTCGGAACGGATTATTAGACCAGCCCTCTCCCTCGCAACGCGTAACCAGCAATATAGATAAGCTTGGCACAGATGCGCATAGAGAGATTGCCCGCGAAGCGGTACGGCAATCATTGGTTCTGCTTAAGAATAATAATTCCATTTTGCCTTTACGGCCGCAGCAGAAAATCCTGCTCGCTGGCAGTGGCGCGCATTCAATGCAGCAACAAACCGGCGGCTGGACGCTATCGTGGCAAGGCAATGATAATAAGAATGAAGACTTCGAAACCGGGCAAACCATTTATGAGGGAATAAAAGATTATGTCGAAGCCAATGGCGGGCAGGTTATTTTAGCCGAGGATGGGATTACCGACCAGCCCGCCGATATTGCCATTATTGTTTATGGAGAACAACCATATGCCGAATATAAGGGCGACCTTACTGATTTGGTTTTTGAGTTTGAGACTGGTGAAAATCTGGAGCTCTTAAAATCAATCAAGCAAAAAAATATTCCTGTCATATCGATTTTCTTAACCGGACGACCGCTTTGGGTTAACCCTCATATTAATCAATCTGATGCCTTTGTGGTGGCGTGGCTACCTGGAACCGAAGGCGGCGGAATCGCTGACGTTATTTTTGCAGCCCAAGAGGGCGAGGTGCGGCATGAAGTAAGCGGGCGGTTATCTTTCTCATGGCCTAAAAATGGTAAGGGGGAACCGATTAATGGGCAAGATGACGACAATACGCTTTTCGCATATGGCTATGGCATGAACTATGGCGAGGCTCGGAATATGCCCTTATTGGCAGAAGCCTCAGGCGTTTTCTCGAGCCAACAAAAATTTTCTGGTCTTTTACTCGAATATGGCAAGGCTGTAAAACCTCTCACTTTGTTTTTGGGTGACTCGTCAAATACACGCGTGCCGACACCAACCCTTAAAGGGCAAAGTATTAGTGGCGCGATTAAAACAACCGCAACCGATTATAAAGCGCAAGAAGATACCCGCCTGATAGACTGGACAGGAACAGATAGGGCAATGCTTAGCCTATCCGCACAACGTGCTTTAGATTTTACCGATATTGGCGCAATCAATAGCTTGGTGCTTGCGGTAAGCTGGAAAATTGATGATTTGTTTGAAGATATGGAAAACGCTCATATTGCCATGTATTGCGGTGAGGGATGTGGGGGCAAGCTAAGCCTATCATCCATATTTGGCAGCCAACAAATAAAAGCTGGTTGGCATGAACATCAAATTCCCGTTCGCTGTTTTGTGAGCAATGGGTTAGATCCGCAAAACGTGACAACCCCATTTCAGATTTCGGGGGATGGAGCAGCGCGTATCAAACTCCATAAGGTAGAGATTAAATCTGTGTCTAAGCCACCCGCCTGCCCGTAAATCCTTATTTTGCTAAATACTCAAATCGCGGGCATTATAATCATGTAGGGATTTTCGGGCCGCTTCATCCCATTTATAGCTTAACCCTTTTGCATGGAAGGGTTTGTACACAAAGGGCGTTTCTTCCGGAAAGCGCTGGCGGCGCGCATCAATTCCATAGCCAATCACTTCTGACCGTTTTGCAATCAATTCCTCATCAAAAATTTGCACCTCACTATGCGTGCCGGAACCTTTCACATTTAAAACAGAACTGCGGCGGTGAAAGCCAAAATTTACCGTAATGCGCGGTTCAAAGCCTGTATTTGCAAATGAGCCATGCAGAAGCTGACGGTTGCAGATAATCACATCGCCCGCATCACAAACCAGAGGAACCGTGCCATCAATGCGCTCACTTCCTGATTGTTTTACCAATTCGGTTATATCAATTTTCCCTTGCTTATGACTGCCAGGCAAAACCCAAACACCGTTCACCGCCGTGCTGCCATAAACCTGCGCCATAAAATTAAAGCCATGAATGCCACTATCAAAATTCGGATTATCCCAATGGGTAGAGCCGTCCTGATGCCAAGATACAGCCGCCCCTATCCCCGGTTCTTTAATAAAAAGGCTTTCATTAAAGGGGGTGAAATCCTCGCCATTTATCTCTTCAGCAACTTTCAACAATAGCGGATGCCCATATACACGCAAACATGTTTCGGAAAATTGCAATGACCCCAAAAGCAAAAATGGCGCAAATTCGGGTGCATCTTGGGCGGCTTCTGGTTCGTAAAGTTTAACCTGATGGCGACCATTCGCAAGCGCGGTTCCGCCCAAAGGATCACCAAGTGGTTTCGCCCACAGCAAGGTTAATGTCGAACAATCTGCCCCCAAAGCTGGCGACCCATCAGCCGCAAGCGGCGCATCGGGCGCAACCGGAAAGCGTTTTTTTAAGCGCTCTAAATCTTCTTTAATATCGTCAAGCTCATCTTGCTTGAGAACCTCTGTAAAAACATAAAACCCATATTTTTCATAAGCCGCGACAATATGTTTTGCGAGGCGGCCGTCATCATCAAAACTGATTGAACCTCTATTATCCAATTCGAGCGCTTTTGCTTGTCCGGTTAGCAAATAGTCCCGCATCGCATCCGCATCATCCCCATAATGCGCCGCACATGCCTCAATAGAGTTTGTAATATCTTGAACCATCAGATCCTCCCGCCACGTTTACAGTTTTTATGACTCATTAAATTTATATAGAAATAAAAACTATAAAACAAGAGATTTTTAAGTTAAAACACCATATGACCAAATCAAATATCGCCAAATCGAATATAGCCAGGCCAAACATTGCAAGAGGGCTGGAAACACGTATCGCAAACAAGGTGAAGCGGCGGGCACATATTCTCATCTGTGCCGCAAACATCATCGCCGAAGAGGGGCTGGATGCGTTAACCATTGCGCGCCTCGCAAATCGTTCAAACGTAACCATACCAACCGTTCATAATCTGCTTGGCAAGCGCGCCGAAATATTGGAGACGCTGGTGCGAGAAGCCATGTCGGAAGTGATGAACGCCGCCACTGATTTTGACCCGTCTGATACAATTCGCGCTTTGGAAGATTTTATCGATGGACTTATTGGTCTTATTTCAACCAATGAGCCATTTTACAAAGCCGCCTTTATCGCGGGTGAAAGAATTAATTTTTTCGAACATCAATCGCCGACAGGGATTGTCGCAAACTCTCGCAATTATGCCCGCTCAATTTGCGCGGGCGCCAGCGCGCAAGGTAAACTTCTCGGCCAGATTGATGAAGAGCAGATTACGCTTCGTCTATTTTCATCGCAAAGGCTGGCGCGCCTCGATTGGATGCACGGATATATAAATCTCAAAACCTACCGTACGCAAGTCTTAACCGGCATGTTCATAACGCTTTGCGCCGATGCCGCACCCGATTTCAAACAGGAATTATTGGCAAAAATTGATACCCTGAAATAATATAAAAAGAATAATGGTGAGCCCGGAAGGAATCGAACCTTCGACCCACTGATTAAAAGTCAGTTGCTCTACCGACTGAGCTACGGGCCCGCCAGAACGTGTTATAATAATGATATTAAGACACGCTCTAAATCTTTATCATCGTGCACCAACATAATCGCGCTATACGGGGGTGATGCACCAGCGCTTATCTAGCTTTTATGTCATTTTATTGCAAGTATTTTATCGAAGAAATATATTGCGTTTTTTGTATCCCCTTGCAATATAATTATAAGCAATGATTATCATTTAGGAGAGGGAATAATCATGATATTTGTTTTACGAGTTTTACTTATCATACCTACGCTTATATGTTTTGCGAATGTCGTTGGATTCTTATTCACACCAGCAGAAACGGCGGCAAGCCTTGGCATGACCATGTTAGAAGGTGCGGGTGGCAATTCACAAATTGGCGATTTTGCAGCCTTCTTTTTTGCGGCTAGCACATTATTAGCACTTGGCGTTTGGAAATTGAAACCAGAATATCTTATTGGCGGCGGCTTATTAATGGGCGGCGCGGGGGTGTTCCGACTTCTCGTTCAGGCACTTCACGGGCTCCCCGCCCCTGCACCTTTTTTAGTAGTAGAATTCACAACCCTAGGGCTAGTTGTTCTACTTATTTACTTCCTCAATAAGCAAGAGGGGTAAACATGCCAAGCCCACCACCAGAATTAAACGGCTTTACTTTATGGGCCGCTGATGAGCCGTTTGAAAATCACTCTGGCCCGTTCTTTATGAAGCTACAAAAAAATGGCAAGCATTTGTCTGCCTTTCTTGCATCTGACCAGCATATGAATGGGGGCGGGTTTTTGCACGGTGGGCTGCTGATGACATTTGCCGATTATGCGCTTTTCGTGATCGCCCATGATGAGCTTAATATAAATAATGATGAACGTGGCTATGCTGTTACCGTATCTTGCCAGACAGACTTCCTCGCCGCCTCTTCACAACGCGGCGCTGTATTTGCCGATGGCGAGGTCACCCGCAACACAAAATCGCTGATTTTCGTGCGCGGTAGAATATTTACAAAAGATGAGGAAGACACTATACTTGCAACCTTTAGCGGTATATTGAAAAAGATAAAAACATAGGAGATAACAATGGAAGCCATTACATATCCTTTTACAGCGCTTGTAACCTTATTAACTTTGCTGGTTTATTTCTGGATGACCATGCAGGTTGGCAAAGCGCGCGGGAAACATGAAATCCAAGCACCGGCAACCGATGGACCAGAAGAATTTCTGCGTGTATTTAGAACCCATGCCAATACGGTTGAAGCCATCATCATGTTTTTCCCATCTTTATGGATTTTCGCTCTGCTCTATAGTGATGCTTATGCCGCTCTTATAGGTATATTTTTCGTGCTTGGGCGTATCATCTATGCGCGTGGTTATTACCAAGAGGCGCAAAAACGGGCAACGGGCTTTCTTATCGGGTTTTTATCAACCATCATATTATTGCTAGGCGCGCTCGGCGGGGTGATTTATCAAATCGCAACTTCACTGGCAGCAATGGGGCAATGAATTATGATAACGCAACAACCCATAACTGGCGCCTGTGGTGCTGAAATTATCGGCGCTAATATTGCCGATTTAAGTAATTCAGAATTTGATTTCATCTTTCAAAGCCTGATGGATTATGGGGTTATTTTCTTACGTAATCAGGATATTACGCTCGCCCAACAAATTGCGTTTGCGCGCCGCTTTGGTGAGCTTGAGATTCACCCGATTGTCGATGGCATGGAAGACACGCCCGAAATCACCAAAGTTCTAAAGCCAGCAGGTGAGAGCGCGTCTTTTGGGGTGGGCTGGCATACGGATAATAGTTTTTTTGAAAAACCAAGCATGGGTTCGGTGCTCTATGGCAAAACCATTCCCCCCTATGGCGGCGATACGCTCTTTGCCAATCAATATCTAGCCTATGAGCGCTTATCGGATGAGATGAAAAAAATGCTCGCACCATTACATGCCGTGCATTCAGCACGCCTCGCCTATACCAGCGAAACCGCACAAGAAAAATATGAGAAGAAAACCGCCATCACTTATAGCTGGGATGACTCGATTATGGATGAGGTGGTTCACCCTGTCATTCGCACGCATCCCATAACCGGTCGCAAGGCTCTTTATGTCAATGATATGTTCACCTTGCGCTTTGCTGGGATGAGCGAAAAAGAAAGCCAGCCCTTGCTGCAATTTCTTTTCACCCATGCGACACGGCCGGAATTTTGCTGCCGCTTTCAGTGGAGCGAAAACACCATTGCGCTATGGGATAATCGCTGCATGCAACATTATGCTGTCGATGATTATCAGCAATTTGAGCGGCTGATGTATCGGGTGACGATTGAAGGTGAAAAACCTGTTTAGGCTTCCTCTATATCCCCTAGGGTTTGCTGGGTTTTGAAATCATCATAAAATTGGGTAAAGCGATTTTCATGGATCGCATCCCGCATCGCCGCCATTAGCTTCTGATAAAAATCAAGATTATGCCAGCTCAGCAGCATCGCCCCCAAATATTCTTCACAGCGATGCAAATGATGCAAATAGGCGCGACTATAATTGGCAATCGGGCTATCTTCTGCTAAGGGGCGTGGATCATGGGCATGGCGAGCATTGCGAATATTAACCTTGCCGCGCCATGTATAGACCGTGCCATGCCGCCCGGCACGGCTGGGCATCACGCAATCAAACATATCAATGCCGCGCTTTACCGCTTCGACCAAATCATCCGGCGTGCCAACCCCCATCAGATAATGCGGTGCATTTTGCGGCAGCAGAGGCAGGGTAAAATCAAGCACGGAGAGCATCATCTCTTGGCCTTCGCCAACCGCCAGCCCGCCTATCGCATAGCCATCAAAACCAATATTTCGGAGCGCTTTTACGCTGTGCTGCCGCAAGGGTTCATAAATGCCGCCTTGCACAATGCCAAATAGCGCATCACCCTCGCCCTTATCATAATCGGCAAATGCTTGTTTGGAGCGCTCTGCCCAGCGTAAAGAGAGCTGCATCGAGCTTTCCGCCTGTTCGAGACTGGCGGGATAGGGTGTGCATTCATCCAACACCATCCGAATATTGGCGCCAAGCAGGGTTTGAATTTCAATGCTCCGCTCAGGCGTGAGCATATATTTACGACCATCAATATGGCTCTGAAACTCTACCCCCTGCTCGGTCATTTTACGCAATTTGGCTAATGACATCACCTGAAAGCCGCCACTATCAGTAAGAATAGGGTGCGGCCATTGCATAAACTCATGCAAGCCCCCAAGCTGCGCAATTTCTTCTGCACCCGGGCGCAACATCAGGTGATATGTGTTACCAAGCAAAACATCCGCGCCGCTCTCGCGCACTTGTTCGGGATACATGGCCTTTACGGTTGCAGCCGTGCCAACCGGCATGAAGGCAGGGGTACGAATGATCCCGCGCGGGGTTTCAATTTTGCCAAGCCGCGCCGCGCCATCTTGCCCTAATAAAGTAAATTTCATATCTCTTGCTCTATCACGTCTCTATCATTGGCGCGCGCTCTAAAAAGCACGCATCGCCATAAGAATAAAACCTATATTTCTGGTCAATGGCAAGCTTATAGGCTTGTCGCATAGTTTCATAGCCAGCAAAAGCGCAGACCAACATAAACAGGCTCGATTGCGGAAGGTGAAAATTGGTTAATAAGCTATCGACAATCTTAAATCGATAACCCGGTGAAATAAAAATATCCGTCTCACCTTCAAATGGATGCACCATACCCTCCGCATCCGCCGCGCTTTCAAGCAGGCGCAAAGAGGTTGTACCAATCGCAACCACCCGCCCGCCCGCCGCTTTTGCAGCATTAATTTGCGCTGCACTCTTAGCACTTATCTGTCCCCATTCGGCGTGCATTTTGTGGGCGGCAATATCATCCACCTTAACGGGGAGGAATGTTCCTGCTCCGACATGTAGCGTCAGTTCAACAATCTGCACGCCTTGCGCTTTAATTTGCGCCATAAGTTCGGGAGTAAAATGCAATCCTGCCGTCGGCGCGGCAATCGCTCCTTGATGGCGGGCAAATATGGTTTGATAATCTTGCTCATCTTGCGCATCGGTGGGGCGTTTGCTTTCAATATAAGGCGGTAAGGGCATTTGCCCAATGCGCGTTAAAATCGAGTCCATCGCGGCGGGCGGAATATCAAAACAAATTTCAGCTTCCCCCTCTTGACGGGATAGAATCTTTGCTCGAATCTCATCAAACTGCAAAATATCCCCTACCCGCACCCGTTTTGCCGGACGCAAAAAACAGCGCCAGTTCACCGCATCAAGCCGCTTGGTTAAAGTGACCTCAACCCGTGCGCCTGTTTCATCTAGAGCCCCCTCACGTTTGCGAACCCCGTACAACCGCGCCGGTAAAACTTTGGTATTATTAATGACAAGAACATCACCCTTTTGAATGAAGTTCGGCAAATCAGCAATCTGCGCATGTTGATAATCGCCCTGTCCAATTTTTAGCAAGCGGGCGGTGAGACGGTTTTCTTGCGGCCGTAACGCGATTAAGCCTTCAGGAAGCTCGAAGTCAAAATCTATACGCTTCATCTATGATGACAGAATATCACTATTCAAGTCGCAAAGAGATAATTTGGTCAGGATTTTCTGGCGGTTCGCCACGGGTGATATTATCAACATATTCCATCCCCTCAATCACCTGGCCAATAATCGTATATTGACCATTGAGCCATGGCGCATCTTCAAAGCAGATGAAGAATTGACTGTTGGCGCTATCAGGATGTTGTGAGCGCGCCATCCCCAATGTGCCGCGCAAAAATGGCGCGCGCGAAAATTCCGCCCGCAAATCAGGGTAATCAGAACCGCCCATGCCGGTTCCGGTTGGGTCACCGGTTTGCGCCATAAACCCATCTATCACCCGATGGAATTTATGCCCATCATAAAATTCAGCCCGGATAAGCTGCTTTATACGCTTAATATGCTCCGGCGCTAAATCATCCCGCAATTTAATTTTAACGACACCATCCTTTAATTGCATTAACATAATATTACTCCCTACTCCGCCTATCTTTATTTTCTTCGCTTCTCCTATAAAAGGTATCAGCATAAAAACAAGCGCTAACCCGAAAATTTTATAGAAATTTTTCAAACGCATTTATGGCCTCCTAACTCAGAACCTGTTTTACTTTTTCTGCTTTAATTTTTCTATTTTTATTTTTTCTGCAATCGCGGGCGGCACGAATTGCGAAATATCACCACCAAAATCGGCAATTTGTCGCACTAATGTAGAGGAAATAGCCGCCACTTCAGGCGCGGCGGCTAAAAACACCATCTCAACCTCCGGATTCATCTGCCGGTTAAGCGTCACCATTGGCGCTTCATATTCATAATCCCCACCATTGCGCAACCCACGAATGATAAGTGTCGCTTGTTTCTCGCGCGCCACATCAACCAATAATCCTTCAAAATGTATAACCTCAAGCGTGACATTATGCGTAGCAGTAAAATCAGCGAGCTCTTCTTGCAACATCTCTTCGCGCTGTTCAAACGAAAAAAGCGGGGTTTTGGTGGCGTGAATACCAATCCCAATTATCAGCCTATCAACCAACGCAAAACTGCGTTTGATAATATCAAAATGCCCCAATGTGGGTGGATCAAAACTGCCTGGATAAAGCCCTATCCGCATATTACGCCTCCCCCTCTTGTTCGGGGATATTATCTTCCGGCGTATCATCCCCTTCCTCTTCCGGAGAACTATCAACCAGACGAATGACCGATACGACACGCGCATCTTCTTCGGTACGGAATATGGTCACCCCTTGCGTATTACGCCCGGCAATCCGAACATCATCAATCGGGCAGCGAATAAGTGTGCCTTCATTCGTGACCAGCATAATTTGATCGGTTTCTTCAACCGGAAACGCGGCGATTAATTTGCCATTGCGTTCGGTAATGGTCATCCCGATAATGCCCTTACCGCCACGCCCAGATATTCGATATTCATAGGCCGAAGAGCGTTTACCATAGCCATTTTCACTAACGGTTAAAATAAACTGCTCATGCGCCCCCAGTTCGGCATAGCGTTCAGGTGATAAAGCCGCTTCTCCATCGCCATTTTCAGTTTCATCCTCTATTGCGACATCTGGCACAGCCGGTTCTGTCTCACCATCAGCGGCACGGCGAATGGCATTGGCTTGTTTGAGATAACTATTGCGCTCTGCCGGTGTTGCATCCGTGTGCCGCAAAATTGCCATTGAGATAATTTCTGCTCCCTCATCGAGCCGGATGCCCCTAACGCCGGTTGAGTTGCGCGACCGGAAAACCCGTACCGCCTCAACCGGAAACCGAATACAGCGCCCTGTCGAGCTGGTCAACAAAACATTATCTTCCGGCGCGCATATTTCGACCCCGACAATCCGCTCCCCCTCATCAGGTTTCATAGCAATTTTACCATTGCGATTGATTTGCGTGAAATCGGATAAAAGATTGCGACGGATATTGCCGAAACTCGTGGCAAACATAATATTGAGCGCCGCCCAACTGTCTTCATCTTGCGGCAGTGCCATAATCGCGGCAATCCCTTCCCCTTCTTGTAAAGGGAGTAGATTAACCAGCGCTTTACCGCGCGATTGCGGATTGGCTTGCGGCAATTTCCAGACTTTCAGCTTATACACCATGCCCGTCGTTGAGAAGAAGAGAACCGGCTGATGCGTATTGGCAACAAAAATGCGGGTGACGAAATCTTCATCCTTCGTATTCATCCCCGAGCGCCCTTTGCCGCCGCGCTTTTGCGCTCGATAGGTTGAAAGTGGTACGCGTTTCACATAACCCGCATGGCTGACAGTGACGACCACCTCTTCCGAGGGGATAAAGCTTTCATCATCCATCTCATCAACATCATCCAAAATATCCGAACGGCGCGGGGTGGCAAATTCTTCATTCACCTGATTTAGCTCTTCGCGAATAATATTCTGCACCCGCGCCCGCGAGCGCAAAATATCCAGCAAGTCGGTGATTTGCTCGCCAAGCGTTTTTAATTCATCGCCAATTTCATCCCGCCCCAAAGCGGTTAAACGCTGCAAGCGCAATTCCAAAATTGCCCGCGCCTGCGCTTCGCTTAATATATAAGTGCCATCATCGCGCAATTTATGTAGCGGGTCATCAATCAACTGGATAAGCGGCGCAATATCCTGCGCCGGCCAATGGCGTTCCATAAGCTGTTCACGCGCCGCAACCGGTGATGGCGCAGCGCGAATAAGCGCTATCACCTCATCAATATTGGCAACCGCAATCGCCAGCCCCGCCAAAACATGCGCCCGGTCGCGCGCTTTGTTAAGGTCAAATTTACAGCGCCGTGTAATAACTTCTTCCCGAAACTCCAGAAAAGCGGAAAGCATTTGCCGCAAATTCATTAATTGTGGCCGCCCTCCATGTAAGGCCAGCATATTTGCGCCAAAACTGGTTTGTAATTGTGAATAGCGATAAAGCTGGTTGAGCACCACATCACCCATTGCGCCGGTTTTCAGCTCCACCACCACGCGCATACCCTGCCGATCCGACTCATCGCGAATATCGCTAATCCCCTCAATCGTTTTTTCGCGCACCAAAGCGGCGATTTTCTCAATCATAGAGGCTTTATTCACCTGATAAGGAATTTCAGTAATGATGATCGCTTCGCGATTTTTACGGATGTCCTCAATCACTGCCTTGCCGCGCATCACAATCGAACCGCGTCCCGTCAGCACCGCGCTACTTGAGCCATTGCGGCCTAAGATATAACCACCCGTAGGAAAATCTGGTCCTGGTACAATTGCTAATAATTCTTCATCCGATAAATGCGGATGATCCAGCAGCTTCAAACAGGCTTCGATAAGTTCGCCTAAATTATGCGGCGGCACATTGGTTGCCATCCCAACCGCAATCCCGCTGCCGCCATTAACCAAAAGATTGGGAATCCGTGCTGGCAAGACTTGCGGCTCGCGCTCGCTATTATCATAATTATCCTGAAAATCGACCGTATCTTTATCAATATCTTCCAATAAAGCATGGGCGGGTTTCGCCATCCGCACTTCAGTGTAACGCATAGCGGCAGGCGGGTCGCCATCAACTGAACCAAAATTGCCCTGCCCATCTAATAAGGGCAAACGCATTGAAAAATCTTGCGCCATCCGCACCAGCGCATCATAAATCGACTGATCGCCATGCGGGTGATATTTACCGATCACATCCCCCACCACCCGCGCCGATTTGCGGTAGGGCTTATTATAATCATAGCCATTTTCGTGCATGGAAAATAAAATCCGCCGATGCACGGGCTTCAACCCATCGCGTATATCTGGCAGGGCACGGCTGACAATCACGCTCATTGCATAATCGAGATAAGAGGTGCGCATTTCCTCTTCTAATGTGATTGGGTTTACATCATTTTCCGGCGGCGGTGTCGCGCCAGAAGCCGCACCCGATGCGGGTGGTTCATCGCCCCCATCACTTCCCTTATCACCCCCGCTATCATTTCCTTCATCAGGGGCAGATGGCGGCGTATCATCCGCAATAATGACATTATCATCATCCGGATTATTGGTTTCGGAATTGTCTATATCGTCACTCAAAAGCCAGCTCGTTTCACATGATTACCATTACCAATATATTAGCATTTCTGCTTTATGAGTCGCAACCATAAAGGCAGATAAAGCTGATTTCGATATGCAAAAATATTACTTTATATCAAACACTTACTAAAACGGCCAGTTACTTTTACTAAAATGGCCATTTGTTTACTAAAACGGAATATCATCATCAAGATCGCCGCCGCCTGCCCCTGCCGGTGCGTCACCCATTCGGTTATCAACCGCTTCTGATTGATAAGAGTCACCGCCAGAATTACGGCTATCGAGCATTGTGAGACTGCTATTAAACCCTTGCAGAACAATCTCAGTTGAATAGCGATCATTGCCTGAATCATCCTGCCATTTGCGGGTTTGAAGTTGGCCTTCAATATAGACCTTACTGCCTTTGCGCAAATATTGTTCTGCCACCCGACATAGACCTTCGGAAAAAATCACCACGCGATGCCATTCGGTTTTCTCGCGCCGCTCGCCCGACATTTTGTCTTTCCAGCTTTCGCTGGTGGCAATGCTCAAATTAACCACAGGGCGGCCATCTTTCGTACTGCGCACATCCGGGTCTGCGCCCAAATTTCCGACCAAAATAACTTTATTTACACTTCCTGCCATTTATCTCTCCATTTTTAGTTATCATAAATGAGTCGCACACAAGCAGGAGCTTTTACTTGTGGAAAATAGATTTTCCTTTTCTTGATTTTGTGCCATAAATAGCTCCCGCGAAGAGGATAATATGGCATCACAAAAAAAGCGTAACCCTGCCCGTACGAATAGGCGTGAACAGGCAAAATATATTCGGATTGCAGGCGCGCGCGAGCATAATCTACAAAATATCTCACTTGACCTTCCCCGCGATGAGCTGATTGTCATTACGGGCTTGTCGGGGTCTGGCAAAAGCTCGCTTGCTTTTGATACGATTTATGCCGAAGGCCAGCGCCGCTATGTCGAAAGCCTATCGGCCTATGCGCGGCAGTTTCTTGAGATGATGCAAAAGCCCGATGTCGATCAGATTGATGGTCTTTCGCCTGCCATTTCTATCGAACAAAAAACAACCTCACGCAATCCACGTTCCACCGTCGGGACGGTTACTGAAATCTATGATTATCTGCGCCTGCTTTATGCGCGTATTGGGGTTCCCTATTCACCCGCGACAGGTTTACCGATTGAAAGTCAAACCGTATCGCAAATGGTTGATCGGGTGATGGCACTGCCCACAGGCACACGCGCCTATTTACTGGCACCGATTGTGCGCGGGCGCAAAGGTGAATATCGGAAAGATTTTGCCGAATTACAAAAGCGCGGCTTTCAGCGCGTTAAAGTGGATGGCACATTTTATGAGATAAGCGAGGTGCCGCCGCTCGATAAGAAAATCAAGCATGATATTGATGTTGTGGTTGATCGGCTGGTGGTTAAGGATGATTTAGGAAATCGTGTCGCCGATTCAATGGAGCTGGCGCTTAGCCTTACCGATGGAATTGCGGTTTTGGAAATGGCCGATAAAAAAGAGGACGAAGATACGCCGGAGCGGATTATTTTTTCAGCCCGCTTTGCCTGTCCGGTTTCTGGCTTCACGATTGATGAGATTGAACCGCGCTTATTTTCTTTTAATAATCCGCATGGCGCATGCCCCTCTTGCGATGGTTTGGGCACGCAGTTTTTTATTGATCCGGCAAGCATTATTCCCGACCCGTCTTTATCTATTCGCAAAGGCGCGGTTGCACCATGGTCGCGCAGCACCGCGCCTTATTATACCCAAACATTAGAAGCGGTTGCCAAACATTATAAAGTCTCCATGCAAGAGCCATGGCACAAATTGCCCAAGCCTGCTCAACAAGCCATTCTCTATGGCTCTGGTACGAAAGTCATTGAGTTTCATTATGATGATGGGATGCGTAGCTATAAAACCAAGAAGCCGTTTGAAGGTGTTATCCCCAATCTTGAACGCCGCTATCGTGAAACCGAAAGCAATTGGGCGCGCGAGGACATAGAGAAATACCAAGCCGTGACCGATTGTGATGCGTGCGGCGGCTATCGGTTAAAGCCAGAAGCATTGGCGGTGAAAATTGGCGGCTTGCATATTGGCGAAATCACGCAAATGTCAATCAAAGATGCTGGCGGCTGGTTTGCCGATATTGAAAAAAGCCTTAGCAAAAAACAAAAGCAAATCGCCGAGCGGATATTAAAAGAAATTCGCGAACGGTTGCAATTTCTAAATGATGTCGGGCTGGATTATCTCACCCTATCGCGCAATAGCGGCACGCTTTCAGGCGGCGAAAGCCAGCGTATTCGGCTTGCCTCGCAAATTGGCTCCGGCTTAACCGGCGTTGTTTATGTGCTCGATGAGCCAAGCATTGGTCTGCATCAGCGCGATAATACAAGGCTGCTTGGCACGCTCACCCGCTTGCGTGATCTTGGCAATACGGTGATTGTGGTGGAACATGATGAAGATGCTATTCTCACCGCCGATCATGTGGTTGATATTGGCCCTGGAGCGGGCGTGCATGGCGGCAAAATAGTCGCGCATGGAAGCCCGCAGCACATTATCAAAACCAAAAAAAGCCTCACCGGACAATATCTTGCCGGCACCAAACAAGTGCCGCTTCCTGCCAAGCGACGCAAAGGCACGAAGGATAAGATGATTAAAGTGGTGGGCGCAAGCGGCAATAATCTTAAAAATGTGACGGCTGAAATTCCGCTTGCAACCTTTTGTTGCGTCACCGGTGTTTCGGGCAGTGGCAAATCGACATTATTGCTTGATACTTTATATAAAGCGCTGGCGCGGCGGCTGAATAATGCCCGCGATATTCCGGCCGCGCATAAGGATATTGAAGGGCTGGCGCATCTCGATAAAATTATCGATATTGACCAATCACCGATTGGCCGCACGCCGCGTTCAAACCCTGCCACTTATACCGGCGCGTTCACCCCTATTCGGGAATGGTTTGCCGGTCTGCCAGAAGCCAAGCAGCGCGGCTATAAACCAGGGCGGTTTTCGTTTAACGTCAAAGGCGGGCGGTGCGAGACCTGTCAGGGCGATGGGGTGATTAAGATTGAAATGCACTTCCTCCCCGATGTTTATGTGGAATGCGATACATGCGCCGGCCAACGCTATAATCGGGAAACACTGGAGGTGCGCTTTAAGGATAAAAATATCGCGCAAGTGCTGGATATGACGGTTGATGAAGCGGCCGATTTTTTCAAAGCCGTACCGCAAATTCGCGAGAAAATGGTAACCCTGCAACGGGTGGGGTTGGGCTATGTGAAAGTTGGGCAACAAGCGACCACGCTTTCAGGCGGCGAAGCGCAACGCGTCAAACTCGCCAAAGAATTATCGCGGCGCGCCACTGGCCGTACGCTTTATTTATTGGATGAACCCACCACAGGGCTGCATTTTCACGATGTCGCAAAATTGCTTGAGGTATTGCATGAGCTGGTGGATGCGGGCAATACAGTCGCGGTGATTGAGCATAATTTAGAAGTGATTAAAACCGCAGATTGGATTATTGATATTGGCCCTGAAGGCGGTGATGGTGGTGGCAAAATTATTGCGCACGGCACGCCAGAAACGGTCGCTAAAAGCAAGCAGAGTTATACCGGACAATATTTGAAACCTATTTTAGCAAAGCATAAGAAAAATGCCTAAGCAGGTTCATATTATTGGCGGTGGCCTGGCAGGCAGCGAGGCAGCATGGCAAGCCGCGCAAGCGGGCTGGTCTGTCGCGCTTTATGAAATGCGCCCGTGCCGCAAAACCGATGCGCATGTCACCGATTATTTGGGTGAGCTTGTCTGTTCAAACAGTTTTCGGTCTGATGATGCCCGCACTAATGCGGTCGGGCTTTTACATGCTGAATTGCGCGATGCTGATTCTTTAATTATGGCATGTGCCGATAAACATCGCTTGCCCGCCGGAACTGCATTGGCGGTTGACCGTGTAGGGTTTTCCCACGCCATCACCAAAGCGCTAGAGACGCATCCGCGCATCACAATCCACCGAAAAGAAGTGACCGATATTCCTGCCGATTGGGAACATGTGATTATCGCCACAGGCCCGCTCACCTCCCCCGCTTTATCGAGCTGGATTGGCGAAAAGACAGGGCAAGACAAGCTCGCTTTTTTTGATGCCATTGCGCCGATTATTTATCATGACAGTATTAATATGGATATTTGTTGGGCGCAGTCGCGCTATGATAAAGGGGATGGTAAGGATTATATAAATTGTCCCCTTAACAAAGACGATTATCAAAATTTCATCACGGCTCTGCTTGCCGGCGAAACAAGCGATTTTCGTGACTGGGAAAAAAACACACCCTATTTTAATGGCTGCTTGCCGATTGAAGTGATGGCGGCACGCGGCGCGGATACATTGCGGCATGGGCCGATGAAGCCACGCGGCCTCACCAATGCCCATAAACCGCATCAAAAGCCTTATGCGGTTTTGCAGCTCCGCCAAGATAATAGACTCGGCACGCTTTATAATATGGTGGGGTTTCAAACCAAGCTGAAATATGCCGCCCAAGCCGATATTTTTCGGATGATACCGGGATTGGAAGAGGCACGATTTGCCCGACTTGGCGGCTTGCATCGCAATATGTTCATCAACAGCCCGAGCCTGCTCGGACAAGATTTGCGCTTACAGGGCGGCGCGCAAAATATTCGTTTTGCCGGACAAATCACCGGCGTTGAGGGCTATGTTGAAAGCACCGCGATTGGGCTTTTGGCAGCCCAATTTACGGTTAATCCGCAGCTCCCCTGCCCGCCCTTACAATCTGCCTTTGGCGCACTGCTCGCGCATATTACTGAAAATGCCGATGCCAAAAATTTCCAGCCTATGAATATTAATTTCGGGCTAATGCCGGAAATCGCGCCAGAAGATATGCCAGAAGATATAATAGAAAATATGAGTGACGCGCCGCTTAGCGCATCTTCACGGCGCGAAAAATATCGGCAAAAAAAGCAACAAAAAAAGCAGCGGCGGCAAATGGCTTATACGCGCCGAGCGCGGAACGCTTTTTCAAACTGGCAGCCTCTTATCGCTTCCCCCTTATTGAAGCCCGCTACACCCAACGCGCCAAAAGAGCTGTAAAAAAAAGCCTTAAGCCTGTTTTGCCGTGCGCGCGGCGATAAATCCGCAAAAGCCGCTTTGCGACAGGCGGGTTATCTTGCAGTAGGTTTTGTAAAAATGGCAGAGCAGAAAACTGGTCTTTTGTATCTGTTTCAATGGTCTGTTCAAGCGCATCCACAAAAGACAAAAGACTATCCAATTTCAGCCCCTGCGCCCGCGCTGCATCCAAGGCAAGCAGGCCAGAAGGCTGCGGGTCGGCCAAGCTATCGCGCCAATATTGTAAGCGAATATAGGCCATCATGGGCTCTGTCACTTCATAGAGAATACGATGAATATCAGCAAAAATATGACATAAAATAAGATTAGTCTCTCGCGCATAAGGGGGCGAAAAAATATACGCCATATAAAGCGCATGGTCGCGGGCGCGTAATTCTTGCCGGAGCGTATGTTCATCTATCATGAGAAAATAGCATTATCAGAAAATAGCCATTATATTAAATAAAATGGGGTTGCCAAAAGACAACCCCTTTCATTATTTTGATGCGCTGTTAAAATATCGCTTAATAGATATTTTGCGCCGCAACCATCGCAAACAGCATTGGTACGGACAGCATTGTATTGGTGCGTGAGAATAACATGGCAGTGCGGGCGGATGCTGCTTTTTCATCTGCATTTGCCTCCACAATGCCAAGTGCTTTTTTCTGATTAGGCCAGATGACAAACCAGACATTAAACCACATGATAATGCCAAGCCACATGCCAATGCCAATCACGATATTTTTGGGAACCGCAAAATCATACATTGCGCCAAGACTTAACGCATCATGAATATAGCCATTGAGATAGCCCAAAATCAGACCGGTAATAATTGTTGCCATCGCGCCCCAGCGAAACCAGAAAAGCGCCGCTGGCGCAATCACGCCGCTAATTGCCGGTTTTTGGTCATCCGGAATGTTTGGCATATTGGGGATTTGTACAAAATTGAAATAATAGAGTAGCCCAATCCACATAATGCCGCTTAGCACATGCAGCCAGCGCATAATAAAAACATAAAAATTGCGATCCGCAACCCCGCCTAATTGCAGATAAAGAATTTCCAGCAATAATGCCAGAACCAAACCGGCAATCACCGTATTGCGTAATGAAGTAAGAATAAATGCCATTTCACTCTCCCCTTTTGAGTTATGTAAGTCTTCGCCTTATAGTTTCACCGATTCACAATTAAATATCAAGTGCTAGGAAAATATCAAGTATCAGCTTCGGCGCGCGCAATATCTGCTGCCAGATGGCGGCTGGCGAGATAATAGAAGATAATCGAGACGCAATAAGCAATAGGTATAAGCAGCAGCGCATAACGCAATGACTCTGCGCCATAAGTTGGTTGCAGATAATCACTTAACAGACCGATAATCGGTGGCCCCATGCCAATGCCGATAAGATTGCAAATCACCAGCATAATCGCCCCGGAGCTTGCGCGGATGGAAAGCGGCATCGCGCTTTGGGTGATGGAAAATGTGGGGGCTTGAAAATATGCGCCCAATAATCCCGGAACCGCAAGTATGGAAAGTGTCATCAGTAAGGAAGGCATAAATAACGCGCTTGAAAAAGCAATGATAAAAATAACCCCGCCACCAATGATGACCCAAATATTTCCGCGTGGATCAGTGCGAGATAAATAATCCGCCAATATGCCGCCTATGATAACGGTTCCCAAAACACCAAGCCCACCAAAGCCAAGCCCCAATACAAGCCCAATCTGGTCGAGTGTCATACCATGGGTGCGGGTTAAAAAAGACGGCAACCACACCACCAGAGAATTAAGCGCAAATAGCAAAAACCCAAACCCGAGCGCCGCATAAATAAAAGAGCGCTGCTGCCCGACATAGCGAAATATTTTCTTAGCGTCTTCAAAAATAGAGGTGCTGGTTTCGGTGCGCGCCAAGGGCGGCGTATCTTTTTTCATTGTAAAGAGCATCAACAACGCCAATGCCAACCCTGGTGTGCCAATCACAAAAAAGGCCATCCGCCAACCATATTGGGCGGCGACGAATCCACCAATCACAAAGCCAGCAATCATGCCAATATTTGCACCGATGGTTAAAATCCCCATAACTGTGGCGCGGCGGTGCTTACTATAAATCTCCGACAATAGAGAAACCGAAGGCGGCATGGTTCCTGCCTCGCCAATGCCTACCCCGATACGGGTGAGGAACAACATCAGAAAATTCGCTGCCATGCCGCATAGAGCCGTCATCAAGCTAAACAGCGAAAGCGAAATAATAATCACCAGCTTGCGTCCCTTTTTATCCGCCCAATAGGCAAGCGGCAGACTAAAAAGCGCGTAAAAAATCGCAAACGCCGTTGACAAAAACCCCAATGCTGTATCGCTTAATTCCATATCCGCTTTAATGCCGGGAATTAAAATTCCCAGCACATTGCGATCAAGAATATTAAGAGCATAAGTGAGCGTTAATAGAAAAAGTATATAATGCTTATTTGTATATCCCATAAACATAAGCCTAAATTATTTTTTTTCAAATACAAGTCTTTTCAAATATAAGCCTTTTTCAGTTCATGATAATCATATAAGCGCGGTTGCATTTTGCCATAAACAATTTATTTTCAGGGGCGTAAGGTGAACAAGCAATGCAAAAACCATTTCTGATTATTGGCGGCGGGCTTATCGGCATAACCACACTTTATGAGCTCTCACGCCGAGGGCATCAGGTGATTTTATTTGAGCAACATACCGCACCCGCACAGGAAACAAGTTACGCAAATGGCGGGATGCTGCACCCCTCACTGCCCGCGCCTTGGAATAACCCACAGATTGGATATGATTTAGGCGCATCGCTGTTTCGTCCCTCTTCAGCTATACGACTCGACCCGCTTGCCCTTCCCCATTTATTTTCATGGGGGCTTCGGTTTTTGCGCCATTCAACCCGCCCGCATCATTTATTTTCGACCATTGCCAATTACCACCTTGCCGCTTATTCCACCCGCGAGACAGTGAAGCTCATCAAAAATCTGAAACTGCCTTGTGACCATTCTGCCTCTGGCACATTACATATTTTTGGCAATCAAAAAGCGCTGTTGCGGGCACATAAATTAGCGCAAAAGCTAAATGAATATGGCGCAGTTCATGAGCTAATGTCTGCCCAAGAGGTGATAAAGCATGAGCCGCAAATTGAGCCTATGACATCTAAACTCGCGGGCGGGATTTATTTTCCGGATGACCATAGCGGCGATGCGCGGCAATTTTGTCGGCATCTTGCCCATCATGCCCAAAAACAAGGTGGCGAGATATATTATAATGCGCCTGTTAAAACCCTAACCTCGCACTCGGTTGAGCTTATAAATGGCAAACATTATCAAGGGCAGATTATCCTTGCGGCGGGTATGGAAAGCCCTGCCCTTGCACATAGACTAGGGATTCATTTACCCATTAAGCCCGCTAAAGGCTATTCGCTAACATTTAGCGCCCCGCATTTATCCGACCATTTGCCGCACGCGCCGATTGTCGACAATCAACAACATATTGCCATCACCCCTTTAGGTGACCGCTTGCGCGTAAACGGCATGGCGGAATTTAGCAATAATGGCACTTATATTGACCACCGGCGGATTGAGAAGTTACGGCATTTTCTATTTTCCTCTATGCCCCAATATGAATCTCTTCTGGCAGCGGCGGAAGAAACCGCATGGGCAGGCTTGCGCCCAATGAGTGCGGATGGTCGCCCCTTTATTGGCGCGGCAAAAAATATCTGGCTAAATTGTGGGCATGGCCATTTGGGATGGACGAAATCGATGGGCTCTGCCAAACTTCTGGCTGACCTTATTGAAGGCAAAACACCCGCGATTGCCCCTGCCCCCTTTGCTTACGAAACGCGACAAAACTATAAGGCACGCGAGTAACCTCTTAAGCGGATGACCAATCGCGCTTAACCCCAAGATAGATCAGCAAGGGTGCGGCAATGAAAATTGAAGAATAGGTTCCGATAAAGACACCCCAAATCATCGCAATGGCAAAACCGTGAATAACCTCGCCGCCCAAAGCATAGAGCGCGCCAAGCGCCAAAAGCGTGGTAACAGATGTCATCACCGTGCGCGATAGCGTGTTATTAATTGAAAGATTAAGCAGTTCCACAAGCGGCATTTTTTTATATTTGCGCAAATTCTCACGTACCCGATCATAGACCACCACCGTATCATTCATCGAATAGCCAATAATGGTGAGCACTGCCGCCAGAATGGATAAATTAAACTCAAGTTGAAACGCCGCAAACATACCGACCGTTAATAAGACATCATGCACAAGTGCAAAAACCGCGCCTAGACTAAACTGCCATTCAAATCGAAACCAAATATAAATCAACATTGCCGCCAATGCTGCCAGAAACGCATAAATCCCCGCCTCGATAAGCTCAGCACTGATTTGCGGGCCCACAATCTCAACCCGACGAAACTCAAACTCACCTTCCAACTCAGCGCGGATAAGCTGCACCGCACTAAGGTCACTACGCGCATCAACCGCGCCTTCGGCTTCCGCGACTCGAATGAGAACCGTATCAGCAGCGCCAAATTCCTGAATTTGTACCTCGCCCAAATTTAAGATGGTCAAGCGTTCCCGCAAAGCGGCAATATTAATGTCATTTTCCGCGCTAATTTCAATCAATGTACCACCAGCAAAATCAATCCCGAAATTAAGCCCCTTATCAATATACGCCCATGCCGCCGCCAGTACCAATAAAGCACTTAACGCGAACGCCGCCATGTGTAAGCGCATGAAATTTATCGTGACATTATTTTTTACTAATTTAAGTGTCCACATGATACGCACCTCTAAAGCGGTAAGGTTTCGAGTTTACGGCGGTTTTGTACCCATAACACAATGAACAAGCGGGTGAGAACGAATGCCGTGAAAACCGATGTCACCACACCAATCGCCAATGTCACCGCAAATCCACGTACCGGCCCAGAACCAAGTTGAAATAAAATAATCGCGGCCAGAAACGTAGTGATATTGGCATCCAATATCGTCCCCAACGCCCGTTCATAACCCTTATCAATCGCAATCAATGCCTTTGTACCATCTGCCAATTCTTCACGAATACGCTCAAAAATAAGTACATTCGCATCAACCGCCATGCCGACAGTAAGAACAATACCGGCAATACCGGGGAGTGTGAGAGTCGCTTGTAAGGCAGACAACACAGCCATAATCAAAACCAAATTGAGAATAAGCGCAATATTCGCCATCGCGCCAAATAAATTATAACTCAACATCATAAAGACAATCACCGCAATAAAGCCGACAATCAATGCCAACCGTCCAGACGCAATACTATCCGCGCCAAGGCTTGGGCCGACAGTCCGCTCTTCCAATATTTGCATGGGGGCGGGTAACGCGCCGGCGCGTAACAGAATGGATAAATCATTCGCCTCTTGCACTGTGAAGCTGCCTGTTATACGCCCCGAACCGCCTAAAATTGGCGATTGTATAACGGGTGCGGAGATGATTTTCTCATCCAGTACAATCGCAAAAGGCCGCCCGACATTGGCCTGCGTGACATCACCAAACTTACGTGCGCCGATCGTATCAAAGCGAAAATTAACTTCTGGCGCATTGGTTTGCGGATCAAAACCCAGACTTGCATCAACCAGCCGTTCGCCATTCACCATAGCGCGCCTCTGCACCAGATAGGGAATGGGGGGTTCAGTATCCGTATACACAATCATTGTACCAACCGGTTTACGTTTTCCGCTCAACACCTCATAAGCGCTGACATCAGGATCAACCAGATGAAAATTTAATTTTGCCGTCTGCCCCAATAATGCTTTTAAGCGTTCCGGATTTTGCAAACCCGGCACTTGTACCAGAATACGATTTTCACCCTGACGCTGAATTGCCGGTTCAGTGGTACCAAGCTCATCAACCCGCCGCCGGATAATCTCGATAGATTGCTGCACGGTTTGGCTGACGCGTTGAGCGCGGCTCGCATCACTTAAGCCAATCCGAAATCGATTTTCCAGCTGCTCTATCTCCAGCTCTTCATTATTGCTCACGCCGCCGGCAAATATATTGCCCAAAATCGGATTATTAATGGCGGCAAGCGCCTCTTGCGCGCGGTCTATATCTTCGGGGCGCAAAATCCGTACCTCGACCGCATTATCTTTCACCCCGAGCCCGCTATATTTAATTTTCTCACCGCGCAAAGCATTGCGTACATCGGAGACCAGGCTATCAATCCGTTCCGCTTCTGCCTTCGCGGTATCAACTTCGAGCAATAAATGCGAGCCACCTTGCAAATCAAGGCCGAGATTAAGCGCATTTGAAGGTAAAAATTGCGGCCAGTTTAGGCGCGTCTGCTCGCTAAAAAAATTAGGGACAGAAAATAAAAACCCTAAAAAGAGAATAAGCCCAATACCGGCAATCTTAAATTTGGAAAAATGTAACATAAGTTATTTGTCTTTTTTCGTCACAATCATCGACCTTACCACCGCAACTTTTACATCTTTCGCAATTTCTATCGTTAACTCATCCTCGCCAAGTTTGACGACTTTACCGACCAGCCCGCCTTGGGTAATCACAATATCGTTTTTCTTCAAACCGTCCAACATTTCCTGATGTTGCTTTTGCCGCTTTTGTTGTGGCCGAATAAGCAAAAAATAGAAAATGGCAAAAAATAAGCCAATCATAATTAGAAACTCAAATATTCCGCCGCCAGCGGCCTGTGCAAATGCAATCATGGTCTTTCTTCCCCCATAAGTTAGCTCATTATAAATAATTTATCGGTTTGCAATCTATAAATTATTTCTGATTCCTGCAAGGCTTAGCATCAAATTATATATATTTTTGCGGATTAACCGCATTTTTATGCCGCCGCAATTCAAAATGAAGTTGCGGCTGTTTTGCATTGCCGCTCTGCCCGACCCGCCCAATAATTTGCCCGCGCCGTATTTTTTCACCCTGTTTTGCGGCAAAGCCATCCATATTCCCGTAAGATGAAATCCAGCCATTGCCATGATGGATAATCATTAAATTACCAAGTGATTTTATGTCATTGCCGACATATAAAACCACGCCCGCCTCCGCCGCGCGAATGGAAGTTCCTTTGGGGGCGGCAATATCAATGCCATCATTATAAAGCCCGCCCTGTTTAGGACCAAAGCGGGAAATAACCCTCCCCTTAACCGGCATGAGAAACCGACCAGATGGGGAGAGCGTCTTAAGCGCGCTGGCAACGGCTTTTGGTTTTTGCCGCTTTTTTGGTTTTGCAGCGCCGCTTGCATTTACAAAAATCTCCTGCCCAATAAAAATCTGATAAGGGGCTTGTAAATTATTTTGCGCCAGCAAGCGCGGCAGATCGATATGGTAACGCCGTGAGATATTATAGAGCGTGTCTCCCTTTTTCACTTTATGAATTTTACGGATGGGCAGCTTTAGCCTTTGTCCTTTTTTTAACGCATAAGGTGGGCGCGCTTTATTCACTTCAATCAGCGCCCGCAAATCGACCTGATAAGCGCGGGCGAGGCTATAATATGTATCCCCTTGCGTGACGATAATATTGTCTGAACTTGCGTTTTGCGATGATGCGTGCGGCGCAATTCGAGGCGGCTTTTGATTGGGGTCGCGCTCGCCATCATACCAATAATTGCTTTGATATGAACCGCACCCCGCAATGAAAAAAGCAAGGGCAAGAATTACATAATGTGAGGAATCATTCATCCTCTTTATTATAGCAGCTTATTTTGAAAATTGCGCCTGCAAGTGTTTTGCCATGCGCGCATCGCTATGATCCATTGTAAGCGGCGTGATAGAAATGGCGCCCTCAATAATCGCTTCCAAATCGGTTCCCTTGCCAGGGCGTTGGGGGGTACGCAAAAAATCATACCAAAAAAATGGCTCGCCATGCGGGTCTTCATATTCGGTAAGTTGCAATAAGCGATGGTTCCGCTTCCCCTGTTTGGTGATGCGTATGTCGGGCTTTCCCTTTACGGAAGGGAAATTAATATTCACAAATCTACCCTTTGCCCATTCTAGCTGATAGAGCTTGCGAATAATATCCGGCGCATAGGTTTCGGCGACCTTAAAATCCACCGCCCAATCGCGATTTGGATTTAGGGCCTGGCTAAGAGCGATGGAGCGAATATCAAAAACCGTCCCCTCCTTTGCGCCCGCAACCGTGCCAGAATAAGACACATCTTCGGCAATATTTTGCCCAAAATTAACCCCCGATAAAACCAAATCTGGCTTATGATCTGTAAATAAAGAGTGCATGGCCAACATCACGCAATCGGCGGGCGTGCCATTGGTCGCATAGCGTTGCCGCCCCTGCTTGAAGAGACGCAAGGGCTTTCCCAAACTAATCGAATGGCTTGCCCCGCTTTGCTGTTGGGCGGGCGCAACCACCCAAACATCATCACTTAAACATCGCGCAATATGCTGGGCGGCTTTTAAGCCGGGGGCATCAATCCCATCATCATTTGTCACCAGAATACGGCCGATTTTTTTAGCCATCTTGCACCTGAAGCTCTGTCTGCCCGCCCATATAATTTTGCAACATATCGGGAATGGCAACCACCCCATTGCCTTGATAATAATTTTCCAAAAGCGCCGCAAGCGTGCGGCCAATCGCCAGCGCTGAGCCGTTTAGCGTATGGACAAAATGCGTTTGCTTATCGCCCACCGCACGCCATCGCGCATTCATCCGGCGGGCTTGAAAGTCACCACAATAAGAGCAGCTGGAAATTTCCCGATAGGATTGCTGGCCGGGCATCCACACTTCCAAATCATAAGTCTTGCAAGCGGCAAAGCCCATATCACCGGTTGACAACAGCATCACCCGATAGGGAAGTTGCAAGCGTTTTAACACCTCTTCCGCACAAGCGGTCATGCGCTCCAATTCATCTAACCCATCCTCTGCTTCAACAATGCTCACCAGCTCCACTTTGCCAAATTGATGCTGGCGGATCATCCCCCTTGTATCGCGCCCTGCCGCACCGGCTTCGGAACGAAAGCATTGCGTCCATGCCGTAAACCGTAAGGGAAATGTCTCAACATCATGAATTGCCTCACGAACAAGATTGGTCAACATGGCTTCCGCTGTGGGAGCAAGCCAATAGCCGTTTTCGGTGCGAAATGAATCATCAGCAAATTTTGGCAATTGCCCGGTTCCAAACAAAACCTCATCGCGCACCAGCACCGGTGCTGAAACCTCTTCATAACCAAATTCAGTGCTATGTAAGTCAATCATAAAATTGCCAAGCGCGCGCTCTAAGCGTGCCAAATCGCGGCGCAAAATCACAAATCGCGCCCCTGATATGGAGGCTGCCAGCTCAAAATCCATCTGCCCCATCATCTCACCAATTTCAAAATGCGGGGTCGCGGTTTCGGATGGCGTGACCTCCCCCCATTTTCTAATTTCCAGATTGGCGGTTTCATCTTCTCCCACCGGCACATCGGCAAGGGCGAGATTGGGAAGCTCTGCCAAAGCTTGCTTTAACGCCACATCAGCTTGGCGTTGCGCTTCTTCGGCTTGCGCCAGAGCTTGCTTTAGTGCCGTTACCTCTTGCATTAATGTTTTGGCCGTCGCTTCATCACCTTGCGCTTTGGCGTGCCCTATTTTTTTGGATTTTTCATTGCGTTCGGTTTGTATCTCTTGCGCCTGTCTTACCGCTTCACGGCGGCGCTCATCCAATCCAATAAGACGTTCGGATTGCGGCGCAAATCCGCGCTCGGAAAAGCGTTGATCAATCTCGTCTGGTGATTGTTTAATGAGCTGAATATCAAGCATGGCATAGCCATAAATCACTCTTGATTATTTGTCTAGCAGTTTGTGTTAGCTTCGGCTTTATGAAGTTTTACATCACATTTGCTTGACAATTTTTTTCGATAAATTCCTCATGCGAACTCATCATGGCAACCCCACGGTTTATAATTTTCTCAATATTAGCAAGCGCCTCTTTGAGCTGATTTTCAGAAATCTGATCTGCCATAGGATGATATTGTTTCGGCATCAGTCCCTGACCCAACATGACTTGTAGCCAACTTGCCGGACGAAACAAATCTTCATAAGATGTGTAAAAACGTCCCGCTTCCACGAATAAATCCAATTTTGCCCGTAACGTATCGGGAATCTCCATATTGCGGCAATATTTCCAGAATTGGCTATCATCGCGCTCAGTTACATAATAATGCACGATTAAAAAGTCACGAATAAGCTCAAACTCTTGAGCAGCTTGCCGATTATATTCATCTTGCAAGGATTGCGAAATGTCTTTTTGCGGGAAGAACTGCAAAAGCTTGCCTATATGATTTTGAATAAGGTGAATTGATGTCGACTCCAGCGGTTCCAAAAACCCGCCAGACAGACCAATTGCAACACAATTCTTATGCCAGAATTTTTCACGGCGACCTGTCGTAAAACGAATTTTATTGGGTTCAGCTGTCGGCCTATTATCGAGATTCGCCAGCAGAATATCCAACCCCTCATCATCATCCATAAAAGAACTGCTATAAACATGCCCATTGCCGGTGCGATGCTGCAGCGGAATCCGCCATTGCCAGCCTGCACTATGGGCGGTTGCTTTAGTGTAAGGGAGCAAACGTTCATTGCCCCGCGCGCAAGGGATAGCGATTGCGCGGTCACAGGGCAACCATTTAGACCAATCCTGATACGCCACCCCTAGCTCTTGTCCTAAAAGCAAAGAGCGGAAACCTGAACAATCGACAAAGAAATCGCCTTCAAAAACCTCGCCCGTTTGCAGCTTCACACCGATGAGAAAACCGGTCTCGCCATGCTTTTGCACAGACGCAATTATGCCCTCTTGCCGAACAACCCCTAAGCTTTCAGCAAATTTACGTAAATATTTAGCATAAAGGCCAGCATCGAAATGAAACGCCTGCGTTGGTCCTTCTATCGGGCTTTTGTGAAATGTTTCAATCCGTTCAAATTTATGGCTATAAGCCGCCCGCACTGAAGGCGCATAAGCCCAGATATCATTTTTGCCACCATTCGCAAGATAGCGCAACCAATAGTGATGAAAACTTACCCCTGCTAAATTATAACCAAGATTACCAAAGCCATGCATATAAGAGCTATCTTGATAATTCCAATTATTGAACTCTATACCGAGTTTAATTGTCGCTTGCGTTTCGCGCATAAATTCATTTTCATCAAACCCAAGAATAGCGTTCAAATCCCTTATCCCTGGAATCGTAGCCTCGCCGACGCCGACCGTACCAATTTGCTCGGATTCAATCACGGTAATTTTATGTGTCTGGGCAAACCGCTTCGCCATAAGCGCCGCCGACATCCAGCCTGCCGTGCCGCCCCCGACAATAATAATATTTTTGATTTCCTTTTGCATATGATTGAACTTTAAAAAGAACCCTCCACCAGTAAACCGGTGGAGGGGTAGGAGGTTATTCTATATTAAAAAATAGAACAATTAATATTTATAACTTACGCCCAAAATATAGGTTGCTCCATAAGTAGCATGTCTGATAATGCCCGTATTCGAAAACTCCACATAGTCTTCGTCGGTTAAATTATTTGCTTGTAGCAAAATGCTTAGACCTTCAAATTGTCCCTGCTGAAACTCATAGCCCAGTTGAGCATCGATAATTGTTTCAGAGGCGATATTTTGATTATTAGGACTGCCATCAAAGTTACGAATTTCGCCAAGGAAAGAATCCCGCTTACGCATACTAATTTTGCCCGAAAGCCCCTTTTCATCATCATACCAAAGCGAAGCATTTTGCACTTTGCGGGACAGACCAGGAACGGTTGTTTTATTTCCATCCTTATCGGGGTCAACTTCACTATCCGTGAATGAATAGCTGCCTGATATACCCCAATTTTCTAGCAGACCCGTAAGCGGGACATTGAAAGAAAATTCATAGCCACGCATCCATCCTGCATCAGACGCATTCGAATCAACATTACTTTTGATATAAGCAATTTCAGGATTAGCCGCAACAGCGTCAGCACCATAAATAACAGTCGCCAATTCGGGAGAATGAACAAGAACGGTTCTCTTACCATCGACGTAGTTTTTCAATTCCTTATGGAACAGAGCGAAAGCAAAACTACCTTCACCATCGGCAAAATAACGCTCGTAAGAAATATCAAACTGATCGGCTTCATATGGTTTTAAATTTGGGTTACCACCATTTGAGGTTAAACAGGTTTGCCCCTGCGATAGATTAACCCGACTAAAATCGCCACTCGCACAATTTGTAATATTATCGGTATCCACCTCTTGTGAAGCACGTATCTGATCCATCCGCGCGCGGGCAAGAACTTTTGCGGCTGATAGTTTCAGCAAGACATCTTCTTGCAGTTCAAGCACAATATTAACGCTCGGCAAGATATGATCGTAACTATGGCTCCCACTCGCACGCGGGAAAGGATCACCTGCTGCCAAACTCGCGACAGCATCCCCTGTCAAAGCATAACCACTTGTGCTTTGTTCGGTATCAACAAGTTGCAGACCATAATTACCGCTTGCCGGAATAGTGCCGATCTCGCTCTCGAATTTACCCATCGCGTAGAGCGTAAGAACGTCTTCCTCAACAGACCATGTCCGCGCGAGCACGCCTGGACTAGTATCCGGCGTACGTGTATAAACATCAGAAGCGATAAGAGCGCTAGTATTAATAGCTAACTGCCCAGGAAACCCGCCTGCAAAACTAAAATCTGACACACCCAATATATATTGGGATGGAATTTCTGCGATGCGATAATTACTCGCGTCGTTCATACCATTTGCAAGATAAAGAAATTCCTCACGCGTTGATTGCCTTTTCGTCCGGTCCGACATGTTTATGCCGATTTGAATTTCGTTAAGAAAATCAAACTCCCAATCGCTGACATCAGCTATTGCACTAAGACGTAGGGTTTCCAACTCATCATCAATGAAGGATGTTTTGTCAAACCCCGCCTGATTACCATTTGGCACGTTTGAACCGCCCCAATTAGCTGGCGCGCCCAAATATACGAAACTCGGATCATCAAAGCCGGTTTGTGATGAACCAACGCGATAACCATTTGCACCATAATCAAAATTAATATCAAAAAAGTCAACGCTTCCATTACCATCAGTAAGGGTTGAATAAGCTTCGGCTTCCCGCTCGCTACGATCAACTTCCGAATACCCATAGTCAAACTCAACCGTCCATTGCTCATTCACTTGATACTCAACATTAATCCCGCTCGCAAGAAGATCTGCGTCCTTAACGTTTAGATCGTTCCGATTAAAAATACCTACGCCCATAAATGTGCCGGCACGTTGATATGTACTCCCATCTATCGTTTCTGTTCTTGTTGTTGTATTACCGCTATTTCTGCCCCATTGTGTTGGGGTCTCTACACGGTGATGCGTTCCGCCATCTTCAAAATCTGTTTGAAACAAATCGACTGACACAGCAAGTTTTTCATTCGGCTCAAAGTCAAGTGCAACAGCAAAAGAATCACGCTCTAACTCTCGAGATTCGATACCAAGATCGAAGCCACCAACAACAAAATTATTATCACCAGAACCAGCATGTCCCCAATAGCGAACAAATTCACCTTGAATTGGGGTGCTTTGTGATGCAAAAGCAACCATCCAGCCAATCGTTTCATCTTCATTGCGCCCGATATAAGATGCTGTCAAGCGATGACCATCATCTTCAGCCGCCGCATAGCGCTTTTCATTTTCGTTGCTTTCATATTGCCCGGAGACTCTGATTGCCTGACCATTATAATCAAGAGGACGAACCGTTTTCATATCCGTCGTACCGGCTAAAGCCTGCCCTACCAGATTAGCGGTCGGAGATTTATAAATCTGTACTGAGTTAATCAATTCAGCAGGATATTGATCAAACTCCACCCCACGGTTTGCGCTGGTCGTGACCTGCTCTCGACCATTCAAAAGAGCCGTTGTGAAGTCTGGCCCCAAACCCCGAACTGAAATAGTTGAAGAGCGACCACGTATACGTTGCGCCGCCAAGCCTGGCAGGCGTGAAATTGAGTCTGCAATCGAGACATCCGGCAGCTTGCCGATATCTTCCGCAGAAATGGCTTCCACAATCGCCTCAGCATTTCGCTTTGTGCTAATCGAAGATTTAATTGACTGACGAATACCTGTCACAGTTACTTCGCTCACAACCTCTTCATCCTGCGCCATAACCGACCCGATGGGTGCCAATAATGAAATGGCCGCCACGCCAGATAGTAAACGGTTTCTTTTGTTAATCTTACTATACATATTAGCTCCTCCCGTGCGTTTAGATATCTCCAAACGGTTTATGTATATTTTCGTATCATAGACAGCCTAATGTTCAAATAGACTAAATCTATACATAATAATTATAGGAGCCTCGCATCGATTGCAACATAAAAATGTAAAAAAATGCAATTATTTTCATTCCAGTGAAAAATAGAGAATTTATTCCAATTTCATATAATAAATTGTTATTATTAAATAAATATAAATCGTGATTAAAATAATCGTTCTTTTTCTCAAATTTATTTTCTATAATGCTCAAAATTTTGTATATTTTTCAGTAAAGTTGTTATAGAGACATTCACAAAAGGGAAAGACACATGAAACGCATTATTATTGCTTTAGTCGCTATTATTGGCTTGGGGTTGGTTTGGATGAATCAAAGTAATGACGTGCAGTCTGTAAGTGACACACATTATCTTATGCGTCCTGCGACTGATGAAGTGATTTACTTTATGTTGCCTGATCGCTTCAATAATGGCAATCCCGATAATGACCGTGGTGGCATTGACGGCAACCGCCTCGATCATGGTTTTGATCCTACCCATAAGGGGTTTTATCATGGTGGTGATTTAGTTGGCCTCACTGAAAAACTCGATTATATTCAAGGCATGGGCGTTACAGCTATTTGGCTTGGTCCTATATATAAGAATAAGCCGGTGCAAGGGCCGGAAGGCGATGAAAGCGCCGCCTATCATGGCTATTGGATTACTGATTTTACAAAACCTGATCCGCACCTGGGAACAGAAGAGGATTTACAGGCTTTCATCGATGCCGCCCATGCGCGCAATATGAAAGTGTATTTGGATATCATCACCAATCATAGTGCCGATGTCATTAATTATCGTGAATGTCATGACCCTGACTGGCCAGACCAAGAGGCCGATGCGTCATGTCCTTATCGCGATAAAGGAAACTATCCTTACACCACCCGTGGCGGTATTCATGATGAAGCTATCAATGATGGTTTTTTGGGCGATGCCGATGAATTACAAACGGCTGAAAATTTTGCCAAACTTATCCGCAATGATTATGCTTATACGCCTTTCATTCCGGCGGGTGAGGAGACTGTCAAAACGCCAGCATGGCTTAATGACCCTCAATATTATCACAATCGCGGCAATACAAGTTTTGAAGGTGAGGATTCTTTATATGGTGATTTTAGTGGATTGGATGATATTTTCACCGAGCATCCGCGCGTGATTGCCGGGATGATTGATATTTTCGGGGGCTGGATTGATAAATATAGGGTTGATGGTTTCCGCATTGATACCACGCGTCATGTCAATAGTGAATTCTGGCGACAATTTCTCCCTGCCATGAAAGCGCGCGCCCAAACACATGCCATTAAAGATTTCTATATGTTTGGCGAAGTTTATGATTTTGACCCTGGCGCTCTTGCGCGCTTTACGCATGTTGATGGATTTGATCAGGTTTTGGATTTTGGATTTCAATCTGCTATATTTGATGTAATTTCACAAAAAACTGATACGAACCGTTTGATTAAATTTTTTAATGCTGATGATATTTATCGCGGCGGACAAGCTGCGGCGCGGCGACAGCCAACCTTTCTTGGCAATCATGATATGGGGCGTTTTTCTGGTCTGCTAAAATCTGCAATGCCTGATATTTCACAAGCTGAGCTTCTCGCCCGAACCAAACTTGCCCATGCGCTGATGTTCTTCATGCGGGGCGTGCCCGTGATTTATTCTGGCGATGAACAAGGCTTTGTCAGTGACGGGCATGACCAGCTCGCCCGTGAAAGCCTGTTTCCAAGTAAAGTCGCCGTTTACAATGATAATAACCTTATCGGTACGGACAAGACCACAGCGGACGAGAATTTTGATCGCGACCATCCGCTTTATCTCGCGATTTCTGAATATGCAGAAATTAGACAGGCCCACAAAGCCTTACGGCAAGGCGATAGTATTTTGCGATATAGCGAGCGCAATCAACCACAAGCAGATGGCACGCGTGATAATAGTGGGCGTGGCTTTGCATTCTCACGTATTGATCCTGACAATGGAAGAGAATATATCATTGCTGTAAATACGAGTAACGAACCACGCCACTTAAATATTGCGATCAACGCCACCTCAGAAACATTCACAACATTACTCGGCGACTGTCCGGCACGCGTCACGACAACAGCGACGATAAGTATCAAGTTGCCACCGCTTGGAATTGCCGTGTGTCACGCAAATTAGGAATATCTATGTCGAATATTGCCCCGAATATTGAGCCACAAACCCGCTCGCCATTATGGTGGCAAGGGGCGGTCATTTATCACATTTACCCACGCAGCTTCCGCGATAGCAATGGTGACGGTATTGGTGATTTGGTCGGTATTATAGAAGGATTAAATCATATTGCTGAGCTAGGTGTTGACGCGATTTGGATTTCGCCTTTCTTTGTCTCACCAATGGATGATTTTGGCTATGATATTTCAGATTTTTGTGCCATTGATCCGTGTTACGGCACGATGCATGATTTTGAGCAGCTCGTCGAAAAAGCGCATGGCTTGAATTTGCGCGTGATTATTGATCAAGTCTATTCGCATAGTTCATATAAGCATGTTTGGTTTAATGAAAGTCGCCAATCACATGATAATCCAAAAGCAGATTGGTATGTCTGGGCTGATCCTAAACCGGATGGCAGTCCACCTAATAATTGGCAATCGGTATTTGGCGGCGCAGCATGGCAATGGGATGCCCGACGCCAACAATATTATTTACATAATTTCCTCACCGAACAGCCAGATTTGAACTTGCACAACCCCGAAGTGCAAAAAGCCATGCTGGATGTGGCGCGCTTCTGGCTTAATCGCGGCGTTGATGGGTTCCGGTTTGATGCGCTAAATTTTGGTATGCATGATTTACAACTGCGCGATAACCCGCCTGAAACAGTGTTCAAAAAACCACCGCAACGCCCTTTTGATTATCAGCGGCATAAATATAATATGTCACAGCCTGAAATTATCGGCTTTATTGAAGATTTGCGCAAAGTTATGGATGAATATGGCGTCATATTTTCAGTCGCCGAAGTGGGGGGGCCTTTTCCGCTGCAAGAAATGCAGAATTTTGTGCATGGCAAGGGACGTCTGAACACAGCTTACGGATTTGACTTTCTCTATGCGCCAGACCTTACCGCCGCACGGATTGAGGAAACGATAAATCAATGGCATGATAATGATCCACAAAGCGGTTGGCCGAGCTGGGCATTTTCTAACCATGATGCCCCACGCGCGATTAGTCGCTGGCGTGGTGATTGCGCGCCAGATCAGTATAGCAAATTATTAGCTTTATTGCTTATGTCTTTGCGCGGAAATATTTTTATCTATCAGGGTGAAGAATTGGGATTAGAGCATAGCGATATTCCCTTTGAGCTTCTTGTCGACAAAGAGGCCGTTGCGAATTGGCCAGATACGCTTAACCGCGATGGTGCGCGCACCCCTATACCATGGGATGCACACGCACCGCAGGCAGGGTTTTCTGAAAACCAAACCTGCTGGCTGCCCGTCGACAAATCGCATCAAGAACGAGCGATTACGCAACAATGGCTAACCCTCAATGCACCCGTTCATTTCTATAAACAAGCTATCGCATTACGTAAAAACAGCCCTTCCTTACGACTTGGGAATATTGAATTTTTATCTCAAGATGAATTATTAATTTTCACCCGCACGCTTGATGAAGATCGCAAATTATGCGTCTTTAATCTCACAAATAAAGAGCTTGCTTTTAACAATATGTTTGGTGACATCGAAATTGAACTTGCGATTGGTGAGATTTCACAGCACGCCAGCACACTCCCCGCTTATAGTGGCTTCATCGCCCGCTTATAATTTATGCCCCGCAGCTTTCGCGGATGATGACATTGGTTGCGAGGCGTTCAGAAATCATCATTCTATCCTCGGCTTGATGCAATAGCTTGGAGACAATCAGCCGTCCTGCTGTTTCAAAATCCTGCCTTATTGTTGTGAGAGCCGGTGAGTTATAGCGCGCCATATAAATATCATCATAACCGACGACGGACAGATCCTCTGGCACATCGCGGCCAAGTGCTTTTAGCCCACGAATAACACCAATGGCAATTGTATCAGAAGCCGCAAATACACCATCAATATCGTCGCGCCCGACAAAACTTGACTTCACAACAGATTCCGCACCCTCAACTTCAAAAGGAAAAGGGAAAACGAGGCTCTTATCAAACTCAATATTCTGCTCTGCCAGTGCTTCCTTATAACCGAGAAAGCGCTGTCGAATTTCTGGCGCTTCAATATCACCAAGAAAAGCAATATGTTTGCGACCTAACCGAAGCAGATGCCGCGTTGCCCGCCGCCCCCCCATCACATTATCAGTGCCAACGGAACAATAGCGTTGCTGTTCAACGTCCGCCCCCCAAACAATAAAACGGTTAAAACTGGCGAGCTGATTTAACCGCTCATGTAAATCACTTTGACCCAAAAAAACTGTTCCGACACAAGAGCTGTCATTTACCAGCTGCAATAAATCATCCATATGATGTGGCACAATATGCGAGACAACAAAGCTACATTTATTATTTTGCGCCGCCTGCCCTATCGCGCCCAGCAATTCGAGGAAAAACGGATCGCTCATCCAGCCTTGCCGTGCTTGTGGCAGGGGAACAACAATATTAATTTTTTCGGCATGGGTCTCAAAAGAAGAAAGCATATGCGGACGAATAAAATAGCCCTTCTCACGTGCAAGATCAAAAACCTTCCGCCGCGTTCCCTCTCCGACAAGTGGGTTACCGCTAAGGGCGCGTGATACAGTGGCTGTCGAAACACCGGCAAGTTTCGCAATATCCTGCATTTTGATATTTTTCACCATTATAAGACGATATCCTTATTATCGTAAGGGACAAATAGACGCATAGAAAAGGCACCTATGAATAAAACGATTCCTGCAATTAATAATGTGTAAATTGCCTGTCCATCCAAAAAATGAATGAGGATGCTACCAATAATAGAGGCGACAATAATTTGCGGGATGACAATGAAAAAATTAAATATACCCATATAAATTCCCATTTTTTCATATGGTACATTATCCGATAGCACGACATAGGGTAGCGTTAAAATACTCGCCCATGCCATACCAATCCCGATCATAGAGATGAACAGATAATCAGAATTGGTAAAGACATAAAACCCGATCATGGCTAAACCACCAGCGACGAGATTAAGACTATGGGTTAAGCGTACACCGATATATTTGCAGATCCAGGGCAATATGAAAGCATAAATCGTTGCAATCACATTATATGTCAAAAACAAAACCCCAACCAAATCAGCCCCATTATTATAAGCAACGCTTTGCGTATCGGTGCTCCCGAAATGATAGCTGGTCACCGCGCTGGTGGTATAAATCCACATAATGAAGAAACCGAAAAAAGAGAAAAACTGTACAATCGCAATACGCCGCATAAGCAAAGGCATATGCATTAAATCATCAAGAATCTCGGTTAGCATATTGTCGCGGTTTTGCCGCGCCAGTAGAAACGCGTTAAATAGACACAATACACCGTAAAAAATAATCGCCACAGAAAAAACATATAATTCTTTTTCGAGTTGATAGGCAGCGATAAGCGCGCTCAAAACACCACCCAAAACAAGCGAAATGAGAGCATATTTAAGATAGTTCCCGATTTGTGGTATGCTCTCTCGTGGGGCTTGGCGCAATCGCGCTGTTTGCGATGTGTCTGCCGCTTCATAAGCGCTTAATTGCGCTGGCGTATATTCTGGCGTTTTGATAATCGTCCATAATACGGCCAGAATAAAAACCGCCGCACCGATATAAAATGCATATTGTACATTATTGGGAATACCGCTTTGGGTCACATTAGATACACCAAGCAGTGTCAGAAACCACGGCAAGCCAGACGCCAGCCCGGCGCCAATTCCGATTGCCACGCCTTGCATAGCATAACCGCTGGGGCGCTGCTTGGAGGGCAGCATATCTGCAACAAATGCACGAAAAGGCTCCATCGAAATATTAAGCGAGCTATCAAGAATCCACAAACACGACACGGCAACCCAAAGGGCGGGCGAATTTGGCATCACAATGAGGGTAAATGATCCCAATAAAGCCCCAATCAGAAAGAAGGGACGTCGTCGACCAAACCGTGTCCACGTGCGATCAGACATATAGCCAATAAGCGGTTGTATTAAGAGCCCCGTCACCGGCCCTGCGAGCCAATAAAGAGCAAGCTCGTTAACATTGGCCCCGAGCGTTTCAAAAATACGGCTGGCATTGGCGTTTTGCAAGCCAAACCCCACCTGAATGCCGATAAAACCAAATGACATATTCCATATTTGTAACAGGCTTAAAGCTGGTTTTTGTTGTGTCTTATCGTTCATGATAACCTTCCTTTACTTTATTTTCTTAAAGCGGATGGCGGCGCCGCCGCTTCGTCCTAAGCGCAAACTCATCTTATCGGTTTTTGAAACTTGTCGCGTTTCAATAACAATATCATAAGGGGCGTTTTCATAATCCGCTTGCGCCCCATCGCGATAAATCTGTGCTTCATAAACACCATCTTCAAGAAATGAAAAATCAATGTCTAGCCTACGCTTGTTTTCATCCGTAAGGGCGCCCAAATACCAGTCTTGGCTATTGCGGTCTTTACGAACAGAAACAATATAATCGCCAACTTCACCAGCAAGCGTATAACTTTCTTCCCAATCAGCAGGCACATCTTTGATAAACTGAAACGCATCCATTCTTTTTTCATAATTGCGTGGCAGATCTGCCGCCATTTGAATGGGACTGTAAATGACCACATAAAGCGCCAACTGCTTGGCGAGAGTTGTTTCAATCCGCGCCCGCTTATCATGGCGCGGGAAATTATCCATCACGGGCGGTTGTTCATTCGGGCGTAAATCGAAAATACCCGGCGTGTAATCCATTGGCGCAGATAAAAGCCGCGTATAGGGCATAATCGTCATATGCTCTGGTGTGTTTGGTGGTACCCCCCAGGCACTATATTCCATGCCACGCGCCCCTTCGCGGCTCACCCAGTTTGGATATGTGCGCCGTAACCCCGTATCTTTAACCGGCTCATGTGGATTAATCGCTATCTGATGCTTGGCGGCCAGCTTGACCACCCGTAAATGATGATCGTTTTGTTCTTGTCCATCATGATATTCATAATACGTCACACCATTATCACCAATTCGCTTAATGTCACCTGCATCCGCCACATAACCGGTTTTCACAATAGCGACATCATGTTGCTGATAAAGTTTGAAGGCATCTTTAATTTGATTTTCATAATTCGTAATATTACCAGATGTTTCGTGGTGACCAATAAGCTTTACCCCGCGCTTACGACCATAAGCCGCAATCGCCGCAATATCGAAATCGGGATAGCTTTCGGTGAAACTGAACACATCACCATTATGATACCAATCACCATCCCAGCCAATATTCCAGCCCTCGACCAGCACCCCATCAAACCCATGTTCGGCCGCAAAATCCATATAATATTTCGTATACTGGGTGGTTGCACCGTGAAAATAATCCGTTCCCCAGCTCCGTTCGCGAATGTGCATATCCCACCAAATGCCTATATATTTGCCTGGCTTAAACCAGCTCATATCGCCGAGCTTATTTGGCTCGTTAAGGTTCAAAATCATATCGCTATCAACCAATCCGGCGGCCGTATCAGCAATTTGAATAGTGCGCCAAGGTGTCTTAAAACCGCCCTTTAGTTTCACCAGCCCGCCTTCGGCACGCGGCGCAAGTGTTGCCTGCAATCTGCCTTCGCGCATGCTTGATAGGCTCATGCCCGAATAATCTACCAATGCAGCCTCATGTATCGCCACATGGATATTATTTGTGGGGAGGCGTATCGTTAAAGGTGTGTGAACCTCATCAATTTCAGCTAAGGGCGTGGTTTCATATAAATATTCATATCGATTCCACTTGCGCGCCGGTGTCCACCATGAGCGTGCCTTAGCATCAAGATCAAATTCGGTTATCTCTTCAGTAATCAGCACATCATCAAAACCAGCTTGCTCTGGCACTTCATAACGAAACGCCACCCCATCATTAAATGCGCGCACTCTAACATTCATCACCTGACCATTTGTAATGCGCTGCACCGTTACCAGCCATTCATTATAATGATCGCGGATAAAGCGTTGCTCCCCCCATGGCTGTTCCCACGTTTCATCATGATTATGTTTTGCAAGCGCAATAATTTGTAAATCGTCATCGAATCCGTGTTGCGCGGCAAAGCGTAATCCCATCCGAGATGGTTCAATCACCGGCACACCATCATAGGAGATATGATAGAGTAATCGCCCTTGATTATGGTCGCGAGACTGATTAACCAGCCAGAATTGCGCCCGCCCATCAGGTGAAGCGAGACTCTCATTTTTTATCGAGATCGGCTCTTGCAAAGATAATCTTCGCGCGTGTTCACCACAATAGTACACACCTAAACTAAGACTAAAGATAAGTGTAATAAGAAGAATAAAGCGGTGCATGCTTCCCCCATATAATTGCAATATTTTGTAATATATTACATTTTTTTGCAGGGAGCAAATTAATCCATCTACAACATGATTTATGTTTGTTTTTGCGTTTCGTTTTTGCGTTCCGCAAGTGCTACCAAAAATATTGAAATTTCATAAAGTAAGAGGGTTGGCACGCCCAAGCCGATTTGGCTGATAATATCGGGCGGGGTGAGAAAGGCTGCCAGCGCGAAAATCAGCACAATCACATAACGCCGCTTTTGCCTTAAGCCTTGCGCGGTGATAATCCCCACCCGTCCCAATAAAGTAAGAATAACCGGCAGCTGAAAACACAAGCCAAACGCCATCATCAATATCATGGTGAACGATAAATATTCGCTCACCCGTGCCATCATCACCACTTGCGCTTGCTCATTTTCGATCTGCATGGTGAGAAAAAACTCAAGCGCCAAAGGCATCACCAAAAAAAACACCAGCGCCGCGCCAGTGCCAAATAAGAGGGGGGCAGCAATCAGATAGGGTAAAAAGCTGCGGCGTTCATTTTGATAAAGGCCGGGCGCGACAAATCGATAAATATGATAGGCAAAGATCGGAAATATCAGGAAAAAAGCGGCGAATAGTGCCATTTTAATTTGTGTGAAAAAAAACTCATGCGGGGCGGTATAAATCAGCTCAATCGGTCCTGCCTCTCCATGCGCGCGTTCATAAGGCATAAGCAGAAATGAAAATATATCGCCGGCAAACCAAATTGTCAGCAAAAATGCGAAGGCAAAAAACAATAGCGCCCAGAGCAATCGGGTTCGCAATTCGATTAAATGCTCGATTAAGGGCGCGGCGCTTAAATCTGTCTCATTCATATCCGTAGCCGCCATGCGCTATTGTTTCTCATTATTGTTCTTCAGGTGGTTTTTGTCTGTCTCATTATCGGCTTGCGCAGAGGGGTCAGAGGGGTCAGAAAATAATTTAGGCGCAGCGGGGTCATCCTGCGCTGATAAAGAAGAGCGCGTTAATGGCGATGGCGGCAATTCCGTCATGGTTTCGACATCAAGCCGTAATTTCGCTACCATTTGCCGGGCTTGCCTTACATAATGAGCAATCTGTCTCAAAGTGGCAGGTAATTGTTGCGGCCCCACCACCAGCAATAACAAAACGCCCAATAATAGCATTTCGCTCCAGCCAATATCAAACATGATTAGTCTTTATCTTTATCGCTGCTTTTATGGCCAATTTCGTCGCTCGCCTCTTCCCGCAAGCCTTTGCGGAAACTGGTAATACCACGCGCAACATCGCCCATGAGGCTTGAAATCCGCCCGCGCCCAAATAATAAAACCAGCAACACAACGACAACCAGAATCTGTACCCAACTAATACCCATAAATCACTCCTAAGTATTATTTCTTAATCACTATCTTCAAATAGCATAATTGCGTCGCGATTGACATTAAAAATCTGTGCACCTTGCTTGGGCGGCGTTTGGCTACTCACGACAAGTGATACACACTGCTCATCTGGCAAGATAAGCTCACATAGCCAGCCTGTTCCCAAATATCGTTTAATCTGTAAATCCGCCTCAAACGCAAACGCCCCTTCCCCACAATGAATATGATGGGGGCGCAGCGCCAAGCTATAAGCGCCATCGGCAAGCGTCAAACGGGGGTGCGGGGCAGAAAAAATCATGTCCATCTGCCCATTTTTTATGCGCACGGGAAACACATTCAGCTCTCCCAAAATACGGGCGACCCTTAAATCTTTCGGTGATTTATAAATCATTTCTGGCGTATCACATTGGCGTAATTGCCCTTCATGAAGAACCGCAATCCGATCCGCTAGCCGCATCGCATCATCAATATCATGGGTTACAATCAAGCTACTGGCTTCAAATTTGCGCAATATATCGGCGGTCAGATCGCGCATATCTTCCCGTAATTGTGGATCGAGATTGGAAAATGGCTCATCCATTAAAATCAGTTGCGGTTCAGGCGCAAGCGCGCGCGCCAGCCCGACACGCTGTTGCTCGCCCCCTGATAGGCTATGGGGATAGCGATCACGATATGCCTGCATGTTAACAGCTTCGAGTAAATAAGTCGCTTTTTCTTCACGCACCGGCGCTTCATAATGATGCAGCCCAAAGCAAATATTTTCCCACACGGTAAGATGAGGAAATAGCGCAAAATCTTGAAATAAAAATCCTATTTTTCGATGCTCGGGTGGTAGGCTATTAGATACCGAGCTCACCCGTTCACCATCCATAAAAATTTCGCCCTGCTGCAAAGATTCAAGCCCTGCCGCCAAGCGTAGGCTTGTCGACTTGCCACACCCGGAAGCCCCCAACAAACACAGGCTCTCGCCATGCGAAAGACTAAAACTCACATTATTAATCGCCAGGCGGTCTCCCAAATGACAAGATACATTTTTAAACTCAATAATTGGAGGATGGTCGGCCATTAGTCAGTTTGATCCATTTCCAGAAGCTCGTCTCCCCTATCATTATCATCGAGCGGGTCTTCTTCCGGATCATGATCCGGGTCAGGCTCAGGAATATCAAAGCCTGGTGGTAAACGCCCATCCAAAAGTCCTGCCGCTTTCAATTCGTCAAGCCCTGGTAAATCCTTAACGCTCTCTAAATCAAAATGCGATAAAAAATTATCGGTCGTGCCATAGGTTACAGGTCGTCCCGCAACCCGCCGCCGCCCCCTTATTTTCACCCATTCTGTTTGCAATAAAACATCAATAACCCCTTTGCCAACCCCGACCCCGCGTATATCTTCAATCTCGGCGCGGGTGACGGGTTGATGATAGGCAATGATTGCCAGTGTTTCCAGAGCCGCTTTTGACAAGCGGCGCGGCTGTTCAATGTGCTTTTCTAAGACATAAGCCAAATCGGGCGCACTACGGAAGGCATATTTACCGGCCACTTTCACAAGCTGAAATCCAGCCTGCGCATATTTTTCTTCAATCGCTTGCAAAATCGCTTGCACATCTGTTCCTTCAGGTAAATGCGCGCCGCATGTTTTTTCATCCAGAGGTTCCACCGCCGCGAATAATATGGCTTCAACAATCCGAATATGTTCCTTATCCATTTTTTCCTCTATTGTCTCTTTTAGCCTTTTTTATTCTGAATAGGGTTGATGCGATTTTGGGCGGGCGCGCCTTATCGCAATTTTATCAAAATTTTTCTCTTGCCGCACCTCTAACCGCCCATCTTTAATATATTCGAGCGTGGCGGCAAATCCGCTTGCCAGCAAGGTGCGGCGGCGACCTTTCGGAATATTGCCCGCTAATAATAACTCATCTAAGTGATCCCAATCATTGATTTTCCCGAGCATACGCTCTAGCCGCATTCGCGCCCGGGTCAGCGTCACGACATTTAGTTTTGGCGGTGTCCAATTTTCGTGATAATGCTGCAAACGATGGCTTGAATAAGAGGTCAGCAATTCATAAAGATTTGCTTGATAGAGTGTGTGGCGTTTTATCCGCACCCCTTCTGGCATCCCATGCGCGAAAACATTGCGCCCCAATAAATCGCGATTCATAAGTTGTGATAAACACTCACGCATCGCTTCCAATCTCTGTAAGCGAAACCGCAAACGCGCTGCCAATTCTTCTGCCGTTGGTTCTTCTTCATCTTCTTCTTGCGGCAGGAGCAGACGAGATTTCAAATAAGCAAGCCAGCTTGCCATCACCAAATAATCGGCCGCAATCTCTAATTTCAAATCTTCTGCTTCCTGAATAAAAGCAATATATTGCTCGGCAAGCTGCAAAATTGAAATCTGCGCTAAATCGACTTTCTGGCTGCGCGCCAAATCCAGCAACACAGATAATGGTCCTTCAAACCCATCTAGCGTAATTTGCAATGTCTCTGCTTTATTTTCAGATATGGGCGTATAGGCAAGCCCTTCTTCAAATTCAGTTATATCATTCACAGCCTTATCCTATATTTTATGAGTGACATTATAGCCTGCTTCGCGCTTGCGGAAAAACATCTTTCATCCCCTCTGCCCATTCTTTTTCAATTTTCACATAATAAATCGCGTGTGTATCAATATCTTTTAGCTGTTGCGCGATCGAATTTACCCGCTTGGCAGACGCTTTCTCCAAAACAGGGATGATTTCCGATAATTGGCGCATCTCTTCATATTCTCCATTACAATGCAAAATCAGATCACAACCGGCTTGCAAAGCCGCCATCGCACGGACTTTTATATCGCCAGACAGAGCTTGCATTGAAATATCATCGCTCATCAACACCCCTTTGAACCCTATCTCATCGCGAATATGTGAGATGACTTTTTGCGATAAGGTGCTTGGATATGTGGCATCAATTTGCGGATAAAGCAAATGCCCCGTCATCCCCATAAACAGGCGCGGCGCGCGCGAGACTTTCTGAAATGGCAAGAAATCTGTCGCGGCCAAAACCGCAATAGAGTCTTCAATGATTGGTAAATCATGATGACTATCAACTTGCGCCCGACCATGCCCGGGCAAATGCTTGATAACAGGCAGCACCCCCCCTTGCACAAATCCTTCCATCATCGCCATTGCTAATTGGGTTACGGTTTCTGGCGCATCGGAAAAGGCACGATCACCAATAATATCGCTCTGGCTGGGCAAACCCAAATCCAAACAAGGCGCGCAATTTATATTAATCCCAAACCCTTTCAAATCTGCCGCCAAAAGCGTACCTCCCCAAAATGCCATTTGTATCGCTTGTTGCGGATGATTTTGGTATAATTTGCCATATATATTTACTGGCGGATAAGCAGCCATAAGCGGCGGTTTTATCCGCGCGACGCGCCCCCCTTCTTGATCAATTAAAATGGGGAAGCACCTATCCTCAAAAAAATCTTTAATCTCACGAATAAGGGTTTTTAGCTCTTGTGCAGTTGAAAAATTGCGGGCGAATAAAATAATCCCCCATGGAGGTGCGGACGAAAAAATTTGCTTTTCGGAATCTGTTAACCTTGTTCCCGCGACACCATAAATAACTGCGTGCCTGTCCATGCTTTATTCTTGTCGTTTTACAAGACAATCTTGTCCGCGACCTTTAAGCATACGACACAATCTACCAGCTTCACTTTTACTTGCAAAACCAGGAACATTTACCCGCATAAAAACGCCTTTTGCACCTAGGTCTGCCCGAACGATCAATGGATCATAGCCTTGCAGCAAATCAGGATGTTCCCCTTTTAGCCGATCAAATAGCTGCTGCGCCTGAGCATAGCTGCGGGTTGCCGCCACTTGTACCATAAAAGCTGCTGATGCTGAGGAGCGGGCGGCCGGTATTGGTGTTGGTTCTTGTGAAACTGCCCGTGGTTTAGGTGCTGGCGCTGTTTTTTTGGTCAGCGATGGCGGTTTGGAAATCATATCATTCGGTTGCGATGGGTTTTGATCTATACTTCCCGTCGATTGGGCTGGCTTTGGTATCTCGCGATTATGAATATGCTCTGGATAATCATCGGATGGCGCACGATCTGCCTCTTCTCCACGAATAACGGGCAATTTACGCGGAATAATAATCTGCGGATCACCCGTTGGGCTATAATCGATAATGATGGTTGATTCAGAAGGTGATTTATGTTGCGCAACACCCATACGGTTTGCACCAAACAGGCTCTCAACCCTACCATTTGCATTAGCAGGGCGACGTTCACCTGTGACCGCATTACCGCCCTCCGCAATATTATAGATCACCAAATCCTCTTCTAATATATCCCCATCAGCCATTGGCGGTTTGACTTTATAAGAGGTGGCAGACGCTTTAATAATCGGCGGCAAATCTTTTTGCCCCGCTTCCAACCCGGTTGTATAAGCATAAAAATATAAGGCAATAGCGATAATCGCAAAACTTAAAAAACTAACCGCAATAACCGACTTTAAAAGACTGTGAAATAAAGTGCGCGGGTCAAGAAATTGTAATAATTTCTGCAATTTTTGCTGGCGATGATAGGACGCAATTTCTAATTCTTTTTGTCGTTCCTTCTCAGGCTTAATCGAATCGGGCAAAGGCGCGTCTATGGCACTGAAATCTAACTGTTCCATTTCACCGACATTAGCCGGATCTTGGCGTAAATCTTGCATCTGCGGATTGCTAAGATTCTCAGCTCTCATCATAGCCTGTAATGAAATTATCTCATCATCTATCGTTTCTGGCTGTTCCCTATTTTCACGAGATTTCTTTTTTAGAAAATCAAATATACCCATTACCGCATCTCTTCCTGTAAATGAATGCCAATTATAGCGGCTGCATTTTGAAAAACAATCTGGCAAGCGTTTAATAATGCAAGCCGGGCAATCGTTAAATCTTTGTTTTCCTGTATAAACTTCAATTCCGGGTGAGTTTTCCCCATATTCCACAGGCTGTGAAAAGAAGCGGCAAGCTCTTGCATGTAAAAACAAAGCCGATGCGGTTCATGCGTTTTGGCGGCTGATTCGATGGTGCGCGGAAAATTCGCCATTTGCTTTATCAGCGCGATTTCACTTTCATGCCCTAATAATGATATATCCGGCACACCTGATATATCTGGCGCTTGCCGCAATACAGAGCAAATCCGTGCATGGGCATAATTGACATAAAAAACCGGATTATCGCGCGATTGCTCTTTGACAAGATCAAAGTCGAAATCCAATGGCGCATCATTTTTACGGGTTAGCATGATAAATCGAACCGCATCCGCGCCAACCTCATCAACCACTTCACGCAAAGTCACGAAATTACCAGCGCGCTTTGACATTTTCACTTGTTCACCGCCGCGCATGAGTTTCACCATTTGACAGGTTTTGACATCAAACTGAACGGTATTATTGGTAAGCGCTGCAACCGCTGCCGCCATCCGCTTCACATAGCCAGCATGGTCTGCCCCCCAGACATTCACCATATGCGCAAAGCCGCGTTGGGCTTTATCAAGATGATAGGCAATATCGGGCGCGAAATAGGTCCAGCTGCCATCGGCCTTTTTTAAGGCACGGTCACTATCATCACCAAATTGGCTAGAGCGAAATAATGTTTGTTCTTGGGCGTGCCAATCTGGAGACAGCTCTTTGCCCTTTGGCGGTTCAAGCACACCTTGATAAACCAGCCCTTGCGCCTCGAGCTTTGCGAGCGCATTTTCCACCATGCCATTTTCATGCAGGTTTTTTTCAGACACAAAAACATCATGCCGCACCCCAAGCGCTGCGAGATCATCTTTAATCATATCCATCATTGCGGGTAGAGCATAATCTGTAGCGCATTTAAGCTGTTCATCCATCGGCTTGGAAAATAAATCAGCATCATAATCCTGATATAATTTTTGCCCGACCGGAATAAGATAATCGCCCGGATAAAGCCCGTCCGCAATGGTGATGATTTCGCCAGCCGCTTCGCGCGCCCGCAATAAAACCGATTGCGCCAATATATCCACCTGACTGCCAGCATCATTGATATAATATTCGCGGGTGACATTATAACCCGCAAAGGCAAGTAAATTTGCCAACACATCGCCCACCACCGCACCGCGGGCATGTCCGACATGCATCGGTCCGGTTGGATTGGCAGATACATATTCCACATTAAGCGCCGCCTCTTGACCGATTTTCGCGCGCCCATAATCAGCCCGCGATTCAATAATATCAGCGACAATATCATGCCATGCGTTATCCGCCAGCCGCATATTAATAAAGCCAGCTCCGGCAATTTCAACCGTCTCAATCACCGCATCGGCTTGCAAAGAACGGACAATATCTTCTGCCACCTCACGCGGTTGTTTTTGGAGAGGTTTTGCCAGCACCATTGCCGCATTGGTCGCAATATCGCCATGCGCCGGATCACGGGGGGGCTCGACAACCACCCGTTCAAAAGATATCTGATCGCCATATAGAGACTCTAAATGCGCCAGCAAAATAACCTTTATATCGTGAAAAATATTCATCGCCGTTTCTTATACCAACTCATTCGATATTTCAAACAAACGCCGATATTCTTGGATTGCAAACCGGTCTGTCATCCCCGCAATATAATCGCAAATCCGCCGCGCAACCTCAATCTTGTTATTCGATTTGGTTTGCCAACTTTCTGGTAATAATGTTGGTTCAGCCATATAAAGCTGGAATAAGTCACTGACCATACGTTTTGCCTTACTCATAGACCGATTAACTTCATGCTGGCGATACATGGCCTCATGCAAAAAGCGTTTGATTGCCTTATTGTTTTTTTGCATTTCAGGCGAAAACCCAACCACCGCATAATCTGCATGCCGAATATCATGGACGGATTGGGGGCGCAATTCAGCCAACCGCTTTTCAGTTTCCGTCACCAGATCAGCAATCATCGCCGAAATCATTTTGCGGATCATTTCATTGCGGAATCGCCGTGGTGCAACCGTACCATGCTCCTGTTTGATCGTGTGAATAATATCTCCAATCAGAGGAAGCGCGGTGAGATCGTCAAGTCCAAATAGACCCGCCCGCAACCCATCATCAAGATCATGATTATGATAGGCAATATCATCCGCTAGTGCTGCAACTTGCGCTTCCGCACTTGCCCAGCTCGCAAGCTCCAAATTATGCTGCGTAACATAGTCACGCATCGCAAATGGCAAGTCAGATAATTGTTTGCCGTCTGTTAAGAGTGGGCCATTGTGTTTTGCAAGCCCTTCCAGCGTTTCCCACGTCAGGTTGAGCCCATCAAAGCCAATATAACGCTGCTCTAATTTAGTGAGAATACGCAAAGATTGGGCATTATGGTCAAAGCCATCATAATCTTGCATTTGCGCATGCAGTGCCTCTTCACCAGCATGACCGAACGGCGTATGCCCCAAATCATGTGCCAGCGCTAGGGTTTCGGATAAATCTTCATCCAAGCGTAACTCGCGCGCCAAAGATCGCGCCACCTGCGCCACTTCAAGCGAATGGGTAAGACGGGTACGATAACTATCACCCGTATGAGCAATAAATACTTGCGTTTTATGTTCGAGGCGGCGAAACGCACTGGCATGCACAACCCTATCGCGATCACGTTGAAATGCCGTTCGGGTGCGGCTTGCTGGTTCATCATAAAGCCGCCCACGCGACGCATCGGCATGGGAGGCATAGGCTGCAAGTTGTCTATACATAGTTTCTCCTAACAAATTCATAAGCACTTGAAAAGCAAGAAGATACGCATTATCTTATAGGGATGACAGATTTATCGGTAACAGACCGTGCAGTGGCACAAATAGAACAAATTTTAAGCGCTGAAAATGCCGGCAGCATGTTACGCATTTCAGTGTTAGGCGGCGGCTGCTCCGGCTTTCAATATGATTTCAGCATCGACACCCAACAGCAAGATGATGATGTGGTGCTTGGCACAAGTACAACCAAAGTGCTGATTGACCCGATCTCGGTGCAATATATGGAAGGGTCGCAAATTGATTGGGTGGATGACCTTATCGGTGCCAGTTTCCAAATCCGCAACCCGAATGCGACTGCCGCTTGTGGCTGCGGCACATCTTTTTCAATTTAGCCCCTCTCTGCCATGAAAATCGCCAGCTGGAATGTGAACTCGATTAAGGCGCGGCTTGCGAATGTGCAAAACTGGTTGACCGAAAGCAGCCCCGATATTGTGTGCTTGCAGGAATTAAAATGTGTGGATGAGGCCTTCCCGCATGAGGCGATTGAGGAATGTGGCTATAATATCGCGACGCATGGGCAAAAAACCTATAATGGGGTGGCGCTGCTGTCGAAATATCCGCTGCAAGATGTTCAGATTGGGCTTCCTGATTTTGCCGATGAACAAGCGCGTTATATAGAGGCACTGGTGACAAGTGATAAGGGCGCGGTGCGGGTGGCATCGCTCTATCTACCCAATGGCAATCCGGTAGACAGTGAAAAATATCCCTATAAGCTGGACTGGATGGCCGCCCTGCATCGCCATGCCGTCACGCTTTTAACACATGAAGAGCCGTTTGTGCTGGCGGGCGATTATAATGTTATTCCCACCGCCGCCGATTGCCATAATCCTGAAAGCTGGTGGGGCGATGCCCTCTATCGTCAAGACACATTAGATGCGTTTCGGGCGCTTAAAAATCTTGGGCTTACCGAAGCGATCGAAACGCTATGCGAAACCGGAGACCAAACCTATACATTTTGGGATTATCAAGCCGGCGCATGGCCAAAAAATAATGGGATTCGGATTGACCATCATTTGCTTAGTCCGCAAGCGGCTGATTTACTTACAAATTGCGGCATAGATAAGCACACGCGCGGTTGGGAAAAACCCTCCGACCATGTGCCAGTTTGGATTGAATTAGACTTATAACCAGAAAATCGCGGCGGCATTGCCGAAAATCATAGACGGGGTGGGCTTTTCTTGTTATTTGTAAAACTTGAAATAATGATAATAAAGGGAGAAATATTATGAGCTCATGTCCTTTTTCTGGTGTGGATGGAAAACACGCCGCCGGTGGCGGCAGGCGTAACCGCGATTGGTGGCCGCAAATGCTTAACCTGAATGTTTTGCGTCAACATTCCGAACTTTCAAACCCGATGGAGTCGTCTTTTGATTATGCAAAAGCATTTCAATCGCTTGATTTAGAAGCGGTCAAAAAAGATCTGCATGCGCTGATGACCGAGTCACAAGATTGGTGGCCAGCTGATTATGGTCATTATGGCCCGTTTTTCATCCGGATGGCATGGCACGTCGCCGGCACATATAGAACCAGCGATGGGCGCGCCGGAAGCTCTCAAGGTCTACAACGTTTTGCGCCAACCAATAGCTGGCCAGATAATGCCAATCTGGATAAAGCGCGGCGGCTCTTATGGCCAATTAAGCAAAAATATGGCCGCACTATTTCATGGGCAGATCTGTTTATTCTGGCCGGCAATATCGCGCATGAGTCAATGGGCTTTAAGACCTTTGGCTTTGGCGGTGGACGCGCTGATATTTGGGAACCTGCGGAAGATATTTATTGGGGCGAGGAAGCCGAATGGCTTGGCAATCAATCGCGCTATGATGGCGGCCGCGAAGATAATGGCGCGGAGGTTTTAGAGCGGCCGCTTGCAGCCGTTCATATGGGGCTTATTTATGTGAACCCGGAAGGGCCAAATGGCAATCCCGACCCTGCCGATTCAGCTAAAGATATTCGCATTACCTTTGCCCGCATGGCGATGAATGATGAAGAAACCGTTGCCTTAATCGCCGGTGGCCACACATTTGGCAAAGCCCATGGTGCAGCTCCAGACAGCCATGTTGGGCGCGAACCCAATGCCGCGCCGATTGAAGAGCAAGGCTTTGGCTGGACGAATGATTATCAAAGCGGCAAAGGCGTTGATACAATCACCAGCGGGCTGGAAGGCGCGTGGACACCAAACCCGATTAAATGGGATAGCGGCTATTTTGATATGCTGCTTGGCTATGAGTGGGAGCTTACCAAAAGTCCGGCAGGCGCAAACCAATGGCAGGCGGTGAGTGTGAAAGATGCGGATATGGCACCTGAAGTTGATGGTTCTGACAAAAAAGTGCCAACCATGATGGCAACCACAGATATTGCGCTTATCACCGATCCGGAATATTTGAAAATCTCCAAAAAGTTTCATGAAGACCATGACTATTTTGCCGATGCTTATGCTCGTGCGTGGTATAAGCTGACGCATCGTGATATGGGACCAATCATGCGTTATTTGGGCGCGGATGTTCCAAAAGAAACCCTGATCTGGCAGGATCCATTACCGGCAGCAATGGACGCTTCGCTTAGTGATGCAGATATCACAACGCTTAAAGAGCAAATTCTTGCCTCTGGTCTATCGGTTGGTGAATTGGTGAATATCGCTTGGGCATCTGCCGCCAGCTATCGCGATTCAGACCGCCGCGGCGGGGCAAATGGGGCACGTATTCGGCTTGCCCCGCAAAAGGATTGGGAGGCGAATAATCCAGAACTATTGGCAAAAGTCATCAGCGTTTATGAGGGCATTCAAGCCAATTCATCCGCGCCCGTATCAATCGCCGATCTCATCGTACTTGGCGGTTCTGCCGCGATTGAAAAAGCCGCACATGATGCCGGTCATAATGTGACTGTGCCGTTTACAGCAGGCCGCGTTGATGCAGGTGATGAGCATACTGATGCGGAATCATTTGCGCCATTGGAGCCAGAGACAGATGGGTTCCGCAATTTCATGAAAACCACTTATACGGTTCCCGCCGAGTCATTGCTGGTTGATAAGGCGCATTTACTTTCGCTCACAGCACCAGAAATGACTGCCCTTATTGGCGGCTTGCGGGTGCTTGGTGCCAATCATAATGGCTCCGCGCAAGGCGTGTTTACCGATAATGTGGGGCAGCTGAGCAATGATTTCTTTGTTAATCTTTTGGATATGGCAACCGAATGGACAGCCATTGATGACAAGGCACAAAGTTTTGAAGGCCGTGACCGCCAGAGCGGAAAGGTTAAATATACCGCCTCGCGGGTGGATTTGATTTTCGGTCATAATCACGAATTGCGCGCTTTGGCGGAAGTCTATGCCTCTGACGATGCGAAAGATAAATTCGTCAGTGACTTTATCGCCGCATGGGTGAAAGTGATGGAATTGGATCGGTTTGACCTAAAATAAGGGGATTTACAGTAAAAGGGTTAAGTAAAAAATCCAAAAACAATAAGGGCGTATCTTTTACCTTTCGAAGATACGCCCTTTATTCTGCAAATAAAGCCACCGGACAGCCTTTATATTGATAATCAGGATGCGCACGTAAAATCTCATAAATCAGAGTGAAGGAAAGATGTCCGTTCTGGTTTTCCCCCTCTTTTGCGCTTGGGCTACCATTTATATAGATAAGCGCGCCCGCTTCCTTAATCAAACGCGCATATAGTTCAGGATTTTCATCTTCCTGAACAAGTCCGACATCAGGTCGATATGCTGAATAGCTGGAATAAATCGTGGTTTGGGTGATATGGTTTGCCCAATCACCAAACCCATAAATAATGTCTCCGTCCGGCTTTTTAAGAACGGCATGAAAACTGTGCCAATATTTGTCATTCCTATCAAAAATTGCTTCTTTTGAAATCAACATGCCATTGGGTAAACGCGCACATGTTTCTCCGGCGACCAAAATATACGCCACTGAAAATAAATTAAGTATAATCCAAGCCAGCGCAAACAGAAGCGGAATAGTGAGGATGATAGCAGCCACCTTAAAAATAGCTTTATTTATCCGCCTACATGTCTTCATATAATATGTATATGCCGCCCGATTTCACTATGCAATAATGATGGCATCGAATTTACCGCTCCACTGTCCTGTTATAGCGTATGTTGTTGCATTGGGAAAATCAAAGCTATAGCTAATCAAGCTGTAATAGATAGTGAGAGATAGTAAAAATAACATATAAGCTCAAAAGCGTGGCAATAAAAAAGCAGTAGATTTTATAAGCTTTCCATATAAAACGTCTTAAACTGCGGAACATGATAACCTCCTAAAAATCACTTGTCTTATCATTTTTCTTCTTGTTTTCTAATTCCTTTTTTAGATCACGAAGAAGACTGGAATCATGAAGAAAAAGAGTAAGCCCCATAAGCCCTTTGAAATATCCATCACAATTATGTGTTTCGGGATGGAAAAGTCTAGATGCCCGCTCTATATCCATATATTCTTGGGAGGGGGTTTCACGACGCGAAACTGTGACGAGTTTATCTTCCCGCACAGAATAGATGAAATATTTCTCCTCATAAGTTGTTGCATAAATATAATCATCATTAAAACAGATAAGGTCAACATAGCCATCATAAATCCGGCCGCCGCCATTTGGTCGCCACAAGGTAGTTTCATAAAAGCCAGAAAAAATCGAAGGATGGGCGATCCGAACCCCATTTGGCAAATATGCGAAGTCAAATTTTAATAGCATCATAGCCGTAGCAAAAGGAATATATAAAACCACGAGCGAGCCGATAGTAAGGCAGTAAATCTCATACGCCTTCCATATAAAACGCCCTATACTGCGAAACATGATCGTCGCCTAAAAGTTGCTTTTCTTATCATCCTTATAAATTAAAGCATTTAACTCAGATGTCCAGTGACCACTTATACTATATCGGTCTCCCCCAAATTCGAACAATATGAAAAACCATTCCGCGACATCATCCTCGTCAATTTCCTCAATACCATCTGCCGGTATATGTCTTATCCCTAATTTATGAGCGACCGTTTCGATAAGCCATCTAACCGCATCTGGCGATTGTCGTAATCCTTTCAAAATTGTTCTGAAATCACCAGGATCGGTAAACACATCGAAAAACTCATATTTGGTTTCGCCCGATACAGAAATCATATTACCCTCAGTGTGAACAGTTCCCGAAAAAACACCGCGGACAGTGGAGTCACCATGCGAATATTCGACACTCTCAAAATTATATGTATTCTCAAAATCTTCAGTGAAATTTCCATCTGCTGATTTGCGGGCTTTCTTAAAAATTTGACTTATCCATTCCTTAAGCCTCAACCCCGCCCAGCGATTGGCAATTTCGTCTAAATGCCCGATTTGTGCCAGCGTGACGGCTTCTTTTTCTCCATCATAAAAATGCCGGACAAAGTCAAAATTTTCCCAACGCCTCCCTAGACTTGCCGGAATATCCAATTCATGTGATACAAATTCCTTTCTTTCATCTTCATAGGGTTCGGCAATACACCGGCAACCATAATCTTCACCGGGATGGCCGGTAGCGGGCGGGTCATCCCATGAAAACACTTTCCCCTCATTCTTACGATGGCTGTCACGCACTTTCCCATCGCGCTGTGTGCGCCATATATATTTTTGGGTTGAGTGATTATCGGCCGTTTCTTTCTTCAAAGAAAGCTCCATCGGTATGCCGTAACGAATATACTTCATAAAGGCTTTGTGATAAAATTCTTGCTTTAAGCTCATGAACAATCTCCAGCACTTAGCATAGAGCCATATTCATGCGCGGGGATAAGTTGGAAAACGGATAAGTTAGAAAAATGCCAAAGGCAATCATTAGCGGGGGCGGAATTGGCGGCTTAACCGCCGCTTTATGTCTCATCCAAAAAGGGTGGGATGTGCAGGTGCTTGAACAAGCCTCTGCGCTTACAGACATAGGCGCCGGCATTCAAATCAGCCCAAATGGGATGAATGTGCTGCGCCAGCTCGGGCTGGAAGAGCAGATTTTACAAGCCGGTTTTTTACCCAAAAGCAATGAACTGCGTATCGGCAAAACCGGCGCGCAAGTGTTTCAAATCCCTGTCAAAGAGATTGCGCCCAAACGCTGGGGCGCGGCTTATGTTCAAATCCACCGCGCTGACCTTCTCCGCATATTAGCGGATAGGCTCGAAGAGCAGCGCGCCGGAAGCCTCCGCACCAATGCGAAAATTATATCCTATCAGCAAGATGATAAAAGCGTGACCGCGCAATTTGCAACGGGCGAAGAGATTGCCGGTGATATTCTTATCGGCGCGGATGGGATTCACTCGCAAATAAAAGCGCAAATCTTGGGGCGCGATGCGCCGCGCTTTACCGGCAATGTGGCGTGGCGGATGACCGTGCCGCGTGAAAAACTGGAGCCACTTCTACCGCCCGAAACGGGATGCGTATGGGTCGGCGCAAAACGGCACGCCGTGACCTATTATTTACGGCAAGGCAAGCTGGTTAATCTGGTCGGCATTGTCGAGCGTGATGATTGGCAAGAAGAAGGCTGGACAATCGAAGGCAAAAAAGAAGACGCACTTGCCGATTTTGAAAATTATCACCCGATTATCCTTAATATTATTGCGCAAGCAGAACAGCATCATCTTTGGGCATTATATGACCGCGCCCCGCTTGAAAAATGGGTTGAGGGGCGGGTCGCTTTATTGGGAGATGCGTGCCATCCCATGCTGCCTTTTTTGGCGCAAGGCGCGGTGATGGCGATGGAAGATGCTTGGATATTAGGCGAGATGTTAGGGGAGGTTTTGGGGGCGCAAAATACCGACATAGTGCAAGCGCTTAAGAGCTATCAATCCTTACGGTTTCACCGCACCGCTAAGGTGCAAGCGGCAGCGCGGGCGAATATGCACCTGTTTCACCGGCGAACAAAATTATCGCAATTTACCACCTATGGCGCAATGAAACTTGCCGCCACCCTATCCCCTGCCCTCATACATAAGCGGATGGATTGGCTTTATGGCCATGATGTGACGCGCTAGCGTCTTTCTATTTTTACCGTGAACGATACAGTGGAGCGGGTGAAGGGAGTCGAACCCTCGTCTTCAGCTTGGAAGGCTGCGGCTCTACCGTTGAGCTACACCCGCATAAGAAAACACTGTCGCGAAAACACAATAATGAACAAACAAAATGGTGGAGGGAGTTGGATTCGAACCAACGTAGGCATAGCCAACGGGTTTACAGCCCGTCCCCTTTAGCCACTCGGGCATCCCTCCAAAGATAACCCATTTTGTCAGCATAATTGCAATATCTGCAAACCACGCTTATAAATGCCCTCATGGGTAAAGGCAAGCCTCACAATAAAAATAAAATCCGCACCGATAATATGCTGATTTATGGTCAGCATGCGGTTAAAGCAGCGGTGCAAAATCGCCAGCGCAAAATCTATAAATTGCTGGCAACTGATAATGGGTTCGCCAATTTACAAGTCAATTTGCAGGCGGATATATCTCTCCCCAATATTCCGATAGAAACTGTAACAGCGGCACGGTTGAGCCAGATTTTGGGCAATGATGCCGTCCATCAAGGGGTACTTATCGAAGCCGCGCCTTTGCCTGAGCCCGACCTGCCCTCTCTTATTGCGACAGGCAAGATGTTGATTATTCTCGACCAAGTTACCGACCCGCGCAATGTTGGGGCGATATTGCGGGCGGCGGCAGTGTTTGGTGCGGGCGCACTTATCATGACCGCACGCAACAGCCCCACCCCCGATGGGGCGCTAGCAAAAGCAGCATCCGGCGCGCTCGATATTGTGCCGCTTGCGACCATCAGCAATCTGGCGCGTGGCTTACAACAAATTGCGGCGGCAGGATATGTCGTGATTGGGTTGGATGAGCGCGGCGATATGCCGATTGGTGAGATTAGAAACACCTATGGTGCAGACCAGCCTTTAGCATGCGTATTGGGAGCGGAAGGCAAAGGTCTTCGTCGCCTGACAAAAGAAAATTGCACCATCTTATCGCATCTACCACATGCAGGGGCAAGTGCAGGGGCAAGCGCAGGGACGGATGGATTTACGACATTAAATGTCTCCACCGCCGCTGCTGTCATGCTCTATGCGTTAAATTTTTGATGTGGGTCATGCTGAACCTGCCGCATAGTTGTTTGCGGCCATATTTTTTACAAGATGGCGACGTGGGAGTTCTACCTGTACAGAGCGTGTGGCCTGGTGTCCGTCCAGCCACCAAGAGTGGTCGGGCTTGACCAAGATATTATCGCTATGGCCGCGGCCTAAGCTATGGTTTTGGCTTTAAACCATTTGAATTTGACATATATCTAAATCACACCTAGTATAAATACATTGCAGCACATTCTGCAATCGGGTCAACACCCCGTCAAACACGAGCGCTTGAATATGCGCTTTACGTCTGCCGTCGGCCGCATATTTCATGCGGTCGGACGGCGTGAGAGCCTTACTCGTGTTGGGCGTGTTGACTCGTGTCCGTCCGGCCACCTCTGGGATCGCCGGACTTCATCAAACAGGAGTTAAGGCATGCACGAAAACGCACCCCATAAAGACAGAGCAGACAATAAATCACAAAATTTGAGCGGCAGAGAAGATAAAGAGGATAGGGAAGGTCCAGGAAACCTAGTTCATCCCGGTGTAGAAAGGCAAAAGCATCAAACGAATGAAGCTGACAATGAAGCTGACGGCGCAAACAAGTTCATGCACGAAAGGTTTGGTATTCGCTATACAAGCGAAGAACGCGAATATCGCATGCATCGTTTAACGGGCGCTTTATCCGCCTTAAGTTCTGCTCTGGCTGATGCGCAATATGGCTCACCGGTTGAGTCTGAACCTTATGCCCATATGGCTGAGCTGTTGAAAGAAGAAGCCTCTCGCCTTTATGAAGATGCGATTAATATTGCGTTGGAGGGCAGCACAAATGGGGGATAGGGTTTAAATATACGGCGCTATTTCCCTCACGCAGATGCCGACGGTAATAATCTTGTAATAAGCGTTTCGGCATCTGCCGCAAAAATTAGCCTATCGCTGTGCTACGGATAGAGAAATCCCGCCGCTGCTGTCATGCTCTATGCGTTAAGGGCTTAAAAAATAGAATAAGGGTTATAATTTATTATGCGACCCATCACAAAGCGGAGCTTTGCCAGTTATCTTGCATCCACAAAAGAAAACATCACCATCTTTTTCAGCCTTATATTTGCTTGGTTGAAACTCCGTATCCTTATGTGAGCCATCGCAAAAAGGTTGATTGGCAGACAGGCCACAACTGCACCAGAAATAATTTTTACCGGTTTCGACCGCAATCTTATAGGGCTGCTTTTGCACTATTTTTGGTTGATCCATTTTTATCTCCTCTTAAAAAAAATGCCCCGTAAAGGCGGGGCATTTAAGTCTATTGCAAATTCTCGATAATGGTGACGTTCGCCAGCCCCCCACCTTCGCACATGGTTTGCAGGCCATATTTACCATTTTTGGTTTTAAGCGCGTTTACCAAAGTCGCCATCAGCTTGGTTCCTGACCCGCCTAATGGATGCCCAAGCGCACAAGCACCACCATGAATATTTAACTTCTCACGCGGCACCCCAAGCTCTTTCATAAAAGCAACCGGAATAGAGGCAAAGGCTTCGTTCACCTCAAACACATCAATATCATCAACGCTAAGACCGGCTTTTTCCATTGCCTGTTTTGAAGCCGGAATCGGCGCTTCCAGCATAATCACCGGATCATGACCAATCACCGTCATATGAATGATTTTAGCCAGCGGCTCAACCCCAAGCTTTTTCAACCCTTCTTCATTCACAATCATCACGCCAGATGCACCATCGCAAATCTGACTGGAAGTTGCGGCGGTAATCATCCCATCATCAGCAAGCAGTTTCACCTCTTGGATACCTTCGAGGCTTGCTTCAAAACGAATACCCTCATCAACCGTATGCATTTCAGTGCTGCCATCTTCAAGTGTCACTTCAATCGGTAAAATCTCATCCTTAAACGCACCGGCCTGAGTGGCGGCGATGGCATTTTGATGACTTTCAAACGCATATTGATCGAGCGAGGCTTTATCCAGCTCATATTTCTTGGCGACCATTTCAGCACCTGCAAATTGACTAAACTGCACATCTGGATAGCGTTTTTTCATATTCTCACTGACATAAAATCCCATCCCTGCTTTATAAGGCAGCGCCGCCGAAGTGCCGATGGGAACCCGCGTCATGCTTTCCACCCCAGCGGCGATGACAATATCCATCACCCCAGACATAACCGCTTGCGCGGCAAAATGAATTGATTGCTGGCTTGACCCACATTGGCGATCAACCGATGTTCCCGGCACGCTTTCTGGCAAGCTCGACGCGAGAATAGCATTACGGGCGACATTATTCGCCTGTTCACCAACCTGCCCAACGCAGCCCATAATCACATCTTCCACCAGCTCTGGTTTATTGCCGGTGCGGGAAACCAATTCATCGAGCACTTTGCCAGCTAAATCCGCCGGATGCCAGCCGCTCAGTTTCCCCCCTTTACGTCCACCCGCTGTTCGCACAGCAGCAACAATATATGCATCACCCATTTGATTATCTCCTTTTATCTTTGGGTGAGAAATTACCCAAACCACGCCGCGCTTACAAGTGTTTTATTATAGATATTTTTATCTTGCGAATTTCTGGCAAGCCTTTAGAGTGACGTTCAATATAACAAACCTAAATGGGGAGAGGGAAAAGAGATGAAAACACGGATCACGGAATTATTTGATATTGAATATCCCATTATGCAGGGTGGCATGCATTATGTCGGCTTTGCGGAAATGGCGGCAGCGGTTTCAAATGCGGGCGGATTAGGCACAATCACCGGACTTACGCAAAAAACACCAGAAGACCTTGCCAATGAGATCGCCAAATGTAACGACATGACCGATAAACCAATCGCGGTGAACCTCACCTTTCTACCAGGTTTTGCAAACCCCGATTATCCAGGCTATATCAAAGCAATCATTGAGGGCGGTGTGAGAATTGTTGAAACCGCTGGCCGTTCCCCTGAAGCCTTTATGCCGCATCTTAAAGAGGCGGGGATAAAAGTAATCCACAAATGCACCAGTGTACGACACTCGCTAAAAGCACAAAGCATTGGTTGTGATGCCGTGAGTGTGGACGGGTTCGAATGTGGAGGACATCCCGGTGAAGACGATATCCCCAATATGATTTTGCTACCACGCGCTGCCGAAGAGCTGGAAATTCCGTTCCTTGCTTCAGGCGGGATGGGCAATGGAAAACAGCTTGCCGCTTCGCTGGCACTTGGTGCGGATGGTATTAATATGGGGACCCGCTTTATTGCCACCAAAGAAGCACCGGTACATGTGAATGTGAAAAATGCGCTGGTTGAAGCAAGCGAACTTGATACAGAACTGATTATGCGTCCCTTACGCAACACCGAGCGGGTGCTTAAAAACGAAGCGGTCGAACGAATTGTCGAAAAAGAAAAAGCACTTGGCGATAATCTTAAAATTGAAGATATTATGGATGAGGTTGCCGGTGTTTATCCGAAAATCATGAGCGATGGCACAATGAATGCCGGCGCGTGGAGCTGCGGCATGGTTGCCGGACTTATCCACGATGTGCCAACATGTCAGGAACTTATCGATCAGATTATGAGCGAAGCAACAGAAATTATTAACAATCGTTTGGCAAAACTCGCTTCCTAAGCGAAACTTATATTATATTAGCTCCAGCCGCCATCGAGCTGAATGATCCGGCCGACAATATGGGTATTATGCTGCGAAGCCAGAAACGCCACAAGATGCGCCGTTTCCGCTTCTGGTGCGACAGACTGACTCGGCACATTGGCTTTCAAATGCGCCTGAAACCGCTCGGTCTGAATATGTGCGGCTGGATAATAGGTTTCGTTTTCGACATAATTTTGCGCGACCGCATTCACCTGTATATTATCGCGCGCCACTTCCTTGCCAACCGCTTGAATAAACGCATTTTGCGCCCCGCGCATCGCACAATAAGATGCGTTTTTGGGGAGCCCCCGAAGGGGAGCAGAACTATTAATCGCGATGATCTTACCAGCTTTACGGGCTTTCATATGTGGTAAAAAGGCACGGGTCACCCGCATTAGCGGATGCACCAGCTTATCCGCCAACATAAACCAATCATCATCTTTTATCTCATCCGCCAGCGCTGAATGGGCAGGTTCATCAAGATTAATCACCAGAATATCTGTGTCGCCCGCTTCTGCCAGCAGGGCATCAACTTGCGCCTCATCGGTAAGCGGCTGTTTATCAGCCAGCACATTGGCGCCCATAGTTTCAAAATGCCGCGCCACAATGTCCCCCATAAATACATCTGCGCAGGTGACAACCACACGTTTATTCTCAAACTCACTGCTCATAATCCTCTCCTTTATATTCCTTTTATTTACGGGAAATTTATCCCGCTCTCCCCTTCTTGCCATACTGGATATTTTTTCATCACCGACAAAAATAAAGGGTGAGTGAGAAAATGCGCGAGCCAGTTTTGCACATGCGGCAATCCAAGCTCTTCATCAAACCATTTCATATCGGCAATCCGAAACTGCCGGACAAAGGGTAAAATCGCCAAATCGGTAAAACCATAATCCTCACCACTCAGCCAGTTTTTATCTGCCTTATTTTTATTATGAGAAAGACGTTGTTCAATATCGAGCAGGCTTTTTACCCCTTCGGTTCGGTGCGTTACCGCATCTGCCCCCTCATAGCGGGCGGCATATTTATAGCGGTCGAGGTGAAACTTAAACACATCATCAAAATGCGCTATCAAATCCCAATCAGCGGTTTCAATAAGTGGATGACGGCGAAGCGCCCATTTCATCACATCCAGACTTTCATCGATCACCTTATCATCGCCAAGCCATAAAACCGGTACTGTGCCTTTTGCTGATAAAGCCACCATATGCGTCGGCTTATCACGCAAAATAATTTCCCGCAATTCAACCCCCTGCGCCGTAAGCGCAATCGCCATCCGCGCCCGCATCGCATAAGGGCAACGGCGAAAACTATAAAGTACCGGTTTCGTCATATTCATCACTATCCCCGCCAATATGGGTTTCACCCCGCGCCTTCGCCAGATCGATTTGCTTTTGCCGCTCCCGATAACGCTGTAACTGCGCCTCACTATGCGCGCCAAAACAATGCGGGCAGGATATACCAGCCTGATAGTGAGAGCTTTGCTTATCGGTTTCGGTAATCGGCATCCGGCAGGCATGACATAAATCATAATCTCCCTGCGCTAAGCCATGTCTCACCGATACGCGTTGGTCAAATACAAAACAATCGCCTCGCCATTTGCTTTCTGCTTTTGGCTGCGTTTCCAGATATTTCAAAATACCACCTTCAAGATGGAACACATTGTCAAACCCTTTTGACACAAGATAAGAGGTCGATTTTTCGCATCTTATCCCGCCAGTACAAAACATCGCAATTTTTTTAGGTTGTGTTTCCTGCTGTGCCAGATAAGCATCAAGCCAATCCGGAAATTCACGAAAGCTATCGGTTTGTGGATCAACCGCGCCCTCAAATGTACCAATCGCCACTTCATAGGCATTACGCGTATCAATAAGCAATGTATCGGGATCACTGATAAGCGCGTTCCACGCATCCGGTTTTACATAACGGCCAACCGCTTTGGTGGGATCAATATCGGGCTGCCCCATTGTGACAATTTCCTTCTTCAAGCGTACCTTCATACGATAGAAACTATTTTCTTTTGCAAAGCTATATTTTGGTTTAATATCATAAAATTGTGTATGTTCTGAAAAGTAATTTATAAGGCTTTGAAGGGCTGATTGTGTTCCACTGACAGTACCATTAATCCCCTCTTTTGCCAGCAATAAAGTACCAAAAATTTTTGCCCGCCGACAAATTTTTTGTAGCCCCGCCTGCTCGCTTTCCAAATCATCAAGTGCTACAAATTTGTAAAGTGCCGCGACCACAATCGGCGTTTCGGGCGGAGCTTCCGGTACGATTAAATCCTTATCACGCATTGCTATTTCGTATATCCTTCAGCTTTGTCATCATGCCCTCGCAAATAATCGGCTGCCCCTTCAAGCCCTTTATCACTAACCCGAATAACCTGCAAGCGGCCAAGCTCATAAGAAAATTCTGGCCAGGTTCTTATCCGATGCCCACGCTGCCGCAATCCCCAATAATTTAACCATGAGGGCGCGCCTTTTTCCATCAAAACCATATCCGGCTGCCATTGATGATGAGTCTTACGCGCGTTTACGGCAGCTTGCGCCGTCATCTCAAAATCAATCATATTGAGTAAGGTTTGAAACACCGATGTGATGATGGTTGCGCCGCCCGGCGTGCCTAGTACAATTTTGAGTGCGCCCTCTTTCTCGACAATGGTTGGAGTCATTGAACTCAGCATTCGCTTTTCGGGGGCAATCTCATTTTTATGATTACCCAAAAGACCATATTGATTGGCATGACCTGCCTTAATCGAAAAATCATCCATTTCATTATTCAGTAGAAAGCCCGCCCCTTCGACAATCACCTTTGCGCCGAAATTACCATTTAATGTCGTGGTGATCGCCACCGCATTGCCTGCCCCGTCAACGATTGAGATATGGGTGGTCTCCACGCTCTCAATAATCTCCACATGACCGGCTTTCACGTCTGGGCTAGGGGTTTTTATATCCAGCTTTATATCCGCCATGCGCGCGGTAATATAATCGGCACTGGTGAGCGTTGCGATATTGACATCAACAAAATCTGTATCCCCCAAATGGGTGGCGCGGTCGGCATAAACCCGCCGCTCCAGCTCGGTCAATAAGTGAATATAAGCGGCACTATTATGCTGCATCGCGCTGACATTATAGGCTTCAATGCCCCCCAATAATTGCGCCAGCGCAATCCCGCCGCTTGAGGGGGGCGGCATGGTAATGATTTTATGCCCGCGATAATCGAAAATAATCGGCTCCCGCCAAACCGGTTGATAGGCCGATAAATCGGCTTGGGTGATAATACCGCCTTGTTTTTGCATGGTGGTGATAATCAGCTTTGCCGTATCACCTCGATAAAATTCCTGCGCGCCATTTTGGGCGATGCGTTTTAGAGTTGCGGCAAGTTGTGGAAATTTTATCACCTCACCAGCCTGCCAAGGCTGGTCACGCAAAACCGAGGCAGCAAAATCATTATATTTACGAAACATTTTCTGATAGCGATTGAACATTTGTGCCGCTTTAGGGGTAAGGGAAAACCCATCGCGGGCAAGCGCAATCGAAGGGGCAATCAGCGCCGCCCAATCTTGCGAAGCAAAGCGCGCATGAATCGCCCCCATACCTGCAACCGCACCAGGTACTCCGACCGATAAAGCCCCCTCTTTTGCCCGCCATGCTTCCAGCTTACCATCCGCATCAATATAGAGATCGCGATGTGCGGCTTTGGGGGCTTTTTCACGAAAATCTAGCGTGCCGCTTTCGCCTGTATTTAAGCGATAGACCATAAATCCGCCGCCGCCAATATTACCGGCCTGCTGATAGACCACCGCCAACGCAAAATGGGTCGCAATCGCGGCATCAAACGCATTGCCACCGGCGGCCAATATATCGCGGCCAATTTCAGAGGCTCGCCCATGCGCACTCACCACCATGCCATCTTGCGCGATAACACCTATATCGCCCTCATCATGCTGATGCGAAAGATGTAACCACCCCATATACAGCATCATATGCAACCAGGGCATCGCCCAAAACACAAATATGATAAATGCCCATAAAATTAGATTATTTCGTTTCATAAGCCTTGCCTTTATATTGTTATCTTATAATCTATAGCTAATTTGTCTGGGGGAGAACCAAAAAATGAACCATATATTAGCAGGACACCAAAAATATAAGCGCCTGTTTGAACCGCTTGATCTTGGCTTTACGGTGATTAAAAACCGCGCCCTGATGGGTTCAATGCATACGGGGCTGGAAGACGTTGAAAATGGTGCGGAGCGGATGGCCGCTTATTATGCTGAACGTGCCGCCGCTGGGGTTGGGATGATTATCACCGGCGGTATAATGCCGAATGAAGAAGCCGCTATGGTGGTTCCCGAAAAGCGCAAAAGCAAATCTGCCGGCATGTTAGCAACCGAAGAAGATGCCATGCAGCATAGCATAATTACCGATGCGGTACATAAAGCTGCGCCAGATGCGAAAATATGTATGCAAATTCTGCATCAAGGGCCCTTGGCCGGAACCGAAAATGCGGTTGCCCCCTCCCCTATTCGGTCGCGGATTGGCCGCTTTGTTCCCAAAGAGTTGGATAAGGCAGGCATTCAAAAGCAAATAGACGATCATGCAAATTGTGCGCGGCTTGCCAAACAAGCCGGTTATGATGGGGTCGAAATTATTGGTTCCGCCGGTTATTTGATCTCAACCTTTTTGGTTGAAAAAACCAATCAGCGTGATGATGAATATGGCGGGTCTTACGAAAACCGGATGCGCTTTGCGATTGAGGTTGTGGAGGCGACTCGCAAAGCCGTTGGCGATGATTTTATTATCATTTTCCGGATTGCCGCGATGGATATGTTGCAAGGCGGCATGTCATGGGAAGAAATTGAACTGCTCGCAAAGGCGCTTGAAACGGCAGGCGTGAATATCATCTCCACCCATTTTACCTGGCATGAAAGTGCCGTGCCGACCATTGCCACAATGGTGCCCCGCGCTGCTTTTACATCGGTTACCAATCGGGTGCGCAAAGCCGTTAACATTCCCTGCATTACCTCTAATCGGATTAATACGCCAGAAATTGCCGAGCAGGTTTTGCAAAATGGCGATGCAGATATTGTTTCAATGGCGCGCCCGCTTTTGGCCGATAGTGAGTTTGTCAAAAAAGCAGCGGAAGACCGTGCCGATGAAATTAACACCTGCATTGCCTGTAATCAGGCCTGCCTCGATCATACATTTGGTCACAAAATGACAAGCTGTCTTGTAAACCCGCGCGCCTGTCATGAAACCTTACTGACTTATGAAAAAACCGATGCGCCTAAAAATATTGCGGTGGTTGGCGCGGGGCCTGCTGGCATGGCGTATGCGACAATCGCGGCTGAGCGCGGTCATAAGGTGACACTATTTGATGCCGCAGCACAAATTGGCGGGCAATTTAACCTCGCTAAAAATATTCCAGGGAAAGAAGAATTTTACGAAACGCTGCGATATTTCAACAAAATGATCGAAAAGCTGGGGATTGATTTACGCCTGAATACAAAAGTCGAAGCTGATATGCTGACTGATTTCGACCATAGCATTATTGCCACCGGCATCACCCCACGCGTGCCAGAGTTAGAAGGGATAGATCACCCCAAAGCGGTTAGTTATATTGATGTTATTGAAGGGCGTGTCGCCTTGGGTAAAAAAGTCGCCATTATGGGCGCGGGCGGGATCGGCTTTGATGTTGCAGAGCTTATCTCACATCAAGGAAAATCAGCCGCGCTGGATATAGATATTTTTGCCAAGGAATGGGGGATTGATTTCAAAAATCATCCGCGCGGTGGGGTTACCGGTGTCGAACCGGTGGTCGCACGGGCTGATCGCGAAGTCTATCTGATGCAGCGCAAAGATACACCGGTTGGCCGAGGGCTAGGACAAACCACGGGCTGGACGCATCGGATCACACTTTCGCGGCGTGGCGTTAAGATGATGAATGGCGTTGAATATATCCGTATTGATGATGCTGGACTTCATATTCTTCTCAATAAGCAGCCAGAATTACTTGAGGTTGACCAAGTGATTATATGTGCGGGGCAAGAGAGCCTCACCACGCTTTACGAGCAGGCCACATCAAAAGGCCTATCTGCAGAACTTGTCGGCGGCGCATATGAAGCGGCCGAGCTGGATGCAAAAGCCGCAATTAATCAAGCCAGCCATATGGCTGCTTCTATATAAAATCTGCAAATTATGCTATAGATTTAACCAATTAATCATTGGATGATTCGTATCGGAGTCATTCGAAATCAAATATGGGACATCCATAAGGGTGTAAGGGTTTATGTGGTTTAGGAAACAAGGCAACCAGCAAAAAGAATTAGCTGCGCGAGACAACACTCAATCGCGCTGGCAATTTATATATTTTTGGCGGCGCAAAAACAAAACGCAAATCGCGCCAACTGAAATATCTTCCTCAACAACAGACGCACAATCTAAACTGGGGGCAGAAGCTAAATTCCGTTCGGAAGAAAGCGTAACGGAAGAAATTCTTCAGCTTCTCGATTCCACAGACCCTGTAGATTCAGATATCCCATCTACGGCCGCACCAAGAGAGGAAACGCTAGCTAAGAGTGAAGCAGATTTGCCTAATACTTTGTCTCGCACTTTGTCTAACACTGAGTCTAACACTGAGCAAAATTCATCGAAACCGGCAATGCGCACAACCAAATTCGTATCATTGTTAACCTTCATAGCGACTCTAGGACGGATAAAAATTCACCCCTTATTTTTGGCAATATTGGTGTTTTCGAGCTTGATATTATGGATGGTAAGCGGGTTTTTCATCCCCCATCGGGACGAAACCCCCGCCCCGTCAATTACAGAAATTCAACAATCATCTGGCGGCGTTTCTAGTGTGCAAATTATACAAGCACGTGCACGTGGCTATCAACAAATATTAACTTTACAAGCACAAAGCGCCGCAGATCGTAGCATATCGCTTGCCGCGCAAGTGCCTGGTCTTGTTCAGAGCATAAGCGTTCGTGATGGGCAGCGAGTAAAAAAAGGAGACGAAATCTGTCGGCTTGAAACAGCCGCCCGCGATGTACAATTACAAGATGCGCGCAGCAAAGAAAAAGCAAGCAAATTTGATTATGCTGCCGCCTTCGCCCTATATCAAAAGGGGCATGTCACATTATCCTACCTCAATATAGCCGAAGCCAATTATAATGCCGCGCGCGGCTTGCGTGAGATACGTGAATTAGAGCTTGCCCGCACGGGCATTTATGCGCCCTTTAATGGCGTTATTGAAGAGGTTGCGGTTGAGATTGGAAACTTTCTGAATATTGGCGGCACATGCGCGATATTAATAGATAAGGATCCATTGGTTTTCATCGCTCATATTCCTGAAGATCAAATTAATCTTTTTCATGTTGGCATGTCTGGTACGGCCATGCTCACAACAGGTGAAAGCGTAAGCGGGCAGATACGCTATATTGCGCCCACCCCCAATCAGGTAACGCGTAGCTTTAGGATGGAAATGCAAGCTGCAAATCCCGGTGGTGAATTACACACAGGCATAAGCACGAAGCTGCAACTCACCGCCGATGAAGTGACCGCAACCCTGTTACCGCAAGTCGCGCTGATTTTGAATGATAATGGCGTTTTAGGGGTGCGCGTGATAAGGCGCAATATCGTCCAATTCATCCCTGTTACGGTCTTATCAGATTCACCTGAAGGCATGTGGGTGACGGGTTTGCGAGCGGTTGAGAATGTCATCACAATTGGCCAGCATTATGTAAATGACGGACAACGGATCGAAGCAAGATGATAAGAAAAATCATTTTAGCAGCGATGGAGCGCAATCGCGCCATGATCGTCTTCTTGCTGGTTATTTTGCTTGGCGGCATTAATTCTTATATTCATATTCCCAAAGAAGCAGATCCTGATATTCCTGTTCCCTTTATCTATATTGGCATAAGCCTGCCGGGTATATCGCCAACAGATAGCGAACGGCTTATTGTGCGTCCCCTAGAATTAGAATTACAAAAGCTCACCGGCGTAAAAGAAATACGTGGGATAGCCCAACAGCATCATGGTGCGGCGATTGTCGAATTTGATGTTAGCTTTGACAAAGATAAAGCACTTGCCGATGTGCGTGAGAAGGTCAATCTAGCAAAATCAAAATTCCCTGCCGATGCAGACGAACCGGAAATTCGTGAATTTAATGCGGCTTTGTTTCCGGTCATTCTCATAAATTTATATGGCAACCTCTCCGAAAGAGAACTTTACCAACGCGCCCGTTTGTTGAAAGATGAAATTGAATCCATGCCCGATGTGTTAGAAGCAAATCTGTTGGGGCATCGTGAAGAGGTTTTGCAAATCCTCCTTGATCCAATAAAAATGGAAAGCTATGGCATTTCTGCTGATGAAATTTTTCGGGTTTTATCACGCAATAATCAGATTGTTCCAGCCGGCGAAGTTGACAGCGGGGGGGGGAGTTTCTCCCTCTCAATTTCAGGCTTGATCGAACAAGAAAGTGATATTGCAAATTTGGTACTGCGGCAAGACCAAGGCGCGATTATCCAGATTAAGGATATTGCTGAAGTGCAACGCACATTTAAAGACGCAAAAAGTTTTGCTCGCTTTAATGGCCAACCCACAATCGGTATTGAAGTGGTGAAACGGTTGGGCTCGAATATTATTCTCACCGCCCAAGCTGTGCGTGAAAAATCTCTTGCCTTCAAAGCCGATTGGCCGGATGCGATTAAGGTCGATTTTTCTGGCGATCTTTCATCCTATATATATTCGATGATTGAATCGCTCGAGCTCTCGATCATAAACGCCATTATATTGGTGATGATCCTGGTGTTCGGATCACTTGGGTTGCGATCCGGTCTGTTGGTTGGGTTTGCGATCCCGATGTCATTTATGAGCAGTTTCTTTCTCTTAGGTATATTCGGTTTTAATCTGAATATGATGATTATGTTTGGCATGATCCTCTCGGTGGGTATATTGGTTGATGGCGCGATTGTGGTGATCGAATATGCTGACCGTAAAATGACAGAAGGCTTAGACAAGAGGGAAGCCTATGCAATGGCAATCGAACGCATGTTCTGGCCACTTATTTCTTCAACCGCAACAACGATGGCAGCATTTGCACCGCTTCTTTTATGGCCAGGCATTACCGGTAAATTTATGTCATTTCTTCCCTTAACCGTCATTATTGTTTTGAGTGCATCGCTGGTGACGGCGATGTTATTCTTACCCGTATTGGGGGGCATGTTTGGCAAAGCGGCACAAATTGGTGACAAAAATCTAGCCGCTCTTTCTGCCAATAGTAGCCGAGGTGACATATTACATTTATCTGGTTTTACAGGGGGTTATTTGCGTATTCTCTATCAATGTATAAAATATTCACCACTCACTATTCTCGCGGCAATTTTGCTATTGAGCGCAATTATCACCACTTATATTCAAAATAATCCCGGCGTTGAATTTTTCCGTACAGGGGAAGCCGAGCAGACGAATATTTTCATTCGCGCCCGCGGTAATATTTCAGCAAATGATGCGCTTGAAATCACCCAACAGGTAGAAGCGATTGTATTGAACACGCCGGGCATTGAAACAGCCTTTACCCGCACAAACACAGCTGATACGAAAGTCTTTGGCGGCAGTGATATGCCAGCCGATACGATTGGCTGGATATTTGTTGATTTTGCTGAATATTATCAACGCGACTCATCCCGCACAATCAGTAGCGCCATTGTTAGGCAAGCAAATAAAATACCGGGGATTATTGTTGAAGCGCGAGAACGCGAAGATGGCCCGCCACAAGGAAAAGCGCTGGATGTTCAAATTCTTGGAGGCAATCTTGAAGAGATTGAGAAAACGGCACGAGACTTGATCGCCTATTTGCGCAGCCGCCCCGACCTTTATACCGATATAGATGATACGCTCCCTCTGCCAGGACTTGAGTGGGAGCTCGAAATTGATCGCGAAAAAGCAGGCCTCTATAATGTTGATATTGCAAGTCTAGGAAGCATTGTCCAATTTATTTCTGACGGCTGGCTATTGGCAAAATATCGGCCGGATGATTCGGAAGATGAAATTGATATCCGTGTTCGGTTTCCCGAAAACTATCGATCCTTAGATAAGTTGGATGAGCTTCGCATTGCAACACCATATGGCGATGTGCCCATAAGCAGTTTTGTAACCAGAGTTGCAAGCCCACGGCTAAGCAGTATTAATCGGCTAGATAGCTATCGTTATTATAGAGTGATCGCCGATACAATTATCGACCCAGCAACCGGGCAGAAAATTTTACCGCAAAAAGCGCTTGCTGATTTTGAGGCATGGCGCGCATCCCATCCCGTACCGCCAGGCATTCAGTTTCGACTTGGCGGATCCAATGATGAAGAAGAACAAACGGCTGCTTTTTTGAGCGTTGCCTTTATTGGCTCGCTTGCGCTTATGTTTGTTATCCTCCTGCTTCAGTTTAATAGCTTTTTTGCAACCTTTCTTACCCTTTCCACAGTCACCCTCTCAACCGTAGGTGTTTTATTCGGTATACTTGTGACAGGGCAGAATTTTGGCATGATGATGACAGGGACAGGAATTGTTGCCCTAGCAGGTATTATTGTGAATAATTCAATCGTGTTGATTGACACATTTCAGCGCTTACTGGCAACCGGTTACAATGAAGTTGATGCGATCTTACGTGCCGCAGGACAACGCCTACGACCAATTTTGCTTACCACATTAACCACAATGATCGGCATGTTCCCGCTTGCGATAGGCCTTAGCGTTGATGTTGGTGACCGGTTTTTCAGCTTTGGCGACCCAAAAGCTGTTCTTTGGATTCAACTCTCAACCGCGATCATATTCGGACTTGGCTTTTCAACATTATTGACACTTGTTCTCGTACCCGTCATGCTGTCTATCCCGCAACAAATAAGATTGTTAAAGGAAAGATTTTTATCCTCCCTTATCAGGCGCTAGAAAATTTTTTATAGCTATGATAGCTCACCGGCAAGAGCGCCAGATAAATCAGACAAAGTATAATCAGCCCTTGCCACGGAAAACTGAAGAGAAGCGCGGCAATGCCGCCAATCGCCAGCATAACCGGTAACACATATTTACGAGCAATCGAGCGGGCAAATGTTTTTCCTGAAAAACTTGGAATCCGAGAAATCATCAAAACCGCAACAGAAATAATAATGAGGACAGTTAAAAACGTCGCTGAACGCAAATCAACCAGACCCGCAAAATCAAAATAAAGCGGCAGCATCACAATAATACCAGCCATTGGCGAAGGAACGCCAATAAAAAAATGGCGCATCCAAGCGGGGCGATCCGGGTTTTCAATATCAACATTGAACCGCGCCAAGCGAAGCGCGCAACAAACGCTAAAAAGAAGCAGTGCAACCCATCCGACGCGTCCCGCCGATTGTAGCCCCCAAAAGTGAATAAGCATAACGGGCGCAACTCCAAAATTGAAAAAATCTGACAGGCTATCTAATTGCGCCCCGATCTGACTTTCAGCTTTCAATAGGCGGGCAATCCGGCCATCAACCGCATCCAGAAAAGCGGCTGCAAGAATGGCTAAAGCCGCCCATTCAAAATGTTCCTCCAGCCCCAGCCTTACCGAAGTTAGCCCTAAGCATAGGGCAAGGATGGTAATTCCATTGGGAATAAGCCGCCGCACCGGAAATTGTCGCTCTTGGGAGATTTTCTTTTTAGGAGAGGGTGTTTTTATACTGGACACAAGGTAAACCTAATTTACTGGCTTAAAAAATTGCGGACAGGCTCATTATAATCAAGATCAGATAATATGGTTTCGCCTGCAATCGCGCTTTGCCCCACTGCAACCAATGGCACAGCATCCGCTGGCAAGTAAACATCTACCCGCGAGCCAAATCGAATAAGCCCAAACCGTTCACCAGCAATTAAATCCTGCTCTTGCTCAGCCCAACAAACAATCCGCCGCGCCACCAGACCAGCAATTTGTACAACCACAATTTCCTGCCCATCGGTTGTTTCGATGAGCAAAGAATTGCGTTCATTTGCTTCGCTTGCCTTATCAAGGTCAGCGCTTAAAAATTGTCCGGTGCGGTAAAGAATACGCTTAATTTGTCCCGCCACCGGCATGCGGTTCACATGGCAGTTAAAGACATTCATAAAAATCGATATGCGTAGGCGTGGCTCTAGCCCCAAGCCAAGCTCAGGCGGTGGCACAGCTTCGCCGATCATATTCACCACCCCATCGGCAGGGCTCATGATAAGCCCCTCTCTTTGTGGGGTGATCCGTTGCGGGTCACGAAAAAAATAGGCGCACCACAGCGTTAAAATAACCCCAACCCAACCGAGAAAATCGGAAACAAGAAAAAGCAAGGCTGTGGCAATCGCAAAAATAACAATAAACCGATACCCTTCCCTATGGATAGGAACCAAAACTGAACCAATATTTCCCATTTACGCCTCTATTTTATTCGCTTTTCTTTATCTCACTTTGGGGGCGTACCTCATCCCGCCATAATTTATATATTACCGCATCCCGCAACGCTTCGAAAGAGGCAATCACAATATTTTCATGTACCCCCATCGTCCGCCATATAGTGCCGTTCTGGTCACTGCTTTCAATCGTCACCCGCGTGACCGCAGCGGTGCCAGCATTGAGGATACGCACCCGATAGTCAACCAACCGCATGTCTTTTAGATATGACGTATAGCCGCCCAAATCCTTGCGAAAGGCTTGGTCAAGCGCATTTACCGGACCATTGCCTTGCGCGGTATTTTCAACTTTTTCAGCCCCAATCTGTAAGGCAATATGGGCGGTTGAAACTGTTTCATCTTTCTCATTCTCAATCTGAACCGCATATGAGTTAACCTCAAAATAATCTGGCAAGCGTCCTAATTGCGATAGCGCCAAAAGTTCGAAAGATGCGCCTGCACCATCATAACTATACCCGATGCTTTCTTTTTCTTTGACAATGCGCAATAAATGCTCAATTGCAGAATCATTTTTTTCAACCTTAATTTTGGCGGCGGTGAGCTGATCAATAATATTACTTTTGCCAGCCTGGTCAGATACCGGAATGCGCCTTTGATTGCCGATTAGGTCTGGCGCAACATGCTCATAAGTGGCAGGGTCTTTGGCAACGGCGGAAGCGTGAATGCCCCCCTTATGGACAAAAGCAGATGCGCCAACATAGGCGGCATGGGCGTTTGGAACGCGATTAAGAATATCATCCAGCGCCCGCGATATGCGGGTGATATTTTTAAGCTGTTCTGGCGGCACATTAATTTCAAAACGCTGATTATAATGAGGCTTCAACATAAGGGTGGGAATGAGACTTAACATATTTGCATTGCCACAACGTTCGCCCAGCCCGTTTAGGGTTCCCTGAATTTGCCGTACCCCCGCCTGCAATGCCGCCAGCGAAACCGCAACCGCTTGTTCTGTATCATTATGCGCATGAATGCCCAAATGCGTACCCGGAATATAGGTTTTCACATGCTCGACAATTTCAAAAACTTCATCCGGCATTGTGCCGCCATTGGTATCGCATAGCACAATCCAGCGCGCGCCTTTTTCATAAGCCGTCACCGCACATTGTAAAGCATAATCGCGATTGGCTTTGAAGCCATCAAAAAAATGTTCGCAATCTATGAGCGCTTGTTTTTTAACCACCTCAATCGCGGCAAGGCTGTCTTCAATCGTGCTGATATTTTCTTGCAAGCTAATCTCTAGCGCAATATCGACATGATAATCCCAGCTTTTTGCAACCAGACAAATCGCCTCTGATTGCGATTGCAATATGTGCTTAAAACCCGCATCATTATCGACGCTGCGGCCTGCCCGTTTGGTCATCCCAAAAGCAGTAAAGCATGCGGTCTGAAGTTTGGGGGGAGCCGTAAAAAATTCCGTATCGGTTGGGTTTGCGCCTGGATAACCGCCTTCAATATAATCAACCCCCAATTCATCCAGCATTATCGCAATCGCCTGTTTATCGGCGACAGAAAAATCAACGCCGGAGGTCTGCTGCCCATCGCGCAAAGTTGTATCAAAAAGATAAATGCGTTCTTTCATAAGTCAGATATTAATCAGAATTGCCGCTTTAGCGCTAGTAAAATTTAGTCTTTTTCAACCCATAAGCCGCGCCACAACCGTCTGATGGTCAAGCAGCGATAGTAGCGTTTTCATTTCTGGCCCATGTTCTTGGCCGGTCAGCGCTTTTCGCAACGGCATAAAAAGCGCCCGGCCTTTACGTTGGGTTTCATGCTTTAAGCTGTCTGTCCAGATTTTCCAGCTCTCTTCGGTCAAAGGCGGCGGCGGCAAATGGTCGCGGGCGGTTTTGATAAACTCTCTATCTTCCGCATCAATCACGGGGGTCACCTCCCCATTTACAATCGCAATATAATCCTTAATCTCGATTAATGTGTTTAGATTGCCGCGTACCGCCTCCCAAAACGTCTCATCAATCGCAAGATTAAGTTCGTCCAAGCGCGGCGCAACTTCCTGATAGCTTAGATCGTGCAATCGTTTTGCATTTAGGCGCAAGAGCTCTTCAACATCAAAGCGCGCCGAAGCGCGGCTCAATTTGGCAAACTCAAAACCCTGCCATAGCGTCTTCATATCCTTAACCGGCTCAATCACATCGGCGCTGCCAAGCCGCGCGACCAGACTATTCACCGCCATTGCCTCCACCCCTTGCTGTTGCAAATCGCGCAAAGACAACACCCCATCACGTTTGGAAAGACCGGTTCCTTCCGCCGTTTGCAAAAGCGAGAAATGCGCGAATAAAGGTATCTCACCGCCAAGCGCGGAAAATAACTCAATCTGCGTGGCGGTGTTGGTGACATGGTCTTCGCCGCGAATAATATGGGTTACAGAAAAATCCATATCATCAATCACGCTTGGCAAAGTGTAAAGATAGCTGCCATCTTCGCGCACCAAAATCGGGTCGCTCAAACTCGCTGTATCAATGTCTTGCTGCCCGCGAATGGCATCTTGCCAAACCACACGTTCGCCCGATAATTTGAACCGCCAATGCGGTTTGCGTCCTTCTGCCTCAAATGCCGATATCTCATCGGCACTAAGCGATAGCGCGGCGCGGTCATAAACGGGGGGCTTGCCGCGCGCTCTTTGTCGCTTTCTTTTGCGCTCAAGCTCATCGGCGGTTTCATAACAGGGATAGACCAGCCCGCTTGTTTTAAGCTGTTCAAATATGTCATCATAGCGGGCAAACCGTTTGGATTGATGTTCGAGCTCGTCCCAGTTAAGCCCTAGCCATGTCAAATCTTCGCGAATGGCGGTTTCATATTCCGCCGTTGAGCGCGCCATATCCGTATCATCAATTCGCAATAAAAATTGCCCGCCTTGCGCCCGCGCATAAAGCCAGCAAAACAATGCGGCGCGGGCATTGCCAATATGAAGATAGCCGGTCGGACTTGGCGCAAATCTGGTTTTTACGGTCATATTTTTTCCCTTGCATCACGAAACCCATTAGTGATGGGATAGCGGCGGTCGCGGCCAAAATTGCGCTGCCCAATTTTAACCCCTGGTGCGGATTGGCGGCGCTTATATTCGGCGATATAAAGCAATCGCTCAATCTGCTGGACAATCTCGGCCGCATGCCCGGCCGCACAAATCTCGGCAAAACTTTGCTCCTGCTCAACCAGACGATAGAGAATATCATCCAGCACTTCATAAGGCGGCAGGCTATCTTCATCTTTTTGATCTGGCCGCAACTCGGCGCTTGGCGGCTTATCAATAATATTTTGCGGAATAGTCATGCTCTGCTGATTGCGCCAGCGCGCCAGCGCAAAAACATCGCTTTTGTAAATATCTTTTATCGGATTATAGCCGCCATTCATATCACCATAAAGCGTCGCATAACCGACCGAGATTTCCGATTTATTACCGGTGGTGACAAGCATATGCCCGAACTTATTTGACAGCGCCATCAGCAGCGTACCGCGCAAACGCGATTGGATATTTTCTTCCGTAATATCGGCTTCGCGGCCAGAAAATAAATCACTTAACCCGTCCTCCAGCGCGCTCACCATTGGCGCGATGGAAATATTATCAAGCCGCACCCCAAGCGCTTGCGCGCACGCACGCGCATCTTCAAGGCTCTCAGTGGATGTGTAAATGCTCGGCAGCATCACGCAATGAACCCGTTTCGCGCCCAACGCATCCACCGCGATTGCGGCGCAAAGAGCGCTGTCAATACCGCCCGATAATCCCAATAAAACCGAAGGGAAACCATTTTTATCAACATAATCACGCAAGCCTGTCACCGCCGCTTGATAAATATCAGAAAGCTCATCATCCGCCGCTTCTTTAAGGGCGGAACTTGGCTCGGTAAGATCAAGCGTATAAGTTCCGGCCTGCCAAAACGGCGCTTGCAAAATGATTTCGCCTGTCTGATTGAGGGCAAAACTACCGCCATCAAACACCAGCTCATCTTGCCCGCCATATTGATTGACATAGACAAGCGGCAGATCAGTTTCCGCCACCCGGTTTTGTGCTTGTAAAAGACGCGTCTGTTTTTTGCCGCGCTCAAAAGGTGACGCATTAAGGGTGAGCAATATCTCAGCACCATGTGCGCGTAAATGCTGCGCCACATCTGCAAACCATATATCTTCGCAAATCGGCATGCCGATTTTTTGCCTCCCCAATATAACCGGCATTGGCAAAGCGCCGGCGGAAAATAAACGCGCTTCATCAAACACGCCATAATTGGGCAAATGATATTTGTGACGAATCTGCATTTCGCCATTTTGTGCAATCACCACACTATTATATAAGAACTCTGCCTCCCGCCATGGCGTGCCAAAAATGAGCGCCGGCCCTGATGCCGTTTGCGCGACCAGCGTTTCAACCGCTCCGCTTATATGCGCCAAAAAGCTTCCCTTTAAGATGAGGTCTTCGGGCGGATAGCCCGATAGGTAAAGCTCGCTTGCCACCAGCGCATCGCACCCCTGATTTTTTGCATGCCCATAGGCTGCCAGCAACTGATCGCGATTTTCGGTAATCGCGCCCACTTTCGGATTAAGCTGTGCCAAAGATAATTTCATAGCCCCCTCTTAACCTGTCTGCCCGCTTGCGACAAGTCAGAAAAGCTTATACTGGCGAAACTCTAAATATCCGTAAACGAACCACCGCGCCCTTTGCCCGATGCGAATCGTGTTGCCCCCGCAAGTGTTTCGCCAGAAGCCATGACAGCGCGCCCGAGCTTGTTTTCATTTATCAGCGCTTCGGTAAAACTCATATTCCATTGCTCATAAGCAGATTGTCGATCACTCAACATACATTTTTGCGGGAAGGCGGCGAGTTGTTCGGCGATTTCAAGCGCGGTTTCAAGCGATTTCCCATCTGGTACGATCCGATTTGCCAGTCCCATTATTTTAGCCTCTTGTGCATCGACTTGTCGACCTGTCAAAATCATATCCATTGCATTACCCATACCAACAACACGTGGCAATCTGATCGTGCCGCCATCAACCAATGGCACACCCCACCGGCGGCAGAACACACCAAACACCGCGCTTTCCTCGACCACCCGAAAATCGCAAATAAGCGATAATTCCAACCCACCCGCAACCGCATAGCCGGAGATCGCCCCAATCACCGGTTTTGACAGACGCATATAGCTAGGCCCCATGGGCGCGCGATCATCCATCATATCGAGCGGCTCTTGCAAGGCATAGCTCGGCAATTCTTTCTGGCTCACCATTTTCAAATCTGCCCCGGCACAAAACGTACCATGTGCACCATGAAAAACAGCCACCCGTAGAGACTCATCCTCATCAAATTCAGTAAAGGCAGCCGCAAGCCTTCTTGCCGTTGGGGCATCAACCGCATTGCGCGCATCCGGGCGGTTGATTTCAATAATAAAACTTGTGCCGATGCGTTTGGTTATAATAGTATCTTCGGTCATGATTTTATATCCCTTTCGCTTGTCTTTATATTTTACAATTTCGGGTTTTCCTATAATTTTGGGTTTTCTCACAATTTTGATTTTTCCGGGGGCGGACGCTGTTTTGTTTACGTCTTTCCTATTTCTTCATTATGTGCTTTAATTTACAATAAGCAAGTCAATATCATGCACTATATTTGAGAGGGAGATTATCATGAGTACAATACAATCAAAAGAAATTCGCTTGGCGCGTCGTCCGCAAGGCACACCAATGGCGGAGGATTTTGAGCTTGCCGAGGTTACCTTGCCTGACCTTACCGATGGGGAAATTCGGATTCGCAATCTTTTCATGTCGGTTGACCCTTATATGCGCGGGCGGATGATGGATCGCGAAAGTTATATCCCCCCCTTTCAGATTGGCGAAGCCTTGCAAGGCGGAGCGGTTGGCATTGTTGAAGACAGCCGCGATGCGCAATTTGCGAGCGGCGATTTAGTCAACCACATGCTAGGCTGGCGCGAACAAGCGATTGCGCCTGCCAATACATGCACCAAATTACCGCAAGCCGATGTGCCGCCGCAAGCGTTTCTTGGTACGTTAGGAATGCCAGGGCTTACCGCTTATGCCGGTCTATTGCGGGTTGGCGGTTTGAAAGAGGACGATATTGTATTCGTCTCCGCCGCCTCTGGCGCGGTTGGCGCGGTTGTCTGCCAAATTGCAAAAATCAAAGGCCATACAGTCATCGGCTCGGCGGGCTCAGATGAAAAATGCGACTGGCTCGAAAATACAATCGGCATAGATAAAGCGATTAATTATAAAACATGTGGCGATTTAGGCGCTGCCTTGCGCGACGCTGCCCCCAAAGGCATTGATGTGTATTTTGAAAATGTTGGCGGCGAGCATTTGCAAGCGGCGCTCGATTCTTTACGCCCGTTTGGGCGTATCGCCGCGTGCGGCATGATCGCGCGCTATAATGATACCCAGCCCATGCCAGGGCCAAATAATCTAATGCAGATTGTTGGCAAAAATATTCGCTTTGAGGGCTTTATTGTTTCCAACCATGCCGATATGCAGCCTGATTTCATCCGCGATATGACGCAATGGATTGGCGAAGGCAAATTGCAATGGCAAGAAACCATTCTCGACGGCGTGGAAAATGCGCCGCAGGCTTTTATGAATTTATTTAGCGGCGATAATTTCGGCAAAATGCTGGTAAAATTATCCGATTAAATGGTTTACATGCCTCTGCATCGGCTTTATATAAAGCTCGATTTATAATTAGGCTATGAGGCAATAATGGGCAAGACTTGGACACCAGAAAGCTGGCGCGATTTTGATATTCGGCAAGTGCCGAACTATCCGGATGCGGAGGCTTTGGCGATGGTTGAAAAGCGGCTTGCCAGCTATCCGCCGCTTGTTTTTGCGGGTGAAGCGCGCAAACTAAAAAGCCAGCTTGCCGAGGTTGCGCATGGGCGCGGGTTTTTGCTGCAAGGCGGCGATTGTGCTGAAAGTTTCGCCGAACATCATGCCGATAATATTCGCGATACGTTTCGGGTGATTTTGCAAATGGCGGTGGTACTGACCTTTGCCGCCAAATTACCAGTCGTCAAAGTGGGGCGGATGGCAGGGCAATTTGCCAAGCCACGGTCTGCTGATACTGAAACCATAAATGGGGTGGAACTGCCAAGCTATCGCGGTGATATTATTAATGGCATTGAGTTTGAAGAGACGGCGCGGGTGCCAGAGCCAAATCGTCAAATCGCAGCGTACAGACAAGCGGCCAGCACGCTTAATCTGCTTCGCTCTTTTGCGACCGGTGGCTATGCCGATTTGCATCAGGTTCACTTATGGAATCAGGATTTCATCAGCCAAAGCAATCAGGGGCAACGCTATGAAAATATCGCTCATAAGATTAATGAAGCGATTCAATTTATGGCCGCCTGTGGGGTGGATAGTCACAGCACGCCGCAGCTTGGCATGGTTGATTTCTATACCAGCCATGAAGGGCTTTTGCTTGGCTATGAACAAGCCATGACCCGACTTGATAGCACTTCGGGCGATTATTATGACACCTCCGCCCATATGTTATGGATTGGCGACCGCACCCGTCAGCCGGATGGCGCGCATGTTGAATTTTTATCCGGCGTGAAAAATCCAATTGGCATAAAATGCGGCCCCTCATTAGAACCAGATGAATTAATCACCCTGCTCGATAAGTTAAATCCCGAAAATGAGGCGGGGCGGATAACGCTGATTGCGCGGTTTGGGCATGATAAGGTGCAAGACTATTTGCCCGCGCTTATTCGTAAAGTGAAAGCCGAAGGGCGGATTGTGGTATGGTCTTGCGACCCGATGCATGGCAATACGATTAAAACCGATAATGGTTATAAAACCCGTCCCGTAGACCGCATTTTCACCGAAGTTCAAAATTTCATTCAGGTGCATCAGGCGGAAGGCACACATGCGGGCGGTATTCATTTTGAAATGACCGGCCAGAATGTGACCGAATGTTTGGGCGGCGCGCAGGATATTACCGAAGAAGATTTATCATCGCGCTATCATACCCATTGCGACCCGCGCCTAAACGGGCAACAGGCTTTAGAGCTTGCCTTTATGATTGCTGAAGATTTAGGGAATTAGAGTCTACGACTCGATCTCTCTTTCCCCTCGCCCGAACACTGACGGCCAGATTAAAGGCCAGATTATTCGACCGGCTGTTTGAATGTCACTATTTCTTCAGCCGCCGTGGGATGCACCGCAATGGTCGCATCAAATTGCGCTTTTGTTGCGCCCATTTGCACCGCCACCGCAAAGGCTTGAATCATTTCCGCTGCCGCCGCGCCAATAATATGCACACCCAAAACCTTATCCGTGTCGCGATCAACGACCAGCTTCATCAGCATTTTTTCGGGATTGCCAGAAAGCGTATGTTTAAGCGGTCGGAAACTGGTACGATAAATATCGAGCGTATGATTTTTACGCGCCTCGGTTTCGGTCAAGCCAATTGTCGCAAGCTCGGGCTGGGAAAATACCGCGATTGGGATAAGCGAATGATCGGTCTTTGTCGGATTATCATTAAACATCGTTTCGGCAAAAGCCGCCCCTTCACGGATTGCTACAGGCGTAAGTGCTGCACGTCCAGTGACATCGCCAACCGCATAAATATGCGGCACGCTGGTTTGCGAATATTCATCAACCATAATCTCGCCTGTTTTCCTAAGCGTCACACCTGCTTTTTCTAAGCCCAAGCCTTCAACATAAGGCACGCGACCGGTGGCATACATAATCATATCTGTATTTGTGACCGTGCCATCCTTATACGTGAGCGTTAATCGGTTTTCGGTTTTCTCGATTTTTGTAACATCAGTTTCGGTGAGAATATCAATGCCTTTCGCGCGCATTTCACGCATTAAATGGTCGCGCAAATCCTCATCAAATCCGCGCAATATTTTCTCGCCCCGATAGAGCAAGCGCACATCAACCCCCAGCCCGTTAAATATGCCCGCAAATTCGAGCGCGATATAGCCGCCGCCGACAATCACAATGTCGTCCGGCAAGCTACGCAGGTGAAAGGCTTGGTTGGAGGTGATGGCATGGTCTATCCCCTCAATATTCGGCAAATAGGGTCTGCCGCCGACAGCGATTAAAATATATTTGGCGCTGATGGTACGGTCATCACATATGACATGATGCGCATCGATAAATTCTGCCCGCGCATTTATAATCTCCACCCCGCTCGCTTCAAGATTTTGAATATAAATCTGGTTTAAGCGGTCAATCTCGGCATCCTTATTTGCCACCAATTTCGTCCAGTCAAACTGAGGCTCATCGAGCTGCCAGCCAAAACCTTTTGCATCTGCAAACTCTTCCCCAAAATGGCTGGCATAAACGAATAGTTTTTTCGGTACACAACCGCGAATAACGCATGTGCCGCCGACCCGATATTCTTCGGCAATCGCTGTTTTTGCGCCATAGCTTGCCGCCATACGCGCCGCCCGCACGCCGCCACTGCCGGCACCGATAACAAAAAGGTCATAATCATAGGTCATGAAATTTCTTTTATGCCCTCTTCTGTTGCCAGATATGCACCCGCGCATAGGCCAATAAATAAACCATGTTCAACCACGCCGGGGATCTGATTAAGCGCGCGCGCAAAATCTTCAATATTTTGAATTTCGGTTAAATCGGCATCATAAAGATAATGCCCGCCATCGGTCACCACAATCTGCCCCTCTTTTTCTCTTAGCCGCAGCGCGCCCTGATTGCCACTATCTGCAATTACAGCCTCAATCATTGCGGCACTGGTGCGATGCGAAAATCTATCCACTTCAATCGGCAACGGAAAAGCGCCAAGCTTTTCCACCAATTTTGTTTGGTCAGCAATCACCAGCATTTTATCACTTGCGGCGGCAACGATTTTCTCCCGCAATAATGCCGCCCCTGCCCCTTTGATAAGCCGCTTTTGTGGATCAATCTCATCCGCCCCATCAATTGTTAAATCGAGCCTGCCGACCTCATCCAAATCAGCTAAAGGAATGTGAAGCGCTTCCGCCTGGCGGCGCGTTTCTTCCGATGTCGGCACACAAATTAATGTCATCTCGTCACGAATTTTCTGCCCAACCGCATCGACAAAATGGCGTGCGGTTGAGCCTGTGCCAAGCCCTAGCTTCATGCCATCCTTAATATGTTTTGCCGCTTCCAGCGCCGCCTGTTTTTTAAGTGCTTCAAAATCCATCATGCGATCCCCTGCTCTTGTTTTATCCGTCGCCATGCTTCATTTATAACAGCCATGCGCGCGGTTGCAATATGCATCATTTCAGGTGGCATGCCGCGTGCCTGCAACTGGTCGGGATGATTATCACGCACCGCATCCCGATAAGCGCGGCGCAATTCACTTATATCGGCGCGTTCATCCACCCCCAAAACCTGATAGGGGTTCGCCATCATGCTTGGGTCATGCCGCGCCCGAATACGCTCGCAGGTCACCTCATCAATCTTAAAAATCTCCGCCACAACCGCGATAAACCATTCCTCATGCGGGTGAATATGCCCGTCAACAAAAGCGATAAAAAACAGCACATCCAGCACATCTTCCAATATGCGCGGCTCATCCTTATAAAGATGCGCGATTTGCTGCGCGTAAGCCTCAAACCCCGCAATGTCGCCCTGCGCCATATTAAAAACGCGGGTCATATTGCGGCGTTCTTTTTCTGGCACGCGCAACATGTGATGCACTGCCTCAATCTCAAGGGGTGACACTTGCCCATCTGCCTTACACATTTTGGCGGTAAGCGCGATAAGCGCGATGGTGAAATTAACTTGCTTATCATGGCTCTGGTCAATCAAAAAATGCCCAATCAGCCCGCCCGCCACAGCTCCCGGCGCTGATGCCAGCGCATAGCCCAAAACCCCGCCGACAATTTTGCCCCAGACCGACATTTATGTTGCCTCGATTAAAATCGGTGATAACCACACCGCCATTTCATCGCGCGACATATTTTTGCGCGTGGCATAATCGACAAGCTGCTCTTCATCAATCTTACCCACCCCAAAATAGGCGGCTTGCGGGTGGGAAAAATAAAGCCCAGAAATCGATGCGCCCGGCCACATGGCATAAGATTCAGTAAGCTTAATGCCGGTAGCATTAGTGGCATTTAGAAGTTCGAACAAAACTGGTTTTTCAGTGTGGTCGGGTTGGGCGGGATAACCTGGTGCGGGGCGGATACCTTGATAGGCTTCGGCGATTAAGTCCTGATTATTAAAATCTTCATCCGCCGCATAGCCCCAATGGGTTTTGCGCACTTGCTCATGCATATGCTCGGCAAAGGCTTCCGCCAGCCTATCCGCCAGCGCTTTGCACATAATCGCGCTATAATCATCACCGGCGGCTGTAAACGCATCCGCCCGCTCATTTTCCCCATGCCCGACCGTAACCGCAAAGCCGCCAATATAATCCTCAACCCCGCTATCATACGGGGCGATAAAATCAGACAGGCAATAATTCGGCCGCGTGCGACTATGCTGCATTTGCTGGCGCAACCCGCAAAAGCGCGAGACCACATTGCCGCCCTCATCATAAATTAAAATATCATCATCTTGCGCGCCCGCTTGCCAAAAGCCAATCACCGCTTTGGCAGTAAACCATTTTTCAGCAATGATTTTATCGAGCATGGCTTGCGCATCATTGTATAGAGTGCGCGCCGCGTCGCCAACAACATCATCTTCTAGAATGGCTGGATAGCGACCATGCAAATCCCACGTCTGGAAAAAAGGGGTCCAATCAATATAATCGCGCAATAGCGATAAATCATAATCGGCAAATATTTTTGTTCCCAAAAATTGCGGACGGGTGGGCTTATGGGAAGAAAAATCAGCCTGCAATCTATTCGCCCGCGCCGCCGCCAGTGATAGGCGTTTTTTCTGTTTGCCTTCTGCGGCGCGGGCTTTGGCAATCGCTTCATAATCAGCCTGAATATCCGCAACATAAGAGGGCTTATTTTCCCCAAGTAAATTCGCTGCCACCCCAACCGCGCGGCTGGCATCCAACACATGCACCGCTTGACCTTGCTCATAACAAGGGTGAATTTTAACCGCCGTATGGGTTTTCGAAGTTGTCGCGCCGCCAATCAGTAAGGGAATATCAAATCCTTCGCGCTGCATTTCAGCCGCGACATGGCACATCTCATCCAGACTTGGGGTGATTAATCCCGACAGACCAATAATATCAACTTGCTCTTTTTTGGCAGTCGCAAGAATATCGCGGGCGGAAACCATCACCCCCAAATCTATCACTTCATAATTATTGCATTGCAGCACCACGCCAACAATATTTTTGCCAATATCATGCACATCGCCCTTAACGGTTGCCATTAATATTTTCCCCGCCTGTTCACCCGCACTTTTTTCATCTTCCATAAAAGGTTCGAGATAGGCAACGGCGCGCTTCATCACGCGGGCTGATTTCACCACTTGCGGCAAAAACATTTTGCCGGCGCCAAATAAATCACCGACATGGTTCATCCCATCCATTAACGGCCCTTCAATCACCTGCAAGGGTTTTCCCAATTCTTGCCGTGCGGCTTCGGTATCTTCTTCGATAAAATCTGTAATCCCGTTCATCAGCGCATGTTTTAAGCGGGCGGCAACATCATTTTCGCGCCATGTTAATTTATCCGTATCATCAGTATCGGTTTTTTGCCCGCGATAGGTTTCCGCCAAAGCCAGCAATCTATCTGTCGCACCATCATCCTTATCCAGCACCACATCTTCAACCGCCGTGCGCAATGCGGGGTCAATATTTTCATAAACCGCAAGCTGGCCAGCATTAACAATGCCCATATCAAGACCATTTTGAATGGCGTGATAAAGAAACACCGCATGCATGGCTTCGCGGACAATGTCATTGCCGCGAAAGGAAAAAGAAATATTCGAGATGCCGCCAGAGACATGCGCATGTGGCAGGTTTTTGCGAATATGAGCACAGGCTTCAATAAAATCGACCGCATAATGATTATGCTCTTCAATGCCGGTGGCGATGGCAAACACATTGGGGTCAAAAATAATATCTTCAGGCGGAAAATTGATGGTCTCGGTCAAGAGCCTATAGGCACGGGTGCAAATGTTAATCTTGCGTTGGGCGCTGTCGGCTTGGCCTTGCTCATCAAATGCCATGACCACAATCGCAGCGCCATAATCGCGACATAATTTTGCTTGGGTGAGAAATATCTCTTCCCCTTCTTTTAAGGAAATTGAGTTCACAATGGCTTTGCCTTGCACACATTTTAAGCCCGCCTCAATCACGCTCCATTTCGAGCTATCAATCATAATCGGAACCCGCGCAATATCTGGCTCGGTTGCGAGCAGATTCAAAAACGTCACCATAGCAGCTTGCGAATCGAGCAAGCCTTCATCCATATTCACATCGATAATTTGCGCCCCATTTTCAACCTGCTGACGCGCAACTGCTAAGGCTTCATCATAATCGCCTTCGGTGATGAGGCGGCGAAACTTTGCCGAGCCGGTGACATTGGTGCGCTCGCCAATATTCACAAATGTAATTTCATCCGATAAGGTAAACGGCTCAAGTCCGGAAAGACGCAAGCGCGGTTCTATGGTCGGATATGCGCGCGGCGCAACCGGCTTTACCATATCGGCAAGCGCTTTTATATGTTCGTCTGTCGTACCACAGCAGCCGCCGACAATATTCACCACGCCATCATCAGCAAGCCCCTGTAAAAGCCCTGCCATATAGCTTGGCGTTTCATCATATTCGCCAAATTCATTGGGCAGGCCGGCATTGGGGTAAACGCAAATATGCGTATCCGCCAGCCGCGATAATTCTTCAATATAGGGGCGCATTTCTTTTGTGCCCAAAGCGCAATTTAAGCCAACCGAAAATGGTTTGGCATGGCGCACCGCATGCCAAAAGGCGGCACTGGTTTGACCAGAAAGCGTGCGCCCCGATAAATCGGTAATGGTTCCGGAAATCATGAGCGGTAGCCTCACCCCCGTTTCAGAAAACACATCCCCGACCGCATGAATGGCGGCTTTTGCATTTAAGGTATCAAATATGGTTTCGATTAAAATAAGATCCGCGCCGCCTTCAAGCAAGCCAAGCGTGGCTTGCTTATACGCCGCGTGCAGCTCATCATAAGTGATATTGCGCAAAGACGGGTCATTCACATCAGGCGACAGCGATGCGGTGCGATTGGTTGGCCCCAAAGTGCCAGCAACATAACGCGGCTTGCCATCTGCCTCAAAATCATTGGCGACATTTCGGGCTAATTGGGCGGCGGCATGGTTGAGGTCATAAGCCCTATCTTGCAAGCCATAATCGGCTTGCGCAATCGCGGTTGATGAAAAACTATTGGTTTCAACCATATCCGCGCCTGCACGAAAATAAGCGCGATGAATATCGGCAATCATGTCTGGCTGGGTGATGGAAAGCACATCATTATTGCCTTTCAGCTCATGCGGATGATAGGCAAATTCATCGCCCCGATAGGCGGCTTCATCCGGCTTATGGGCTTGAATCATTGTGCCCATCGCGCCATCCAGAACCAAAATGCGTTGCGCCGCTATTTCAGGCAATAAAGCCAATCTCTCATCACGGGTCATGCGTTTGCCCCCTCGCCTTTCGTAAATTTATGTTGCAACACGCGACAAACTGAAAACGCAAATTCAGCTTGATTAAGCGTGTAAAAATGCAACCGATCAAAACCGCCTTGCAATAAATCTTCGCATTGTTTTACGGCAATCGCGGCGGCGATAGATTTACGAATACCAGCTTCATCCTCTAGCCCTTGATAAGATTCACTCAGCCAATCCGGTACATGCGCACCGCATAAGCCTGCCATTTTCTTTACCGCCGTAAAATTAGTGGTTGGCATAATCCCTGGTATAATCGGGATGGTGATACCCGCCGCCACGGCCTTATCACGAAAGCGGAAAAATAAATCCGTATCAAAACAAAATTGCGTGATTGCTATGCCTGCGCCTGCATCCATTTTTTGTTTTAGAAATGCAATATCGGCATCGCTATTTTCTGATTGCGGATGCGCTTCCGGATAGGCAGAAACAATAATTTCAAAACCGCCGCGCCGCGCCAAAGCCGCAACCAGCTCAACCGAGCTTTGATAGCCGTTTTCATGCGGGATAAATTTTCCCATATCCGGCATGTCACCGCGTAAGGCAACAATCCGCTTAATCCCAATCGCCGCATAATCATCAATCACCGCATCCACATCCGCTCGGCTTGCGCCAACACAGGTCAAATGCGCGGCGGTTGATAAATTATGCGCGCTGTGCAAGCGCTTCACACAATCATGCGTACGCGCACGGGTGGAGCCCCCTGCCCCATAAGTGACCGACACAAAATCAGGTTGCAATGGTGATAGGCACGCAACCGATTGCCATAATGTCGCTTCCGCGGGCACCGATTTTGGCGGGAAAAACTCAAATGAAAAGCGGCTCATATTACCTCCCCTTTGTTTACAGCCTGCCATAGGGTGACGGTGAGATTATGTTTTGTCGCGCTTTTAGATTGCAGATGCAGGGGCGGTTTGGTTTCCAGCCCCGCATTTTGCAAGCATGAGATAATCTCTTCATCCGCAAACCCTAAGCGCCGATGCGCATGTTGCTCACGCAATTCTTCACGCTGATGGGGCGCAAAATCGACAATGATTAATTGTCCCTGCGGTTTTAATATGCGCGCCGCTTCACTGATAACGCTTTGCGGTTCGGGTAGAAAATGGAGAAGTTGATGAATGGTCACCAAATCAGCGCTGGATTTTTGTAAAGGCAATGAGCTTGCATCCGCTTGCCGCACCTGACAATGCGCAAAATCTTGCTCTTCCAGATGATTGCGGGCAATCGCCAACATTGACGCGCTAATATCAAAACCAGTTGCCTGCGTCGCTTTGCTGGCTAGGCTTTTGAGCAAAAACCCTGTGCCTGTGCCAATATCAACAAAATGCTCATAAAAAGAGTGCGAAAGCTGCTTTTTTATCGCGGTGACAATTTGCTTTTCAGAAATATAATGGCGGCTCACCTCATTCCAGCGCGCTGCATTTTCGGCAAAATAGGCCTCTGCGCGGGTTGCTCGCTCTTGCCGCACATCCGCAAGATGCTTATTATCTTTTTGGATTTGCTCATCTAAGTCAGGGATTTGTGAAAGAATATGAGATATTAAATCCGTTTTGGGGGGGGCGGTCACGAGGCGATAAAAAACCCAGCTTCCTTCCGGAAACCGAACCACCAGCCCTGCCTCCGAGAGCAAGCGCAAATGCCGCGAAATACGCGGCTGGCTTTGCTTAAGAATATAGCAAATCTCTGAAACCGTAAGCTCGCCTTGTCTCAGAAGAGCGAGTATGCGCAATCTGGTTATTTCACCAGCAGCTTTAAGGGCGATAATAAGGTCTTGCATTTTAAGCGGTTTCTCAATAATCTCATAAGTATAAATCGTAATAAAATAGGATTTTATCGAAAAGCGAGCTAAAAATCAAGTCCATATAAAGATATACTTATATCTTTATAAAAGAAACATATCATGACAAAATTATCTTCTCTCTCATATCTCTTTATTTGCGGGTTTCTGTTCCTCTCCCTTCTATCGACAGCATCTGCAAATGATGATTTAGCAAATGATCCATTTGAAGGGTTTAACCGCACTATGTTTGGTATCCATATGACATTAGATAAATATGCGATAAAGCCTGCCGCACTTGCCTATAGCCATGTTCCCAACCCTATTAAGCAAGGGGTTACAAATTTTACGGGTAATATTGGCACGCCGGTTTCAATGACAAATCAATTATTGCAGGCCAAAATAACCGATAGCACGGTGAGTCTTGGCCGCTTTTTGATTAACAGCACCATTGGTATTTTTGGTATTTTTGATGTCGCAACAAAAATCGGGCTTGCCGAACCACAGCCTGAAGATATGGGGCAGACATTAGCCACTTATGGGGTTGGCGAGGGGCCTTATTTATTTATTCCGCTGCTTGGACCAACCACAATACGCGATAGCGGCGGGCGGATTGCCGATTGGGTTTCAAGCCCCTTACATTATTCCAATTTAACCGATGGCGAGATTATCGCTTATTATGCTGTCGAGGGGGTCAGTTTTCGCGAACAGGGGTTAGAGCTTCTTGATTCGCTGGAAAGCACGTCTGCCGATCTTTACATTTCATACCGCAATCTTTATAGACAATCGCGCAAAGATAAAATTAATGACGGTATTTCAACAATAGATGATTTACCCACCATTGATGATAATTGGGATGAAGAATAGGAAGACGAATGAAGAAAATTATAAGCCTATTTTGGTTAAGTTTACTGATTTTTTATGCGCCGCAAACTGCCTCAGCAGATGAGGCGCAAAAAGCAATACAAACTGTCGAGGAAATTTCCAGCCGCGCCATTAATATTCTTAAAGACCAGGCAGGGGTGGATGCAAAACGAGACGCGTTTACGAAATTATTGCAAGATCATGCCGATATTCGGCGAACGGCGCGCTTTGTCATCGGCAAATATGCCCGCACAGTTTCAAAAGAAGAGCTAGACACATTCCAAAATCAGTTTTTAGAAATGTTGGTTAATGTTTACACCAATCGACTAACCGAATTTAATGATGAAAAAATCATCATTGGCAAAGCCCAAACCAAAGGTAAAAATGCGGTTGTCAGCAGTCGGATTGTATTTCCCTCAGGGCGTGAACCGATCACCATTGATTGGTGGATGGTGCGCAAAAAAAATGGCAGCTATAAATTATTTGATATTCGCGTGCTTGGCATTTGGTTGGCGCAAGAACAACGGGCAACATTTATCAGTATTCTTGATAAAAATAATGGTGACCTAAACGCTCTTATCGCGCACATACAATCTCTTACCAAAACTACGCCTCAATAAATCACAAAATCACACTAGCGGGAAAATTGCTTATACTTAATCCGCTTCGGAATTTCGGCATCACCCCCCAAACGCCGTTTACGATCGGCTTCATAATCTTCATAATTACCTTCAAACCATTCAACATGGCTATTGCCTTCAAAGGCCAGCATATGGGTTGCGATACGATCAAGAAACCAGCGATCATGCGAGATAATGACCGCGCAACCGGCAAAATTTTCCAGCCCTTCTTCAAGAGCGCGTAAGGTTTCAACATCCAAATCATTTGTCGGTTCATCGAGTAGCAAAACATTAGCACCCGATTTAAGCATTTTCGCCAAATGTACCCGATTGCGTTCACCACCCGATAATTGTGACATTTTCTTTTGCTGGTCGCCGCCCTTAAAATTAAAGGCGCTGACATAAGCGCGCGAGTTCATCTCTGTCTTGCCCAACTCCAACACCTCAAGCCCGCCAGAAATTTCTTCCCATACGGTTTTATTATCATCCAGATCATCACGGCTTTGGTCAACATAACCAAGCTGCACTGTGTCACCAAGCCGGAGCGCGCCTTGATCGGGTTGTTCCAACCCGGTCAGCATTTTGAAGAGCGTCGTCTTACCTGCCCCATTTGCCCCTATTACCCCAACAATGCCACCAGCAGGCAGTTTGAATGATAATCCCTCAATCAATAATTTATCATCATAGGCTTTATGCAGGCCTTCCGCTTCCAACACCAGATTGCCAAGTCGTGGACCAGACGGAATGATAATCTGCGCCTGCCCCACTGTTTCTGAGCCTTGCTGCTCAAGCATATCATGATAGGCACTAATCCGCGCTTTGCTTTTGGCTTGCCGCGCTTTGGGAGAGGAACGTATCCAATCCAATTCCCGCGCCAGCGCGTCTTGCCGCGCCTTATCTTCGCGGGCTTCTTGCGCGAGCCGTTTATGTTTTTGCTCAAGCCAATTCGAATAATTGCCTTCATAAGGTATCCCCTGCCCGCGATCCAATTCCAAAATCCAGCCTGTTACCTGATCGAGGAAATAGCGATCATGCGTCACCAACACAATGGTTCCCTTAAAATCTGCCAAATGATGTTGCAACCACGCCACCGTTTCGGCATCGAGATGATTGGTTGGCTCATCGAGCAAAAGCAAATCAGGCGCTTCCAATAAAAGCCTACATAAAGCGACCCGACGCTTTTCGCCGCCGGAGAGATGGCTTACCTCCGCCTCTGCTGGCGGGCATCGAAGCGCATCCATGGCTTGCTCGATTTGCGATTCAAGATCCCACAAATTTTGCGCATCAATCTGGTCTTGCAAACGTCCCATTTCATCCGCCGTTTCATCAGCATAATTCATTGCCAATTCATTATAGCGGTCGAGCAAAGCCTTTTTATCTGCCACTCCAAGCATCACATTTTCTTGCACATTTAAGGTTTCATCAAGCTGCGGCTCTTGCGGCAAATAGCCCACTTTCGCCCCTTCTGCCGCCCATGCTTCGCCAGTAAACTCCGTATCAATGCCTGCCATAATCCGTAACAGGGTAGATTTACCAGCCCCATTTACCCCGACAATTCCAATCTTAGCACCTGGAAAAAAAGATAGGCGAACCTCGTTTAAGACCTGCTTGCCACCGGCATAGGTTTTGGATAAGCGATCCATCACATAAACATATTCATAAGATGCCATAAAATCTCTCTTTATAAAATGGCAAGCCCTCCCGAAGGAAAGCCTGCTACTAAATCAGTCACTAAAAAATGACGACCGCTTCACGCACAAGCATGATGATTAGCACCAGCCATGATAATACAAAGATTGAAAAGCGCAGCATAACAATATTAATTGTCGCTTGCACCAGCGAGTGAATAATCCGCAAAATAACAAACGTCCATGCCAGCATAACATTGGTTGCATCGCCATGCCCCATCACCGCAATCGTTAGCGCGGTTGCGTAAAATAAGGTTGGCTGTTCAAATAAATGATTATAATTATCGGCAATTCGCGCCACATTGGACGGTAGCTCAATATTTTTGACATGCTGTGCCGCTTGCGGATCCATGCCTGCCTTATTCATTGCCGGAATGCGTGTGGCATACATCCACAGCATCATAATCGCGGTCCATAATCCCAAAACAATAACAGGTTGTAAAATTGCTGTTGCTCCCATAAGTTTTCCCTTTCATTAACTGTTCATGAAACATAAAAAATCATACAAAAATTTTTGTACCTTGACCAGCTTAATATAGCTAGTGCCGCAGCAGGAAAATGTGATCGGGAAATTGTGCCGGTGGAACACCACAGGCTCCCTATTTTAACAAATAACAGCCTATAGGGTTCCTACACCAGCGATTTCTGCTTCTGCTTGATACCACTCACCACATCACTCTAGACGGATTAGCAAAAATCATATTTGGGACAAATGACCAACATACCAATTCGTCGATCCAATACCCCATAATTTAGAAGATATAAAAATCTGCTCTTCCAAAATCTTACTCTTTTGTTCATCCGTTAGATGATCATAAAATCAATTTCGAATCAGTAATTCTTTATTTCTTCATAAAAACAAATCTATATTTAGTATTTGAAAATTGCAAGCCAATCATGACAAGAATATATATTTCGACACGCAGCAGAGAGTCAATAAATAGAATTAAGCAGTTGTTATTAATAAATAAAAGTTGAAATAAAATATTTAAATTATAATTATATTTTTTACAGCCAAAAGTGAGACCTGTTATAGAAAGTGACATTTTGAGAAAAAGTGATTCATTTTAAGAATCAAAACCCATAACATTTCTTCATAAGTTTGAAAGTTCCTTGCCACGTAACACAGCCGCTTCAATGGCTTTTGACATAATATCCCGTAACCCTGCCTCAGCCATCAAAACCTGAAGAGCCGCCTCTGTTGTACCACCGGGAGAGGTCACATTTTCACGCAATGCCCGCGCGCTTTCTTCTTGGGTTGTGAGCATCATCCCTGCCCCCAATATGGTTTGACAGGCGAGCCGCATCGCAATATCTGGTTCTAGCCCTTGCGCTTGGGCAGCCGCCGCCATTGTTTCGGCCAGATAATATATATAAGCAGGACCAGACCCGCTAAGTGCGGTGACCGCATCCATCAGCGCCTCATCATTTAGCCAAACTGTTTCACCGGCTGCCATCATCAGAGCTTGGGCATAGTGCTTTTGGTCGTCACGCGTAGAGGGAGAGGCATAAAGCGCTGTCATCCCATAACCGATGGCGGCCGGCGTGTTTGGCATTGTCCGCACACAAGCACGGCCGCCTGCAAAATCTTGCAAACGCGCAATATTAACCCCCGCCATAAGGGAGAGAATCATACAATCATCCGGTATTTTTGTAATTATCTCTGGCAGAATAGAGGCCGCCATTTGCGGCTTCACCGCCGCGACAAGACAATAAGGATTGCGCGCTTTCACCTCATCATCTGATGGATTAGATAAAACACCCAGACTCTTAATATCACTTGATAAAAAAGGATCTATAATAATTATGTCTTGTGGCTGTAAGCCCCCCCGAAGCCAAGCGGTTAGAAGCCCCCCGCCCATTTTCCCAGCACCAACCAAAGCAATAGATCGATTGGCAGGCAGCAGTGCCGTAAGCGATGGCTCAGGCATCGCCCATCGTTTCGAAAATCGCACTTTCAATCGCCGCGCGGGGAGCATAATTTGCCCAGATTAAAAATTGAAATGCAGGAAAAAAGCGTTCACAAGCACCAACAGAATGCAGAATAAGATCATTACATTGGTCGTCACTCATACAAGAATCATTCGCCATTAAGGTATTACGAAACAGGATCGCCCCATCTTGCGACCACATATCAAAATGCCCTAGCCAGAGCTGTTCATTGATGAGACCCAACAACTCATACATAGCACTGCGCTTGGCATCTGGCACGCGGATATCAATAATGCTAGCAATGTGAAGCGTCGCCAGATCGTCACGCCAGCTAATGGCCAAATTATAATCACACTGCGTACCTGCAATACATATGTTTACATCATCTTCCGTCCCGCGCTCACATGGCCAGTCTCTGGAAGTTGCAAGCGTTTCCATAACATCAATAGGATGTCCGCTTATGCTGGTCTCAGACTGCACTGATGAATACATATCATTCCTCTCCCCATAGATAAATCGTGATAGACAAATTATGGCACACAACCCATGATTGGGTTTTGTTAGACAGTGTATGATTCACGCGTTTTGCGAAAGAAAAAAAATCAAAAATACGAATAAGCCGCGCCGAATCTGTGAACAAACTGGCGCTTACTCACAATTTGCGCGGATTTGAAGACGTTATGATTTAAGCGCTTCAAGCTCGGCACGCAAAGCCGCAACTTCATCTTGTAAGGCTTCAAACTCAACGCGTGACACAAAACCAGCTTCAGCGATACGCGCCTCCACATGTGCTTGCAGCAATGTCTCAAACTCTTGCCGCGCCCCTTGCGATACACGGGCGACGCCGGTAAATATTTGCGCCGCATCATCAATTATTTTATTGGCGAATTTACTCATAAGCGTTAATGTGCGTTTGTTTAGACAAGAATGCAAGAGCAAAATGGAATTTCCACAAATTGACCCTATTATTTTCGAAATCGGCTCATTTGCCTTGCGCTGGTATAGTCTCGCTTATATTACCGGATTGCTGCTTGGCTGGCTTTTTATGCGCCACCTCGCGGCGCGGTTTCATCCGCATATTAGTAGAGAGCAGATTGATGATTTATTATTCTGGGTAACGCTTGGCGTGATTATCGGCGGGCGATTGGGCTATGTATTGTTCTATAATGCCAGCTATTACTTACAACACCCGCTTGATATTCTATTTGTCTGGCAGGGTGGGATGTCCTTTCATGGCGGACTTTTGGGGGTTGCTGCGGCAATGCTTTATGTCAGCCGACGGCATAAAATCTCTGTTCTAGAAATAAGCGACCTTGTCGCCGCTGTGGTTCCGGTCGGATTATTTTTTGGCCGCCTCGCCAATTTCATCAATGCCGAATTATGGGGGCGGGTCACAAATGTCGCTTGGGGGGTTATCTTCCCCCATGCGGGGGATTTACCGCGTCATCCCAGCCAGCTTTATGAAGCCTTTTTCGAAGGCATGATTATCTTTTTGCTCAATCTTATTCTCATCTTCCGCTTTGCGATTTTCAAACGCGCCGGATTTTTAACCGGCATATTTCTGCTCTGTTATGGCACAGCGCGCTTTTTTATCGAATTTTTCCGTGAGCCGGATGCGCATTTAGGGCTGGTTCTTGGCGGCCTTAGCATGGGGCAAATTCTCTGTCTGTTTATGGTAATCGCTGGCCTCATATTCATGCACCGCGCTCGTACAACATGACTCCACTGGAAAAAATCATCCGCCAGAAAATCGAAGCTACAGGCGCGATGCCGCTTGCCCAATTTATGGAATTGGCACTCACCCATCCGCAATATGGTTATTATATGCAGCGCAATCCGTTTGGGAAACCAACCGAAACCGGCGGCGATTTCACCACTGCGCCAGAGATAAGCCAGATGTTTGGCGAGATTTTAGGGGCGTGGATATGTGATTATGCCTCGCGTTCCGCTTTTACCGAACCGATAAGCCTGCTCGAGCTTGGTGGCGGGCGGGGCTTGCTCATGGCAGATATGCAGCGCATTATCGCATCGCAAAAAGAGCTTAATATTCACCCTTTCATGCTCGAGGCAAGCCCTTATTTACGGGTTTTGCAAAGCGAAAAAACGCCCCGCTTAACGCATATTCAGAAATTATCAAACTTGCCCCCACAGCCGCTTATCTGCATTGCCAATGAGTTTTTTGATGCGCTGCCAATTCATCAATATAAAAATCAAGAAAATAGTTTTTTAGAGTTATTTATACATATAAATAACAATAATTTAAAAAAGAAATATAATAAATCAGATAAAATAGAAATAGCCGCACATTATCCGCCAGAAGCCACCTTCGAATATTGTCCTTTAGCGGATGACATCATCGCAACCCTGACCCATCATATCAGCGAATATGGGGGCGCGATTATGGTGATTGATTATGGCTATGATGATTATCTGGCAGGTGATAGTCTGCAAGCCATGCAACACCATTCTTATGTTTCAATCTTTCACGAGATTGGCAAGAGCGACCTTACCGCGCATGTTAATTTTAAGCGCCTTGCTGATATGGCCAACAAAAATGGCGGCTATGCCCATGCTTTGCAAACACAAGGTGATTTTCTATCTGCAATGGGGATAGAGCTGCGCGCCCAGAATTTGAAAAAAACCAATCCAGCAAAAGCTGATATGATAGACGCGCAACTGCACCGCCTTATCGCGCCCACTGCAACAAATAAATCAAACACGATGGGCGATTTGTTTAAGGTTTTATGTATCACTGCCCCTCATAATATATCTCCGGCGGGGTTTGGTAGATGATCTCACCACTAACCCATATAGCGCTACCTTTTACGCATGGATTCTTCACCCGCAAAGGTGGAGTCTCTGAAGGCATTTATCACAGCTTAAATATTGGTCTTGGTTCAGATGATGAGCCCGCCCATGTGCAACAAAATCGCGCGCGGATAAAAGCATATTTGGGGGCAAGCCATCTCATCACCCCTTATCAAACTCATAGCACAGATGTATTATATGTAAGTGAGCCACCCTCTATCCCCCTATCGGCTGATGCGCTGGTGACCACGCAAGCGGGGTTTGCGATTGGGGTTCTTAGTGCCGATTGCGTGCCGGTTCTGTTTGCTGCGCCGCAACAGAATATTATTGCCGCCGCCCATGCGGGCTGGAAAGGGGCGCAGGCAGGGATTATCTCTGCCACCATCGAAAAAATGCGTGCATTGGGCGGGCGCGATATAATCGCCGTGATCGGCCCTTGCATTTCCCAAAGCGCCTATGAGGTTGGGGCGGAATTTCCAGCACTTTTTCCTGATGATTTGGATTTATTTAGTGAAGGCAAGCCTAACCATTTTCAATTTGATTTACGCAAATTTGTCGAGCGTCAATGCCTGCACCATCATGTGCGCCCACATCATATACAAGCATGCACATATACAGACCAAGACCGCTTTTTCTCGCATCGTCATTGCCGGCATCACGGTGAAGCTGATTATGGCAGGCAGGGCTCTTTCATTATGCTTAAATAATTGTTGATAAGTGAAAAAGCCGATACGCGAATGCGCCCGACTCATTTATGTATAAGATAATTTTGGAGGGCAGAATGAAACTTATCGCCGGAAATTCAAACTTACCCCTTGCCGAGCAAATCGCCGATTATATTGGCCAGCCTTTGGCGCAAGCGCAAATAAGGCGCTTTGCGGATGAAGAAATATTCGTTGAAATTCACGAAAATATGCGCGGTGAAGATGTGTTCATCATTCAGCCTACCTCTTATCCGGCCAATGACCATTTGATGGAATTATTAATCATTACCGATGCGCTGCGCCGTTCATCTGCGGCGCGGGTGACGGCTGTCGTACCTTATTTCGGCTATGCCCGCCAAGATCGTAAGCCTATGCCCCGCGCGCCCATATCGGCAAAGCTGGTTGCTAATCTTATCGAAGCGGCGGGCGCTGACCGCGTATTAACGATTGACCTTCACGCCGGACAAATTCAAGGCTTTTTTGATATTCCGACCGATAATCTTTATGCCGCGCCGCTTTTTGCCGCTGATATTAAACAGCGTTATAAGGATAAAGAGCTTATGGTTGTTTCACCCGATGTTGGCGGCGTGGTGCGCACTCGTGCTTTGGGTAAACGCATTGATGCCGATCTTGCGATTGTTGATAAGCGCCGCCCGCAAGCGGGAGTGAGCGAGGTTATGAATATTATTGGTGATGTCTCAGGGCGGCATTGTCTACTGGTTGATGATATTGTTGATAGCGCTGGTACGCTTTGCAATGCGGCGGATGCGCTGCGTGATGAGGGGGCGCTTTCGGTCTCCGCCTATGTGACGCATGGGGTTCTATCAGGCCAAGCCATCGAGCGCATAAATAAATCAGCATTGGAAAATATATTCATAACCGATACCATCCAGCCGCGTGATGAAGTGATAAAAGAACCGAAATGCGAAATCATTTCAACCGCGCAACTGCTTGGCGAAGCGATTAAACGCACGTCGGAAGAATTATCCGTCTCCAGCCTGTTTGATTAATCTATCGCTTTAGTTAACCGTTAAGTAAGCCGTTTTATCATTATATCAAGCGCTTGCGGATAGGCAATATGCTCTTGCGCCAAAACCCGCGTGGCGAGGCTTTCGGGCGTATCATCGGGCAAAATCGGCACATGTCTTTGCACCAAAATAGGGCCGCTATCCATGTCGGCGGTAAGCTCATGCACAGTGCAGCCTGCTTCTGTCTCACCTGCCGCGAGCGCGCGGGCATGCGTATCCAGCCCCTTATATTTTGGTAAAAGCGAGGGGTGAATATTGATAATGCGCCGCGCCCATTTTTGGGTAAATTCAGCGCTTAAAATCCGCATAAACCCTGCCGCACAAATAAGGTCAATATGGGCAGCGTGCAGCGCTTTATCAATTTCGGCATCAAAATCTTCCCGGCTTTGATAATCCTTATGGTCAATCACGAGGCAGGGATAATTTTGCGCTTGCGCCCATGCAATGCCTGCTGCTTGCGGGCGGTTACAAATGGTCAAAGCCAGACGCGCTGGCACATGGGCTTGCGCAATATGGGCGGCAAGCGATTTCATATTACTACCGCGCCCTGAAAATAAAATCGCAATATTAAGCGGGGGCGACATTAGCGATATATTACGGGCTGCGCCGCATCATCAATAATTGCGCCAAGTTCAAATACGGTTTCGCCTGCCTGCTGAAGGCTTTGCTGTACAGAATCGAGATTTTCAGGCGCAACCACCACCGTCATGCCGATGCCACAATTAAACACCCGCCGCATTTCATCCGCATCAATATTGCCAATCGCTTGCAGCCAGTGAAACACGTCTGGCATAGACAAGCGTGATATATGAATTTCAGCCGCTTTGCCATCTGGCAAAATACGCGGCAGGTTTTCGGTAATCCCACCACCGGTAATATGCGCCAGCGCCTTAACCTCACCTGCCTGACATAGGGGCAGAAGCGATTTCACATAAATTCTGGTTGGCTCAAGCAAGGCTTGGGCAAGGGTTTTATCTGATGCAAAGGGAGCTATTTCATCCCAGCCAATATTTTCTTGTGCCACCAATCGGCGAATAAGCGAATAGCCGTTTGAGTGCGGGCCAGACGCTGCCAGCCCCAAAATAATATCACCGCTTGTTATTGTGGGCGCCGGCAATAATTTACCACGCTCCACCGCACCCACACAAAATCCCGCCAGGTCATAATCATCACCTGCATAAAGTCCTGGCATTTCGGCTGTCTCCCCACCAATGAGTGCGCAAGCCGCTTGTTTGCACCCTTCCGCAATGCCTGCAATAATCTGCGCGCCCACCTCAACATCGAGCTTGCCGGTCGCATAATAATCAAGAAAAAATAAGGGCTCCGCGCCTTGCACAATCAAATCATTCACGCACATGGCAACCAAATCAATGCCGACACGATTATGAATACCAGCTTCAATCGCAATCTTTACCTTTGTCCCAACCCCATCATTGCCGGCGACAAGAAGCGGATCATTATAGCCGCAGGCTTTGAGATCAAACACCCCGCCAAAGCCGCCCAGCGTGCTATCAGCACCAGCACGGCTTGTGGCTTTGGCAAGAGGCGCAATCCGGCGGACAAGCTCATTACCGGCATCAATATCCACCCCTGCATCAGCATAGGTATTTTTTTGGTTTCGACGTAAATAATCTGGCATAATATAATCTAATAAATTGCCTTATAAATGCCATATATATATGATGCAAAAGGATTCGGAAATAGACTTATGCGTTTTACCTCTATAATTTCACTTTTCGTGATCGGCTTATCTATCTCATTGTCGGCAGTATATGCGGGCGATGTGTTTAACGTTGATAAAGTCTCTATTAAGGCAGAAGCTGCCTCGACCACGCAAGCACGCGCATTAGCGATTGAAACAGGGCAGAAACATGCGTTGGATATTGTCTTAAAGCGGATTAGCTTGCAAGAACAATGGCATCTTCTCCCCGATTTGGAAACCACAAATATTGCTGATTATGTGCGCGCCTTTCAGCTTGGCTCTGAACGCAGTAGCGAGCGCACTTATAGTGCCGAGATTAATGTCACCTTCAAGCCAGATGCTTTGCGCCAATGGTTAGATAGGCTGCAATTATCGATCACAGAAACGCAAGCCCCCACCGCGCTTTTATTGCCAATCATTCATGATGGCCAAAAATTTAATTTATGGGATCAGCATTGGTGGTGGCAAGCGCTCGAAAAGCAGGATTTGGTCAATAATAACCTCCCGCTTGTATTACCGATTGGCGACCTTGAAGAAACCACCTATATTGATGTTGACCGCCTCGTATCAGGCGATATTGAATTGCTCGATTTCATCCGCCAGCGTTATGGTGCCGCCCAGATTATCATTGCCTATAGCCAAGCCGCCCCCAATCAGCTCGATACGGCGCTTTATATCTATCGTCACGAAAAAGAGACAAACCGACTTGATTTAGCAGATATATTGCGCTTTCGCGAAACAGATAATAGCCGGTCAGCGCTTGCCGACCAAGCCGCCATACGGCTCTTACAAATTTTGGCAAATGATTGGAAAACACTTTCCGCAGTGAACAATAATCAAAACACAAATATCACATTGGATGTTTATTATGACAGCCTGCCCGAATGGTTTACGCTGCAAAACCAAATCAAGAAAGCCGATTTTGTACGCGGGTTTGAGCTTGAAAATATCATGTCAGACCATTCAACCCTCACCTTAAATTTTGTTGGTTCCTATAATCAGTTGCGGCTTGGGTTAGAAAAAATAGGGCTTGTTCTGACCGCCCCAACCACCGCCACCCAACATTGGCAACTTAAAAAACGGGAAGATCATCTGCCGCTTGCGCCGTTTATACAAACAGGAGAAAATGAGGCATCATGAGATGAGCCAGCAATTTATTTTCTCATTTCCGCACCACCCCAACCTCACCCGTGACCGCTTAATTATAGCTCCCCATAATCAGCAAGCGGTCTCGTTAATTGACCAGTATCCGCACTGGCGCGATATGGTACAAGCCATTTATGGGCCGGCGGCGACGGGGAAGAAACATTTATTAACGATTTGGCAGGCCGAAACCCAAGCCGCACTTATTGCGGCGACTGAGCTACCCGCCATTATATCTGAAAATTTTAACCAAAATGGCCTCGCGCTTTATGATTTGCAAGACCTCCCGCCAGAGGCAGAGGAATCATTATTTCACCTCATTAATATAGCGCGCGAAGAAAAACGGCCACTTCTGTTAAGCGCTAATCGTCCCTTAAATCAGCTCTCTATCAAACTGCCGGATCTTGCTTCACGGCTTGCGGCATTATCAGCAATTCCAATTACACTTCCCGATGATGAGAGCCTTGAACATATCACCCGCAAAATATTAACTGATTATCAGCTCACCCTAACGCCACGCACAATAAGCTATCTCATGCCGCGGGTAAGGCGCGATCCTGCTTTTATTATGCACTTCATCAAACAGCTGGATCAAGAAACATTACGACAAGGCAAAAATATTAATATCAGTCAAATTGCGGAAGTTCTGGCACAAAATATAGACATATAAGCATAGACATATAATTGTCACATTTCTTATCTTGCCTTTCCAAGAGCGCTTTACTAAAACAGCGATATGAGTAAAAAGGCCAAAAAATACAAACCGCCCAACCAGTTGGTGTTAGAAGAATCGGGCGAGGAACATCACGGTTTCTCGCGGCAGGAGCGCTTTAATAATCGGGAAATATCTTGGCTCGATTTTAACCAGCGGGTGATGGAAGAAGCCAGCAACCCCACCCACCCGCTTATGGAACGCTTACGGTTTTTGTCCATATCAGCCAGTAATTTGGATGAATTTTTTATGGTGCGAGTCGCAGGGCTGGAAGGGCAAAAACGTGCCGGCATCGTCACCGTAAGTCTGGATGGCTTATCGCCTTCTGAGCAACTTGATCTTATCATGGTGCGGGCCAATCAGCTTATCAAAGAGCAACAGAAAATCTGGCTTGCCTTACGCGATGAAATGCACACAAAAAAACTATATGTGCATGATATAGATAGCTTGAATGATGCACAAAAAGAATGGTTAGAAGATTATTTTCTCGATCAGGTTTTGCCGGTTCTCACTCCCTTAGCGATTGACCCGGCTCACCCCTTCCCGTTCATACCAAATTTAGGATTTGCGCTGGCGCTACAATTATCACGAAAAAGCGATGGTAAATTAATGAACGCGCTCTTACCCATTCCGCAACAATTAACCCGCTTTATTTTATTGCCCAAACGTGAAAATGCGCGGCGCGAATTTATCGCGCTTGAACATTTGCTGTCATTTTATATTGGTCGTACCTTTCCCGGTTATGATTTATTAGGACAAGGTGTGTTTCGGGTGATACGAGATAGCGATATTGAAATCGAAGAGGAAGCGGAAGACCTTGTGCAGCTATTTGAAACCGCTTTACAACAAAGACGGCGCGGCATTGTTATTCAGCTTGAGATTGACAAAAACATGCCTGATGCTTTGCGTCATATGGTGGTTGATGAGCTGGAAGTCGCGCCGGAAAATATTATCGTGATTGATGGCATTGTTGGGCTGTCGCAAACCGCAAGAATCGTATCGCATGCGCCGCGTAATATGTTGTTTACCCCGTTTAATGCCCGCTTTCCCGAACGTATTCGTGAACATGGCGGCAATTGTTTCTCGGCAATTAGTGCAAAGGATATTCTGGTTCATCACCCATATGAAAGTTTCGATGTGGTTGTGCAATTTATTCGCCAAGCCGCTGCTGACCCAGATGTTGTGGCGATTAAACAAACCCTCTATCGCACCTCCGATGACAGCCCGATTGTAAAGGCATTGATAGAGGCGGCGGAAGCAGGCAAATCTGTGACCGCATTGGTGGAACTTAAGGCGCGCTTTAATGAAGCCGATAATATTCGCTATGCTCGCGATATGGAACGCGCTGGCGTACAAGTTGTGTATGGGTTTTTGGAACTTAAAACTCATGCTAAAGTTAGTCTGGTGGTGCGTCGTGAAGCTGGGCAAATGCGGACTTATGTTCATTTCGGCACTGGCAATTATCATCCCGTCAATGCCAAAATTTATACCGACCTTTCCCTCTTCACATGCGATAAGGATTTGGCGCGCGATGCTGGACAGGTTTTTAACTTCTTCACCGGTTATGCCGAACCGCAAAATTTAAAAAAATTGGCAATGTCGCCGCTTACTTTGCGCGATACGTTAGTGACCAATATTGAACAGGAAATCGCCCATGCAAAGGCGGGGAAGCCTGCCTTTATCTGGGCAAAGATGAATTCGCTAGTCGACCCGCATATTATTGACCTATTATATAATGCGTCAAAAGCAGGCGTTCACATTCATCTTATTGTGCGCGGTATTTGTTGCTTGAAAGCAGGCATTAAGGGGCTGTCTGAAAATATTCAGGTGAAAAGCATTGTCGGCCGCTTTTTGGAGCATTCAAGAATTATCTGCTTTGGCAATGGGTATGACCTGCCTTCACCAAAGGCAAAGGTTTACATGTCTTCCGCCGATTGGATGCCCCGTAACCTTAATCGTCGGGTAGAAATACTCGTGCCGGTTTTGAACAAAACAGTGCATGCCCAAATTATCGACCAAATCATGATGGCGCAACTCACAGATAATCAGCAAAGCTGGTATATGCAGACCGATGGCTCTTATCAGCGCTATCAGAAAAGAGAGGCAGAAACCACCACCAATGCGCATCATTATTTTATGACCAATCCGAGCTTATCGGGGCGCGGCAAAGCCTTAAAAGCTGATGGCCCTATTGCTTTTCCTATCCCACAAAATCAGATATGATTTGGATATGGCAAAACAAAAAGATTCGAAAAAGCAAAAAAGCGCGCGGCTACGAAAAGAACTGATTAAAGCCCGCGTCGAGCCTAAATCGCCGATGGGGGTTTTGGATATTGGTTCCAACTCCATCCGCCTTGTTGGTTATAGCGGCACGGCGCGTACCCCCACCCCGATTTATAATGAACGGGCATTTTGTCGTTTGGGGGAAGCAGTGGCAGAAACCGGACATATTGAAGGCACGCCCTATATGCTAGCAATGACGAGCTTGAAACGGTTTCGGGCGATTGCCGACCAGCTCGGGATTGATAATATAACCGCTTTTGCAACCGCCGCTGTGCGCAACGCAAAAAATCAAAAAGACATTATCAAAGAAATGGAAGAGATATTAAGAGGACCGGTAGAGATTTTAACCGGCACGCAGGAAGCGCAGCTTTCTGCCGATGGGGTGGTGCTTTCGGTGACCCAAAAAACCGGATTGGTTGCCGATTTGGGCGGCGGCAGCCTTGAACTTGCGCTCGTTGATAATGGTAAAATTCTAAACGCCGACAGCTTTCCGCTTGGGGTGTTAACTTTAGCAAAAGCGCATAATCAAAATATCGATAAAATCAATAAGCAACTGCAAAAAACGCTCGCCAAAATCAACTGGCTCAAAAAAGCAAAAAATCTGCCTCTCTTTACAGTGGGCGGAACTTGGCGCAGCCTCGCGCGCTTGCATATGATCGATCATAATTATGGGCTGGATGTTTTGCATCAATATGAAATACCCCGCAAAGGGCTAAAAAGTTTTACGAAAAAAATAATCACCCAAAAAGATCCTCACTTGCTCATGCAAGCCAATAGTCACAGACGCAAAACGCTACCGATTGCGGCATTGGTTTTAGAGACATTACGCGATTATGCGCGACCATCTGAAATTATTGTTTCAGCAACCGGCGTGCGCGAAGGGGTGCTATATACGCGGATGGCGCCAGAGTTTCGCAAACTCGATGGCTTGCGGACAACTTGTGAAGAAATGAGTGACCGCCTTTCCAAAGCACCCGCTTATGGGCGCGAACTTATCAAATGGACGGAACATATTCTGGCCAATGAAAAAGAGCAAAAAAAATGGGAACCCTATCGCAAAGCGGCCTGTTTATTGTCAGATATTTCATGGTCTGTACATCCTAGTGCGCGCGCAGAAATCGCTAGCTTAACGGTTCTCAAAGCGCCGCTTGTCTCAATCACCCATGAGGGGCGCATGATGGTGGCGTGCGCGCTGGCATATCGTCACGAGGTAAAAACCGGAATGGATTTTATGAAAACCGTGCCGCTCACCAAAGATATTATTCGCATTGGGCGTATTTTGGGCTTGAGCTTTCGGCTGGCTCATTCCTTATCTGGTTCGCTTCCCGGGCTTATTCAAGAGTCAAAATTAGAAATTAGCAAAACCAAAATCCGCCTTAATGTGAAAAATATACCCGATGCGTTAAACGCGCCGATTATTGAAAACCGCCTCCAGAAATTGGCAAATGCGCTTGAGCTTTCTTATGAAATTATCTCATGATGGCGGTATAGATATGCCTACAAAATCTATTCAAAACGGCGCAGTTCTACGAATAATCCGAAACCCAATATGCGATGTCGCCATATGAGCATCTTGCGCCTGTCGCGCGGCCGGACGAAATCGGATACAATAATTATCGGCACATAAAAATGACCCGCCCTTAATCACATAGATAGGGCGGTTTGGTTGCCGCGCATCAAAGCCTTGCGGATAATGTGCCTGCTGTTGCTCATCAAATTGATGATATGGATAATAAGCACTGGATGTTAGCTCCCACACATTGCCAATCATATCATAAAGACCGAACCGATTGGGCGGATAGGATTTTACCGGCGCCACTCCTTCATAACCATCTATCGCCTTATTAGTGAACGGAAATAGGCCTTGCCAGTAATTTGCTTTATCTGGCTGCATTGCTGCCTCATCTTCATCAGTTTGCGCGGCATATTCCCATTCAATTTCGTTTGGCAAATCTGCCTTATGAAAACGGGCAAACGCCATCGCATCCGCATATGTCACATGCACGACAGGAAAATTACCCATCCGCGATAAAATGAGTGAATCTCCCAATTCTGAATCTTGTCCGATAGGGGGTCGCCAAGATGCTCCTTCCAAAAAGCGCCACCACGCCACCGCATCACCCATATTGAGGCGTGGCGCAAACACCATAGAGCCCGCCGGTAAATTGATATCAAGACGACCATCACCTTGTTTCGATTCTTGTTCGGCTTCGGTCACATATCCCGTCTCATTCACAAAGACGGCAAATTGTGCGGTGGTAATTTCTGTCGCCGACATCCAAAAATCATCAACACATTGTCGATGCACTGGCTGTTCTTCTTCATAAAAACCACCATCCCCCATCATGAAGCATCCGCCGTCGATTTTAACCCATTCAATTTCGGCCTGCCCGTTGCTCCCTGTCATTGAGTCTGAAATCGCCCCATCCGAAACAGGCAAATCTCGAACAGGCAGGCCGTGCACAAACAAAACATAGATAAGTGGTATCAGCAAAAGCGCTGTGATGATGAGATATTTTTTCATAAATGGTTTTTCACAAAAAAACGGACTTGTCATACACAAGCCCGCTTTCTTTTAAGGTAAAAATGTCTCGTCTATTTACCGCTTGGCAATTCATTAAACGGAACCGATTTATCAACCCGCACATCTTGCGGCAGACCAAGCACTTGTTCGGCGACAATATTGCGCAAAATCTCATCCGTACCGCCAGCGATGCGATAGCCCGCGCCCCAAAACCATTGCCCTTGAAAACCAGCATTATTGGGCGATAAATCTTCATCGCGCAAAATCCCGCCTTGACCTTGCAAATCCATCGCGAATGATGCCAAATCCTGCATTTTCGGACCCGATACAATTTTGCCAATTGAGCTTTCCGGCCCTGGCACTTGCCCTTTCGATAAGGCGGTGAGGGTACGGAATTTGGTATATTTCAGCCCCTGACTTTGAACATACCAATCTGCCATTTTCTCACGCACGACCTGATTTTTAATTGCGGGTATGCCATCAATATCCAAATCCTGTGCCAGCTTCAAGAGCTCCGGCACATCAACACCAGACCCCTGCCCAATCGCCAGACGTTCATTCATTAATGTAGTGAGTGCCACTTTCCAGCCTTCTCCGACATCGCCAAGGCGCTGACTATCCGGCACGCGGACATTGGTGAAAAATACTTCATTAAAACCACTATCACCGGCCATTTGCTTAATCGGACGCACCTCAATACCGGGAGATTTCATATCCAAAAAGAAAAATGTTAACCCCTTATGCTTCGGTACATTTGGATCAGAACGGGTGACGATAATGCCATAATCGCAAAAATGCGCGCCAGAAGTCCACACCTTCTGGCCATTAATAATCCAGTCATCACCATCGCGCTCACAACGCGTGCGTAAGCCCGCCACATCAGAGCCTGCTGCCGGTTCAGAGAAAAGCTGGCACCATATTTCTTGGCCATAAAGCGCCGGTTTTACATAGCGTTCATTTTGCTCTTTGGTTGCCCATTTCATCATGGTCGGAATACACATGCCCAGACCAATATCAAAAAACCCGCCCGGCACATCATAGGCGGCTTCTTCTTGCGCATAAATAACCGATTGAATGGGTGTACCGCCAAGCCCACCAAATTCCTTTGGCCAGGTGATGGCGGCATAACCGGCGGCGGCTTTTTTCGCCTGCCACTCACGCGCCCGTTCTAACCGCTCGCTTTCAGGTTTACGCTGTCGCCCAACCGCTTTATCAGGGTTTTTAAGTTTCGCATTGGTCTGCAACCACGCTTTAACTTCACTGCGAAATTCGGCTTCTTCTTTGGTATCATTAAAATCCATAAGTCTTCCTCCTATGCTGCATTATTGCGTTCAAGTGCGGTAACAATGCGGTCTTTCCAGCTTAAGGCACTACCCAGATTAAGGGCAAGCAGTTTTGAACGGCGATAATGAAATTGCGTATTTGCTTCCCATGTATAACCAATCCCTCCATGGGTTTGGACATTTTCCTGCGCGGAAAAGCGGTATGCCTCTGTCGCCGCCACCCGCGCTGCTGCCGCTGCGATTTCCAAATCTGCCGCCTCATCAGCCAATGCCATTGCTGCATAATAGCAATTAGACCGCGCCAGTTCGAGGCGGACATACATATCCGCCAGCTTATGTTTAATCGCTTGGTAGGAACCAATCTGGCGACCAAATGCGTAACGCTCCAACGCGTATTCTTTCGCCATATCAAGCGCGGCTTCAGCCCCACCAACTTGCTCAAACGCAAACAAGACGGCCGCGCCAATCGTAACCCGATCATATAATGCCCAGCCTTCACCATCCGCTCCCAGTAAAGTGGCAGGGGTGTTTTCAAATGAAATTTGTGCATGATTGCGGGTTGGGTCAATCGTTTCCACCGCTTCCCGCTTCACGCTGGCATCGGTTAAATCGACACATAACATTGCTGTACCCGCACCAGATGTCGCCAGTACAATCGCAATATCAGCATCCATCCCATCCGTAACCGGTAATTTGCGACCAGAGATTTTTCCATCCTTATATGTGGTCTGTAAATTTTCTGCACTTGGTGCCTGCACCCCTTCCGCGACAGCGATAGTACCAATAATTTCACCAGTTGCGAGCTTGGGTAAATATTTTTGTTTTACCTCTTCATCGCCAGCTAATTTTAGGGCTTCCGCCGCCAGATAAATTGACGATGAAAACGGGATGGGGGCGGCGGCTTTGCCAAGCTCTTCAGCCGTGACGCAGAGTTCCAGCGCACCCAAGCCAAGCCCACCATATTCTTCCGGTATAGCGGCTCCCGTAACCCCTAATTCTGTGATTGATTGCCACACATCGGCGGCATATGTCTCATCGCCATCCAAAACCTGACGCACCCGATCATAATCGCACTTATCTTGCATAAGGCGGGCAATCTGATCTTTGAGCATTTTTTGATCGTCTGAAAAATCAAAATTCATAATTTCTCCTCCATTCATCCAGCATGACAATACGTCATTATTTGTCAGCGTCAACCAGATTCGGAATATATTTACAAAACAACCGATCAACCATTGCGCGTGCCACCGAAAGCCGCTCGTGCAAATGGGCGAGGCTCGCTTCATTGCTGGCGGTACAAACCAGATTTTCAACCGCAACAGGTAAGTCTTGCTCATCCGGATTCGCATCAGTACATAAGCTCATCACTTGCCGCAAATTTGAAAATAACTGATAGGCTTGGTACAGGGCTTGATAATCAGACTCCGATAAGATCTCTTTCTTGACGAAGGCTTGCAAGCCTTCACCCGTATGCGTCTTGATGATTTCGGGGTGTTGATGCGCGTGCAGCAGGATAAGCGTTTGGACAATAAACTCTATATCCATCAACCCGCCAGCGCCATGCTTCATATCCCATCTGCCCTGCATGGGAAAATGCGACCTTAAGCGTTGCCGCATCTCATGCACGCTTGCATAAAGCGAGTTCGCATCACGCTTCATGCCGATAATCTCGGTAATCGCCGTTGCAACCTTATCGCGTAATGTGTCGCTACCAGCAATAAAGCGCGCGCGGGTAAGTGCCATATGCTCCCACGCCCAGGCGTCTTTATGTTGATAATCAATAAAACTTGCAAATTTACTAACCAAGGCACCAGCATTACCAGAAGGGCGTAGGCGCGTATCCACCTCATAAAGCGCCCCTTCGGCAGTTTGGGCGGTAAGCCCGCTCATAATCCGCCGCGCCGCACGGCCATACCACATATTTATATCCAGCGGTTTCGTCCCCTTTGTTTCAGACTGAAAATCAGGCGCATCACAAATCATAATCATATCGAGGTCAGAATTCATGCTCATCTCGCGACCACCAAATTTACCCATTCCCAAGATAAGCATTTCACCCTCTTCAACCTCGCCATGTGCTTGCGCGACATCCTGCAAGGCGGCGGGCATAATTTTCGCGACCGCAATATCGGCAATATCAGCAAAAGCCTGCCCGCGGGTTAGAGCATCATTTGGTTCTGCCAATATGCGAACCCCAATGCGGAATTGTTTCTCATGCACAAATAGGCGAATGGCATCCAGCCGGTTTTGAAAATCATCCTGCTGGTAAAGCGCGAATTTTTGTTGTGCATCATTGGCTAGATCAGAAAGTGGATCAAGAAAATCTGTCGCCAGCATTGCATCAATCGTATTTGGATTTTGCGCCAGCCAATTTGCCAAGCGCGGTGCCGCCCCGATCACATCGACCAACATTGATAAAATATGCGGATGCGCCTGAAACATTGAAAATAATTGTATTCCGGCGGGCAGTTTACTTAAAAATCGATCAAACCGGATAAGGCTCTGATCGGCATCTGTGGTCGCTGCGAAAGCCTGTAATAAATGTGGCATGATACGGGTCAAAATCTCCCGCGTGCGGGTGGATCGCATGACCTGCATCCGCCCCGTGTGCCAAGCGCGAATGATCGCAATCATATCGGACGGGCGTTTGAACCCCATCTGTGAAAGCGTTTCGACAGTTTCCGGATCATCTTCGCTACCGACAAAAACCAGATTACCTTCCGCCGCAGCAAGATTTTCAGCCGTTTCAAACAAGGCGGCATATTCTTTACTCACATAGGTAAGATGTGCTTTGAGCGCGTGCGAAAACTCTTCCGCGTCAGCATAGCCAGCAAAATTGGCAAATTCAGCCAATCCTTTTTCATCTTGCGGTAGACTGTGGGTTTGTTCATCAAGCCGCATCTGGGCGCGATGCTCCAACTGCCGCAAATAGGCGTAAGAGCGTGCCATACCATCTGCCGTTTCTGGCTTAATCCACCCCGCTTTAGCAAGTGCAAACAGCATCGGCACAGTTTGCCGCCCCCGCAAATCTTTATTCTGTCCACCGGCGATTAATTGCTGGGTTTGAACAAAAAATTCTATTTCCCGAATACCCCCGCGCCCCAATTTGAGATTATGCCCTGCAACGGCAATATGCGCATGCCCGCGCACCGCATGGATTTGCCGCTTCATGCTATGAACATCATCAATCGCGGCAAAATCAAGATAGCGGCGCCAAATATAGGGGATAAGATGCTCGAGAAACGCTTGCCCTGCCGTTTTATCTCCAGCAATGGGGCGGGCTTTGATGAACGCTGCGCGTTCCCAGTTCTGGCCAAACGTCTCATAATAATGCTGCGCCGCATCCACACTTATCGCCACCGGCGTTGCGCCAGGGTCAGGACGCAAGCGCAAATCAACCCGAAACACATAGCCATCTGCGGTCATATCCTGCAAACAAGACACCATATCGCGGACAATTTGGACATAGAATTTTCGTTCATCCATCCCCTGTTTCAGCTGAAGCGCGCCTGCCGTATAGAAAAAGATAATGTCAATATCAGAAGAATAATTAAGTTCATAGCCGCCATGTTTTCCCATGCCCAGAATGACAATACCAGAACAATCAGCCGACACAGGCGCGCCAAGATGCCCCTTTATATGCGCCTCGCGCAGTAAGACATCCAAACAAAGATCACAAGCCAAATCGGCAAAACGGGTGAGATAGAGCGTTACCGTCTCCACCTCCCAAAGCCCCGCCAAATCACAAAGCGCAATGGTAAGAGCGAGTTTCTGCTTGGCATGGCGTAAAGCGGCCATCAGATCGTCTTTACCGGTGATATTCGTCACGCTTTTGGCAAGCGCTGTCATGACTTCATCAAGATAATCTTCCGGTGACTGATTTTGTAATGCCGCCAGGCAATCGGGGTTACGGCGGAGCAACCGTAATAAGTAAGAACTATTGCTGATAACCCATGTCAAAAAATCTTGCGCCTTTGGTGACAAGGTCTCAATACCATCAATATCCGCCCTCAATGTCTCAGCATGGTCTTTATCTAAGGCGCTGGGATGGGGCTGAATATTGTCAAAAAGATATGCCGCCATCAGATTATCCCTTCGGCAATCCGATGGTGACAATAAGACCCGATGGCGTATTTTCTGCTAATCTTAAATAACCGCCATGCGCTTCACCAATCGCGCCGACGAGTGACAGGCCAATCCCATTACCGGCTTTGGTGCGGGCATGATCAAGCCTTGTATAGCGTTGCTGAATATATTCAAAATCTGGTTCGGCAACCCCCTGCCCTTGATCGGCAATAGAGAGCTCAACCGCATCTTCAAGCTGCTGCAAACTGATCGTGATTGTACCGCCTTCCCGCGCCCCATGCGTAAGTGCATTTTCTAAAAGATTAACCAGTGCGCGTTTCAATAAATCAGCATGACAATTTATCTGCACCGCGTCTTCAATTACACAGGCAAGCGACATACCAGCTTCTTCGATTTGCGGGGTATAAAAATCCGCAATTTCAGCAATTATAAGATGTATCGCTTGCAAAGAGAGGGGTATATCTATTGATTGACTATCCAGACGCGACAAAAGCAGCATTGTATCAAAATCGCGATTGATAGCGTCAATTTCGCTTAGAGCTTGTTCGAGCTTTTCCCTATCAATCTTATCTGATAACAGGACGGTTTCTAATTCCACCCGCAAATGATTTAACGGTTTGCGAAAATCATGCGCTATATTCTCACTCATCTCACGCATTGTTGTGACAAGTTTTTCAATATGGTGTAGCAAATCATTAACCTGCTCAGACAGATTATCAAATTCATCATGTCGATGCCGCAAGGGAAGACGCGCTTTCCCATCTATTCGTGCTTTTTGCAAATTCTCCCCCAAGCGGATGACATGCTGCATATTATTGCGCGCCATAATCAGCCCCCCTAAAAAGGCAAGCAGAATAGCCCCGCCACCGCTGAGGATAAACACAATACGTCCACGCTGCAAAAGCGCATCATAAGGGGCCATATTGCGGGCGACCAGTATCATTTCGCCATTTTCTAAATAGAGCTGGTGACCATAGAGGCGCAAAGGGTGGGTCTTATCTTGCGGATTTTCAAATAGAAATTCAATTTGCCCTTCGCCCTTATCGCTTGGGCGCGAGCTAATCAGAGGAGGTAAAAAATCAAGATTACCGGCTCGTTTTTGGCCAGCGCCATCGACCAAAAAATAAATACCGGCTTGCGGATTATGGCTAAGATTATCGATATGGGTTTGAAGCGCTTCCATCCCCTGCGATTGATAAAGCGTCTTTATGGTTTCAATCTCATATTGAATGGTCTGATCTGTATCGCTGAGAATATAATCTTCAGCATAAGACGAGAGCCAGCCCATAATCACGATTGAAGAGATTGCAAATAAACCAATAAACAGCAAGGCCATCCGAAAACTGGTAGATCGTAATAATTTAATCATGCGCCGCCTCACGCATGACATATCCCTGCCCTCTAATTGTGTGCAATAAAGCCGGTGAAAAGCCTTTGTCAATTTTGCCCCGCAAGCGTGAAATATGAACATCAATCACATTGGTTTGGGGGTCAAAATCCAATTGCCATATTTCTTTGAGTAGCATCTGGCGGGTGACGATCGTACCGGCATGCTGTAACAGGAAAACCAGTAAATCATATTCGCGCCCTTGGACATCAATCATCTCACCCTGACGGTGAACCTCACGCGATAATAAATCGACAGATAAATCGGCAATCTGCAAACTCTGCGTTATCGGGGCTTTACGCCGCACCAGCACATGCAAACGCGCAATCAACTCACGCATTGCAAATGGTTTGGATAAGTAATCATCTGCACCAGCTTCAAGCCCTGCCACTCGATCATCAATTTGGGCAAGCGCCGAAACGAATAATATCGGAGTCTGATATTGTTGATCGCGCAAGGTTTTAACCAGTGACAGACCATCTAATTTTGGTAGCATACGATCAACAACCAGAACATCAAAGTCTTCAGTTTGGGCATGGCTTAACCCTGCCGCCCCATCCGGCACATGGGCGACGATTATCTCTTCACGCGCTAATGCCGCAATAATGGCAGTGGCGGCTTGTTGATCATCTTCTATCAAAAGCACTTTCATGCGATTATGCCCCTATTCGCGCATATTAGACCCGAATAAACGCCAAAGCGCAATCACAGCGATTAAAAAAAACAATGCCGGAAAAATCCATAAAGCATAATTATGCGGTGCAAGGCGGGGTTTTAACAAAGCAAATTCACCATAACGCGCGACGATAAAATCTTTAATTTCCGCATCGGTTTGTCCTGCCATAATGTGCTGCCGAACAATCTGCCGAAGGTCACGTGCTAAAGGCGCATCACTGTCATCAATGGATTGATTTTGACATACCAGACAGCGCAATTCTGCTGAAAGCGCCCGCGCCCGTTGTTCAAGCATAGGGTCGGAAAGTTCCTCACCTGGGCTAAGCGCATAGATAGGCAGGGTTGGGAAAATAAGCAGACCCATGATTAAAACATATTTCATATATCTTGCCTATTCTTCACGTTTCGGGGGCGGATAAATTCTGTCAATCGACATAATCCCCCCACCGCCATAAAACCAGCGCCAATCCAAATCAGCATCACAAGCGGATGCAGCCAGATCCGAATAATATATTTGCCATCCGCCGATTCCCCAAGCACCGCATAAAGATGCTGATCGAGCCGTTTATAAATAGCCGCCTCGGTGGTTTGATTTCGTTCAACCGGATAAAAGCGCCGCTCTGGCGTTAGGGTTCCAAAATTATGCGGCCCGCTTACATAAGTAAGAGTGGCTTGACTGGATTGATAATTTTTCCCCTCGGTTTTTTTAACCCCCGCAAAGCGAATTTTATAATGACCAATTTCGATAATGTCTTGCGGCGCGATGGCAACCACCACTTCCTCTTTCCAAGCGGTTGCACCAATAATGCCCAACAGCATCACCCCAATGCCGGCATGGGCAAGCCCAGAGGCAAAATGGATAAGCCTTGCTTTTATGAGTTTTCGGATTACATCCCCCTCATATAGACGCAGCCGCATGGCAATATCGGCACCGCCGCCCATTATCAACCAGATGCTACCGGCAACCGCAAAGCTCACCGCCATATCAGCACCCCGACCGAGAAAAATTCCACCCCCAACAAGCAACGCTGCCAGCAGCGGTAAGGATAAGTGACGCAAAGCAAGCATCCCATTGCGCCAGCGCAAAAATGGTCCAAACGGCAATAGAATGACAAAAGGAACCATAAGCGGTAAAAAGACAGCCGAGAAATAAGGCGCACCGACAGAGATTTTCGCGCCGCCAAGCGCATCAAGAAATAGCGGATAAAGTGTGCCAATAAACACCGTCGCGACAGCCGTTACCAAAAATACATTATTCACCACTAAGGCGGTTTCACGAGATAAGGGCATGATTTTTTCAGATGCTGAAAAATATCGGCTGGCGCGGGCATAAAGCCACAGAGCCGTTGCCATAATTAAAACCAGAATAAGTAATATATAAACCCCACGTGCCGGATCATTGGCAAAAGCATGGACAGAGGTCAGGATACCGGAACGCACCAAAAACGCCCCGACCAGCGATAAACCAAAGGTTAAAATCGCTAATAATATTGTCCAGCTTTTCAAAAGATCGCGCTGTTGGGTCACCAAAGCTGAATGCAAAAGTGCCGTACCCGAAAGCCATGGCATAAGGGAAGCGTTTTCAACCGGATCCCAAAACCAAAACCCGCCCCAGCCAAGTTCATAATACGCCCAATATGATCCAAGCGCGATGCCGATGGTCAGAAAAATCCATGCAATCAAAATCCAAGGGCGCAGTAGGCGCGCCCAATTAAGTGGTAATTCGCGCCCCATAAGGGCAGCGACAGCAAAAGCAAAGACAAGCGAAAAACCGACATAGCCCACATATAACATTGGCGGATGCGCCGCCAGAGCCGGATCTTGTAGAACCGGATTAAGCCCTTGCCCAGAAAAGGGGGCTGGAAAAAGTCGGATAAAAGGATTTGATGTAAAGAGCAAAAAGCCAAGAAACAAAAAGCTTACCGCCCCTTGCACCGCAATCACCCGCGCTCGAAAAACCGGTTCGATAGCTTGTCGAGAAAAAGCGATCGCCGCGCCAAACAGAGCTAAAATCAACACCCATAGCAACATCGAGCCTTCATGATTGCCCCAAACGCCCGAAATCTTATAGAGCAGAGGCTTTGCGACATGACTGTTAATCGTCACATTTAGTACCGAGAAATCTGAGCGAATATAGGCTTGCATAAGCACCCCGAAGGCAATCAGCAAAAGCAGGAATTGTAAAAGACTAACCCGCCGCGCCAGCTGAAGTAAACCCGGATGATCGTGCTTGGCGGCGCGCAGCCCAAACCACACTTGCCCTGATGCCAGAAGCAGTGCCAAGATAAGAGTGAAATGGCCAAGCTCAATAATCATCGCGCGCGGGCTCCTTCCATTTACCAGATTTTTTTAACTGATCGGCAACCTCTTTGGGCATATAGGTTTCATCATGTTTGGCAAGCACCGTATCGGCGATAAACAAATCATCGACAAACCGCCCTTGCGCAATCACGCCCTGATTTTCGCGAAACAGGTCAGGCAAAATACCGCGATAGACCACCGCCACCTCTTTCTCAAGGTCGGTAATGATGAATTTATTTTCCAGCCCCTCACCTTGCCAGCTTTCTTCTTTCACCAAACCGCCAAGCCGCATCACGCGGTCAGAGTGACGTTCTGCATTGGTAAGATCGGACGGGGTACGGAAGAAAATAATATTATCTTCAAGCGCAGTGAGCATGAGCCCGATTGTGAGCATCAAAAACGAAAAACCCAGCACAAGCACAAGCGCGCGCCTCGATTTGGAGAGGCGGAAAAATCGATTAAAACTCATTTACGCCCTCTTTTACTTTATGGCGACTGGAAGGCTGATTGGAAAATTCTGCCATCAGCGCCTTAATTTTATTTGTGACCGGTAAACCCGCCGGCACATCCGCCAATAGCGACACCCATATCTCACGCGCCTTATCTATATCGGCTTGTTGGGCGTAAGCCAAGCCCAGATAATAGCGAGTCATAATATCTTCTGGCGCCAGCTTATATGCTTTTTTGAGAAATTCAAAACTCGTATCGGGGATGACCTCTCCCTCTATGCGTGATAAGGCAAGCGCGCGATAGGCTTCGGCATCCTCGCCTGCTGTTTCAAGAACGCGCAACCAGTTGGCAGATGCCGCTTCAATTTGCCCCACGCTTGCTTGCGCGCGCGCCAATAAACGCCGCCCCTTCACATCTTCAGGGGTTTGCCGCAAGCGCTCTTCGAGCAACACAATAATCGCGCCAGCAGGCAGTTCTTCAATCGGCTGGTTCAAACGAGATTGTAAGGGAAAATCGGGAAGCTGTGGCGTGCCAAGCATGAGATAAAGCAACAGCCCGGCAAGCGGCAAAAAAAGCGCGAACAGACGGTCACGCCGCAAGCATATTGAAACACCAGCGACCAAAAGTGCCGCCATCACCCAAAATAAAAGCGCGTGCATTCTCTCCCTCTATCACAGGTCAATATAATGCGCCACCTCATCCATGTCAGCACGCGGGCTTTCAAGCGCATTTACCGGATGATCGGGATCAGCATAACCCAATGACAGGCCGCAAAAGAACATCATATGGTCAGGAATATCGAGACATGCGGTGATGGTTTTGCTCCACAGCGCCCATATTTCTTGTGGGCATGTGTGCAACCCCTTTTCGCGCGCGAGCAGCATGATTGACTGAATAAACATTCCCAAATCCGACCACTGCCCTTCTTGCATTTGACGGTCAATCGCAAAGAATAAACCGACGGGCGCGCCGAAAAATTTATAATTCTCGAACATCCACGCCCCACGTTCGCGCTTTGCCTCACGCGGAATGCCTAATAATCCATACATGCGCTCACCAATATCACGACGACGACTCTCATATGGTTCTTTCAGATCGGGGGGATAAATATGATAATCCGCTCCCTCTCCCATCGGGGTTTCACCACATCTCGACAAGACATCCTGACTGAGCGATTGTAATGTTTCACCTCCAACAGCCCAGACATGCCATGGCTGCAAATTGCCACCAGAAGGGGCACGGGTTGCGGTTTCGATAATCTCGCGCACCAGCGCTGGCTCAACAGCCTTATCCAAAAAAGCGCGACAGGAAAAACGGGTGTTAAGCGCGTCGCTCACGCTTGGCGATGATTCGACTAATCTAGACATCATACCTCCTCTTCAGTTTGGAAGGGAGAATATCATATTTCTGTAATCTGACCAGCCATCTTTATAAATTTAACACTGCCTCTGCGCCAGCCCCATAAGTGGCACTGATTTGTGCGACATGGAGTTTATATGTTTTGCTATTATCGCGCATCGCGCTGGTGAATTGCCAGTCTGGTGCATCGACAATATCGTCTTTCACAATCGCGCCATCTGCATAAAGCCGTATCCGATATTGCTCGCGTTCTTCGCCGAGCGGAATCTCTTCCGTCTCAAAATTATCGGCATCAATCCGCCCGCGCCGAATCCAGCTAATGGCAAGGTTACCATTTGCTTGTGATTTAGCTTTTAGATGCACCGGTGATAGAGGCCGATACGCAATATTGGTGAGCTGATAGCTGGTTTTACGCCACGCATATGTGCCTTGTTGAAGCTGGGCGGGGCCATAATCAAATTCAACCTCTGATACCAGCCGCTCACGCGCAAAGTTAAGTGGGCGCAAAGCGGTGCTTAGGAACACACAATCCGCGCCTGCGGGTAAAAGTTCAACCATCATATCATCGCTACCCATCGCGCCGCGCAAAATATGTGATAAACGATAGCGCCGTTCGCCGATAAGCTGGGCTTCACCAAATTGGATAATTTCCCACCCTTTTTCGGTTCGCACCGCAAATGCGTTCAAACCATTTAAGACTTGTAAAGCAGAGCGGCTTTCCAATTCACCATCAGAGATTTCAATATCAATCGTCATTGTTTTGAGAAATCGTCCTATCGGGGCGGCTTTCATATCTGATTGCGTGACCCCTAAAATTGACGGGCGGGTTAATTCTTGCGACCATATATTTGTGTCATCCTCAATAAGAACCGAAGATGGCCATGGCCGTCCACTAACAGCGGCCAGTGGCGCACCTTCTGGCCAATCATTTTGTGCATTTGCCAGTTGAGCCGCAATCGGCAATTCCAATATATGTAATTCTGGCCGCGCCACCGCCGCAACAGATTCGATAAGCGTTTCATAAAGTTGATCCTGCTGCGCGTTGGAATATAGAGCTGGTTCATAATGAATCGCTTCAATTTCAAGCGCGCCTTGATAAGTGACACTGACAATACGCCAGAGTTTACCTTGATAGGATAATATATCTGCCGGCTCGAGAAACACAAAGCGCGGCGGCAATATAAAGCGCATATGCTCATATTCGGTTCGCACCTCATGCAATAAACGCGCCGCGATTGTTTCGGCGCGCCCGCGCGACATCACTAAGGGCACGCTTAAACGTAGCTGTGGTAATGATTGCTCATTCACCCGTGCTGTTACAATCGCTGTTTCATAAGCCCCATCATCGCGCAAATATTGCAACTGTAAAAGATTGGGCAAAAGGCTGACATCATCTCTTTGTAAAACCGCCCGCCCACTGCCAGCAAGTAAATCATCTTCCGTAAGCGGGGTTATATTGACCGCTTGCCCGCGGTCAGAAATTTTTATCCCCTGCCCATCCGCCACCGCATCTAAGCCAAAACTTTGTAATAAGGGTTCCATTGCCTCGCGGGCGCTATGTTGGCCATCAATCAAATAGCCTTCAACCGCAACACTGCCATGCGTGGCATTAATCGTTAATTGATCATCCGCTATATGCCGCCACATATCCGCAAGACCAGCGCTCGAAACCCGCCCATTTAACCAATGACCGGTAAACCAATTTACGCCATCCGCCCATAATCCTGTATTATACGGAAAAACCGGAAAGGGACGCGCATCCCACGCCCATATAGAAATCTTGTCGCGTGCCAGCATCGGCGCATGATAGACAGATGAAACCGGATTATGCGCGGGGTCTTCAAAATATTCGCTTATCGCCCGAATATAATGACGCTGAATAACATCATCGCGTTGCCCGTTCGAATAATGGGGCAATCCGGCGGCGGCAGCGGCGGCATTTTTATCCGGAAACTGATTGGGTTCATTACTGCCCTTATCAACCGCCGGGCAACCAATCTCGGTTAACCAAATCGGTTTTGATTGCGCCTGCCATGGGGTGGAAGCGTCTTGTTGCCAATTTCGGCGCGTATAATGAGTGTTCAACCACCAATTTCGGATATCCTTACTGCGAAACACCCATTCTGTAATCGGGGTACGAGTCTGCTTGTCCCTATCTTCTTGCGAGGCATAATACCAATCATAATATTCACCCCCCTCAATATTGCTTTTGAGATAATCAATATCAGAAATTGACCGCGCCCCATTTTTGGCATCAAGATGCGTCATCCCATCGCGCCAATCTGAAAGCGGGAAATAAGCATCAATCGCGATGAAGTCACAATTCTCATCCGCCCAAAATTCATCGAGCGGGAAATTAACATCGCCATATTCATGCTCGACATAATGCCCATATTCATCCCAATTCGAGGCATAAGAGATTTTGGTATTGGGCAAAATCTTCCGCACATTCGCCGCCACTTCTTTTAAGAGCTTGGCAAAAACATAATCACCTCGCGCTTGGCTTACTCGACTAAGGGCGGCAAATTCTGAGCCGATGAGAAATGCCTCAACCCCGCCAGCTTGCGCACAAAGATTTGCATAATGCACCATCATTCCGTTTAAGCCGCTTTTGCCATCCGCCCCATACACAAAACGATGAAGCTGGTTATAAGCCTCTTTTGTGCCATTCACATTTTGCGGATACACGCTAATCTGGCCGCGCCATGGATAGGCTGGTTGCCCTCTGCCACCCTCAAAATTCGGCAGATTATTGCCGGCTGGAATATCCATCATCAAAAAGGGATAAAATGTCACAGCAATACCGCGCGTTTTCAAATCCTTAATCGCATCGATAATTGATTGGTCATTTGGCGTACCGCCAAAGGCTGGCCGCCCTCTTACCTGCGATACTACATTCACCTGCCCACGCCCGCGACCTGCCACAAACCAATCACGCGGTAAGTTGCGACGCTGCCCATCAAGAACGCGAGGTTCGATAACGCATTCGCCGGCGCGTAGATCAGTACCATACCAGGCAACAACTAAATTTGCCTGCTTGCAGGCAGGGCAAGCATCTTGTAACGCATCTATTGATACATGCCAATCCGATAAGCTAGGGCTCGCATTGACATTCTCACCAATAATATCCCAGCGATGGGCGCGGACATGAATATCCGGCGCATAGGCAAATTCCGTCGCACCGGGAATAATATTCACCCCACGTATGAGATTGGCGGCTTCCTCATTACGCCGAAACACTTCAAAACTAAGCTGCGGAATACGATTGCCAAATGATGATAAATCGAAATCTTGAAACACGACATAAGCCAAACTACGATAAGCAGGTGTATTTTCGCCTTCAACCGATTGGATGAGCGGGTCAGGCGACTGATCCGCCGTACCATTATTCACCCGCATAATATATTTGCTTAAATCCAGCAAGCGACCATCTGCCCAGACCCGCCCAATATGCGATATTTCGCCAGCGCATAGGCCAACCGCAAAATGGGTGCTATAAGAATAATGACGCTGCTGCGGCACACTGCTGGATTTACCGCCACCCGATTCATGCACATGCTCTTTTAATCCCCCTTGCCAAATCAACTGCCCGCCTAATCTGATGCGGCCAAAAATGATTGGAATCGAATGACCTTCTCCCACGCCCAGAATTTGTAATTGTTCAAGACGACCAAATTCTCTGGTTGGGGTTTTTTGGGATTGCTGCCATTGCGCTGCCGTGAGGGCAATCTGCAACAATGGGTTACCTGTCGTCGTAGAGGGAGAGCTAACAAGATTTAATTCAGACATTTTAGAAATTATCCTTTACAGCAGAAAACGAAAAACAGGCGACAAGTCGCTTTTGCCAAAACCGGTGATAGTGCACTTCACAAACCTTCATATCATGCGCGGCATGGATCATTGTATCCGTGCCAGAAAGCACCCCTAAATGACGCGCTGGTTGTTGCGGCTGTAAGCGGAAAAGAAGCACATATCCGCGCTTGGGAGGCAAAGATTCGGCCTGCAAATATTGCGCCGCAGCGTGCCACAACACTTCCCCCTCAGCAAGGCGGGCACGTCTTTGATAGGCGGGAACCGTTGCTGCTTCTTGCCCATAAAGCTCGCGATAAATACCGCGAATAAGACCAAGACAATCGGCCCCAACCCCTTTCACACTCGCCTGATGCTGATATGGCGTATCACACCAGCTACGGGCAATTTTAATAATCTTATCGGTAGACATATTTATAAACCGGCGACAGAAATCAATGTGGTTTCGGTTGGTAAATGCGGAAAGCCCTGAAAATTTATCTGATTGGCAAATTTTGTTTTGCATGTCGAAAATTGCTTGTCACATCCGGCCTGCAATGTGACCTCATCACCTGGCTTTATATTCGCCGGCGGCGCTTGCCATAAAACAATAATGCGCTGATTATCCTTTTGCGAATCCTCACGAATATCAATCGCTTGACCGGATGCAAGGATAATTTTACCCTGCCCGAACCATCCCGCCTGATGCGGTAGATTATCAAATGTTAATTGGGTGTTATCAAGCGCTCGAATTTGTCGCTTGGCTTGGAATTTATCTTGGCTAAGATCAATACCACAACGCTTATCGCCCAGCGCGGTATCACAACTACGTTGATAAACCCGCCCTTTCTGATTTTGCAAATGCGACATTACTGTTTTAAGCGAAACCTGAAACGCACCTTGCTCAATCGTAACCTCAGCAAAGATTCCACTAATCAGCAAAAGATGATTTTCTGGATTTTGCCAATCAACCAGAAAAATTTGCAAGCGTGCATGATCGTAAAGCCCTTTTTGCAAATCCTCAGCCGCAAGATACGGCGAACCGATCACCCCTTTCACATCCAGCCCATGCGCTGACAAGCCACTGCGCTGTTCAATCGCGGTGACATTCATCCCCGCATTGGCATGGAATAATATATTATTAAAGCGAAGCGCATTATTGTGATCGGTAAGCCCTAAATGCACACCATCGCGGCGGGTGATTTGCCAGCACCGACATAAATGCGTCACTTCAGATTCGAGATTATCCTTAAATGTTTCTGGTAAATTTTTCATGCCGCATCATCCGACAGCTTAACCTCTAATAGCGGAACCGACGGTAAAATGCCGGTATCAAATGAATTGAGCTGCACTTCCAGATCATCCGTATCAAAGCGTACGGGCACATAAAAATGAAACCCTGCCGTTAGCACCTCGCCGCGCGCAAGAGCGGTATTTAAGGTCACAACACCATTTTGATGATCTAAATGATAGTCTGTATCTTTTCTTAAAGCCGTTTTATTTTTGGCAAGTAAAAAATTATCTGGCCTGGGCTTCCTAATCCGCCGCGCCACCGCATCCTCACCACTGCCATAATATTTGTAAATATGAAAATGCCGCCCCTGTGCGTCCGTCGCAGATAAGGGTTGGTCTGTTGCACTTATCTCTTGTCCATTTAGGCTTGAGCGGTCATCCATCCAATCGCGCCATAAAAACCCATATAGCCGTCCACGGCGGGCTTCAAAAAAAGCAAGCAGGGTTTGAATATCCGCTAAGGGGCGCGCTCCGCTGGTGAGATTATAGCGCCGCAAACTATGCGCCCAAGGTGCATTACGATATTCATATCCCGAGGCGGTCTGCACAATTTCAGTTTTATAAAGCGGTCCGCCGCTTGACCCAAAAGCCAGATGCTCTGGCATAACCACATGATGAAAATAATCAGACATTATCACTCCACCTAAAACCCTTGAAAGCCACGCGAAAGGGCGCGCGCAAATAATGTTGTCAACTGCCCCTCCGACCTTTGGAAGCCTGCCATATCAGGCGAATGTAGATTTATATTCACCGGCAATGAGCCTGAATTATGGGCGTTAAAACTATGCGCCAATGCCGATGATTGATCGGACAATCTGCCCCCGCCACCACGTGCAGATGGCGGTAACTCACTTCCCCGTTGCAACACTTGTGCCAATTGTTCGATCAGACGCAAAAGCTTGCGGGTACGCTCATCAACATCGCCAAAGGCTTCGACGATCGAAATCCCTAATTTTACCGCCGCCAATCCTGATTTGTCTTGCGCCTTTTGAAATTCATACAGACTTTTATTGACGGCTTTTATATTTGCATCAGCTTGTGATGCCGCATTTGCTAATTCTTGTAATCCAGAGGGCATTATGATTTATCCTGTTCATCGGGAAATTGTTTCATTAATCTTAAAATATCCTGCCGCTTGATCGGCTGACGCGTGTCAAGATCGAAGAGTGAGAAAAGGTCAGCTGGTGTCATTGTCCAAGCTGCTTGTGTCTCAATTCCATGTAATTGCGCGAGGCGCATAATCCCGCGCCAGGGGAATCTCATATCGCGGCAGTTTTTGGTTTCATATGTCATCATCATATCCTAGGGCAAGTTGCAGTAATTCCATTGCTGTCTCTTGGGCGGCCAAAAACCCGCCTTCCACATCCAGCGATTGCTCTGTTTCACAAAGCGGGTCATCCATACCAATAAGACCGGCACGAATAATTTTTTCGACATCACCCGCCCCCATGCCAGTTTCGGCAAAGTTTTTCACCAGCTGCAATATGTCGGTATCATTATAAGCGCTTTCAAGACACGCCAGCGCATGTAAGTTTAATTTCAAATAACGCCGCCGCCCATTGATGATAAGGGTGAGCTCGCCGCGCTTTTTATTGCTCATAAAGGGGACACATCTAAAGCGTGACAAAACGTATTTCTCCGGCAGACAGAAGCTCAATATCCCAATTCACTTCCCCATCATGCGCGCCTGCATAATTGAGAATTGTGAGAGAGAAATTTCCACTTAATGTCCCAAAATTCGGCAATACGAGTTGCCATTCTTCCTGTCCGCCATTAAAAAATATTTCACGAATAAGCTCATCTGAACTTTCATCACGAAATACACCTTCGCCGCGTATGCGGGCGGAACGAATGCCGCTATTGCCAAGAAATTCGCGCCAGCGTCCGGCACTTCCGGCATTGGTGACATCAATAGGTTGCGCGTTAAATGCGATTTCGCTACTGCGCAAACCTCCTATTGTTTCAAAACTGCTGGTTTCTTTGTTTTTGATTTTCAGCAGAATATCTTTTCCTCTTTGTATTGCCATTTTTATCTCCTTCAGCGTGGCTCGGTTAGCGCTTCATATTGAATTTCATAACGCCATAATCGATCCCCATAATCGGGGCTGAGATTTTGTTGCAAAACTCGAAACTCAACCAAATGATAATTTTCGGGCGCGTCTAAATTATCGAAATGGGATCGCATTTTGTGACCCCAATCCAATATTTCCGCCATTGCGTGTAAATCTGCCCAGATTGAAAATTGCAGCCTGTGGCGTTCCAAATCCGCAATCTGCTCAACCGGTTGGGTTTCGATAAAATCAAATGATATGCGCGGCAAACGCCGGCGCGGGCCAGCGTGCTTATGATATAATTTTTGTAATTCGGAATCGGCGCTGATATGTTCAAACACTCTATCCAATAACGCATTTGCAGCCATACTCATGTCTCACGCTCCCATAGGGGGTCAAGTTCAATTTGCTCGCTACACAAACAATCCATACGGCGCTGGCGTTCACCCACATCATTGACTGTCAATATCTCGAATATTCGTGTGCCGCGTAGAAATCGCATACCCGGACGAATGCCCTCATGATAATGAAGGCGGATCATATGGGTTACGATTTGCTCTTCTACGCCGGCCCGAATTTCCAATTTGTGATGGCGGGACATTAAATGCCCCCACAGTTCAGAAACGGTTTCCCAAACAAAACCATCATTATGAAGATTTTGCTGTTGTAATTGAAATTTAAGCCGCCGCATTTTAGATTCGCATTTGCCGATAATTTTGCAGCATGCCGGTAATTGAAGCGGGAATAAGCGATGAGGGAATTTGTCCATTCCACTCATTGCTTTCAAACCAATGCGCCGCCAGCAGCATAATGACATGCCGCAAGGGTTCGGGAACATCATCCGCCCGCGCGCCATAACCGATCGATGCTTCAATGACGATCCCCATTTTATCGCGCTTAATTTGTGGCCATATTTGCCCTTCATTTAACCATATCGTGGCGGGTCGCGCATAGGTTTCGAGGCGGTATGTTTCTGGTGAAACTAATTCCACTTCGGTGCCGATCACATTGATCTTATCCACAGATATGACCGGCCATTGCGATAGGGCAACATGATTTTGCGGCCATTCATCAAGAATGAAATTCCATTTCTGATTAATCAAATGCACACCGCTTTGGGCTTCCACCACCATCCGCGCCGAGCTAATCAGGCTCGCCAAAAGATTATCTTCGGAACTATCCAAGCGCAAATGGTCGCGCAGTTGCGCGACCGTTACGGGTTCAATTTGCGGCCCTTGTGTTAAAAGGCTAATCATAATTATGCCGCAATCTGGTACAACCGATAAGCCTTATAATTGACCACCGCGCCACCGACGCGTCGGGTGCAATAGAACATGATATAAGGTTTATTGCTATACGGATCACGAAGCAATGAGAGGCCGCGCCGATCAATAATCATATAGGCAGATTTGAAATCCCCAAATGCAATTGGTAAGGCATTGGCAGCAATATCTGGCATATTGCTTTCTTCATAAACAGGGTGACCCAATAATGTTGCCGCTTGTCCGGCTGACAGATTTGGAACCCAAATATAATTACCATCACTATCTTTCAGTTTCCGAATTTCTGAAAGCGTTGAGCCATTCATCAACCAGCTTGCATTGGCGCGATAGCGACGATCAAGCCCAAAAGAAAAATCCAGAAGTTTCGCAACCGGATCGGTTCCCAATTTTGTTGCCTGACCACTTTTAAGAGCGCTTACTTGTTTGTCGCCCGTACCAAGCGTCACATCTACAATCCCTTTCGGTTGACTTGTGCCATTACCGGTGATAAAGGCTTCACTTTCCACTTCTGCAAAACTTTCGGCCAAATTCTCAACCAACCAGCTTTCAACATCGACGCTTGCATCTTCCACAAATTGTGATGTGCAAGCAGGATTTGCCACCATTTCAAAAAAGTTAATGCGTTGCTCTTGCAAGGGCGCAACATTTGTTTCCGCCCGCGCAGCTGTTTCACCTACCCAGTTTGCGCTTGCCGTTTCATCGCTATAAACCACATTCAAATAGCTACCGCTCATGACTTGTTGCACATGTGCCAGCTGCCGCATAATAGACTGCATGCCGACAACATTATCAAGCCGAAGCTGAGTTTGATCGGGAACCAACAAAGCCCCATCATCGCCATTTGTCGCAGCATAAGAACGCCGTGATAAATTCGCAACCGCCATCGCATTGCCGGAACGGATATAATCCGAAAACGCCATTTTCGCTTCCAGCTCATCACGGTTAGATGCTGAAACTTCAAGAGCCGGACTTTGTACACCTTTTGATAATTGTGACAAACGCTTATCAATGCGCGCTAGCTTTTCTTCGGTGAGCACATCCGCGTCTTGTCGCTTTTCAATCTCATCCAAACGCTCATCATTGGTATGCTTAAACTGCTCAAAAGCGGTTAGCATCTCATCAAGCGCTGATTTGATTTCCACATTTTCATGTGTGTCTTCATGTTGTGAAGCATATTCCAGTTCCATATTTTTTCCTTTCACTTGGTCATGGATAATTTATGCAGGCGCTTTGCAGCCCCATGCATGTGGGTTGTGGCAGTTGCCACAGAGTCTTTTGTTTTTTGAATACGTGCTTGTAATTGCATTGGAAATGTTACAATTGATATTTCCACCAGCTCAATCTCTCTGATAGAGCGGCGGATTTTCCCACGCCCTTTTATGGCCTGATTAACACGATAACCAATCGATAATCCGTCAACAGCACCAGCCGAAATAAGCGCCGCGACATTTTTAACTTCGCTTGAATGGGTAGCCAATATGCCTTCAACCCATAGGCCTTTTTTGGTCTCACGAATAGTCATCCATTTGCCAATCGGACGGTTTACATCATGTTGATACAACATACGGACAAAGCCTTCTGTTGGCTGTGCTAATGTCTTTCGAAATGCGCCGGGTAGAATTTCATCGCCTGTCTTGTCAGGAGCATGAAACAGGCTTGCATAACCTTTAATCTGCATTTTCATCTCCCTCATCCACATCTCCTGCATCGAGGGGCGGCAAGCCGACCATTTCCCGTTTCTCATTAACGGTTAAATAATCTGCTGCCCCGACACGATCCCATAATCGGTTTCGTTCTTCGGATAAGGCAGGCAATTGATTAAGGTCAGGTGTAAGTTTGAGGTCAGCATAATAATGGGCAAGATGGCGTTCGATCGCACGCAAAGACCGTTGTACAAGTGGCAAAATCGTCTGCCGCCAAAGCGCCCGATTTGCTTCCGCATAATTGGCATAAGTATTATCACCGGGAATGCCCAACAACATAGGCGGCACCCCAAACGCCAATGCAATATCGCGCGCCGCAGAATGTTTGGCTTGGATAAAATCCATGTCTTGCGGGCTAAGGCTAATCGCACTCCACTCTAACCCGCCTTCCAATAAAAGCGGCCGCCCAACATTACGCGCGCCTTGAAAATTTTCTTCTAATTCGAGCTTAAGGCGATCAAATTGTTCATCGGTTAAATGCGGTGCACCATCAACCCCACGATAAACTAAAGCGCCAGATGGCCGCGCCGCATTATCAAATAATGATTTATTCCACTGGCAGGCCGTATTATGAACCTCACACGCCGCTGCTGCCGAAGCAAGAGGACTATATCCATAATGATCATCCAATGGATCGCTCATTTTCACATGTAAAATAGAGGGGGCATGTTCATCTTGAGCAAAGCGTGTGGTCTGTCCATTCACCATATATTCATACGCAACCGGGCGACCATCGCGCCCCGGCACGAGCTTCATCCGATCAGGGCGGAGCGAATAAAAATCACCCCCTTCATGCTCGCCACCAACAACATATTCGAGGTAACTATTGCCATGCACCAATAAATAAGTATAAAAATCCTCCAGCAAATCTATGCCCGTCTGATAAGAATTGGGATAGGCAAGCAATTTTTTAACCGGATGCGTTTCATCTTCTTGCCCGCCATTTAATATTTTAATCGGTAACGAGGCGCTGGCTTCAGCAATCGTCCGAATACAACGATAAGCGATCGGATTATGCCGAAATCCAGTATGAATATGAGAACTATAATTATGCTGCGGCCACCGCGCTTGCATATTCGCATCCGTGTTGGGGAACATAACCCGGCTATGCTTTTTCTCTAAATCCTCTTTCGGCGTGCGAAAGGGTAACCTATTTAACATAGGATCAAAAACTGACATTCTAACTCCTTAATCTATAAGCGCCGCATGGTTGGGCGTATGGCGCGCTTGCGGCGCAGCAATAATTCTGTGACACCCCACACCAACGCATCTAAGCGGTCGGGGCTAGCACCATGCCCATCATATTGGCACATTTCTTTTTCAAGCGCGTCAAACCGCCCGATATGAAACACTTTTCCACGTTCATAAAGCGCCGCAACCGGTTCCGCCCGAATAAGTTTGCCGCGGGTTGCGCGTACCGCTTGATAATTTACATCCGGCTGCTCGCGGATGATTAATTCGCGAATAAGCTCACCGCCCTGATTAATTTCAGCAACCAGCGCACTTGCCTCATAATCATGATACGCATCTATGACGCGGCGCGCCCATTTGGCGGGGCTTAAGCCTTGCACCGAACAATCATCTAGCACATAAACATACCCTTGCGCGCTTAGCCCTAAGGCAATAATGCCGCAGGCATCTGCTTTCGGACCACTACCAACCGGCGGATCAACCGCAACAATAATCCGGACAAATTCCGGAACCTCACTGCAACGCTGACGCGTCAAAAGGTCATAATTCCACAATGCACCTTGCGTATCTTCCAGCAATTCCGCATCCAATTCTTGCCTACCAAGCCGGGTTCCTTCATAGCGCCCAACAATATCCTTCATAAAAGACGGCGCCAGATTGGCGATATTCGCTTTTGTTCCGGCCCGCGTCACAACGCATTTGGGGTCCGCCAAGAGGCGTTTAATGAGCGCCGTTGGTTTTGGCGTTGTGGTGACAACCTGACGCGGATTATCTCCCAACCGCAAACCAAATTGCAGCATATCCCATGTCATTTCATCATATCGCCATTTTGCCAATTCATCGCACCAAGCGGCATCAAATTGTGGCCCGCGCAAATTTTCTGGCCGCATTGCCGAAAATAAATAAGCGCGTGCGCCATTTGGCCAGATCAGCATATTGCGGCTGGCATAAAAGCGCGGCTTAAAATAAGGGGGCGACACGCTCAACAGACCCGAAGGGCCTTCAACCATAACTTGCCGCGCCGCCGCCAGTGTTTCACCAATGAGAGCAATATTGCGGCAGCCCGAATCCTTATCATCTGCTTCCACCAGCGCCCGCACCCATTCCGCGCCAGAGCGCGTTTTGCCAGCCCCACGTCCACCTAATAAAAGCCAGCTCGTCCAATCCCCGTCCGGCGGTAACTGATCGTCTCGTGCCCAGAACGGCCAATACCAATACAGCGCTTTAACTTCTTGCTTTGATAAGCCGTTAAGAAATGTCTGTCTCTTCTGTGGTGGCAGAGAGGCGACCCAACCGATGTTCAATTTCGGCGAGAAGCGTGGACTGGCTGGTGCTGTTTTGCTCTTCTTCTTGTTTGTCATATTCACGCGCGAAACGCCTGAGCGTATCGAGCGTTTTCACCATATGTTCAATAATCCGTGCGAGACGTTCATAATCTTGCGGCACCTCATCACCCGGAAGGGGAAGGCTGCGTTGTAAATCTTCAAACGCATGTAATAATTTTTCCTGCACATCATCAAGAATGTCGGCAGGGCGTTTATTATCCTTATTCATTTTCGAATGTCGCGATAACTTCAATTCATTAAATGCATAAAAAAGTTAATGCATAAAAAAAGCAGGTGGGAGACATCTCCTTACCGACTTTTTTGCATCATGCCATAACTTATAGCATTGAGCGTGCGGCTATGTCAACCGAAAAATCAAATAAAATTATATTTTTCATATGCTTATAATGTTTTTAGAGAGGATTAAATTAAAAATCCACAAACTCTTCATGGGGTTATGACCCAATCAATAATATGATTTCCCCAATTATTTTTTATCGTTTTTTGCGCGTGAACCCTACCGCGCACCGACATGGCCTGCGCATGAACAGCATTTTTATCACCGCAAATGAGGTGATGCCAATCGGGTAAATCCTTTCCTTCCTCAATCAACCGATAAGCGCATGTTGATGGCAACCAGCCTATCGTCGCTACAGTTTCAGGCGTTAGGGAAACACAATCTTCCACCCGCATGATGCGGTTTTCATAATCGCTGCACTGACAACTCTGGCAATCCAAAAGATCACAGGCAATATCTGTATAGGCAAGTGCGCCGGTTGCTTCATCTTCCAATTTAACAAGGCAGCATTTCCCACAGCCATCACACAGGCTCTCCCATTCGGCCTTTGTCATATCTTGCAGTTTCTTATTTTTCCAAAAGCTCATTACTTGACCTTGCTGCGCTCCTCTGCCACCATAGCGATTATGAAATTTTTTTCCATATTATTTCTCTCGTTTTTTGTAAGCTCTGCTTATGCACAAGAGCTTCCCATTATTCGCTTTGCGACCGATTGGAAGGCGCAAGCCGAACAAGGCGGCTTCTATCAGGCAAAGGCAATGGGTTTGTATGAGAAAGCGGGGCTAGATGTTCGCATCATCTCTGGTGGTCCTGGGATCAATATTCCACAATTATTGGGTGCTGGCGCGATTGAGTTTGGAATGGGATCAAATGCGTTTATTCCGCTCAATATGGTAAAAGTCGGCATAGATGCGAAAGTTGTGATGGCCGCATTTCAAAAAGACCCGCAAGTCCTCATCACCCATCCGCGCACAGATATTCGTACATTAGCAGATATGCGCGGGCATCCGATTATGATTGCCGATGCAACCATTGGCAGTTTTTGGATTTGGTTGAAATCAACGTTTCAATTTGAAGATAGGCAAATTAGAAAATACACGTTTAATCTTGCCCCTTTCTTGGTGAATGACAAAGCCATTCAGCAAGGCTATGTCACCAGCGAGCCTTATACAATCGAAATAGAAGGCGGCATCACCCCGCAGGTTTTTCTGCTTTCAGATTATGGCTATCCGGGTTACGCCGCCATGGTGATGGCGCAAAACCAGCTGATTACCGTGCACCCTGATATTGTTCATGCCTTTGTGCGTGCCAGCCAACAAGGCTGGCAAGAATATATTTATGGAAACCCCAGTGCGGGTGATACATTAATTCTTGCCAATAATCCTGATATGTCGCCGGCTTTACTTGCTTATGCACGCAAACAAATTCGCGACCGCAATATGCTGGGTGAGAAAATCGGTTATATGGACGCAAACCGATGGCGTGATTTTTATACGCTAATGCAAAAAAATGGCATCTATGATACGTCTCTAGTTTGGCAAGATGCCTTCACTTTGGATTTTATAAATGAAAATTGACCAACTTTCTTTTGCATATGGGCAAGATATTATTTTCGATCATTTATCACTTGCCATTACGCCGCAAAGTTTCACCAGCATTGTTGGCGCGTCCGGCTGTGGCAAAAGCACATTGCTCAAACTAATTGCGGGGCTTATTCCCCATCATGCCATTACCCAGTGTCCGCAAAATATCGGTTTCGTATTTCAAGATCCGACCCTTATGCCATGGCGTAATGTTATTGAAAACATCACCCTGCCTGCTAAAATCGCCGGCAAAGATATTCAAAATGCCGATAAGATTTTACAACTTGTCGGCTTGCAGGATTATGCCGCCGCTTTGCCGAAGCATTTATCGGGTGGCATGAAAATGCGCGTCTCGATCGCGCGCGCGCTTTTACAAAAGCCGCAATTATTACTGCTTGATGAACCCTTTGCCGCACTTGATGAAATCACCCGTTATCAGCTTGAGGATGAATTACGGAGCATTCATCAGACAACCGGTTGCACCACAATTTTGGTCACGCATAGCATTACCGAAAGCGTTTACCTCTCTGACCGCGTTCTTGTCCTTTCGCCGCGCCCAGCCCATATACTTACCAATATTGAAATCAATACAAGCTTGAAGCGTGACCAGCAGTTTCGCGCCCAACCAGAATATCTCGACACATGCGAACGCGTCAGTGCCGCCCTTCACCAAAGCATGGAGAGCAGCTAATGCGGTGGGCTTTACCCCTTTTAAGTGGCTTCCTTTTCTTACTGATTTGGGAAGGGGCTGTATATTTATATGATATTCCAATCTTTGTACTCCCTCCACCGAGTGCGGTAATTGCGGTCTTTGGCAATGAGATGCAAAATCTGCTTCGCGCCGCCGCGACAACTTTACGCGTCACTCTGCTCGCCTTTTTCTGGGCTGTCGTCAGTGGTATTGTGATGGCGATCATCTTCACCCGCGCGCGCTGGCTGGAGCATATGTTCTACCCCTATCTTGTGACCTTGCAAGTCACCCCCGTCATTGCCATCGCGCCGCTTATCTTAATATGGGTGGGGTTTGAAAATACGAACCGCGCTTTAATTATTATCGCCTGGCTGATTGCCTTTTTCCCGATGCTTGCCAATACGATATTGGGTATACGCTCTACCGATCCGGCTTTGCACGACCTTATGACACTCGCAAAGGCAAAAAACTGGCAGCGATTATATTATGTCGAGCTACCATCCGCCTTACCGCATATTTTTGCGGGTGCCAAAATATCGATCGGGCTGGCGCTTATCGGTGCGGTGGTGGCAGAATTTGTAGCTGGTAGTGGAACCTCAACCGGTTTGGCGTGGCGGATTATTGAAGCTGGCAACCGCTTACAGATCAATGTTGTTTTTGCCAGCCTCATTCTGCTTGCGATTTTGGGCGTGAGCTTGTTTTATAGTGTGCGCGGGCTGGAATATATCATATTGCGACATTGGCATGACAGCCACCATAAAATACACTAAATAATTGTAGAATAAAATATTTCCCATAGAATACTTGCAGTTACCTGAAAAAAAGGGCATATTCCAGCCAATTAGAGTGTGGAGGAAAGACGATAAAATGGCACAGCATAGTGCAAAAGGTGCACGCTTTCAGGCCGTTACCGCTAATCGCCTCACAGATGGGGAAGCGGTTTATTATGCGCATGGCAGCTGGATCGACGATTTTTCAAAAGCGCAAATTGCTGATGGTGCTGAAGCCGCAAATGTGCTTCTCGCCGAAGCCATGCCGCAGGATTATGAAGGGTATATCGTTGAACCTTACTTGTTCGAGGTTATCGAAGCCACCTCAGATGATTCTGCTTACCAGCCAATAAGCGTTCGTGAAACGATTCGTGCCAAAGGCCCAACCATTCGTATGGATCTCGGCAAACAAGCCCAAAATTAGAGGATGTATTAGGAGATATATATGTATCGCTATGATGAATTTGATCATAAAATGGTTGCTGATCGGGTCGCCCAATTCCGCGATCAGGTTCATCGTCGCCTAACCGGAAAATTAAGCGAAGATGCTTTCAAACCACTTCGGTTAATGAATGGTGTCTATCTGCAATTACATGCTTATATGCTGCGCGTTGCCATTCCTTATGGTACTTTATCATCGCGGCAGATGCGGATGCTGGCACATATTGCCCGTAAATATGATAAGGGTTATGGTCATTTCACTACGCGGCAGAATATCCAATATAATTGGCCATCGCTTGAGCGCATCCCCGATTTACTTGAAGAGCTCGCAACGGTCGAAATGCACGCCATTCAAACATCAGGAAATTGTATCCGCAATGTCACCGCCGATCAATTTGCCGGCGCGATTGCGGATGAGATTGAAGATCCCCGAATTATTTCCGAGATTATCCGCCAATGGTCCAGCTTTCATCCTGAATTTAGCTTTCTCCCCCGCAAGTTCAAAATTGCCGTAAGCGCGCATGCAACAGATCGTGCCGCGATCCGGTTTCATGATATTGGTATCGTTATTGTCAAAAATGAAGTCGGTGAAACAGGGTATGAAGTCCATGTGGGCGGCGGTCAGGGGCGCACCCCTTTTATCGCCAAAAAAATTGCTGATTTTGTTCCAGCCCAAAAGCTGCTTGCTTATCTTGAAGCCGTTATGCGGGTTTATAATTTACATGGGCGGCGTGATAATTCTTATAAAGCACGGATTAAAATTCTGGTTCATGAAATTGGTGCGGATGAAATGCAACGCCGCGTAGAAGAAGAGTTTTCTAAAATTGATGCCCATAATATGCTGACCCTTCCGCAAGCCGAAATCAATCGCATTCGCGCCTATTTTGCCAATCCGGATTTTGAAACCCTGCCCGACGAAAGCGCCGCCCTTACCCAGGCTTCCACAGATGATCTGGAATTTGCCCAATGGATCAAAACCAATATTGTCGCTCATAAAATGTCAGGCTATGCGATTGCAAATATTTCCCTTAAACCAATTGGCGGTATCCCCGGTGATGCGTCAGATCAGCAAATCGATATTGTCGCTGAACTTGCCCAACGCTATAGCCATGACGAAATACGGGTGACCCATGAACAAAATCTGGTTCTACCGCATGTCAAAAAAGATGATCTCAAAACCGTTTATGACATCTTAAAGCAGCATGATCTTGCAACCCCCAATCTTAACCTTATCAGCGATAGTATTGCCTGCCCAGGGCTGGATTATTGTAACCTTGCCAATGCCCGCTCTATTCCGCTTGCGCAAGAGCTATCACATCGCTTTGCTGATCTTGACCGACAATATGATATTGGCGAATTGCGGGTTAAAATTTCGGGCTGCATTAATGCCTGTGGTCATCACCATGTCGGGCATATTGGTATTTTAGGAGTTGATAAAAAGGGAACCGAATTTTATCAAATCTCATTAGGGGGTGAACCTGGTACGGATGCTGCGATTGGCGAGATTACCGGCCGTGCCTTTACCGAAGATAAAATCATTGATGCGATTGAAAATGTGGTCGAAACCTATCTTATCGAACGGCAAGATAATGAGCGTTTTATTGATACTTATCGTCGCATTGGGATGCCACCATTTAAGGAGCGTCTTTATGCCGACTAAAATTATCAAAGCCAATTCATCCGATACTAAATGGGCGTTTGTTGAAAATGAGTGGACGCTGGTAGACGATGATGCAGCCCTAGCTGATGCCCCTTGCATCATATCTCTATCCCAGCTGGAAGCCGAAGCCAATAATCTAAAAAATCGCAACCAACCTCTGGCGGTTATCTTACGGGCAGGTGAAAAAGCGGGGGAGGATGTTTATACGCTTGCCCCCTATCTTGATATGGTCACGATGGTTGCAATCGAATTTCCCATCTACCGCAATGGGCGCGGATTTTCTTCCGCCCGTATTTTACGCGAGCTTGGTTTTACGGGTGAAATTCGCGCCTGTGGCGAAGTGCTTTACGACCAGTTACAATTCATGCAGCGCTGCGGCATTGATGCGTTTGAAGTCACCGATGATATGACGCTTGAAGATTTCACCAACGCCATATCCAGTTTTTCTGATGCCTACCAGCCCGCCAGCGATGATAGACGCGGCATTTTATGGCAACGCTAGTATAAATACACGCTCACGCTTAAACCTTATCACCTTGTTCAATATAAATCGACCGGCTGGGGAACGCGAAACTTGTCCCAGCGGCTTCCACAATCTCTTTAATCGCGAGAATTAAATCCTGTTTATGGCGCAACCATTCTTGCCAATCGGTTGTATTGGTAAATGTGTAAATCAAAATATCAATCGAGCTATCGGCAAAGCGATCAATATTAACCATCCTCGGCACGTCTTCAGGGGTAGAAAAGTCTGAGTTATTATCAACCCATTGTTCTATCTGTTCACATATTTCAGTAAGCTGTGCGGCGGTACTGTTATACGCTAAACCAATACGCCAATAAATCCGTCGATGGGTCATTTCAGAATGGTTGATCAAGGCATGATCAGCAAATAAATTATTCGGTACCGTGACCGGTACTTTATCCAAACGACGAATGCGCGTTGACCGAAACCCGATTTGCTCGACTATGCCTTCAATTTCATCTTCCACTTCAACCCAGTCACCGACTTTGAAACGCTGTTCGACTAAAATCGAAACGCCAGCTAACAGATTTTTGAACAAATCTTGCGCGCCCAATGCAATCGTAACGCCAAACAGCCCAACACCGGCAATAATAGGGGCAACCTCTATGCCCCAAATTTGTAAAATCGTTGCCGTTCCAATCGCAATAACAGCCCACCCAATAATATTACCAAACCATTCAACCATCTCGTTAGATAGCACCGTATTCCATTGCGCCAGAGGCGAGGTTAGTGGTTTAATGGTCGCATGAACCACCCAAAACAGACCAAAGGCAATAAAGCTACGCAAAATATTATTCAAAATGTCTTGTGCGATACCTTGTATCTGGAAAATCTCAAAGGCAAAAAATAACCCTAAGGTTAGGAAGAAAAATTCAGTTGGTTTTGCTAAAACACTGTGCAACGCATCATCCAGTTCATTTTTGCTTTTTGCAACCCATCGCCCTGCCCTGTCCATCACAAAGCGCGACAAGATACCCCGCGCAAGCGCAAATAGCGCAAAAACGCCAAGCGCAAATATCAGTTCCAAGGGACTAAAGCCATACTCACCAGAACTCAATACGTCTCTTACGAGTTGCCAAAAATTGCGTAAACTATCGATTATATTATCCATTATCACTCCCCCATGTTCCTTCTATCCGGTCTGGTAAGAAATGTCGAGATTGCCGGTCTTCAATTTCAATCACCCAAAAATCGGGATCGTATTTTTCTTCACGCTTAAGAAGTTCATCAATTTCTGCCTCTGTTGTATCTGGTGAAGCCCGAACCCGCCAAAGCCTGCGCCCTTCAAAATCTGTTCCCAAAACCAATAAGCCGGAATGACCGGCCAAATCACTCACCCGCAAAAACAAAGCCCCCGCATCATTATCACCATGCCGCATCACATATGCCGCAACACCCGCCACTTGCAAACGCTTTATAAAAGCGGCCACCCACATATCTGTCTTTAAGCCAACCATGTGACTGACTTAACAGATTTTATACTTGCCCGACAAGATATAAGCGATTAGAAAGCAAACATGGCTTTACAAGATTTGCTGGATGATTTCGCCCTATTTGATAATTGGGAAGACCGCTATCGGTATATTATTGAGCTCGGGCAATCCCTTGCCTCCCTTGCCGAGAATGAATATTCGGATACCTATAAAGTACACGGCTGTGCCAGTCAGGTATGGCTGGTAAGCAAGCTTGAGAACGGGCAGCTTATCATTCGGGGGGATAGTGATGCACATATCGTTAAAGGATTGATCGCTATTTTAATTGATCTTTATTCTGGGCAGCCTACGCAAAATATATTGGCACAAGATATTACCGATATTTTTCAACAACTCGGCCTTTCCGAACATTTAAGTGCCCAACGTTCGAACGGGTTTTATGCAATGGTTCAACGCATTCGCAAAGATTCCGAAGCCGCCTCATCGGTTTGCAACCCATAAAATACCGCCAATCGCGCGAGTCCCATTTTGAGCATCAGCTTGCCGGATCGACGCGGCCAGCCAAACCGCTTTTCGCTTTCTTCTATCCCACATAATTCACAACACGTCATCAGCAACATATCCGCCAATCCCGGCCCTGCATATTGCAAAGCCTGTTGCAAACGCTTGCGTGCATCCAGAGCATTAAGCGGCACAATTTCCCGATTCGTGATCCGTCGCCCTTTACTACTAACCGCCTGTGTGAGATCAACAGTAAGCCGGGCGTTTAGTTGGGCAGCATCAAAATCTTCTCGCAATCTTTCACCAGCATCAAACTCGATATCGGTTATCGAAACGCCAGACTGATGATTGCGTGCCCTTAGCCACGCCAAAGGCGTTTCAGACATATTTTTTTTGACGTTACGATGATCATCATCAATTTTGACATTCTGAATAATTTGATGCTGCGCCCGAAATTTATCGCCATTTGCATTTAAGCGACGCCAGAGTGCATGACCTGCCTTACTTAGAACAAATTTATGCTGATCGCCATCAAGCAAGTCATGTTTTTGCCAAGCCATCACAATTTGTGTATCTATTTTCACAACCGGACGGCGGGCTTTATTGCGAGCAATAAATAATCCAAACTGGGTTTTATCCTGTACCGCAAGAAATGAACCAGCGCGCACCAAACGCGGTGCAATACGGCGAAACTCTTGAAGCAAAGCGGGAGTCATTTTTGTTCCCCTGCCGCCAGATAATCTTCCCCCCAACTCACCTGCGCCATCGCTTGCAATGCCATTTCGGTAAAAAATAAAGACTTATCTACGACAAGATTATCACGACTTTCTTCTATCACCCCACAAGCATGAGCAACACTCGTACGGTCACGTTTGGTATATTTACCGATCTGCGTATAGTCCATGGCAAAAACAATATTCATTAAATATTGGCTTTTTTGCCGCGCCCGCGCGAGGATTTTTCGCCCGCGGCTTGGCCCCATCAGATAGGCTTCACTAGTGTGAGATGATAAAGCCGTATGATTTGCAACCAATTTTATCATTGCACATGCGTAAACATCCCTCACACTGGCGGTGAGCAGCACGTCCGGCGAGAAATCATATAAAAACATGCGCGCTTTATCGGCTGGCATAATATCCTCCTACATATCCAATTATGTGTTGAGCTATTATCCAGCAGCACGCAAATACGTGCATACTTTTCTAAAAATGCATATAGAACAAGAATCTAAACCAAGATTCATATAACATTTTATATTTCTCATTACCCCCAAAGCCTCCTGAGGTATAGGTTGTATTGAATCAACTATTAATATTTTTCTAATACATTAAATTGATTAATTAATCAATACAACCAAATGTATATTTAACTTTACGGGTGACCACAGCCGCAAATTCTGTCATAAAGTCTTGTAATGAAAGGTATTCATAATGAATGAGAGGGCATTACTATTTTACTTAGGCGGTGTTGCGTCTTGGTTTATAAATTTAGGGCTGCAATATGTGATGGTTCCTGTGCTGGCGACGCTTTATCTGGATGTCACACCATTAGAGCTAGCGATTGCACAGTTTTCTTTATCTTTGCCGCAAATTCTCTTGCTAATTTTCGCAGGCCATATTGCGGATCGCGTCGATGCCCGCAAAATGCTACTCTTTATTCATGCGCTTGCGATGCTGCCGCCCGCCTTTATTTGCTGGATGGTGGTGAGCGATCAGCTTATCTATCAACATCTCATTATTTATGGCTTAAGCATGGGGGTGTTGTTATCATTTTCACTGCCGGCGCGCGATGCGCTTGTTTCGCGCGTCACCAAGCGCGACACGCAACAAGCGATTATGATGGTGTTAATGACCCAATTTATCGCTCAACTTATTGGCTTTTCGCTGGCATGGGGAACCTCTTCATATGGGGTTTGGGCGCTTCCTTTCATGCAAATTATCACCCAAATTTTTGGTCTATTGATCACCTTATTGCTGCCTGCTTACCCTTCTCTTGTCGATAAAAACGCGCAAAATCAAAAGAATGATCAGCAGCTTCTTGCCGGTGCCAGAACCATTTTCTCATCTCCCATTCTTTTACCCATGACACTGGCCAGCCTTGCGACAGGGATTTTATTTGTTGGCTTGTTTATGGTTGGTCTTCCGCTAATCGTAAAAGATCTTTATGGCGGCGGCCAATCAGAAATTGCGATTATGAGTTTTGCCTTTTGGTGTGGTACGATTGCGACCACTCTTTTTCTTATGTTTCGTCCGCCCATTCACCATCAAGGGCGGTTTATGGTTTATGGTAGCCTGCTTGGCTCAGCCTGTGTAGTAGTGATGGCAATCGCCCCAACTTACCCGATATTTTTACTCACCTGTATCGCTTGGGGGATATGTGGCGGCTTTAACATGTCAATGAGCCGCACCGCCTTGCAAAGCAATGCACCCGCCCATTTGCGGGCTTCAATTTTAGCCTTTTACAATCTCGCTTTTATTGGCGCTGCCCCAATAGGCGCGCTCAGCCTATCCCTTATCATTGAAGATTTTGGCATCCGTACCGCCCCGCTTGTATCTGGCGGCGGCATGATGATTGTGTTTATATTTCTGCTCTGGCGCACCCAGATTTGGGGGATTACGCGTAAAGAAGAAAATTAACTATATTCGCGTTCATCCCACCAAGGGTAAAAATCTGGCATATCAGTGCTTGGCCGATCCTTAAATTCGGCTGGTCGTTTTTCTAAAAATGAGACCACACCTTCTTTTGCATCGCTTTGTCGGCCGCGTCCATAAATCGCTTTACTATCGACCTTATGCGCTTCCATCGGATGATCTGCGCCCAACATATGCCACAACATTTGACGCGTGAGTGATACCGCAACCGGCGCGGTTTTCGCGGTCATTTTACGAGCAATCTCGCGCGCCCGCTCCAGCAATTTATCCGCCGCCACAATGTCCTGCACAAGCCCAGCCTTATGCGCTTCTTCAGCCGAAAAAATATCGCCGCTATAGCACCATTGTAACGCTTGTGAAATTCCAACAAGGCGCGGCAAAAACCAGCTAGAACAAGCTTCAAGCACAATTCCTCTTTGGGTAAAAACAAATCCGAAGCGGGCATGTTCGGCAGCGATTCTGACATCCATCGGCAGTTGCATGGTTGCGCCAACCCCAACCGCAACCCCATTAATCGCCCCGATCACAGGTTTTATGCTTTCAAAAATACGTAATGTCAGCTTGCCGCCACTATCGCGTACAGACGGATCACTCCAATCAATCGAGCCATCTTTTTGCACCGCCGTTTTACGCCCGACCTGATCTTGCCGATTGGCATAATTAAATGTATCCGCCCCGCTTGAAAGATCAGCGCCGGCACAAAAAGCCCGCTCCCCCTCACCAGTAATAATAATTGCGCGGACATTATCATCCGCATCGGCCTTATCAAAAGCATCAACCATTTCAAACATCATTTTTTGGGTAAAGGCGTTCATCGCATCGGGACGGTGTAGTGTCAGCAGCATAAAGCCTTCAGCATCAATCTCTGTTTTAATTGTTTCATATTGCATTTTTTTCTCCCTTTCATTAATTCCTATCTTGCCCAATTTTTCTTTTTGCGTATAGTCTTTTTATTCGTTAAGGGGGAAAAAATGCATCCATCAATTCACGCCCAAAATACGCCGGATAAAATCGCCTATAAGATGGCAAATTCCGGCATCGCCGTTACCTATAAACAATTAGATGAGCGTTCCAACCAAATCGCGCATTTGCTACGCGCGCGCGGGGTCGAAAGGGGGGATGGAATTGCGATTTTCATGGAAAACAACCCCCATTTTTATGAAATTTGCTGGGCGGCACAACGCGCCGGTCTTTACTACACAGCCATATCTTCACGCTTAACAGCAAGCGAGGTTGAATATATTATCCGCGATTGCAATGCGAAAATCTTGTTTACCTCAGATTATATGGCCGATATCGCGGCTGAATTGCGTACCCTTCTCCCTGACCTTTCCGGCCATATTATGTGTGGCACGCCGATTGAGGGGTATGATGATTATGTGAGCGCCCGCAATGCCCATCCCACCACCCCGATTGCCGATCAATCGCTTGGCATGGATATGCTTTATTCATCTGGCACGACGGGGCGGCCAAAAGGCATCCGCCGCGCCCTTCCCGACACACCATTTAATGAGCCAGACGGCCTTGCACTGCTATTTTCACTGCTTTATGGTATGAATGAAGAGACGGTTTATCTTTCACCCGCGCCGCTTTATCACGCCGCCCCTTTGCGGGCGAATATGGCCGTGAATGCGCTTGGCGGCACCAGTATTATTATGGAAAATTTTGATCCTGAACGCGCTTTAGAACTTATTGAAAGTGAGCGCGCCAATGCCAGCCAATGGGTTCCCACCATGTTTGTGCGCATGCTCAAATTACCGGATGAGATACGCGCAAAATATGATGTTTCGAGCATGAAATGCGCCATTCATGCCGCCGCCCCCTGCCCTATTCCGATTAAAGAACAAATGATTGAATGGTGGGGGCCCGTTATTAATGAATATTATGCCGGCAGCGAAGGCAATGGATTTTGCGCCCTTAATTCAGAAGAATGGTTGGCGCATAAGGGCTCGGTTGGGAAATCACTTAATTCGATTGTCCATATTTGCGATGAAGATGGCAATGAACTGCCAGTTGGCGAGATTGGCACAATATATTTTGAAAGCGAGACGGTTTTTGAATATTATAATGACCCGCAAAAGACCAAAGATAGCCGCCATCCGCATCAGCAAGGATGGTCTACGCTTGGCGATGTCGGGCGGGTGGATGAGGATGGCTATGTCTATCTCACCGACCGAAAAAGTTTTATGATTATCACGGGCGGGGTGAATGTTTACCCGCAAGAAACCGAGAATCTGCTTATCACCCATCCCAAAGTTGCCGATGTTGCGGTCATCGGGGTTCCGAATGAAGAATTTGGCGAAGAGGTGAAAGCGGTTGTCCAACCCGCGATATGGGAAGAGGCAAGCCCTGAGCTGGCAGACGAGCTTATCGAATTTTGTAAAGCCAGCCTCTCCGCCATTAAATGCCCGCGCTCGGTTGATTTTGACAAGGAACTGCCGCGTCACCCGACTGGCAAATTATATAAGCGTCTGGTGCGAGACCGCTATTGGGGCAATAAAAACAGTAAAATCGTATAAACAGAGAAGGAGAAAAATATGCGTATTTTTGAAAACCTAGCCGAGTATAGTGCCGAGCTTGGCAATGAGATTGGGGTCAGCGATTGGTTTGAAATCGACCAAGAGCGGATTCAGCTTTTTGCCGATGCCACCGGCGACCATCAATGGATTCATCTGGATGCGGAAAGATGCAAAAATGAGCTTGGCATGTCCACAATCGCGCATGGCTTTTTAACCCTATCGCTTTTGCCGGTTCTGATGTCGCAAATATCTGCCGTGAAAAGCGTCACGCGGGGGATTAATTATGGCTCTAACAAAACCCGTTTCACCGGCATGGTTCCGGTAAATTCAAAAGTCCGGGCGCGGGCAAGCTTAAAAGACGTGCAACCAAAAGCAGGCGGTATGCTGTTTACCTCAGACGTTGTGGTAGAAATTGAAGGCAGCGACACGCCCGCGCTTCTTACTGAAAATATGGGTCTATTATTCGAGTAAATTATGGAAAAAACAGATCAAGAATGGCGTGACCAGCTTTCCGCGCAGGAATATCAAATCACCCGTTGTGGCGCAACCGAAGCTGCTTTTACCGGCCCCTATTGGGATTGTAAGGATGAAGGCGTGTATCACTGCAAATGCTGTGGCACGGCTTTATTCCACTCCGACACCAAATATGATAGCGGCACCGGCTGGCCGAGCTTTTATGCGCCCATAAGCCCAGATGCTGTTGCCGAAAAGCGCGACACCTCACATGGCATGGTGCGGACAGAAAGCCTATGCGCAAATTGCGATGCGCATTTGGGGCATGTCTTTCCAGATGGTCCGCAACCAACCGGATTGCGCTATTGCATGAACGGTCATGCCCTAGACTTGAAAAAAACATAAATTTGAAAAAAGCATAAATATGCAGCCCCCCCGCGCCCGCAAGCAGAACCATCATAGCACCCATCATGGCATCACCCGCTTGGACGAATATGCGTGGTTGCGCGATGAGAATTGGCAGGCGGTCATGCACGAGCCTACTCTTTTACAAGATGATATTCGAACCCATTTAGAGGCAGAAAACGCTTATACAGCGCATATGCTTGCCAGCGTTAAAGACTTGCAAGACCAGCTTTATCAGGAAATGCGCGGGCGGGTGGAAGAAGATGAGACCAGTCTTCCCCTGACGCTTGGTGATTATATCTGGCTCAAAAAATATCAAAAAGGCTCTGAACATCCGCAAATCTGCCGCCAGCTAAAAACCTCAACACCAGAAAAACAACAAGAGCAAGCCCAAACCATAATTGACTTTAATCACGAAGCCGAAGGCAAAGATTATTTTCGTCCCATTGATTATATCGCCACCCGCGCTGGCGATAGGCTAGCATGGGCGGCCGATGATAAAGGCTCAGAGTTTTTTACAATCTCCATTCGTGATTGCAACACGGGTACAGACTTAACAGAAAAATTAGAAAATACCGGCACGGGCATGGCGTGGGATGCGGCGGGTGATTATCTATTTTATGTCGCGGTTGATGAGCATCACCGCCCCCATAAGATTATGCGGCATAAAATCGGAACCACACAGGCGCAAGATGAATGCGTCTATGAAGAGCATGATTGCGGCTTTTTCATCTCTTGCCAGCTAAGCCGGTCGGGGCGTTATATTTTCATTTCCGCCCACGACCATCAAACCAGCGAAGCATGGCTGATTGATGCGCATCACCCGCTTAGCGACGCGCAGTGCATTTGCCCGCGAGAAGAAAATATTCACTATCAAATAAGCGATGATGCTGCCCGCGATCAGCTTATCATTCTCACAAATTACCAAGCAAAAGATTTTCAGATTTTTACCGCCCGCCCCGATGCGCGTGATAAAAAAGACTGGCAGCCCCTCATCCCCGCGCAAGAGGGGCAGCTTATATTGGATGCGGCGGCCTATCAAACCCATCTTATTTATATGGTGCGCGAAAACGCCCTGCCGCAAATTTATGTGTATGAATTTGCCACCAATACGAAAACAAAAATTAATTTTGCTGAACCTGCTTATGACCTCAGCCTTGATGAAGGCTTGGAATATGCGACCGACCAGTTTCGCTTTACTTACAGCTCTATGACCACGCCGCGCCAGACTTATGCCTATAATATGCAAACAGGCGAACGCTTATTACAAAAAACCCAAATCATTCCTACGGGTCACGTGTCAGAGAATTATCGCACGGCGCGGCTTTACGCGCCTGCAGAAGATGGCGCGCAAATTCCTATTTCCTTGCTTTACCACAAAGATACACCGCTCGATGGCAGCGCGCCCTGCTTGCTTTATGGCTATGGCTCATATGGCATCACAATCCCTGCCAGTTTTTCAGTCACGCGATTAAGTCTGGTTGATCGCGGCTTTATCTATGCCATTGCCCATATTCGTGGCAGCAAGGCACGTGGCTATGATTGGTTTTTGCAAGGCCGCCGCGAACATAAAATGAATACATTTACCGATTTTATTGCGACTGCCAAACATCTTATTGCCGAACATATTACATCGCCCAAAAAGATTAGCATTCATGGCGGCAGTGCGGGCGGGCTGCTTGTCGGCGCCTGCGTTAATCTTGCGCCGGAATTGTTTTTGTCCGCTGTCGCCGAAGTTCCCTTTGTCGACACGCTCACCACCATGCTGGATGAGACGCTCCCCCTCACCCCGCCCGAATGGCCGGAATGGGGCAACCCGCTTGCAAGCAAAACCGCCTATCACACAATAGCAGCTTACAGCCCGTATGATAATATTGCGCCGCAAGATTATCCGCATATTTTAGCAAGCGCTGGTTTAACCGACCCGCGCGTGACCTATTGGGAGCCTGCCAAATGGGTTGCGCGCTTACGTGAGCGGCGCACCGATTCTGGCCTCACCCTTTTGCATACTCAAATGAGCGCCGGGCATGGCGGCAAAGCCGGCCGATTTAATCAATTACAAGAGGTTGCTATGGTCTATAGTTTTATCCTAAAAACACATGAGGAAGCCGAAATATGAGGAAATATGAAAATGTCTGACTTTATTTATGAAGACGCGCGCCATTTGGGGTTTGATGAAACCCGCCTTGCTCGCATAAAACCTTTTTTCGATAATTATATCGAACAAAATAAACTCTCCGGCTATGGTATTTTAATTGCGCGGGGCGGCAAAATTGCCCATCAAATTTTTAGCGGCCATGCGGCTTTTGCGGATATGAATGATGGCAGCGAGAATTTCACGCCCGATATGGATAGTCTGTTCCGGATTTATTCTATGACCAAACCCATCACCTCAATCGCGCTGATGCAGCTTTATGAGCAAGCCAAATTCCAGCTTTATGATCCGGTTCATAAATTTATTCCCACCTTCAAAAATCTTGAGGTTTTTGAAAGCGGCACGGCGCAAAATTATACCACCCGAAAGCCCGCCCGCGACATCACCATCCATGATCTTCTTACCCATCAATCGGGCTTAACTTATGATTTCATGTTCACCCATACGGTTGATGCGATTTACCGCAATCATCGGATTAATGGGGCGCGCTCGGAAAAATATAATCTTATTGACTTTGTCGATAAGGTTGCCGAAATGCCGCTCTTATGCGATCCAGGTGCGGGTTGGAATTATTCTGTCTCAACCGATATATGCGGCCGGCTGATTGAGATTATATCTGGTCAATCGCTGGATGATTATTTTGCCGAACATATTTTCACCCCGCTTGGCATGGATGACACCAGCTTCACCATTTCGGAGGATAAGAAAAATCGCCTCACTCATAATTATAGTCGTGACCCTTTATCACGGAAAATCACTCTTGCCGATAGCCCCACCAAAACAATCTATAAAGAGGGGCGTGAATTTTTATCCGGCGGCGGTGGGCTGCTTTCGACAATGGATAATTATTATCGTTTTACCGAAATGCTGCGGCAAAATGGCAGGGTGAATGACACCAGCATAATCATGCCCAAAACCCTTAAACTCATGACCAGCAATCATCTGCCGCGTAATGAGACATTGATGGAACATGCGAGCGGCGCATTTTCTGAGGTTTCCTATGGCGGTACAGGCTTTGGGCTTGGCTTCTCGGTGATTGTGAATGAAGCCGCCACCACCACGGTTAGCTCGCGCGGGCTTTATTCTTGGGGCGGGCTTGCCAGCACATTTTTCTGGGTTGACCCGACCGAAGATTTAGTAGTGATTTTCATGACCCAGCTCATGCCCTCCGCTTCCTACCCCGTGCGGCCGCAATTATTCCAGCTCGTCTATGGTTCTCTTTTATGAATCTGGCTTTTATAAATCTGGCCATTACTTCCTCTTCTGCTCGGCTTTACGGAAATCTGGTTTGCGCTTTTCGATAAAGGCTTTCACCCCTTCGGCAAATTCTGGTTGGTCGCAATAATGTTCTTGCATATCGCGTTCATAATCTAATTGCTGGTCAAATGTCGCCATCATCGCATGATCATGCGCGCGTGATACGGCTTTAATACCCGCAATCGCGCCATCTGCCATCCGCATGGCATATTCATGCGCCTTTTCCATAAGCGCATCATCTGGCACGGCTTGCCAAATCATGCCCCATTCAGCAGCAGTGACGGCATCTAAATTATCGCCAAGCATGGCAATTCCATTGGCGCGCGCAAGACCAATTAAGCGCGGCACGAGCCATGATGAACCGACATCAGGGATAATCCCTAATTGCGGACCAAACACCAGCCGAAACTTGGCGCTTTCGGCCGCAATCACCAAATCCCCTGCCAGCGCGACACCAACCCCGCCGCCTGCTGTCATCCCATTAATCGCGGTGATGACGGGCTTGTCACAATTCATAATCGCGCGGGCAAGTTTATTATAGCCAACCTCCATCGCATTCGCGGTCACCTTACCAGGCGACCAGCCATCTTCAACCGGCCATTGCCCATTGGCAAGATCAGCACCGGCACAAAATCCGCGCCCACTGCCGGTTAGGATAATCACCCGCACCGCCTGATTTTGGTTTGCCTCTTCAAAAGCTGCCAATAATGCTTCAATGAAAGGCCGGTTTAGACTGTTTAGAATTTCCGGCTTATTCATAATAATTGTCAGAACCCCATTTTCGGTTAAATTTGTATCTACAATATCTGTCGCTTTAATCTCTGTCACTTTCACTTCTGTCACTTTTTGGCCTTTCAGTGTATACTCATGGTTTAAGAAAGAGGATAAGCCAAAATGCCCGCGCCAATCAAGCCCCCTTTTATCACCAAACTCACGCATGGATTTGGCTCTGCCGCTTATGGCGTTAAGGATGGCGGCTTTAATTATTTTTTCCTTATTTTCTATAGCCAAGTCATCGGCTTGGATGCGCGGCTTGCTGGCCTTGCCGTTACCATTGCTTTGGTTTTTGATGCGATAAGCGATCCGATTGTCGGCTATTGGTCGGATAATTTTCGCTCGCGCTGGGGGCGGCGACATCCCTTTATGTATGCGGCGGCCATTCCTGTCACAATTAGCTTTTATCTTTTATGGACACCGCCCGCGCTTTCGCAAACCGCGCTTTTCTTTTATGTCACCATACTCGCCATTCTTATTCGTACCTTTATCACTTTTTACGAAACCCCAAGCGCCGCGCTTATTCCCGACCTCACCCGCGATTATGATGAACGCAGCAGCTTTCTCAGTTTTCGCTATTTTTTCGGTTGGACGGGCGGCAATATATTAACAATCGCCGCTTTCGCATTCATATTCCCTGCCTTTGCGACCCCGCAACTGCCAGATGGACAATTTAATGCCGATGCCTATCAAATATATGGGCTTATCGCATCGCTGCTCATCTTTTTTGCGATTATTATTTCTGCCTTAGGCACGCATCCCTTTATCAAACATTTAAGCCCGCCGCCACCGCGCCGAAATCTGACGCTTGGCAAAATCTTTCAGGAAATTTTTGAAACCGTCGCTGACCGCGATTTTATTGCTTTATTTATCGGTCTTTTATTTGGCTCTATCGCGGCAGGCCTAGCGGCGGCAATGGCGATTTACTTTCTGACTTATTTTTGGGGATTTAATGAAACCCAAACCGCAATTTATCTGTCTTGCATTTTTGTCTCCGCCGCATGGGGCGGCCTGCTTGCCCCTTATATCACTCGCAGATTAGGAAAACGCAAAGGCGCGCTTATCATCGGGCTGATTGCTTTTGCCTGCGCGCCGCTCGCGGTTACCTTGCGGCTATTCGATCTGCTGCCTGAAAATGGAGAGCCAACACTTTTCTACTTCCTTATCATTTTCACAACGGTCGATTTAGCCCTGATTATTTGTTTTAATATTCTTGCCGCCAGCATGATTGCTGATTTGGTTGAGCAGATTGAGTTAAAAACCGCGCGGCGCAATGAGGGGGTTGTGTTTGCCGCCAATACATTCATCCGCAAAAGCGTTAATGGGGTTGGTATTTTGCTGGCGGGGTTTATTCTCACTTGGGCAGGGCTTGAAAAAGGTGCATCGGTAGAAGAGACCAGCCCCGAAACGGTTTGGAAAATGGGCGCTTATTATGTGCCGATTATTTTATTTTTATGGATGATGATGATTTTCGCATTTTCAAAATATCGCATCACCCGCGAAGCCCATGAGAAAAATCTACAAGCCTTAGTAAGCGCAAGAAAGGCAGACTAAACTCTAATCACTTAAGCTGTTTCAGCAAATAACTCACGGGCGATAAGCATGCGCCGAATTTCGGAAGTCCCCGCGCCGATTTCAGCAAGTTTTGCATCCCGCAAATACCGCCCTACCGGATTATCATTAATATAGCCATTGCCGCCCATAATCTGAATCGCATCAAGTGCGCATTGGGTTGCATTTTCAGCCGCAAATAAAATCGCGGCGGCAGAATCTTTACGCGTTATTTCACCGCGATCATTTGCCTGATTAACAGCATAAACATAAGCGCGACTGGCGGAGAGTTTTGTATACATATCAGCAAGTTTTCCCTGAATGAGCTGAAACTGCCCAATCGGCTGGTCAAATTGCTTGCGGTCATGGACATAGGGCAAAACCGTATCGAGGCACGCCTGCATAATGCCCACCGGCCAAGCTGCCAGCACTGAGCGTTCATAATCCAGCCCGCTCATCAGCACCGCCACACCTTCATTAAGCGTGCCAAGAATATTGTCTTCCGGCACTTCGCAATTATCAAAAACCAGCTCACCAGTTTCCGAACCGCGATGGCCAATTTTGTCGAGCTTTTGCGCGCAAGAAAAACCGGTAAAATCTTTCTCAATAATAAATGCGGTAATGCCGCGCGGACCCGCATCCGGTATGGTTTTGGCATAAACCACCAGCACATCGGCCGACGGGCCATTGGTAATCCAGAACTTTGTGCCATTGAGAATATATTTATCGCCCTTTTTATCAGCCCGTAATGTCATTGAAACAACATCAGAGCCGGCATTTGGTTCGCTCATTGCCAGCGCGCCCAAATGTTCTCCGCTTATCAGCTTCGGCAAATATCTACGCTTTTGGTCTTCATTTCCCCAGCGCACAAATTGGTTAATGCACAAATTACTATGCGCGCCATAAGATAAGCCGACAGAGGCAGAGGCGCGGCTAATTTCTTCAACCACAATCGCTTGCGCGGTATAGCCCATATTAACGCCGCCATATTCCTCCGGCGCGGTGATGCCATGCACTCCTAACGCGCCCAATGGTTCCCATAAATCGCGGGGAAACTCATCTTTTTGGTCAATCTCCGCCGCGCGCGGCAAAATATGGTCATCGACAAAACCGCGCACTGAATCACGCAACATATCAATCTCTTCACCCAGATTAAAAGAAAGTACAGGATAAGAATTTACCAGCATGTTTAAGGGTTCCTATTCACTCATAATATCGGAAATGCGTTCAAAAGAGGTTAAGAAATCTTCCTTAAACTCTTGCACAACCGCACCTGCCGACATTGATTTATTCATCAGGCCAACGCCTTGCCCAACCCAATATGTCGCTAATTCTTTCGCCCCTTCATGGCCGCTTTGCGACAATTTATCAACCTTGCCCAAAGCGGGTTCGCTGATGAGCCCTTGCAACGGCATGGGCAGGCTTTCGGGGGCATTTTCGCTTTCCCACGCATCGGTCCAAGGCGAGCGTAATTGCCGCGAATGTTTACCCGTGCGCGCCCGCGAGCGAATTGTATCGCGCGAGCTTGCTTCCAGCATTTTTTCTTTCACGACCGGATTGGTTTCGGCTTCTGCTGTGGTAAGCCAGACCGAACCACACCACGCGCCCGCCGCACCCATCGTCATGGCAGCTGCCATTTGCGTACCAGTGGTGATGCCGCCAGCCGCCAGGATAGGGGTGGTCGCCCCAACCTCTTGCAAGGCTTTATAAACTTCCGGAATAAGCACAATGGTTGACACATCACCACAATGACCGCCCGCTTCGCCGCCGGCAACGATTAACACATCAACCCCGGCATTGACTTGATTTAAGGCATGTTCTTTTGCGCCAACCAGCGCCCCGGTTGCGACACCATGTTGTTTTGCCATATCCATCATATATTGTGGCGGAACCCCAAGCGCATTCACAATTATTTTTATGGGATGACGAAACGCCACCTCCATAGATTTCATCGCACCGCTTTCTTGCAAATTCTCGGAAAATGTATTTGAACCCGCGCCTTCATCAAAATCAATCGGCTCTATCCCGCGTGATTCTAAAAGCTCATTGGCAAAATCCCGATGCGCTTGCGGCAGCGCCGCCTTTACCTGCTCACCCGTGAAACTTTCTCCCTTGCCTTCAAATTTATTTGGCACGATGAGATCCACCCCATAAGGTTTGCCATCAATATGCTCATCAATCCAGGCCAGCTCTTCTTCTAATTGGTCTGCCGGCATGCTGACCGCGCCTAAAATCCCCATCCCGCCAGCTTTTGAAACCGCGACAACCACATCACGACAATGCGTAAACGCAAATAGCGGAAACTCAATATCAAATTTTTTACATATGGATGATTTCACTTTATCCCCCTGTTACAGTTTAAGTGATGGGTACAATTAGCTTGGCTGCTTCGGGATAACGCGTATACCTCTCCCCCGCCCGATAAGCACAACGTCTTGCCCCGCTTTAAACTCAATATCTTTATCATATTCCTGAATGATCGACACGGTACGCCCTTCTTGCAGCTCAATCACTAACTCCACGCCTTTTTTACCAGATAGTGCGGCCGCAACCTTATCGCCAACCAGACCACCAATCACCGCACCGGCTACAGCAGCGGCAGCTCTTGTACCATCGCTATGGCTACCCGTCCCACTCACGCCGACAGCGCCGCCAACTGCCGCACCAACGCCAGCACCAATTTTACGATCACCCTCAATATAGACCTCTTGCACATCGAGCAAAACCCCATATCTAATCTCGCGCATGACCTGCGTTTCCCCTGCCTTTACCGTATTTGGCTTGCGACTTTCCAAACCGCTACAGGCGGCGATTGTCATACTCATAAATACTAAAGCGGCTATTTTATACAAATTAGATATAGACATAAATTTACCTTTCATATTGCCGGAATATTATATCCAACTTCTGCCAAAAGACAAGAACCGACTGACCTCCCTTACACCAGCTAACTTCCTTTACGGATTGCGGCAGCGGCTTCAGCCTGCTCTCTTTCTTGCTTTTTTCGGCGCTCCAAATTACGGATCATCCGGAAGGCTTGTTTGGCATATTCGTCAAAATCACCAGCGAGGCGATATGTTTTAATCGCTTTATCAATATCGCCTAATTTTAACTGCGTGTAACCATGCAGCAAATATACATTGCCAGCATCTTTGAGATCGCCCTTTTTGAGCGCTTGCGTAAATGCGGATGAGGCTTCTTTCCATTTTTCGTCTTGCAAATAAGCCTGCCCTAATTGGACATAAAGATCACCATTTTTAGATTTTTCCGCCGCTTTTTTGAGCGGATCAACCGCCAGCGCCCATTCGCGGGCATGCATATACCCATTGGCAAGTATTTCATAATTCTTTTTGGTTTTTTCGATAACCCCGTCTTTTATCCCTTCTGATAAAATTTTAACCGCCAGATAAGGAACATCATGATAGAGATAAAGCTGTGCCATCCGCTCCAACTCCTTGCCTGTTTGAAGCATGCCCTGCACATACATGGCTTGATTGGCAACAAAGGCTAAATCTTCCTCATTCGCATCATAATAAACAACAACAAGCTGTTGCCAAAATGCTTTTTGTCCTGGCCAGCGTTCAACCGCATCTTCCAAAACAGGGCGCGCTTCCTTATAGCGTTCTTCTTGCAGCAAAACCGCCAATAAAACCCGTATCCATGCTTGCTTCGGCTCTTCAGCACGGGCGAGCGCTTTTTTAATGGTCGTTTCAGCTTGTCGATAATCTTCCAAGATCAAATATATTTGTGCCAATAGCGCATAAGGCGCAGCTGATTTTGGTTCTTCTGGTTGCGCCGCAAACCAGCGCAATAATAAATCTCGCGCTTTAACCGTATTATCTTCGGCAAGATTAAGTTGGGCAAGATTATAAGTAATATCATTAACCACACCTTGTGGCAGCGCGCCAACCGCCAACGCCCGCTCGAAGGTTTTAATGGTGCGCGCATAATCGCCTTGCGCGGCATAAATATAGCCTGAAGTTTGAATCGCAACTGCCTTTTCATAAGGCTTATAATCCCCATTTATCACTTCATTTAGAGGAGACATAGCCTCCGTATAGCGCTCTTCCCCTATAAGAGTTTGTGCTTCTTCAATACGCGCAAAGGCTTTTTTCCCTAACACTTCCGATTTTACGGTTTTTGGTTTTTCCCGCTTCTCCCCTTTTTGGGCTTGCGCCATATGCGCCTCTGGCACGAAAACGGGCGCGATCATCAGAGCAGACAGAATAAGGGTCAGGCTTAAAACAATAGACGATAATTTAACATGATACATGGTCTCACCTATTCCGCAATTTCAAAACTGATTAATTGTCTAACCCCATAGCGCGTTGCCGCTTTGCCATTCTCCACCATCGGACGATACTTCCATTTTTTCACTGAATTTATCGCCGCGCGGTTAAAAATATTTGGCGGGTCGGCATCCACCACAATCGGGTTTATGGCTTGCCCATTTGGGTCAATCGCAAATTCCAGCAGCACCCATCCCTCAATCCCGCGCGACAGGGCGCGGCTTGGATAGCGCGGCAAAACCCGTACAATCGCCAGCGCATCACCATCAACCGGCGCGTTTAGATTCATGCCCAAATTCATATCGCCAAAATTAGCCGACATAGAGGCATTATCCGCATTTGGACGTTGCATTTTATTCATTTTCGGGGGCGGTGGGGGTTCATCCGGCTCTTGTTTTTGTGGCCGCTTAATATTGCGATCTTTCGCATTTACATCCTCATCACGCTCGACCCGTACAAAATCAATCGAGACATTTGACCCCGCATCTTCAAGCTGGAATTCGCTTCCCGTCACTAAAATTTTCATTGTTAAAAACAAAGCGATCGTCGTGATGACAGCAAGCCCCCAATTTATCGCCACTTGTTTTATAATGAGCATATTATTTCTCTTCTGCCGCAATTGAGATAGAACCAACGCCAGCAAGCCGAACCTGATCCATAATCTCAACCAAAGTACCGGTTTGCGCGCCCTTATCGGCCTGAATGACCGCGCCGCCTTGCGGGTTTTCCGCATGCAGCCGCTCGACATTTGAGCGCACCGCCGCCAGATCAACTTGCCGCCGGTTAATCCATACCTCGTTTTGGTCTGTAATCGCGATTAATATGCCAACGCGCGATTGCTTAACGGCTGTTTCAGCATCAGGGCGGGTGACATCAATTCCACTTTCTTTAACAAAAGTGGCGGTCACAATAAAAAAGATGAGCATGATAAACACAATGTCAAGCATTGGTGTTATATCAATATCTGAAGCCTCATCTGCTTTTGCATGTCGTCGTCTCATGTGATCCTCTTCTTTTAATCAGCTAATAGCAATTTATCTTCTAATTTTTGAACTTCATTGGTAGCGCGGCGGTCTAACCGATCAATAAAGAACAAGCCAGAAAGTGCTGTCACCAGTCCCGCCATCGTCGGCAAGGTTGCTTTTGAAATGCCCGCCGCCATTGCCCGCGCATTACCAGAGCCGGTCACCGCCATCACATCAAACACCTCAACCATGCCGGTCACGGTTCCGAGCAACCCCAAAAAGGGCGCGAGCGCCACTAGCACTTTTATATAGATGAGATTATGTTGCGCACTTAGCCGTGCTTGACTTACTAATTGTGTTCGAATTTGATGCGCATACCAGCTTTTATGCTCAGATCGCCCATTCCATTCAGTCACCGCGTTTTCAGATAATATCTTAAAATCATTCCGAAAAAAGCTAAACCGCTCATATATCAGTCCCCAGAGCAGAAATGTAGCAAACATAATCGCAACCAGCACATCGCCACCCATTTCGAGAAAACTACGCACTCCGCGCAATGCCTCAAACGGATTTAGAAACATAAAGATTATTTCGGAAAATTCCATATAAATTCTCTTTTATTTCCTATTTTTGTTCAGCCCTATTTTTGTTCAGCCCGGCGGGCAATTAAACCAGCCGCTTGCTCTTCAAGAATTTGCACAACTTCTTTCGAACGGGACGACGCAACCGCATGTAAAAGCAAAACAGGGATCGCAACCACCAGCCCCAAAACAGTTGTGATCAAGGCTTGTGAAATACCGCCCGCCATCAATTTTGGATCACCAGTTCCATAAAGCGTAATCGCTTGGAAAGTGATAATCATACCGGTTACCGTGCCGAGCAACCCCATAAGCGGCGCAACACCAGCGATCAGTTTTAACATTGCCAGCCCTTTTTCAAGCGCTGGTAGTTCTTTTAGAATGGCATCATCCAGTTTCAACTCAAGCGCTTCAACATCAGATGATTGGTTTGACATATAAGCCGCCCAAATACGCCCCAAAGGCGTGTCTGGATTATCGCTCGCATCACCTTTTGCAAGCTGTTGCTTAACAATGCGGTTGATTCCATAGAGTTGGAAAATACGCACAAGCGCGTATAAAACGCCGACAATCCCTAACAGAATAATAAGATAGCCAATATAGCCGCCCTGATTAATCCGCTCGCCAAGCGTGGGAAGCTGTAAGGCGAGGTTTAATATCGCCCCGCGGGAGGGATCAACCACACCGGTTGTGATAACATTATTATCTTCATCAAACAAATCCTCGCCCGCATCGACAAAAACAGTTGCCGGTTGGCGTTCCAAATCAGCATAGCGACCATCGCCCGCATAGCGGACAAAGCCATTTTCATTCAAAGCGGTAAAGGGACCAACCCGTAAGATTTCATCTTCCCGAATTTTCCCATCAAGGTCAATCACCTCACCAGCAAAGCGTTTCACTTGGCCTTGTGCGATCATTTCTTCGGTGAGGCTTGACCACAAAATCTCAAGCTGGCTGATCTCTGGTAAGCCTTTGGATTTGGCAAGAACTTCCAAAGGTTCACTACGCCCTTTTAGCTCTCCCGATGTCATGCTTTCTTCAAGTTGCGCTTTGGTTTCGCCCGCCACTTGCCGGACAATACCAAACAGCTCGCCAAACACACCAAGTCGTTCCGCCAATAGGCCTTCTAATTCAGCCAGCTTTAATTCATTCTCGTTAAATGTTTTTTCTAGCCTTTCTGAGCGTGCCTCTTCACGAGCAATCGCCTTTTGTGTATTGGTAAGCAATGTTTTTTGGCGATTGCGGTTAGCGCGAAACTCCTGCTCACGCTTGCGAAATTCTGAATTATCACGCGCGCGGCCTTGTTTTACCCGATCCAATAATTCTTGCAATGTCACCGCATCGGCATCGGGTTTTGCGCTTGCCGCCTCTTGCGCCTGTACAGACGTAACCATAAAAGGGGCGGCCATAAAAATAGCTAAAATAAGAGATAAAATTGTTTTGTTCATGATTTTCATAAGTCTCTCCCTTATTCCTTAACCATAACCGGCACAACCATCAGGTCAGGCGCGGCTTGTTGTTTCGCAATCCGCAAGGCTTTGCGAATTTCACTATCAAAATCACCATCGAGATCAACAAAGGCGCGTTCATCTTGTGACCAGACCCCGCTTTCTTCTCCATCAAGGGTTTGGTAAATAAACGCAACCCGCCCTATGCGTAAATAGGTTACCGTACGGTCTTCACCATCAACCTCGCGCAGATCTTCATAAACCTCGATTGTCCGCCCATATTCATTTTCAATTTCATAAGCCTCAAGGATTTTGCGATAGCGCTCTGATTGCGAGACATCGGCATTTTCCATCAGCTCTTTCAAACGCGTGACCCGTGCCTTACGCTCTTCAATAAGGAAGGGCACATCAAGCGCAACAAATTGTTCCAAAGCATCGATCATCGCAAACATATGCGGCACAATCTCACGATCAATATTGGTTGCTTTTTCGATTTGTGCCCGAATATCAACCATTTTATCTTCTTGCTCAGTGATTAAGCGTTCGCGCAGCGCATTATATTCGCGCAGCTGGCGTAGTTGAATAAGCGCGGCTTTATATTCGCGGGTAAGCTGGTCAATTTCATCGTCCAGCCTATCAACCCGGTCTTGCGATTGCGCCCCCTCTTTTACAGCGCTTTGCGCAATTTCTGTCACATCTTGTAATTGTTGTGCATTTACAAATGTCGAAAATATAAATGTAAAAACGGCATATACTGCCACAATTCCGGTCATATATTTTAATGCCCTATATTTTAGCGTCATATAGTTTAGTGTGGCGTAATTATCTTTCATCCCTGTCTTCCTGTTCATAATTGATATTTGCTTATAATCTATATGTACCATATTTAATATGTGTCATATTTAATAGCAAACAGTTATCAGTTAACCCCAATAAAAAAGGAAGATATTAGCAGATTTGCCTTATTTATCTTCCCCCGCCTATTTGATGGCATTTTTTCAAGTTGATTTCAAGTCTTCTCATCAGAAAAAAAAACTGAACCATGAGTCGGTTAATTGTGAATAACGTTCTAATCATAAAATTAAGACATTAATATGACAGTGTGATTGCGAGGTTACAAAACCGCATTGATTGCCTCTGCCAGCGCCATCGCGTTCAGAAATGCAGATTCGATTCGCCCTTGAATACACCAATCGCCACCCGCTGCCAGTTTTAATGCCGGATCAATAAGCGGCGGCTGGTAGGGCTGTTTTGCGATATTGGCATAGCGCCAGCCATGCACATCTATATGAGCGGCGGCGCGCACATCTTCGCCAATAATGTGAGACGCTTCATCGCATAAAGCCTCTATCACCATGTGTCGGTCATCATCCAAATGCACATCTGCCCATTTATTGGTGGAATGGACGAGCAGCGTAAAAGCATCACCCCGGTTTGGTTTCGAACTATTAACCGATATCCAGCTAATATCCGCATCATGCACAAGAGCGGCATCAAAGGGGAGGGATAAGGGGGTATCAAATCCCAGCATGAGTGAAAAACAACCGCTCATTTTTTTATCGGCAATCTGCTGGTAATGTGAAAATGCCGATGGCAAAAGCGCGGCCGCTTGCGCGGCTGGCAGGGTCGAGATAACCCAATCAAACCCGTCATAAGTCTCACCATGCTGATCGGTAAGCTGCCATGTTTTCTTTTTAATGGTATTTTCGATTTTGGTCTCACAGAGAATATCAAAATTTTGCGCCATATATTTGCCGATTGCGTTCATCCCCGGAACCCCCACATAATGCGGATTATCATCGCCCCAAACGCGCTGCTCGATTATTTTATCGCGCTTCATTTCAGCAAACCGCGGTCGCCATATATCGACAATATTATCTTCAATAAGCGGTTTTAGGAAGGATTGAAACGCCTCCGTTTTGGCATAAAAAAATTGCGCCCCATGATCGAACATATAAGGGGCGGCGCTTCGGTCACTCACACGGCTTGCCATTCTGCCGCCATACCCTCTTGATTTTTCAAAAATTACAATGTCTGCCTTATCTTGCAAAAAATGGGCAAGGCTTAAGCCTGTCATCCCCGCCCCGATAATGGCAATGCGTATCATTGCTGGATTTGCCGCGAAACCTATTGATCCAAATCGCGGACAGCACCGCGCGCCGCGCTGGTCGTAAACCGGGCATAGGCTTTAAGCGCGGTTGAGACCTGGCGCGGGCGGTCTGTTTTTGGCTGCCATGATTGCGGTGATTGCTGCATCGCCTTGCGCCTTTCGTCTAGCACCTCATCTGCCACATTTAGATGGATGGAACGGGCGCTAATATCAATGATAATTTCATCCCCCTCTTCAACCAAAGCGATAAGCCCGCCCGCAGCGGCTTCTGGCGAAACATGCCCGATTGAAAGACCAGAGGTTCCGCCCGAAAAGCGGCCATCTGTGACCAGCGCGCAATCGCGGTCAAGCCGACGCGATTTCAAATAGCTGGTCGGATAGAGCATTTCCTGCATCCCCGGCCCGCCGCGTGGCCCTTCATAGCGAATAAGCACAATATCACCCGCTTCCACCCCGCCTTTCAAAATCCCGTCCACCGCATCATCTTGACTTTCAAACACTTTCGCGCGGCCGGTGAATTGCATAATCTCTGCCGCCACCGCCGCGGTTTTGACAATACAGCCATCTTCAGCAAGATTGCCATATAAAACCGCCAGCCCGCCATCTTGACTATAGGCATTTTGATGATTGCGAATACAGCCCGCCTCACGGTCACTATCAAGCGCATCATAATGGCGTTCCTGACTAAAGGCTGTTTGGGTTGGCACGCCCCCCGGTGCAGCGCGATAAAATTGCTGCACCTCATCAGAAGGGTTATCGGCAATATCCCATTTTTTAATCGCCGCGCCAATACTGTCACTATGCACGGTCGGTAGATTTTCATGAATAAGCCCGGCGCGGCTAAGCTCACCCAAAATCGCCATAATGCCACCCGCCCGATGCACATCTTCCATATGTACATTGGCAATCGCTGGGGCGACTTTACATAAGCAGGGTACATTGCGGGAGAGGCGGTCAATATCTGCCATTGTAAAATCCACCCCCGCTTCATGCGCGGCCGCCAATAAATGCAACACTGTATTGGTTGAGCCGCCCATCGCAATATCAACCACCATCGCATTTTCAAATGCCTCAAAGCAGGCGATGGAACGCGGCAGGGCAGAGGCATCATCATCCTCATACCAGCGTTTTGCGAGTGCCACAATCTGCTGACCTGCCTGCTTAAACAAAGTCTCCCGCGCCGCATGGGTTGCCAGTAATGAGCCATTACCCGGTAGCGATAAGCCGATCGCTTCGGTTAAGCAATTCATTGAATTGGCAGTGAACATGCCTGAACAAGAGCCGCAAGTCGGGCAGGCGGAGCGTTCAATAATGCCGACTTTTTCATCCGATATGGACGGGTCGGCCGCCGCCACCATCGCATCCACCAAATCGAGCTTTTGTTCCTGATCATCCCATTTCACCTTACCAGCTTCCATCGGTCCACCCGATACAAATATGGTCGGAATGTTTAAGCGCATTGTCGCCATCAACATGCCTGGGGTAATCTTATCGCAATTTGAAATGCACACCATCGCATCGGCACAATGCGCATTGACCATATATTCAACACTATCGGCAATAATATCCCGCGACGGCAGACTATAGAGCATGCCATCATGCCCCATCGCAATTCCATCATCAACCGCGATTGTATTAAACTCTTTGGCAACCCCGCCAGCCGCTTCAATCTCCCGCGCCACAAGCTGCCCCAAATTTTGTAAATGTACATGGCCTGGTACAAATTGCGTGAAGGAATTACAAACCGCAATAATCGGCTTGCCAAAATCCCCATCCTTCATGCCCGTGGCGCGCCATAGCCCGCGTGCGCCCGCCATATTGCGGCCATGTGTGGTGGTGTTTGATCTTAATTTCGGCATGCGACCTCACTCATAACTCATATCTTAGCTGATAAATGGTTTTCGCTGATAAATGGTGCGGGTGGAGGGACTTGAACCCCCACGTCAAAGACACCAGAACCTAAATCTGGCGCGTCTACCAATTCCGCCACACCCGCTTTTTATCTCGTAGCTATTTATCTGGTAAAAGCAGCATCTCTATAGCAGCCCGCCATAAAGAATGCAATCATTTGCGCGTCTTATTCAGCCCTTTTATGATCGCTTAAAAAGACAGAATTATCTGCACCAACTTCTGGCGCCTCGCAAGAAATTGTCATCGGGCTATTTTGATATTGAAATGGAAAGCCTTTCACAGAAAAACCAGCCGGGCTTTTTGTCCAAACGCCATTATCCCAAAAGGATTGCTGCTTAAGGATAGTATTCCCATCCCCTTCCGCGCAAGCGCCACCACCTAAATCATGGCACGCACCCCTAAGCTCTTTAGCCGTTTGGTTGCGCGTCCAAGCCGTCATATCATCTGCCGGTAACATATCCGCCGGTATAGAAATCGCGACAAACACACCATCCTTACTTGTAAAAATACCGGAAAAGAATTTGCCTGGTGGGCAATCTTGTTGTGCCAGTAAGTCACCCAATAGATAAATCGTTGCATCACGCTGTGCGACATCAATATATTTGCCAACGCCCTTAACCCGACAATCATAAGCATGCTGGGCAATCACCGCCGCGCCATAAAGACAAATCACCTGGTCGGGGAAATTAAGATTACGTCCCGAAACAAACGGTGCCCCATCACCATAATGCACGAGTGACGCATAGCCCGCACTTGCCTCCAATGTAGAGCCGAATGTCGTATGCCACGCGCCTGGTCCATCAGCCCCTTGCCCAGAAACCGAAGCCATCAGAATACTCGGATTCACCGCTTTTAAGGCATCAAAGTGAATGCCTAAACGCTGTAAAACCCCCCGCCGGAAGTTTTCAACCACAATATCAGCATTTTTTGCAAGCGCAAAAAAAGCATCACGCCCTTTGGTGGTTTTCAAATCGAGCGCAATGCCTCGTTTATTGCGATTATTCGACTTAAAGACCGGTGACTCAGTTCCATTTTTAGACCCCGCCCCCGGCCAGATGCGGAACGGGTCTGGATAGTCATGCGATTCAATTTTCAGCACCTCAGCCCCCATATCTGCAAGCAAAGCAGATACACCAGCACCGGCTGTGATAATCCCTAAATCGAGAACCCGAAATCCGGCAAGTGGCAAAGTGTTTTTATCATTATCCAGAGAACGCACCTCACTTGTATCCTCTGCACGTAAGATACGCTCAGCAGGTTGAATAAGCTGCATATTATCTTGCTTCCGAAATGACTGACGATGGTTCAGCAAAGGGTCGGTATAAAGATCATCCAGTGTTAACACCGGCGCGCCCGGAATTTCATATTCCAAAAAACACTGCATTAATTCAGATTTGGTTTTGCTCTCACACCAGGCGCTGATAATATTCATATACTCTTGCCGATACTCCGCCCGGGCAGCAAAGCTCGCAAATTTCTTATCCTTTAGCTGAGGGTTTCCAATCAATTTAACAATCTGTTGCCAATCCCGCTCCTGAAATAAAAAAGCAGCATAGCCATCTTTACATTTTAGGATTGGCCATTCAGCTTGCGCCCCTTCGCGCTTGGTGACAAGACCAAGCTCAGCCGCAATCGCTGATTTCCAATTAATCCAACTGAGTACCCCTGCCCCATTGACAAGCGCTGTCTCATCTCCATGCCCACGGCACAACTTAATCGCAAGACCCACCGCCGCGCAATAGATGGCATAGCCGATAACATGCGCCGCACTATGCCCTGCGACAGGAACAATCGGCGGATGTTGCGGATCACCCAAAAGCCCGGCAATGCCAGATGCCATGTAGAGCGTTGCTTCGCCTTCCCATGCTTCCATTTCAACCGACACTACACTGCCCGCAATCGGGGCAGCAGATGGTGTTGTTGCGTGTATCACCAAGCGATATTTGCCCGGCCGCGTCTCACTTAACCACGTATCAAGGTCATCAACCACTGTTTCCGCATGCGCATAAAAGCCTTGGCTAAGATGTTCCGGCGTTTCGTTCAAACTATATAATGTCGCGCCAGATTTAGCACATAAACCCGCCGCCAAGCGCACCGCACGATGCGCCGCATCTGATGTATTGGCATCATAAATTTGTAAAACCTCAATCTGCTCAAACATGATGTCTCTTCAGGCTTTTGCGATTTTATCACATATGCGGCAATCGGCGGCTGTAAACAGAGGCTTTATAATCCCCCTTCTAATTTACTAATTATTCCACCCCTAATTATTCCACCAAGGTTGTTCCGAAAAGGGACGGATATCGACTTCATGGCTCCACGCCGAGCGATGCTGGTGGGCAAGATGATAATAAGTCTCCGCAACTCTGGCCGGAATAACCATACCATCCTTACCATTGGATTTTTCCTCCAGCAATTTCTGATAGGCCTCTTCGCCTAGCAATTTGCCGATTGTATCAGGAGCTTCAATCGGCGCATCAATATAAATATGGCAAATATGGATACCTTTAATCGAAAGCTCTGCATTCAGGCTTTGACAAAGCAGCCGCCGACCGCCAATCGCCGCAGCATGTGCATGTTGCCCAGCATTGCCACGCATGGCAGAGGTTGCCGAGGTTACAAGAATTTTTCCGCCGCCGCGCGCTTCCATAATCGGGGCAAGCGTTTTTGCCAAACGAAACAGCGCAAAGCTGGTCATTCGCCAGCCCAATTCAAATAATTTATAGGGTGTTTCTTCCAACGTCCGATTGCCAAATTGGGCGCCGAGGTTAAACAACACCACTTCAATCGGTCCTTCATTTTTTTCAATATCAACGATTAAATCTTCTATCGCATTATCTTCTATTGCATTGATAAGCCGCCCGCTGGCACTGCCGCCATCGGCTTTGATCTGGTCGACGAGCTTGTTTAACCCTTCTTCATCACTGCGCCGCGCTAACACCGTGTGATAGCCTTCTTGCGCGAATTTCATCCCGACATGACCGCCAATTCCCGCGCCCGCACCCAATATCAAACATACAGGTTTCTTATCCATTTTCTCTCTCCCATTCACAAAAACAAATTGCATTCTTAATAAAATAAGTCTAATAAATAAACTTAATAATTTTGGAAAGCAAGCTAAAAATGTTAATGCAACAATTTTCTAAACACGAATGCCCCGTCGCACAAGCACTAGCCGAAATCGGTGATGGATGGACATTGTTAATCATCCGCGAAGCCATGTATGGAACATCACAATTTGAGAGTTTCAGAAAAAATATTAATATCTCGCGCGGGACTCTAGCAAACCGTCTGGCGCAGCTTACCGCCGCCCATATTTTGCAAAAAACAACCAGCGATAAAGATACCAAAAATGATGGTAGAGAAACGCGTTACACGCTCACCGCCAAAGGGCGGGATTTATGGCCGGTAATGCTGTCTCTACTGATGTGGAGCGAGCAGCATATAAGCGGTCGTCATATTGTTGCTGCCCACAGCCGAACCACGGGCATAAAAGCAACCCATATATGCGCAGTTGATGAAACGGGTAATATTATATCTCCACAAGATACAATATTGGTTCCCGGCAAGCATATTTCACCTAGTTTCAAGACACGGCTTGAAGACAGATTTAAGGAACAAAAGGAAATATGACATGAAACTTTATATGGTTCCCCTCGCGCCCAATCCGGTTAAAGTGATGCTCTATATTGCTGAACGCCAAGCCCAAAATGCGGATAAGGGGGGCGCGGATATGGGAATTGAACAAATCATTATCAATACGCATAAGGCACAGCATCGAACGCCTGAACATCTCGCGCGCAACCCGTTTGGCTCTCTGCCTGTTCTGGAAACCGAGACGGGCGACTATATTCTGGAATCACGGGCGATTATAGATTATTTAGAAGATATAATTCCGACCGCGCGACTATTTGATGATGATCCATTACAACGCGCCAAGCAGCGTGACATGGAACGGATTTGCGAGATAAGACTGACGAACTATCTTGGTGAGTGGGTACATGTCTATGATTCCCCGATCGGCTTTCCCTCTGACCTTAAGCGAGCGGAGACGTTAGAAGCGCGGATGCAACCAGCTTTTGACTATCTCGATACTATATTGTCGGACGGTCGCCCCTTTTTATGTGGCGCGAAAGCCAGCCCCGCCGATTGCACCTTACAAGCGGGTTTGAATTTCATGCGCTTTACCGATAGGGATTTGACGGCTAATCACACGCACATACAAAAATGGGATAATCATTATCGTAACCGCGAACCGGTTATATCGGTGATTGGGACGCCATAAGAAAAACTGGCGCGACATATTTTGAAAGCTGGCGCGGCATATTTTGAAAGCTGGCGCGGCATATTTTGAAAGCTGGCGCGCCCGGCAGGATTCGAACCTGCGACCTACGGCTTAGAAGGCCGTTGCTCTATCCAGCTGAGCTACGGGCGCGATTAAACATCTTAGTGCGTCCAAGCGGAACGCCGGTCATGGCGGAAATTATCGCTGTAAGATTTTGGCGTATGCTGCCGTTCATGCGGATGATCAACCCGCACCGCCAAACCATTTTGCCGCGCATATTGTTGAGCGGCCTCGAGCGTATCAAATTTTAAGCGCACTTGGGTTTGGGTTTCAGCCGCACTATTCCACCCCGTAAGCGTATCCTTGGTACGGGGTTTTTGGGCGACAAACTCTAGCACCCATTTTTGTGTCTTTGCAGTTCCCGAAGACATAGCCGTTTTGGCGGGACGATAGATTCTGGCACTCATGAACACCCTTTCTTGATAAACGTCACTCTCTATAACAGCTGCTTTATGCAGAGGTTTAATCTTTTTTTCAAGCCTCTATTTATATTCAGCGGATCGCAAGCGGATTAATAATCCCCTGCACCGCACCTTCCAAACGCGGCACACCAAGTGTAAACATAAATTCATTGACCTCATCCGCAACCAGATTTTCTGTAACCATATTTTCGAGGATATAAACGCCATATTTGGTCAGCAAAATTTGATGAACTGGAAATAATTCCTGTGGATTTTCACCAGGTAAGGCTTCCAGCGCCCAACTATCAGCACCAATAGCAACGACACCTTTTTTGGCTAAATAATGCGCCCCCGAAACACCCAAACCAGGTTCACCGGGAATAAGCTCTGTCGCCTCTTTGGTGGCTTGTAAAAACCCGCTATGCAAAATCACCACATCACCTTGCTCAATCGTAACCCCTTGCGTGGCTTCAGCCTGCTTAATATGCTCTTCCGTATAGGCTGTACCGGCTGGCAGAGGGTCTTGCCCGAATATTTTTGTCATATCCAATAACACCCCGCGCGTTACAATACCTTTTAGATTTTCAATCCCAAATTTTGTAAGCCCCGCCGGCGTTACCACCTCTGCCGCCGCAAAACCATTATAATATTTGTGAGCGCGACCAAAATGCCCAAGCCCATCAATTTGTGAGCCAATCCCAATCGCCGTCATCACCGTATCATCATTCGAAACCGCCTGATTGCTTCCCAAAGGATGACCCGTACCATCGCCAAGCTGGTGCACAACAATATTATATTTGCGCGGCGGATAGGCTGGTGTATTGCGTCCCGTTATCATCCCCATTTCATAAACTTTGCCCTTGGTTACCAGTGCGGCAGCCTGTTTTGCTTTTTCGGGCGTTAAATAATTCAACGCCCCCAATGTGTCATCTGGCCCAAAGGGACGTTCAAACCAGTCATCACCAGTATTTGTATTATCGGTCTGTATCGATATATTCCCTTGTTGCCCTGTATTCGGGGCAAACAAATAATCCTTACCGCCCCAAAAAAGACCACCGGCAATTATAAATCCAATCAAAATATAAAAAATGTTTTTCATACCATCCTCCCGCTTAGGTTTATTAGAGTTACAAAAAAGATGAAACGGGTCAAGCGGATAAAATCGATCAATAACCCCGATGCGACAAGCGGCGATGCGTAAACAGACCTGGTGCGACGGCAATATTCCAATCCTGCTGCCGCCACCACCGTCGATTAAGCTGCGTTTCAATATTCCGAAAGCCATTATAAAGCCGCCCCGCCCGTACCCTACCCGCTTGCGCGAGAATGGTATTAAGGAAGAAATCCCGATCGATCAAAATCGATTGATTTGTCCAACTCAGCACTTTGGTGGGCGCCGCATAAAAGCCTCTGCCTACATCTTCAATCCATCTTGGATGGCGTCGCGCGGGGGCGGCATCGGCATAAATCGAGGTTCCAATCAGCTTTTGCGCTTTTCGGGGGTGAAGCCAGCGTTTGAGCATTGCAATTTTATCATCCGGCCGCCACAACCGTAAATATTTGTCATAAGTGGTAAAATCCTCACCCGGATCATGGCGCGAGCGTAACCGTACTTTAATAATATCAGGGCGTTGTAATAATGTGAGGGCATAATTAATCTGAAATAAAACTGTTTTTTCAGCCTCAATCAACGGCAAATCATTTTCCAGCAAGAGAACCGGCCCCGCCGGCAAAGCCGCTGCCATCGCTTTGAAATTGCCATAAATACCAAGATTTTGCTTTGGGCAATGCGTCTCATAGCCATATTTTTTTGCCAAATCGCGCCCTGCTTGTTCGGCTTCAGGCAAACAAAGAAGGCGCGTATCGGTGAGTTTATGCAAGCCATTTTCTTCATAGGTCGCAAGCGCCGCCGCCAGACTATCATAGCCCTTCCAGCTTAATATGCCGATTGAAAACTCCATAACACATCTTATATGCGAATCTGATGCCATCGTCTGCCCTAAAATAAATTATCACCACCATAATCATGGCGTATATATTACAGCGGCTTGTACAAAATATTGAATATGTGTAAATAGAAACGATTGATTATTAGGTTTTAGGAGGCAATGATGAGCGGCAATATCAGTAAAGACGAAGTGCTAGCAGCGCAAAAAGCATGGGCAGATGGCATTGAAGCGATTAGCCAAACCTTTATCGATAAAGGTGATTATAAGGCACGCGCCATCCAGCATATTAACGATCTATATGCTTATGAACAGGGCAAAGTGTTGTTTAAGCCCACGCTGGCGGCAGAAAAACAGTTCCGCCCGAGCTTTGATGATGCGCTCTCTTATTTTGTCGGCGGTACGATTTTGGAAGATACCGGCTTTGCGATTAAGCCATGGTCAAAAGCCCGATTTGGCGAGCAGGATATTATTATAAATGACGGTTTTGCCGTCGCCATGGGCAATTATTATTTCACCCCTGCGGATAGTGATGAAGAAACAAAGGTGGAATTTACCTTCGGCTATATGAAAGATGCAGCAGGTAAATTACGTATCCAACTGCACCACTCATCAATCCCCTATGATCCAAGTTAGCGGGACATGTGAAGTTAGCCTAAAAAGCCATTATTAACTTCTTTTCTAAATTCAGCCATATTCCAAACGTGCCATAAAGCACGATTGATTTTCTTATTTGCTTGATTTTTTAACCATGCTTCTGCTGCAGGTTTGTAACCACCCCCGTCGAGTAATATTACTGTCGGAACGCCAGTTTTAAGAATATTAAATAGTAAAAAAGGATATTTCTCATCAGTCGTTCCTGCGGATTGCTGCCATTTACATTCTATAATGAAGCCATCTGGATATTTATTTTTATTCACTATGAAAAAATCAACCTTGCGTTTGGTTTCATATATAGAATCGCCGACATGAAGCTGTTTAATATATTGCTTACCGCTTATAGAATTACGGTTAGCAAATGCTTGTTTTTTATTTCCTTGAAATTCCGTATAACCACGCCTCAATAAAGTATTTTCGACAAACCATTCCAGCTCATTGCCTGTTTTATTGGCTTTACTCCCACTACTCGTAGTTCCGGATGAGTAACTCATTTTCTTTCCCTCGCTGATTAGACTTGCAAGAAACAGAACGAGACGCAAGTATATGCTCTATATTATATGTCTTATACAAATCTTTAACAAATTCGGTATTGGAATTTGACAACATAAAATAGCCACCTGCCTTATCAATGCTATGGCATAATGCCGCAAGGTTTTGATGCTCATCATCGCCAAAGCCTTGCCCATTATAGCCGTCATAGGTTTTATGATAAGGCGGATCCAAATAATAAAAAGCACCTTTTTTTATTTTGGTATTCTGAAAGGGCTGCTGCTGTATGGTTGCAGTTTGCAATATGTGGGATGCGTTTCTTAGATTCTCCTCATCCAAGATTGCAGGGTTTTTATAGCTCCCCATGGGCACGTTGAATTTACCTGACCTGTTAGCTCGGTAAAGCCCATTATAGCAGGTTTTGTTCAAATATATAAACCATGCCGCAATTTTAATTGTATCGGTTTCCTCTGAAAGCAATTCTCTAGCCGCAAGGTAATAGGTTTTATTGTGCTTCTTGGTATGGTGTTTTAGCAGTTTTATAACTGCTTCAACATCAGTTTTGATTGCCTGATAAGTCTTTGTAAGGTGAAAATTTACATCTGCCAAAACAGCCTTATCCGGCTGTAATTCAAAGAATAAAGCCCCGCCACCAACAAAGCATTCATGATAAGCATTGTAGCTTTCCGGCAATCTTTCAATCAGTAACGGTAATATCGAACGTTTGCCACCGACCCATTTAACAAATGGACGCGCAGAGATCCTTTCAGTTGTGATTTCCTGATCATCTGCAATAAAGCTTGTCTTGCTAGGTTTTAATTGAATATCCATAAGCCCCTAATAATATATTTATAGGGATCCGCACTATGCCGTCAAATCTTTTATATAAAATAACGATCACCAACTAGAAAATGGTCGGGGCGGAGAGATTCGAACTCCCGACCCCCTGGTCCCAAACCAGGTGCGCTACCAGACTGCGCTACGCCCCGAACAGAATATGTGCGAAAAAAGGGTAACCCTTTATAAGCCTTATCGCCACAGGGAATAGCCGAAAATAGCCGCTTTCGCAAGGGGAAGTTTCAGGATTTTCCCTTATTTCTTCACCCTATTTCTTTCCCCTATTTTCTTCGTTGCTGAAAGACCGCTTGCGCTGTAAACACCCAATCTGATTGTGGTATCTCTTCATCCTCGCCAATCCAAGCGCGCCCTTCCACAAACACCAGCGACCGCGTCATCCGTGTCACTTGCCCCGTGCCTTGCAACCACTCACCGGCTTGCGCGGGTTTTAGGAAATTTGTGGTAAGCTGCACCGTCACTGATGGCCGCCCCTTGGCACGAAAAATTGCCGTTGCCAATAAGCCATCGGCAAAGGCACTTAAAAAACCCCCATGCGCAATCCCTTGACTATTGCAATGCCGCTCCTGCAAGCGCACGCCTTGGCGAAATTGGTCATCTTTTGCCCAATGAAACCATGGTCCATTATGGGTGGTAAACGGTCCTCGTTTCACACTTGGGACAAAAGGCGATGGTGGATTGCTGTCAAATTGGTTCATTCTTTATCTGTTCCTATTCGACAATAGAAGCGAGTGTATCGCCGATTTCCTGATGCAAAACAAGATCCGCAATGTCATCCAGATCGGTTGCCTCACGATTGAGAATAACCAGCTTGGCACCCTGCTGACTGGCCAAAACCGGAAACCCAGCGGCTGGATAAACCTGTAAAGATGAGCCGATTGCCAAAAACAAATCGCACCCCGCCACTGCATCTTGGGCGCGCTGCATTTCTGGCTCCGGCATCGCTTGTCCGAAAGAGATTGTCGCTGATTTGACATAGCCGCCGCATATATCACAGCGCGGCGACATCGCTTCGCGGCTAGCGGTAAATTGCTGCTTGATTTCTGCCAATTCATAACGCGCGCCGCAATCAAGACATTTGGCATAAGTGCTATTGCCATGTAGCTCGACCACTTTCGCGGCGGGAACACCACTATCCTGATGCAGATTATCGATATTCTGGGTGATTACATGGCTCACCACACCTTGCCCAACTAATGTTGCAATCGCCTGATGCCCCTTATTGGGTTGGGCTTTGCCAAGTTCTGCATCCATTGCGAATTTACGCTTCCAGCTTTCAATCCGCATTTCCTCAGAACGGGTAAAATCTTCAAACATGATTGGCTTCATCCGCGTCCAAATCCCCCCCGGACTACGAAAATCCGGAATACCCGATTCAGTGCTGATGCCCGCACCGGTAAACACAACGGCTCGCTCGCATTCTTGCAACCATGTTTTGAGACTATCTGACATATTTCCGCCTTAATCCTACCTTATCTTGACAAACTGATATGAATAAGCAAACTCCATTGTAAGCAAAATAGAGGATAATGTCATGAAATATCTGCATACAATGATCCGCGTCAGCGATTTGGATGCAAGTCTGAAATTCTATTGCGATGCTTTGGGGCTGGAAGAATTAAGCCGTCATAATGTCGAAGCTGGCCGCTTTACATTGGTGTTTCTGGCACCCCCCGGACAGCCAGAGGCACAAATAGAATTAACCCATAATTGGGATCCGGAAGAGCTCGGAGAAGGGCGCAATTTTGGACATCTTGCCTATCAGGTGGATAATATTTACGACACCTGCCAACGCCTTATCGATGCTGGCGTGACGATCAACCGCCCACCTCGCGATGGCGCGATGGCCTTTGTTCGTTCGCCAGATAATGTATCGATCGAACTTTTACAAAAAGATAAGGCTCTACCTGAAACGGAGCCTTGGGCATCGATGGATAATATCGGCAAATGGTAAGGGTGCTGGTTCTTTCTGTTGCCATGCTGTTGGCTAGCCTTGCGCAACCGTCCGCACAAGAGCGGCCATCTGATAATGTTCGGCAACGAGCAGCGAACCAAAATCAGAAGCAAGATAAATATTGGGACGGATTTTATCTACGCAGTATTGGGGATTGCAAAGGCGCCATCAAAGCACTCTCACCGCTTGCCAATCTTGGTCATGGCTATGAAGATGCACAGCTTGCTATGGGGCAATGTATGATTGAATTATCCGGTGTCGCTGAGGATGCGAATATGCCCTCAACCAGCGACCAAGAACGCCAGGCCTATTTTGCAAAACCCCTTTTTCAAAACGGGCTTAACTGGGTGAACAAAGCCGCTAATGCCGGTTCATTTACGGCGCAAGCCTATCTTATCAGATTGCATTTGATTAATCTCGCTCCCACCCAAAACCCGATCGAAGCGGCAAAATGGGCGCATCTCTATCTCAAAAATCCAGCGCGTCTAAGCCTTGGCGCACCAGTGCAAGCGCAAGCCGATATTATGCAGCTTGAAAAATCCCTTCGCCTTCGCGATTGGCTTGCCGGTCAGAATATCGCCCGTGAGTGGGTGCCTGTTTTCAGAAAACAACCCCATTTACAAACTGGCTCACAGACAAAACGTAACCCTAACTTCATTCCGATAGGAGACCATCAATGATCCGTTTTTTCACATATTTCACCTTCATCATTAGCACTTTATGCGGTACCTCTCTATATGCTCAAAATAACGATAGCCAACAGGCGGTTGCTTATTTTGCGGGCGGTTGTTTTTGGTGTACGGAAGCCGATTTTGAAAAACTGGAAGGGGTAAAAGAGGTTATCTCCGGATTTATGGGCGGTACCAGAAAAGATCCTAGCTATACGCAAGTCACCCGTGGTATGACCAAATATCGCGAAACCGTTAAAGTTATTTATGATCCTAAAGTGATTAGCTATCGGCGGCTTATAAATGCGTTTTGGCGGATGCATGACCCAACCGATGCGAACGGCTCATTTGTTGATCGGGGTCGGCATTATGGCTCGGCAATTTATTATACCAATATGTATGAAAAACAACAGGCGGAGGAGTCGATACAAGCTTTGTCGAAGAAATTTACCAAACCACTTGCCACTAGCCTTGAACAAGCAGGCGATTTTTATGCTGCCGGTGCTGGGCATCAGGATTATTATAAAACCCATAAACGTCACTATCAATATTATCGCTGGAACTCTGGTCGCGACCAATTTATCGCCGCCAACTGGGCAGATGATGACATGATTTATTAATCACGCCTTTTCGCTTCGTTTGGCTTATATATTATGATGATAAGTGCTATAAGCGGGAAGAATAGTAAGACACAATGCGCCAGTTTTTATTTGTATTTACGCTGCTGACATTGGCGATCTTATTTTCAACATTCTCTAGTTTAGCGCAAAGCCTGCCGGATGGTGAAAAATTATATAAGCCCTGTGCTGTTTGCCATTTGCAAAATGGCAATGGGGTTCCGGCCAGTTTTCCAGCCTTAAATAAGGGAATAGATGAACTTGCCTTAAGCCCGCAAGGGCGCGACTATTTGGTTGCGGTTATAAAATATGGCGTTGCTGGTCCTATCCGCACTGCCAGTGGTGATTATGCCGGCTATATGCCCAAACAACCAGCTGGCAGAAAGCCCGAAAATATCGCCGCCATCCTCAATCATATTTTGTCAAAATTCTTCCCGCACTCAAATGCCAGAGCATTCACGACCGCAGAGGTTGAAGCCATCACCACAGCATTAGAAAAACTAAAAACCACCGATATACGAAAGCTGAGACCTGATACGACATCACAAAACAAATAAAGGGGTTTTGCGTTCCTTAGCCTCATAAAAAACCCCGCCTTCATGTCTAAAGGCGGGGTTGATTTATATCTGCTTAAATTTATTTAATGCGCCAATATAGCAAGCAAAAGCAATGCCACAATATTGGTGATTTTAATCATCGGATTAACCGCAGGGCCTGCTGTATCCTTATAAGGGTCACCAACCGTATCACCGGTCACAGCCGCTTTATGCGCTTCAGAGCCTTTACCGCCATGATTACCATCTTCAATATATTTCTTGGCATTATCCCAAGCCCCACCACCGGCGGTCATTGACAGTGCCACAAATAGGCCGGTGATAATCACACCGAGCAACATTGCGCCTAATGCAGAAAAGGCTGATGAACGATCTGCTACAGCTTCAATCACATAGTAAAGCACGACGGGTGAAAGAACCGGTAGAAGCGAAGGAATAATCATTTCCTTAATTGCCGAACGGGTGAGCAAGTCAACCGCGGCACCATAATCAGGCCGGTCTTTACCTTCCATAATGCCAGGTTTTTCACGGAATTGACGGCGCACTTCTTCAACAATCGCGCTGCCAGCACGACCGACCGCCGTCATCCCCATCGCGCCAAACAGATAGGGCAACATGCCACCAATAAACAGACCAATCACCACATAAGGATTCGACAAAGAAAAGTCAGGCGATACGCCCGCAAAATACGCATATTCTGTGGCATTTTCAGAGAAAAATTTCAAATCCTGCGTGTAAGCGGCAAACAGTACCAATGCACCAAGTCCCGCCGAACCAATCGCATAGCCCTTCGTGACAGCTTTTGTGGTGTTACCAACCGCATCAAGCGCATCGGTCGTATTGCGCACACTGTCATCCAGATCAGCCATTTCAGCGATACCGCCAGCATTATCGGTAACCGGACCAAATGCATCCAGCGCGACAACCATGCCCGCCAAAGCCAGCATTGTGGTCACCGCAATCGCAATCCCAAACAAGCCAGCCTGGCTATAAGTATAGAAAATACCAATCACAATCACGAGCGCTGGTAAAGCGGTTGCTTCCATCGAAACCGCAAGCCCCTGAATAACATTGGTTCCATGACCGGTTTCAGAAGATTTTGCCACTGAACGGACAGGGCGAAAGCCTGTCCCAGTATAATATTCTGTAATCCAAATGATTAATCCGGTAATGACCAGCCCCGCAACACCACATAAATAAAGTGCCATGCCATCAAAGCTATGCCCTTCAATTACCCGTTGCGTATCCAGACCAATCACCTCATCAGTTACGAAATAAAGCGCAATCAGCGATAGCACTGCCGCCGCAATAAAACCCTTATAAAGCGCGCCCATAATCGACTGGCTCTTGCCAAGCCGCACAAAGAATGTCCCAATGATCGACGTGACAATACATGTCGCCCCAATTACAAGCGGGTAAATCATCATTGTCATTGTATCGGCCGTAAAAAAGATCGACGCGAGAACCATCGTCGCAACAATGGTCACCGCATAGGTTTCAAACAAGTCAGCCGCCATCCCTGCGCAATCGCCAACATTATCACCGACATTATCGGCAATCGTAGCAGGGTTGCGCGGATCATCTTCAGGAATACCCGCTTCAACCTTGCCGACAAGATCACCACCAACATCAGCCCCTTTAGTGAAAATACCACCGCCAAGACGGGCAAAAATCGAAATCAACGACGCACCAAATCCGAGCGCAACCAGCGCATCAATCACTTCGCGTGACTTAGGCGATAGACCTTGCGAGCCGGTCAGGATAAAGAAATAAACCGCAACCGCCAAAAGCGCCAGACCGGCGACAAGCATTCCGGTGACCGCGCCCGCCCGAAAAGCAATGGAGAGACCTGCCCCCAAACTTTCACTGGCAGCTTGGGTTGTCCGCACATTCGCGCGCACTGAAACAAGCATACCGATATAACCAGCCGCGCCTGAAAGGGTCGCCCCAATGATAAAGCCGATTGCAACCTTAACCCCTAAAAACCAACCAACCAAAATGGCAATCACAACTCCAACCAAAGCAATTGTTGTATATTGGCGGTTAAGATAGGCGCTCGCACCTTCTTGAATGGAAGCGGCAATTTCTTGCATCCGTTCTGTACCGGCGCTTGCCGAAAGCACTGAGCGTGACGCCCAAATCCCATAAATTATCGACAAAATACCTGCGCCAATAATAAGTTCCTGAATATATTCCATGAGTTCTTCCCCTTAATAGATGTTCCTCTGATTATGTTCGTGATACGCCATAGAAGCACGTTCACCACCCCTCTATAACGAATTGTTGATTTACATGCCAAAATTCGCACCAAAAAGCAAGAATATCATGCAAAAATGCTTATTTTAGGCTAAAAATGTATAAATCCACGTCGTTTTATATCTATTGGATTATGGTTGGCATCCAAAAACCGAGCTGAACCTCCCTTTGTAACGCTGCCAATCGCCGTAACGGGTATGGGAAGGTCAGCTATTCTATATTCGGCTGGCATGGTAAAGGCGAGCTGATAATCATCGCCGGCGGCAAGTAAATCAATATTATCTGTAACCAATGGTATTGCATGATAATCAATATCCATCCCACACGCGCTTGCCGTGCAAATATGGTCAAGGTCTGCGGCCAGCCCATCTGAAATATCAATACATGCGCTTGCCTTACCACGCAGCGCTTGCCCCAGCGCAATCTGTGCAACCGGATGCGTATAGGCAGGTGCGGTAAAATCTGCCGCCGCCCCGATCACGCCAGAGACATAAACAATATCCCCCACTTGCGCCCCAGCACGCCGGAGCGCTTGTCCGTTTTTAACAAGCCCATGTACCGTAAGCCCCATAAACCCTTCTCTGCTGCACACACTATCACCACCCCAAAGGGCTAACTCATAATGAGCAAGCATATTTGCAAATTCATCCGCAAAGGCACGCATGAAAACCTTATCCCAATCCTCACGCTTGCCGAGATTAAACACACAGCCTTGCGGGGTTGCGCCCATTGCAGCAAGATCAGAAACCGCGCTAGCAACCAGCCGCCGTGCCCATAAGCACCCATCTGCCATAGCTGGAATATGGATGCCCGCAACCATTATATCGGTGGAGACAAGTTGCTGCATGCCTGTCGGCACTTCAACCAGCGCCGCATCATCTTGCAAGTAAAGCGCGCCCGCCGCCGCTAATGGACGAAAATAGCTTTCGATGAAATCAAATTCATTCCCTTTATCTTCGGACATGGATTGTGACATACCCCCTCTTCAGGCGACATCACCGGTTTGAATGGCCTGCGCCAAACGGTCTAACAAGGCATTTACCATCCCACCTTCTTTGCCGCTAAAAAAACTATGTGCCATATCGGTATATTCGGCAATAATAATTTGCGCCGCAATATCCCGAAAATAGAGAAGCTCACAAACCCCACAACGTAAAAGAGCGCGTAGCGTGCTATCCAGACGTGAGAGACGCCAATCCTTACTTAAATAAGCATCAATCTGCCGGTCAATCGTGATTTGCTCACCGATCACCTGCCGTAAAATGCTTTCAAAAAAATCTGCATCAGCCGCGTTTATTTTCGACTCTGCTATGCGGTCAGTGTCCGCCTCTGGCTCAAGCCCCTGCAAGGGGTCGGCAATCCGATGGGTTTTATATTCTGAAATAATATGATCCAGCCCGCTTTCGGCAAGCTCCATTTGATAGAGCGCCTGCACCGCCAAAAGGCGGGCGGCGGATCTAGCGGGATAGGCCATAATGCTCTTTCAACTCCCATAAACGCAAGGCGGCTTGGGCTGCGCCGCCACCTTTATTTTTTTCGCTCATCCGTACCCGCGCCCAGGCTTGCGCTTCATTTTCAACCGTTTGGATGCCATTACCAATCGCCAGCCCATACTGAACCCCTAAATCCATAAGCGCACGGGCGCTTTCATTACAGACAAGATCAAAATGATACGTCTCTCCTCTAATCACCACCCCAAGCGCCACATAGGCATCATAATTGCCGGTTTCATGAGCATATTTAATCGCGGTCGGAATTTCCAAAACCCCTGGCACGGCAATCGCCTCATAATTTGCCCCAGCAGCCTCAACAGCTTGAACTGCCCCATCATGCAATGCGGCTGTCATCTCAGGATAAAACTGCGCTTCAACAAATAATATTTTTGACTTTGCTCCCATTATTTGCACCCTCACTTCTTAAATGGGCGATGCGCGATAATTTTCAGATCATAGCCCTCAAGCGCAACCACGCGGGGCGGATGATCGGATAAAAGTTCAATTTCCCTCAATCCCAAATCCAGCATAATCTGCGCACCAACCCCATATTCGCGTAAACCCGAAGGGATTTGGCTCTCACTATTTACCGGCGCGGGGTTCAGCGCATCCGAAAATGGGGTGGGCGAGGTGTTGCGAATAATAATAATCGCGCCGCGCCCCTCTTGCGCAATTTCAGAAAAAGCCCGCCGCAAAACATCCACCTTCACACCACCACCCAAAATATCACCGGCAATATCCTCAGCATGGATGCGGGTGAGAACCGGCGCGGCAGTTGAAATATCACCCATTGTAAGGGCAACATGCTCTTCATTCTCAACCATATTGCGAAACACAATCGCCCTAAAGCTACCAACGGGGGTTTCAAAATCGCCCTCATAAACCCGCTCAACAAGTTTATCATGCCGCCGCCGATACGCGATAAGGTCAGCAATCGTACCAATTTTAAGCCCGTGCAACTGAGCGAAATTTACCAGATCAGGCAGCCGCGCCATTGTCCCATCTTCATTCATAATCTCGCAAATCACCCCAGCCGGATTAAGTCCGGCCATACGGGCAATATCAACCGCCGCTTCCGTATGCCCCGCCCGCAGCAAAACCCCGCCTTCGCGTGCAACCAGTGGAAAGACATGCCCTGGCGAAACAATATCGGTAGCATTTTTAGTAGGGTCAATCGCAACAGAAATCGTATGCGACCGGTCATGGGCTGAAATACCGGTTGAAATACCTTCGCGCGCTTCAATCGAAACCGTAAACGCGGTTTGATGCCGCGATTGATTGCGCGGTGACATAAATTCCAGTTCGAGCTGAGCGGCACGGTCGCGCGTCATTGCCAGACAAATCAACCCGCGCCCAAACTTCGCCATAAAATTAACCGCTTCCGGAGTAGCCATTTGCGCGGGAATAACCAAATCGCCTTCATTTTCTCGGTCTTCAGCATCGACCAGAATAATCATCCGCCCGTTACGAGCGTCTTCGATAATCTCTTCTGGCGAAGATAAATATTGCTTATATTCAGACATGCGCCTCTCCTTTATCAACTTCCTTCAGACGGGCAACATAGCGCGCCAGAACATCTATTTCCAAATTAACCCAATCGCCCGCCTGCGCTGTGCCCCACCCCGTCACCGCTTGCGTATGCGGGATAATATTGACTGTGAACTGTGTATCTTCAACCTTATTTACGGTAAGCGAGGTGCCGTTTAAGGTCACCGATCCTTTCGCGGCAATAAAGGCGCGAAGCTCAAGCGGGGCGGCGAATGTAAAAATACGCGAATCGCCATCTGCCTCGATTGATAGAATCTCAGCCAGACCATCAACATGACCAGAAACAATATGCCCCCCAAATTCATCTCCCATCCGCATTGCGCGTTCCAGATTAAGCATACGTCCGGCTTGCCATGCTTTCGCGGTGGTGACCATCAAAGTCTCTTGTGAGGCTTCAACCGCAAAGTAATCTGCACCGGTTTCAATAACGGTGAGGCAGACACCATCACACGCGATAGAAGCGCCCAGCGCAATGCTTTGCGTGTCATAGCCGGTTCGGATTTCAAACCGCGTATCGCCCGCCGGTGTAACAGAGATAATCTCGCCCTGATCTGTAATAATGCCTGTAAACATGTCACCTCTTTTTGCGCCATATGGTTAATCTATCGACCCCACATTGACGGGTTTCCTGATGCTCAAATTCGGATATTTTCGACAAATCAGCAATACCCATTTTTTGCAAATCGCTTTTCCCAGATCGATGAAGTCGATGCGGCGCTTGAAACCAGAAAATTTCATCAACCAATCCCTGTTCCAGAAAACTGCGTGCCAATGTCGCCCCGCCTTCGACCAAAACCCGTGTCATCCCTTGGGCATGCAGTGATTGCAAAAATCCGTCCAAATCATCACCCTGATCGCAAATGGCATGGGCGGCAAGGTGTGCGTCTGCGGCGATGCTTTGTTTGGTGATAATATAAGGCACCGGCTGGCGCGCTGATAAGCCAGACAGGCGACAGTCAAGGCGTGGATTATCAGCCCGCAAGGTTCCGCCACCAATGACAATCGCCTCATGCATTGCCCGTAACAAATGCCCCCACCGCCGCGCCAGTTCACCGGTAATCCATGGATTATCCGGGTCACCTGTCGACATAAATCCATCCGCACTGGTTGCAATCTTAAGCGTCACCAATGGTCGATTTTCAAGAACACCCAATAAGAAGCCCTGATTAAGCGCCGCGCAATCTTCTGCCAAACAGTTTTGGGTAACGTCAATGCCGGCGGCTTCTAACATGGCAACACCTTTTCCCCCAACCCGTGGATCAGGATCAGCCGCGCCAATCACAACCCGCTTGACGCGCGCTTCAATCAGGGCTTCGGCACAAGGCGGGGTTTTGCCATGATGCGCACATGGCTCCAAGCTCACATAGGCGGTTGCGCCTTCGGCTTGCGAACCAGCCTGCGCGAGGGCTTGCGTTTCAGCGTGTGGACGACCACCTTTTGCGGTACGCGCAATCGCCAGAATTTGTGCCTCTTTTACAATCACACAACCGACAGCAGGGTTGGGTGACACTTCACCAAGCCCAAACCGCGCCGCTGTAATGGCAATCCGCATATAATCCTCATCACCCATATGTGCCTTTTATCATAAATTTTGAAAAGAAAGAGATATAAAGAGATGTTTTGCTTAATCTTCGCTCATGCCACCAAGAAACTCTTCAAAATCTTTGGTTTCACGAAAATCCTTATAAACCGAAGCAAAGCGGACATAGGCAACCTGATCGAGTATCCGTAAATTCTCCATCACCATTTCGCCCAATTCATTTGCTGGAATTTCATCTTCGCCGCGCGTTTCAAGCTGTCGTACAATGCCGCTTACCATGCGTTCAACCCGATCTTGTTCAACTTCGCGTTTTCGAAGTGCGATCTGTACAGATCGCATCAGCTTGTCGCGGTCAAACGATACCCTGTCACCATTATTTTTCAGAACAAAAAGCTCCCGCAACTGAATGCGCTCAAAAGTGGTGAATCTGCCACCGCAATCACCACATATGCGACGGCGGCGGATAACCGTATTATCCTCAGTCGGGCGGCTATCTTTCACTTGCGTTTCATTGCTATGGCAATAGGGACAGCGCATATTAATAAATCGGGAAACGGGCGCACAGCTCGGCGACCTGCGCTCTTACCTTTTGAACGGTTTGTTCGGCTTCACCTTGGATACAGGCATCCAGCACTTCGGCAATCAGTTCGCCCACCTGTTGAAACTCGGCTTGTCCGAACCCACGTGTTGTTGCTGCCGGTGTCCCAAGCCGCACGCCAGAAGTGATTTTCGGGGGCTGCGGATCAAAAGGAATACCATTTTTATTGCAGGTCATGCCGGCGGCTTCTAAAACTTCTTCTGCCTTATCACCAGTTAGATTTTTCGGGCGCAAATCAAGCAAGACCAGATGATTATCCGTTCCGCCAGAAACAATATCAAATCCATGCGATAATAATGTCTCTGCCAGTATTTTTGCGTTAGCGATGATTTCACCCGCATAATCCTTAAACGCGGGTTGCAACGCCTCACCAAAAGCAACCGCTTTGGCCGCAATCACATGCATCAGAGGTCCACCTTGTAGACCAGGAAAAAGGGCTGAATTAATTTTTTTGCCAAGCTCCTGATTATTGGAGAGAACCAACCCTCCGCGTGGCCCTCGCAATGTTTTATGAGTGGTGGTGGTGACCACATCAGCAATCCCGACCGGGCTAGGATGCAGACCGGCCGCAACCAGCCCCGCAATATGCGCCATATCAACCAATAAATAAGCCTCAACCTCATCCGCAATCGCCCGAAATTTATCAAAATCCAAAATACGGGCATAGGCGGAACCACCGGCAATAATGATTTTGGGGCGATGCGCCAGCGCCAAATCGCGGACTTCATCAAAATCGATTAAATGGTCTTGCTGGCGGACACCATATTGCACCGCCTCAAACCATTTGCCCGATTGGTTTGGTTTGGCACCGTGGGTTAAATGTCCACCGGCGGCAAGGCTCATCCCCAAAATCACATCGCCAGGTTGTGCCAGTGCCATCATCACCGCCTGATTTGCCTGCGAACCACTATGTGGCTGGACATTGACATAATCACATTCAAATAAAGCCTTGGCGCGCTCAATCGCAATATCTTCAGCAATATCGACAAATTCACAACCGCCATAATAGCGCCGCCCCGAATACCCTTCGGCATATTTATTGGTCAGCACCGAGCCTTGTGCCTCAAGCACAGCCTGCGACACTATATTCTCAGAGGCGATTAATTCAATTTGGTTTTGCTGGCGCGTCAATTCCTGCTGCATGGCCTGCATAATTGCCGAGTCTGTTTCGGCTAAGGGGGTGGAAAAAAAAGAAGATGGGGTCATGCGATAAATATTTCTATGCTTGGTAAAATGTTGCGGTTCGAATCATCCCAAATATATGAAACTTGCCCGCACAAATCAACTTTGTTTCTTCTTTGACATCCCTCTCTTTTATGATAGTTTGCGGGCAGTGCTAGCAAATTCTAGCACAGGGATTTAACAACCTCATACTACCGGCAGTAAGCAATTGTCGTTATTTAATTGCTGCTATCTCGATTTAAGTTGGGGTGGCGGCGCCATAAAATAGCCGCTCGCGGTAAAAACGTCGCGGTCATGTAGTATGATTTGTTAACACCCCGGCACCAACTATTTTGCAAAAAATATGTTGGTTGCCATCTCACTAAATAAGTCGGGGTGGGAGTCCCATACAAAAGGCGTAAGCTAAAAAGACTCTAAGAACGTAGAAAATAAGTCGATCTCACCCCGACCCCATTATCTTTATATCGCTCACGACAGCAAGGCTTCGCCTTGCGTCTCCGCGGGGGCGGCTGAACTATCAGCCGGGCTTGCAGTCGCAAGCCTATTTCCATGCACCATCCAGTCACGTCTCTATTCCCATGCAAGATTTATTCCATTCACCAAAATATACCTTTCACATTACCCTTGCAAAATAAACTGGTACAGCTAAACTATTTGGCAAGAGAAGATAAAGGGGAAGATGATGTCAATATTTCTGTTTGCAGCTTGCGCGCTTGCCATCTCGCTTATCACTTTGTGGCTGGTGAGCGTTATCAAAAAAGATGCCAGCATTATTGATATTTTTTGGGGGCCTGCCTTTGCCGTGGTTGCCCTATGCGGGCTTTATGCAAAGCCAGATATGAATTGGGCGCATAAGGCGATAAGCATTTTGGTGATTATCTGGGCGGCGCGGCTGGCGTGGCATTTATTGACCCGCGCTCTTAAAAAGGGCGAAGAAGACCCGCGCTATCAAGCCATGCGGCGATATTGGGGCGCGTCTTTCTGGATTATCAGCCTGTTCACTGTCTATACATTTCAAGGCGTATTAGCTTGGCTGGTGTCGATGCCCCTGCAAGCCTCCTATAATTATGGGGGCATTGTTGCGCATGAGGGCGGCGTTTATATTGGCATGGCGATTGCGCTTGGCGGCTTGATGATGGAAACCATTGCCGACATTCAACTGACACGATTTCGCAAAACCGCCAGCGCGCAAGATATTATGGTCACGGGGTTATGGACGCGCACCCGCCACCCTAATTATTTTGGCGATACGATGTTTTGGTGGGGAATCTATATTGCCGCCATTGCCGCAACGCCAGAAATTATCTGGGCGGGTTTTGGTCCTTTGCTCATGAATTTCTTATTATTAAAAATCTCTGGTGTCGCCATGTTGGAGCGTCACCTTATCAAAAAATCAGGCTATGCCGCCTATTGCAAAACCGTCCCCCGCTTTTTCCCGAAACTGTTTTAAGCTATACTATTTAACAAGCTCGAAATCGGCATCTGCCTCATAGCCCCAAAAGCGGATATGGAGTTTATAATCACCGGCTTGATAACGCGCCGCATCAAGCGCGATGTTCTGCACCTCTTCCAGCATATGCCCTGCCGCCAGCACGGTAGATTGCGCTTGCGGGTTAGGGCAATCCGGCGTGCCGCGTGATTGGATAAAATTATTATCGGGATAGGTGACAATAAAGCGAAAAATATCACATTGTGAGGGGGCGGTGATGATTTGCTCCGTGTCGGTGCGATTGACCAATCGCAAAACCACTGGCAAGGCAATCACCCCATTGCGCGCCAGTAAAGGATGCTGCACCGGCACGCCAAGCTGCACCCCTATCTCCCCTTCTGCAATGCTAGGCTCACCGCGCCCAATAAAATAGGCAAGCGAAAAAACCGTGAGAATTGCGGTCAAACCAATATAAAGCGTGGGCGACATTTTTTTGAACATGGACTTAATCTCCGAAAATTTGCGCCGGCAACCATGTCGCCATATCAGGCCAAAGCGCGAGCAGACCCAGCATAAGAAGCTGGATGAAAATATAGGGAATTGCGCCGCGATAAATCTGGCTGGTGCGAATGTCAGGCGGCGCAACCCCGCGCAAATAAAACAGCGCAAAACCAAATGGCGGGGTCAAGAAAGAGGTTTGCAAATTAATCGCCATCATCACGCCAAGCCAGACCGGGTCAATCCCCATCCCTAATAATATCGGCCCGACCAGTGGCACAACCACAAACACAATCTCGATAAAATCAAGAAAAAAGCCAAGCAAAAACATGAGTACCATCACCGCAATCACCGCGCCGAGCGTGCCGCCTGGTAAAGCCGTGAGCCAGCCTTCGATTGTCTCATCACCGCCTAAGCCGCGAAACACCAGTGAAAATAAAGCCGCCCCAATCAGAATAACAAACACCATGCTTGTGGTTTGCATGGTTGAACGCATCACTTGCAATAACACCATATTTTGCAAGCAGGCTTTGAGCGCGTGCAAAATGCCAACCACCAAAAACACACAAAACCCAAACGCAAAGGCAATCGCGACCATATCCGTAAAGCCAATGACTTCACGCTGCAAACGCAAATCAAACAGGCTGGTGAGCAGCACTAATCCTGCCAGCGATGCGATGGCGGCACGCGGCCATATTTTTTGCGCCGCCAGTTTTTCGCCTGCCAATAAAATTGTGCCCACCGCGCCAACTGAGGCGGCTTCGGTTGGGGTGGCAATGCCTGCCAATATTGAGCCGAGCACCGCGATAATCAGGAAAATAGGCGGAAACAAAGCTGCACATATTGCCCCCCATTGAATATTTTCAGGGCGCGGCACAGGGGGGGCTTTGGCGGGGGTGAGCGTCGCACTGATGATTTGATAGATAATATAGAGGCCGACCAGCGCCAAACCTGGTAGCAGCGAACCGGCAAACAACTCGCCCACCGAAACTGTTTCAGGGCTAAAAATCCCTTGCTCAAGCTGTGCCTTTTGATAGGCATTGGCAATCACATCGCCGAGCAAAACCAAAACGATTGAGGGCGGGATAATTTGCCCCAGCGTGCCTGCCGCGCTAATCGCACCGGTTGCAAGGGCAGGGTCATAACCGCGCCTTAGCATGGTCGGCAAAGCCAGCAATCCCATTGTTGCGACTGTCGCCCCGACAATGCCCGTACTTGCTGCCAATAGTGCCCCGACAATACTCACCGAAATTGCCAGCCCGCCGCGTATGCCAGAGAGCAGTTGCGATAAATTATCAAACAGGCTATCGGCAATTTTGGCGCGCTCCAGCATTGTTCCCATAAAAATAAATAAAGGCACGGCGAGCAGCACTTCATTGGTCATGGTTCCAAAAATACGTTGCGGCAGGGAGAAAAAATAACTTGCATCAAAAACATCAAAATAAATGCCCAAAAGCCCAAAGAACAGAGCCACCCCCGCCAGCGTGAAAGCAACGGGATAGCCAAGCAATAAGCCCGCGCACGTGGCGGCAAATAGCAAAAGGTCGAGATGCTCAATCACGTTTATCTCCGCTTAAAATCCGTAAAACACCGCTTATCGCTTGTAAGGATAATTGCGCGGCAAAAATCATAATCACTGTTTTCAAAAGATAAATCGCTTGAATGCCACTGGTCTCGCGCGAACCTTCTTTGACCGCCCAAGAAATCGCCACATAATCATAAGAGGCATAGGCAACCAAGCCGGCAAAGGGTAATAAAAACAATAAATGCCCAAGCAGATTTATGCGATTTTGCTGGGGCGGCGAAAATTGCGCGTAAAAAATATCCACCCGCACATGTTGATTTTGCCGCAATGTCGCGGCCGCTGCCATCATGAACAATACGCCATGCATATAGATAATGCTTTCTTGCATTTGAATAGAGCCAATCCCGAAAACATAGCGCAAAATCACCACGCAAAACTGCACCAGCACCATAAACAATGTGAGCCATTGGGCAGCGCGGGCAATAAAAGCGTTTACCGCATCGCCCATATCTGCCCCCCTGATCATCAGGTGGTTCATTATAATTCCCGCCGCGCTTTCGTATAGGGTTCTTCCGACCAGCGCCCCCAATCCATCGAGTTTTGTAACGAGGCTTTGAAGCTCTCATAAACCCTTTTGGTCAACGCGTCATGGGTGGATATTTCTGCCAGCACTTGTTCGGAGGTTTGCTTTAAGCCTTGCATCACTTCGGGGGAAAAACTACGCACTTGTACTTTATATTTTTTGACCAATGTCGCCAATGAGGTTGCATTTTTATAATTAAATTCTGCCAGCGACCGCTCATTTTCAGCATGAAACGCATTTCGAAAAATCTCTTGCTGGGCGGGGGTAAGCTCATTCCAGACATTGAGATTAATGCCTGTCGCAAGCCCCGCGCCTGGTTCATGTATACCAGGACAATAATAATATTTCGCGACTTGATAAAAGCCAAAAGCAATATCATTCCATGGGCCGACCCATTCGCTCGCATCAATCGCGCCGCTTTTAAGGGCAGGGAAAATCTCTCCGCCTGGAAGCGCGACAGCCGCCGCACCAAGCCGGCGCATCACCTCGCCCCCAAGTCCGGGCATGCGGATTTTAAGCCCTTGAAAATCTTCGAGCTGATTAATCTCACGATTATACCAGCCGCCCATCTGCACCCCCGTATTGGCAGATTGAAAGGCACGAATATTAAACTTAGCAGATAATTCATCCCATAAAGCCTGCCCGCCGCCAAAATTTATCCACGCCGATAATTCATTTGCGGTCATCCCAAAAGGCACAGCGGTGAAAAAATTAAAGGCGGGCGATTTGCCCTGCCAATAATATTCCGCGCCATTATACATATCCGCCGCGCCGGTCGAGACCGCATCAAAACTTTCAAACGCGCCGACCAGCTCACCGGCTGCAAAAATCTTTATCTCTATCTGCCCATCGGTCATTTTGGCAATATTGCGGGCAATATTTTCTGGCGCCGTGCCAAGTCCGGGAAAGTTTTTCGGCCAAGTGGTCACCATTTTTAAGCGGCGTTTCCCTTTCGCATAAGCAGGCGCGGCTATGGCGCTTGCCGCAGCCCCTGCTGCCATTCCGGTTAATAAATCGCGGCGTTTTATCTTACTCATCATCTCCCCCAAACCTTTTCCACTCATAATCCTCAAACATATCCAAAGGCTCAAAGCGCGCCTTGTAACACATTTTATCGCTTTGTGCGATCCAATAGCCCAAATAAACATAATTGAGATTTTGGGCGCGGGCGCGGTCAATATGCTGCAAAATAATATAGCTACCGAGACTATTTTTTGGCTGTACCATATAAAAAGAATAGACGAGCGAAAAGCCATCGCGCAAACGGTCAATCAGCGCGCAAGCAACCAGCGCGCCATTATCGCGATATTCAACCAAATGGCTATTGGCGGGGCAGGCGTCTATCATATCGCCATAATCGAGGCTGGTCATTTGCGCCATATCGCTTGTGTGATGGCGGGCATCAATATAATCGCGGAAGAGGGAAAATTGTTCTTCCGTAGCTTGTAAAGGGACAATCTCTGCCACCAATCCCTGATTGCGCTTTAACAGACGTTTTTGCGACCGGCTGGGGATAAATTCATTCACCCGCACCCGCACCGATTTGCACGCGTCGCACGCCTCACAATCGGGGCGATAAATAATATTATGACTACGGCGAAACCCTTGTTGCGCCAGCATATCATGCAATTCATCATCTTGCGCATCATCAAGCATGGTGAAAATCTTGCGTTCGCTTTCACCTTCAATATAAGGGCATGGGGCGGCCTTACTTATATAAAAATCTGGGCTTATATAAAAATCTGGTCGCTGACGCATGTTATAACCCAAAATAAAATGGCGCAAATAGGCTATAAGCCAGCCATAAAACAATCACCAGCGGAATACCTGCCTTCATAAAATCCCGAAAGGTAAGATTGCCGGGGGTCATCACCAATAGATTGGTCTGGTAAGCAATCGGCGTTGCGAAGCTGCAACTTGCGGCAAAAATCACCGCAAACACAAACGCGCTGACATCGACATTTAAGGCATGTGCCAGACTGATAGCAATTGGCGTAAACAAAACAGCGGTTGCATTATTGGAAAGAATATTGGTGAAAACCGCGACCATCAGAAAAAATGCTGACAGAATAAGGGCGGGCGACACCCCATCAAACAAACCGAGAAAATAGCTCGATAAAAACACCACCCCGCCACTGGCTAAGAGCGCTTGGCTCATACTAATCGCCGCGCCGATTAAAAGATAAATCCGCAAATCAATGGCGCGGGCGGCTTGGCGCACATTCAAAACCCCGCTCAATACCATCAACCCTGCCCCCAATAAGGCGGCAGCGACAATCGGCATAAGCCCCAGCGCGGCGGTAATGATTGTACCTAAAAAAATCATCCGCGCCAGATGCGCGTTTTGAAAATTGGGGATTTCCTGCGCCGACCACTCCATCAATAAAATATCGCGATTGGGTCTTAGCCCCTCAAGATTATCTTTATTGCCTAGCACCAATAAAACATCCCCTGCCTCGAGCCGAATATCCGATAGCTGATGGCGCAAAAAACGCTGCCGCCTTTGCACCCCAATGATTGTGCAATTCGTATCATGATTAAAGCCGGTCTGATGCACCGCCCGCCCAATCATCCGCGAACCTGGTGCAATCACCGATTCAGCCAGCAAAAGCTCATGGCCTGCCTCATCTTGCCCCGATATATGCGTCACATAATCGGCCAGCCCATGCGCCGAATCTGCCAGCGCATCGGCAAGCTCTTTGCGGGTGGCGGCAATAAATAAACGGTCACCGGGGCGTAATTCATAATCATCAAAGGGAGGAAGCATTTTGCCATAGCGACCATCAATCATTTGCAAGGTCATGCCATGCAGGGCTGGAAAAAAACCAGCTTGTGATTTTGCGCCGACAAATTTATCCGCCGCCCGCAAGCGAATTTCAACAATGAATTGCTGCCCCGAAATATCTAACCGGTTTTGCTGTTGCTGATTTTCCTTATGGCGTAGCAAAAAGGGCATGACCAGCGCAATATATAGCCCCCCAATCAATGCCAAAAACAGACCCGGCACGCTTTGGTCAAAAAACCCAATCTGGTGAGACGCGGTATGCACCGCCATATCCGCAACCAGAAGATTGGTTGACGAGCCGATAAGCGTGGTCATCCCCCCTAAAATGCCGATAAAGCTAAGCGCCATGAGCATTAGCCCATGATTATAATGTCCCTTTTGTACAATCACGCTAATGACGGGAATGAACATCAGCACCACCGGCGTATTATTGAGAAACGCACTTGCCGCAAACACGCATAGCATCGCTACCAAAAGGGCGCGACGCGGATAATGGGTGGCGCGGGCGGTGGTATAATTAATCGCTTGTTCCAGCGCGCCGGATTGAAAAAGCCCCTGCCCCATCACCAACAGCGCCAGCACCGCAAATAGAGCGGGATTACCAAACCCAGACAGCAAATCACTTATCTGTATATTTGTACTGCCCGGCCAAAAATGGAACAGCAAAATCAGCGCAATCACGGTGAACAGAGACACCAGCTCCATCGCAATACGCTCGCTTATATACAGCACCATCGCCGTTCCAATCACCATAAAGGTGAGCCACATTTGGATATTGCTTTCCATATTTTTTACCTTAGTCTATGAATATAGACTTTATGAAGATGATAGAAAAGGAAAAGATGAATGACCGCACAATGCGCATTTTTAGGATTAGGGGTGATGGGCTATCCAATGGCGGGGCATTTGCAAAAGGCGGGATATGCCGTCACGGTTTATAATCGTACTGCCGAAAAAGCAGAAAACTGGAGCGATGAATATGGCGGCTCTATCGCCCCCACGCCCGCGCAAGCTGTAAGCAATGCGGATTTTATCTTTACCTGTGTTGGCGATGATGATGATTTGCGCGCGGTGGCGCAAGCTGCTTATGAGGGCGCAAAACAGGGCGCGATTTTTATCGACCATACCACCAGCTCAGCGCTGGTCGCGCGTGAGCTTGCGGGGCTTTATTTTGAAAAAAATATTGCTTTTTTGGATGCGCCCGTATCGGGCGGTGAAATTGGCGCGATAAAGGGGCAGCTTACCATTATGATTGGCGGCGAGAAAGCGGCTTATGAGAAAGCCAGCCCGCTACTGGATAGCTATGCCCGCGCGCATCGGCTTATGGGCGAAAGCGGGGCGGGGCAGTTGACCAAAATGGTTAATCAGATTTGCATTGGCGGGCTTTTACAAGGGCTCTCCGAAGCGCTTCATTTTGGTGAAACCGCAGGCCTCGATATGCCAGCAGTGCTGGAGGTTATCAGTAAAGGCGCGGCGCAAAGCTGGCAGATGGAAAATCGAGGGGAAACCATGCTCAAAGGCGAATTTAATTTTGGCTTTGCGGTGGACTGGATGCGGAAGGATTTGGAAATCTGCCTTGCCCAAGCCAATGCGCTTGGGGTGACGCTGCCCATCACCGCCATTATTAATGATTATTATAAGGATGTGCAGAAAATGGGCGGCACGCGATGGGATACGTCAAGCCTCATCCAGCGCCTTCGGAAAGATTAAGGGCACAAAAAGGCTCCGCGTTCACAGAAAGACCAAGGGCAGAAAAAGATTAACCTCTCCCTACACCTCTTTTATCTCCATCTCGCGCCATAATCTTATTGCATCTTCCGCGATAAGCTCGATGATACAGGCAAAAGATACACATTCAAGCGCCCCCAATTCATCCATCTCATCAAGTGCAAAGCTTACCCCTTTCAACGCACCAATCATCCGATATAGCCGATAGTCCTTTTGGGTAAGCTCATCGAGATTATTTATGCTAGCCAGCAACGGATCATCATGATCGCGGGTTTTATGGTTCCTTCTTATATATTCCCTATATTTTTTGGCCGTCTTTTTATCTGCCTCACTCGTCTTTTTATGTGCTGAGAATTCAGCTTGCTCTTCTGACATAACATAACTCCTGTCTTTACTTTGTTATGTCCAGCCTACAATATGAAAAGATTGGTAGCCGGACGGACACGAGTCAACACGCCCACCAAAGGCTTAGGGCCCTCACGCCGTCCGACCACATTAAAATGTGCTCAGACACAAGCGTGAGGCGGCACATTTTAAGTGCCTTTGGGTAGGCGGGGTGTTGACCCGATTGCAGAATTTGCTGCAATGTTTGGTATATTAGGTGTGATTTAAACCACTGTCAAACGGATAGGTTACAAGGGAATAGAACCAAAAGGTTCAAGATTGGTTTAAAATCTCTGCTGCTTGCAAGGCAAAATAAGTGAGAATACCATCCGCGCCGGCGCGCTTAAAAGCGGTTAGGCTCTCGATAATCACCGCCTCTTCATCCAACCAACCATGCTCAATACTGCCGCGCAGCATTGCATATTCGCCAGAGACTTGATAGGCGAATGTCGGCACATGAAACTCTTTTTTACACGCTGCGACAATATCAAGATAAGGCATACCGGGTTTGACCATCACCATATCCGCCCCTTCTTCAATATCCAGCCCAATCTCGCGCAAGGCTTCGGCATGATTGTGATAATCCATCTGATAGGTTTTTTTGTCCCCCTTAAGCTGGCCGCCAGAGCCAACCGCCTCCCGAAACGGGCCATAAAACGCGCTTGCATATTTGGCACTATAAGCCATCAGTAAAGTGTTCTTATAGCCGCTCTCTTCCAATGCGGTGCGGATGGCGCCAATCCGCCCATCCATCATGTCAGAGGGCGCGACAATATCGCAGCCTGCTTTAACTTGATTAAGCGCTTGGTTTACTAAAACCGCAACCGTTTCATCATTGATAATTTCATCCCCCATAAGCAGGCCATCATGACCATGGCTGGTATAGGGGTCGAGCGCGACATCGCATAATATCCCAATATCCGGAACCGCAGCTTTAATGGCGGCAGTGGCGCGGCATATCAAATTATCGGGATTAAGCGCTTCCGCGCCATCTTCACTACGTTTTTCAAGCGGCGTGTTGGGAAATAGTGCCAGCACCGGAATGCCCAAATCGCGTGCCTTTTTGGCAGCTTCCACCGCTAAATCAATGCTTAGACGTTCCACTTCCGGCATGGCGGCAATCGGCGTGCGGCTGTTTTTGCCTTCAATGACAAAAAGCGGCCAGATGAGGTCGTTCACTGTCAACTGGCTTTCCGCCACCAAGCGGCGCGCCCAATCGGTTTGCCGCAAACGGCGCATGCGTATAGAAGGATAATCCACCATGCGATAAGTCTTATACCATCTTGACCGATACGACAAGCGGGGCTAATTAGAAAGCGGGAGGATTTGTATGCACTTATCAGATGACCAAAGCGCCATCCAGAAAATGGCATATGATTTTGCGATTGAAAAACTCGCCCCCCATGCAATGGAATGGGATGAGACGGCGCATTTTCCGGTTGCTGTATTGCGCGAGATGGCAGCGCTTGGCTTTGCCGGTGTTTATGTGCGCGATGATGTGGGCGGCAGTGGTCTTAACCGTTTGGATGCCGCGATTATTTTCGAAGCGCTCTCAAAGGGGTGCACCTCAACCACTGCCTATATGACCATTCACAATATGGCAAGCTGGATGATTGATGAATTTGGCAGCCAAGACCAACGCAAGGAATTTTTACCCGCGCTCACCTCGATGGATTATATTGCATCCTATTGCCTTACCGAACCAGGCTCTGGCTCAGATGCAGCAGCGATGCGCTCCAAAGCGGTACGTGATGGTGATGATTATATCCTAAATGGCAGTAAGGCGTTTATTAGTGGCGCAGGCGTGTCGGATATTTATGTGGCGATGCTACGCACTGGCGATGAAAGCGCCAATGGCATTTCCTGCTTTATTGTGCCGAAAGATACAAAAGGTTTGAGTTTTGGCGCGAATGAGAAAAAAATGGGGTGGAAAAACCAACCCACCGCGCAAGTGATTTTTGAAGATTGCCGTATTCCGGCGCGCAACCGCATCGGGGCGGAGGGGGATGGCTTCAAATTTGCGATGCAAGGCTTGGATGGCGGGCGGCTCAATATCGCCGCAACCTCGCTTGGCACGGCGCAACGTGCCTTTGATAAAGCTTTTACTTATGCGCAAGAGCGGCAGCAATTTGGTAAGCCGATTGCGGGCTTTCAAAATCTGCAATTCAAGCTGGCGGATATGCAAACCAACCTTACCGCCGCGCGGCTTATGCTTTATCATGCGGCTGATAATTTTGATAAATCCGGTGCGGATAAAACCATGACCTCAGCGATGGCGAAGCGGTTTGTGACCGATATTGGCTTTGAAATTACCAATGACGCGCTGCAAATTCATGGCGGCTATGGCTATTTGCAAGATTATGAGCTGGAACGCATGTTACGCGATTTGCGGGTGAATCAAATCCTTGAAGGCACGAATGAAATTATGCGGGTGATTATCGCGCGGGAACTTCTTAAATAATGGATACTGAAGAAGACGTCTTATTCCATGTCGAAAATGGCTGCGGTTTAATCCGCATGAACCGGCCGCACGCGTTAAACGCGCTTACCCTTACAATGGTGCGGATGATAATGCCGGTTCTTAAAAAATGGGCGATAGATGACAGTATTTCATATGTGGTGATTGAAGGGGCGGGCGAAAAAGGCTTTTGTGCGGGCGGCGATATTCGGGCGCTGCATGATTGGGGCAAGGCAGGCGCGCCAGAAGCCATCGGTTTTTATCGTGAAGAATATCAGTTAAATCACCTTATCAAGCGGTTTCCCAAACCCTATATCGCGCTTATGGATGGCATTACCATGGGCGGCGGGGTTGGCATGTCGGTACATGGTACGTATCGGATTGTTAGCCCGCGCACGGTTTTTGCGATGCCCGAAACCGGCATTGGCCTATTGCCCGATGTGGGCGGCACATATTTTCTGCCGCGCCTTTCTGGTAAAATCGGCACTTATATGGCGCTTACCGGCGCGCGCTTAAAAGCGGCAGATTGTCTCTATACGAGCATTGCGACCCATTATAGCGATGATATGGAAGGCTTACGGGCGGCGCTTTTAGCAGGCGGTGGGGCGGATGAGCTTATAGATATATTCACCGCGCATTGCAGCCGCCCGCCCGAGCCTACGCCGCTTGCCAGACAGCAAGCAGATATAGATAGGCTTTTTGGGGCGCCAAATATTCACGCGATTTTACAAAAGCTACAAGAAGAGGGGAGCGATTGGGCGCAAGAAAATCATGCCATCATCTCCACCAAATCGCCAATGTCTTGCGCGGTTGCTTTACGACAAATGCAAGAAGGTGCGGCGGCCGATTTTGAGACGTGCATGCAAATTGAGTTTCGCGCTGTTAGCCGCATCATGGCAGGGCATGATTTTTATGAAGGCGTGCGGGCTGTGATTATTGATAAGGATAATCAACCACGCTGGCAACCAGCGGCTTTTGCAGATGTAACAGACGCGATGATTGACGCAATTTTTGCGCCCCTTGCCAGAGATGAATTAAACTTTATAAACGGTTAGGAAAGGCAATACCCATTGTGCCATCGGAAGGAAAACCTTTCGGGCGAATACGGCCAGCTTGCGCCCGTAAGCCTTGCCAATCTGTTAAATCAGTAAAGCTGTTTTGCCGCCCGTTTTGGGTGGTAAGCTGCAAGCCTTGCTTGCTCTCATATACCCGTGCATCGGCAATATGGCCATCACCATAACGCTGTAGGCGCACACCCTTACCGCGTGTCATATGCGGTACATCATCTAATGCAAAGCAAAGCAGTTTGCGGTTTTTGCCCAATACGGCAATGCGATCGCCTTCCGCTGGCACGCAAATCACGGCGCGGTCTGGCGCTTTGACATTTAGAATTTGCTTGCCTGCTTTTCGGGCGCTGATAAGTTCATCCGCACCCACAATAAAGCCATTGCCAGTAAGCGATGCCAGCAAATATTTACGCTCTGGCAGATGCGTGAAGATTTGAATGATTTCATCACTGGGGTCAAGATCAATCAGCAAGCGCAAGGGTTCGCCATGTCCGCGCCCACCGGGTAATTTGGCAATCTCTAAATTATAGGCGCGGCCATTAGAGGCAAATAAAACCAGCTTGTCAGTGGTATGGGCGTGCATCACAAATTTGCCGCTATCGCCATCCTTATAATTAAGCCCTTTGCCGCTTTCAATATGCCCTTTCATTGAGCGTATCCACCCTTTTTCGGATAGCACAATGGTGACAGCTTCTTTTTCAATCAGCATTTCAATGGGTGCAATCTCGTCTTCCATAACCTCATGGAAGGCCGTGCGGCGTTTTCCCAATTCTGTTTTAGCACCAAATTCTTTGCGACAATCGCGCAGCTCATTGGTGATAAACGCCCATTGCAAATCATCCGATTTTAACAGTTTTCTTAATTCGCTGGCTTCTTTTTTAAGCTCTGTATGTTCTTTGCGAATGCCCTCTTCTTCGAGCTTGCGCAACGCCCGTAAGCGCATGTTCAAAATCGCCTCGGCTTGATTATGGGTGAGGTCAAATTTTTGCATTAACTCATCACGCGGCTCATCTTCTTCACGAATAATCCGGATCACTTCATCAAGATTAAGATAAGCAATCAGATAGCCATCCAGAATCTCCAGCCGCACTTCGATTTTATCCAAGCGGAATTTGCTTTTGCGCTGCAACACCACTTTGCGATGCGCCAGCCATTGGCTGATAACTTCGCGCAAGCCCATAACGCGCGGAACCCCATCCGCATCCAGCACATTCATATTGAGCGAAAAGCGGGTTTCCAATTCTGTCTGCCGAAACAGAACCGCCATAATTTGCTCCGGCTCAAGATTTTTCGATTTCGGAACAATCACCAGCCGAATATCCTCCGCGCTTTCATCCCGAATATCTTCCAGCATCGGTAATTGCCGCGCCAGCATCAGCTCGGCGATTTTTTCGATGAGCCGCGCTTTTTGCACCTGATAGGGAATTTCAGTGACGATAATCTGCCATTGCCCGCGCGGTAGGGGTTCGACTTCATAATGCGCCCGAATGCGAAAACTGCCGCGCCCTGTTTCATAAGCCCGCCGCATCGTCTCGGCATTATCGACACAAATGCCACCGGTCGGAAAATCCGGCCCTTTCACATGTTCAAGCAAACTCTCAATCCGCGCATTGGGGGCTTTGATGAGATGCAAAGCCGCGCCCAAAATCTCATACGCATTATGGGGCGGAATAGATGTCGCCATGCCCACCGCAATGCCGGTCGCGCCATTGGCAAGCAGATTGGGAAAAGCAGCCGGCAAAACCACAGGCTCTTCATCTTCCCCATCATAAGTTTCGCGAAAATCAACCGTATCCGTATCAATATCGCGCAATAAAAGCTGGGCAACTTCGGTAAGCCGCGCTTCGGTATAACGCATGGCGGCGGCATTATCGCCATCAATATTGCCGAAATTGCCTTGCCCCTCAACCAGCGGATAGCGCACCGCGAAATCCTGCGCCAAGCGCACCAGCGCATCATAAATCGCTTGGTCGCCATGCGGGTGGAACCTACCTATGACATCGCCGACCACGCGGGCAGATTTCTTAAATCCGTTTTGGGGGTCAAGTTTCAACTGCCGCATGGCGTGCAAGAGCCGCCGGTGGACAGGCTTTAGACCATCGCGTACATCCGGCAATGCCCGATTGGTAATAGTCGAAAGCGCGTAAGCGAGATAGCGCTGTTCAAGCGCTTCTTTAAGGCTAACGGGTTGGGCATCATCTGCGGGTAGGCTCTGATCGATCATAATGGGCATCTCTTGCTTATAATGCGCATCTTATAGCAAGATTCATACCTGTCTTATCAAGCATTGTTTTAGATTGTTTGGCTTTTAGATTATTCACCAACTTAATAAATTTATAATGCTGGTACTTTCGCTTGTAATTTATCAATCATTGCCTGTCGCGCCTCTGGCAAAGTTAAATTATGCGGGTGATAAAGCCGCCGCTCAAGAAAATAGCCGGTTAATTTAAGGCTTTCAACAACATCACAAAGCGGCACATTTATCGCTTGCGGGTCGGAAAGAAATATAGGCAGAATAAATAATTTATCGAGATAAGGCTTGGCGGCAGCAGCGCTTACGGCACGGCCAGAACGCGGTGATACATAGTGTAAATTCTCACGCGCCCCCGTTGCGGCACAGCTTTTCAAGTCAAGTCCGAAGCCCATATCTTCAAGCAGCGCCATTTCAAACCGCGCAAATAAAATTGGCCACATATCCTCTTCCGTAATATTTTCTAATATCAAGCAAGAAAGCTCATAAAGCCGCGCATGGGCTTGTCGTTCTGGCACGATTTTCAGCAAGCTGCATAACCCCAACACTGCGCATAAACTTTCGGGCACGCTCATGGCATGGCTCGCAAACCCATGTTTTGGCTCGATTGTTAAATTGCCTAAATGCTCTTCCAGACGTGCATGCCAGCTGGCATCGACTAAATTACCGCTTTGCAAAACCGGACGCAAACGCCGCGACATACCACCACGCACCAGCCCCGCATAACGGCCGTGACTTTTACTGAACAGGTCAATAATTGCCGATGTCTCGCCATGCCGTCTGACCGTGATAATAATAGCATCATCGCGCCATTTCATTTACCAAACTCCAGCCCTAAATAGCGATAGCGTTCAGGGTCATTGAGCCAATTCTCACGCTGCTTCACAAATAAAAATAAATGCACATTGGTTTGCATAATGTCCTGCAATTCGGTGCGTGCTTGTTCACCAATGTCCTTAATCATCCGCCCGCCCTTGCCGAGCACGATTGATTTTTGGCTGGCGCGGCGGACGTAAATCACCTGCTCAATACGAATGGCGTTTGTCTGCTGCTGCCATTTTTCGGTTTCAACCGTAAGCTCATAAGGCAGTTCTTGGTGCAAGCGCAAAAATAATTTCTCGCGGGTAATCTCCGCCGCCATGAGATAAAGCGGCATATCGGCGGCTTGGTCTTCCGGATAAAGCCAAGCCCCTTGCGGCATCATTGCCGCTAATTGTGGGGCAAGCTCAGACAGGCCATCACCGGTTTTTGCCGAGACCATGAAAATATGCGCGAAATTCACCTGCTCTGATATGTTTTGCGCCAGCGAAAGCAATTTTTCTCGCGCGATGAGGTCAATTTTATTGAGCACCAACACAATTAGTTTTTGAGTTTGCGCCAAACGCGGCAAAAGATGTTCAATCGCGCTTGGGAGCGGACGCGTAACATCCACCACCAGCAGGATTATATCCGCATCATCCATCCCCGTAAACGCACTTTCAACCATTGCCCGCTCAAACCGCTTGGCGGGATTAAAAATGCCGGGTGTATCAATGAGGATAATTTGCGCCGTCTCATGCAACAAAACCCCGCGCAAGCGCGCGCGTGTCGTTTGCGCCTTATGGGTGACAATCGCGATTTTTTCGCCAATCAGCGTATTTACCAGAGTTGATTTGCCAGCATTTGGCGCACCGAGAATAGCGACAAATCCACAGCGTTGCATGAGCTCACCCATTTTTACGGCTATGCAATAAGGCCTGCGCCGCAAGCTGTTCGGCCGCCCGTCGGGAGGAGGCTTCAGCCTCTCTCATTCCAAACCCTTCAACCGTTACAGAGGCGGTAATAACTGGCGCATGATCGGGACCAGCCTGCTTTACCATTTTATAAACCGGCAAATCATAGCCATTGCGCACCGCCCATTCCTGCAACGCGGTTTTGCCATCGATCGGTGCTTCCTGCATGCGTTCAAATAAGGGTTCCCAATGCGTAAAGATCACCTCTTCGGCTGCATCCATACCACCATCTAGATAAATCGCCGCCAGCACCGCTTCACAACAATCTGCCTGCATATTGCGAGTGATCACAATATTTTTATGTTCGGTGCGTAACACGCTGGCAATATCCCACCGCTCTGCCACATGCGAGCAAGATTTATGGCTTACCAAACTGGCCAAGCGGCGGGCGAGATGCCCTTCTGGTTCATCCCTATAAGCTTCGGTTAAATAGCCCGCAATCGCTAAGCCCAACACCCGATCACCCAAAAATTCCAGATGCTCATTATTTTTGCCTTTGCCACTATGGTGTAAGGCTTCCTCCAAAAGCGCGATATTTTGAAACAGATAGCCCAGGCGCTGCATAAATGCGTTTAGGGCTTTGCTATCTGTCATTATTTTACCTCTTCTAATAATTTCCCATATCTTATCGCGATCGGCCAATACCAAAACTGCCACCATCTATACCTATTGTCAAAGGAGAAAAAGACAATATCCGCCTGCCCGACCAGATTTTCATAAGGCACATAGCCGACATGTGAGAGAAAGCGGCTATCAGCAGAATTATCCCGATTATCGCCCATTAAAAAATAATGCCCGTCCGGCACAATATAAAGCGGCGTATTATCCGCGCCACTGGCCGGATCGCTATCCAAAACCTCATAAGAGACACCATTGGGAAGCGTCTCTTTATAGCGGATTATCGTTTCAAACTGCCCGCTTGCTTGGGGCTCAACAAAATCACTTATCCGTTCGCGGGGCAGCGCTTTTCCATTTAAGTACACCACGCCATTTCTAAGCTCAATTTCGTCACCTGGCAGGCCAATCAGCCGCTTAATATAATCCGTCCGCCCATCACTAGGCAGCTTAAACACCACCACATCACCGCGCTGCGGCTTATCCTCCCATAAGCGCCCTTGCCAAAGCGGCGGGCTAAATGGCATGGAATGGCGCGAATATCCGTAAGCAAATTTAGAGGTGAAAATAAAATCACCAATCAACAGGGTGGGCTTCATCGAGCCGGAGGGAATATTGAACGGTTGATAAAAAAAGCTCCGCAAGATAAACGCCACAATAAGCGCGATGCTGATGAAATAGCGGTCATCCCAAAATGATTGCAACAGGCTACGTCTTTGCGCATCGGCTTTTATGTTTTTATCTTCGCTCATCTTTTATACTTTACTCATTTCTATCTATCGCCGAAATAATAACAAAGGCCTGCGCCAAAGGATAATCATCTGTAATTGTGAGGTCAATTTGTGCGTGCTTACCTTGTGGGGTGATTTTTTGCAAGCGTTGGTGCGCGCCATTGGTAAGCGCGAGGCTCGGCTTGCCAGAGGGTAAATTCACCACCCCCATATCGCGCCAAAACACCCCTTGCCTTAGCCCCGTACCAAGCGCTTTGGCGCAGGCTTCTTTCGCGGCAAAACGTTTAGCATAGCTTGCAGCGGTGAGTTTACGGCCGTGGGAACGGGCTTGCTCGACCGGGGTGAAAATGCGCTCAATAAATCGATCGCCAAAACGGGCGAGAGTTTTTTCAATTCGTCGAATATCAATCAAATCACTACCAATCCCAATAATCATGCCGCCCGCTTTCGTCCTTCATCCATCGCCGCCCGCATTGTCAAAAGAGCTGTCTCAAGCCCCTGAAAAATCGCTTCGCTAATAAGAAAATGGCCAATATTAAGCTCAACAATATCCTTAATCGCCGCCACATCGCCAACCGTTTCATAACAAAAGCCATGCCCCGCATGGACTTCCAGCCCCAATTCTGCCGCAAGCTGTGCGGCCTCATGAATGCGCGATAATTCGTAAGCGCGTGCCTTACTGTCACCATTATGATGCGCATGCGTAAAAGGCCCGGCATGAATTTCAATACAATCAGCCTGCAAAGCGGCAGCCGCTCTTACCTGTTCTGGCTCGGGGTCAATAAATAGCGATAAGCGCGAACCATTGCGCTGTAATGGCAAAATAAAATCTGGTAAGCGATTATGCAGCGCCACCACATCAAGCCCGCCTTCGGTTGTAAGCTCTTGCCGCTTTTCCGGAACCAAACAACACGCATGCGGTTTATGGCGCAGCGCGATTTGCAACATTTCTTCGGTTGCCGCCATTTCGAGATTTAGCGGCTCGTTTATCTCGCTTGCCAAGCGCGCAATATCATCATCCGAAATATGACGACGGTCTTCACGCAAATGCGCGGTAATATTATCAACGCCTGCCGCAACCGCAATCTTTACCGCCCGCAACGGGTCTGGCACGCGCCCGCCGCGCGCATTGCGGATGGTCGCGACATGGTCAATATTAAGCCCTAAGCGCAATTTTGCAATTTCACTCATTTCCGCCTTTTGCGCCTTTTATAGGATTCTATCAACCCAAAAATGAAATAATAGCTCGGTACAGCGGCGAGCAGCCCACATAATGTGCCTCCGATAAGCCATGGCAAAAGCACCTCGCCAAATCTGTCAAATAAGTTCATGAGGCTGATATTTTCAACATAACCGCCATCGGTTTCGCGCCCCAATAAACGATAGCCAAGATTAAAACTGACAAGCCAAATCAGCGGGAAACTGAGCGGATTACCCACAGCCGTGCCAAGCACGCTGGCGATAATATTGGCCTTTGTAAACCAGCTTATCAGCCCCGCCAAAATAATATGTAGCCCCAAAAATGGGGTGAAGGATGCGAAAATCCCAATCGCAGTACCAAGCGCGATTGAATGTGTATCTCCTTTAAGCCGTGATAGCCGTCGCAAAACATATTCGAGATACCGCCCCCAGCCCATGCTTGGCCAGAAAATCTCACGCAGTTTTTTGATAAAGTTTAAGGGAGACCGACGACGAAACATAATCACGCTTTCGGATTATGATTCTTAGGCAAATCACGGCTTCCTGGTTTGATGGCGGGCATATGTCTCAAATCATCTGGCAATCTATCAGGATCAAATGTTTCGATAAAAATCTCCGCCAATGATACCAGCTTGATACCTATTTTGGCTTTGCCGCCAGAACGGTCGATCACACACGCGCCGCCGATCACCTTACCGCCATGTGCACGAATGGCCTTAATCGCTTCTTTGGAAGACAAGCCCGTGGTAATGACATCCTCAACCATCAAAACCCGCGCATTTTTACGAATATCAAAGCCGCGGCGTAATTGGAATGTCCCCTCAACCCGTTCCAGAAACATTGCCGGCACGCCCAGCGCGCGCCCCATTTCATGCCCAACAATCACCCCGCCCATAGCTGGCGACACAACCATATCAACCTCACCGATCACGGCGCGGACTTTTTTGGCAAGCGCCCGACACAGCCGCCCTGCCCGCTTCGCATCCATAAACACCCGCGCGCATTGCAAATAAAGCCGCGCATGTTTGCCGGATGATAAGGTAAAATGCCCCTCCAATAGGGCATTGGCATTACGAAACTCTTTTAATACAGCCTCTGTCTTCATTGGCTTCATTGTCTTCATCCTCTTTATCCTTCGCTTTCATCATGTATGATTCTGTCAATTTTGTTGACTACGGAAAGCCCCCGCAATGCCGAGATTAATCGCCTTATATGCTCAACATCAACCACTTCAAGATCAAACACCAAATTGTAAAAATCATCCCCCTTTTGGGTGAGGGTGAGATTGGTAATATTGGCATTAAAATCGGCAATGGTTTCGCTGACATTGCTAAGCGCGCCAGTGCGATTAAAAAGCGTAAGCGCGAGGCGTGCCAAGAAAAGAGGGGGCGTATCTTTATCAACATCCCATTTCATTTGCACCCAACGATCTGGCTCATTTTCGAACTGGTCTAGCATTTTATCTTTGGCAGGATAAATCACCAAACCTTGATCCGATTGTAAAATGCCGACAATATCATCCCCAGGCACAAGATAATAATTTTCAGCAAAGCGCATGGCTTGCCCGTGCAAATTATAGCCGACGGGAACCGCAAATTTATCGCTCTGCCGATTTTTCACCGCTTCGACCGCCCGCGCAATAACCCCTTTCTTCTGAGCGCGGGGATGCACCGTCCGCAACACTGATGCGCATGATATTTTTCCCTTTCCAACCGCTCGATATAAATCTTCAATATCTAAAAGCCCGAATGAGGTAAGCCCGCGCTGCAACACATCATCGGTTAATTCATAACTTGTGCGGGCAAAAAATCGGGTGAGCAGCGTTTGCCCTAGCTCGACATATTCACCCTGATCACGTTCGCGCAAATAGTGCCGAATGGCGGCGCGCGCCTTACCGGTTTTGACAATCGACAACCATGCTTGTTTAGGGGATTTGCGAACGCCGGTAAGAATTTCCACCTCATCGCCATTTTGCATTTTATCACGAATAGACACACGCCTGCCATTTACCAAAGCACCGACACAGCTATGCCCAATCTCAGTATGTACCGCATAGGCAAAATCAAGCAGAGTTGCGCCTTGCGGCATCGCAATGAGGCGGCCTTTCGGGGTAAAGCAAAACACCTGATCGACAAAAAGCTCAAGACGCGTATGCTCCATAAATTCTTCCGCATTTTCCGCGCCCATGCGTAATTGAGCAATCAGCGTTTGCAGCTGGTTGATGGGGTCAATATCCTTATTTGCGCCGCTCGTGCCTTCCTTATAATGCCAATGCGCCGCCACCCCGCGCTCGGCGATTTGGTGCATTTCATTTGTCCGAATTTGCACCTCAATCCGCCGCTTATGAGGGCCAATAATAATCGTATGTAGAGACCGATAATTATTGAGCTTGGGATTTGATATATAATCCTTATAGCGGCCCGGCACATGGCGGAATTGGCGATGCAAAATACCCAAAGCGCGATAGCAATCTTCTTCCCTCTCAACAATCACCCGATAGCCATAAATATCGCTTAGCTGTTCCATTGAAATGGAGCGCCGTTCAATCTTTTGCCAAATCGAAAACGGGCGTTTGAGGCGACCCTCAATCTGATGCGGTAAATCATATTGTGCCAATATGGTTTTAAGCTCATAGGCAATTTCATCAAGCAAATCGCTATGGTCTTTTTGCAATGCCAAAAGCCGGTCTTGGACAATATTGCGCGCCTCCGGATTTAACACGCCAAAGGCAATATCTTCCAATTCCTCACGGAAATTCTGCATCCCTAAACGACCGGCAAGCGGCGCGTAAATATCCATCGTTTCTTGCGCAATTCTTTGCCGCTTTTCTGCATCTTTAATATGATTAAGGGTACGCATATTATGCAGGCGATCCGCCAGTTTCACCAATAGCACCCGCACATCATCGGCGGTTGCCATAATGAATTTACGAAAATTTTGCGCCTGCTTATGCGAGCTTTCGCTTAGCTCTAATTGCGAGAGCTTGGTGACCCCATCAACCAAATGCGCAACCTCTTCGCCAAAACCATCTTTAATCTCGGCATAGGTCGCTTCTGTATCTTCAATCGTATCATGTAAAAGCGCGGTGATGATGCTGGCTGTATCAAGCTTGAGATCGGTCAAAATGCCTGCCACTTCAACCGGATGCGAAAAATACGGATCGCCTGAGGCGCGTTTTTGCTCGCCATGCATTTTCACCGCAAACACATATGCCTTATTGAGCGCCGCTTCATCGGCCTCAGGCTCATAATTTAATACGCGGTCAACCAGTTGAAATTGGCGTAACATTATCTTTTCCAAAACAATTTCATGAGAGATAGCATACGAAACTTTTAGCCGCTTTGATAGAGGCTTTATAGAGGGTTTAAGAGGTTTTAGGGATTAGGCAGAAAGCTTAATCGTCGCGGCGATCCTTAGATGAAGCTTCTTGCATTTTTTGTAATTGTGCCAAAATATCATCTTCGCTCATCGGTGCCATATCTTCGCCACTTTCATCGGCATCTTCTTCTGCTGCCGGCTCTAAAGAGGAAGAGGGCGCTTGCTTGTTTTGTAACTGCAAATGGGTTTCGATAATATCATCTTCGGATTCTTGCTCATCGACCCGACGTTGCAGCGATGATACCAAATCTTCTTTTATTTCGGCCGGAACCAGTTTTTCATCGGCAATCTCGCGCAAGGCAACCACTGTATTTTTATCATTATCGCGGTCAACCAAAAGCGATGCACCTGCCGACATGCCACGCGCTCGATGTGATGCCAGCAACACTAAATCAAATCGGTTGGTAATTTTATCTACGCAATCTTCAACTGTTACCCGTGCCATTTTTATCTCCGCTAAATTAATGTAATTTGCGCTTGTACTTACACAGAATTAAGGCAGAATGCAATAAATTTATGAAGAGGGTGAAAATGAAAAAATACAAAAATCTAATCTGCGAGGCTGACGGAGATATATTAACGGTAAGGCTCAATCGCCCGCAAGCCCGCAATGCCCTCAACCCTGAACTGATGCAGGATTTACGCGATTTCGCCCGCGATTATCGCGCCAATAGCCAGTTTCATACGATTATTTTAACCGGTGCGGCGGATTATTTTTCCGCCGGTGCCGATTTGGGCGACACCAAACCGCCTGAAAACACGCTCGAAAAACGCGAATTTGTGCGGCTTGGCCCCGATATGGTCACCGCCTGGCACGAGATTGACGCGGTCACGATTTGTGCGATTGAAGGCTATTGTATTGGTGGCGGCGCGGCGCTTGCGGTGGCGTGCGATTTTCGGATTATGGGGGAGGAAAGCTATATGCGCCTGCCCGAAGTGCCGCTTGGGATTAATATGAGCTGGCAAAGCATCCCGCTTATCACCGCGCTTATCGGCCCTGCGCGGGCGAAATATTTCACCATTTTGGGGGAAGCCGCCAACGCCGAGACTTGTCTCGAATGGGGCATGGCGGATAGGCTGGTGGGCAAAGGCGAAAGCGCGGCGGAGGCGATAAAATGGGCAGAAAAAATATCCGCCCTGCCGCCCTTACCGGTGCGGATGAGTAAGGAATCCATCAATGCCGCCGCCCATGCGCTTGCCAAAGCCACCAGCTATATGGATCGGGATCAATATTTACTCAGTGCTGGCAGTGAAGATTTCAAGGAAGGCATTCGCGCCTTTTTCCAAAAACGCCCACCAGAGTTTAAGGGCGAGTGATTGCGGTGAGTGCCCCCCTACACCTCTTTTATCTCCATCTCATGCCATAATCTTATTGCATCTTCTTGGATAAGCTCGATGATACAAGCAAAAGATATACATTCAAGCGCCCCCAATTCATCCATCTCATCAAGCGCATAAGCTAGCGCGTGTCACTTATGAATTGATTCATCGGGCACGCGCTAAGTTGTTTTTTTTGCGCATATCCCAAATTTTTACAAATATGGCGGAAAAGTGCCAGAATTTATTATAAAAGTGCACTTTTCCTGGATATGCTTTAACCCTTTCAACGCACCAATCATCCGATATAGCCGATAATCTTTTTGGGTAAGCTCATCCATTCTATCAATACTGTCGAATAGTGGATCATTATGATCATGGGTTTTACGGTTCCGTCTTATATATTCGCTATATTTTTTGGCGGTCTCTTTATCTACCTCCCCCATATCTTTGTGGGCTGAGAATTCGGCTTGCTCCTCTGACATAACATAACTCCTGTCTTGTTTGTTATGTCCGGCTTACAATATGAAAAGATTGGTAGCCGGACGGACACGAGTCAACACGCCTGTTACTGGCTCAGGCTCTCACGCCGTCCGACCGTATTAGAAATACGGCGCAAACGGCGATAGCCTTAGGCGTACTCTTATACGCCAGTAAATGGACGGGGTTGTGAACCCGATTGCAGAATTTGCTGCAATGATTGGTATATTAAGTATGATTTAGGATACTGTCAAACGGATAGAGATAGTCGTACGCCAAGCGACACATATAAACTCAATAAACCCGCTTCATCCCCTGTCTGGCCGATAAGGGCAGTTCTTTTATCAACTGTTTAATCGATTTACCCGTTTGCGGATGCCGCCAATCTGGCGCAATATCGCGTAACGGATAGAGCACAAAGCCGCGCTTATGCAGTTGCGGATGCGGCAAAAGCGGTTGGCCTTTATGCGGGCGGGTTTGGCATTTGCCGTTCATATCCAAAAGGTCAAGATCAATAATCCGCGCCCCCCATTTGAGCCGTCGGGTGCGCCCCATTTCGGCTTCAATTTTATGCAAGAGGCGCAACACCGCAAAAGCAGGTTTGGGGCTGATAATCTGCACCACCATATTGATATAATCAGCTTGCCCGGCTGGCCCAAGCGGCGGGGTTTGATAAAACGGCGAGGCGGCAATCACCCGCAAGCCATGCGCGCCCATAAGCTGTACGGCATGGGTGAGCGCGGCTTGTGAACTACCATAATCGCCCGCCAGATTGCTGCCCAAACCAATAAAAATCATATATTTGCTCTTTAGATAAACTGGATTATAAATCTTACCCATGACTCATAAAGAAGCACCCAAGAATTGTAAAGCATGCCCGCGTCTGGTGGATTATCGGCAAGAGAATAAGCGCGCTCATCCCGATTGGTTTAATGGCGCGGTCGCAAGTTTTGGTGATGAGCAGGCAGAGATTCTGATTGTCGGGCTTGCCCCTGGTGTGACGGGTGCGAACCGTACCGGCCGCCCATTTACCGGCGATTGGGCGGGCGATTTGCTTTATGCGACGCTTGCCAAATTCAATCTTTCTAATAATGCCTATCGGCAACGCTCAGATGATGGGCTGGTCTTAAACAACTGCCTGATTACCAATGCGGTGCGCTGTGTGCCGCCGCAAAACAAACCGATAAGCGCCGAGATTAACCAATGCCGCCCCTTTCTTGCCGCCCGTATTGAGGCCATGCTGCGGCTTAAAACCATCATTACGCTTGGGAAAATCGCGCATGACAGCACTCTGCGGGCATTGGGTGAAACCCCAAGCCACTACGCTTTTGGGCATGGCAAGCATTATCAGATAAGGGGGCTTAATATTATCAGTAGCTATCATTGCTCGCGCTATAACACCAATACGGGCAGGCTCACCGCGCAAATGTTTGAAGATGTTTTTGCCGAAGCGCTAACGTCTCTTCGGTCACGATAATTATTCGCGTGAATGAGGACGATTAAAGCAAATCAAGGCTATTGAGATGCAGCGCTTGCGCGCCGCTTCGTTCCGCCATAATCGCAAACATTTCATCGCCACGCGCGGTGCGCTCGACAAACATGGAAGCGATAATCGCCATCAGCAAGCCGGAAAAGGCAGATAAGCGATAATCTTTCCACGCCGCATCATGGTCGTAGACAATCCCTTGCGCCGAAAGTTTTTGTAAATATCCTAGAACCAGCTCTTCTTCAGCTGCCGCACGCATGGCAGGGTCAGCAAAACTTGTGCCGATAAAATAAGCAACATCAGACATAGGCGCGCCAGCATTGACAGTCTGCCAATCGACAATAATCGCCCGCCCATCCTTATCGCTATAAAGAATATTGTCGAGACGCAGATCACCATGTGCAACGCAAAGTGGACGCTCACGCGGCGCGATATAATTTTGGTAAACCGCCAAAAGTCGTTGCGCCACATCCAATATTTCCGGCGCTAAACGGTCACGATAGCGAGCGCTCCACCCCTCATATAGGTGCGGCACAATATCCTGCAATAAAGCCTGATTTTGGTCATTGAAATTGAGCCAAAAAATATCGCGCAAAGTCTCATCCTGCCATTTGAACGCATGCAAAAGCGCAATCTCATCCAACCCCAATTTCACTTGCTCTAGGCTTGCGCCCGCAAGCTGGTCGCCCGGTTGGGCAGGCGCAACATCTTCCATCAGTAACACAAAGCTCGAAACATCATCGGCAATCGCAGTATAATAACAATGCGGGGTGCGAATGGCGGCATCACGCGCAAAATTTAGATACCAGTTCACTTCCATTTCATAATTATGCAAATTTTTGCCGGTCTCTCGACTTTGCGGATTGGCAGCCGGACATTTCGCAATAATCGTTGCGGGCTTATCGGCAGGCGCATCCCATGTGAGAGATAAACGATAACTATCCCCCACCTGCCCCGTGCCGACGGGAGCATAATCAAACTGACTAAGCCCCTCATAGCCTAGCATCTGGGCGAGCCAGTCGGTCGAAAACTTATCTGGATGGTCTGGTAACTCCATGCCCAACAGTTTAAGCATGAAAAAGCATTTGCGCAAAGCGGGATTGTCATTTAGTTTACCGGTAAAAGGGAGGACTATTTTATGAAAAAAATTCTTGGGCTTCTGGCAATTCTTGCCGCGATTATTTATTTCGCGTTTTTCTTCAACCCCCCATCATTTGATGAAGGACGCTTATCGCGGATTGACACTTATATGGAACGCGTGATTGCAGAAGGCGAAATAGTTGGCGGGCTGGCGCTGATCGCACATAAGGGGCATATTGTCTATGAGCGCGAATGGGGCGACCGCGACCGCGAAGCACAGCTGCCGATGACGCGCGATACAATCTTTCGCATTTATTCAATGACCAAACCCATCACCGCCGTGGCGGTGATGATGCTTTATGAAGAAGGGCATTTTCGGCTTGATGAACCGATCGGAAAATATATCCCCGAACTTGCAAATCTCAAACTTTATGACCCCAAAGGCAAGATTGACCCCGAAAGCGGCTTGCCGGTGATTACCCCACAAAAACAACCAAGCATTGAAGATATCTTAGCCCATAAGGGCGGCTTTACCTATGGGCTTTTTTTCCCCTCCCCCGTTGATGCGCTTTACGCCAAAAAAATATCCATCGTCAATCCAGACTATGATTTACAGAAAATGGTCACCGATCTTGGGCAAATGCCGCTTCTTTATGAACCCGATACGCGCTGGCATTATAGCCTCTCTAACGACATATTGGGGCGCTTGGTTGAAACTGTCTCTGGCCAGCGCTTTGGTGAATTTTTACAGCAACGCATTTTTCAACCGCTTGGTATGAAAGATACCAGCTTCACCATTGCGGATGAAAATCGACCCCGCTTCGCGCAGCTTTATTCACCAACCGGCGCTGGTGCACAGTTTGAACAGACAGGCTTTGCCAGCCAACCGACAGGATCGGGATTGGAAGTCGCGCCCGCGCAAGTAAGCGCTGTCTTCCAACCAGGCGCAAAGTTCGAGGGCGGCGGTGGTGGTCTGCTCTCCACCGCGCGGGATTATTATCGCTTTTATCAAATGATGGTAAATGGCGGTGAGCTTGATGGGGTGCGGCTGCTCGCGCCCTCAACTGTGAAATTAATGACCAGCAATGTATTGGCGGATGATATTGAACAAAATAATATTATCGATGCACTGGGCGATGGCACGCGCTATGGGCTTGGCTTTGGCGTGATCACAGAGGCAGCGCTTGACTCGTATATGGGTGAAAATGGCTCTTTCTTTTGGGGCGGCGCGGCAGGCACAATGGCATGGGCGGATCCCGAAAATGAACTGATTGCGATTTTTATGACCCAAAGCCTACCGCATATTTCTGATATGCGGCGGAAATTTATCACCCTCACCTATCAGGCTTTGATGAATTAAGTAAAGTTGCGAGAGATTTTGAAACTATAAGAAAGCCCTGCCGCGACCAGCACCCAAAGCGTTAATTGCCAGCTTTGCCACATATCAAAGGCAAATTGACCAGAGGCAAATGTGCCCGCAATCGCTGTGAAACCCCATATCGCAACCGCTGAATCTTGTGCCGCAATTTGCCGCATGGCGCGGGCAAAAAACAATAGAAACAAGCCTGCACCCAAAAACCCAAATTCATAAATAATTTGTAAGATAATATTATGGGGATGATAATGCTGCCCCTGTCCCTCTTTCGCCGCAAGCAAAGTCGCGATATCGCCGCCATGCCCCAATAATGGTTTTTGCGCCGCTAATTCTGCATAATCCTTATAAATCACCAGCCGTTCGCTTATATGTGCCTCTTTCACAAATTCAAGCGCGGGGAGCGTGTCTAATTGCGCTTGTAAATCTGACTGCATGACCGGCACAATCAAAACCGTACCGATAAGCATCACAAAAATATAAACATATTTTGTAAACGGAACCGAAATCTTAGCCATAAGAAATGCCAAAACAGCAACCGCAAGCGCTAGCTTTACCGATTCTGTTGTCGATACCAAAACCATCAGCACAGTCATAAGCGCCAGCGCATATTGCTTGCGCTTGTGATTGTGCAGGCAAGCAAGCATGACAAGCGCAAGGGAAAAAACGAGCGTGACCGATTTATTGCTCATTTGCTCAAAATGCCCAAATTGGATACTGAAAAGCTGATTATTGGTGTCATAGGCAATCCCCATCGCGCGGATAAGGGTAAGAAATTCGCCCCGAAACACTGAGACAAAAAACGAAAACAGACATGCCGATAGCACCACCCAAAACAAAATATTGGCATAATAATCCAGCCGCGCGCGGGGGGTCTTATGAATGAATGTTAATAAAATAATTGGCATAAGGCTTAACAGAATTAATTTTGTAAACGTGGCGGCGGTTTGCGCTGGCGCAATCGACCATAATAGGCTTACGGCCGCAAAACCCAAAAACGCAAAATAGAGTTTCCAAAGCAGGGTAAATTCCGGCACGCTAAATTGCTTGCGCCGCCATAAATCAATCGCACAAAACAGGCTTATTAAAAGCGTGAAAGGCACAATGCCTTTTGGCGCAAGTGCCAGAATATACACCAAAAGAAGCGATAATATCGCTATCGGTAAATGTCTTATAATTGTCATCATATCTCTGCTGCTATCTACATGCCAATTAAATCGGCACGATCAACCGTGTTTTGGAACAGGCGCGCTGAGGCGGCATCCACCATCACGCCCTTATGACCGACCGAGCCTAAGCCTTCGGCTTCCGCCTTGCGATAGACATCAATAATTTCGCGGGCAAAATCCACTTCCTTTTGTGAGGGCGAAAAAATATCCAGCGCTGGCTCAATCTGCGCTGGATGAATCGCCCATTTGCCAACCATGCCCAAAGTAAGAGCGCGTTTACATTCTTCCCGATAGGCGGTCTCATTTTTGAAATCGGCAAAAGGCCCATCAACCGCATCAATGCCGGCGGCACGCGCCGCAATCGTCATCTGATAACGCGGATAGTGGAAAATATCTCCGGGATAGCCATCAACATTACCAATATTGCTCACCACCAGACCTTGCGAGGCAGAATAATCGCCCATTCCAAAAATCATACATTCTAGCCGCTCACAAGAGGTGGCAATCTCATTTACATTTTGCATCGCTTGCACCTCTTCAATCAAAACCTCAAGCCCAATACGGTGCGGTAATTTCAGCTTTTGCTCTAATTGCGATAAGAGCTTATCAGCAAATTGCACATCTGACGCATTCATTGGCTTGGGCAGCATAATCGTATCAAGATTAGAGCCTGCTTTTTCGACAATGGTGATAATATCTTCATAGCACCATTGGGTGCCGACATCATTGACGCGCACACAGCGCACCGTCTTGCCCCAATCCAATTGATTTAGCGCATCGCAAATCGTATCGCGGGCGGACGGTTTGGCAGAAGGGGCGACCGCATCTTCTAAGTCGCAAAACACATGATCGGCCGCAGAGGCGGCTGCCTTTGTCAGCATTTTTTCTGATGAGCCCGGCACCGCTAATTGTGAACGACGCAAACGCATTGGCTTTTGTATTTGTTTATGAGACATATTTCCCCCTTCAAAAAAACCATAGAATGGCGGCAATTTGCCGTGCCGTCAAGCCGGTTAAGCCTTGATTATATATGCAATAATTTATATAGTAGCCGCAAATCAACAGCAGAGAGTATCAATGTCTGATAAAAAGTCTGATAAAAAACTTGCCCCTGAGCGCATCACCGTATTGGCCGAAGCCTTTACCCCCGCAGCGATGGAGTTTCACAAACGCAATATGAGCGCGCGTGGCTATCGGCTGGAAGGCGAAATCACGCCGCGCCAATTTATGATGATTGAAGGCTTGGGCGAGCCAGAAGAATTATTTGAGGGAAAAGCGCTTTACGCTGTTACCTTTGTACGTAAAGACACTGAATAAAAGGGTTACAAGAATAAAAGGGTTACAAATAAATGATAGATTATCAAGCCTATTTTGATAAGGCATTAAGCGCGTTACATACGGAAGGGCGGTATCGGGTATTTACCGATTTAGCGCGCAAATCGGGGCAGTTCCCCCGCGCGGTGGATTATTCGAGCGCGCCAGCCCGCGAAATCATTGTCTGGTGTTCGAATGATTATCTTGGCATGGGGCAAAATGAGCATGTGTTGGCTGAAATGAAACTGGCGATCGATAAAATGGGCGCTGGTGCGGGCGGCACAAGAAATATTTCTGGAACCCATCACATGATTGTTGAGCTGGAACGTGAGCTGGCGGATTTGCATGATAAAGAGGCCGCTCTTGTTTTTACCTCAGGCTATGTTTCAAATGAAGCCAGCATATCGACAATGGCAAAAATTCTGCCAAATTGTCTTATTTTATCAGATGAGCTTAATCACGCTTCAATGATTGCGGGGGTGCGCGGCTCGGGCGCGCAGAAGCTGATTTGGCGGCATAATGACCTCGCCCATTTGGAAGAGCTTTTACAAAATGCAGACCCTGACCGGCCTAAATTAATCGCGTTTGAATCGGTTTATTCGATGGATGGCGATATTGCGCCGATTGCCGAAATATGCGACCTCGCCGAAACATATGGCGCACTCACCTATCTTGATGAAGTGCATGCGGTTGGCATGTATGGCGCGCATGGCGGCGGCATTGCGGATCGGGATAATGTGATGCAGCGCGTTGATGTGATTGAAGGCACGCTTGCCAAAGCCTTTGGCATTATGGGCGGCTATATTGCCGCCAAGCGCACTATTGTTGACACTATTCGCTCTTATGCCCCTGGCTTTATTTTCACAACCACTTTGCCACCAGCGATAGCCGCCGGCGCGATTGCGAGCATCCGGCATGTCAAAACCGCGCATGATTTACGCCAGCGTCATCAGGAGCGGGCGGCGCGCTTAAAACAGAAATTGCAAGCGGCAAATTTGCCGGTTTTAATGACAGATACGCATATTGTACCGCTCATGGTTTGTGATCCGGTTTTGTGCAAACAAGCCTCTGACCGCTTATTGCAAGAACATGGTGTCTATATTCAGCCGATTAATTATCCCACCGTGCCGCGCGGTACGGAGCGGTTGCGGATTACCCCATCCCCCTTACATGATGATGAGATGATGGATCATCTTGTTGCCTCTCTCAATGAGGTGTGGGAGAGTTTAAACATTAGCACCCGTCCGGCAGATATTTTAGAGCTGGCTCTATAGTCATGACGCACCCGCCGGTTGCTTACGGGAAAATTGGCATTTTACTGATTAATCTTGGCACGCCGGAAGCGCCAACCGCAAAGGCAGTGCGCCCCTATCTCAAAGAATTTTTAAGCGATAAGCGGGTGATCGAATTTCCGGCCATTTTTTGGCAGCTTATTTTGCGGGGGATTATTCTCAACACCCGCCCGCGCAAAACCGCAAAGCTCTATCAAAAAATCTGGCGCACGAAAACGAATGAAAGCCCGTTAAAATATTATACCCGAAAACAAGCAGACGCATTGCAAAAGCAGCTAAAAAAAACCGTAACCGTTAAATGGGCGATGCGTTATGGCGCACCCTCAATCGGTGAGAAAATCAGTGAGCTGAAAGAGGAAGGCTGTGACCGGATTGTGCTTTTCCCGCTCTATCCGCAATATTCTGCCACCACCACCGCCTCTGCCTATGATGATGCGTTTCGGGCATTAATGAAAATGCGCTGGCAGCCGGCGCTTCGCACCATCGCCCCATGGCATGACCACCCCGATTATATTGCGGCTTTGGGCAAGAGCTTAAGCGCGCATCTTAAAACGCTGAAATGGCAACCAGATGCTATCATCACCTCGTTTCACGGCTTGCCACAAAAATATTTTGATAAGGGTGACCCCTATCATTGCCATTGTGCCAAAACCAGCCGCTTGCTTAGAGACCATATGGGCTGGCCGGAAAGCGCGTGGCATTTGGGCTTTCAATCGCGCTTTGGACCACAAAAATGGCTCCAGCCTTATGCGGAAGATATTGTGCGAGACTATGCACAAAATGGAAAAAAAATTGCGATTATTATGCCGGGTTTTTTATCCGATTGCGTTGAAACATTAGAAGAAGTGAATATTGGTCTTCGTGAAGGTTTTATCGCGGCGGGCGGTGCGGATTTTACCAGCATTGCCTGCTTAAATGACAGCGCGGAAGCGATAAATTTATTTGCGAAGATTATACAAAACGAACTAGCCGGATGGATATAAGCTACCATTTACGATATTTTTTAAGCGCCTGTTTTGTGCTTGCCCCGCATGTCGGATATGCGAAAGAACAAATCTATCAAGCTGATTATGAAATATTTCTCGGTGGGCTTTCGTTGATAGATGCAAAGGTTAATTTTGATACCACTTCTGATGATGATGAAGATGATGATTATCGGATAAGCACGAGACTGCACGCAAGTGGGGTTTTGGAATGGTTTGAGCAGGTTAATCTGGTCGCCCATAGTGAAGGGCGGATTGCGCAAAGCAAACTCATCCCGCGTCAGTTTGCGACCGCGCGCATGGATGATCAGGAACATAAAACCATCAAAGTGACATTTCGCGAAAATGGCACGCCCCTATCTTATCAAGCCAATTATGAAAGCAATAATGGCGGCGAAGAGCTGGTTAATCCGCTCCCCACAAATGAAATAAATATTTCTGTTGTCGATCCCTTAAGCGCATTTTTCCGCTATTATCCCGAAAATATAGAAACGGCCTGCGCTGGTGATCTATTTGTCTCAGATGGTAAGCGGGTCGGCAAATTTGAATTTTCGATCGATAAAATTTATGATGCCGGAGCGCATGAATTTCCGGTTACGGGCGCGGTGATAAGGTGCATGGCGCGATTTATTCCAAAACATGGCTATCGGGCATCATTTGTTGAAGCCGCAAGGCAAGCGGCAGAAGACGATGAGTATATAAGTTTTACATTGGCGCGCATGAAAGATACGCAATTTATTGCCCCCTTACGCATTGAAGTGCCAACGACATATGGCTGGCTCATCTTCAAAACCAATGGTTTTTTTGCGCCAATCGAAACCCCGCAAGAGTTTCATTTCACCCTCAAAGAAGAAGAAAAAGCGACGAGTGAGTAAAGTCGCCGCTATAATTTATGTACACAATTATTTTTTTTTGGGCTTGCATTTCTTGGCTTATCGTCACAATATCATTATATGTGACACAGATTATGCCAATCATAACCGCATAAGGCAGAATAAGGGAGTATGTATGAGCTCTGGAACAGTAAAATGGTTTAATACCAAAAAAGGCTATGGATTTGTTGTCCCTGATGATGGCGGTACGGACGCGTTTGTACATATCACCGCTGTGCAAGAAGCGGGATTGAAACTCTTAATCGAAGGGCAACGCATTTCTTATGACATGGTGGAAGGCCGCGAGGGTAAAATGATTGCGGCGAATGTGCAACTATTGGAAGGTGCACCAGCACCTGAGAATAGTGAAGCCGATAATGGTGAGGAGGCATAAAACAAGCTCTATTTATAGCTTGTTTTATCTTATCTACGCGGCTATTTTGCACCCCATTCATATAGATGATAGGGTCTTAAAATGGCAAAGATTGAAATTTACACGACGAAAATCTGCCCTTTTTGCCATGCAGCAAAATCCTTATTACAACAAAAGCAGCAGGTTTACGAAGAAATTGATGTAAGCCAGAACCAAGAATTGCGGGCGGCGATGAGCAAACGCGCGCAGGGGCGCAACACTGTGCCGCAAATCTTTATTAACGATATTCATATTGGCGGCTGCGATGACCTTTACGCGCTTGATGCGCGAGGCGGGCTCGATGAGCATCTGAAATCTTAGCGCGTGTTGCGCTATTATCGGTTCAGTTTGGTTAATATACGCGCTGGTTTTTTCGTTCACGCCAATGCCTTACAGGCATGGCTCCCCATTATCTTAAAAGGAGGGGGCGGCGAAACTATTCGCCGGGGGTGCAGTCGCACCCCTTTTCTTTACAATCGCCAAAGTTTTTGTGTTGAAAGATGGAAAGTGAATGCATAATTATGCAACAAGCACTAAAGCTCGATGAGTATCTAAAGCCCCGCTAAAAGACGATGATAAAAGCGTACCGCATCGGCAAGGTTTTGGATTGAAATCCGTTCATTAGTGCCATGAATACGGCCTAAATCTTCTGTCCCCGCCCGCAACCACGCAAAGCGATAATGATTGGGCGTGACCTCACGATAATGGCGGGTATCTGTCGCTGCCACCAATAGGCGCGGCGCAATCACAATTTTCTCAGGCGCGGCAATATCACGAATGGCGGCTTCAAGCTGCTGCCAACCAAACCCTTGCGTGGGGGAGACGGGCGAGGGATCCATCCCCACTTGACCGCTATCTTCAAAATCAACCTGAATACGTGGATCATCAATAACCCGCTCGACCCGCTCTTTTACGCTTGCCACTGTTTCACCTGGTAAAATCCGGAAATTCACCTTCGCGCGTGCATCAATCGGCAAAACATTGGATTTTACGCCGCCTGAAATAACCGTGACCGCCGTCGTCGTTCGCATAGCCGCCTGCATCGCATTATCGCCCTGCATACTGGCTTTTATCAAAGGCGCAAACAGCCATAAATTCTTAAACATAATTCGTTGCATGAGCGGCACATCATCGGATATGGAGCGCAGAAAATTGGCGGTATGAGAAAAATCACGCGGGAACTGATTTTCCTCGAGCGCGACAATCGCTTTTGCTAATATGCCGATTGCAGAATTATCCGCCGGCATTGAAGAATGCCCACCTTTTGCCCGTGCCGTAAGCTGTAAGGTCACAATGCCTTTTTCGGCAGGTGCAATAATCGCGACCGGTGAGGAAATTCCCGGCACCAGACCATCCGCAACCAATCCCCCCTCATCGACCAAAAATTCAAATTCAAGATTGCGCGCTTTTAAGATTTTGGCGATTTCACGCGCCCCATCCAGACCGCCTTGCTCTTCATCATGCCCAAAGGCAAAATAAATATCGCGCTTCGGCGTAAAGCCTGTTGCCAGCAAATATTCGACCGCGCTTAACAGACCGATGACATTAATCTTATCATCCAGCGTACCACGCCCCCAGACAAACCCATCGACAATATTTCCAGCAAAAGGCGGTTGTTGCCAATCATTTTCAGTGCCCGGAATAATCGGAACCACATCCATATGCCCAAGCATTAAAATTGGCTTATCGCCACCACCCTTCCCTTCGACTTGGCCTTTCCAGTGATATAAGAGGCTATAATCAGCAACCACCTCGCGGGTAAGCACCGCATGCGCGCGGGGGAATTGCGCTTGCAGATAATCATGCATCGCAAGCAATGCTTTTTTAGATGTTGGCTTATCGCGGCCATAAGAAATGGTTTGCAGCTTCACCGCGCCGCTCATCACTTGAGCAAGTTTCATTTCATCGGGATAAAAATCATAGACCTGCCCCTTTTGCGCTGTCCCACCGCCGGAAAAACTCCGGATCAGAACAATCGCAATCAGAACCAGTAAAGCGATCAAAAACAAGACAAATGATTTTTTCATGAAAAGCCCTCCCTTAGCCCCGCGACATCTCAAATTGTGAATTTGCGTCAGCACTCAAGATAAGACCAATGCTGATCGCAAAAGTCAAGAGCGAGGTTCCGCCATAGGAAATAAATGGCAGAGGAATACCGACAATCGGTGCCATACCCATAACCATAGACAAGTTCACAAAAACATAAAAGAACAGACTATATAAAAACCCCGCAACCATGAGGCGCGCAAAACAGGTTCGCACGCTCATCATAATATAAATAATGAGCCCGAAGAGCATACAGTAAAGGCTGATCAAAGTGACGCTACCGACAAATCCCATTTCTTCTGCCCATAGGGTAAAAATAAAGTCTGTGTGTTTTTCTGGCAAGAAATTCAACCGGCTCTGGGTTGATTGTAAAAACCCCTTGCCAGACAAGCCGCCCGAGCCAATGCCGATTTTAGATTGAATAATATGATAGCCGCTTCCCAAAGGATCCCCCTCAGGGTTGAGAAGCGTTAAGATACGTTTTTGTTGATACTCGTGTAATTGCGGCCAGACTAAAGGGATAAGCGATAAAATGACAATAAACCCCGCCGCAAAAAAGCGCCAATTCACGCCTGCCATAAATAGAACAAAAATACCAATAATTCCCAAAAGAATCCCAGTTCCCAAATCAGGTTGCCGGATAATAAGGAACACAGGGATCGCAATCATCAAAATAGGGATAATAAGGCGCGACATGAAAGAGACCTCTTCTTGCTGAATGGATTGATAATAACGCGCCAAAGCAAGCACGACACCAATGCGCATAAGCTCAGAAGGTTGTAACTGGATAATCCCCAAATCCAACCATCGCGCTGCCCCCATATGACTTTCACCAATAAACGAAACCAAAATCAGTAAACATAAAGCGCCGCCATAAATAAAATAAGCTATGTCATACCAAAATCTAATATGCACCAAGGCAATACTGACCAACAAGCTTACTCCCAAGCCCACACGAATAGCCTGCCGCCATGCCCATGGTGAAACATCGCCTTGCGCGACCGTATACATTTGCGCAATCCCAACAAGCATTAAGCCAGCGACAATTATAAATACAAACCAATTAAAATTCTCGAATAACGCTGCTCGGCTATCACTACCACTTTGAAAAAAACTCATGCGTGTTCCTTCTTCAAGATGAATTTTAATATATCAGATGCAATCGGGGCGGCGACAGCCGAGCCATTTCCACCATGTTCAACAAATACAGAAATTGCATAGCGTGGTTTGTCATGCGGTGCATAACCAATGAACACGCTATGATCACGCAAACGCTTCGGCAATTCTTCACTTTTCAAAACACCTGTTTCGCGTTCAGTGGCGCTGATGCGTCTAACCTGAACCGTTCCTGTCTTTCCGGCCATAAGTTTTCCGTCAACTTCAAAACGTGACGCACGGGCAGTTCCCTCTTCCCCATTTACAACAGAAAACAAACCCTGTTTAACCAAGGCAATATGCGCACGCGGAATTGCAAGCGGGATGGGTGGCGCGCGATCAACCGGACGACCATCAATTTTATCAACAATAAAGGGCTTATGCCGTTGCTCTCCATTCGCCAGCGTCGCGATCATATGTGCTAATTGCAAAGGGGTTACCAATACATATCCCTGTCCGATCCCCACAACAATTGTGTCACCGATCTGCCATTCTTCACCAAATGTTTCGCGCTTCCATTTACGCCCCGGCATTAAAGCCGGCTTTTCACCGGGTAAATCAATATCCGTTACCCGCCCTAAACCAAATTTTTGTGCCGTATCTTCAATATTATCAATCCCGATCCGCCGCGCAATTTCATAAAAATATACATCGCAAGATTTTTCCATCGCGCTTATGAAATTCAACCTCCCATGCCCTTTTTCTTCCCAGCAATGAAATTTCTCTCGTCCTAACTCATAAACCCCATTACAAGAAATCTCTTCATCTGGCGTGATAATATCATTCATTAATGCGGCGAGCGCCACAATAATCTTAAATGTCGAGCCCGGCGAATATTGTCCGGCAAGCGCTTTATTGAGAAGCGGCTTGCCCGGATCATTGCGCAAGCGTTGCCACTGCCTATTTTCAATTCCATAAGATAATTGGTTGGGATCAAAACTTGGCGCTGACGCAAGCGCAATCACCGCACCAGTATCGACATCCAGCACGGCCGCGGTTCCATGATGGTCAGCTAATTTTTCCATTACGTATTTTTGAACAGTAAGATCAATTGTAAGATGCAAATATGACCCTGGCTTACCATTATCGCGAGCTAATTCACGAATAATCCGCCCGCGCGCATTAACTTCAATATGCCGATTACCAATCGCGCCGCGCAAGTTTTCTTCTTGCAAGAACTCAATTCCCGTTCTCCCCTGCACAAGCCCGGCAACGGCACGGCGTTGTTTGGTTGATTGGCTCGCCCCCACATAGCCGATAATATGTGCCGTATCATAACCAAACGGATAGACCCGCCTTTCACCAACTTGTGGTTCAACGCCTGGCAAAAAGGGGCGTTCAATATTGAGCCGGGCAAAATGACCCCAATCCATATTTTCTGAAATTTTATGCGGCAAAAACTTTGGCTGCCGTTCAACACGGCGCATAATTTTTTCTTGGGTTGAAATAGGCAAATCAATAATCTTTGACAAACGGCTAATTGTCTCACGCGGGTTTTCTGCCTGTTCGGGTATAAAAATAAGGCGAAAATCTGCCTGATTATTTGCGAGAAACCGCCCGAAGCGATCATATATAATCCCTCTCGACGGGGCGACAGGCTCAACATTGACTCGGTTATCTTCAGCCATTGTCGTATATTCTTCAGTTTTTTGTAATTGCAAGTAATGCAGGCGACCAATCAGAAGCGATACCAAACCTAACTTCATCCCGCCCAATATAACCGCCCGGCGCGAGAACACTTCATCATCTTTACGATTATCAAACATCTCACTCTGACCTCAAACGTTCAAACCCATATCGTAGCAATTGTCCAAGCGGTATATAGATTGCAAGTAAAATTATATAAGATAAAAACATATTTATAAAAGAAGATTTTTCCCAATTTACAAAAATAATCAGAACGTAAATCGTACCTGTACAAATCGCAAAAAGCGCGAGTTCAAACTGTAACAGACGCTGTGAAAGCAAATTATATTGCGAACGAACAATGCCAAAAAACGCACAAAAAATCAGACTCCAAAACCCAAATGGAGCAAGCGTAAACGCATCTTGCAAAAACCCCAACAGGAAAAGCCAGACCAGCATTATCCCTTGCCCCCTATAATATGACCATAGAAATATAGGGATAAGCACAAGATGAGGCGTAAGGCCAAAATAAATACCTGAAAGCAAAGTCGTGTGAGGAATGAGAATAAATATAATACACACAAAGGCCGCAAAAAGATCAAGAATATTATTCTGCCTGCCTGAATGGTTTTGCCCAATCATCATTACGCTTATCCTATTACTGAACTTGCAAATCGGTAGGTATGTCAATATCCCGCGCGGGAGGTAAAATCGGCCTGGTTAACAAAATACGTATATAGTCAACCTCAGAAAGATTTTGTAATAATTTAACCCGCGGCTGACCTTCATTATCATAAAAAACATGCCCAATCGGTAAACCTGGTAAAATCACCCCGCCATCGCCGGATGAAAAAACTTTCATACCATCATCTAACCTTGCCGCCTCAGCTTGAAATTGAACGACCGGATAAGAAGAATTATCGCCAGATAAAATCGCTCGAATATTTTCATCGCCGATGATGATAGGGATATGGCTATTATAATCCGTCAAAAGCAAAATCCGACTAGAATGATCGCTTAGCGCAATAACCCGCCCGATCAATCCGTTCTCCCCCAGTGCGGCATGCCCAGACCGCAGACCATTTTCGGCTCCCGCATCACTGATATAAGTGTGAACAAATGAACCACGCAAATCAGCCGTAATTTTTGCAACAACATAATCTATATTATCAGGTAGTAAAATCTTTTGTAACGCCTCATAGCGCGTAAGAACCTGTCGATAATGCGACAAAATAATATTCTCACTTTTCAAGCGTTCATTCTCAGCTTTCAAAACTTCGTTGCTTTCATAAACATGGCTGGCATCACGAATGGTTTGCACAATATTTTGAACCCCACGGACAGGAGCCGCCAAAACTTCTGTTAACGGATCAAAAATATCTAATATATTTTGCCGCACTGCTTCTACCGTAGGGCTTTGGTTTGGTATCATGAATAATAAAATACCCGCAATTAATGCAGCTAAAAAAGAAATACCAACAATATTAAAATAAAATGGTCGCTTTCGCGCAAAAGAGGTCTCAAAGTGACGCAAATTACCCCCCTTTAAACCCATTTACATTGATCAATATGCAATCGACAATACATGTCTCATAGCGCTTAGATGTTCAAGGGCACGCCCTGTTCCCAATGCTACGCATGAAAGCGGTTCATCCGCAACGGTTACCGGAAGTCCCATTTTTTCTTTAAGTACCTGATCGAGATTACACAGCAAAGCGCCGCCACCAGTTAAAACAATCCCTTTATTGACAATATCAGACGCAAGTTCTGGTGGCGTTGACTCAAGCGCTGTATGCACCGCTTCAATGATGACCGCAACAGATTCCGCCAAGGCTTCGACAATTTCACCAGCGGCAATTTCAATCTCGCGCGGTACGCCATCCCGCAAATCGCGCCCCTTAATTTTAAACGCTTCTTTGGCTTTTTCATCCGATAATTTAGCAGCCCCATATTGCTTTTTAATCGCTTCCGCGCTTGATTCACCGAGCAGCAAATTATGTTGTTTACGAATATGCGCAATAACCGCATCATCCATAATATCACCGCCAACCCGTACCGAACGCGAATACACGATCCCGCCTAAGGATAAAACCGCAACTTCTGTCGTGCCACCGCCAATATCAACCACCATAGAACCCTGTGGTTCTGACACGGGAAGATTAGCACCGATGGCGGCTGCCATTGGTTCCTCAATTAGATAGACCCGGCGTGCACCCGCCGAAATGGCGCTATCTTGAATCGCACGACGCTCAACCGCCGTCGCTCCAGATGGCACACAAATAACAATCTCCGGATTGGCAAAAGATCGACGATTATGAACTTTCCGAATAAAATGCTTAATCATCTCTTCGGTCACTTCAAAATCGGCAATCACCCCATCGCGCATCGGCCGGATCGCCATAATATTGCCCGGTGTGCGCCCAAGCATCAGTTTTGCCTCCTCGCCAACCGCCAATACTTTTCGCCGTCCTTCTTGTTCTGAAATCGCAACCACAGATGGTTCATTCAAAACAATCCCGCGCCCCTTTACATAGACAAGCGTGTTGGCTGTTCCCAAATCAATCGCCATATCGGCAGAAAATATCGCTAAAATAGACCCAAACATATTCTTTCCCCTTTACCCGGACATTTGTTCCGGCAGTGTTTTTTGTCGCTTGACCATGAGCTTATTCAAAGCACTGATATACGCCCGCACAGATGCAACCAGCGTATCCGTATCAGCGCCCCGACCAATGACAGATTTATTATTCTCAAGCAATTTTACGCTTACCTCAGCTTGCGCATCCGTGCCTTGCGTGACCGCATGGACTTGATATAATTCCAGCACGGCTTGGTGCGAAACAATATCTTTAATCGCATTAAAAATAGCATCCACAGGCCCATCGCCCGTGCTCTCGCTTTCCATTGTTTCACCGTCAATCTCCAAAACCAGACATGCCTTTTGCGGTTGTTTCGAACCGGCAATCACATCTAAAGAGATAAATTTTATCGCCTCTTCGGATTCTGAAATTTCATTATCCAATATGGCTACAATATCATCATCAAATATATCTTTTTTCTTATCCGCCAAATCCTTAAAACGCCCAAACGCATCTTGCAGCTGATTATCACCCAAATCATAACCTAGCTCACGCGCTTTTTCTCGAAACGCATGGCGGCCGGAATGCTTGCCCATCACCAAGGCAGATTCAGATATGCCGACTGTCTCTGGTTGCATAATCTCATAAGTCTGATTGTTTTTCAGCATCCCATCCTGATGAATACCGCTTTCATGCGCAAACGCATTTTTACCGACAATCGCTTTATTATATTGCACCGGAAACGCGGTCACCGCTGAAATCAGTTTTGAAGCCCGCGATAACATTGTGGTTTCGATATTCGTCCATTGCGGCATCACATCGCCGCGCACATTCAACGCCATCACAATTTCTTCAAGCGCAGCATTGCCAGCGCGTTCGCCAAGCCCATTGATCGTACACTCGACCTGCCGCGCCCCCGCCCGCACACCTGCCAGCGAATTTGCCACTGCCAGCCCCAAATCATTATGGCAATGGGTTGATATAATCGCCTTATCAATATTCGGCACATTATTGCGCAATAGGGTGATGATCTCAAAATATTCTTCCGGCACTGTATAGCCAACCGTATCAGGGATATTAATCGTCCGCGCGCCATTCGCTATCGCGACCTCGACAACCCGACATAGAAAATCACGGTCAGTGCGGGTTGCATCTTCCGGCGACCATTCGACATTATCTGTCCAGCGTCGGGCTGCCGTTACGCTGGCGGCAATCGCTTCGACAACATCTTCGGGCTGCATTTGCAGCTTATGTTTCATATGCACGGGGCTGGTCGAAATAAATGTATGAATACGCGGATTTTGAGCTCCCCGCACCGCTTCGCCCGCACGTTCAATATCTTTTATACCAGCGCGCGCCAACCCACAAACTTGCGCATTTTTGACGATTTTTGCAACTTCGCGTACCGATTCAAAATCACCATTTGAAGCAATGGGAAAGCCAGCTTCAATCACATCCACCCCCATATCATCGAGAATTTCTGCGATTTGCAGTTTTTCTTCTATCGTCATCGAAGCGCCGGGCGATTGTTCGCCATCGCGCAGAGTGGTATCAAAAATAATGACACGCTCAGGATTATCTTGTTTCATTTGATTACTCATTTTATCCTCTCTTTCTAAACTGACTTCCTATAATGGCTCATTGCATAATTTCCCCTGAAACCGTGCTGCCATCCGCACCCTGCCTCAGGGGTTTATAAGGAGTTCAGCTAGAAAAAGGGATTGCCCATATGCACCCACATGCGCAGCTTTACGACGCACAGACTTATAGCGCATAGCAGATGCCGAATGTAAGTATAACAAAGCAATCATATTTTATATCCTTAATGAATATTACTTATTTATCTAAGTCGGGATAATTAAGCAAGCCATTTTTGTAAGCGCTTAAAGACGTAATTGCGCAATCACAAAATCCATAACCATTCGCACATGCAAAAATTGCGCCAAATCGCTCCGCGTAAGCAGCCAAATTTCTAACTGCCCGATCCGTTTATGATCGGCCAGGCACTGCAAGCCATCTATTTTTTCTGCTATATGACGCGGCAAAGCCGCAATCCCGATGCCTTGCCGCACCGCCTCGGCGCGTGCCAGCGCGTTGCTTGTGCGTATCACCACTTCACTATGGCGGGTGGCATGCGACATCCACCATACTGGTCCAAGCGGCGGGTCATCTTCAGAAAAACCAATAATATGATGACCGCTCAAATCATCGCCGACAAGCCCGCCATGGGTCTTAATATAATCTGCCGACGCATAAAGCCCATAAGGCAAATCCCCCAATTTGCGGATCAGCATATCGCCTTGCGTTGGCCGCGCCAGCCGAATGGCAATATCAACATCACGCAAATTATTGATAATCCGCGGGACAGGCTTCGCATCGGTAAGCTGCGTATCAAACACCAGCTCCAGCCCTATATTTTGGTGCTTGGCGTGAAATTCAGGCAAAGCCGGTATTAATAAATGCAAAGCCAGCGTTTCCGGCAGAGCGAGCTTAACATTGCCAGATAGACCTTCAGAACTGGCCTCAAAATCCCGCAATAGGGAGGATAATTTCTGATCAACCGGATCAAGCGCCTGTAATAGGCGGGTTCCTTCCGCCGTCAATTGATAGCCATTACGCGAACGGTCAAACAAGCGAATGGATAAATTATCCTCTAAATGCCCAATCCGCCGCAACACGGTTGTTGTGTTGACATGCAGTTCGCGCGCCGCTCCCGACAGACTGCCTGCCGCCGCCACCGCTAAGAAAAACCGTAAATCATCCCAATCAAAATCACGAATAATATGCGGCCGCGCCGCTTGTTCTGGGTTTCCTAGATTTATGCTGGAAGGGGTGCTTGTCATATTTATGCTCACCAATTAAGATTAGCATAATACCTGCAAATTTGCAAATAAGGTATTGCGCAAAACATATATAATAGATGAAAATTAGTTTCACATAATAAAATTGCACTTTCCCTGAGCATGCTTTAGGAAAACGAACGAAATCGACTATTACACACAGGCAAGAATAGTATGATATGAGTGATGATCGCGCGTAGTGTCTATTGCGCGACAGAAAATCCTAATTGCGAGAATAAAATTCGATCACGAGGTTTGGTTCCATCCGTACCGGATAAGGCACATCTTCCAGACTTGGAATGCGCGAAATCGCTGCCGTAAGTTTATTATGGTCAACATCCAGATAATCCGGCACATCCCGTTCGGCGCTTTGCAGGGCTTCAAGCACCAGACCCATTGTGCGTGATTTTTCGCGCACCTCAACCACATCACCAATTTTTAGCCGCCGGCTTGGAATATTGCAGCGCACCCCATTTACCAAAATGTGACCATGATTGATAAATTGCCGCGCCGCAAATACGGTTGGTACAAATTTGGCGCGATAGATCACCGCATCAAGCCGTTGCTCCAACAGCCCGATTAGGTTTTCAGACGTATCGCCCTTTTGCCGCTGCGCTTCTTTATAAGTGCGCTTAAATTGCTTTTCGGTGATATTGCCATAATAGCCTTTCAGCTTTTGCTTGGCGCGCAGCTGCAAGCCAAAGTCAGACAATTTGGCGCGGCGACGCTGGCCATGCTCACCAGGACCATAATCACGGCGATTAATCGGGCTTTTGGGGCGACCCCATACATTTTCGCCCATGCGCCGGTCGATTTTATATTTTGCACTTATCCGCTTACTCATGCGGTTACCCCTATCATTATCTAATTTGCGGCGAATATAGTCATCCCGCCGCCTTTGTCAAATGGCTTTTTACGCTTTTTCATCTTTTTTTTGCCCCTTTTTTTGTTCTGATTTTGCTGGATCAGGGCTTCCACGTGAAATCTCGGCAAGGCGCGGCTTCACCACTTCGTCCTGTAATTCACGCGGCCACCGTAATAAGGCGTTAATAACGCCTCGAAATGTCCGAATATCCTGTTCGGTAAGGGCAGCGCGGTGAAACATATTGCGTAAATTGCGAATCATGGCGGGCTTTTTCTCTGGCGGCTCCAAAAACCCCGATGCGTCAAGGGCCGCTTCAAAATGCGCAAACATATGGGTAAGCTCATCGCGCCGGGCCGGGCGCGTATCCGCCATTGGCAAGCGCTGGGCGGCGGTCTCGTCTTTCGATTGAAAATATTCATAAGCGATCAGCAAAACCGCTTGCGCCAGATTAAGCGATGAAAATGCTGGATTAAGCGGTACCCGACATAGTGCATCGGCCAGTGAAATATCATTATTATCGAGCCCGCTACGTTCTGGTCCAAATAAGATGCCCGCACGGCCGTTTGGCGCGCGCTCGATTTTGCGAATTTCTGCAATCGCGGCTTGCGGCGTGTAAACCGGCTTTACCATATCTCTTAAACGGGCGGTTGTCGCAACCACATAGGTGAGGTCACAAATCGCCTCTTTCGTGGTCTCAAACTCCCGCCGGTTTTCGATTAAAGCCTCCGCGCCGGCAGAGGCTTTAAGGGCGCGGTCTAACTGCCAATCGGGGCGCGGCCGCACGAGGCGCAATTCGGCAAGCCCGAAATTAAGCATGGCGCGGGCGGCGGTACCAATATTCTCGCCTAATTGCGCGCCAATTAAAATAATTGCTAAATCGTTTTTCGGCATGAAAGGGGTTTTATCTCTATCATCTATTTGCTATAGGTTTAGCCGAATACATAAATAAAAAGCAAGGTGTGAAAATGACAAAAATCAAAGTTGAAAATCCGGTTGTGGAGCTTGATGGCGATGAAATGACGCGGATCATATGGCAGCTGATTAAGGATAAGCTCATTCACCCTTATTTGGATATTGACCTTAAATATTATGATTTGGGTATCGAGGCGCGTGATGATACGGATGATCAGATCACCATTGATGCGGCAGAAGCGATTAAACAATATGGGGTGGGGGTGAAATGCGCCACCATCACACCGGATGAAGCGCGGGTGGAAGAATTTGGCTTGAAAAAAATGTGGAAGTCCCCCAATGGTACTATTCGTAATATTTTGGGTGGCACGGTGTTTCGTGAGCCGATTATCTGCCGCAATGTGCCACGTCTCGTACCGGGCTGGACAGACCCTATCGTTATCGGCAGGCATGCATTTGGCGATCAATATCGGGCAACCGATTTTCTCGTACCGGGTAAGGGCAAGCTCTCAATTAAATGGGAAAGCGAAGATGGCAGCGAAAGCCTTGAAGAGGAAGTGTTCAATTTTCCCGGCAGTGGCATTGCCATGAGCATGTATAATCTTGATGACAGTATTCGCGATTTTGCCCGTGCCTGTATGAATTATGGGCTGGATCGCAAATGGCCGGTTTATCTTTCCACCAAAAACACGATTCTTAAAGCCTATGATGGGCGGTTTAAGGATTTGTTTGAAGAGGTTTATGAGGCCGAGTTCAAAGACCAATTTGATAAGGTTGGTATTGAATATGAACACCGGCTGATTGATGATATGGTTGCGTGCGCGCTTAAATGGTCAGGGCAATTTATCTGGGCGTGTAAAAATTATGATGGCGATGTGCAGTCAGATACAGTGGCGCAAGGCTTTGGCTCTTTGGGGTTGATGACCTCGGTTCTGCTCACGCCGGATGGCAAAACCGCCGAAGCCGAAGCCGCGCATGGCACGGTGACCCGCCATTATCGCGCCCATCAAAGGGGTGAAGAAACCTCCACCAATTCAATCGCCTCGATTTTTGCATGGACGCGAGGCCTCGCAAAGCGGGCGGTTTTGGATGATAATAAAGCGCTCGCCGATTTCGCTCAGAGGTTAGAAAAAGTGTGCGTAAAAACAGTCGAAAGCGGCTATATGACCAAAGACCTTGCTTTACTGGTCGGCGCGCAACAAGATTGGCTCTCCACGCAAGGCTTCCTCGATAAGCTCGACGAAAACCTGCAAAAAGAAATGAGCTAACATAATCCCGCAACAATAAAACTGTTGCGGGATAAGCATTGCGATTCTTAGCCCTTATCTTCGCCCTTAGCGCGTGTCACTTATATGTTGGTTCATCAGACATGCGCTAAGCTGTTTTTTTACGCATATCTCGGGCGGAAAAGTGCCAGAACTTATTATAAAAGTGCACTTTTCCTAGATATGCTCTTAAACCACATCGAGAACAAGATTATTGCTGATAAAGTCAGCGGTAAGATCATCGCCCGAAGCAATAATGCCGGTGACACCGGTAAGCGTGATTGTCACATCATCAACATTCGTAGTATTTGCACCATTTGCATCAATGGTAAGAGTCGTATTGCCACCATTTTCATTGGCGCTGATAAAATCATTGGCGCTGGTGCCATAGGCGGCATTGCCAAATCCATCCAGCAAGTAAGAAATATCGAGCCTATCCCCGCCAGCCCCTGAGGTGAAATCGGTGATTGTATCTGCCCCCCCATTGGTGAAGAGGTAGTGGAAAATATCTGCCCCTGCCCCACCGGTGAGCATATCATCCCCCGCGCCGCCATAAATAAAATCAGCCGCAGATCCGCCGGTAAGTGTGTCATCGCCGCCAAGCCCGTGAATGGTTTGAGCAGTTGCCTCCGCAGAGCGATCTAGGGTATCCCCTGCATCATTAGCCCCTTGCTGGACAGAGGCTACAGCAGTTGAACCTATTGTCCAATTATAGCTATCAAGCAAATATTGTCGAGCAGTGGCATTGCTATGATCTGGTGCTATTGCTTCTAGATCAACATTATTTTGCAAAGCGGTTTCCCCATCTGCCGTTTCAATATCTGCCCAGCCTGCAAGGGTTTTGTCAAAATTATCGGTTGAAAGCGCGGACGCACCATCAAAAATCTGGCGCATATCGGTAACAGAGCTGACATCCCAAGCGCCAAGATTCTGGTTAAACGCATCGGCAGAATTAAACATGCCCCGCATAGTTGTAACAGAGCCTACATCCCAATTGCCAATATCTTGGTTGAACGCATCGGCTCCAGAAAACATGCCGCGCATATCTGTGACATTGCCAACATCCCAAGTGCCAATATTCTGGTTAAAGGCGGTAGCACCGTCAAACATGCCGCGCATATCGGTGACATTACCGACACGCCAATTACCAATATTCTGGTTAAAGGCGGTAGCACCGTCAAACATAAGACTCATAAATGTGACGGCGCTTACATCCCAATCGCTAATATCTTGGTTGAAAGCACTGGCATTAAAAAACATTGCACTCATATTTGTGACAGCGCTTACATCCCAATCGCCAATATCTTGGTTGAAAACACTGGCACCACTAAACATTTCCCGCATATCGGTGACATTACCGACACGCCAATCGCCAATATCTTGGTTGAAAGCACTGGCACCATTAAACATTTCACTCATATTTGTAACGGAACTAACATTCCAATTGCCAATATCTTGATTAAAAGCGCTGGCACCTTCAAACATTTCACTCATATTTGTAACGGAACTAACAGTCCAACCGCCAATATCTTGATCAAAAGCGCTGGCACGGCTAAACATTGAATCCATATTCGTTACATTGCTAACAGTCCAGCCACCAATATTCTGGTTAAAATCATCGGCACCCTCAAACATTTGACTCATATCAGTTACATTGCTGACAGTCCAACCGCCGATATTTTGGTCAAATGCGCCCGCAAAAAAGAACATTGAATTCATATCAGTGACATTACTGACATTCCAATTGCCAATATTTTGGTCGAAAGCGCTGGCATTGCCAAACATTGATTTCATATCAGTGACATTACTGACATTCCAATTCCCAATAGCTTGGTTAAAGCCAGCTGCGTCAAGAAACATATAGCTCATATCGGTGGCGCGTGACGTATCCATCCCGCTTATATCAGCCGGTAGCCCCGTGCCATTCTCGTAAAGACGGCTCAAATTAGCACTTTGCTCGGCAATAATCGCCTCAACTTCTGCGACGGTTGGGGGGTTAGAAAAATTCGCTTCATTTGCAATCGCCGTTTGATAGCGAGACAGAATAAATTCATTCACCCCGCTTGTAATATCTGATAATTGCGCCGCGGTTATAGCCGCCCCATCGGCATTATTCCCGCCGCCTGCGGATGCCGAATCCTCCAACACAGCGGTAAGAGCAGCTGCTGCTTCTGCAGTAGGATCGATCACAATATCAAAACTGTCCGAAACTGTACTTCCCGCCGCATCGGTTGCGGTTATTGTGATCGTGACGGTTCCCGAATCAGAATTGGTAGGCGTGCCACTAATGGTACGGGTGGCCGCATCAAAGCTCGCCCAATCGGGTAGATCGCCTGCGGAAATGGTGAGTGTATCCCCCATATCAACATCGGCAAAACTATTTGCAGGAATGGTGAAGCTAAACGCCGCGCCTGCCGTCGCGCTCTGGTCAGCAACCGGATTGGCAACCGTCGGCGCCGTATTCGTGCGGGCGACCGTAATATCAAAACTGTCCGAAACTGAACTTCTTGCCGTATCGGTTATGGTGATCGTGACAGTGCTGGTTCCCACATCAGAATTGGTGGGCGTGCCACTAATCGTACCTGCGCTTATATCCGCGCTTGCCCAAGCGGGTAGACCATCTATGGAAAGGGTGAATATATCCCCCACATCGACATCGTCAAAAGTAGTTACCGGAATGGTGACGCTAAACGCTGTGCCTGTTGTCGCGCTCTGATCAGCAACCGGATTGGCAACCGTCGGCGCATCATTCGTATTAGTGACCGTAATATCAAACATGTCAGAGACATTGGCCGTGCCATCGCTGGCGGTTACGGTGACGGTGCTCGTGCCAACCGCAGAATTGGTAGGGGTGCCACTAATGGTGCGGGTGGTCGCATTGAAGCTTGCCCAATCGGGTAGCCCGGTTGCCGTATAGGCCAGCGTATCATCTGCATCCGTATCGGCAAAACTATTTGCCGGAACCACAAAGCTGAAGGCGCTGTCTTCTGCAATCGTTTGATCGGCAATCGCATTGGCAACTGTTGGCGCAGCATTGGTTGGGGTGGTGGTTGTGGTGGTTGTGGTTCCACCACCACCTCCGCCGCCACAAGCAGCAAGGGCGAGAAGCGAGACGGTTGATAAAAGGGGAGAGGTCGTACCCCGCCAATTATCTTTCAGCATTTTAGAAACGGCAAGCAGCGATAGGGGCTTTTTATCTAACTCATAGTGAGGCATGTGCGCGCCTGACCCCGCCCCTTCCTCGTGCCTAATACGCACAAAAAAACCACTTTCAAAGCGTGCTGAAAAAATTCCCATTTTATACCCCTATAACTTCCTAATATGGAATTAGTAAATGATATTTTCTCAGATGCAAGGATATTTTTTTGAGATGGCAAATAATTTTACAAAATCTTCGCCTTAAAATAATAAAATTATTACAATCTATTCTTTATCTCTTCAAGTGCAGCTTGTACACCTTCTATATTCGCGCCGCCAGCCTGTGCCATATCAGGGCGGCCGCCACCGCCTTTGCCATCCAGTTTTTCAGCCCCTAATTGCACCAAATCAACCGCGTTAAATTTGTCGGTGATGTCATCTGTCACCCCAACCGCAATCCCGACCTTACCGCCATCAATACCGATAAACACCACCACACCGCTCTCGATTTGGGTTTTGCCTTGATCAACCAGCCCGCGTAATTGTTTGGATGGCAAATCCTCGACAATCCGGCCAAGAAATTTCACGCCGTTAATCTCTTCAACCCTATCAGCGGGTGCGCTGCCGCCATCACCAGCAAGGGCGAGTTTCTTTTGTGCTTCTGCCAGCTCGCGTTCAAGTTGCTTTCGTTCTTGTAGTAATTTTTCCACCCGACCGGCAACCTCATCAACACTGCTTTTAAGAATTTGCGCGGTTTGCTCTAGAACTTGTTCGCGCGTGTGAATATGCGCGAAAGCTGCCGCGCCGACTTGCGCTTCAATCCGTCTCACCCCACTAGCAATGGCAGCTTCAGTGGTGATTTTGAACACGCCAATATCACCGAGCCGGTTTACATGCGTGCCGCCACATAATTCAACCGAATAACCGGCACGTCCCGTATCCTGTTTATCATCACCCCCATTATCAGCCCCCTCATTATCTCCCATTGCCAGCACCCGCACTTCATCGCCGTATTTTTCGCCAAATAAGGCAAGCGCGCCCGCTTCCAATGCTGCATCTTGTGACATCAGGCGGGTTTCAACTGCGCCATTGGCACGAATTTGCGCATTCACCTTATCTTCAATCGCTAATAATTCTGCCGCGTTGACCGCTTTGGGGTGAGCGAAATCAAACCGCAAATAATCCGCCGTAACCAGCGAACCTTTTTGTGCGACATGTTCGCCCAGAGTTTGCCGCAGTGCTTCATGCAATAAATGGGTTGCCGAGTGATGCGCCCGAATAGCATCACGGCGCGGCACATTTATCTCTTGCGTGAGCGTATCCCCTATTTTCACCTCACCTTTTGTGATGTTACCAATGAGGACATGCATATCGCCTAATTGTTTTTGTGTATCGGTTATTTCAATCTCGACAGTGTCATTATAAAGCCTGCCGCAATCGCCAATTTGTCCACCGCTTTCACCATAAAAAACGGTTTGGTCAAGGCATAGAGACACTTCGCTTTCACGCGCTTTATCGGCAATCTCGCCATTACTGATAAGCGCGGTGACATTTCCGTCACAAACATTTTGCTCATAACCCAGAAACTGAGTGGCACCAATGTCTTCATGTATCGTGAACCACACATCATCGGTTGCGGTTTGACCGCTTCCTGTCCAATGCGCCCGTGCCGTTTCGCGTTGCTGCTGCATGGCTTGCTCAAAGCCCTCCATATCTAATTGCAGCCCTTTTTCACGCAACGCATCTTGAGTTAAGTCGACAGGAAAGCCATAAGTATCATATAATTTGAAGGCGACATCACCAGATAGGATTTTCCCTGACAGGCTATCAACCTCATCTTCGAGTAATTTGAGACCGCGTGATAATGTTTCCTGAAAGCGGGTTTCTTCTTGCTTTAAGGTTTCTGTTACCAGCGCTTCAGCTCGTGCAAGTTCGGGATAGGCGGCTACCATCTGTTCTTTCAGGGTTGGAAACAGATGATACATAAGCGGCTCATTCACCCCTAAAATCTGGACATGCCGCATGGCGCGGCGCATAATCCGCCGCAAAACATAACCGCGCCCTTCATTGGCAGGCAGCACGCCATCGGTAATCAGAAACGCGCTCGCCCGCAAATGGTCGGCAATCACCTTATGGCTATTATGTCCCGCGCCGCCGATTTTGGTGCCAGAGCTGTTAGCGATTGCGCCTATCAGCGTTTGAAATAGATCCGTCTCATAATTATCATGCACACCCTGCATCACCGCGGCCAAGCGTTCCAAACCACTTCCGGTATCAATCGAAGGGCGGGGCAGGGCGTCTCTTGTGCCATCAGCTTGCTGATTAAACTGCATGAAAACCAGATTCCATATTTCGACAAAACGGTCTCCATCCTCATCCGCGCTTCCCGGTGGGCCGCCGCTTATTGTTTCGCCATGGTCATAAAAAATCTCTGAACATGGTCCGCAAGGCCCCGTATCCCCCATTGACCAAAAATTATCAGAGGTGGCAATGCGGATGATTTTATCTTCCGGTAGTCCGGCAATTTTTTGCCACAATCTATACGCCTCTTCATCTTCGGCATAAACCGTCACCAGCAATTTATCTTTCGGCAAGGCGAGGGTGTGGGTTAAAAAATCCCAGCCATAATAAATTGCTTGTTCTTTGAAATAATCACCAAAGGAAAAATTACCCAACATTTCAAAAAATGTATGATGGCGCGCCGTATAGCCGACATTATCAAGGTCATTATGCTTGCCGCCGGCGCGTACACATTTTTGTGATGATACCGCGCGCGGTGGGTTTGGCGGCGCTTCGGCACCAGTGAAAATATTCTTAAACGGAACCATGCCAGCATTGGTGAACATTAATGTCGGGTCGCTGCTTGGCACTAGCCCATCTGAGCGCACATGCTTATGATCATGGCTTTCAAAATAATTTATAAATGCGCTTCGGATATCTGCCAGAGAGCTGGTCATCTGATCTCACTCTTATTTATATCGCCGCTTATTTTGATCATAGCATATGGTTTATGCGACAGTTTCAATATCATGTTCGGTAAAGAAATCACGCAATTCGCCCTCTTCAAACATTTCGCGAATAATATCACAACCGCCAACAAATTCGCCCTTCACATAAAGCTGCGGGATGGTTGGCCAGTTTGAAAATTCCTTCACCCCTTGCCGCAAATCATCATTTTCAAGCACATTAATGCCCTTAAACGGAACCCCCAAATGCGAGAGGATTTGCACCACTTGCCCTGAAAATCCGCATTGCGGAAATACCGGCGTGCCTTTCATAAACAGCACAACGGCCTCGGCGGCAATTTCAGTTTCAATATATTGTTTCACGTCAGACATATTATCTATGACCTTTCTATTTCACCAAAATATACGCAAGCGCTTATATGAAATCAAGTGGATTAAATTAATGATGAGCATGTGGATTATGGGCGGGCAGATTGGCGATGCCAAATTGTTCGACCGTAAAATCCGAAATTATAATCGGCTTGTGCTGCGCGAAAAATAAAGTGATGGGGGCGCGAATATCCCCCTTTTGGTCAAACAGCATTAAATGATCACCGCCGCGGGAAAATTTATACTCACCTTGCGGCAAGATTATCTCATCCCGCCGCCGCATCCGCATCACCCCGCCTTCATTTATATGCGTGTGTAGCTCGATTTTTCCAAACCCCTCACTTTGCGCGCCAATTAATTTATCCGCCCCGCCTCTGTTCACAAAGGTTAAAAACATCGCCGATGGGCGGTCGCCCAACCCTTCGCGCAAAACCACATTTTCAATACTTATCAGGGGTGGGCTTATCAAGGGTGGTTCCATATCGCTACAGGCGGTGAGCCAGAGCGCCGCAACAAATAATAAAGAAAGGCAATATATGCGTTTTGTTTTAAGAAAAATCATATGGCGCGGCATCAAATTTTTCCGTTTTTTGGCGATAAATATAGGTGAAATCTGGCCAATTATTTGTCACTTTACCGGCTTCATTCTTATACCAGCTATCGCATCCCGCCTCCCACACAGAGGTTGATAATCGCGCCCGCAAATCTTCGCTGAAATCCTGCATTTTGTCTTGCCGTAAATTCAAATGATGCGCTTTTTTCTCTTCCAGCATTTTTAGCGCGCCAAGAATATAATTCATCTGGCATTCGAGCATAAAAATAATTGAATTATGCCCTAGATTTGTATTGGGGCCATAAAGCATAAAGAAATTCGGAAAGTCAGGCATCGTCATGCCCAAATAGGCTTCAGCACCATCATGCCAAGCTTGGTTTAACGAGGTCTCATTTTCGCCTTTAATCTCTAATGGCGCGAGAAATTCAGTGCTTTCAAAGCCGGTGCCGTAAATAATCGTATCAAATTTATGGTCTTGCCCATCATTGGTTTGGATTCCGGTTTTGGTTATTTTTTTAATGGCGCGGGTTTCAACCGTCACATTATCGCGCATCAATGCGGGATAATAATCATCCGATATGACCACGCGCTTACAGCCTATCGGATAATCCGGCCATAATTTTTCGCGCATGATCGGGTCTGTCACCTGTTCATCAAACTGCTCTTTAATCGCTTCCTCAATGGTTTTGCCAAGCCCAAATAAGCGGACAAGAAAATGCGGGTTTTTAGCCTCATTAAAGGCAAGAAAGTTTTTCTCAAGCGTCCAATAAATCAGACCGCGATATAATTTGCGTAAGCCCGGAACATACCGAAACATAAATTTTTCAATTCCCCAATAAGCGCGGTCATTGCGCGGGGTCACATGGCAGGGCGATCTTTGAAATATGGTAAGGCCGCCCGCTATTTTGGCAATTTCAGGGATAAATTGCGCTGCCGATGGCCCATTGCCAATCACCGCAATTTTCTTGCCCTCAAGTTTTACGTCATGTTGCCATTGCGCGGAGTGGAAAATATGTCCCTCATATATGTCTTGCCCTTGTATCACCGGTATTTTGGGGCGATTTAACTGCCCTAGCGCGGTGATTAAAATATCGGTGCGAATGGTCTTTCCGGTTGTCGTTTTCAAAACCCATTTTTTCTTTTTGCTATCAAATATGGCGGACGCGATTTGAGTATTAAACTGGGTCTTATTATAAAGTCCATATTTTGTCGCACATCGTGCCTGATATTCAAATATCTCATCACGCGGGGGAAACACGCTCGACCAATCGGGCTTGCCTTCAAATGAAAATGAATAAAAATGTGACGGCACATCACAGGCACAACCCGGATATTCATTATCGCGCCATGTGCCACCCATATCGCCGGCTTTTTCGATTATTCGAAAATTGCGATAGCCATGTCGCACCAGCTGCATCCCTGCCAGAATACCGCCCATGCCGGCGCCAATAATTGTAATATCTGGCTGCTCTGTCATCTATCTCTCCCTATATGGATATATTATTATGCCCGATAATTCGCGCAAGTAAAGCGAATCTTCTTTTCTAAACGCCAAAAACCCGCTAGACTTATGCGAGAATTTTATAGGGGGATTATAAAATGGGACATCCAGCTTTTTCAAAATCGCAAGCCATTGTGATAAACGCAATCGCCATTGGCGCGATTATTATCACCGCTTTTTATGCGGCTATTCAAAATAATAGCGATAGGGATATAAGTGAGGGCGGCGGGCAGCCGAGCGACAGCATCGCCCAGATTGATACGCAACGGATTATCAATGCCGAATCTGAACCGGGGAATTGGCTTTCACATGGGCGGACTTATGGCGAGCAACGCTTTTCGCCGCTCACCCAAATCAACAAAAAGACAATTAAGGATTTGGAGCTTAGCTGGAGTTTTGATTTATATACAACCCGCGCCACAGAAGCCACCCCGATTGTGGTAGATGGCATTATGTATATGACCGGCCCATGGAGCTTGGTCTATGCGGTGAATGCCAAAACCGGTGAAGAAATATGGTCTTATGACCCCGAAGTCCCCGGTGCATGGGGGAGAAAAGGTTGCTGCGATGTGGTGAATCGTGGGGTCGCGGTTTATGAAGGGGCGGTTTATGTCGCAAGTTTTGACGGCTATCTCATCGCCCTTAATGCCCAAACGGGCGAGGAAATATGGCGCGTCAACACGCTGATTGACCGTGAGCGTCCCTATACCATTACCGGTGCGCCACGCATTGCCAATGGCCGTATATTTATCGGCAATGGCGGGGCGGAATTTGGGGTGCGTGGTTATGTCAGCGCCTATGACAGCAAAACCGGTGCATTGGTTTGGCGTTTTTTCACCGTACCGGGTGATCCATCGCTTCCCTTTGAAAACCCTGAGCTTGAAGCGGCCGCAAAAAGCTGGAAGGGCGGCGAATGGTGGAAGATTGGCGGTGGCGGCACGGTCTGGAATAGTATTGTCTATGACCCGGATACGGATACGGTATTTATCGGGGTTGGCAATGGCTCGCCATGGACGCGCGCCATTCGCTCTCCCGGTGGGGGGGATAATCTTTACCTGTCTTCCATCGTGGCGCTTAACCCTGAAACCGGTCGGGTGAAATGGCATTATCAAACCACACCCGGTGACACGTGGGATTATACCGCCGTACAAGATATGATGCTGGCGGAGCTCGAAATTGATGGGCAAATGCGCAAAGTGATTATGCAAGCCCCGAAAAACGGATTCTTTTATGTGCTGGATCGGGCGACGGGCGAATTATTGCGCGCCAACCCTTATGTCACCGTGACATGGGCGGATGGGGTTGACATGAAAACCGGCCGCCCGATTGAAAATCAATCGCGCAACTGGAATAAGAGCGGTAAGTCAGAATGGATTTTACCCGGACCGCTTGGCGGCCATAATTGGATGGCAATGTCTTATAACCCCAATACGGGGCTGGTCTATATTCCGGCGATGGAAAGCCCGCTTGTTTATGATATTGACCATGATTTTAAGGCAACCGGCAGATTGAAATATCGCGAAGGGGGATGGAATACAGGCATTGAATTTGGCAGGCTGCTGGACTTATTGGCAGAGCATCCGGATATGCCGCTGCCGCGTGGTTATCTCACCGCCTTTGACCCGCTCACCGGCAAAACCCATTGGACGCAAGAAAGCCCTACCCATTGGAATGGCGGCACACTTTCAACCGCTGCTGACCTTGTTTTTCAAGGCAATAGTGGCGGTGAGTTTAACGCGTTTGATGCCCGTACGGGCGAGGTCTTATGGACAGCGAAAACCTATACAAGCATTATCGCGCCGCCCATTACTTATGAAATTGATGGCGAGCAATATGTCGCCATTCAGGTCGGCAGTGGTGGTGCGGCAGGCTTAACCGAAGGCGATACGACGCTACCGGGTTCGGCAAAATTTGGTAATGCGGGCATGATGCATGTGTTCAAATTAAACGGCGGCGGTGAAATTGCTAAGCCGGAAGAACGTGACCTCACTTTGCCCAAACCGCCAGAGGTTGAATTTACCGAAGAACAAGTTGCGCGCGGGATGGAGCTTTATCATGAAGTCTGCACCTTTTGTCATGGCATTGGCGTGTTGGGAAATAATTCTGTCATCCCCGATTTGCGGCGGATGAACGCATCAACCCATCGCTTGTTTAAGGATATTGTGCTGGAAGGGATTTTGGAAGAAAACGGCATGGCGAGCTTTGCCGATCAGGTTTCAGAACAAGATGTTGAAGATATTTATGCCTTTATCATCGCCCGCTCATGGCAGGATTATCAGGCACAAGAAGATGCTAAATAAGTCTTGCTAATTGCCGTCGCTGGCGGGGGCGGCATTGAGAAGCATATATTTTTCTTCCCCCATTTTTTCGAGCAGTTGAAGCTGCGTTTCGAGAAAATCAATATGCTCTTCTTCATCTGTCACCAGAGTTTCAAATATGTTCATAGTGACATAATCGCCCTCATCGCGGCAAATCTCCCGCGATTTGGTGTAGCTATCCCACGCCTCTTTTTCGCTGGCAAGGTCACATTCGAGAACTTCTTTAACATTCTGCCCAATCCGCAATGGTGCGACAGATTGCAAATTCGGTAAGCCCTCAAGAAAAATAATCCGCTCAATGATTTTATCGGCATGGTGCATTTCTTCAATGCTTTCTTGGCGTTCCTTATCCGCCAGTTTGGTAACGCCCCAATCATCCAGCAAACGATAATGCAACCAATATTGGTTAATCGAGCCAAGCTCTAAAAACAGAGCATTATTCAAACATTCTATGACAGCTTGCTTGCCTTGCATAATAGTCACCCTTTGTTAAGTTTAAGTTATTTATTAAATTTAAGAAGCATATAGCTTCTGATGATGCGGGTGATTATATTGTAATTTTCCTAATGTTTCAATGAAACTATGGATTTTTTCAACAGGCGTTTTTAACTCATAATGATAGGCTTGGGTGGTGGCGATGATAATATCATTAACCGCAGGGAAGCAGCCAAAACATTTACCTTCCCGCGTTAAGATTTCATAAACCATGTCCGGCGTGACCATTTGCCATGGGTCATCGTGAAGACATTCACGAATAGCGCCTTCAATTTCAGTTTTTGTCACTTTGTTGCAACTGCAAATAATCATATCCCTTATATAGTACATTTGAGAATGATTGTCAATTTCAGGATTATAATATCTTATCAATCTTCTTTTTGGGTTTCTTTTTGCTGAACCTACCATCTATCCATTTTGCGGCATTTTTAAGCCCAATCATTAGGGTTACCGTGATGATGGTAAAAGATATAATCCATATGGCTTGGACGAGATCGGTTGAAGTGTGATATTTATTGAGCATATCCGCTAAAAAATTATAATCATACATTGGTTTTCCTTTCATTTTCCGATTTTATTTTCTTAAAGCAAAACGGCATCAATGCTTTTGCACTGATGCCGGGGTGTTACAAAGACCATTCGCTAGAGTAGCCACGACGTTTTTACCGCGAACGGCTATTATATGGCGTCGTCACCCCGACATAATCGTAACGACAAGAGCATTTGCCTATATAATATCGGGCAATAAGAGGTTTTAAGGCCGCTTATTGTCGGCCACTAGCGAATAGGGTTTGTAATCCCCCTTTGTGCCGGGTTTTGCCGACACTGGGATCAGACTATCATAAAAAGTGAAGAAGTCAAAGGAGGAAAATTCGATGGTGCAAGGTAATAGAGACGCGACTGCGCTTTACTGAATAAAGCAAGGGAATAGGCGCATGACTCTCTTTTTTGCGCATCAACTTATCTCACTTCGTTCGGTTGATGCGGCGGTGTAAGCTGCTCACGTGAACTAAATAAAGCCTACCCTAATATCTTATGTCTTATCAATCTTCTTTTTGGGTTTCTTTTTGCTGAACCTGTTATCTATCCATTTTGCGGTATTTTTAAGCCCAATCATTAGGGTTACCGTGATGATGGTAAAAGATATAATCCATATGGCTTGGACGAGATCGGTTGAAGTGTGATATTTATTGAGCATATCCGCTAAAAAATTATAATCATGCATTGGTTTTCCTTTCGGTTTTCTTAAAGCAAAACGACACCAGAAACTTTTTTAGCGCCTCATCTTATCCCTGCCCATTGGCAGGGGATGAGGCTGTTCTGGTGCCGGGGTGTCGAAAAGACCATTCAGTAGAGTAGCCACGACACCTTTACCGCAAGCGGCTGTTTTATAGCGTCGTCACCCCGACACAATAGTAACGACATAAGATGTGTCTATTAATAATCGGGCAATAAGAGGTTTTAAGGCCGCTTATTGTCGGCCACTACTGAATGGGTTTTCGATTCCCTTCAATGTCGATTTTCATCGACATTGATAGACTACCACAAAAAGGGGCGATGTCAAAGGGAGAAAAATTGGATGGTGCAAGGGAATAGAAGCGCGACTGCGCTTCCGGCTGATAGTTCAGCCGCGCCCGTGCAGGTATCATGAGCGTAAGCGAATGATTACCGTGAACGAAAAAAACAGCGATGCCCGTTAGGGTATTCGCGTGAACGAGATTAGAGCAAGCTATCGCAAAATCTCTGAATACGGCTGCACGCTTCTTGCAGATTTTCATCAGAGGTGGCGTAAGAAATCCGGAAATAGGGGGACATGCCAAAGGCCGCGCCAAACACCACCGCAACCCCTTCTGCCTCCAAAAGAGCGGTGGCAAAATCTTCATCCGTGTCAATCTTGCTGCCATCGGGCGTGGTTTTGCCAATCGCGCCCGCGCAAGATGGATAGACATAAAACGCCCCTTCAGGGGTGCGGCAGCTTATGCCTGTGGCGGCGTTTAGCATATCCACCACCATATCGCGGCGACGCTTAAACGCCTCATTGCGCGGTGGCAAAAAATCATGCGTGCCATTTAAGGCTTCAACCGATGCCCATTGGCTGATAGAAGTAGGGTTGCTGGTTGATTGCGATTGTAATTTTCCCATCGCTTTTATCAGTTCAATCGGGCCTGCGGCATAGCCAATCCGCCAACCGGTCATGGCATAGGCTTTTGAAACCCCATTCATGGTTAAGGTCCGCTCATAAAGCGCAGGTTCGATTTGCGCTGGCGTGGCGAAGACAAAATTATCATAGACAATATGCTCATACATATCATCGGTGAGAACCCAGACATGCGGATATTTTTTCAACACAGTGGTAAGAGCTTTTAACTCATCCGCATTATAGGCCGCCCCCGATGGGTTGGAGGGCGAATTGAAAATAAACCATTTGGTTTTATCGGTAATCGCGGCTTCCAATGTTTGGGCGGTGAGTTTGAAGCCATCTTCCTCCCGCGTTTGGGCGATAATTGGCGTGCCGCCGCATAGGTTCACAATATCGGGATAGCTCACCCAATAGGGGGCGGGGATAATCACCTCATCACCGGCGTTAAGAGTTGCCATCATCGCGTTGAAAATAATCGGCTTGCCGCCTGGAGATACAATCACTTGTTCGGGCGTGTAAGAAAGCCCATTATCGCGCGCTAATTTATCACAAATCGCTTGCCGCAATTCGGGGATGCCTGTTACCGCCGTATATTTGGTTTCGCCGCGCGCTATCGCCTCATAAGCTGCTTGTTTAATATGGTCGGGCGTATCGAAATCCGGCTCACCCGCGCCAAGCCCGATAATATCGCGCCCGGCGTCTCGTAATTGCCGCGCCTTATCGGTCACCGCCATAGTGGCGGAAGGCTTTACCCGCGACAGCGTATCTGAAATAAAACTCATATTCCTCTCCTCCTTTGTTATTATTAAAGTGTCTTTCGTAAAAACTAATCCGGCCTTTCGACTAAGACGGTTTTGTTTTCATCAAGGCTAATGGCAAGTTTTCCCGTCTTTAATTTAAGCGCATATTGCCCGAAAATATCATAGCGCCAGCCATCTAAACAGGCAACATCCGGCTCATCATCACTGGCGATGCGTTCAAGATCGGCAACATTTGCGATTAATTTAGGGGCGACATTATGGCTCAAGCAAATATGTTTGAGCAGCACTTTTAACAGTTCCACAATCGCATCAATATTCGGTTTATTCACCACCGGCTTAGAAAGTTCTGGCAAGCTGTCTTGCGGACGCGACAGGCCTTTATGGATTGCCGCTAATAGCGGCTCGGCATGGCGCGATTTTTCAAACCCGCGCGGCAGTGAGCGGAGCCGTGCAAGCGCTTTTTTATCTTTCGGTCTTTGCACGGCGATTTCACGAATGGCATCATCTTTGAGAATACGCCCGCGCGGAATATTTGCCTCTTGCGCTTGTGTGTCACGCCATTGGGCTATTTCTATCAACACCCCCAAAACTTGCGGGCGGCGGTCCGTCATCCGTAAACGCTTCCAGGCATATTCAGGGTGTTGCTCATAAATGCTAGGGTCGTTCAGAATATCCATTTCTTCTTTCACCCAATGGGCGCGGTTATTTTTTTCAATTTGCGCCGCCAAAAACTCATAAGCATCCCGTAAATGGGTGACATCTGCCACCGCATAGCGTAATTGCTCTTCAGAAAGCGGCCGCTGGCTCCAATCCGTAAAGCGCGAGCCTTTATCAATTTTTTCACCACTGGTTTTCTTAACCAGCGTTTCATAACCAACCGCATCGCCAAACCCGCATGTCATCGCCGCAATTTGCGTATCAAAAAGAGGAGCCGGAATGGTTTTTGTCTCGCGATAAAAAATTTCTATATCTTGTCGACAGCCATGCATGACTTTCAAAATCTTCGGATTGGTGAGCAAGTCATAAAAAGGGGTAAGATCTAAATCTTCCACCAGCGGATCAATCATCCCCTCAATACCGGGAGCGGCGGCTTGGATAAGGCATAGTTTCGGCCAGAATGTATGCTCGCGCAGAAATTCTGTATCAACCGTAATATAGCGATGCGCCGCCAGCGCCTCACAAAAAGCGGTCAGATCTTTATGGCTCGTAATCAAATTCATTTTGCTGTTCCTTATACCTTGACAAATGCGTAAAACAAGTGTGTTTTCGCGGCAAATATGATAGAGGTACAGAAATGAACGAATATCGAACCCATAATTGCAACGCACTGAACCTAGAATCGCTTAATGAGAGCGTGATTCTTTCCGGCTGGGTGCATCGTAAGCGTGACCATGGCGGCCTGCTTTTTATTGATTTGCGTGATCATTATGGCCTCACCCAAATTGTCTTTGAACCTGAAAATCCTGATTTTACGCTGGCAGAACAAGTGCGTGCCGAAAGCGTTATTCGGGTGGCGGGAAAAGTTGTCGCGCGCGAAAAAGATGCGGTAAACCCTAATCTGGATACTGGTGCGATTGAGGTCTATAGCAGCAAGTTAGAGATTTTATCAGAGGCCGCTGATTTGCCTTTGCCAGTTTTTGCCGAACCAGATTATCCCGAAGATATTCGGCTTACTTATCGCTATTTGGATTTGCGGCGGGAAAGCCTGCACAAAAATATTGTCTTGCGCTCGCAGATTATTGCCTCTTTGCGCCGCCGGATGACAGAGATGGGATTTCACGAATATCAAACCCCTATCCTCACGGCTTCTAGCCCGGAAGGGGCGCGCGATTTTCTGGTCCCCTCGCGCTTACATCCGGGACAATTTTACGCGCTACCGCAAGCGCCGCAACAATTTAAGCAATTATTAATGGTGGCGGGCTTTGATCGCTATTTCCAAATCGCCCCTTGTTTTCGGGATGAAGATGCCCGCGCCGATCGTTCACCAGGGGAATTTTATCAGCTCGATATTGAAATGAGCTTTGTCACCCAAGAAGATATTTTTGCCACCGTCGAGCCGCTTTTGCGCGATCTGTTTATCGAATTTGGCGAAGGCAAAACCGTGACCGAAACATTTCCGCGTATCCCTTATATGGAAGCGATGCAAAAATATGGTTCAGATAAGCCGGATTTGCGGATTCCGATTGAAATGCAAGCCGTCACTGATGCGTTTCGCGATAGCGGGTTTAAGATTTTCGCCAATATGATTGCCAAAGATGAAACGGTTGAGGTGTGGGCGATCCCTGCCAAAACCGGCGGCAGTCGTGCCTTTTGTGACCGCATGAATAGCTGGGCGCAAGATGAAGGGCAAGCAGGTTTAGGTTATATTTTCTTCCGCGATGGTGAAGGCGCAGGGCCACTTGCTAAAAATATTGGCGCGGAGCGAACCGAGATAATCCGTACCCAATTAGGGCTGGAAGATGGCGATGCGGTTTTCTTCTGTGCCGGTAAACCGAAAGATTTTGTCGATTTTGCCGGCCGCGCGCGGGTGCGGATTGGTAAAGAGTTAGAGCTGATTGAGCGCGACCAATTCGCCTTTTGCTGGATTGTTGACTTCCCTATGTTCGAATATAATGAAACCGAAAAGCGGATTGATTTCTCACATAACCCATTTTCAATGCCGCAAGGCGGCTTGGCGGCGCTGCACGAAAAAGACCCGCTTGAAATTATGGGTTATCAATATGATATTGTCTGTAATGGGGTTGAGCTTTCCTCCGGCGCAATTAGAAATCATCAGGCCGATATTATGATAAAAGCGTTTGAGATTGCTGGCTATGGCGCGGATGTGGTGGAAGAGCAATTTGGTGGCATGTTAAATGCATTTCGTTATGGCGCGCCCCCACATGGCGGTATTGCACCAGGGGTTGACCGCATTATTATGCTGCTTGCAGGGGTGGAAAATTTGCGCGAAGTGGTTGCTTTTCCGATGAACCAGCAAGCCCAAGATTTGCTGATGCAAGCCCCTGCCCCCGCAAGCAATGCGCAATTGCGCGATTTACATATTCGGCTCAATCTGCCAGACAATCAGATGACCAAAACGGAGACTGACTAATGCTCAAATTCTTACGAATGATTTTTACGTGGTGGCATAATCAGACAATCGGAGTTGCTTTTTATACTTGGCGACGCGGAGAGCTGGTCGGTATCGACCAACAAGGCAACCATTATTATCAAGATAAAAAAGGCGATAGCGTCAATGGCAAAACCCGCCGCTGGGTGGTTTATAATGGCGATATTGAAGCCACCCGCATCGCACCCGAATGGCATGGCTGGATGCATTATACAGTTGATGCCCCGCCCGCAGATAACGACACATCACATGAGTGGCAAAAACCGCATAAAATCAATTTAACCGGTACAAAGGGGGCGCATAAACCCGCAGGTCTGGCAGATAGCGCCTCCGCACCTGCCGGATATGAAGCCTGGCATCCGAAAGATTAAACAGAGCTAAAGATTAAAAGGGGAAAACATGAAAGAAAATCTAGTTGAAACACTGATCGGTCTGGCTGTTATTGTGCTGGCGGCCGGATTTATCATTTATGGTTATAGCGTCACTGATCGCACTGAAGGTGATATGGTTGAACTGCATGCCGCTTTTGATCGCGTTGATGGGGTGACTTTGGGTAGCGATGTGCGCATGTCGGGCATTAAAATCGGCACTGTCACCGCGCTTGATATTGATACACAAAGTTTTCAGGCACAAATTCGGATGAGCATCAGAAATGATATTTTACTGCCCGATGATAGTAGCGCCAAAATCACCAGCGAAGGGCTGCTTGGCGGCAATTATATTTCTCTCACGCCGGGTGGCAGCGAAGATATATTGGAAGCCGGTGATGAAATTATTTATACACAAGGTTCGGTTGACTTAATCAGTCTGGTTGGGCAGGCTTTATTTAGTGCTGGTGATGCAGATACAAAATAAATTCAGCCTTAAATTATCGATCATCTGCCTCAGCCTATATGTTGCACACTATCTTGTTACATCGCAAACATATGCGCAAGACTCTATCCAAGGCGGGCGGGAAGATGATGTCATCCGCGCGCCTCTACCTAATATTTCAGCCCCTAATATTTCAGAGCCGGATATTTCGGCCGTGCCACCTTTGAATATAGAGGACGAAAATGAAACCAATATCACAGACCCTCTTTTGCGTGAAACCATTGACCATACGCAAGGTCTGCTTACCCCGCGCCCGCTTTCTGATTTGCCTGACAGCAGCATTGAGCCATTGCGGGAAGAACAAGAATTTACGCTTCCGAAAGGGTTTTTACAGAATTATCAAGACGCTCCCTCGCAAATTTTGAATACGCAAAATATCACCAATATTACCGGCGTTTTGGGGGCGCTTGACAAGGTCACTGCCCGCGTTTCGACGATGAAAGCTCCCATCAATGACATTATTTTGCTTGGCAATTTGGAAATTGTGATGCGCTATTGTCAATCCGCCCCACCAGAAGAACAGCCGGAAACCAGAGCCTTTATCGAGATTACCGAATATATTGATGAAACCGCGCAGGTCATTTTTTCGGGCTGGATGTTTGCCTCTTCACCAGCAATTAACGCGCTTGAACATCCCGTCTATGATGTTTGGGTTAAAGATTGTACCACCTCCGATGGTTTTAGATTTACCGGCAAGCGATAAAAATCAGCTTCCGCATTTAACGCCTCTTGCAAATAAGTGTGATAGCGCCCCCGTATCACTTCAACCACCCCAAATTGGGCAAGATGTGGGGTTAAAAATTGACAATCCAGCAATTTGAAGTCACCATAACGCAGCCGCGCCACCAAATAAGCAAGCGCGATTTTGCTGGCATTTGTGCGAATGGAAAACATGCTTTCGCCAAAAAAAGCCGCCTGTAGCTGAACCCCATAAAGCCCGCCAACCAGCCGATCCTCATACCAGCATTCAATGCTATGGGCGTGGCCAATATTATGCAAACCCGTATAGGCGCGGATAATCTCATCATTAATCCATGACTCGTCACGATGGTTCCGGCAGCTTTGCATAACGCCCTCAAAATCCTGATTAATGGTGATGCGCAAATCTGCTTTTTTAATCGCTTTGGCAAGCGAGCGCGGCAGGTGGAATTTATCGAGCGGCAAAACCCCCCGCATTTCGGGGTCAACCCAAAATATATCCTCAGCATCCACATGTTCCGCCATCGGGAAAATACCAGCCGCATAAGCGCCCAGTAAAAATTCAGGGTTAAGAGATTTCTTCACTTGGAAAGTCTATTTGAGACCCAAAAACTGTTCCAGCCAATGAATATCATAATCGGCGGTTTTAATATTTTCTTCCGCAAGCAACTTATCAAAAAGCGGCAAAGTGGTATCAATACCATCAATCACAAATTCATCCAAAGCGCGTTTGAGCCGCATGAGGCACGCCTCTCTATCGGCCGCATGTATAATCAGCTTGCCGATAAGACTATCATAATGCGGCGGAATGCTATAGCCGGAATAAACCGCACTATCCATCCGCACGCCCAAGCCACCGGGCGTATGAAAGGTTTGGATTTTGCCAGGTGACGGCGCGAATGTTTCAGGATTTTCTGCATTAATCCGACATTCAATCGCATGGCCGTGAATGCTTATATCCTCTTGGCTAAAACTTAGCGGGTGACCTTCAGCAATTCGAATTTGTTCATGGACAAGATCAATGCCGGTAATCATTTCAGTAACGGGATGCTCGACCTGTAAACGGGTATTCATCTCGATAAAATAAAATTCGCCATTCTCATATAGAAATTCGATTGTCCCCACCCCAAGATAGCCCATATTCTCCATCGCATCGGTAACAATCTTGCCAATATCGGCGCGGCTTTGCGGGGTCAGCACGGTTGAGGGGGCTTCTTCCAAAACTTTCTGATGCCGTCTTTGTAGCGAACAATCGCGTTCAGCGAGATGGACAGCATTGCCATGACTATCGCAAGCAATTTGAATTTCAATATGGCGCGGCTTTTCGAGATATTTTTCAATATAAACCGCATCATCACCAAATGCGGCTTTGGCTTCTGCCCGCGCGGTTGTAAAGGCTTCCGCCAGCTTATCTTTGCTATGAGCGGTTTTCATCCCCCGCCCACCGCCGCCACTGGCGGCTTTTACCAAAACCGGATAGCCCATTTCATCGGCGATCTTTAGGGCTTCTTCAACTGTCTCCACCGCGCCATCAGACCCCGGCACAACCGGAATCCCCAATTCAATCGCTTTGGCTTTGGCGGCAATCTTATCCCCCATAAGGCGGATATGTTCTGCTTTCGGGCCGATAAAATTTATCTGATGCGCTTCTAAAATTTCGGCAAAACGGGCATTTTCGGATAAAAATCCATAGCCAGGATGCACCGCATCCGCGCCGGTGATTTCACAAGCCGAAATAATCGCTGCAACATTAAGATAGCTTTGCGCGGCAGGCGCGGGGCCCAAGCAAACGCTTTCATCTGCCAGCCGCACATGCATTGCTTCATTATCAGCGGTTGAATGAACCGCAACGCTACGAATCCCCATTTCACGACAAGCGCGGATGACGCGTAAGGCAATTTCCCCCCGATTGGCGATAAGAATTTTTTTAATCATAATTATTCAATCACCGCCAAGACTTCGCCAAATTCAATCGCCTGTGCATCTGAAACCAGAATTTGTGTAACCGTGCCAGCGACCGGCGCGGTAATGGGGTTCATGGTTTTCATCGCTTCAACAATAAACAAAGTCTGCCCCATTGTCACACTATCGCCTTGCTTTATGAAAGGCGCGCTACCGGGTTCTGGCGCAAGATAGGCTGTCCCCACCATCGGCGAGGTGACCGCCCCAGCACTATCGGCTGAAACCGTAGCTGTCGGCGTGTCACTCTGGCTCGTTGTGGTTTCCGTCAGTGCCGGAGCCGATGGCATGGAGGGTTGCATAGGGGCAACCCCGCCCGTCATTGGTGCGATCATGGTTTGCGTTTCGCGCGCAACCCGAATAATCCCATCTTCGCGCTCAATCTCAATCTCGGTGAGATTATGCGTATCCAGAATTTCAGCCAGTGCTTTTACGATTTTACTATCACTTGATTTTGCCATAAACCTCTCCCCTTAATTATTAAATCAGCTCCGCTAAAGCCTCAATCGCCATAATATAGCCTTTTTCACCCAAACCGCAAATCACACCTTGCGCCACCGGCGAAATAAATGAGTGATGGCGAAAACTCTCCCGCGCAAAAATATTTGACAAATGCACCTCAATAATCGGCACAGATACCGCTTTTAACGCGTCCAAAAGCGCGATAGAGGTATGCGTATATGCACCCGCATTAAGGATAAGCCCATCTGCCTTTGTCGATGCCTCTTGAATCCACTCCACCAGCTCGCCCTCAACATTGCTTTGCCGAAAGCTCATCTCTAACCCGCATTGTTTGACCTTTTGCGCGATATTTTCTTCAATATCGGCAAGCGTGCGGGTTCCATAAATTTCTGGCTCGCGCGTGCCAAGCAGGTTCAGATTGGGACCGTTCAAAATGTAAATCATTTTTGCCATAAGCCCTTGCTATCGCAAATTCGCGCTTCTGACAAGTGGCGGAATCATGGCAATGGTAAGTTCATTATGAGCATTGAAATCATCATTAATGGTGAGCCGCATTTATGCGCGGATGGAACCTCCATAAAGCAATTACTAAATGATATGAAATTACCGCTTAAAAAAATTGCGATTGAGCGCAATCTTGAGATTGTCCCCAAAATGGCTTATAGCACGACTATATTGGCAGAAAATGACCGGCTCGAAATCGTTCATTTTATTGGAGGGGGCTAATGCACAAAGATAAACCATTAGTGATTGCGGGCACAAGCTATCAGTCACGCTTGATTATTGGCACAGGCAAATATAAGGATTATGCTGAAAACGCCGCTGCTGCCGCCGCTGCGGGTGCGGAGATTGTGACTGTCGCGGTGCGGCGGGTTAATTTATCCGACCCCTCAGCGCCGATGCTGGTGGATTATATTGACCCTAAAACATATTGCTTTTTGCCCAATACGGCGGGATGCTTTACCGCCGAAGATGCCATGCGCACTTTACGATTAGCACGCGAGGCAGGCGGCTGGACATTGGTGAAATTAGAGGTTTTGGGGGATGAAAAAACCCTCTACCCGAATATGCCCGAAACATTGCGAGCGGCGGAATTGCTGATAAAAGAAGGCTTTGAGGTGATGGTCTATTGCTCTGATGACCCGCTTATGGCCAAACAGTTGGAAGATATTGGCTGTTGCGCCATTATGCCGCTTGCCGCGCCTATCGGGTCTGGGCTTGGCATTCAAAACCCGATTAATATTCGGCTGATTGTCGAACAAAGCAAGGTTCCTGTTTTGGTTGATGCGGGGGTTGGTACGGCCTCAGATGCAGCGATTGCGATGGAGCTTGGTTGTGATGGGGTGCTGATGAACACAGCGATTGCGGAAGCGAAAAATCCGATTCTGATGGCAGACGCGATGAAACATGCGGTCATTGCCGGCAGGCAAGCCTATCTGGCTGGACGAATGCCCAAACGCCTCTATGCCGACCCAAGCTCCCCGCTTTCTGGCCTGATATGAAGCCCACCATAGATTTATGCAGACAAATTTCTCAAATTATATTGCCTATGTTGATGAAAGTGGAGATCATGGCTTACATAATATAAACCGTGACTTTTCGGTATTCTGCTTATCACTTTGCCTGATAGAAAAAAGTGAATATATAGAAAATATTATGCCTGCTTTCTTAAAGTTCAAATTAAAATATTGGGGGCATGACAACATAATTTTGCATGAACGTGAGATTAGAAAATCGGAAAATCAATTTTCTTTTCTTTTGGAAAGTAAAGAGCGGAGAGAAGAATTTTATCATGATCTTAATCAGCTCATGACCAATGCAAATTTCAAAGTTTTTTCTGCGATAATTTATAAAGATAAGCTGGTGGATAGATATCCAAATCCATGGAATCCATATGGAGTTTCACTACAATTTTGCCTCGAAGGACTTTTGCCATATTTGCTAGGAAAAGATGAAAAGGAAAAGTCGTTAAACATTATATTTGAAAGTCGTGGCAAAAATGAAGATACGGATTTAGAATTAGCATTTCATCGTATTGTACAAAATAGAAGTAATTGGGGGTGGAAAAACCCAGATTTTACGAAGGTTAATTTCATTCCCCTATTTGCAAAAAAAGCCAGTAACTTAGCAGGCTTACAATTAGCTGATTTAATTGCCAGACCCATTGCCCGCAAATGGATGCGACCAAATCAGAAAAATCGTGCTTATGATATTATAAAACCGAAAATAGTTTTTCAGAAAAATTTTCCCTAGATAGATTTGGAATTTTTACAAAATATAACGTAAAAAAATATAACGTAAAAAACATAAAGGCTCCGGAATTTTCCAGAACCTTTAAGCCGACCGAGTATTCCCAATCCTGTTTTAAGATAACAATAGAATCATAAAATGTCAAGATGTTCAGATATAAATAAAAAGACTCATCGCGGCAGGGTGGTTTGCCCCATTAAAAATAAGTCAATCTCACGCGCCGCTTGGCGGCCTTCGCGGATGGCCCATACGACAAGAGATTGCCCGCGTCGCATGTCACCACAAGCGAAAATCTTATCCTTAGAGCTTTGATAAGTCGCGGTATCGGCCGCCACATTTTTACGCTCATCAAGCACTACGTCTAATTGCGCCAACATGCCTTCAGATACGGGATGCACAAACCCCATCGCCAATAAAACCAAATCGGCTTGCAATTCAAATTCACTATCCGCGATGGGTTGCATCTTATCATCCACCCGCACGCATTTAAGCGCGGTTACTTTTTCGCCATCTCCGATAATCTCTTTTGTCATCACAGAAAAATCGCGCGCAGCCCCTTCAGCTTGCGAGGATGAGGTACGCAATTTTAACGGCCAATCCGGCCAGGTAAGCCCTTTATCTTCCTGTTCGGGCGGCATGGGCATAATTTCAAGCTGCGTGACAGATGCCGCGCCTTGCCGAATTGACGTGCCGATACAATCTGAGCCCGTATCACCACCACCAATGACAATCACATGCTTATCGGTCGCCAAAATTTCCTGAACGCCTTGCCCAAGCGGTTCTTGCCCGACCCGCCGATTTTGCTGCGGCAGAAAATCCATCGCAAAATGAACACCATCTAACGCACGATTAGGAACCGGTAAATCGCGCGGCACTTCCGCCCCACCAGAGAGCAGCACGGCATCATAATCTGCCGCCAATTCTTGCGCATTCACATCAACCCCGACATGACAATTATAATGAAATTCTATCCCTTCGGCGTGGAGCTGTTCGACGCGGCGGTCAATCAGATGTTTTTCCATTTTGAAATCGGGAATACCATAGCGCAATAACCCGCCTGCTTTGGCGTGTTTTTCATAAACATGCACCGCATGGCCGGCGCGGGTTAATTGCTGCGCGGCCGCCAGACCAGCAGGGCCAGCGCCAATAATCGCGATTTTTTTACCTGTTTTGGTGGCCGCGATTTGTGGGATAATCCAGCCTTCTTCCCAGCCCTTATCGACAATCGCACATTCAATAGTTTTGATGGTCACCGGCTCATCAATCAGATTAAGCGTGCAAGATGCCTCACATGGGGCGGGGCAAATATGGCCGGTAAATTCAGGAAAATTATTGGTGCTGTGCAAATTCACACATGCTTGCTGCCATTTATCATTGTAAACCAAATCATTCCAATCCGGAATTTGATTATTCACCGGACAGCCATTATGACAATAAGGTATGCCACAATCCATACAGCGTGCGGCTTGCACGTTTAACGCGTCAGATGAAAGCGGCACCACAAAATCGGAAAACCCTTTGGTACGCTCCGCAACCGGCAAATAATCCCGATCTTGGCGGTCAAATTCAAGAAACCCTGTCACTTTGCCCATAGTCGCCTCTCCTGCCTATTCACCCGCTTGCGTGTGCAGGCTTTGTTCCTCTTGCAATTCACGCAAAGCGCGCCGAAACTCGGTTGGCATGACTTTGACAAATTTCGGTAAATAAGAATCCCATGTCGCCAAAATCTCTTGCGCCCGCGCGCTATTGGTATAATGGATATGATTGGTCAGCAATTTATGCAAACGCTCGGCATCATATTCGGTCATGGATTGGGTCAGGTCATCGCCCAGCGCATCGGTCATGGTGGGATTAATGGGTTCTAATTCGACCATCGCTTTATTGCAATGCGCTTCAAAATCACCATCCTCATCCAACACATAAGCGATACCGCCTGACATGCCCGCCCCGAAATTACGGCCGGTTTTGCCAAGCACCACCACACAGCCGCCTGTCATATATTCGCACGCATGGTCGCCCGTGCCTTCAACCACTGCCACCGCGCCGGAATTACGCACCGCAAAGCGTTCGCCTGCCACCCCACGAAAATAGCAAGAGCCGCTAATCGCGCCATAAAGCACAGTATTGCCAACAATAATGCTGTCTTCTGGCACTGCTGCACAATTCTCGGGTGGGTAAATCGCCAACCGGCCGCCAGATAGCCCCTTGCCAACATAATCATTCGCCTCGCCTTCCAAGCTAAGCGACACGCCGCGCGCTAGAAATGTACCAAAACTCTGCCCTGCCGTGCCGCGCAATTTTACCGCAATCATATCTTCGGCAAGCCCCGCATGACCATAGCGCTTTGCCACTTCGCCTGATAACATTGCGCCCACTGTCCGGTCAGTATTGTGAATATCTGCCTCAATCTGCACCGGTTTTTGCGATTGCAATGCCGCTTGCGCTTCGGCAATCAGTTTGCGGTCAAGAATATCATCAATCGGATGATTTTGTGTTTGAGACCAATAGACTTTATCAGCACCCGCATCGGGCTTGGCAAAGAGGCGGGTAAAATCAAGCCCTTGCGCCTTCCAATGTTCCAATGCGTGTTTCATATCCAAATATTCGGTTTGCCCGATTAGCTCATTAAGCGTGCGCACGCCCATCGCCGCCATCATCTCACGCACCTCTTCGGCGACAAAAAAGAAATAATTAATCACATGTTCAGGCGTGCCAGTGAAGCGTTTCCGTAAAGTTTCATCTTGCGTGGCAATCCCGACCGGACAAGTATTAAGATGGCATTTGCGCATCATCACACAACCGGCCGCAATCAATGGCGCGGTTGAAAAGCCAAATTCATCCGCCCCCAACAGCGCGCCAATAATCACATCGCGCCCGGTGCGCAAGCCGCCATCCACCTGCACCGCAATTCGTGTCCGCAAGCGATTAAGAACCAATGTCTGATGGGTTTCTGCCAAGCCAATCTCCCATGGCAAGCCAGCATGTTTAATTGAGGTCAGCGGACTTGCGCCCGTACCGCCCTCAAAGCCAGAAATCGTGACATGGTCAGCGCGTGCCTTCGACACCCCTGCCGCGACTGTGCCAACGCCTACTTCTGAAACCAGTTTTACCGAAATATCAGCCGCTGGATTGGCATTTTTAAGGTCATAAATAAGCTGTGCCAAATCTTCAATTGAATAAATATCATGATGCGGTGGCGGCGAGATAAGCCCCACACCAGGGGTTGAATGGCGCACTGCCGCAATCCGCCGGTCAACCTTATGACCGGGTAATTGCCCGCCCTCGCCGGGTTTTGCGCCTTGCGCCATTTTGATTTGAATCATATCTGAATTTGCCAAATATTCTGTTGTCACGCCAAACCTGCCGGACGCAACTTGCTTAATCGCTGAACGCATTGACGAACCATCAGCGCGAGGCTGGAACCGTTCAGCTTCCTCCCCCCCCTCACCCGTATTTGACTTGCCGCCAATTTTATTCATCGCCAGCGCTAAGGTGGTATGCGCTTCCGCACTAATAGAGCCAAACGACATAGCCCCAGTTGCAAAACGCTTCACAATCTCTGAAGCTGGTTCTACCTCATCAAGCGAAATAGCCGTGCCACCAATTTCATCTGCTTGTTTTATGCGAAACAAACCGCGAATGGTTAATAGCCGCTCATCCTGCTCATTAATGTGTTTTGCAAAAGCACGATATTTATCACGACTATTGCCGCGCACTGCATGTTGCAATGTTCCCACTGTTTCGGATGTCCACGCATGTGCTTCGCCGCGCACCCGCATCGCATATTCACCGCCCACCTCAAGATTATCCGCCAGCACCGGATTATCGCTAAACGCATCATGATGGCGGCGCAATGTTTCTTCGGCAATCTCATCAATGCCAACCCCGTCAATCGTATTTGACGTGCCGGTAAAATAGGCATCAATCAGAGGCTGACTTAAGCCAACACTATCAAAAATCTGCGCCCCACAATATGATTGATAGGTAGAAATGCCCATTTTTGACATGACTTTGCGGATACCCTTGCCACAGGCTTTAATATAATTTTGTTCTAATTCGGTCTGGCTTAGCGCCAGCCCATAATCCGCATTCATACTTGCCAATGTATCAAACGCCAGATAGGGGTTAATCGCCTCTGCCCCATAGCCTGCCAGACAGCAATGATGGTGAATTTCGCGCGCTTCACCGGTTTCAACCACCAGCCCCGTATGGGTTCGCAACCCAATCCGGATGAGATGGTGATGCACCGCCGCCACTGCCAATAATGCGGGTATCGCGACTTGGCTTACCGAAATCGCGCGGTCGGATAGGATGAGAATATTTTCATCGCCACGAACGGCTTTTTCTGCCTCTTCACAAAGCGCTTTGAGCCGTTTTTCCATTCCCCTTACGCCATCAGATATAGGATAAGTTATATCCAGCGTGATGGCATGGAAATTATTATCCGCCACATCGCTAATGCAACGAATTTTCTCAAGGTCTTGATTGGTGAGAATAGGCTGCGTCACTTCAAGCCGCTTATCGGATGAGGTGGTTTCTAAATCCAGCAGATTTGGACGCGGGCCAATAAAGCTGATGAGCGACATGACCAATTCTTCACGAATGGGGTCAATCGGCGGATTGGTCACTTGCGCAAAATTCTGCTTGAAATAATTATAAAGCAGCTTCGATTTTTCAGACAAAACCGCTATCGGCGTATCGGTTCCCATTGAGCCCGTGCCTTCTTCCCCCTTATCAAGCATTGGTTCGAGTAGAAACTTCACATCTTCTTGACTATAGCCAAATGCTTGTTGAATATCGAGCCTCTCTGCGGCCAGACCAACATGGCTGCCTTGCGAGGCGGGCAAATCGCTAAGTTTAATCTGCGCGCCTTCCAGCCATTGCTGATAGGGGTGGGATTGCGCTAAATCAGTTTTAATTTCCTGATCGTGAATCATTGTCCCTTTTTCAAGATCAATCAATAGCATTTTACCAGGTTGCAACCGCCATTTCTGGATGATTTCATCTTCCGGCGCAGGCAATACCCCCATTTCAGAAGCCATAATGATGCGATCATCTTTGGTGACATAATAACGCGCCGGCCGTAGCCCATTGCGGTCAAGCGTCGCGCCGATTTGCAGCCCATCGGTAAAAGCGACCGCCGCCGGTCCATCCCATGGTTCCATGAGCGCAGCATGATATTCATAAAACGCCTTGCGCTTGGCATCCATAGTTTCATGACCATCCCACGCTTCGGGAATCATCATCATCATCGCATGGCTGAGCGAATAACCCGCATGAGTGAGAAGCTCGAGCGTATTATCAAAACATGCAGAGTCAGATTGCCCTTCGCGAATAAGCGGCCATATATCACCTATCGCCTCGCCAAACTTGTCCGATTGTGATTGCTGTTCACGCGCCCGCATCCAGTTAATATTGCCACGCACTGTATTAATTTCCCCATTATGGCAAATCATCCGAAACGGGTGCGCCAATTTCCAGCTTGGGAATGTATTGGTCGAAAACCGCTGATGCACCACTGCCAGCGCCGAAATGGTTCGCTCATCTGCCAAATCAGGGAAATATACCCCTAGCTTATCGGCAAGAAATAACCCTTTATAGCAAATTGTCCGCGCCGATAATGAGGTGAAGTAAAAGAAATCATCCGCCTGTGCTGATAGCGCTATCTCCATCGCTAATTCAACGCGACGGCGAATGATAAATAAATCCCGCTCAAAATCGCTTATCGCTTGTACCGGTTTGGCTTTTGCGATAAAAATCTGCCGGATGGCTGGCTCGCTGGCAAATACACTCTCACCCAGACAGCGATTATCCACCGGCACATCCCGCCAGCCCAAAATCTCATGCCCTTGCTTAACGATATTTTGCTCAATGCTGGCTTCAATCAACGCCCGCTCATCATTGGGCGGCAAAAATACCACCCCCACCCCATAGCCGCCCGCTTGCGGCAGCTTAACGCCTTGCCGCGCCATTTCCTCACGAAAAAACTGGTCGGGTATTTGTAACAGCATGCCCACACCATCACCGGCTTGCGGGTCAGCACCGACCGCGCCGCGATGCTCAAGATTGGCAAGAATCCGCAAGCCATCAGCCACAATTTTATGGCTTTTCTGGTTTTTAATATGTGCGACGAAACCAATGCCACAAGCATCATGTTCGTTACGCGGGTCATATAGGCCTTGCGCTTGCATAAGCACGCTCCATTTCTTTCGTCAATAATCTTGCTTATTTAATATGCTCGCCTTTAACCCATAGATGAAAGCTCTATCGATAAAAAGCAAGTCGATAAAGACAAGATTGGCATATTAAGGGATGATCCTTATGCAGCAAAACGGATTATATGTCAATATTACTGCCCTAATCTGTGGATAAACGCAAACTAGATTTATCTTCTTCTCCCCAGCTTTTAAGGGTGCGAAAAACTTTATCGAAAATTATTTTGGAAATTGTGACGGCGAACCCAGCTGCTAAAATCATATTTGGTGATTTTGCTTTTGCGTTTACCCTCCAATCTCAAATTGTTCAGCAATATCTTTAACAATTTTCAACCGTAACTTTTTGCGGGACGAGGCTGATATACCCTCTTCTCTATCACGTCCAGATATTTCTGCATCTTCACCACCGGTAGCATCGTCATCAATAGCATCACCACCGATAACCTCAACCTCAAAAACCTCAACAAAGAGTGGTTCAGCCTGTATCCCTGTTGGATTAAAACCAAACGAATTTGTTAGCAAACGTTGATCATCCACCACTTTTGGCGGCTGAATGGTCATTGCCCGCTCGACCGTTACCGGAATAAAATTAGTTACCTCTTCTTCCACAATATTTAGCGTACCATTCGTAAAGATATAATTGTAATTATTATCAAGACCGCCAGCTAATGTGACAGGGTATGCGCCTACAGGGCTATTTGATGAAGCCTCGAATCCAATCGTCGGCAGAGTATCTAAATCTGCCGAAGTATCCGCTAGCTTAAATGACTCAAACGCCAGATTAAAGGAAGGGAGCGTATCTCCCAAAGCTATTTCAGAAGATTCAGGCGTAACACCGATAATCAAATCAGCCTTCGTTATCATCAGATCACCCGCCACATAGTTGAACGCCCGTAATATCAGCCGTAACCGTAACACCAGAAAGACTATAATTACCCGCATCAGAACCAGATAGGCTATAGCCAGACACCGTAACCGTCTTGCCTTCACCCACATTCTTATTATCAAAAACGCCAGAACGATTACTCACAGCAAGCGTCACCGTGTCACCATCAATAACGCCACCAGAAACAAGCGTCGCATCACCGCTTACAGACGCATCCCGACCCCCATCATAGACCTTATTGGCGGCAGAAAGACCCGCAACACTCAGCGCTTTCGCCGTAATATCAGCCGTAACCGTAACACCAGAAAGACTATAATTACCCGCATCAGAACCAGATAGGCTATAGCCAGACACCGTAACCGTCTTGCCTTCACCCACATTCTTATTATCAAAAACGCCAGAACGATTACTCACAGCAAGCGTCACCGTGTCACCATCAATAACGCCACCAGAAACAAGCGTCGCATCACCGCTTACAGACGCATCCCGACCCCCATCATAGACCTTATTGGCGGCAGAAAGACCCGCAACACTCAGCGCTTTCGCCGTAATATCAGCCGTAACCGTAACACCAGAAAGACTATAATTACCCGCATCAGAACCAGATAGGCTATAGCCAGACACCGTAACCGTCTTGCCTTCACCCACATTCTTATTATCAAAAACGCCAGAACGATTACTCACAGCAAGCGTCACCGTGTCACCATCAATAACGCCACCAGAAACAAGCGTCGCATCACCGCTTACAGACGCATCCCGACCCCCATCATAGACCTTATTGGCGGCAGAAAGACCCGCAACACTCAGCGCTTTCGCCGTAATATCAGCCGTAACCGTAACACCAGAAAGACTATAATTACCCGCATCAGAACCAGATAGGCTATAGCCAGACACCGTAACCGTCTTGCCTTCACCCACATTCTTATTATCAAAAACGCCAGAACGATTACTCACAGCAAGCGTCACCGTGTCACCATCAATAACGCCACCAGAAACAAGCGTCGCATCACCGCTTACAGACGCATCCCGACCCCCATCATAGACCTTATTGGCGGCAGAAAGACCCGCAACACTCAGCGCTTTCGCCGTAATATCAGCCGTAACCGTAACACCAGAAAGACTATAATTACCCGCATCAGAACCAGATAGGCTATAGCCAGACACCGTAACCGTCTTGCCTTCACCCACATTCTTATTATCAAAAACGCCAGAACGATTACTCACAGCAAGCGTCACCGTGTCACCATCAATAACGCCACCAGAAACAAGCGTCGCATCACCGCTTACAGACGCATCCCGACCCCCATCATAGACCTTATTGGCGGCAGAAAGACCCGCAACACTCAGCGCTTTCGCCGTAATATCAGCCGTAACCGTAACACCAGAAAGACTATAATTACCCGCATCAGAACCAGATAGGCTATAGCCAGACACCGTAACCGTCTTGCCTTCACCCACATTCTTATTATCAAAAACGCCAGAACGATTACTCACAGCAAGCGTCACCGTGTCACCATCAATAACGCCACCAGAAACAAGCGTCGCATCACCGCTTACAGACGCATCCCGACCCCCATCATAGACCTTATTGGCGGCAGAAAGACCCGCAACACTCAGCGCTTTCGCCGTAATATCAGCCGTAACCGTAACACCAGAAAGACTATAATTACCCGCATCAGAACCAGATAGGCTATAGCCAGACACCGTAACCGTCTTGCCTTCACCCACATTCTTATTATCAAAAACGCCAGAACGATTACTCACAGCAAGCGTCACCGTGTCACCATCAATAACGCCACCAGAAACAAGCGTCGCATCACCGCTTACAGACGCATCCCGACCCCCATCATAGACCTTATTGGCGGCAGAAAGACCCGCAACACTCAGCGCTTTCGCCGTAATATCAGCCGTAACCGTAACACCAGAAAGACTATAATTACCCGCATCAGAACCAGATAGGCTATAGCCAGACACCGTAACCGTCTTGCCTTCACCCACATTCTTATTATCAAAAACGCCAGAACGATTACTCACAGCAAGCGTCACCGTGTCACCATCAATAACGCCACCAGAAACAAGCGTCGCATCACCGCTTACAGACGCATCCCGACCCCCATCATAGACCTTATTGGCGGCAGAAAGACCCGCAACACTCAGCGCTTTCGCCGTAATATCAGCCGTAACCGTAACACCAGAAAGACTATAATTACCCGCATCAGAACCAGATAGGCTATAGCCAGACACCGTAACCGTCTTGCCTTCACCCACATTCTTATTATCAAAAACGCCAGAACGATTACTCACAGCAAGCGTCACCGTGTCACCATCAATAACGCCACCAGAAACAAGCGTCGCATCACCGCTTACAGACGCATCCCGACCCCCATCATAGACCTTATTGGCGGCAGAAAGACCCGCAACACTCAGCGCTTTCGCCGTAATATCAGCCGTAACCGTAACACCAGAAAGACTATAATTACCCGCATCAGAACCAGATAGGCTATAGCCAGACACCGTAACCGTCTTGCCTTCACCCACATTCTTATTATCAAAAACGCCAGAACGATTACTCACAGCAAGCGTCACCGTGTCACCATCAATAACGCCACCAGAAACAAGCGTCGCATCACCGCTTACAGACGCATCCCGACCCCCATCATAGACCTTATTGGCGGCAGAAAGACCCGCAACACTCAGCGCTTTCGCCGTAATATCAGCCGTAACCGTAACACCAGAAAGACTATAATTACCCGCATCAGAACCAGATAGGCTATAGCCAGACACCGTAACCGTCTTGCCTTCACCCACATTCTTATTATCAAAAACGCCAGAACGATTACTCACAGCAAGCGTCACCGTGTCACCATCAATAACGCCACCAGAAACAAGCGTCGCATCACCGCTTACAGACGCATCCCGACCCCCATCATAGACCTTATTGGCGGCAGAAAGACCCGCAACACTCAGCGCTTTCGCCGTAATATCAGCCGTAACCGTAACACCAGAAAGACTATAATTACCCGCATCAGAACCAGATAGGCTATAGCCAGACACCGTAACCGTCTTGCCTTCACCCACATTCTTATTATCAAAAACGCCAGAACGATTACTCACAGCAAGCGTCACCGTGTCACCATCAATAACGCCACCAGAAACAAGCGTCGCATCACCGCTTACAGACGCATCCCGACCCCCATCATAGACCTTATTGGCGGCAGAAAGACCCGCAACACTCAGCGCTTTCGCCGTAATATCAGCCGTAACCGTAACACCAGAAAGACTATAATTACCCGCATCAGAACCAGATAGGCTATAGCCAGACACCGTAACCGTCTTGCCTTCACCCACATTCTTATTATCAAAAACGCCAGAACGATTACTCACAGCAAGCGTCACCGTGTCACCATCAATAACGCCACCAGAAACAAGCGTCGCATCACCGCTTACAGACGCATCCCGACCCCCATCATAGACCTTATTGGCGGCAGAAAGACCCGCAACACTCAGCGCTTTCGCCGTAATATCAGCCGTAACCGTAACACCAGAAAGACTATAATTACCCGCATCAGAACCAGATAGGCTATAGCCAGACACCGTAACCGTCTTGCCTTCACCCACATTCTTATTATCAAAAACGCCAGAACGATTACTCACAGCAAGCGTCACCGTGTCACCATCAATAACGCCACCAGAAACAAGCGTCGCATCACCGCTTACAGACGCATCCCGACCCCCATCATAGACCTTATTGGCGGCAGAAAGACCCGCAACACTCAGCGCTTTCGCCGTAATATCAGCCGTAACCGTAACACCAGAAAGACTATAATTACCCGCATCAGAACCAGATAGGCTATAGCCAGACACCGTAACCGTCTTGCCTTCACCCACATTCTTATTATCAAAAACGCCAGAACGATTACTCACAGCAAGCGTCACCGTGTCACCATCAATAACGCCACCAGAAACAAGCGTCGCATCACCGCTTACAGACGCATCCCGACCCCCATCATAGACCTTATTGGCGGCAGAAAGACCCGCAACACTCAGCGCTTTCGCCGTAATATCAGCCGTAACCGTAACACCAGAAAGACTATAATTACCCGCATCAGAACCAGATAGGCTATAGCCAGACACCGTAACCGTCTTGCCTTCACCCACATTCTTATTATCAAAAACGCCAGAACGATTACTCACAGCAAGCGTCACCGTGTCACCATCAATAACGCCACCAGAAACAAGCGTCGCATCACCGCTTACAGACGCATCCCGACCCCCATCATAGACCTTATTGGCGGCAGAAAGACCCGCAACACTCAGCGCTTTCGCCGTAATATCAGCCGTAACCGTAACACCAGAAAGACTATAATTACCCGCATCAGAACCAGATAGGCTATAGCCAGACACCGTAACCGTCTTGCCTTCACCCACATTCTTATTATCAAAAACGCCAGAACGATTACTCACAGCAAGCGTCACCGTGTCACCATCAATAACGCCACCAGAAACAAGCGTCGCATCACCGCTTACAGACGCATCCCGACCCCCATCATAGACCTTATTGGCGGCAGAAAGACCCGCAACACTCAGCGCTTTCGCCGTAATATCAGCCGTAACCGTAACACCAGAAAGACTATAATTACCCGCATCAGAACCAGATAGGCTATAGCCAGACACCGTAACCGTCTTGCCTTCACCCACATTCTTATTATCAAAAACGCCAGAACGATTACTCACAGCAAGCGTCACCGTGTCACCATCAATAACGCCACCAGAAACAAGCGTCGCATCACCGCTTACAGACGCATCCCGACCCCCATCATAGACCTTATTGGCGGCAGAAAGACCCGCAACACTCAGCGCTTTCGCCGTAATATCAGCCGTAACCGTAACACCAGAAAGACTATAATTACCCGCATCAGAACCAGATAGGCTATAGCCAGACACCGTAACCGTCTTGCCTTCACCCACATTCTTATTATCAAAAACGCCAGAACGATTACTCACAGCAAGCGTCACCGTGTCACCATCAATAACGCCACCAGAAACAAGCGTCGCATCACCGCTTACAGACGCATCCCGACCCCCATCATAGACCTTATTGGCGGCAGAAAGACCCGCAACACTCAGCGCTTTCGCCGTAATATCAGCCGTAACCGTAACACCAGAAAGACTATAATTACCCGCATCAGAACCAGATAGGCTATAGCCAGACACCGTAACCGTCTTGCCTTCACCCACATTCTTATTATCAAAAACGCCAGAACGATTACTCACAGCAAGCGTCACCGTGTCACCATCAATAACGCCACCAGAAACAAGCGTCGCATCACCGCTTACAGACGCATCCCGACCCCCATCATAGACCTTATTGGCGGCAGAAAGACCCGCAACACTCAGCGCTTTCGCCGTAATATCAGCCGTAACCGTAACACCAGAAAGACTATAATTACCCGCATCAGAACCAGATAGGCTATAGCCAGACACCGTAACCGTCTTGCCTTCACCCACATTCTTATTATCAAAAACGCCAGAACGATTACTCACAGCAAGCGTCACCGTGTCACCATCAATAACGCCACCAGAAACAAGCGTCGCATCACCGCTTACAGACGCATCCCGACCCCCATCATAGACCTTATTGGCGGCAGAAAGACCCGCAACACTCAGCGCTTTCGCCGTAATATCAGCCGTAACCGTAACACCAGAAAGACTATAATTACCCGCATCAGAACCAGATAGGCTATAGCCAGACACCGTAACCGTCTTGCCTTCACCCACATTCTTATTATCAAAAACGCCAGAACGATTACTCACAGCAAGCGTCACCGTGTCACCATCAATAACGCCACCAGAAACAAGCGTCGCATCACCGCTTACAGACGCATCCCGACCCCCATCATAGACCTTATTGGCGGCAGAAAGACCCGCAACACTCAGCGCTTTCGCCGTAATATCAGCCGTAACCGTAACACCAGAAAGACTATAATTACCCGCATCAGAACCAGATAGGCTATAGCCAGACACCGTAACCGTCTTGCCTTCACCCACATTCTTATTATCAAAAACGCCAGAACGATTACTCACAGCAAGCGTCACCGTGTCACCATCAATAACGCCACCAGAAACAAGCGTCGCATCACCGCTTACAGACGCATCCCGACCCCCATCATAGACCTTATTGGCGGCAGAAAGACCCGCAACACTCAGCGCTTTCGCCGTAATATCAGCCGTAACCGTAACACCAGAAAGACTATAATTACCCGCATCAGAACCAGATAGGCTATAGCCAGACACCGTAACCGTCTTGCCTTCACCCACATTCTTATTATCAAAAACGCCAGAACGATTACTCACAGCAAGCGTCACCGTGTCACCATCAATAACGCCACCAGAAACAAGCGTCGCATCACCGCTTACAGACGCATCCCGACCCCCATCATAGACCTTATTGGCGGCAGAAAGACCCGCAACACTCAGCGCTTTCGCCGTAATATCAGCCGTAACCGTAACACCAGAAAGACTATAATTACCCGCATCAGAACCAGATAGGCTATAGCCAGACACCGTAACCGTCTTGCCTTCACCCACATTCTTATTATCAAAAACGCCAGAACGATTACTCACAGCAAGCGTCACCGTGTCACCATCAATAACGCCACCAGAAACAAGCGTCGCATCACCGCTTACAGACGCATCCCGACCCCCATCATAGACCTTATTGGCGGCAGAAAGACCCGCAACACTCAGCGCTTTCGCCGTAATATCAGCCGTAACCGTAACACCAGAAAGACTATAATTACCCGCATCAGAACCAGATAGGCTATAGCCAGACACCGTAACCGTCTTGCCTTCACCCACATTCTTATTATCAAAAACGCCAGAACGATTACTCACAGCAAGCGTCACCGTGTCACCATCAATAACGCCACCAGAAACAAGCGTCGCATCACCGCTTACAGACGCATCCCGACCCCCATCATAGACCTTATTGGCGGCAGAAAGACCCGCAACACTCAGCGCTTTCGCCGTAATATCAGCCGTAACCGTAACACCAGAAAGACTATAATTACCCGCATCAGAACCAGATAGGCTATAGCCAGACACCGTAACCGTCTTGCCTTCACCCACATTCTTATTATCAAAAACGCCAGAACGATTACTCACAGCAAGCGTCACCGTGTCACCATCAATAACGCCACCAGAAACAAGCGTCGCATCACCGCTTACAGACGCATCCCGACCCCCATCATAGACCTTATTGGCGGCAGAAAGACCCGCAACACTCAG